>NZ_BMXN01000001.1 GCF_014651775.1 Vreelandella hamiltonii
GGGTGGCGGCGCATACCGCACTGGAGCAACTGTTTGCGGGGGAGGTGCCAGCCTTCATGCAGCAAGAAGCCCCGACTCAGCCAACCGGTGCTGAATAGTTACGTTCACTCTTGCAATCTGCATTTGGCTGATTCGTAAATGAGTAAACGCTAATTGTGCGGTGTGAAGCGCCTGACATGCGACTTCCCACATTGAGTGTTAGGATTTATGCGAGCGCACAAAAGTGTTTACCAAGTTCATTAACCAGGGTGGTGATATGACGAACCATGGAGGTAAGTCGGTATTTATCGCATCAGCGATCATTATTTTCGGCTTGGTCATTATTGGTGCAGCCTTTCCAGAGGCCTTTGGCAATGCCGCCGAAACGGCACTGACAACCATCACGGAACTGTTTGGCTGGTTTTATCTGTTTTCGGTGTTTGGCTTTGTGGTTTTTCTGGTCGGTCTTGCCTTGAGCAAATACGGCAAAGTACGTCTTGGCCCGCAGGACAGTACACCGAGCTATAGCTTTTTTTCATGGATCAGCATGCTGCTGGCGGCCGGTTTTGGGGTAGGCCTGGTGTTCTACGGAATGGCCGAACCCATGTCGCATTACATCGAACCCCCTTACGGAGACGTTCCTGCAGAAAGCGAAGCCGCTGCCCGTTACGCCATTCAGTACAGCTATTTCAATTGGGGCATCCACCAGTGGGCGGCATTTTCGGTCGTGGGACTGATCATTGCCTACTTTCAGTTTCGCAAAGGCCAGGCGGGGCTGGTGTCGTCGGTTCTCTCTTCGGTTACCGCAAAACATCCACGAGTGCGCCCCTACGCGTCCTGGCTGGATGTGTTTGCGGTCGTCGCCACGGTCATGGGGGTCGCGACCTCGCTGGGGTTGGGCGTACTGCAGATGAACGGTGGCTTGAACGCCGTTTTTGGCTTGCCTGAGAACGGCTGGTGGCAGTTCGTGATCCTGCTGGTGATGTTCTGTGCCTACATGGCTTCTACCTGGTCAGGGCTGGATAAAGGCATCAAGCGGCTATCCAATCTCAACATGGTGCTGTGCATCGGCTTGATGGTCTATGTGCTGGTTACCGGGCCGACGGTCGCCATTCTGGAAACCATCACGCTGGGGATCGGGGATTATCTGCAGAACTTCATTGGCATGAGCCTGCGTATCTCTCCCTACAGCGACAACGAATGGGCCAGCAACTGGACGATCTTCTACTGGGCCTGGGTGATTGCCTGGTCTCCTTTCGTCGGCACCTTCGTGGCTCGGGTTTCCCGTGGGCGTACGATCAAGGAGTACGTGTTTGGCGTGCTGTTCGTCCCGCCTTTGCTGGCTTGCCTGTGGATCGGCGTATTTGGCGGCGCTGCGTTGAACATGGAGCTCAACGGGGATGTGGGCCTGGCGGCGGCCACGGAGGCGAATATCACGGTGGCGCTGTTCGAGATGTTTGCCCTGATGCCGTTTTCCGGTGTGCTGTCGGTCATTGCCATGATGCTGATCTTCATTTTTCTGGTGACCTCGGCAGACTCGGCGTCGTATATCGTGGCGCAAATGACCGATAATGGTTCCATCAATCCGCCGTTGTACAAGCGGATTATCTGGGGCGTGCTGATCGCGGCGATTTGTCTGACGCTGATCGTGGCAGGCGGGCTCTCCGGGCTGCAGTCGGCAGCGGTGCTGTCGGCGCTACCGTTTACGTTCATTTTGTATATGATGGTAGTCGTCCTGGTGCGCGAGCTGCGTGCCGACCGCAAAGCCATGCTGACTCAGCTGTATCGGCGTCATGGGGAAACCCCGGTGGGGGCAGATGCCTTCGAGGCCGAACTGCTGGGTGAAGAGGAGCGGCTGCGTCGTGCGCCCAATGTGGTGAATCGGCGTATCAACAGCTAGTCAACAGCGTCAATCATAGAGGAAGCACCAATGGAGCAGGCGTGCTGATGGCCAGACAGGAACGTCACGGAGCCACGCGAAGGCAGCCCAAGGGGATGGCCTTCGACCGCTGGCTGGATCGCATCGTGACGGTGGCAGTGGTGACTGCGATGTTGGTGGGGCTTTCCGCCGTACTGGCGCACTGGCTGCTGTGACGAGCCCAGCGGTGTGGTGCCATTGCAAAAACGCCCGGCTAAGCCGGGCGTTTTTGCGTTTCGATGCGGTTTCGTCCGCGACGCTTGGCATGATAGAGCTGCTGGTCGGCGCTGCTCAGCAAGTCGTCATGACCCAAGGGGTGGTCGGGGGTGGTCGTGGCGATGCCCATGCTGGCGGTCAAGTGCGAATGCGTGGTGGAGTAGGCATGGGGGATCGCCAAGTCCAGGATTGCTTGACGCAGACAGCCGGCGATCTGCATGGCCTCTTCGGCCCCCAGGCCTGGTAGTACACAGACGAACTCTTCCCCGCCGTAACGGGCCAACAGGTCCCGGTGCGGGTTTATGCAGCCGTTGAGCGCTTCGGCCACGGCGCGCAAGGTATCGTCGCCCATGGCATGACCGTAGTGGTCGTTGAACTCCTTGAAGTTGTCGATATCGATGAATATGACCGACAAGGGCTGGTGCTGGCGCGCACAGCGCTGCCACTGCTTGGCCAGGAACATGTCGAAATGGCGGCGGTTGGCGACGCCGGTGAGGCCGTCGTACTGTGACAACTGGTGAAGATGGTCGCGCTGCTCCAGCCCTGACTGGAATTCACGCAGCAAATGGTCGAGGCTCTCTACCAGGTGCCCCAGCTCATCGTTGCGGTGCCAGGCCAGGGTGGGTTTTGGCCACTGGCCGGGGCGAGTGGGGTCGGTATGGATGATGGCCGCATGTACCTTGAGCAGCGGGCGCGTGATGAAGAAGTGAAAGAAGACAATGACCAGGCTGCTCAATAGAAACGCTTCGATCATGCTTCTTCCCACGACGGAGTAGCCGCGTTCCAGAAACTGGCTGGCCAGATAGCTGTCATCCAGCGAGAGGACGATTTCACCGACGGTGGCTTCCGGCGCTCCGCTGCCCATGTAGTAACTCAGCGGCATCGCATGATGAATGATATCGCCGAACAGCCGCTTGCCCAGCCAGCTGTCGGGCCGGGGGTCTTGCATGTCAAAGGCTGCCAGCGCGCGGCCGAAGTCGTCACGCACGGCCACCTGGGCAATGTCGTTGCCATTGAAGAGCCCATAGGCAATCTGGTGTGCCAAGTCCGGGTTGAGCTGAAACGCGGCCTCGGCAGCTGCTCCGTTGACGATGGCCAGCTGTTGCGAGGTACGCTGTTTGACCTCTTCACGCATCGTGCTGGCATGGCCCACCAGCTCCAGGCTGCCTGCAATGAGGCTGATCACCAGCGCAATCATCAGGGTCAGCAGCGCCTGCTTGAGAGTGAGTCGGCCACTCATGAAGGGTCTCTTGTCAACGCTCACGGCGCTGGCTCCTGTGTCGGCGCTGGGGGCGTGTCCAGATGGCGTTGCAGCAGGCGGGTGGTTTCAACACCTACGCTAGGGTGGCAAGCCAGGTACAGCGGGGCATAATAAAAGGTAAACAGGTGCTGTACTGCCAGATTCTGAGCGTTGGCCAGGTACTCGGCCGTGGCACGCCCGGTGACGATCACGTCCAGCAGTCCTGCGCCCAGGCGCGCCATGTTTTCACGTTCACTCGGGGCTCGTAGCACGGGCACACCCTGGCTCTCCACGTAATCGCCGACAGCGTCTTCCCGGAAGCTGCCCACCCGTTTGCCTTGCAGGTCCGCCAACTGAGTGGCGTCCAGCGGTACCGGCGGCGTGGCCAGACTGAAAGCCGACCACTCGTTGATGACCAATGGCCCCACCCAGAGGAACTGCTGCTCGCGTGCGGCGGTGCGCGTGGTGGAATACACGCAGTGATGGTCACGCAACTGGGCTTCGGTATAGGCGCGTGCCCAGGGCAGCAGGCGGAACTCGGCATCGATACCGGCGTGCATGAGCGCATTACGGAGTTGCTGAGTCGCCGAGCCGACCACGACGCCCTGATCGTTGTGATAATTGAACGGAGGGTACTCTTCCGTATTGATGGTCAGTGGTGGCAAGTGGGCAAACGCAGGGGAGCTCAGCCAACCGCACAGCCACAGCATCACCATGCTGCTTCTCCAGAGGAGTCGTCGCCAACGCTGTCTAGCCATCATGGTATGCCTGTGTGACTGCCGAGTAAGCGTTCACCCGCTCCAGCGCCTGCTGCAACTGCGTTACCAACTGCGGGTCGGTGTCAGTGTTCAGGGCAAAGTATAGATAAGATTCGCTGAGTGTATATAAAGAAGTCACTACCTCGGCACGATAGCCTTCCTGTTCGGCGATCCAGCGAGCCACATCCTCGCTGTACGCCCATAGGTCGACCCGTTGGTGCAGCAACATGTGCAGTGCGCTGCGATTGTCGATGGCGGGGCGAATCAATCGTTCCGGGTAACCCGCCTCGATCAACGCCTGGGCGCCAATGTCTTCACGGATGACGGCCACGCTCAGGCCCTGCTGTATGGCGTCTTCCAGGGAAGTGACAGGGTGCAGGGCGCCTTCTGCCGCCAGCAGCACCACTCGGTCTCGGGCAATGGGGCCAACCCAGTGAAAGCGTGGCTCTCGGGAAGGGGTGCGAGTGGTGGAGAAGAGCACGGTATTGGGGCGGTTCAAGGCAATTTCGTAGCCTCTTACCCAAGGAAAATAACGGATGGTGTCACGCTTGAGAGGGGTGCTGGTGTGCGCCAGCATGGCCTCGAGCAGGTCCACCGAGGTGCCCTTTATCTCGCCTGCCTGGAGATAGTTATAGGGGGGGTACTCTTCGGTAATGAACGTCAACCCGGCAAGCGAGGCAGGTGGCGCATCGGCAAACGCAGACAATGAAGCAAGGCAACTGCCCAGCCACACTGAGAGTACAGCTCCCCCTCGCTTGTTGATCAACTTGCCGAGTCCCATCCTGGTGTGTCCCTGTCATTATATAATCCAGCAAAGTTAGAGTAACTTGATAGCGCTGTCACCTCTATTCTGTTAACGCTTTTATGGCGGTATTGCATTTGGTGCTGCTAATCTTGAGCTTCTTTCCACGCGAGTACTTTTATGCTGCCCAGTGCTGCTCCAATGGCTAAAACGCCTTACGCTTCCCGCCGGGAAATTTTCGGCTGGGCAATGTTCGATTTTGCCAATCAAGCCTACACGTTATTAATTATTACCGTGGTTTTTGGCGAGCTGTTTACCACCGTCATTGTGGGTGATCGCAATGATGGCTATCGGCTGGCCAACTTTCTTTGGAGCCTTGCGCTGGCGATCAGTTATCTGATGGTAGTGGTTAGTGCTCCCTTGTGTGGCGCGATCATGGATTACCGTGCCGAGAAAAAACGCTTTCTGTTCTTCAGCTATCTGGCCACGGTGCTGACCACCGCCATGCTCTATTTCGTGGCGCCGGGCTACGTGGTGCTGGGGTTATTGCTGATCGTGCTGTCGAACTATGCCTACTCCATGGGGGAGTCGTTCATTGCTGCCTTTCTTCCCGAGCTGGGCCCACCGGATGCATTGGGGAGAATTTCCGGGTTTGGCTGGGCGTTAGGCTATGTGGGTGGACTGGTGGCTGCAGGTTTCACGCTGATGGTGCTGGGAGAGGCGACGGCGGATAATTTCGAGCGAATCCGCTGGGTGGGACCCTTCGCAGCCGGGTTCTTCCTGTTGGCGGCAATCCCTACGTTCCTGTGGCTGAAAGAGCGTGGCATACCGCAGCCCGCTGGCGTCCCTTACCGTCAGATTGCTCGGCAGCGGATCATGGGCACCTTTCATGAGCTGCGTTACTTCAAGGATTTGAGCATTTTTCTGGTGTCGCTGCTGTTCTCCATGGCCGGTGTTTACATCATCATCGCCTTTGCCTTCATTTACGGTGCACAGGTCATTGGCTGGGATGAGAGCATACGCAACATCATGTTCATCATCGTCCAGGTGACTGCGGCCACCGGGGCCATCGGTTTTGGCTTTTTGCAGGATCGCCTGGGTGCCAAACGCACTTATCAGATGACCCTTGGGCTATGGATAGCCGCCATCGTCGCCATATGGGCCACGCCGGAACTCACGGCCTGGTTGAATGGCCGTTTCGGGCTGGAGTGGCAGGCGCAGCATCTCTTCCTGTGGGTAGGCTGCCTGGCGGGCTTGAGCCTGGGCTCCAGTCAGTCCGCCAGCCGCGCCCTGGTGGGGGTCTTTTCCCCGTTGCCCAAATCCGCCGAGTTCTTTGGCTTCTGGGGCCTGGCCAACAAGCTGGCAGGCGTCATGGGGATCGTCATGCTGGGTGTGTTGCAGGCTTTGATAGGCCTGCAGGCTTCCATTCTCCTGTGTGTGGTGCTGTTCATAACGGCTATGCTGATTTGTATGTTCGTGAATGAACGCCGGGGTCGCGATGCTGCGACGGCCTGGAAAAGCTCCTGATGTCGCGAGGTAAAGCATGACGACAGCCAAGTCACAGCGAGGCGGTATCGTCATGATGCTGCTGTTCTGGGTGCTGCTGATCGCCGTGGGCACCTGGTGGATACAGGGGGGGCTCGAGCAGATGCTGTACCCCAATGCCCAGATCATGAATACGTCGCCGGAGAATGGCCCTGTCACGCTCAAGCGCAACCGTGCCGGACATTTCGAAGCGCCTGGTGAGATCAACGGCGAAAGCGTCACGTTCTTGCTGGATACCGGCGCGACCTATGTGGCCGTGCCTGGGGAGCTGGCATCGCAGTTGGGCCTGGAGCCGGGGCGGCGCGCCTGGTTCAATACCGCCAATGGCCGGGTCGAAGGCAGCCTGACCCAGTTGGATGAAGTGGTGCTGGGCGGCATTCGCATGAGTAACGTGCAGGGCTCCATCAGCCCAGGCATGGAGCGAGATACCGTCCTGTTGGGCATGAGTTTTCTGAATCATCTGGCCATCGAGATTCGTGGTGGGGAAATGATTCTGCGTGTGCCAGAACCTTGAACCAAACTTGTGCGCTTGCCTAACATGTGCTTAGCTAAATGCTCACGGATGCAACCCACCAAGGAGAGATCATGGGTATTGAAGTCGGCGGTTTGTTAGGTTTGATTTGGCTCGTCATTGTCGTGTGGGCCATTGTCAAGGTTGCCAAGAGTTCGGCAGGCGGTCTTGCCAAGTTGCTATGGATTATCGTGCTGCTGATGTTCCCGCTGGTGGGCCTGATAGCCTGGTTCCTGCTGGGGCCCAAAGGGTAGCGTGCTCGACGGCTAGTACGACTGAAGGCAAGTATTGAAAAAGGCAGGCCCAATGGGCCTGCCTTTTTGCGATCAATGCGATGGACGCGCTCGAGTCAGCTGTTACTATCGCTGGGTGGGGCCTTGTAATGCCCCGGGATTTTCAACTTCTCACCGTTGGGCAGATCGCGCACTTGGGTGGGTACATAAACACGCTTGATCACACTTTTTGCCTTGCCATTTTCCATGGCGATATCCTCCTGCCACATTGTCGACAGTTGCGCCTTCACATTAGCGCTTGATGGTGGAAGAATCAAGCCACCCACGGAAACGTCAGGGAGATGGGTACTGAACGTTGATCAAAGGGCAGGCGTTACCTCGGTTTTAGGGTATCCTGAAAGCGGTCACAACCTGCGGTTGCAGAGGGGGTGTGCGGGTGACAACACAAACTGCCTAAGCGGAGTGAAGGAAAAGGATGGTGGATCACTTGGAACAGCAATTTCAAGCACTTGGGTCGCAGGAGGCGGTAACGCCCGACTACCCCGACCAGGATCATGTGCTGATTATTGAAGATGATCAGCGCTTGGCGGAGCTCACCCGTGACTACCTGGAAGCCAACGGCTTTCAAGTGACGATCGAGGCGGATGGTGCCAAGGGGGTAGATCGTATCCTGACGCTGCAGCCGGATCTGGTGATTCTGGATCTCATGCTGCCCGGTGAGGATGGCTTGGCCATCTGCCGCCGCGTGCGGCCCAATTTCGCCGGGCCGATCATGATGCTCACCGCGCGCACCGACGACCTGGATCAGGTGCTGGGGCTGGAAATGGGCGCCGATGACTACGTACCGAAGCCGGTACAGCCGAGGGTGCTGCTGGCCCGTATGCGTGCCCTGTTGCGACGTGCCGACGGCCCTGCTCCCGATGGTGAAATGCGCCTGAAGTTCGAGAACCTGGAAATCGACAATGCCACCCGCGAGGCTTGGCTGGCAGGTGATCGGATCGATCTGACCAGCGCCGAATTCGACCTCTTGTGGCTGTTGGCACGTAATGCTGGGCGGGTACTGACGCGTGAAGAGATTTTCAGCGACCTGCGCGGCATCAAGTACGATGGTCAGGATCGCTCGATCGACGTGCGGGTCTCCCGTATCCGACCCAAGATTGGCGATGACCCCAATCAGCCTCACCGGATCAAGACGGTGCGTAGCAAGGGCTATCTGTTCGTCAAGGACAGCTAACCAGGAGAGGTCGCCCAATGCGGCGAGTGCTGAGTCACGGCTCGTTCTTACGTTTTTATCTGCTGCTCGGGCTGGCGCTGTGCGTGGTGTTCCTGATTGCACTGGGGGGACGCTCGTTCATCGAGCAAGTGCGTCGGGAAGATTACCGAGAACAGCTGGCTGCGTTGCCCATGTCGATGATGACTCAGCGCCTGGCCAGCGTGGCAGAGGACGAGCGGGAAGCGCTATTGGGTGAGCTTGCCGAACGGCTTGGCATGCAGTTGGCGCTGCGTCGCATGGCGGATACGCCGCTGGGCTACTTCGAGCGCACACGTATCGAGCGAGGCAACGTGCTGGTGGAGGAGCCCCCCTGGCAGCTGCGCCAGCGCCTGCCAGGTTCGTCACGCCAGCACGAGGCATGGGTGCTGGAGGCGAATTTTGCCGCTTGGGGCGAGCGCCAGTGGCAGGGGACCTTGGTAGCGCTGGGCGAGTGGCTGGCAGATATGCCACCCTCAGAGCGTACCCAGGCGCTGGGGCACTTGCGTTCTGGTAGCTGGCCATTGACGCTGCTGAGCGCACCACCAGAAGACCTGACCGCCGAACAGCGCTTTCAGATGACACTGGGGGGTGTCATCACTCGGCTGATGTCCGACAAGCTCGCCATCACGCTGGTCTACCAGCTCCCCGTCCCGCCGGGTGACACGCCCCAGTGGCTACAGGCAGGCCCCGTCACGCGGGGCGATACGCTGCCGCTCAACTTGCATCTCCCCTTGCTGGTCGGCCTGATGGCCGTGCTCAGCCTGATCGTTTATCTGATCATGCGCAGTATCGAATCACGCATGGCGCGACTGGAGCTGGCGGCAACCCGCATCGCCAGTGGCCGCCTGGAAACCCGTGTAAAAGTGGAAAGCGGTGATTTTCTCGGCCGTGTCGGCATGGCTTTCAACGGTATGGCCAATCAGGTACAGAGCTTGCTCCGTGGCCAGCAGGAGATGATCCGCGCGGTCTCCCATGAGCTGCGTACCCCGGTGGCGCGTATCCGCTTTGCCGTGCAGATGGTGGAAGACATGACCGACCAGCCAGCCATTCAGAGGCAGCTGCAGGGTATCGATGCCGATATTGCAGAGCTGGACGAACTGGTCGATGAGATTCTGACCTATGCCCGGTTGGGGGGAGACACCCTGCACGGTGCCGAGCTTGAAATGAGTCTGGTCGACTGCCGTGCCATGGCCAACCGGGTCATCGATACCCTGGCCCCGCTGCACGCAGGCCTCACGCTTGAGCTCGACCCTGGCCCAGACATCGAACTGCTGGCCGAGCCTCGCTATCTTCAACGGGCGCTACAGAATCTGGTGGGCAATGCCTGTCGTTACAGCAAATCACAGGTGATCATTCGGCTTTGGGATGAACCCCACCTCGTGCGCATCGACGTGGAAGACGATGGGCCGGGCATACCGCCGGAAGCTCGTGCCGATATCTTCAAGCCGTTTGCCCGGCTGGACGATAGCCGAGCCCGCAGCTCGGGCGGGTATGGCCTCGGGTTGTCCATCGTGCAGAAAATCATGAGTGGCCATGGCGGCAGTGTCACCGTGGACAGCAGCCCAGCGCTGGGCGGCGCCCGCTTTACCCTGCTCATTCCTCGTCGCGATTCGCCGGCCTGATCCCGGAGAGTACCGCAAAGGAGGTCTCCTGAGCCGTGCGTAAAAAGTCCTGCATCCACGGCGCTTCCATGGTCTCTTCACGAATGGCCGCGTACAGCGTGCTCCAGATACCTTGTTCGCCCAGCTTGACGGCACTGACGTAGTGGCGCTCCAGATACTCGGTCAAGGCCCAGTTGGGCAGCGCGCAAACCCCACGGCCGCTGGCCACCAGCTGCATCATCATGATGGTCAGTTCGGCCGTACGAATCTCCTTTGGGCGCACATTGGCGGGCGTCAGAAATTGGGTGAAGACGTCCAGTCGTGACTGCTCCACCGGGTAGGTGATCAACGTCTCTTCGGCCAGGGCGGCGGGCAGAACATAGGCACTGCCCGCCAGGCGATGCTGTCGGGCTACGGCCAACAACCCCTCGTAACGAAACAATGGCTCGTAGTGCACCCCTTCCAGCGGCTGAGGGTCGGCGGTGATGACCAGGTCCAGCTGCTCGCGTGCCAGGGCAGGTAGCGGGTCGAAATGGTGGCCGCTGGGGATGTCGATTTCCACCTCCGGCCAATGGTCACGAAAATAGTCCACGGTGGGCATCAGCCACTGAAAGCAGCTGTGGCATTCGATGGCCATGTGCAGGCGTCCCTGCTCGGTGCCTGCCAAGCGCGCCAGGTCTCGCTCGGCCTTGCGTACTTCGGGCAAAATGTCATCGGCCAGCGCCAACAGGCGCAAACCGGCGCGGGTAAATTCCACGGGGCGCGTCTTGCGCACGAACAGCGCGCTATCGATACGGCCTTCCAGGTCTTTCAACTGGTGGGAAAGCGCCGACTGGGTGAGGTGCACGCGCTCGGCGGCTTCCACCAGCGACCCCGTTTCCCTCAGCGCCAGTAGCGTGCGCAAATGGCGTAGCTCAATCATGGTGAGTATCTGTCATAGGTAATGAAACAGCTTGGCTGTTATTCAGCGTCACATATGACAGTGTCGCATACCCTCGAACATTCCCCTATCCAGACGCCCCCTGAGTTTCCAACGGTGGCGGCCACTCAAGGTGCCTGGGCGTCGTCAGCTCTTCGTGGCGTAAGCGTAGAGCAGCGTTTCCTGGGCGCTGATGGCATCGCCGTGGCCAGGGTCCTGGAGCTGGTAGCTGCCATCGCTCTGCAGTAGCCAGCTCTGGCAGTTATCGACCAGGTAGGTCTCCAGGTCCTTGCGCACCCGGGTGGCGAGCTTCTTGTCCAGCAACGGGAAGCAGGTTTCCACGCGGTGGAACATGTTGCGCGACATGAAGTCGGCGCTGGAGCACCAGATTTCCGGTTTGCCGTCGTTATGGAAGTGAAAGACTCGGGTATGTTCCAGAAAGCGGCCAATGATCGAGCGCACGCGAATGTTGTCCGACACGCCCGGCACGCCGGGTTTCAGGCAGCACATGCCGCGAATGATCAGGTCGCACTCCACGCCCGCCTGAGAGGCTCGGTAAAGCGCCTTGATCAGCTTGGGCTCGGTCAGCGAGTTGCACTTGATGATGATATGGCCACGTTTGCCCTTGCGGGCGACCTGGGCTTCCCGGTCGATCATTTCCACCAGCCGCTCGTGCAGCGTGAACGGTGCGTGCAGCAGCGTATCGATCTTGCGCGCGCGGCCCATGCCCGAGAGCTGCTGGAAGACCTTGTGCACGTCGGCACACAGCGCCTTGTTGGCGGTCAGCAGGCTGTAGTCGGTATACAGCTTGGCGGTCTTGGCATGGTAGTTGCCCGTGCCCAGGTGCGCATAGTGACGCAGCTCGCCGCGCTCACGGCGGACGATATGCAGCATTTTGGCGTGGGTCTTGTAGGCCATGATGCCGTAGATGACGATGGCCCCGGCTTCCTGCAGGCGCGAGGCGAGCTGCAGGTTGTCTGCTTCGTCGAAGCGTGCCCGTAGCTCGATGACCACGGTGACCTCTTTGCCCTGGCTGGCGGCTTCTACCAGCGCGCTGACGATGGAGGAGTCGGCCCCGGTGCGGTAGAGCGTCTGCTTGATCGCCAGTACGTCCGGGTCGCGTGCGGCTTCGCGCAGCAGATCTTCGATGGGGGAGAAGGCCTGGAAGGGGTGGTGCAGAAGAATGTCGTTTTTGGCAATGGCGCTGAACAGGCTGCCGCCCTTCAAGCCCTTGGGCACGCTGGGGGTAAACGGGCGATAGAGCAGCTCGGGGCGGTCCACGTCACCCAGCACGGCCAGCATACGGGTCAGGTTCACCGGGCCCTGCACACGATACAGGTCGTCGTTGTCCAGCTCGAACTGGCGCAGCAGGAAGTTGATGAGGTCGTCCGGGCAGTTATCGGCGACCTCCAGGCGTACGCCGCTGCCATAGCGGCGTGCCAGCAGCTCCCCGCGTAACGCCGATGCCAGGTCGGAGACCTCTTCGGGGTCGACGCTCATGTCCGCATTGCGGGTCAGGCGGAACTGGTAGCAGCCGCGCACGCGCATGCCAGGGAACAGCTCCTCGGCATGGGCATGGATGAGCGAAGACAAAAAGACGTATTCGGTGTAGCCCTCTGCACACAGCTCCTTGGGCAAGGCCATCAAGCGAGGCAGCGAGCGCGGTGCGGGCAGAATCGCCATGCCGCCAGCCCGGCCAAAGGCATCTTTGCCCTCCAGCTCGACGATGAAGTTGAGGCTTTTATTGACCAGTCGCGGGAACGGATGCGAGGGGTCCAGGCCGATGGGGCTGATGACCGGCATGATCTCGTTATCGAAAAACTCACGCGCCCAGGCCTTTTGCGCCTCGTTCCACTGGTCGCGACGACGAAAGCGCAGCCCCTGAGCCTCCAGGGCGGGCAGCAGGGTGTCGTTGAGAATCGTGTACTGGCGGGCGATTTGCTGATGGGCAATGGTTGAGATTTCTGCCAGCACGGCTTTGGGCAAACGGCCATCTGCTGCGGTGGTGTCATCGCCCAGCGCCATTTGATGTTTGAGCCCTGCGACCCTGATTTCGAAGAATTCGTCCATGTTGGACGAGAAGATCAGCAGGAACATGAGACGGTTCAGCAGCGGGTGCGCATCGTCCAGCGCCTGCTCCAGCACGCGAATATTGAACTGCAGGTGCGAAAGCTCTCGATTGAAGTAGAGCTGTGGGTCATCCAGGTTGGCTTCCGGGAGTACTTCACGGGCCTGTACTCCTGTCGGTGTACGGTTGACCCGTAAAGGCAGTACCTCGGTACTGTCGCTAACGAAAGTCTCGTTACCGGGCACTGCACTGCTGACATCGGTGTTGGAATCGGCTGAGTTGTCTTCCATGCTGGCCCCCTGCGGTAATGGCGCTTGCCCATGCTGCTTGTTATAACGCGAATTGTGTCAAGTATGCAGGGGGAAGATGACAAACAGGTGTCACCTATTTGTCATCTTGATGGCGTCAGCGCTGCAAAAGACGCGCCGCTTCCAACGCGAAGTAGGTCAATATGCCGTCGGCACCTGCCCGTTTGAAACACATCAGCGATTCGAGAATCACCGGCTCTGCGGCCAGCCAGCCGTTGTCGAAAGCCGCGCGGTGCATGGCGTACTCACCGCTCACCTGATAGGCGAAGGTCGGCACCTGCAGCTCGCTTTTGACACGCCGCACCACGTCAAGGTAAGGCATGCCTGGCTTGACCATCACCATGTCGGCGCCTTCGGCGATGTCCAGCGCCACTTCGTGCAGTGCTTCGTCGCTGTTGGCGGGGTCCATCTGATAGGTGCGTTTGTCGGCCTTGCCCAGGTTGGCGGCGGAGCCGACGGCATCCCGGAAGGGGCCGTAGTAGTTCGACGCGTACTTGGCGCTGTACGCCATGATGCGCACGTTGTGCAGCTGCTCCTGCTCCAGTACCTGGCGAATCGCACCAATCCGGCCATCCATCATGTCGGAGGGGGCCACGACGTCGGCGCCGGCTTCCGCATGAGAAAGAGCCTGCTTGAGCAGCGTGTCCACCGTACGGTCGTTTTGCACGTAGCCTTGAGCATCGAGAATGCCGTCCTGACCGTGGCTGGTGTAGGGGTCCAGCGCCACATCGGTGATGATGCCAAGCTCTGGCACGGCTTCCTTGAGGGCGCGCACGGTGCGCTGTACCAGGCCACTGGCATTGTAGGCTTCTTCGGCCAGCTCGCTTTTTTGCTCGGCGCCGATCACCGGAAACAGTGCCAGGGCCGGTATGCCCAGGGCATGGGCCTCTTTGGCTTGCTCGATCAGCAGGTCGATGGATAGACGCTCCACGCCGGGCATGGAGGCCACCGCTTCACGCTGATTTTCGCCTTCCAGCACGAACACCGGCAGAATCAGGTCGTTGGGCGTCAGGGTCGACTCCTGCATCAAGCGGCGTGAGAAGTCGTCCCGGCGCATGCGGCGCATTCGGGTGGCGGGGAAGTGGCGCGGGCTTGAGGTGTTCAACGGCTCTCTCCAGGCAGTCTCGAAAAGGGTGCCCCACGAGCATTGGCCAACAGCGCGGTCAACTCTCTGGGCGTGGGTTGAGTATATCAGTCATGCCATGCAGCGAAAGCCGCCTTGTGGCCGCAGGGCAGACTGACTAAAGTGAGTCACTCAGCCATTCGCATGGCTTCGACAAGGAGAGAGGTATGACCAAGCAGGTAGCGGTGGTATTAGCCGGCTGTGGCGTGTTCGACGGTTCGGAAATCTACGAAACGACCCTGACACTGCTGCGTCTGGATCAGTTGGGCATCGGGTATCGCTGCTTTGCACCCGATGTAGAGCAGCACCATGTCATCAACCACCTGGATCAGACGCCGGTGGAGGGTGAGCGACGCAATGTGCTGCAGGAGTCGGCCCGTCTGGCGCGTGGCGAGATCAGTCCGATCACCGAGCTGGTGTCCGATGACTTCGATGCGGTGATCGTGCCTGGCGGCTTTGGCGTTGCCAAGAACCTGTCCGACTTTGCCATGCAAGGCGACGAGATGCAGGTGCTGGAAAGCGTCAAGGAGGCGCTGGCAGGGTTCAAGGAAGACGCCAAACCGATTGGCTTGATGTGCATTGCCCCGGTCATGGTGCCACGGCTGCTGGGGGATGGCATTGCCGTGACGGTAGGGCATGACCCCGGTGTGGCGGGTGCGATCAGCGCCATGGGGGGGCTGCACCGTAGCTGCGGCGTAGAAGAGATCGTCGTGGATCTCGAACATCGCGTGGTCACCACGCCTGCCTATATGCTGGCGACGCGTATCAGTGAAGCCGCCACGGGCATCTTCAAGCTGGTGGACCGTATCGATGAAATGATGGGCTAGGCTGGCAAGCCCGCCCGTAGGGAAAAAGCCTCTGTCATCGTGGGATGACAGAGGCTTTTTAATGGCCGTCAGCATTCACTACGGCTAGTCGGTCTGCTCTTCCTCGGCCTGCGCTTGCTTGGCGTTTCTGGGCTTGCGCACCAGACGGCCAAACAGCAACCCCACTTCGTACAACAAGTACATGGGAATCGCCAGCAGGCTCTGAGAAATCACATCGGGCGGCGTCAGCAGCATACCGACGACAAAGCACCCCAGAATGATATACGGGCGCTTTTTCGACAGGCTTTCCACGGTCGTCGCGCCGGAGAGAATCAGCAGGAACGTGGCGATGGGTATTTCAAAGGCCACGCCAAACGCAAAGAACAGCTTGAGCACGAAATTCAGGTACTGGTTGATGTCGGTCATCACCGCGACATTTTCCGGCCCCGTTTGGGTAAAAAACTCGAACAGCAGCGGAAACACCACGTAATAGGCAAACGCTGCCCCGGCATAAAACAGCGCCACGCTGGAAACGAGAATCGGAATGGCCAGCGCTTTCTCGTTATCGTAAAGCCCCGGCGCCACGAAGGCCCAGGCCTGGTGCAGCACGAAAGGAATGGCAATGAAGACCGCCACCACCAGCGTCAGCTTGAAAGGTGCCAGGAAGGGCGAGGCGACCTCGGTGGCAATCATCTGGGAGCCTTCGGGCAGCAGTGCCATCAGCGGCTCGGCCACGAAGGTGTAGATATCGTTGGCAAAGGCATAGAGCCCCAGGAAAATCACCAGGATCACCACGACCGCCTTCATCAAGCGCGAACGCAGCTCGATCAGATGCTCGATGAGAGGCGCCTGGCCCTGGTCGTTTTGCGGTGGCTGGGAGTTGCCAGACATGCTCATGAGTGGGGTCTATCCTTTTGATCGGCCGTATCGGTGTCGCTCGGCAGGTCTTCACGCACGGTCTGCAAAGCGTCATCCAGTCGTGCGCTGGCCCTGGCCACCCGCTGTTCGGTGTCTGCCTGGGCGGAAGGCTGGGCAGACGAGGCTGAAGGGGCGTCAGCAATGCTCTCGACATCCTGCTTGGCTTTTTTCAGGCTGTCATCGAGCTTTTTCTGCTGCTCATTCAGCTTTTGCCGCAGCTCTTCGGCTTCCAGTTGGGCACTGATTTCACGCTGCATACCGGATACCGTGCGCTTGATCTTGCCGATCCATAGACCCGCCGTGCGCGCCGCCTTGGGCAGGCGTTCCGGGCCCAGCACCAGCAGTGCCACGACGCCGATGAGCATGAGTTCAAGAAAGCCGATATCCAGCATGGGTTATTTGCGCTCTTCGTTGCGGTCGCCAGAGTGAACGTCTGCCGCTGGCTTCTGCTCAGCTTGAACGTCATAGGTGTTGCCGTTCTCTTCGTGGGCGACCTTGGCCTGAGGCTGGTCAGAGGGCTTGTCGCCGTCCTTCTCTTCCTCGTGCATGGCTTTCTTGAAGCCCTTGACCGCGCCGCCCAGGTCGGTGCCCACGTTACGCAGTTTCTTGGTGCCGAAAATCAGGATGATGATGCCCAGAACAATCAGCAGCTGCCAAATACTGATACCACCTAACATATGCGTTTCCTCATGGATGCAGGGTTAACGTTGTGATCGGGACGCTTTTTCGTCGTGACCAGAGATTCCAAACCGTCGCGCAAGCTCGTCCAGCACGGGCTGATGGTCCAGGTCCAGATGCGACAGCATGACCAGGCTATGAAACCACAGGTCGGCCGTTTCGGCGATCAACGCTTGACGGGCCTGCTCATCGCCGTGCTCGGCATCCTTGGCGGCCAGCAGCGTTTCGGTGGCCTCTTCGCCCACTTTCTCGAGTATCTTGTTCAAACCCTTATGATGCAAGGAGGCAACATAAGATTCTTCTGGTTGCGCATGGCGACGCTGTTTCAAAACGTCGGCCAGAGCGTCCAGTACGGGAGCTTGGTTGGCATCTGTCATGGTGTTCTCGTTATTCATCGCAATAGAGTGTCATCCGGCACGCGCTGGAAAGGCTCACTGCCAGATCAGCAGCAGCAACCCGACCCCGGCAGCTGCCAGAATCGGCCAATCCTGGGTGGCGGCCCAACTGCTCAGCGGCTGCCAGGCAAGCGCGATGGCCACTAGTGCCAGACCGATGCGCAGCCGATGCTGGCGTTTGCCCTGTTGTTTCAACTGGTGGCGCATCTGGCTGAGCGCGGTGACCTGCTGATGCCGCTGGCGGTGTTCATGTTCCATGCGGCTGAGCGCCTGATGTGCCAGCACCGGCAGCTCTGGCAGCTGATGCGAAAGCTCCGGCGCCTGGCGCTTGAGCGATGCCCAGAGCCCGCCGATACCCGCGCGCTCTCTCATCCACTTCTCCAGGTAGGGCTTGGCGGTGCTCCACAGGTCCAGCTCCGGGTAGAGCTGACGCCCCAGCCCTTCGATGTTGAGCAGGGTTTTCTGCAGCAGCACCAGCTGCGGCTGAACTTCCATGTTGAAGCGTCGCGCCGTTTGAAACAGCCCCAGCAGCACCTGCCCAAAGGAAATATCCTTCAGAGGCTTTTCCAGAATCGGTTCGCACACGGTACGAATGGCCGCGGCAAATTCGTTGGCACGGGTGTTCTCGCCCACCCATCCCGACTCGATGTGCAGGGAGGCCACCTCGTAATAGTCCTGATGGAAAAAGGCCAGCAGGTTGCGCGCCAGGTAATCCTGGTCTTCCCGGGTGAGGCTGCCCACGATACCGCAGTCGATGGCGATGTACTGGGGGTCGTCCGGGTCGTCACAGTTGACGAAGATATTGCCGGGATGCATGTCCGCGTGGAAGAAGTTGTCCCGGAATACCTGGGTGAAGAACAGCTCCACGCCGCGCTCGGCGAGCTTTTTCAGATTGGTGCCGCGGGCCCGCAAGGTCTCCAGGTCGGCCACCGGTACGCCGCGAATGCGCTCCTGCACCATCACGTGTCGCCGCGTGTAGGGCCAGTAGATGGTGGGCACGAAGAGGAGCGGCGAGTCCTTGAAATTACGCTTGAGCTGAGAGGTGTTGGCCGCCTCCTTGTAGAGGTCCAGCTCGTCGAACAGGGTGGCTTCATAGTCGCGAATGACTTCTACCGGGCGCAGGCGTCTGGCTTCGGGCACTTTGGCCAGCAGCTTCGCCACCTGGTACATCAGCCCCATGTCCTGGCGCATGATTCGGTCGATGCCGGGGCGAATGATCTTGACCACTACCTCTTCGCCACCGTGCAGGGTGGCGGCATGCACCTGGGCAATGGAGGCCGAGGCGAGAGGCACGCGATCGAAGGCCGCAAAGGCCTCCACCAGGGTCATGCCCAGCTCTTTCTCCACCCGGGCCGCTGCCAGCTCGCCAGCAAAGGGCGGCACCTGATCCTGCAGACGTTTCAGCTCGTCGGCAATGTCTTCCGGCAGCAGGTCGCGGCGGGTCGAGAGCATTTGGCCGAATTTGATGAAGATCGGGCCCAGTGCCTCCAGCGCCAGCCGCAGGCGCTCGCCGCGACTGCGCTTGCCCACCGGCACCAGTTGGAGAGGCGAAAAACGGGTCAGCAGCCGCAGCCAGAGCGGCATGCGCTCGGCAGGTACGAGCGTGTCCAAACGGTGCCGCGTGACTACCCAGAGAATCTTGAACAGCCGCAGGCTCATTCGCTCGGCTCCTCGGGCGCGCTGGCCTTGGTCAGCTGGGTAAGGCGCCGATTCAAGCGCTGCAGTCTGGCATCCAGGCGGTCGGTGGCGATTTCCAGCTCGGTGAGGTGATCGCGCAGCACGTCGCGCTGCTGACGGCCCGGCAGCAGGCGTGCCTCTTCGAAGACATACTCCGAGACATCCTGCAGTAGCTCGTCCTTGGCGCGCAGGCCCCAGCGCGCGGCTCGGCGCAACCCTTCGGCCAGCGAATGGGCGGGCATGTCACCCAGCCAGTGCGCCAGCTCGCCTTCCCAGTCGATCTCCAGGTCCAGCAGCAGCTCCCGGGTGGCCTCCAGCAAGTGCACCTGGCCTCGAATGGCCAGCTTGCCCTCGAACATCAGCCGCTCCACGGAGGCACCGCTGAGCCACTCCGAGAGGGTTTCCGGGGTCAGTTCGACCACCGCATCCACGTCGCTTTCATCGACGTCGTCGCCGTGCTGCAGGTCCAGTCCGGCATTGTGATAGCAAAGCAGCAGCGCCAGCTGTGGCTTTTCCAGACGCACCAGCAGGCGGCTGCCCGCCAGCGCGGCCAGCCGCCCAGGAGCAGCAGGGTCACGGGCAAGCAGTGCGTTCAGCGTACGTTCACAACCGGCCAGCAGCAGGGTCGGGGTGACTAGCATGCGGGCCTCATCGTCCGTTGGGTCAGCGTGCGAGGCGTCATAGCTTGATGCCGCGGTGCAGGGCGACGATGCCGCCGGTCAGGTTGGTGTACTCCACTCGATCGAGTCCGGCGGTTTCCATCATGCCCTTCAGGGTTTCCTGGTCGGGGTGCATGCGGATCGATTCGGCCAGGTAGCGATAGCTTTCGCCGTCGCCGGCGACCAGTTCGCCCATTTTGGGCAACAGCCGGAACGAATACTCATCGTAGGCCCTGGAGAGCAGTGGGTTGTTGGGCTTGGAAAACTCCAGCACCAGCAGGCGGCCGCCGGGCTTGAGCACCCGTGCCATGGAGCGTAGCGCGGCGTCCTTGTCGGTCACGTTGCGCAGGCCAAAGGCGATGGTGATGCAGTCGAAACTGTTGTCCGGGAAGGGCAGACACTCGGCATTGGCCTGGACGTACTCGACGTTGCCACCGACGCCGTTGTCCATCAGCTTGTCGCGGCCTACCTTGAGCATGGAGGCGTTGATGTCGGCCAGGACGACCTTGCCGCGGGGGCCGACCAGACGCGAGAACTTGAGGGTCAGGTCCCCCGTGCCGCCAGCGATGTCCAGCACATGATGGCCGGGACGAACGCCAGCACGCTCGATGGTGAGGCGCTTCCACACACGGTGGATGCCCATGGACATCAGGTCGTTCATGACGTCGTAGCGAGCGGCGACCGAGTGGAAGACATCGGCGACGCGTGAGGCTTTTTCGTCGACCGGGACTTCCTGGTAGCCAAAATGGGTGGTGCGTTTTTCCGTGGGGCTCATGGGGCTTCAGCTCCCGAGTTCGAGGCGGTAGTAGTCGACCATAAGGTCATCGCAATCATTGATTGGCAACATTGTAGCCTTCTCGAGCCTGCTTTGTCTGCGCTTCACCTGGGGCGCGGCGTCACAGCTGCTTGAATTGAATGCCCGCAGGCTCGCGGGAGGCGCCTGCTGCTTCCAGCCGCTCAAGGTAGTTGTTCCAGTAGGCGTGTTGATGCGTCGCGAGGTCGTGCAGGTAGTTCCAGCTGTAGAGGCCGCTGTCGTGACCATCGTCGAAGTGCAGCTTGAGGGCGTAGTTACCCGCCTGGGTGATGTTCTGCAGGCCGACGTCCTTCTTGCCCACTTGCAGGACCGCCGTGTCGCCACCGTGGCCACGCACTTCGGCAGAGGGGGAGTAGACGCGCAGCAGCTCCACGGGCAGCCGGTAGGTGTCGCCCGAGGCGTAGCCGAGTTCCAGCTCGCGGGCCTGCTTGTGGTAGTGCACTCGGGTGGGGACCGGGGCGTCGGTGTTAGAGGGCGTGTGGGTAGACGTGTGGGTGTTGGAGGCGTTCATGGTCGGGGCACTCATGGTTGGCGTTACGTCGCTCAGGCACGAGCGACACCTGGCCAGGGTAGCCAGGTGTCGGGGTGCGACAGAGGTTACAGAATATAGCGGGAGAGATCTTCGTCCACCGCCAGTTCTCCCAGCTGCGCGTTGACGTAATCTGCATCGATCACCAGCGGGCTATCCATATCGCCGCCTTTGAACGAGGCCTCTTCCAGTAGCCGCTCCATGACCGTGTGCAGGCGGCGCGCACCGATGTTTTCGGTGCCTTCGTTGACCTGCCAGGAGATCTCCGCGATGCGCTCGATGCCGTCGGCAGTGAACTCCACGTCCAGCCCTTCGGTGCCCAGCAGCGCCTGATACTGCTTGGTCAGCGAGGCGGAAGGCTCGGTGAGGATGCGCTTGAAGTCTCCGGGAGTGAGAGCGTCCAGCTCCACGCGAATGGGCAAACGACCCTGTAGCTCGGGGATCAGGTCGGAAGGCCGCGCCAGGTGGAAAGCACCGGAGGCGATGAACAGGATATGGTCGGTCTTCACCATGCCATATTTGGTCGACACCGTGGAGCCTTCGATCAGCGGCAGCAGGTCGCGCTGAACGCCCTCGCGTGACACTTCTCCACCGCTGGACTGGCCGCTGCCCTTGGCTACCTTGTCGATCTCGTCCAGGAAGACGATGCCGTGCTGCTCGACGGCCTCGACGGCGCGAGCCTTGATCTCCTCTTCGTTGACCAGCTTGCCCGCTTCCTCGTCACGCAGCAGCACCAGGGCTTCCTTGACGGTAACGCGACGCGTTTCACGCTTTTGCTGGCCCATGTTGGAGAACAGGCTCTGCAGCTGGCTGGTCATCTCCTCCATGCCCGGCGGCGTCATGATGTCGATGCCTTGGCTCTGGGCGGTGATTTCGATGTCGATTTCCTTGTCGTCCAGCTGGCCTTCGCGCAGTTTCTTGCGGAACAGCTGGCGCGTGCTGCTATCGTCCCGGGGCTGCTCTTCCTGGCCGCGGGGCGGCGGCAGCAGCGCATCGAGAACGCGGTCTTCGGCGGCATCTTCTGCGCGGTGGCCGACTTCTTCCTTGGCGTGCTCGCGCACCATCTTGATGGCGGCTTCCATCAGGTCGCGGATGATCGACTCCACGTCGCGACCCACGTAGCCCACTTCCGTGAACTTGGTGGCTTCGACCTTGATGAAGGGCGCACGGGCCAGTTTGGCCAGGCGGCGGGCGATTTCGGTTTTACCCACGCCGGTGGGGCCGATCATCAGAATGTTCTTGGGGGTGACTTCCGGGCGCAGGTCATCGTCGAGCTGCATGCGCCGCCAACGGTTGCGCAGCGCAATGGCGACGGCGCGTTTGGCATCCTGCTGGCCGATGATGTACTGGTCCAGCGCATGGACGATTTCACGGGGTGTCATCTGAGTCATAAGGGGCCTCAACGGTCGTCGATGTTCAGCTCTTCGAGCGTGACGTGGTGGTTAGTGAATACGCAGATGTCACCCGCGATTTGCAGGGATTTTTCGGTGATTTCTCGGGCGGAGAGATCGGTGTTTTCGAGCAGCGCGCGGGCGCTGGCCTGAGCGTAGTTGCCCCCCGAGCCGATGGCGATGATGCCGCGTTCGGGTTCGACCACGTCACCGTTGCCGGTGATGATCAGCGAGGCGCTGTGGTCGGCCACGGCCAGTAGCGCCTCCAGGCGGCGCAGGGCGCGGTCGGTGCGCCAATCCTTGGCAAGCTCCACGGCCGCCTTGGTGAGATGGCCCTGATACTTCTCCAGCTGAGCTTCGAAACGTTCGAACAGGGTAAAGGCATCCGCAGTGCCGCCGGCAAAACCGGCCAGTACCTTGCCGCGATAGAGGCGGCGAACCTTGCTGGCGTTGCCTTTCATCACGGTGTTGCCCAGCGACACTTGGCCGTCGCCAGCGAGGGCGACCTGGTTACCGCGGCGAACGGAGACAATGGTGGTCATGGAGATAACTCCTTGGGGGAGACGCGCTCCCGATGACTGATCGGCCACCCTGGGTGGCCGTAAAAAAAGCGATTCCCAACAAAATGCGGGCGGCTGATGAAAAATCAACCGCCCGCTCGAGAAAGCCAGGTGATAAAACCGCGCCTTCAGGCGCGGTCAGGGGGATAGCTCAGTTCTGCAGCTGTATCAGCAGGGGTTCGATCCCTTGGGTGCTCATCAGGTCCTGGGCGCGGTTCAGCTCTCGGGTATCCTCGTAAGGACCTACCTGTACACGGTGCCAGGTGTCGCCATTGGCCTGCACTTCGCTGATCTGAGCCAGCAAGCTCAGGTTGCGCAGCCGGCCGCGCAGCTGCTCGGCGTCGCTGAGGTCGCGAAACGAGGCGGCCTGCAGCACGTAGCGGTTCGGCGTGCTGGAACTTGTGCTGGCGGCGGCAGGCGGCTGGGTAGCTGCCACGGCGGCCTGTTCGTTGGGCCGCGTGTTGGCGGCAATGACCTGAGCAATCGGGTCGTTGGCGCTGCTGCCGGTGTCGCCTGGCGACGTGTCGTCCGAGGCTGCTGCGTCGCTGGCGGCCTCTGCGGCAGTCTCGGCGATTTCCGGCCGAGTGATATTGGCCGGAATGGCGCCGCCCGGAGCGATGACTTCGGTTTCGGGAAGCAGCGTGTAGAACTCGAAGGTGGGCATGGCAGGCTCTGCCGAGGCTGCCTGCCCAGTGCCCTGGGCGTCTCCGCGCTCATCGCTGGAGGGCTTGGGCAGCACCGTGGCCTGGGGCGTGCTGCTCTGCTCCTGCCACGGGGCGGTGCCGTGCTGATGCTGCGCCAGGAAGAAGCCTGCGGCCACCCCGGCCACCCCCCACAGCCAGCCGGGAATACGCCACCCGTCGCCGGAGCGGCGAGCAGATTTACGCTGCGAGGTGGCGCCTCGACGGGACGGCTTGTTACGCGGGCTGGCCATGAATTACATCTCCTCTGGGGCACTGACCCCCATCAGATCCAGCCCGTTGCGCAGCACCTGACGCGTGGCCAGACCGAGCGCCAGGCGGGTGTTGCGCAGCGTGTCGTCTTCGACCATGACCTTGACGGCGTTGTAGCAGGTGTGGAAGTCGCCCGCCAGATCCAGCAGATACTGGGCCACCTGCTGGGGCTCGCGATTGCGGGTCGCATGTTCGACCACTTCCGGGTAACGGGCCAGGCGGTTGAGCACGGCTTTTTCCTGATCGCTGTCCAGCAGCGCCAGGTTGGCCATTGCCACGCCGTGGTCGAAGGGCTGGCCTGCCTCTTCGGCCTTGCGCAGCATGCTGCATACCCGAGCATGGGCATACTGGATGTAGTACACCGGGTTGTCGTTGGACTGGGAGCGCGCCAGGTCGATATCGAAGGTCAACTGCGAGTCGGCGCGGCGCGCGGCCAGGAAGAAGCGGGTGGCATCGCGGCCGACTTCGTCGATCAGGTCGCGTATGGTGACGTAGCTGCCTGCACGCTTGGACAGTTTCACTTCCACGCCCGAGCGGGTCACCATGACCATCTGGTGCAGCACGTAGTCCGGCCAGCCCTGCGGAATGCCCACGCCGAGTGCCTGCAAGCCCGCACGTACGCGGGTAACGGTAGAGTGGTGGTCGGCGCCCTGCTCGTTGATCACGGTCTTGAAGCCGCGCTGCCACTTGTTCAGGTGGTAGGCCACGTCGGGCAGGAAGTAGGTGTAGCCGCCTTCACGCTTGCGCATGACGCGGTCCTTGTCGTCGCCGAAGTCGGTGGTGCGCAGCCACAGCGCGCCATCCTGCTCGTAGGTGTGGCCGTTGGCGACCAGGGACTCGACAGTGGCCTCGACCTTGCCGTCCTCGTAGAGGGATGATTCGAGGAAGTAGACGTCGAATTCGACGCCGAAGGCCTTGAGGTCCAGATCCTGTTCGCGGCGCAGCCAGGCCACGGCGAACGCCTGAATGGCTTCCAGGTCGTCGGCATCGGCCTTGGCCGTCACCTTGCGGTCGTCGGCGGTGACCGTCTTGCCAGCCATGTAATCGTTGGCCACATCGACGATGTATTCACCGCGATAGCCATCGGCAGGCCAGCTCTCGTCCTCGGGGCCCAGCCCCTTGGCACGGGCCTGGACGGAGAGCGCTAGGTTGTTGATTTGCGCGCCCGCGTCGTTGTAGTAGAACTCCCGAGTGACGTCATAGCCGCTGGCTTCCAGCAGGCGGCAGAGGCAGTCGCCAATCGCGGCGCCGCGACCGTGGCCCACGTGCAGCGGGCCCGTGGGGTTGGCCGAGACGAACTCCACCTGCACTTTTTCGCCCTTGCCGATCAGGCTGCGACCAAAGGCGTCGCCGCTATCCAGTACCTGGGCAACGATCTGGGCGGCGGCATCGGCGGCGGCAAAGAAGTTGATGAAGCCGGGGCCTGCGATGTCGGTTTTCTGGATGGCGTCGCTGGCGGGCAGGGCGGCTACCAGGGCGTCGGCCAGCTCTCGGGGCTTCATGCTGGCGGGTTTGGCCAGCATCAGGGCCAGGTTGGTGGCGTAGTCGCCGTGGGCTTTGTCCTTGGTGGGGTCGACCTTGATGACCGGCTGTACATCGTTGGGCAGCACGCCTTGGTGCTTGAGCGCATCAACGGCGCCTTCGAGCAAAGCAATAATCGTGTCTTTCATGTCAATATCCGGGTGTCTTCGGTGGCGGCGTGTGCAAGCGCCCAAATGGTGCAGCGTCAAAACGGCCATTATCGGCAATTGGCGCGCAGTTTCAAAGCCGTATTCCAGGCCGGGGCAGGCTGGGCGTCGCGGGCGCTGTCATGGCTAGGCCAGTGTTTGCGGGTCGATGTCCACGGACCAGCGCACCTTGCGCGCATCGCGATGAGCTTCCAGCCACTGTACCAGCCAGTGGGCCGCCGTGTGTCGGTGGCTGCGTTTCTGGGCCGTGATCATGACATGCAGATGGTAGCGATTCTGGCGGCGCTCCATGGGGGCAGGCACTGGCCCCAGGCAGCGTACCGGCAGGTTGGCATCCGTGAGCCACTGGCGCAAGGCCTGTGCAGCCTGCTGAGCCAGCGCCATGGCAGCAGGCTCCTGGGGGCTTTCGACGCGCAGTAGCGCCATGAAACAGAACGGGGGAAGCTGTGCCAGCCTTCGTTCTTCCAGCAGGTTGCGGGCCAGGGCGCCATAGCCATGTTCGGCCAGCTGGCCCAGATGGGGGTCGTCGGGGTGCAGGGTCTGCACCAGCACGCGGCCTGGATGAGCGGCCCGCCCGGCTCGGCCAGCCACCTGCTCCAGCAGCTGGGCGCTATGCTCCAGCGCGCGGAAGTCGGCGGCATAAAGGCCGCCATCGGCATTGACCACCACGACCAGGGTGACGTGGGGCAAGTGGTGTCCCTTGGCCAGCATTTGCGTGCCCACCAGCAGGCAGGGTTCACCGCGATGGATCTCCTTGAGCACCTGCTCGAAGCTCTCTTTCTTGCGGGTGCTGTCGCGGTCGATGCGGTGCACGACGGTGTCAGGAAAGAGCCCCTGCAGGGTCTCTTCGGTACGTTCGGTGCCGCTCCCCAGCGCGCGCAGGTCGCCGCTGCCGCACTCTGGGCAGGCATCGGGCAGGGCGCGTCGGCTGTCGCAGTGGTGGCAGGCCAGCAGAGGGGGCTGCCTGTGCAGCGTCATGCGGGCATCGCACTGATGGCATTCTGCCAGCCAGCCACAGCTGTGGCACGCCAGGCTAGGGGCGAAGCCGCGCCGGTTGATGAAGACCAGCGCCTGCTTGCCGGCTTTCAGCGTCTGGCGGATGGCTTGCAGCGCGCCGGGCAGCAGGCCTCCCTGGCGACGCTGATGGCGCATGTCCAGGAGTTCCAGCTTGGCGGGCGGGTGGCGGCTGGGGCGCTGGGTCAGGCGCAGGTGCCGATAGACGCCCGAGAGCGCTTGCTGAAGGCTTTCCAGCGAAGGGGTGGCGCTGCCCAGCAGCAATGGGATCTGGTGATGGTGTGCCCGGGCCACGGCGAGATCCCTGGCGTGGTAACGAAGCCCGTCGTGCTGCTTGTAAGAGCCGTCGTGCTCCTCGTCGACGATGATCGCGCCAGGGTTGGCCAGCGGTGTGAAAATGGCCGAGCGGGTGCCGATGATGACCATGGCGCGCCCGCTGGCGGCGGCTTCCCAGACGTCCAGGCGCTCCGGGTCGGTGAGGCCCGAATGCAGGGCCACCACGGGCACCCGGAAGCGGCTCTTGAAGCGCGCCAGGGTTTGCGGCGTCAGGCCGATTTCGGGTACCAGCACCAGCGATTGCTTGCCCTTGGCGGCCAGCGCCTCGATCAACTGCAGGTAGACTTCGGTCTTGCCGCTGCCGGTCACGCCTTCCAGCAGGCATGGGTGGTAGCCGTCCAGCTTTTCGTGCAGCGCCGCCAGGGCCGTGGCCTGCTCACGGTTGAGGGGTAATGACGGCGTTGCCAGCAAGCTGCCGGAGACGGGCTGCCCCGCCGTCAGGGTGATCTCCTGGGGTTCGGCCAGGCCCTTTTTTTGCAGCGCCTGGAGCTGTTCACGGGTGAACCCGTGGGCACTGATGGCCCGCCCTGCCAGCCCGTGGGGGTGCTGGCGCAACAGGCGGTAGAGCTCGGCCTGCCGCGGCGCGCGCTGTAGCGGCGTGTCATCGCCCTGACGCGCATGCCACAGGGTTTGCGTGCGGCCCGCCATGGGGTGGCCCTGGCGCAGGCGTGCGGGCATGGCGTGCTGCATGGTGTCGCCCAGGCTGTGCTGGTAATAGCGGGCGGTGAACTGGCACAGCCACTGCCAGTCTTCGGGGAGCGGCGCGTCGTCCAGCGCTTCACTGACCGCGCGCAGCTGGGCGCGGGGCAGTTCGCTGCCGGAAGCCAGAGATACGACGACCCCCACCACGTCGCGGCGGCCAAACGGTACCCGCACCCGCAGCCCCGGCAGCCAGCCGCAGGCGGGCGCGCGGGGTGCTGGCAGGTAGTCGAACAGGCGGCGCAGCGGCGATGGCAGGGCCACTTTCAGCACCTGAAAAGCGCCCGGAG
Source organism: Vreelandella hamiltonii (assembly GCF_014651775.1). Classification (GTDB taxonomy): domain Bacteria; phylum Pseudomonadota; class Gammaproteobacteria; order Pseudomonadales; family Halomonadaceae; genus Vreelandella; species Vreelandella hamiltonii. Next base: position 27,821 of record NZ_BMXN01000001.1, read on the forward strand.
TACGCTCTGCCGTGACGGGCGGGGAAGAAACAGAATCAGACAATTGGCCTCCGGCGTTTAGTTTGCTAGAATGCGCGGCCGCTCTCAATCTATCGGATCGAGCGGTTAACCGGTTAGCAGTTTTTCACACCCGTATGCGGTGCCTGGCAGCGGATCAGGTGGCGGCATATAGCTCATGAGGCTCAAGATGAAACAAGGTATCCACCCGAATTACAACACGGTCACCGCCAACTGCTCTTGCGGTGCCAGCTTCCAGGTTGGTTCTACTTCTGGTCAGGACTTCTCTCTGGACGTATGCTCCAACTGCCACCCCTTCTACACGGGCAAGCAGAAGCAGGCGAGCACTGGTGGCCGCGTAGAACGCTTCAACAAGCGTTTTGGCGCTGCAGTCAAGCGCGGCTGATCCCGACGGATTCAGCCCATCGCAGGCACGCCATGTGCCCTGTGCAAAACCCACGCTACGGCGTGGGTTTTTTGTCCCTGCCTTATTTTGCCGCTCCCTGGCGGCACCGGCATCTGAACGCTCTGTGATGAAGCCAAGGTCCTGAGCCTACTGTCGCGACGTTGTCCACAGCCGCTATTGCGAGGCGGGTGTGGATAAGTCCGTGCGTCATTTTGGAATCTATTTCCAGCTTATGCTGCAGTGCATCCATAACGAAACCGTTATGGGTCAGGGTGCTATGCATAAGTTGCAGCAAATGAAGCTGAAAAGTTCCGAATGGATGGGAAAAGCCGCTAAAACGCACGTTTCATAGGCTGGTTGACTAGCTGCTTGAGACGCTTGGGTTTTTTCTATATTCTGATATGACTTTTCTACTTTAGGCTGATTGGACCTTGACCATGACGGATGCAAACAAGCAGGCAGCTCTGGATTATCACGCTAAACCGATCCCCGGTAAGCTCTCCGTTGAGCTGACCAAGCCCACCGCGACGGCGCGGGATCTGGCCCTGGCGTATAGCCCGGGGGTGGCTGAACCGGTTCGCGAAATCGCTCGCGAAGCGGAAAATGCCTACCGTTATACCGGCAAGGGAAATCTGGTAGCGGTCATTTCAGACGGCAGTGCCATTCTGGGCCTGGGTAATCTGGGGCCGCTGGCCAGCAAGCCGGTGATGGAAGGCAAGGGCGTGCTGTTCAAGTGCTTCGCGGGCATCAACTCGGTGGACATCGAAGTGGATGCCGAGAATCCGCAGGCGTTCATCGATACCGTGGCACGCATCGCCGATACCTGGGGCGGTATCAACCTGGAAGACATCAAGGCCCCCGAGTGTTTCGAAATCGAAAAGGCGCTGATCGAGCGCTGCAGCATTCCCGTGTTTCATGACGACCAGCACGGTACGGCCATCGTTACCGCTGCCGGGATGCTGAATGCCCTGGAAATCGCTGGCAAGCGCATCGAAGACGTGAAGATCGTCTGCATGGGCGCGGGTGCGGCGGCGATTGCCTGCATGCGCCTGCTGATCTCCTGTGGTGCCAAGAAAGAGCATCTGGTCATGCTCGACCGTCGCGGTGTGATCCACACCGACCGCGATGGCATCAACGAGTACAAGGCCGAGTTTGCCCGTGATACCGACATGCGCACTCTGGACGATGCCATCGACGGTGCCGACGTGTTCATCGGCCTGTCTGGCCCCGGGCTGCTGTCTGCCGAACAGGTGAAGAAGATGGCGGCGGATCCGGTCATTTTTGCCTGCACCAACCCGGACCCGGAAATTCATCCGGATGTGGCTCGGGCGGCGCGCCCGGACGTCATCATGGCCACCGGCCGCTCGGATTTCCCGAACCAGGTCAACAACGTGCTGGGCTTCCCGTTCATCTTCCGTGGTGCTCTGGACGTACGCGCCACGCGCATCAATGAAGCGATGAAGCTGGCCGCCGTGCATGCGCTGAAAGATCTGGCCCGCGAGCCGGTGCCCCAGGAAGTGCTGAACGCCTACGAGCGTACCGAGATGAGCTTTGGTCGTGAGTACATCATCCCCACACCGGTCGATATTCGCCTGCTGGAGCGTGTCTCCTCGGCGGTGGCCCAGGCGGCGGTGGACTCCGGGGTTGCCCGCAAGCCCTACCCGGCGCACTATCCGCTCAAGACCATCAACGATGTCTACGGCAGTTGAGCGCCGCTCGACACGAGATTGGCTGTTCGAGATGTCATGACATCAACGCCCGCTTTCTGCGGGCGTTGTCGTGTGTGGTGTTCGTGTTCGTGTTCATGTAGGTGCCGGGCGTCAGGTGAGCGGGTAGCGCACCAGCCCCTCTTGTGCCGTCGAGGCAATCAGCTGCCCATCGCGGCGATAGATATGGCCTCGCGCCAGCCCTCTGGCACTGCCGCTCCAGGGAGAGTCGATGGCGTACAGCAGCCACTCGTCCAGCCGCGTATCTTCGTGCAGCCACAGCGCGTGGTCGAGGCTGGCGATGCGCAGCTTCGGGTCCGTGTACTTGATGCCGTGAGGGATCAACCCGGTGGTCAGCAGGTTGAAGTCCGACGCGTAGGAGAGCAGATGGCGATGCAGCGCGGGGTCGTCGGGCAGCGGGCCGCCCGCGAACCGGAACCATAGGCACTGCCCGGCAGGCGAGGCGCTGTCCGGATTGTTCTTCAGGTGCAGGAACTCGATGGGGTGGCCTGGGAAACGGGCATGTTTGGCGTCACCGCTCTCCAGCAGCGCTTCGGGCGTGGGCACGTCAGGCATGGCACGCTGATGGCTGATGCTCTCTTCAGGGCTTTGAAACGAGGCGCTGCAGAAGAAGATGGGCCGCCCCTTTTGAATGGCGGTGACCCGGCGGGTGGTGAAACTGCCGCCGTCGCGAATGGTATCGACCTGGTAAACCACCGGGCGATGGGGGTCGCCGGGGCGCAGAAAGTAGCCGTGCTGGGAGTGAGGGCGACGCTCCTCGGGGACGGTGCGGGCGGCGGCGGCCAGCGCCTGGCCAAGTACCTGCCCTCCGTACAGCTGGGGAAACCCGAGGTCCTGGCTTTGGCCGCGAAACAGCGTCTCTTCCAGGGGTTCCAGCTCCAGCAAGCTAACCAGTGACTTCAGCGCATCGTTCATTCTCGGTATCCTTGGTGCTGTCTGCTTGATCACTGAGGAGGCCGCCCTCAGCGTTTGGCGATCACGCCATTGAAACGATCGTTTCGCTACCTTAACGGAGTTTGTCTTGATACGCAGCGATGAATTTTACATGCACCGTGCGCTGGACCAGGCGCATCTGGCGATGGCCGCCGGAGAGGTGCCGGTGGGAGCGGTGGTAGTGGACGCCGAGGGGGAGATCGTCGGGGCGGGCCACAATGCGCCGCTGTCCAGCTGCGATCCCAGTGGCCATGCGGAAGTGCGTGCGCTGCGCGATGCCGGGCAGCGGCTGGGCAACTACCGTCTGGAGGGCTGTACGCTCTACGTGACCCTGGAGCCCTGCATGATGTGCACCGGCACCATGGTGCATGCCCGCATTCAGCGGCTGGTGTACGCTGCCGCCGAGCCACGGGCGGGAATGGTGGAGTCAAAGGCCAATCTGCTCGCCCAGCCTTGGTTCAATCACCATATCGACGTCACCGGCGGGGTGCTGGCGGCGCAAGCCAGCAAGCTGCTCAAGCAGTTCTTTGCCGACAAGCGCTAGCGCCGTCCCCGGTATCACGGGGTGAGCGGCGGCACGATCTCGAACAGCAGCAGCGGCTCTTCACTGGCCGGTGTCTGCTCCAGTTGGAAAAACTGCTGTCGACTGCGCTCCACGTATTCGATCATTTCGTAGTAGCGGCGAATGTTGCGCACGTAGATCACCGGCTCCCCGCCACGGGCGTACCCGTGGCGCGTCTGGCTATGCCACTCGCGCTGCTGCAGCAGCGGCAGCGCGGCACGCACGTCCTGCCACAGGTTGGGGTCGCCGCCGCGTCGTTCGGCAATGTTGCGGGCATCATACAGGTGGCCAAGCCCCACGTTGTAAGCCGCCATGGCCATATAGAGGCGGTCTTCGCCGGTGATGCTGTCCGGTAAGCGGTCCTTGATGCTGCGCAGATAGCGGGCTCCGCCGTCGATGCTCTGGGCGGCATCGGTGCGGTCCGAAACGCCCATCTCACTGGCCGTGGGGTTGGTCAGCATCATCAGGCCCCGCACCCCCGTGGGGGAGACGGCGTTAGGGTCCCAGTGGGATTCCTGGTAGCCCACGGCGGCCAGCAGTTTCCAGTCGAACCCCGTGTCTCGGGCGGCCTGCTTGAAGAGCTCGGTGTAGCGGGGCAGGCGTTCATCCAGGTGGTCCAGAAACGTGCGCGTGCCCACGTACTCCAGGTAATCGTCATGGCCAAAATAGCGGCTGATCAGGCGGTCCAGGGTGCCGTTCTCATGCAGCTCCTGCAGGAACTGGTTGGCCGCGTCGAGTAGACCCAGCCCTCGGCCGCTGGGCAGCGCCCAGACCAGCGAGAGGGGCTCGCCCAGATAGAAACCGCGTTCGACATTGGGAAAGAACAGCCGGTTCAGGCGGAACTGGTGGTCGAAGATGATGGCCGCATCCAGGGTGCCGTTCTCGACTCGGGCCATCAGCTCGGCCACTTCCAGTTCGTTGGACTCCTTCCAGCTCAGGCTGGGATAGTCGCTTTGCAGGGCTTTCAGAGCATCGCTGGTGCCCGCTTCGCTCAGCGTGCCGATGGACAAGCCGACGAGGTCTTCGGGTGCGTTGATGCCATACAGGCCGCGCCGATAGACCACCAGTGGCTGCATCTCGATGATCGGGCGCGTGTAGTGAATGCCGGGGGTGTCGGCCATCAGCGGCAGCGCGGCTGCCCCCAGGTCACCCTGTTCGCGCACGGCAGGCAAGACGCCGTCCGGGTGGTGGCTGGCATTCAGATTGAGGCTGACCCCGAGGGAGGCCGCAAAGCGGTGCATCAGTTCGTATTCGAACCCGGTTGGCCCCTGGCGGCCTTCGTAGTAGGTGGTGGGCGTATTGCGGGTATGTACGGTGATGAAGTCTTTGGCCAGCACGCGGGTGAGGTGTTCGCCGTCGGGAAAGGTCGATGGGCGCGGGATCAAAACCAGCAACAAAATCGCGATCATCGCGAAATATGCCCGATAAAAGGCGCTAAAATGTCGGCAAATCAATGTCGGCATGGTGTCTTGTCGGCGTGGAACGAGCTGCCACGATACCCAGCCTTTATCGCCGTGTCACCTTGTTGATTTCGTGTGGCCGCCGCTTTCCAGTATCATAGTGCGCAGTCCGTGTGTCGGTCGCTTAGCGGCCCGGTGATTTCCTGCTCGACTCTTCCTGCTTTAGAGGCTCCCAGATATGCTCGAACTTCGAGGCGCGCCCGCCCTTTCTGCCTTCCGTCATGAACGGCTGTTAACGGTGTTGCGTGAATGTGTTCCAGAGGTGGAAGCGCTGTCCGCCCACTACGTCCACTTCATTGACCACCACGAAGAGCTCGATACCGCCTCCCAGGAACGGCTGGCCAAGCTGCTCGATTACGGCAGCCAAGCCGCCCAGGAACCCCTCGAACAAGCCCTGCGTTTTCTGGTGGTGCCGCGCCTGGGCACCCAGTCGCCCTGGTCTTCCAAAGCCACGGACATCGCCCATAACTGCGGGCTGAGCCAGATCCATCGCATCGAGCGCGGCGTCGACTACCGCGTTGCATTGCGTGGCACGGCCACGGCAGAGCAGTGGGACGCCATCGGTGCACTGCTCCACGACCGCATGACCGAAAACGTGCTGGCCGACACGGCGGCGGCCAGCCAGCTGTTTGCCCACCACTCACCGGCCCCGCTGGGCAGCGTGGATATTCTGGAGGGCGGGCGTGCCGCGCTGGAAGTCGCCAACCGGGAGCTGGGCCTGGCGCTGGCAGACGACGAGATCGACTATCTGGTGGCGGCCTTCGTCGAGCTGGGGCGCAACCCCAGCGACGTGGAGCTGATGATGTTTGCCCAGGCGAACTCGGAGCACTGCCGCCACAAGATTTTCAACGCGGACTGGATCATCGACGGCGAAGCCCAGAGCCATTCGCTGTTCAAAATGATCAAGAACACCTTTGCGACCTCACCGGACAACGTGCTGTCGGCCTACAGTGACAACGCGGCGGTGATCAAGGGCAGCCACGGCGGTCGCTTCTTCCCCACACCGCTGACCGGTGCAGAGGGTGAACGCGCTCACTACGATGCTCATCAGGAGCCCATCCATATCCTGATGAAGGTGGAAACCCACAACCACCCCACGGCGATTGCGCCTTTCCCGGGGGCGGCCACCGGCTCCGGCGGCGAGATTCGCGACGAAGGCGCCACCGGTATCGGCGGCAAGCCGAAGGCGGGCCTGGCGGGTTTCACCGTTTCAAACCTGCGTATCCCCGAGTTCGTGCAGCCCTGGGAGGCCTTCGATTACGGCAAACCCGAGCGCATGCAGTCGGCGCTCAACATCATGCTGGAAGGCCCGATTGGTGGCGCGGCTTTCAATAACGAGTTCGGCCGCCCCAACCTGACCGGCTACTTCCGCACCTACGAGCAGGATGCCCTCAGTGCCAATGGCATCGAGCGTCGCGGTTACCACAAGCCGATCATGATTGCCGGTGGGTACGGCAACATTCGTGCCCAGCACGTCCAGAAAGGCGAGATTCCGGTGGGCGGCAAGCTGATCGTGATGGGCGGCCCGGCGATGCTGATCGGTCTGGGCGGCGGTGCCGCGTCCAGCATGGCGTCGGGGGAATCGAGCGCCGATCTGGATTTCGCCTCGGTGCAGCGGGAAAACCCGGAAATCGAGCGCCGTGCCCAGGAAGTGATCGACCGCTGCTGGGCAATGGGTGAGAAAAACCCCATTCGCTTCATCCACGACGTGGGTGCCGGTGGCCTCTCCAATGCGTTGCCGGAGCTGGTCAAGGACGGTAACCGTGGCGGCCTGTTCGACCTGCGCGCCGTGCCCAACGCCGAGCCGGGCATGAGCCCGCTGGAAATCTGGTGCAACGAAGCCCAGGAACGTTACGTGCTGGCCGTGGCCCCGGAAGACCTCGATACCTTCGATGCGCTGTGCAAACGCGAGCGCTGCCCCTATGCGGTGGTGGGCGAAGCTCAGGCAGAGCACCATCTGGAAGTGCGCGATGGCCACTTCGAAACCAAACCCGTCGATTTGCCCATGAGCGTGCTGTTCGGCAAGCCGCCGAAGATGACCCGCTCGTTCGAGCGCCAGGCGCCCGAGCTTTCCGGCGTGATGCTCGACAACCTGGACCTGCGCGAAGCCATGGACCGGGTGCTGCGCCTGCCCACGGTGGCCTCGAAAAGCTTTTTGATCACCATCGGCGACCGTTCGATCACAGGCCAGGTGGCCCGTGATCAGATGGTCGGCCCCTGGCAGGTGCCGGTCGCCGACGTGGCAGTGACCACCGCCAGCTTCGATACCCATGCCGGTGAAGCCATGGCCATGGGCGAGCGCCCGCCGGTGGCGCTGATCGACCCGGCCGCCAGCGCCCGTTTGGCGGTGGCAGAGGCGATTACCAACCTGGCCGCCGCGCCGATCGCCAAGCTCTCGGACATCAAGCTCTCCGCCAACTGGATGAGCGCCGCCGACCACCCCGGCGAAAACCAGGCGCTGTACGACGCCGTGCATGCGGTCGGTATGGAGCTGTGTCCGGCGCTGGGGATTGCCGTGCCGGTGGGCAAGGACTCCATGTCGATGCGTACCGCCTGGCAGGAGGGCGATGATGCCGAAGAGAAGAGCATCACCTCGCCGCTGTCGCTGGTGGTCACTGGCTTTGCGCCGGTCACCGATGCGCTGGCCACGCTGACCCCGCAGATCAACCTCGAGCAGGATGAGTCGGACCTGATCCTGATCGACCTGGGCAACGGCCAGAACCGGCTGGGCGGCTCGGCGCTGGCCCAGGTGTATGGCCAGGTGGGCGACGAATGCCCCGACGTGGACGACCCGGAAGACCTGAAAGCGTTCTTCGAGGTCATTCAGGGCCTGAACCGGGATGGCAAGCTGCTGGCCTACCACGACCGTAGCGACGGCGGCCTGCTGGTGACGCTGCTGGAGATGGCCTTTGCGGGTCATGCCGGTCTCGAAATCAAGCTCGACTGGCTGATCGACGAGCCGGTGGAAGCCTTCAATGCGCTGTTTGCAGAAGAGCTGGGGGCGGTGATCCAGGTCAATCGCCAGCACACCGAAGAAGTGCTGACCCAGTTCGCCATGGCCGGTATCGAAACCTGCGGGGTGATTGCCCGCCCGCGCTACGACGATCAGGTACGCGTGACGCTGTTCGAAGAGCCGCTGCTGGAAACCACCCGTCAGCTGACCCAGCGCACCTGGGCCGAGACCAGCTACCGGTTGCAGGCGCTGCGCGATAACCCCGAATGCGCCAAGAACGAATTCGACAACCTGCTCGACGTGCGTGACCCCGGTCTCAGCGCGGCGCCGACCTTCGATGTCAATGACGACATCAGTGCGCCTTACGTCAACACTGCCAAGCCAGCGGTGGCCGTCCTGCGTGAGCAGGGGGTCAATGGCCAGGTGGAAATGGCCTGGGCCTTCCACAAGGCCGGGTTCGATGCGGTGGATGTGCACATGAGCGACATCCTGGAAGGTCGTGTCTCGCTGGATACCTTCCAGGGCCTGGTGGCTTGTGGGGGCTTCTCCTATGGCGACGTGCTGGGGGCAGGCGGCGGCTGGGCCAAGTCGGTGCTGTTCAACGAACGCGCCCGCGAGCAGTTTGCGGCGTTCTTCACCCGGGACGACAGCTTCTCGCTGGGCGTGTGCAATGGCTGCCAGATGCTGTCTCAGCTCAAGACGCTGATTCCGGGCGCCGAAAACTGGCCCAGCTTCGTGCGCAACGAATCCGAGCAGTTCGAAGCCCGCGTGGCCATGGTGCGGGTAGAGAAAAGCCCCTCGATTCTGCTGGCCGGCATGGAAGGCTCGACGCTGCCCATCGCCGTGGCCCACGGCGAAGGGCGTGCCGAGTTCCGCGATACGGCGCACCTGCGCAGCATGCAGTCGAGCAGCCAAATTGCCCTGCGCTACATCGACAATTACGGTCAGGTCACCACTCGCTATCCGGCCAACCCCAATGGTTCCCCGTCGGGGATCACGGGGCTGACCACGCCGGATGGCCGTGTGACCATCATGATGCCTCACCCGGAGCGGGTGACGCGGGCAGTGACCAACTCCTGGCGTCCGGCAGAGTGGACCGAGGACGGCGCCTGGCTGCGGCTGTTCCGCAATGCGCGGGTATGGCTGGGTTGATGGGCAGGCGCAGCATGACGCTGGTGTGCCATGACATACCCTGAAAAGGCGGCCTCCGGGCCGCCTTTCTCGCCTGATGCGCCGCCGCAGCTGCGCGCCTACCAGCAGGAAGCGGTCAAGCGGGTAGTTCACCACTTTCGCGCCACCAGCGACCCGGCGGTGGTCGTGCTGCCCACGGGCAGCGGCAAGTCGCTGGTGATTGCCGAGCTGGCGAGGCTGGCCCGTGGGCGGGTGCTGGTACTGGCCCACGTTCGCGAGCTGGTGGAGCAGAACCACGCCAAGTACCAGGCCTATGGCCTGGTAGCGGATATCTTCAGCGCCGGGTTGAAGCGCAAGGAGGCCAGTCGGCAGGTGGTGTTTGGCTCGGTGCAGTCGGTGGTGCGCAACCTGGCGCAGTTCAACGACGCCAGCTTCACGCTGCTGGTGATCGACGAGTGCCATCGGGTGTCGTTGGAGGAGGATTCCAGCTACCGCCAGGTGATCGACCATCTGCAGCGCCAAAACCCGCAGCTGAAGATTCTCGGCCTCACCGCCACGCCCTTTCGGCTGGGTCAGGGGTTTATCTACCACCGCCACTACCACGGCATGGTGCGCGGGGGAGAAGAGAGTTTCTTCACCGACTGCGTGTTCGAACAGCCGCTGCGCCTGATGGTCAAGCAGGGTTTTCTGGCCGCTCCTCGGCGGCTGGACATGGCCATTGAGGGGTACGACTTCTCGGCGCTTGCTCCCTCTTCCAGCGGGCTGTTTCGGGAAGAAGAGCTTAATCGGGTGGTGGCCGGAAGCCGTGCCACGCCGGGCATCATTGCCCAAGTGGTCGAGCAGTCGGCCGACTGCCAGGGCGTGATGATTTTTGCCGCGACGGTCGCCCACGCCGAAGAGATCATGGGGTATCTGCCTGCCGACCAATCCGCGCTGATCACCGGTGCGACGGTCTCCGCCGAGCGCACCGCGCTGATCGATGCGTTCAAGGCGCGCAAGCTCAAGTATCTGGTCAACGTGGCGGTATTGACCACCGGGTTCGATGCCCCGCATGTGGATCTGATCGCGATCCTGCGCCCAACCGAGTCGGTGAGCCTCTATCAGCAGATCGTGGGGCGCGGACTGCGCCTCTCGCCAGGCAAGGAGGCGTGCCTGATACTGGATTATGCGGGCAACCCCTGGGACCTCTATGCCCCTGAGGTAGGCGAGCCGCGTCCCGACAGCGATAGCGAGCCGGTGCAGGTCGAGTGCCCCGAGTGTGGGCACGCCAACCTGTTCTGGGGCAAGCGCGACGGCGAGCTGGTGATCGAGCATTTTGGCCGCCGCTGCCAGGGGCTGGTGGAGGACGACGCCGGACGCCGTAGCCAGTGCACCTTTCGCTTTCGCTTCAAGGTCTGTGATGCGTGCGGGGCAGAGAACGATATCGCTGCCCGCCGCTGCCATGGCTGCGAGAAGCTGCTGGTGGATGCCGATGACAAGCTCAAGGAGGCGCTGCGGCTCAAGGACGCCAAAGTGCTGCGGGTGAGCGGCATGCAGCTGGAGGCGACCACCAACGGGCGCGGCCTGCCGCGTCTCAAAGTGACCTACCATGACGAAGACGGTGCGAGCCTGAGTGAATGGTTTGCCCTGGAGACCGCCGCCCAGCGCCGCGCCTTTTATGCGGTCTTCTTGCGCGCCCATCTGCGCGCGCCGGGCGTGCCGTGGCAGCCAGCAACGCCAGACGACGTGGTGACTGCCCAGTCCCGCCTGCGCCATCCCGACTTTGTGGTGGGCAGAAAGGTAGGCCGCCACTTTCAAATCCGCGACAAGCTGTTCGACTATCAGGGCCGCTATCGTAAAGCCGCCGAGGCGGCCGAGATGCCGCGTTGATGGAGCGCTGTTACACTGCCGTTTTCAACTGACAAGGACTCGACCCGCGTGAGCGAGACGCCCAGCGCCGTGCCGGATCAAGACGCGATGCCCTCTACGGTGGAGCCCACCGTAGAGGCCCTTGGGCGCCTGTTCGATGAGCCCATTACGCAGCTGCCGGAAGATCTCTATATTCCCCCCGAGGCGCTACGGGTCTTCCTGGAAGCGTTCGAGGGGCCGCTGGATCTGCTGCTGTATCTGATTCGTCGGCAGAATCTCGACATTCTGAGTATCAACGTGGCGGTGATCACCCATCAGTACATCGAGTACGTGGAGATGATGAAGGCCATGGAGATCGAGCTGGCCGGTGAGTACCTGTTGATGGCGGCCATGCTGGCCGAGATAAAATCACGCACGCTGCTGCCGCGCCCCCCCAAGGCGGAAGGCGAGGAAGAAGAGGACCCCCGGGCGGAGCTGATACGCCGCCTGCAGGAGTACGAGCGTCTCAAGGAGGCCGCTGAAGCGCTGGATGCCCTGCCCAGGGTGGGCCGGGACTGGTTCAGCGTGCAGGCGGGCCTGCCACCGCTGGAAACCCGCGTGATTCACCCCGATGTCGAGCTGGACGAACTGCTGGGCGCGCTGTCGGACATTCTCAAGCGGGCCGAGCTGGCTCAGGCCCACCAGATCAGCCGAGAGGTGCTCTCGACCCGGGAGCGCATGCTGAAGATCATGGAGCGCTTGCACGAAGATGGCACCCATGGGCGCTATACCCCCTTCGAAGCGCTGTTCTCCCTGGAGGAGGGGCGGGCGGGGGTCGTCGTGACGTTCATGGCCATTCTGGAGCTGGCCAAGGAGTCGATGATCGAAATCGTCCAGAACGCGCCGCTGTCGCCGATCCATGTGCGTGCTCGGCAGGCGGCGCTGGCCGATGAAGACGAGGACCCCTTTGCGCGGGAAAGTGATGACCCTGCGGACGAAGAGTCTGCCTTCGAACCTGACGAGGAGTCACGGTGAGAGACACCACGTTGGACGATATTGTCGAAGCCGCGCTGCTGGCGGCCGGAGAACCGCTGCCCGTGGAGCGGCTGGAGACGCTGTTTCTGGAGGATGAGTGCCCGTCTCGCAAGGCGCTGCGCGACGCCCTCGCGCGGTTGGCCCGGCGCCACGAGGACGGGGCGCTGGAGCTGGTCGAAACGGCCTCGGGCTTTCAGCTGCGCATTCGCCCGCGGCTGTCGCACTGGGTGTCGCGTTTGTGGGATGAGCGCCCCCAGCGCTACTCCCGTGCCCTGCTGGAAACCCTGGCGCTGATTGCCTATCGCCAGCCGGTGACCCGGGGCGATATCGAGGAAGTGCGGGGCGTCAGCGTCAGCAGCTCGATCATTCGCACGCTGATGGAGCGGGGCTGGGTACGCATCGTCGGGCACCGCGACGTGCCGGGGCGTCCCGCCGTGTATGCCACGACGCGCAGCTTTCTGGACGACTTCGGGCTCAAGACGCTGGATGCCTTGCCGCCTATGCACACGCTGGTGGCCGCCGACGAAGAAGCATTGGCTGAGGAACCGCCCGCTGCGACGCATGTCGCACTGGACGAAGCCGTCGAAACCGTGCAGGATGCGCCACCCCAGCAAGATCAGAACACGTCGGCAGCGAGTGCCGACCCCCACGCCGAGACGGCGTTAACCCAGCCGCTGAGCTTTGCCGATCTGGAGGCACGGCTTGCGGCACGTGCCCAGCGTCGAGATGAGGACGCGGGCACGCAGACCAACGATGTGAGGTCAGACGACCATGAGTCAGAGTAACAACACCACGCCGCCTACCAGCGAAAAGCTGCAGAAAGTGCTGGCCCGTGCGGGCCTTGGCTCCCGCCGTGAAATGGAAACCGCGATTGCCGATGGCCGGGTGAAGGTGAACAGCCAGGTGGCCAAGCTGGGTGACCGCGTGGAAGCCCGCGACAAGGTCAGCTTCGATGACCGCCCGGTCACGCTGCGCCCGGAAGAAGAAGTGCCGCGTCGGGTCATCATGTACAACAAGCCGGAAGGCGAGCTGTGTACCCGCAAGGACCCGGAAGGCCGTCGCACGGTCTTCGAGCGTCTGCCGCGCCTGAAAGGCGAGCGCTGGATTGCCATCGGGCGGCTGGATATCAATACCAGCGGCCTGCTGCTGTTCACCACCGACGGTGAACTGGCCAACCGCTTGATGCACCCCTCCACCCAGGTGGAGCGTGAGTACGCGGTGCGGGTCATGGGCGACGTCAAGCGAGAGCATATCGTCGCCATGGTGGATGGCGTCATGCTGGAAGACGGCCCCGCCCGTTTCACCGACGTGCAGGAGTTTGGTGGCGAAGGCATCAACACCTGGTTCCACGTGGTGATTCTGGAAGGCCGCAACCGCGAAGTGCGCCGCTTGTGGGAGTCCCAGGGGCTCACCGTCAGCCGCCTGAAGCGCGTGCGCTACGGTAATATCTTCCTCGACAAGCGTGCCAAGGCGGGCGAGTGGGTAGAGCTTTCCCAGGATGAAGTCGACGATCTGGCGACCCTGGCCCACCTGGAAACCCGCAAGGTGCCCGAGCTGACGCCGGACGAGAAAAACCGCTGGAGTCGCGACAAGCACAAGCGTCGCCCGGTTCAGGCCATGCGCAAGCCCAAGCGTCGTTAAGCGATGCTCGCCGCGCGGTGTGGGGACACCGAGCACCGCGCGGTTTTTTTAGACGAAAGACAAAAAAGGCTTGCTATTGTCGGGTGTGATCCGTACTATATGCATCCGTTCGGACGGGTCGTTAGCTCAGTTGGTAGAGCAGTTGACTTTTAATCAATTGGTCGTAGGTTCGAATCCTACACGACCCACCATTCGAACAGCGGCGATGTTACCAAGTGATACACTACGGTAACGCCGTACAGAGCGGCGAAAGCCCTCAGAAAAGCAGCAGGATTTGGGTCGTTAGCTCAGTTGGTAGAGCAGTTGACTTTTAATCAATTGGTCGTAGGTTCGAATCCTACACGACCCACCAAATTCAACGCCCCTGGTAGCTTGCTGCCAGGGGCGTTCTGCTATGCGCGTTCTGCCCTGGCGATGGGCAGGGTGCATCGGCAAACCGTGCCGCACTGCAGCGTGCGGTTCTGCTTGCAGCAGGCAATACTTGTCCACCACAATGGACCTGTAACGATGTGTGGATTTGGCTGTCGATCATGCTCGGCAGCGCTGGCCCGCAATAGCAGGCCAGATCGGCAACCGGCGAGTGCGACAGACGCAGCGGCCAGTTGCCCCGAGGGCGGCGCATGCGGAGCGCATACGTCGCAACTGGTGTTTAACGGGGGGATTCCCTGTTCGTCACAGTGGTAGACACGATGACTATTCTGACTTCTCAAGTGGCGCTGGAGGCACCGCTTCCAAGCCCGTACTGCCCAACGCGCATCCCGGCGGAAGACGAAGCCCGCGTGGCCGAGATCAAACAGCTGCTCAAGGCCCACAACGCCGTTCTGGTGGCGCACTACTATACCGATGATGCCATTCAACAGCTGGCCGAAGAGACCGGTGGCTGTGTGGCAGACTCCCTCGAAATGGCCCGGTTTGGCGCTCGCCACGACGCCACTACTCTGGTGGTGGCCGGGGTACGCTTCATGGGTGAGACGGCCAAGATCCTCTCCCCGGAAAAGCGGGTGCTGATGCCCACCCTGGAGGCCACCTGCTCACTGGATATCGGCTGCCCCATCGACGAATTCAGCGCGTTCTGCGATGCCCACCCGGATCGCACGGTGGTGGTCTACGCCAACACTTCGGCGGCCGTCAAGGCGCGTGCCGACTGGGTCGTGACCTCCTCGATCGCCATCGAGGTGATCGAGCACCTGCAGGCCAACGGGGAAAAAATTCTCTGGGCTCCCGACAAGCATCTGGGGGGCTACATCCAGAAAAAAACCGGCGCCGACATGCTGATGTGGGATGGTGCCTGCATCGTCCATGAGGAGTTCAAGGCCAAGGGTATCGAGGACCTGAAACGCCTGTACCCCGAGGCGGCCGTGCTGGTGCACCCGGAGTCGCCGGAGGCGGTCGTCAAGCTCGCCGATGTGGCCGGTTCGACCTCTCAATTGATCAAGGCGGCGCAAACGCTGCCCAACGACAAGCTGATCGTGGCCACCGACCGCGGCATCTTCTTCAAGATGCAGCAGGCCGTGCCGGGCAAGACGCTGTTCGAAGCGCCGACCGCAGGCAATGGGGCCACCTGCCGTAGCTGTGCCCACTGCCCGTGGATGGCGATGAACGCGCTGGATAACCTGGCGGGCGCGCTGCGCGAAGGCAGCGGCGAAATTTTCGTCGATGCGGCCTTGCGTCAGCAGGCGCTCAAGCCGCTGGAGCGGATGCTTAACTTCAACGCATAGGCTCTGTCTGGCGTGAATGCACAAGGCCCGGCGCCCTTTGGCGCCGGGCCTTGTCGTATTTGGCTGGGCGGTGGCTGGGCAGCGCGGCTAAAACCTTTCCAGCGCCTCTCGGTATTCGATGAACGCCTCGCGGCGCTGCTCGATGCGCGCCAGTGCCTGCTGGTCGTTCTCCTGCTGGGCAGCATCTCGGGCGATGCCCAGTTGGCGAATACCGCTATCCATTCGGCCGGTGAGCTGCAAATGCTCGGCGCGGGCCAGGTGCCCCCAGGCATTGTGGCCACTGCGGCCAGCCGCTTCCGCCAGCAGGTTGAACCCCTGAGGGTTGTCCGGGTGGCGCGCCGTGACCTCTCGCAACAGCGTGTAGGCTGCCTGGGGGTCGCGCTGCAGCTGCGCTTCTGCCAGGGTGAGCTGGGCGGGTAGGTAGTTGGGCATCAGTCGCAGCAGTCGCTGACTGCGCTGGATGGCATCGTCGTAGCGCTGGGCCTGCAGGGCTACCTGGGCGGCCGAGGCGGGCAGCATGGCGTAATCCGGCAGCTCGCTGGCCAGCCGATCCAGGGTCTGGAGCGCCTGATCGGTCTGGCCGTTTTGCGCATCGATCAGGGCCGAGACGTAGCGCAGGGCGGGCTCCTCGGCGCCCTCTTGCGTGAGGCGAGAAGCTGCTTGTTGAGGGCTGTTACGATGAATGCTGAGCAGTGCCCGGGCGCGCATCATGTCGTACAGCGTGTCGCTGGTATAACGGTTGGCGACGCTGAGCTGTGCTGCCCGTGCCTGAGCATCGCTCAAGCGGCTGTCGGAGACCGGGTGGGTCAGCAGAAATTCCGGGGGCGTGCCGCCCTGCAGGCGCGCCATGCGCTGCATGGCGCCAAACATGCGCACCATGGCTTCGGGGTCGTAACCGGCGGCGGCCATGGCTTGCAGGCCCACACGGTCGGCTTCCTGCTCGAAGCGCCGCGAGTAGCTGAGCTGGTCCTGAATCAGCGCCGCCTGGGAGCCCATGGCGGTGGCGATACCGGCATCGCCACCGCCGCTGGCGGCAATCAGCATGCCCGCCAGCATGGCGGCCATGGCGGGCAGTTGCGTCTGTTCTGCCCTGGCGCTGCCGCGCGCAAAGTGGCGCTGGGAGAGGTGTCCCAGCTCGTGGGCGATGACGGAAATGAAGGCGCCTTCATCCTCGGCAAAGGCAAACAGCCCCGAGTTGATGCCTACCACGCCACCGGGCACGGCAAAGGCGTTGAGCGAGCGGTTATCGACCATTACCGTGGTCGTCTGCAGATTGCCCAGCTGGCTATGGGGCGCCAGCCTGGCCACCAGGCTTTCCAGGTAGTCGTTGACGATGGGGTCCTGCCACTGGGGTGCATGGGCCCTGAACTGGCGCAGCCAGGCACGGCCCAGGCGATACTCCTCGTTGCTCACCGAGGTAGAGGCCCCCCCCAAAGTGGGCAACTGGTAGCTGTCGGTGCTATGCGCTGGCGCGCTGAGGCCAGCAGTGCCCAGCAGCAGGGCCAGTACGCAGGCCAGGCGTGGCGTAGCAGTCTTAAGGTGCGCCATGGCATCCCTCGTGGTGGTTGGTTGCTGCAGTTGTTGCAAATGCGTCGCTGCAAACACAGCGTGTGACATTGATTCGGGCAAGGAAGTGCCGTTAAATCGAGTCAGGTTGGTCATCGTCCGAACAGTGTATGCAACAATACGGCGGTTATGTAGCGATGAACTGTTTTCGTCATGTGTGATAGCGCTTTCACAAGGGAGAGGGTATGTCTGAGCAAATAGCATCCGCGCTGGCCGAGGGGGTGCAGCCCGATGCGGTACTGGACGCTACCGGGCTGCACTGCCCGTTGCCGCTGTTGAAAGCCAAGCAGGCGCTGGCTGGCTTGTCTGCCGGGCAGCTGCTGGAGATTCGTGCCACCGATGCGGGCTCCTGGCGCGACGTCGCTTCCTTCGCCGAGCTGAGTGACCATCGGTTGGAAGCCAGAGCCCAGCAGGGCGAGATCTACGTGTTCTGGCTACGCAAAGCCGGGGTGGCTTGCTCATGACCATGCGCGCCATTCTCAGGAGCTGGATCGAACGCTATTTTTCCGATGAAGAAGCACTGGTTCTGCTGGTGGTGCTGATCGCAGGGTTGGCGGCCATCATCATGTTTGGACGCATGCTGGCGCCGTTCTTCACCTCATTGGTGCTGGCGTTTTTGCTGCAGGGGCTGGTCAACGGGCTGACTCGGCGAGGTGTGCCTCACCTGTTGGCGGTCATCATCGTGTTCGTGGCCTTCGTCAGCGTGTTGCTGACCATGGCGTTCATCCTGATGCCGTTGATATGGAACCAGCTGGTGGGGCTGGTGCAGGAGACGCCACGCATGTTTGCCACGGCGCAGATATGGCTGGATGAGCTGCAGGCGCGCTTCCCCAACCTGATCACGCCTGATCAGATGCAGAGCTGGATCGGGGTGGCCGGACGCGAGATCAGCCAGGTAGGGCAGCGCGCCTTGACACTGTCGCTGTCGTCGCTGGGTAACGTGATGTCGCTGATCATTTATCTGGTGCTGGTGCCCATTCTGGTGTTTTTCATGCTCAAGGATCGCGAGGCGCTGGTGGGGTTTGCGCTCTCGCTGCTCCCGCAAAAGCGCTCTCTGTTGACGCGTATCTGGCAGGAAATGGATCGCCAGATCGCCAACTACATCCGTGGCAAGGCCATCGAAATCGTCATTGTCGGTACGGTCTCGTACCTGACCTTTGCCTTGTTTGGGCTGCCTTATACGGCGCTGTTGGCCGTGCTGGTGGGCTTTTCCGTGCTGGTGCCTTACATCGGTGCTGCGGTGGCCACCATTCCCGTGGCGGCGGTGGCGGTCTTCCACTTCGGCGTGAGCGAGCAGTTTGCCTACGTGCTGCTGGCCTACGGCATCATCCAGGCCCTGGATGGCAACGTGCTGGCGCCGGTGCTGTTTTCCGAGACCAATAACATCCACCCGGTCTCGATCATCGTGGCCGTGCTGTTCTTTGGCGGCATCTGGGGGTTTTGGGGGGTCTTTTTCGCCATTCCGTTGGCGACTCTGCTCAAGGCGCTGGTCTTTGCCTGGCCCAGAGGGCTGGAGGAGCATCAGGAGCTGCGTGAGCAGATAGAGCTGAAGGCCGATTGACGAGGGCTTGCCAAGTGGCACCGGATGCTGTCCCGGTGCCATGGCTCAACGAGCCTTCAGGGCCGGTTATTCGGCATGCAGTGCTTGAGCTGCTGCCAGCACCTCTTCCGCATGACCGGGCACCTTGACGCCACGCCACGCTTTGGCCAGCTTGCCGTCCTTGTCGATGAGAAACGTGCTGCGCTCGACGCCCAGGTGCTCCTTGCCGTACATCTTCTTCAGCTTGATGACGTCAAACAGCTGACAGACCGCTTCGTCCTTGTCCGAGATCAGCGCAAAATTGAAGTCCTGCTTCGCCTTGAAATTCTCCTGGGCGCGCAGGCCGTCTCGAGAAATGCCGATGACCACGGTGTTCGCGGCATCGAAGGCCGCCTTGCGATCACGAAAGTCGCCGCCTTCGGTGGTGCAGCCCGGTGTGCTGGCCTTGGGATAGAAAAATATCACCACCTGCTGGCCGCGCAGTTCGGACAGCGTAATGGTGGTGTCGCCAGTGGCGCTGGCCGAAAAGTCGGGAACGGGTTGGCCGATTTCGAGTGACATACAAGCTCCTCACAGATAGGGGTTCACCAAGATTACACGCATGCGCCGCCGTGCTGTCAAAGCGAATCGTTCTGGTTTGGCAAGTCTCGGTGGTAAACTCTACGTGCTTTACGCTGTACAGGCTCGAATCGCCTGAGTACCATTTGCTTTTTACAGGCGGGGTCATCGTGTCCTTCGAGGTATCCGCGCCGCGTCTTTTACTCGATCATTGACCATGCCACCCCGCTTGGCCGGTCGAGCTCCACTTTTTGCAGGTGAGGAAAATACGGATGATCACAGGCAGCATTGTCGCCTTGGCGACCCCGATGAAGGTCAATGGCGACATCGACTGGGAGGCGCTTCGTCGCCTGGTGAACTTCCATCTCGAGAACGGCACCGACGCTATCGTGGCCGCGGGCACCACCGGTGAGCCCACCACCATGTCGTTTGCCGAGCACTTCGATGTGATCCGCAGCGTCGTGGAAGAGGTCAATGGGCGTATCCCGGTCATTGCCGGTACCGGCGCGAATGCCACCTCCGAAGCGGTCGAGCTGGCGCGCTATGCCAGCGAAGTAGGCGCCGACTACTGCCTCTCCGTGTGCCCTTACTACAACAAGCCTACTCAGGAAGGCCTGTACCAGCACTTCAAGGCGGTGGCCAAGGGCAGCAAACTGCCGGTCATTCTTTATAACGTGCCGGGGCGCACCTGCTCGGATCTCTACAACGAAACCGTGATTCGCCTGGCCGAGGTGGACAACATCATCGGCTTGAAGGATGCCACCGGGAACCTTGAGCGCGCCGAGGATCTAATCTCTCGCCTGAAAGGCAGCGGCTTCATGCTCTACTCCGGTGACGATGCCACGGCCTGTGATTTCATGCTGATGGGCGGACATGGCGACATTTCGGTCACCGCCAATGTGGCGCCCAAGGCGATGCACGAGCTGTGTGTCGCCGCGGTGGCGGGGGATGCCGACAAGGCCCATCAGATCAATACGCGCCTGATGCCGCTGCATACCAATCTGGGTATCGAGTCCAACCCGATCCCCGTCAAATGGGCCCTGAACCGTATGGGGTACATGGAGCAGGGCATTCGCCTGCCGCTGACCTGGCTGTCCGAAAAGTATCACGGTACGGTAAACGAAGCGCTGCAACTGGCGGGTGTGATCAAGGAGTAACCCCAGGCGCTGCGAACGCATTTGCTACCCGGTGACAACGTGCCTTGCCGGGTAAATGACCTGTTGACTGTTAAGGTGGCTTGATGAGCTCTGTGCTAGAAAAACGTGCGCTGAAATGGATTCCGCTGGCGCTGGCCGCAACCGTCACGCTGGCGGGCTGCGCGCGTGACGGTTACTACCACGACCGCAACCTGGACTACACCGAAGCCGCCCCAGCGCCGCCTCTCGTTTTGCCGGAAACGCGCAATGCTCAGCGTTATCGTGATGCCATGCCGATTCCTCAGGCGGGTCTTCAAGGTGCTCGTGTCGATGAAGCAGCGCGTATTGGGCCTCCTCAGTCTCTGGCATTGGGCAGTGGGCTGGAGCCTGAGTACGTCGAGCGTCGCCAGGCGGGTGATCAGGTCTGGTTGGTAGTCGCGGCGGATACGGGCGCGGTATGGCCGCAGCTCGAGGCATTCGTGCGCAGTCGCCAGCTGGGCGTTCAGGAAAGCAGCGCTACTCAGGGCGTCATCGTCACGCCTCAAGCCACGTTGCGCTTGCAAAGCGCATTGCGTGCCGGCAGCAGCGAAGTGCGCTGCGAGCAGGGTGGCCAGAGTGTCGAGAGCTGTGTGGCCGCGTTGGAGCAGTATCTCGGTGCGCGTAGCGCAACGGCCAGCGCATCCTCCTGGACCGCTCAACGTCTTGCCAGTGAGCAAACGTTGCAAATGCGTCAGCAGGGCGATGAGTGGGAAGTTCTGATTCCGCAGCCCATCGAGCGCGTGTGGGCCGAAATGAACCACTACCTGGCACTGGATTTCACTCAGGAAGGTCAGCGTGACCTGCTTGAGGCCTCGGCGGATGACTACGAGTTCCTGGTCGAGTACATGACCGAGACCGAGCGTGGGCGTAACCCGCTGCAGATCGTGTTCAGCCAGGACGTGCGCCGCATGTCTCAGAATATTCGCCTCGTGCTCCAGCCGGAGGGCAACCAGACCGTGCTGCGCGCCATCAATGCCAGCGAGCGTGGATTCAGCGCTGATGACCAGCGCGAGTTGCTTGAGCGTGTCTCCGGCTACTTACGTTAACTCTTAGACCTCGATTTTAGACGGAGCCCCCATGGAAAAGCGCCAGGAACTCTACGCCGGTAAGGCAAAATCCGTATATACCACTGACGACCCTGACTTGCTGGTACTGCACTTTCGTGACGATACCAGTGCCTTCGATGGCAAGAAGAAAGAGGCGCTCGCCCGTAAAGGCATGGTGAACAACATCTTCAATGCCTACATCATGCAGCGTCTGGAAGAGGGCGGCATTCCCACCCACTTCGAAAAGCAGATTTCCGATACCGAAAGTCTGGTCAAGAAGATGGACATGATCCCCGTCGAGTGTGTCGTGCGTAATATCGCTGCGGGTGGACTGGTGAAGCGTCTGGGCGTGGAAGAGGGCATTGCGCTCAATCCGCCTACCTTCGAACTGTTCCTGAAGAACGACGAGAAGGGCGACCCGATGATCAACGAGTCGCTGGCTGAAACCTTTGGCTGGGCCACGCCGGAACAGCTGAGCAAGATGAAGGCGCTCACCTTCAAGGTGAACCACATCCTCAAGCAGCTGTTCGCCGAGGGCGACATGCTGCTGGTGGACTACAAGCTGGAGTTCGGTCTCTTCAAGGGCGAAGTCGTGCTGGGCGACGAGTTCTCTCCGGATGGCTGCCGCCTGTGGGATGCCAATACCCGTGAGAAGCTCGATAAGGACCGCTTCCGTCAGGGGTTGGGCGGGGTCATCGAGGCCTATGAAGAAGTCGGCCGTCGCCTGGGTATCACCTTCCCCGCCTGATCCGTCAGGCTTGCCATGGGGCCGCTCGCTGGCGCCATGGTCACTTGCGGTCTTCGGGCTCTATCGCCACCACCTCCAGGGTGGTGGCGTCGTTTTCAGGGGTGGTCAGCGCCCGAAAGCGCACATCGACATTGCGCAGGCGCACCCCGTAAAGACGTTCGGCCTGTCCGCCCCGCTGATAGGCGGGGCGTGGGTCTTGGCCAAGCACCTGCTCGATCAGCGCCCGTAGCGACGCGCCATCTTGCCGCTCGGACAGTGCGTCGTGAGCCTCTGGCGAGAACACCACGGCCACCGTTTCCGGCGGTTGGGGGGCAAACCCCGCCTGAGCGCTGGGGACGGCCTCTGCCCAGGGCAGATAGGGCTTGATGTCCACCACGGGGGTGCCGCTGACCAGGTCGCAGCCCGCCAAGTGAAGCGTCACGCCGGGCCCGATCTCGATGCCGGAGAGTGCGACCAGCGACAACCCCAGCCGATTGGGGCGATGGGTGCTGCGGCTGGCGAAGACGCCCACTTTGCGGTTCCCCCCCAGCCTGGGCGGGCGTACCAGGGGCGACCAGCGCTCGGGACTTTGGTGAAAGATGAACGATACCCACAGGTGGCTGAAGTCTTCCAGTCCGCGCACGGTCAGTGGGTCGTCGAAAGGGTGGGCCAGTACCAGGCGAGCATTGGCGGCCGGGGCCAGGCCAGGCTGGCGAGGCACGCCGAACTTGTCCGGGTAGTCGCTGATGATATGGCCAATGGGCGTGATCGAAAACGGCCCGAGGCCCCGAGGATCGTGCATGGCACTCCCTTTTGTGTGTGAGCGCACTGTTGCGTGGTGACATGGCGCCGCACGTTCGATGAATTCAAGCTCGGCTGGCATGGGTTGCCCGCCAGGGCGATGAGTATAGACTAGCCAACGGAACCGACACAGCGCTGCGCTTGACGGCCAGCGTCATCCCATTGAGGCAACGCATGTCAAACATCGACCCTTCTTCACCGGCGGCCACGCCAACGGCCCGCGTCACGTATCGCGCGGCGCTGGCAAAGGACGCCGCCGACCAGGCCGAGGTGTTCTATCACGCCGTCATGCAAGGCGCGGCCAATCATTATGGGCTGGCCGAGCGGCGTGTCTGGGCGCAAGCACTGCCCCGTGAAGCCACTGCCTGGGCGGCGCGTCAGGCGCTCTACACAACGCTGGTGGCCGCCTGCGATGGCCGCTGCGTTGGCTTTCTCGAGCTGGACGTGAGCGGCGGGCGCATTGAAACGCTCTACGTCTGGCCATCACTGGCGGGGCGTGGCATCGGCACCACGCTGTTGATCCATGCCGAGCGCATTCTGCTGGAGCATGGCGTTTCGCAGGTAGAGATCGAAGCCAGCCGGATGCTGCTCGAACGACTGCAGCGCCGTGGCTACGATAACCTCGGCGAGCAGTGGGTCGAGCGCAGCGGTGAAATGCTTCAGCGCTACCGGCTGGTGAAGCAGCTCAGCGCGGTGGAAACCTAGCGATCAAACGTTGAAGGTCTGGGTGATGCGCATCGACAGGTCGACGGAGGCCACATCCTTGGTGAGCGCGCCGCTGGAAATGCAGTCCACCCCGGTGTCGGCAATGGCTTTCAGCGTCGTGTCATCGACGTTGCCGGAGGCTTCCAGGGTGGCGCGTCCCCCATTGATCTCTACCGCTACGTGCAGGTCTTCGATGTCGAAATTGTCCAGCATGACGATATCGGCGCCCGCTGCCAGCGCCTGGTCCAGCTCTTCGAAGGTTTCGACTTCCACTTCCACCGGTACGTCGCTGGCCAGTTTGCGGGCCTGCGCCACGGCGGCCTGAATGCCACCACAGGCCGCGATGTGATTCTCCTTGATCAAGAAGGCATCCCACAGGCCCAGGCGGTGATTATGGCCACCGCCGCAGCTGACCGCATACTTTTGTGCCAAGCGTAGCCCCGGCAGCGTTTTGCGGGTGTCCAGCAGGCGTACGCCGGTGCCTTCGATCAGGTCTACATAGCGGCGAGTGGCGGTGGCCGTGGCAGACAGCGTCTGCAGAATGTTCAGCGCGGCGCGCTCGCCGGTCAGCAGGCTGCGGGCGGGGCCTTCGAGCTCCAGAAAACACTGCTGGGCCTCCAGCATGTCGCCATCGCTGGCCTGCCAGCGCAGCGTGACGCGCTCGTCCAGACAGCGGAAAATTTCCTCGACCCAGGCAACGCCACAGAGTACCGCCGGTTCGCGGGTGATCACCTTGGCGGTGGCCCACTGGTTCTCAGGGATCAGCTGTGCGGTGATGTCCCCAGTGCCCAGGTCTTCCGCCAGCCAGCGGGGAACGCAGGTGCGAATCTCTTCATCAAGCGCGGTTTGATAATGCATAGCAGTGGGTTCTCGAAGCGTGATCTTGGGTGAAAGGCATTATAGTGAAACACAACGCGAACGTAGAGGAGCAAGTAAGCCGAATGAACCAACTCGCATCCCGCGGCCAGTGGGCCAAGGCTCGGCAGGTCGTGTCACCCAACCAGGATGCGCGGCCCGAGCACGAAGTGTCGCTGCTGTTGCTTCACGCGATCAGCCTGCCCCCCGGGCAATTCTCGGGTCACGCCATCGAGGCGCTGTTCACCAATCGGCTGGTGCCCGATGCACACCCTTTCTTCGCCACGATTGCGCACCTGCGGGTGTCGGCGCACCTGTTGATTCGCCGCGATGGCGAGTGCGTTCAGTTCGTCGACGTCGACCAGCGCGCCTGGCACGCCGGGCAATCGCGCTGGTGGGACCCGGCTGCGCAGGCATGGCGGACACGCTTGAACGACTTCTCCGTGGGAATCGAGCTGGAGGGCGATGACCAGACACCGTTCAGCGAGGCGCAGTATGCGTCACTGGTCGAGGCCACGCACTGGCTGATGGCGCGTTACCCGGCGTTGACCGCTGAGCGGATCACCAGCCATGCCCATGTAGCACCTTTGCGCAAGACCGACCCCGGGCCCGCCTTCGACTGGGCCTATTTCCGCCAGCGCTTGATGGCGGCCACCCATGACACGGTTAAACGTGGCGAATAAGTGGTTCTTTTAGCAACAAATGAAACGGTAGTTTGGTTACACGAAGGTATCCTAAGTCGTAGCGACCAAGGTCCTATAAAGCGCTTATGTTGCAGTGCAATAGTTTGTTTTCGATGGCTTTTTGCGGCGTGCCGGAATTGGCAGCGTGACGACTTTGCGGTATCTTCGCATATACAAAAGGCTAATTTTTACCAAATACCTGTAGCTTAACTACATTCATGAAAGCGTAGCTCATTGAATGTAGGGTGAAAATCCCCTGCTCGATGCATCGCGTCGGCTATTCACAGGCCTGTGGTGGCCAAACACCGCAGCCGCCCCAGGCCCGAAGGGTTGGCGGGGCTCATTGTCATTTATCGTCATTCGGAGAGACCTCTATGAGTCTGGAGACAAGAGAAGATCTCGATCCGGTCGAAACCACGGAGTGGCTGGAATCCCTGGAATCGGTACTGGATCGTGAGGGCGAAGATCGCGCCCGCTACCTGATGACCCGCTTGGCGGATCGCCTGCGCCGGGACGGGATGAAGGTGCCCTTCTCGGTGACAACCCCCCACCGCAACACGATACCGGTTCATCGCGAAGCCCC
Source organism: Vreelandella hamiltonii (assembly GCF_014651775.1). GTDB lineage: Bacteria > Pseudomonadota > Gammaproteobacteria > Pseudomonadales > Halomonadaceae > Vreelandella > Vreelandella hamiltonii. The sequence goes on from NZ_BMXN01000001.1 coordinate 53,450, forward strand.
GATGCCTGGCGATCTGTTCATGGAGCGTCGCATTCGCTCCCTGATCCGTTACAACGCCATTGCTCAGGTCATTCGTAACAACCGTGCCAATCCTGGGCTGGGTGGTCACATTGCAAGTTTCATGTCGTCGGCCACGCTGTACGATGTGGGCTTCAACCACTTCTTCCGCGCCCCCAAGGGTGATTTCGAAGGCGACCTGATCTATATCCAGGGCCACGTGGCACCGGGTATCTACGCGCGTTCCTACCTGGAAGGCCGTCTGACCGAAGAGCAGATGGACAAGTTCCGCCGTGAAGTGGATGGTGACGGCCTGTCGTCTTACCCCCACCCCTGGCTGATGCCTGACTACTGGCAGTTCCCCACGGTATCCATGGGTCTTGGCCCGATTCAGGCCATCTATCAGGCTCACGTGATGAAGTACCTGCATCACCGTGAACTGAAAGACATGAAAGACCGCAAGATCTGGTGCTTCATGGGCGACGGCGAGTGCGACGAGCCGGAATCGCTGGGTGCCATCTCGCTGGCTGGCCGCGAAAATCTGGACAACCTGATCTTCGTCATCAACTGCAACCTGCAGCGTCTGGACGGCCCGGTACGCGGCAACTCCCGCGTCATGGACGAGTTCGAAGGCGTCTTCCGCGGTGCCGGCTGGAACGTCATCAAGGTGGTGTGGGGTCGTCACTGGGATCCGCTGTTCGAGAAGGACAAGAAAGGCATCCTTCAGAAGCGCATGGACGAAGCGGTCGACGGCGAGTACCAGAACTACAAGGCCAACGGTGGCGCTTACACCCGCGAGCATTTCTTCGGCAAGTACCCGGAAACCGAAGCGATGGTCAAGGACCTCACCGACGAAGACATCTGGAAGCTCAACCGTGGCGGTCACGACCCGTTCAAGGTCTATGCGGCCTATCACGAGGCGGTCAACACCACCAACGGCAAGCCCACGGTGATCCTGGCGCATACCGTCAAAGGTTACGGTATGGGTAGCGGCGATGGCGAAGCGGCCAACGAAGCGCACCAGGTCAAGAGCATGGAATACGAAGCGCTGAAGAAATTCCGCGACCGCTTCGGCATTCCGCTGACCGACGAACAGCTCAAGGAAGTCCCGTACTACAAGCCGGAAGAAGACTCTCCCGAGCTCAAGTACATGCACCTGCAGCGCGAGCGTCTCAACGGCTACCTGCCGAGCCGCCGCAGCGATTTCGAAGCGCTGGAAATCCCCAGCCTGGAAGACAAGACGTTTGCTTCCCAGATGGGCGGTTCCAAAGGCCGCGAAATCTCTACCACCATGGCCTTCGTGCGTATCCTGAACGGCCTGGTGAAGGACAAGCAGCTGGGCAAGCAGGTCGTACCGATCATCCCCGACGAAGCGCGTACCTTCGGTATGGAAGGCATGTTCCGTCAGCTGGGTATCTACACCTCGGAAGGTCAGAAGTACGAGCCGGTCGATAAAGGTCAGATCATGTACTACCGCGAGGACCAGAAAGGTCAGGTTCTCGAAGAGGGTATCTCCGAAGCTGGCGCCATGTCCGCGTGGATTGCGGCCGCCACTTCCTACAGCAACAACAACGTCACGCTGCTGCCGTTCTACATCTACTACTCGATGTTCGGCTTCCAGCGTATCGGTGACCTGGCCTGGGCCGCAGGCGACCTGCAGGCACGCGGCTTCATGGTCGGCGGTACCGCCGGGCGCACCACGCTGAACGGCGAAGGTCTGCAGCACCAGGATGGTCACAGCCTGATCCAGGCGTCTACCATCCCCAACTGCCGCAGCTACGACCCGACTTATGCTCACGAAGTCTCGGTCATCGTGCAGGATGGTCTGAAGCGCATGTTCACGGACAAAGAGAACTGCTTCTACTACCTCACCGTCATGAACGAGAACTACGAGCACCCCGAGCTCGAGAACGTCCCCGCCGACGATATCGTCAAGGGCATGTATCTGCTCAAGGAGACTCAGGGTGACAAAGGCCGCGTTCAGCTGCTGGGGTCGGGCACCATCCTGCGTGAAGTCGAAGCCGCTGCCGAGCTGCTGACCAACGACTGGGGCATCGGGGCCGATATCTGGAGCGTCACCAGCTTCAACGAGCTGCGCCGCGAAGCGCTGCTGCTGGAGCGCGAAGCCTTCCTGAACCCGGACGCCGAGGCCAGCAAGCCTCACGTGACCCAGTGCCTGGAAGGTCGTGATGGCCCGGTGATTGCCTCTACCGACTACATGAAGCTGTATGCGGACCAGGTACGCGCCTGGGTACCCAACGACTACACCGTATTGGGCACCGATGGCTTTGGCCGTTCCGATACCCGTGAGAAGCTGCGTTACTTCTTCGAAGTGGATCGCTACTTCGTGACCGTTGCGGCGCTGCGCGCCCTGGCCGATCGCGGTGAAATTGATCGCAAGCACGTTGGCGAAGCGCTGAAGAAGTACGGCATCGATGCCAACAAGCCCAACCCGCTGACCAGCTAAACCGCTGCCCGGCGGGCCACTGCCCGCCGGCTCGATCCGATTTGGAAGGAGCGCGACCTTGAGTAGCGAAATCATCAAAGTTCCCGATATCGGTGGCGATACCGATGTCGAAATCATCGAGATTGCGGTGTCAGAAGGCGACGTCATTGAAGCGGAAGACACCCTGATCACTCTGGAATCCGACAAAGCCAGCATGGATGTACCGGCCCCGAAAGGCGGCAAGGTGGTCAAAGTGTTGGTGAAAGAGGGCGACAAGGTCTCCGAGGGAGACGACATCGTCGAGCTGGAAGTGGATGGCGGCAGCGATGCCGAACCGGAAGCCAAGGCTGACAGTGCCGCCGAGGAAGCGCCTGCGCCCAAGCAGGAAGAGGCCCCTGCACCGGCAGCGAAAAAAGCCAGCGGTGGCAAGCAGACCGTTGATATCAAGGTGCCTGACCTGGGTGGTTCCGACAACGTCGAGATCATCGAAGTGGCCGTTGGCGAAGGCGACGACGTCAACGCCGAAGACACGCTGATCACGCTGGAGTCCGACAAGGCTTCCATGGACGTGCCCAGCCCGCATAGCGGAAAAATCGTCTCCTTGACCGTCAAGGAAGGCGATACCGTGTCGGAAGGCGATGTCATCGGCAAGATGGAAATCGCCGGTGGCGATGACGCTGCCGACGAAGAGCCTGCCAAGGCCGAACAGCCTGCCCCTGCCAGCGAACCAGCCGAAGAAGAAGCGGCTGAAGAAGAGAGTGGCAGCGGTGAGCCAGAGCGCAAGGAGATCCGCGTGCCGGATCTTTCCGGCTCTGCAGACGTGCCCATCATCGAGATTGGCGTGTCGGTAGGCGACGAAGTCGACGTCGAAGACCCGCTGATCACGCTGGAGTCCGACAAGGCTTCCATGGACGTGCCCAGCCCTTACAAGGGCAAACTCGTCGAGCTGACCGTCAAGGAGGGCGATACCGTCTCCGAAGGCGACGTGATTGGCTACATGGAAGTGGCGGGCGCCAAGAAGGCCGCGCCGAAGAAAGCGGCGCCTGAAAAGGCATCGCAAAGCAGTGCCAGCCCGGCCAGCGCCAAGCCTGCGGCCAGTGGCGGCACGCCGAGCCCAGAAGCGCAAATGGCAGCGCACAAGCCCCGTGACGGCAAGCTGGTACATGCTGGCCCGGCGGTACGCATGCTGGCCCGCGAACTGGGTGTCGACCTGGGGCTGGTGAAGCCCAGCGGCCCGAAAGAGCGCGTGCTCAAGGAAGACGTGCAGGCCTACGTCAAGCAGGTGATGGCCAACCAGGGCAGCGCCCAGACCGCCGCACCGGCAGCGTCAGGTGGCGCGGGTATTCCTGCCGTGCCGGAAGTCGACTTCAGCCAGTTCGGTGAAGTGGAAGAGAAGCCGATGGGTCGCCTGCTCAAGATGGGTGCGACCAATCTGCATCGCAGCTGGCTCAACGTGCCTCACGTCACCCAGTTCGACGAAGCCGATATCACCGAGCTGGAAGACTTCCGCAAGGCGATGAAGGCCGAGGCCGAAGCTCAGGGTGCGAAGCTCACGCCGCTGCCGTTTTTGGTCAAGGCGTGTGCTTTTGCACTGCGCAAGTACCCGCAGTTCAACGTCAGCCTGAAAGGCGACGGCGATACGCTGGTCTGGAAGAAGTACGTGCATATCGGTATCGCGGTGGATACGCCGGATGGCCTGATGGTGCCCGTACTGCGCGATGCCGACAAGAAGTCCTTGATCGAGATCGCCAAGGAAATGGCAGAGCTGGGCAAGAAAGCACAGACCAAGAAGCTCAAGCGCGACGAGATGACCGGTGGCTGCTTCACCATTTCGAGCCTGGGCTCGATTGGTGGCACGGCCTTCACGCCTATCGTCAATGCGCCTGAAGTGGCGATCCTGGGCGTGTCGAAAGCGCAAATGAAGCCGGTGTGGGATGGCAATGCCTTCCAGCCGCGCTTGATGATGCCGCTGTCGCTCTCCTATGACCACCGGGCGATCAACGGTGCCGATGCGGCACGCTTTACTGCCTTCCTGGCAGACGTGCTCACCGATATCCGTCGTCTGTTGCTGTAATCAGACCACGAGCAAGCCACAAGCGGCGCCCCTATGGGCGCCGCTTGTGTTTCTGTGGCGTCAGCAGAAAACCAGCGTGACCAAAGTACTAGCCATCGCCACTTTGCTGTTTTCGCTTGAAAAAACGCAAAATAATCGGCCTTTCAGGCTTTTGGGGAGTTGTGTCGCCTGAACGGCACGGTTATTGTCGATTCATTGATTTATTCGATCACCACCAATCAAGTACGAACATTCAAGGAGCAGTGCCATGCGTTTAATCCTGTTGGGTGCCCCCGGCGCGGGGAAGGGGACTCAAGCTCAGTTTATTTGTGAGCAGTTCAAGATTCCCCAAATTTCCACCGGGGATATGCTGCGCACCGCCATCAAGGACGGCACTGAGCTGGGTCTCAAGGTCAAGGAGATCATGAACAGTGGTGGGCTGGTGTCCGACGAGATCATCATCGACCTGGTCAAGGAGCGCATCAGCCAGCCGGACTGCGCCAACGGTTTCCTGTTTGACGGATTCCCCCGCACCATTCCTCAGGCCGATGCCATGAAAGAAGGCGGCGTGAAACTCGATCACGTGTTGGAAATCGCCGTGCCGGACGAAGAGATCGTCAGCCGCCTGGCCGGACGTCGCGTTCACCCCGCCTCGGGCCGTGTCTACCACATCGAACACAATCCGCCCAAAGAGCCTGGCAAGGACGATGTCACCGGAGAAGCCCTGATCCAGCGGGAAGACGATCAGGAGTCTACCGTGCGCAACCGCCTGTCGGTGTACCACGACCAAACGGCTCCGCTGGTGGACTACTACCAGCAGTGGGCCAAAGAGGACCCGTCTGCGGCACCCCAATACCACCGCGTGGAAGGAGTGGGCAGCGTGGCCGATATCACCCGCCAGGTGAAAGAAGCGCTGAACTGAGCCTGGTAACAGACTGCTCGAATGACGATGGCCCGCAGGTTCCCTGCGGGCCATCGTCGTCAAGGCCGCCAGGCGGTATACTGGCGGCCTATTTATTTCGGAGTGCAACACGGTTATGTCGTCGCGATATCTTCTGGCATTGGATGCCTCCTCCAGTGCCTGCTCTGCCGCGCTGCTGCGTCAGGAGAATGATCAGTCCGAGTGTCTGGCGCGTTACGAAATGACGCCGCGCGCCCATACCAAACGCTTGATGCCGATGGTCGACGAGCTGCTGGCTACCGCTGCCATTGCGCCCGGGCAGCTGGACGCCGTCGCGTTTGGCCGTGGGCCGGGCTCCTTTACCGGCCTGCGCATTGCCGCCGGAGCGGCCCAGGGGTTGGCCTTCGGCCTGGAGCGCCCGCTGCTGGGCATCTCGACGTTGGAGGCCCTGGCCTTGCAGGTGCATCGCCGTTATCACTTTCGCCATGTGGTGACCGCGCTGGATGCCCGAATGGGTGAAATTTACGTGGCCAGCTGGCACTGCCTGAATGACGTGGTCAGCCCGCAAAGCGATGAGCGAGTACTGGCCCCAGGCGCTTTTAGACTGCCATCCGATGAAACCGACTGGGTCGGAGTCGGCTCGGGCTTTGCGCTTTGGGACGCTTTCGATGTGGGAGTGCATGTGGGCATGACCCAGCACCTCAGCGACGACCTGGAGCCGCGCGCCGAAGAGATGGCCTGGCTGGCCGCGCGGGACTTGGACGCGGGGTTGGGTGTCGCCGCCCATGAAGCGCAGCCCGTCTACCTGCGTAACGACGTGGCCTGGAAAAAGCCGGCATGAGCCCGGCGCGCCCACCGATAGCGCTGCCCGCCGGGCTGACGCTGGAAGAGCGCGATGGCCGGTTGGCGCTGGTCGGCGACGAGCGCCAGTACGGCAAGCCCTTGAGCGTCGATTTCGTGTCCGGCAAGGCGGCCCATCGGCGTCAGTTCGGCGGTGGGCGCGGCCAGCTGGTGGCCAAGGCGTGTGGGCTTTCCAAAGGCGTGACGCCGAGCATCGTGGACGCCACGGCAGGGCTCGGGCGTGACGCGTTCGTGTTGGCCAGCCTGGGTGCCGAGGTGCTGATGGTCGAGCGCGTGCAGGCCATTGCCGCGCTGCTGGAGGATGGCCTGGCCCGTGCGGCCAGGGACGCCGAGACGGCGCCCATCACCGCGCGCATGCAGCTGCGTCATGGGGATGCCTGTGAGGCGCTGGCGGCGCTGGTGGCCAGCGCCGAGTTCACCCCGCAGGTCGTGCACCTGGACCCCATGTTTCCCCATCGCGAGAAATCGGCTCTGGTGAAGAAGGAAATGCGCCTGTTTCGTGAACTGGCCGGGGAGGACGATGACGCCCCGCGCCTGCTGGAAGCGGCGCTGGCGGTGGCCACTCACCGGGTGGTGGTCAAGCGCCCCCGTAAAGCGCCGCCTATTGCTGGCCCTGCGCCGCAGCATACAATCGACGGCAAAACCAGCCGCTATGACCTGTACGTTCACCGCTCCTTGAGCCGCTGAGGCGGCCTGCAGGCATGGCGCAAGAGAAGGAGTCTCTATGCAGTACGCGTGGCGAGAAGGTAACCGTGTGGCGCTTCTGCCGGAAGCATCGCGCTTTCTGCCAGCCATGTTCGACGCCGTCCATCAGGCCCAGCACTATGTCTTCGTAGAGCTTTACCTGATGGAGTCGGGGGAGTTGGCTGACCAGATGATCGATGTGCTGGTGGCTGCGGCCGAGCGTGGCGTGCAGGTGTATGTACTGCTGGATGGCTATGGCGCCATGGGGCTGGACCGCGAAGATCGTGAGCGGCTGCAGGCGGCAGGTGTGGCCTTGCAGCTGTTCAACCCGATTGGCTTCCACTCGCTGGCACGCAACCTGAGCCGTGACCATCGCAAGATCGTGGTGGTGGATGGCGAGGTAGCCTTCACGGGCGGGTTTGGCGCGGTGGATGAGTTCCTGGAGGCCTGGTACGAAATCGCCGCCCGGGTCGAAGGGCCCGTGGTGGCCGACTGGGAGGCGCTGTTTCGTCGCTTGTGGCGTTCGCGGCTGACCCGCTATGCGTCCCCGCAAGGGCCACGTCTGGCACTGCCGGAGGCGCGGGTAGCCGAGCCGCACGAAGAGGGCGTCAGGGGCAGGGTCATCTCGGGTCGTGGCTATCGCTACCAGGCCATTCGGCACTCACTCTACGCGCGGGTCCACCAGTCTCGCCAACGGCTGTGGCTATGTACGCCCTATTTCGTGCCGACCTTTTCGCTGCGTCGGCGGCTGGTGCGCGCGGCCCGGCGCGGGGTGGACGTTCGCCTGCTGCTACCCGGTGCCAAGCATGACCACCCCGGCGTGCGTTACGCAGGCCAACGCTTTTACCACAGCTTGCTGAAAGCAGGCGTGCGCATCTTCGAATTCAAGCCAACCTTCATTCATGCCAAGTTCGTGCTGGCCGACGACTGGGTGAGCCTGGGCTCCTGCAACTTTGACCACTGGAACCTGCACTGGAACCTGGAAGCCAACCAGGAGGTGGAGGATGCTGCCTTCGCCAGCGACGTGCGCGAGCTGTTCGAGCGCAACTTTGCTGCCAGTGACGAGGTAGATGCCCATGCCTGGGCCGCGCGGCCCTGGTGGCAGCGCGCCCGGGAGTGGGTGTATGGCGCGCTGGATGGCCTGGTGACGCGGCTCAAGTAACGGTTTACCTGCGCTTTTTGCCTTTGGCTGGGGTTTTCTTGCGGGGCTTGGGTTTGGGCGTTTCCGGGGGCACGCGGTAGTGCAGGTAGAGGTCGAGCACCAGTTCGGGGAGCTGGGCCACCAGCGCTTCCTGATTGGCCTGGTCGCTGGCCATCTCGGCCATGTCGGGTTCGTCATCAAACAGACCCGAGAGCAGCATGAAGGGCAGCAGCAGGGTGGCCGCAGCCTCTTCGTCCTCCTGGAACCAGGCGCTTTCGTCGCTGAACACGCCTTCCATGAAGCCTGCGCACCAGTCGCCGATGGGCGTCTCTTCGGCGGGCAGGCCATCCAGGGTCAGCTCGAAGGGCAGCTCTGGCAGACCGCCTTGTTCCAGCACCGCCATGGCGTTATCACGCAGCAGGCAGAGAAGGTGCGTGACCTCGTCGCGTTCGGCGTCGTCCTGGTAGTTGGGCTCGCCCTGAAAGAGCTCGGCAAGCCACGCGTCGCGGGGCTGTTCGCTGGGCGCCACGGCCAGGGCTACCAGGAAACCATGGGCCGAGATCAGGTCCAGGGCATCTTCGCCCACGCGGTCCGAATCGAGAAAGTCGTCCAGCCTGTCCAGCTGCTCATCTTCCAGCAGCGGCTGGGGTGGCACGCTGTCGGAAGCGGTTGCGGGGGGCTCGTTGTTGCGCTCTGCCATGAAAAGCCTCATCGGGTATCTTGAATCGAACAACATCTTGACGGTTAGTTTATCACTAATGAACACCACACCACTGCCTTCCTGGCCTGCTGATGAGCTGGAAGCGTTGTCACCACCCGCGCTGGCTTCCGCCGCCCGTGAACGGGTCGCGGAAGCGCTGGCCCGCTGTCGGGAAGTGTATCCGACGCTACCTACTCCCGGCGTCTGGTTCGACCTGAAGGGCGCAGGGGCTGGGCAGGTCCACTGGGGCCGGCAAGGGCTGCGCTTCAATCCCGTGCTGATGGCGGCCAACCGCATGGCCTTCTTCGACGAGGTGATCCCCCATGAAATGGCCCACTGGCTGGTCTTTCACTTGGCCAACGGCACCCGTTTGAAACCCCATGGCCGGGAGTGGCAGACCGTCATGCGTGACCTGTTTGGGCTGGAACCCCGGGTTACCCACCGTTTCGATATCGGGCAAGCGCAGTCGCGGCCCTACCGCTACCAGTGCGCCTGCCAGACCCACGCTTTTACGGCCAGACGTCATGCCTTAGTGGTAAAAGGGCAGCGATATCGCTGCCGACATTGTCATCAGACCTTGGTCTACAGTACTTGATGAATCCCGGAAATATGTTTTAAGTATATGTTTTTTAAAATAAAAATGTTAATACCAATGTCTAAGGGGAAGCCGTCATCGGGAGGTTTATGCTAGGTAAAGATTAGCCGGGTCGGTGCCACCAATAACAAGACCGACACAACTTCCACGAGAGTGCATTTTCACGGACAGAGGCAATTTCATGAGCGAGCATCAGAACGTCTATCCAGTGCGCGATAGCATCGCAGCCAAGGCATGGGCCGACAAAGACAAGTATGCGGCAATGTATCAGCAGTCCATGGAGGACCCTGAAGGCTTCTGGGCCGAGCAAGCCAAGCGTCTCGACTGGATCAAGACCCCCAGCAAGATCAAGAATACCTCGTTCGCCCGCGACAACGTCGATATTCGCTGGTTCGAAGACGGCGAGCTGAACGTCAGCGCCAATTGCCTGGACCGCCATCTGGCCACGCGTGGCGACCAGACGGCGATCATCTGGGAAGGCGATGATCCCAGCGAATCCAAACACATCACCTACCGTGAGCTGTACGAGCGTACCAACCAGCTGGCCAATGGCCTGAAATCGCTGGGCATTCAGAAAGGCGATACGGTCACGCTGTATATGCCGATGATTCCCGAAGCCGCCATGGCCATGCTGGCCTGTGCGCGGATCGGCGCAGTGCACTCGGTGGTCTTTGGTGGCTTCTCCCCGGACGCCGTGGCTCAGCGCGTCATTGGTGCGGACTCCAAGCTGGTGATCACCGCCGATGAGTCGGTGCGCGGTGGCAAGCATGTGCCGCTGAAAGAGAACGTCGACTCGGCGCTGACCCGTGATGGCACCGACGTGTGCAAGAACGTGCTGGTCGTCAAACGCACCGGGGGCGATATCGACTGGCAGGCAGGCCGTGACCTGTGGTTCGACGAGCTGGTCGATCAGCAGTCGACCGAGTGCCCGGCCGAACCCATGAACGCAGAAGATCCCCTGTTCATTCTGTATACCTCAGGCTCTACCGGCGCGCCGAAAGGGCTGAAGCATACCACTGGCGGCTACCTGACCTATGCCGCCATGACCCATCAATATATTTTCGACTACCAGGAAGGCGAGATCTACTGGTGTACCGCCGACGTGGGCTGGGTCACCGGGCATAGCTATATCGTGTACGGGCCGCTGGCCAACGGCGCCACGACGCTGATGTTCGAAGGCGTGCCCAGCTATCCGACCCATGGCCGGATGGGCGACATCGTCGACAAGCACCAGGTCAACATCCTCTATACCGCACCGACCGCCGTCCGTGCACTGATGGCCCATGGTGACCGCGTGATGGATTCCAGCAAGCGCGACTCGCTGCGCCTGCTGGGCTCGGTGGGTGAGCCGATCAACCCGGAAGCCTGGGAGTGGTTCTACCGGGTCATCGGCAACGAGAAGTGCCCCATCGTGGATACCTGGTGGCAGACCGAGACGGGCGGCATCATGATTGCGCCGCTACCGGGGGCTACCGACCTCAAGCCGGGCTCGGCCACTACACCGTTCTTCGGGGTCAAGCCCGCACTGGTGGACAACGAGGGCCAGACCCTGGAAGGGGCCAGCGAGGGCAACCTGGTGATTCTCGACTCCTGGCCGGGGCAGGCGCGCTCCATCTGGGGGGATCACGAGCGCTTCGTGCAAACCTACTTCTCCACCTACGACGGCATGTACTTCACCGGTGACGGCTGCCGCCGCGACGAGGACGGCTACTACTGGATCACCGGCCGTGTGGACGACGTGCTCAACGTCTCTGGCCACCGTATGGGCACCGCCGAAATCGAGTCGTCGCTGGTCGCTCATTCCGCCGTGGCCGAGGCCGCCGTGGTGGGCTTCCCCCATGACATCAAGGGGCAGGGCATCTATATCTACGTGACCTTGAACGATGGCATGGACCCCACCGACGAACTGAAGAAAGAGCTGACCCAGTGGGTGCGTAAGGATATCGGCCCCATTGCGTCGCCGGATGTCATCCAGTGGGCGCCGGGGCTGCCCAAGACCCGTTCGGGCAAGATCATGCGCCGCATCCTGCGCAAGATCGCGGCCAACGAGTGTGATGGGCTGGGCGATACCAGTACGCTGGCAGACCCGTCGGTGGTCGATGACCTGATCGAACATCGTGCCAACCAGTAGGGGAAGCACCCCCATGAATCGTCTTGTGGGGGCTGTTTTCAATGACCAGCGTCACGCCTGGATTTATTAAATCAGGGCAAACTGCGTTAGTCTGTCGCGGTGCCGGCCATGAGCCGGCACCGCTGTTTCTGTTTGAATGACGTTCCAATGACAAATTGTGCATGTGATGCTTGGGCATGATGAAGCCCATGGGGTACCATGCCTCAACCGTATGAGCCTAGCGTCGCGGCGGCAGGCAACCCCGCTGCTCGAGGAACCGGAGGAAAATCCATGGCAGTAGCCCATAAGTTTATCGTCGCTGACGACCATCCGCTGTTTCGCGCAGCGCTTACCCAGGCGTTGCGCCAGTTGGCCCCCCAGGCCGAGATCGTCGAAGCCGACACCATGGAAGCCACCACGGAGGTCGTCAACCGACATCCAGATGCGGATTTGATCCTGCTGGATCTGCACATGCCGGGAGCCCACGGCTTTTCGGGGTTGATTCAGCTGCGCGGGCAGATGCCCGATATTCCCGTTGCCGTGGTGTCCGGCAGCGATGAGCCTTACGTGGTGCGGCGTGCCATCGACTACGGGGCGTCCGGGTTCATCCCCAAATCCTCCTCACTGCAGCTGATTGCCGAAGCCGTGGGCGAAATTCTGCAGGGGGAAGTCTGGTTGCCTGAAGCGCTGGCCAACGTACTGGAAGAGACCAGCGAAGAGGAGTCGCGTTTTGCCGAAGCGATTGCGTCGCTGACTCCCCAGCAGTTCCGGGTATTGAACATGCTCACCGAAGGTCTGCTCAACAAGCAGATTGCCTATGAGCTGAATGTCTCGGAAGCCACGATCAAGGCGCACGTCACGGCAATTCTGCGCAAGCTGGGCGTTCACTCGCGCACCCAGGCGGTCATCGCCGCGCAAAAGCTGGAAGTGGAGCCGCCCAAAGTCGAGTCCTGATCGCGACGGTAGGCAACCAAAACGCCGCGCCTGGAGTTCTCCAGGCGCGGCGTTTTGTTAGGTGTTGCTTTGTCAGGGTCAGGGCCAGAGCCAGGGTCAGGGTCAGGGTCAGGGTTTGGCCCGACTGGCCTGCAGGGTGCGTGTCAGCAGGGCACGCAGGGCGGCGGGTTTCACGGGTTTCAGGAGCATGTGGTACCCCGCCCGCTTGATCTCCTCGGCCACGGTTTCGGTGCGGTCAGCGGTGATCACGATGCCCGGTACGGCGCCCTGGAAGCGCTCGCTGAGGGCTTCCAGAGCCATCAGGCCGGTGACTTCGTTATCCAGATGGTAATCCGCCAGAATGGCATCCGGGTCGCCATCCATGTTGCGCAGAATCGACTTGGCCCCTCCGATGCTGGTGGCGGTGAAGACCTCACAGCCCCAGCCGCTCAGCATGGCGGTCATGCCCTCCAGAATCAGGGTTTCATTGTCGATACAGACGATGCGGGTGCCCGCCAGCTTGTTGCCACTGCGGCGATGGCCAGCCTCTTGCTCTATCGGCGCAATCTCCTTGGCCGCCACGATGGGCACGCTCACCGAAAAGACCGTCCCGATGCCTTCCCAGGAGCGTACCTTGATGGGGTGGTCCAGCACGCGACTCATGCGGTCGGCGATGGACAGGCCCAGCCCCAGCCCTTTTTCGCTCTCCTTGTGACGCGACACCTGATCGAGACGACGAAACTCCTGGAAAATCTCGGTGAGCTTGGACTCGGGAATGCCGGGGCCGCTATCCCATACCTCGATCAGCAGCCGTTCGCCCTGGCGGCGGCAGCCCAGCAGCACGCGCCCTTCCTGAGTGTAGCGAATGGCGTTGGAGAGGAAGTTCTGCACGATACGGCGCAGCATTTGCGGGTCAGAGTCGACCCACTTCTGGGTGGGGACGACGTCCAGGTCCAGACCGCGGTCGTCGGCCATGACTTCGAACTCGGCCCGCAGCGGGCGGAAGATGTCGGCCAGCGCGAAGTGGCTGCGGCGTGGGGTCAGCGCGCCCGCATCCAGCTTGGAGATATCCAGCAGCGTACCCAGCAGCTCTTCGGCGGCCTGCAGCGAGTTGTCGATATGCCCAATGGTGCGCTGGGTATCGCTGGCGGTGACGTTTTGCATCAGCGCCGAGGTAAACAGGCGCGCAGCGTTCAGTGGCTGCAGCAGATCGTGGCTGGCGGCGGCCAAAAAGCGCGTTTTCGAGGCGTTGGCATCCTCGGCCAGCTGCTTGGCCTGGCGCAGCGCTTGCTCCGCTTCTGCGCGCACCCGGTTCTCCTGGCGCAGAGCGGCGTTGGCCTCTGAAAGCGCCTGGGTGCGCTCCCTGACGCGCTCCTCCAGGGTTTCATTGGTCTCCTTGAGCGCAATCTCGGCCTGGCGGCGTTCGGTAATATCCTGATACAGCGCAAAAAAGCCCAGAATCGACTGGCTGTCGCCAAAGTGGGGCGTATAGGTCACCAGCATGTAACGCATGGCGTCATTGACGCGCATGGAGACTTCGAAGCTGACACGCTCACCGGCCAGCGTTCGCTGTACCCAGGGCAGCCGCTCTTCGGCCTGCTTGACCGGCAGGACGTCTTCATAGCGACGCCCGATGACCGCGTTACGATCGATGCTGAAGGCCTGCTCGTAGGCGCGGTTGGTGAACAGGTAGCGGCTCTCCTTATCGAAGTAGGCAATCAGCGCCGGTACGTTATCGGTGTAGATACGGATATTGTTTTCAGAGCGAATCAGCGCCTCTTCGATGCGCTTTTGCTGGGTAATGTCCTGATAGGTGTAGACGAAGCCGCCCCCGGGCATGGGATTGCCCTGCACTTCCAGCACGCTGCCATCCTGGCGGTAACGCACGTAGCGGTGGGGCTGGCCTGCCCGAATATTGTCGATCAGCAGCTGGACATGCTCCTCCGGGTCGCCGGGGCCATACTCGCCATTATGGGCGTTGTAACGGAAGATGCGATCCATGGGGGCGCCAACCCGAATCAGGTGGTCGGGAAAGCGGAACAGCTCCAGATAGCGCTGGTTCCAGACCACCAGCCGCAGATTCTGGTCGACCACGCTGATGCCCTGATTGATGTTTTCGATGGTGGCCTGCAGCAAAGCGCGGTTGAACTCCAGCACCTGGGAGGCTTCATCGACGATGGAGATCACATCGGAAATGCCGATGCCGCGCCCCTGCAGCGCCGAGTTCACCACGATACGGGCCGACGAGGCGCCCAGCACCGACGCCAGGAAGCGTTCGGTGAACTGGATGACGTCGATGGAGGCGCGGGTGCCATCGTCCAGCGGTTTGCCCACGCGACGGGCGTAGTCTTCGAAGGCGCGGTCCACCTGGCCTGCACCGAGGAAGCGCTCACACAGTACCTTCAAGTCGCCTACCGTGGTCGCGCCCGTCCAGGGGCGGTTCACCGAGGTCTGGCGGGTCTCGACGCTATCGACGAACAGCGACGCCTGAATGCGCTCGACCACGCGCTGGGAGGTGATCTGCGAGACGAAGATATAGCAGAACAGATTGATCCCCAGCGAGAGCATCACCCCGTGGGTGAACGGGTCGCCCAGGTTGAGGCCGAACAGGGCCGTGGGCGAGAGCCAGGAGATGCCCAGTGGCCCGCCGAACAGCCATGCCTGGGGCAGCACGCCGGCGTTGATCATGGCCGGCATCAGCAGGCTGTAGGCCCAGATGGCAAAGCCGGCATTCATGCCGATGACGACGCCCAGCCGGTTGCCGCGCTTCCAGTACAGCCCGCCGATCAAGGCAGGCGCAAATTGCCCGGCTGCGGCAAACGAGAGCATGCCGATGGAGGCCAGCGAGGTGAACTCGCCAATCAGCTGATAGAAACCGTAGGCCATGGCCAGCACGGCGATGATGGTCAGGCGGCGGGCGCGCAGCACCAGCCGTCCGTAGTCTCGGGCCTTGGTGTCGAACCAGCGCAGCCGGAACAGGGCCGGAATGACGATTTCATTGGAGATCATGATGGACACCGCCACCGCGGCCACGATGACCATGCCGGTGGCTGCGGAAAAACCGCCAATGAAGGTCAGCAGGGTCAGCCACTGCTGGCCTGAAGCCATGGAGAGCGCCAGCACGTAAGTGTCGGGCTCGACGCCGCTTTCCGAGAACAGCATCAGCCCTGCGGCGGCCAGCGGTACCACGAAGAAGGCAATGGCCAGCAGGTAGAGCGGGAATAGCCAGCGCGACTTGCTGGCGTCGTCCGGGTGAATGTTTTCGACTACCGCCACGTGGAACTGACGTGGCAGGCAGAGGATGGCCAGCATGGCCAGTAGCGTTTGTGCCCAGAAGCTCTGGCCGAAATCCTGGTTGGCCAACTGGCGCTGCAGCTCCAGCTGGCTTTCCGCATGGCCCATCAACTCTCCCAGCCCGCCGAACATGCCCCAGGTAACAAAGGCACCCAGCACCAGGAAGGCCAGCAGTTTGACCAGTGACTCGAAGGCGACCGCGTGAATCAGCCCCTCATGGTGCTCGGTGGCATCGGTATGGCGTGTGCCAAACAGGATGGCAAAGATCGCCATGACGATGGCCACATAAAACGCCGTATCGGCAAACAGCGGGGTGTGAGTGATGTCCTGTGCATCGGTCAGCACGCTGAAACTGGTCGAGACGGCTTTTAGCTGCAGGGCGATATAGGGCAGCGTACCGATCAGCGCCACCAGGCTGGCAAAGGCGGCCAGCGACTGCGTCTTGCCGTAACGCGACGCAATGAAGTCGGCGATGGAGGTGACGTTCTGGTGCTTGGCAACGCGAATCATCTTGGCCAGTACCGGCCAGAACAGCAGAAACGTCAGAATTGGCCCGACGAAAATGCTGGCAAACGACCAGCCTGCCGTGGCGGCCTGGCCCACGGCGCCGTAAAACGTCCAGGACGTACAGTAGATCGCCAGCGCCAGGCTGTAGATGATGGGGCGGCGGCGGCTGGCGCCATGGGTGCGCGCTCGGCGGTCGCCGTACCAGGCAATGCCGAACAGCACGGCAATATAGAGTAGTGATACGGCTACCAGCAGCCCGCCGTGAAACATGCTTCTCTCCCTGTCTTGTTATCTGCGCCCCATGCGGCGGTGCGTTCGGTGAGGCTCCATTCTAGGGGAATTGCCCTGCAGCGCCAGTGCTCAAGATGAATGAGCAGGCTCGGCACAGGCTTGTTCGAGCAGCGTGGAGGAGGTGCGCAACGTGCGGATGCCGGTGATGTCCGGCGAACGGGTGTCGATATCCACCGGCACCAGCTCACGGCTGCTGCAATTCAATAGGTAGGCCTGGGGAATCACCAGGTCCGTATGGTGGCGCTCGAAGTGGTAGAGCATGAACTCGGCAAGCAGGGCGCCCTCGTGCTGGGTGCTCTGCAGGCTATCGCGGTCGAGCACGCTGAAGCGCGTGGTCATGGGAAACACGAAGGTCCAGGGGCGCCATACTTCGGTGCCGGTACTGCTGTCCACGACCACCGCCGAGGCGGGCAACTGCTGCTGCTTGTGATCGAACCAGGAGTACTCCACGTGAATCTGGTAGCTCAGCATGCCGAGTCCGGCAAAGACCGGCACGATCCATTTGGGCAGACGGCGTCCTGACAGGTGGCGCAGTATCAGGGCAATACCCGCCGCCGCCAGGGCGGCGAAGACAGCGGCAATCAAGTGCCAGATCATAACGATGCTTCCTAAAACAGCTCGGGCTTCCCATGGGAAGCCCGATGCGTGATGGGTTCCAGGGCTAGCCCGTTGGCTAGCCAGGAACGATTATGGCTTAGTGATCGACAGCGGCACCAGCCCCTTTCGGGTAACGCACGCTCTCGACAAGCTCCTGAATCTCCTTGGGCGGTGCTGCCGTGACGCTGGAGACTGCGAAGGCGACCGCAAAGTTGATCAGCGCGCCGACGGCACCGAAGGAGAGCGGGGAAATGCCGATGAACCAGTTGTCAGGCGTATTCGGCAGCATGTTGGTACCGGGGATGAAGAACCAGCCCAGGTAGGTGAAGATGTACAGCAGGGTAGCCACCAGGCCCGCCAGCATGCCGCAGATTGCGCCAGCGCTGTTCATGCGGGTGGAGAAGATACCCATCATCAGCACGGGGAATAGCGAGGCTGCCGCGATACCGAAGGCCAGGGCGACCGTCTGTGCCGCAAACCCGGGAGGGTTCAAACCCAGATAGGTGGCCAGCAGAATGGCCCCCCCCATCGAGATCCGTGCCGCCAGCATCTCGTTTTTCTCGGAAATGTTGGGGTTGATGGTGTTCTTGATCAAGTCATGACTGATGGCCGAGGAGATCGCCAGCAGCAAGCCCGCAGCTGTGGACAGGGCGGCAGCGATACCCCCCGCGGCGATCAGGCCGACCACCCAGCCGGGCAGGTTGGCAATCTCCGGGTTGGCCAGTACCAGAATGTCATTGTTGACGTTCAGCTCGTTGCCTTCCCAGCCGCGCGATTCGGCGGTGGCTGCGAATGTTGTGTCGGCGTCGTTGTAGAACTGGATACGGCCATCGTTGTTCAGGTCATTGAAGGTGATGAGGCCGGTATCTTCCCAGGTTCTGAACCAGGCCGGACGATCTTCGTAGAGCAGGGGTTCAGACGCTGCCATCTCGTAGTCTTCTACCTGCCCGGTCATTTCGGGATAGACGGTGGTCATCAGGTTCAGGCGCGCCATGGAGGCCACCGCAGGAGCGGTGAGGTAAAGCAGAGCGATGAACACCAGCGCCCAGCCGGCAGACCAGCGAGCGTCAGCCACCTTGGGTACCGTGAAGAAGCGAATGATGACGTGGGGCAGGCCCGCCGTACCGATCATCAGCGACAGGGTGAACAGCACCATGTTCAGCTTGTTGTCCACATCTGCGGTGTAGTCGCGGAAGCCCAGCGCATTGACGACGTCATCCAGCTTTTGCAGCAACGGAACGCCCGACTCGGTGTGGGTGCTGAACATGCCGAACATCGGGATCGGATTGCCGGTCAGCTGCATGGCGATGAACACCGCAGGAATGGTGTAGGCCACGATCAGTACGATGTACTGGGCCACCTGGGTGTAGGTAATGCCTTTCATGCCACCAAATACGGCGTACATGAACACGATGGCAGCGGCGATCCAGATACCCCAGGTGCTGGGCACTTCGAGGAAGCGAGAGAACGCCACCCCGGCACCGGTCATCTGGCCGATGACGTAGGTCACCGATGCGATGATCAGACACACCACCGCCACCACGCGGGCGGTACGGCTGTAGAAGCGCTCACCGATGAAGTCCGGCACGGTAAACTTGCCGAACTTGCGTAGGTAAGGTGCCAGCAGCATCGCCAGAATAACGAAGCCGCCTGTCCAGCCCATCAGGAAGGTGGAGTTGGCGTAGCCGCCCGAGGCAATCAGGCCCGCCATGGAGATGAACGACGCGGCAGACATCCAGTCGGCAGCCGTGGCCATGCCGTTGGTAATAGGGTGAACACCGCCCCCCGCCACGTAGAAGTCTTTGGTAGACCCGGCCCGTGCCCATATCGCAATGCCGATATAGAGCGCGAACGACGCGCCTACGAACAAAAGGTTAATGGCAAATTGGCTCATGCTTGCTTACTCCCCCAGGCCAAATTTCTTGTCGAGCTGATTCATTCTCCAGGCATAGAAGAAGATCAGGCCGATAAAGGTGAGAATGGAGCCTTGCTGAGCGAACCAGAAACCCAGGTCCGTTCCGCCAACGGAAATGCTGGCCAGCAGGGGGCGGAACAGGATGGCGCATCCGTAAGAGACGAAGGCCCAGACGATCATGCACCCGAAGATCAGGCGTACGTTGGCCTTCCAGTACTCAGCAGCATTGGTCTTGTCGTCTGCCATTGTGTTGCTCTCCAGTTGTGATTTTTAGGGTTGGAAAGTGAACTCAAGATAGCGTGTGATCCATCAGGGCAACGCAGACAAGAGATACCGACGGTGGTGGACTCATTGAATGGCGTTACCAGGCACGTCACCTTATTGTTGTTAAGCCGTCAGCGTTGAGGTGTTCTCGAGTGGTTGTCAGCGGCTCTGGATACATGGCTAGGGTGGTGTGCTTTAACCCTGTATGACTCGCTAATAATACTGGGCAATAAATGCAAAAAATAAATCCCAGACTTTGGTATCACGCCCCGTGAGCGGCTTTGTCTGGTCTGGATTTGTTTTTATATCTTACTGTTTTTTAGAGAATAAGCGATCTTTTTTGCAGGGTGAGGCATGACGATAGGACAATGGTCTATGGCTCTGGCTAAACCAATGTTTGCTACCTTGGTAAAAGTGACCAAAGAGCTTTAAAGAAGAAATGGAAAAGCGCGACTTTAGTCGCTAAACCAAGGTCGTTAAGACGTTAGCTTTATAGCGTAAAGTAGCAGGTTGCAAAGCAGGCCAAAGAGAGTGACAGGTTAACAATAATCACAAAAGCCATTGCGTGGCGCGATACAAGGCGCTTGATCGAGGTTGCTACATGGTAGAAGTAGAGCTGTCTCAACTGCCATTTACCCTGCTGGACGAGGATGGCCGAGATCACGTGCGTCGGGGCATGGACCTGGCGTTTTTCGAGCGTGACGAAATCATTCTGGAAATGGGCCAGCCGGGCGTTTCGGTGTTCTTGATCCACAAGGGCGAAGTGGCCGAGCTGGATCCGACGCTGCCTGCCGCCAGCGCGCGTATCGGTCACTATACGGCGGGCGACCTGTTCGGCGCGATCAGCATTTTGAATGGCAAGAGCCGCTACCGTTTTCAGGCTGAAGACGAATGTCTGTGTTATGTCATGCCCAAGGCGCTGTTCAGCCAGCTGTGCCGACACTACCCGGCGTTCGAGCAGTTTTTCAAGCAGTCGCTGTCTCACAAGGCGCGCCTGTTGACCGAGAAGCGTGCCGATGGGGGAGTCACCATGGCGGGGTTCATGCTGGCCCGCGTCAGCGAGTGCATGCGTCAACCGCTGATGATGGATGCCCAGGCTTCCATTCAACAGGCCGTCCGACAGTTGAATGAAAGTCATGCCGACAGCCTGCTGGTGGCCACCGCACGCGGCCCAGGCATGGTCACCAAAACGGATTTGCTCAACGGTCTGGTCCTCGATAGCGCTTCATTGGACACCCCGGTGGCTGCGCTGGCCAACCTTGCGCTCGTCACTGTTGCCCCCGGGCAATATCTGTTTGAAGCCTTGATCACCATGACCCGCCATCAGGTATCACGCGTCGTGGTGATGGAGGAGGGCAGGGTGCAAGGGGTCGTAGAGTTGACGGACGTACTGGGGTTCTTCTCCAGCCGTAGCTATGTGGTCAGCTTGCAAGTGGAGCAAGCCGATAGCTTGCCTGCCCTGGCATCGGCCAGTCAGCGCACGCCCGAGCTGGTCAAGGCGCTCATGGCCCAGGGCGTCAAGCTGCGTTTTGCCATGGACCTGCTGGCCGCGTTGAATGGCCGCATCATGAGCAAGGCGTGGGCCTTGACCGTGCCCGAGCAGTATCACCCGCAAAGCTGCCTGATGGTCATGGGCAGCGAGGGCCGTGGCGAGCAGATTCTCAAGACCGACCAGGACAACGGGTTGATTCTGGCCGACGACTGCCAGTGGCCGGACGTGGCCGAGTGCATGAACACCCTGTCAGAGAGGCTGGTGCAGCTGGGCTACCCGCCGTGCCCCGGCAATATCATGGTGTGCAACCCTGAATGGGTGGGCACGGTGTCGACGTGGGAGTCGAACATCGCCAGGTGGGTGTCGGCCCGGGATGGCGACAGCCTGATGAAGCTGGCCATTTTGCTGGATGCTCACGGCGTCGCGGGCAACCCTGCGCTGCTGGACCGCGTACGTGAGGCGCTGTTTGCGCGCTGTTCCCATGATGAGCTGCTGCTCTCCTATTTCGCCCGCGCGGCGCTGCGTTTCTCGACGCCGTTGACGCTGTTTGGCTCGCTGAAAAAGCCCCAGCACGGCATCGATATCAAGAAAGGCGGCATTTTTCCGATTGTTCACGGGGTGCGCACCATGGCGTTGGAGCGGCGCATCAAGGCGACGTCCACGCTGGACCGGCTCGACGCCCTGGCCGCCGACGGCCGCCTGGACCGCCGCTTTGCCGACGACCTGGGTGAGGCGCTGGCGCTGTTTACCGAGCTGCGTCTTAAGCAGCAGTTGCAGGAGCTGAAAAGTGGGGGCACCAGCGATGCCGATACCGGCAAGCGCACCAACCGAGTCGTGGTTCAGGAACTATCGTCGCTGGAGCGCGACCTGCTGCGCGAGGCGCTGCATATCGTCAAGGACTTCAAGCAGCGGCTGTCCCATCGTTATCATCTGGAGTATTCGTGAGTGGAATGCGGCTATTGGATAGGCACGTGGGTCTCTTGAGCGGCTCACTGAGAACGTTGGTGCAGCGTGAAAGCGATCGGCGGCGGTTCGCAGACACGCCGCATGGCTGGCTGTTCCAGCCCTATATGGGCGAAGAAGCAGTGGCGTTGGCGTGTCGTGAAAGCCAGGCTCGCCCAGGCGAGCTGCGCGTGGCCGCCGTCGTATTGACGCCGCGCCGAGTGCAGACCAGCCAGGCCTGGGGCGACACGCTGGCCATGGTCGACGAACCCTTGTCTCATCGTCAGGAGCAGGGCGCTGTGCCGGTTGCCTTGGCAGCCCGGGTCGAAGCGTTGGCGGAGTTCATCGGCAATCGGCCAGTGGTGGGGTGGCAGCTGGATACCTTGCTGGCGCCGCTTGGCCGGATGTTCAAAGCCACGCTGGGGTTTGGGCTACCCAATGCTCAGGTCGATCTGGCCAGGCTGCACGCTCGTCAGCTACGCCGCTTGCATCCCCAGGCAGAGGTCGGCCCGAGCATGAACGAAGCGCTGTCATGCTGGTCTCTGCCGCTAGCCTGGCCCTCGGTACAAAGCGAGGCCACGGCGGCGGCGCTGCTCTATCAGCGCCTGCAGAGTGAGCGCCTTTTCACGGTGTGAGCCGATGCGCTGGCCAGAGGCCGACGATGGGTTTGTATTGGGTCGCGCCTGCGAGTCTTGTAGAATAGCCGCTGCTCCTTCACCCATCGGCAGTACAACGACCATGTTATCACCTGACTTTTTCGACCCCTCCTCGGCGACGCGTGCCACCAATGCGGCGTCTGAACAGCAGCCTGAACTTCAGGATGCCAAACAGAAGCGCGAATTCAACAAGTTGCAGAAGCGTCTTCGTCGTGAAGTGGGCAACGCCATCATCGATTACAACATGATCGATGAGGGTGATCGGGTCATGGTATGCCTGTCGGGTGGCAAGGACAGCTACACCATGCTGGAAATCCTGCGCAATCTGCAGCGCAATGCGCCGGTCAATTTTTCCCTGGTGGCGGTCAACCTCGACCAGAAACAGCCGGGCTTTCCCGAGCACGTGTTGCCCCGTTACCTGGATAAGCTGGGTGTGGAGTACCACATTCTGGAGCGGGATACCTATTCGGTGGTGAAGGAGAAAACCCCGGAAGGCAAGACCACCTGCGCGCTCTGCTCGCGGCTGCGTCGCGGGTCACTTTACGGGTTTGCCGAGGAGATCGGCGCCAACAAGATTGCCCTGGGCCACCACCGGGAAGACATCCTCGAGACGCTGTTTCTCAACATGTTCTTTGGCGGAACCCTGAAGGCCATGCCGCCCAAGCTGCTGTCCGACGACGGCAAGAACATCGTGATCCGCCCCCTGGCCTACTGCAAGGAAGCGGACATTGCCGAATTCTCACGGCTGATGGAGTTTCCGATCATTCCCTGCAACCTGTGCGGGTCGCAGCCCAACATGCAGCGTCAGATCGTCAAGGACATGCTGGCCGAATGGGACAAGAAGCACCCAGGGCGGCTGGAAAGCATGTTCAAGGCCGTCACCAATGTGGCGCCTTCCCAACTGGCCGACCGGGCGCTGTTCGACTTCGTCGGGCTGGAAGCCAAACAGGCGGCGCTGATGGAAGGGCGCATTCAGGCGTTCAACGTGAGCTGATTGCCTGCTCCTCCTCTTCGGCCAGGGTGATGAGCCGTTGCAGGTCGAGAATATTGACCTCTCGACCCGAGACGGCCACCACGTTCTGCTGCTGAAAGCGGCTCAGGATGCGGCTGACGGTCTCGACGGCCAGGCCCAGGTAGTTCCCCATATCGGCTCGGGACATGGAGAGCCGGAAGCTGTAGGGCGAGTAGCCGCGTCGCCGGAAGCGGTCAGAGAGGGTAATCAGGAAGCTGGCCAGCCGCTGGTCGGCAGTTTTGCGTGATAGCAGGCGCATCATGCGCCGATCATCGCGCAGCTCCTTGCTCATGCTGCGGTAAAGCTGGCCGCGCAGTTCCGGCAGCTCTTCCGATAGGGTGTCCAGGCGGTCGAAAGGAATCTCGCACACCGTGGTGGTTTCCAGGGCAATCACGCTGCCGGGATACTGCTCCTCATCGATACCATCCAACCCTACCAGCTCGCTGGGCAGATAGAAATTGGTCAACTGGTCGTTGCCGTTGCCTTCGCTGGTCACCTGTTTCAGGCTACCGGAACGCACCGCATAGACGCTAGTGAAGGCATCGCCCTGGCGAAACAGCGGTTCGCCCTTCTTGAGCGGTGCGCGGCGGCGGATGATGGCATCGAACTGGCTCATATCCTCCAGCTCCAGGGCGAGCGGTAGGCACAGCGAGCTGAGGCTGCAGGTCTGGCAGCGCGCCTCTTGCAGCAGTGAACGTCGTTGGCTGGCAGGATATGGCATGTTGTTCTCCCTTTTCATTGGCCATCATAGGGTCAGGGGGTGGATGTCTCAAGGTGCCGTTTATACGATCTTCGAGTAGCGTTGCGATGACTGGCTTTGCAGGCGCGCATCGAACGCCATGGCCAGGTGGCGAATCAGCAGCCGCCCGGTCGGTGTTGCCCGCAGGCGGTTCCCTTCGCGCTGCAGCAGGCCATCCCGCTCGGCAGGCTGCAGATGCTCCAGCGCACTGGCGAAGTAGACGGGCGCATCGATGTGCCAGCGCTGGCCAACGCTGGCCAGGTCAATTTCCATATCGCACATCAGGCGCTCGATGACGTCTCTTCGTATTAGATCATCCTTATTTAAACGTATCCCTTTGACGGTTGCCAGCCGACCTTCATCCAATGCCGCTTCGTAGGCTGCCAGTTGGGTGGGGTTCTGGGCATACAAATCATCGATACGGGAAATGGCCGAGACACCCAGGCCAATCAGGTCGCACTGGGCGTGGCTGGAGTAGCCCTGAAAGTTGCGCTGCAGGGTGCCTTGCCGCTGTGCCTGGGCGAGGCTGTCGTCCGGGCGGGCGAAGTGGTCCATGCCGATATGCACGTAGCCTGCCTGAGTGAGCATCTCGATGGTGGTGCGCAGGATCGCCAGCTTCTCGTCGGCGCTGGGCAGGTCTGTTTCGCTGATGCGCCGCTGGGGGGCAAAGCGGCTGGGCATGTGGGCGTAATTGAACACCGACAAGCGGGCCGGGTTGAGGTCGATGACCTGGGCAAGCGTGTCGGCAAAGCTCTGCTCGGTCTGAAAGGGTAGCCCGTAAATCAGATCCAGATTGAGGGAGCGAAAGCCCAGCCGGTGTGCTTCGTCCATCAGGGTTTCGGTCATGACCTTGGGCTGCACGCGGTTGATGGCCGCCTGTACGCTGGGGTTCAGGTCCTGGACGCCCAGGCTGAGGCGATTGAAGCCCAGCGACTGCAGGTGGCGCAGGGTGAAGACATCCGCCTCGCGGGGGTCGATCTCGATGGCGTAATCGCGGTCAGGAGCGTTGGAGAGCCCAAACCTCGCGTCCAGCCTGTCTATCAGGTCGCTCATTTGCGCCAGGGTCAGGAATGTCGGTGTGCCACCGCCCCAGTGCAGCTGTTGCACTGGCCGCCGAGTATCCAGGTGGCGCGAGGTCAACACCATTTCACGATCGAGGCGCGACAGGTAGGGCTCGGCCAGCTGGGTGTTCTTGGTGGCGATCTTGTTGCAGGCGCAGTAGAAGCAGATCTTGCGGCAAAAGGGCACGTGCACGTACAGGGAGAGCGGCCGCTGGCTGGCATTGCTGCGCGCCAGGGCATCGGTGACGTCGTCGGCACCGATGCCTGCGTCAAAGGAGAGTGCCGTGGGGTAGGACGTATAGCGTGGGCCGCTGGTGTCGTAACGGCGCAGCAGGGCCTCGTCCCAGGCAGGGGTCTCGGCCGCTGCGAGGTGAGGAGTTGCGGTGGCAGCAGAGGCAAGGGGCATGAAGAGACGCTCCGTGGTAACAGGGCAAAGTAGCCAGGTGGTGGGCCACCGGCCGACATATGCCTGCATGCTAAGGCATCGAAGCGGGCAAAGCGTTGAGCTATATCAAGCTATGAGTGATGCGCCGTCGGCAGCAGCGACCACAGTTGCCACAGGGCAAAGCCGATGATGGTCAAGGCAGCCACGGTACGCGTGGCGGGGTGGCGAATGAGGTGGCCCATCTGGCGAGCCGCCAGGCCGGTGGCCAGCAGCGCGGGCAGCGTGCCCAGTCCGAAGGCGCCCATCAGCAAAGCGCCTTGCAGCGGGTCGGCCGTGGCCAGGCTCCAGGCCAGCATGGAGTACACCAGCCCACAGGGTAGCCAGCCCCAGATGGCGCCCAGGGCAAACGCCTGGGGCAGGTGCACGACAGGCATCAACCGTCGGCCCAGGGGTTCGAGATAGCGCCACAGGTAGCGTCCGGCGGCCTCTACCCGGAGCAGACCTTTCCACCAGTTGGCGATGTACAGCGCCATCAGAATCAGCATGACCGCCGCTACCACCTGCAGGCCCACTCGGGCGGCCGGGGAGAGCGAGACCAGCGTGCCCAGCGCGGCCACCAGCGCACCGGCCACCATGTAGCTGAGAATACGCCCCAGGTTGTAGCTCATCAGCAGCCCGCCCAGGCGAGCAGGGTGGCGCATGCTGGGCGGCACGGCGAAGGTGAGGGCGCTCATGATGCCACCGCACATGCCGATGCAGTGCGCTCCGCCCATGAGGCCAAATACCCAGGCCGCCAGCAGCGGCGGCAGGTCCAGCCCGGTCGGGTTCATGGCGGGGGCTCTTGGTCGCGAGGCGGCTTGGCCCTGTTTTTTCGCTCGGCGCGCTGTTCGGGGGTCAGGTCGTTTTCGTCGTCATCGAACAGGATGCGGTGGGCAGGGCCTTCCAGGTCTTCGAACTGGTCGTGCTTCACCGCCCAGAAGAAGGCCCAGACCGCGAGGCCGAGCAGGATCAGCGATAGCGGAATCAACAGGTACAGAATGCTCATGCAGTCACCGGTGTGGCGGGGGCGATGCTGGGGGTTGGAGCACTGCGCCAACGCGATAGACGCAAGGCGTTGCCCACCACCACCAGCGAGCTCAGCGACATGCCGATGGCGGCCAGCCAGGGTGGAATGAGCCCCATGGCGGCCAGCGGCAAGGCCGAGAAGTTGTAGCATACCGACCAGATCATGTTTTGACGCATGATGCGGCGGGTGGCCTGGGCAATATCCACAGCATCGTGGATACGCATCAGGCGTGGGCTCATCAGCACCGCATCGGCGCGGGTACGCGCCAGGTCGGTGGCACCGTTCATGGCAATCGCGACATCGGCCCCGGCCAGCACGGGCACATCGTTGATGCCATCACCAATCATCACCACCCGTTCGCCCTGGGCCTGCAGCGCGCGCAGCCGGTTCAGCTTGTCCTCGGGGGACTGGCCCGCGTGCCAGGTCTCGATATTGAGCTGATCGGCCAGGCTTTCCACGGCTTCCCGGGTATCCCCGGAGAGCAGCTCCACCGCCAGACCGCGTGCTTGCAGCGCCGCCACGGTTTGCGCGGCGTCTTCCCGAATGCCGTCATGCAGCTTGAACCAGGCGCGCGGCTGGTGATCTTCGCTCAGCAGCAGCCACTGCCCGCTGCCCGGCACCGCGATGCTTTGCTGGCTGGCGAAGTCGGGCTTGCCCAACCGCCAGACGGCTCCATCGAGGGTGCCCTCGAGGCCGCTACCGGTATGGCTCTTCACATGTCGGGCCTGAAGCGTGGCATCGCGGAAGGGGCGGAAGGCGCGGGCGATAGGATGCTCGGAGTGGGCTTCCAGCGCGGCGGCAATGGCGCGTAGATGCTCGCTATCGTGATGTCCCAGCGGTTGGGTCTGGGTGAGCTGCATTTCACCGCGGGTCAGCGTGCCGGTCTTGTCGAAGATGACGCGGGTAACGTTGGACAGCGACTCGATGGCATCGGCGCGGGTAATCAGCACGCCCCGCTGGCGCAGCTGGCCGTGGCCGGCGGTCAGCGCTGTGGGCGTGGCCAGAGCCAGTGCACAGGGGCAGGTGACCACCAGTACCGACAGCATGATCCAGAGCACTCTCGATGGGTCGATGATCCACCAGGTGATGGTGACACAGGCCGTCACCAGCAGTAGCCGAAGGACGAACAGGTGGGCCATGCGGGCGGCCATTTGCGCCAGGCGGGGGCGGCTGGCAAAGGCGCGATCGGTCAGGTCGACGATGCCTGCTACCCGAGCCGTATTGCCGGGGTGGGTGACGCGCATGGTCAGCGGATTTTCCATGTTCTGGCTGCCGCCCACCACGCTATCGCCGATACGCCGGGTCACCGGCAAGTACTCGCCGGTCAGCATGGATTCGTCGAGGCTGGATTCGCCCTCTTCGATCACGCCATCGGCAGGGACGCCGTGGCCCGGCTTGATCAATACGCGGTCGCCTACCGTCAGTTCGCTGGCAGGCAGAATACGCTCACTGCCATCCGCCTCCAGACGAATGGCCGAGACCGGCAGTACGCCGCTCAGCGCATTGCCGCTGTGGCCGCTACGGCGCCGCGCGCGGCCTTCCACGTAGCGGCCAAACAGCAGAAAGAAGGTGAACATGGCCACGGAGTCGAAATATACCTCGCCGACATCGAACAGTACCGCGTAGCTGCTGGCCAGGTAAGCGCCGCCAATGGCCAGCGAGACCGGCACGTCCATGCCCAGCACGCCGCTTTTCAGGTCGCGCAGGGCATTGCGGAAAAAGGGCTGTGCCGAAAACAGCACCACTGGCGTTGCCAGCGCAAACGAAAGCCAGTGGAACAGGGCATAGAAGTCGGCGCTCAGCTCCCCTGGGTCCGACACATAGATCGGTATCGAGAACATCATCACCTGCATCATGCCCACGGCGGCTACGATCAGACGGCGCACGTTCATGCGCTCTTCGTGTTGCAGGCGTGCCTGGGCCTGATCGGGCTCGTAGGGTTGGGCGTCGTAGCCAATGCTGGCCAGCTCGGCAAACAGCTGGGAGAGCTTGATACGTGTCGGGTCCCAGCATACGCGCAGGCGGTGGTGCGACAGGTTGACTGCGCTGGAGCTGACGCCTTCCAGGGCGTTCAGGCGGTGTTCGATGAGCCAGGCGCAGGCGGCGCAGGTAATCCCCTCTACGGCCAGGGTGGCCCGCAGGTGGCCGTCATCCCCTTCCGGGTGGGTGAACTGGGCCTGCAGCGCGGGGTCGTCGAACACCGACCAGGTGTCTGATTTGCTGGCCTGACGCTCGTCGGGGCGCTCCGGTAGCTCGGTGCGGTAGCGGTAGTAGCTCTCCAGGCCGCCTTCCACAATGGCGTGGGCGACCGCTTCGCAGCCGGGGCAGCAAAGCGGCTGGGGCGCTTCGTCGATGATGATCTTCCATGGTGCCCCATCAGGCACCGCGCTGCCGCAGTGGTAACAGCTGGCTAGAGATGCAGTACTCATTCGCTCTGCGTGCGGCCTCCGGGTAGAAGGGCGACACTCTCTTCATTGGGGAAGCGCGCCTCACCTATCAGCCGCCAGTCGGCTTCGGTTTGCTGGGGCTGCAGCTGAATGTACCAGCGGTAGCGCAGGTTGTCGGGGCCTTGGGTGATGTAGCGGCCTTCGCGCACGTGTTGCAGCACGAACTCCTGATCGCGGTCATCCTGCGTCGGGAAGATCAGCGTCAGATAGAGGGTCTCCGGGCGGTCGTCGCCGGTCAGGTCCAGCACGATATCACTGGTGAGCGGGTCGATGCGTAGCTCTGCGGAAAGCCCCAGCTCATTGGCACGCTCCTGCTTGGCCAGCACCATGTTGATGGCCTTGCCGTGTTCGTAGTAGTCCTCCTGGACCACCATGCCGTCGGCAGTCTTGATCGACAGGACCGCAAAAGTGATGCTGACCACGATGGACGAGGAGAGCAGCGCCAGCAGGAACCATGGCCAGAACTGCTTGTACCAGGGCTGAATCGGGGTGTCGGACATGGGGACTTATCTCCTAACGTCGCCCAGGAAGCGCGTTTCACGCTCCGAGCGAATGGTGTCGTCTTGCTGAGACTGCAAGATGAAAGTGATCGGTTGGCTGGGCTGTTGCAGCTCAGTCGGGTCGGCCAGGACGGTCACGATCTGGGTGCGTGTCTCACCGGCAGGCACTTCTATCGACGTGCGGTCCAGGGTGAGTGTCTCGAGCCCGGTCGCGCTCAGTCGATAGGTATGGGCCGTATTGTCCAGATTGCGAATCGTCAGGTTATAGACGTTGCTGACCTGACCCTCTCGCGTGATCTGGTAAAGCTGTGTGCGCTCTCGCTCTGCCTCGAAGCCCAGCGGCATGCGCTCATTCACCGCCCAGGCGAACGTGGCGATCATGACCAGCAGCGCGGCCAGATAGCCCAGCAGGCGGGGGCGCAACACATGACTCTTCTTGCCTTCCAGCGCATTTTCCGTGGTATAGCGAACCAGCCCGCGCGGGTAGCCCATGCGATCCATGACGCTGTCGCAGGCATCGATACAGGCGGCGCAGGTGATGCATTCGTACTGAAGGCCGTCGCGAATATCGATCCCCGTGGGGCACACCTGCACGCACAGCTCGCAGTCGATACAGTCACCGTATCCTGCCGCCTGAGCCTGGGAATGGGTGAGGGTTTTCTTGCGGCTGCCGCGCGGTTCTCCCCGGGTGGCGTCGTAAGAAACGATCAGCGTATCACGGTCGAACATGACCGACTGAAAGCGAGCGTAGGGGCACATGTAGATGCACACCTGCTCACGCAACCAGCCCGCATTCAGGTAAGTGAATACCAGGAAGAAGCCGACCCAGAAGTAGGACCAGCCGTGGGCCTCCAGTGTGGGCAGTTCGACCACCAGTGAACGAATGGGCGTGAAATAGCCCACGAAGGTCACGCCGGTGGCCAGAGCGATCAGCAGCCAGGCGCTGTGCTTGGCGGTCTTGCGCCACGCCTTGCTGGCGTCCATGGCCTGTTTGTCCAGCTTGATGCGCTGATGGCGGCTGCCTTCGATACGGTGTTCCAGCCAGATGAACAGGAAGGTCCAGACGCTCTGCGGGCAGGTATAGCCGCACCAGACACGACCAGCAAACACCGTGATGAAAAATAGCCCAAAGGCACAGATGATCAATAGCCACGAGAGCAGCACGAACTCTTGCGGGTAGAAAGTCGCCGCAAAGATATGAAACTCACGCCCCGGCAGGTCGAACCATACGGCCGGTCGATCCCCCCAGTTCAACCAGGGAAGCAGAAAGAAGGCCATCATCAGCGCCCAGTTGGCGCTGCGCCGAACCTTTTGGAACAGACCTTTGATTTCACGCACGTAGATATGCCGCCGCTTGGCGTACATCTCTTTGGTCTCGTTCTGGCCAGGCGTGTGGTGCCCAACGGTTGGCGGCGTAATATCGTGGCTAGGTATTTTTTCCATGGCGGTGATCGCAGCTCAGTGAGGCAGACGTGGGCGGCAGCCGAAGGGTGGTCGCTGGCGTAGTAGCGTTATGCCGTGTCGCTAAACCTGTTTCGATAAACAATAGTGTAACGGATCGCCGAGCGGCTGAGCGGTTGCTGGATGTAGAAAGGGTGCGGTATGAAACCGCACCCTTGGTGCACGCTGGCGTCAAACGCCTGACAACGAGATCAGTCGCGGAAGCGCAGGCTGTACACGTAAGCGGCCACCAGGTGGACGCGCTCTTCACCGATGTACGCCGCCTGGGCAGGCATGTGGCCGTTACGGCCGTTGCGCAGCGTTTGGCGTACAGAGTCGGCAACGCTCTGCCCTGGTGCCTGATACAGCCAGATATCGTTGGTCAGGTTGGGGGCGCCGAGTGCCGTGTTGCCAGTGCCGCTAGGCGTGTGACAGGCGGCACAGGCGGCCAGGAAGGTGCTTTCACCGCTGGCTGCGCGCTCCTCGTCGTGCTCCAGGTTGGAGAGCGACAGCACGTACTGGGTCAGGTTCTCGATGTTGTTCTCACCGAGCTGCTGCCAGGAGGGCATCAGACCATTCCGACCGTTGTTCAAGGTGGTCAGAATGTTCTCGGGTTCGCCGCCGTACAGCCAGTCGTCATCGGTCAGGTTCGGGAAGCCGTAGCCGCCCTGGGCGTTGGAGCCGTGGCACACCGCGCAGTTGTTCAGGTAAATGCGCTCGGCCACCTGCATGGCCTCGGCATCACGCGCCAGTTCGGGAATCGGCACTTCCTGGTACTGAGCAAAGATCGGTGTGAAGCGCTCGTTGGCCTGCGCCACTTCTTCTTCCCACTGACTTTCCTGAGACCAGCCCAGCACGCCCGCGTAGTTGCCCAGACCTGGGTACAGCACCAGATAGCCCAGCGCAAAGACCACGGTCAGGATGAAGAGCTTGAACCACCACTGGGGCAGGGGGTTATCGTACTCTTCGATGCCATCAGCCGCGTGGCCAGTGGTCTCTACATTACCATCAGCATCCGGGGTCTTGTCGGTGCGGCGGTTGGAGATCAGGATCCAAACGCTCAGCGCAATCGTGCCCAGAGTGATGACGATGATCCAGGCGCTCCAGAAGCTGGATAGGGAGTCACCCCATAAGTTATTCATCTATTCTTATCTCCCCTGTCGTGGCGGGAATCCGCTTCGCCCTCTGGCGAAGCATGCT
Source organism: Vreelandella hamiltonii (assembly GCF_014651775.1). Taxonomy (GTDB): domain Bacteria; phylum Pseudomonadota; class Gammaproteobacteria; order Pseudomonadales; family Halomonadaceae; genus Vreelandella; species Vreelandella hamiltonii. The sequence goes on from NZ_BMXN01000001.1 coordinate 85,679, forward strand.
TGTCACGGGTCGGTTGCTTATCGTTTTCATCGTCGGCAAAGGGCAGGTTGGCCGCTTCATCGAAGTCGGGTTTGCGCCGCTTGGAGTAGGCCCAGAAGAAGATGCCTACGAAAGCGACAATGAGAATGAACGTGATAAGTCCGCGGAAAGTTCCCGTATCCATAACTTAACGAGTGCCCTCGAGCACGGTTCCTAACTGTTGCAGATAGGCCACCAGCGCAGTGATTTCCTGCTGGCCGCGTACTTCGGCGGTGGCGTTGGCGATATCTTCATCGGTGTAGGGAACGCCCAGCTGACGCAGTACACGCATCTTGCGCGGTGTCGCTTCGCCATCCAGGGTGCGCTCGAACAGCCAGGGGTAAGCCGGCATGATGGACTCGGGCACGACATCGCGCGGGTTGTACATGTGGGCGCGGTGCCAGTCATCGCTGTAGCGGCCGCCTACGCGCGCCAGGTCTGGCCCCGTACGCTTGGACCCCCACAGGAAGTTGTGCTCGTACACCTGCTCACCAGCCACGTTGTAGTGGCCGTAGCGCTCGGTTTCCGCACGGAACGGGCGAATCATCTGGGAGTGGCAGCCCACACAGCCTTCGCGGCGGTAGATGTCCCGGCCTTCGAGCTCCAGTGCACTCAGCGGGCGCAGCCCCTCCACGGGCTCCGTCGTATCCTTTTGAAAGAACAGTGGCACGACTTCGGCCAAGCCGCCGAAGCTGATCGCAACCAGGATCAAGACGGCGAGTAGGCCAACGTTCTTTTCGACAATCTCATGTTTCATTGGTCTGAACTTCCCCGGTTTAAGCGGCTTGTGGTGCCGAGTAGCTGATGGCTTCACGACGCTTGACGGTCATGTACACGTTGAACGCCATGATCAGCATGCCGACTACCCAGAACAGGCCGCCTATCAGACGAACGAAGTAGCCTGGGCCACTGGCTTCGACAGACTCAACGAAGGTGTACATCAGCGTGCCGTCGGCGTTGATGGCGCGCCACATCAGGCCTTGCATGATGCCATTGACCCACATCGCCGCGATGTACAGTACGGTACCGATGGTGGCCAGCCAGAAGTGCACGGCGATCAGGCTGACGGAGTACATTTCGGTGCGGCCGAAGACCCGCGGAATCAGGTGGTACATGGAGCCGATGGTGATCATCGCTACCCAGCCCAGGGCACCAGAGTGCACGTGGCCGATGGTCCAGTCGGTGTAGTGAGACAGCGCGTTGACGGTCTTGATGGCCATCATCGGGCCTTCAAAGGTCGACATGCCGTAGAACGACAGAGCCACGACCAGAAAGCGCAGGGTCGGGTCGGTGCGCAGCTTATGCCAGGCGCCCGACAGGGTCATCATGCCGTTGATCATGCCGCCCCAGGAAGGTGCCAGCAGGATGATCGACATGATCATGCCCAGCGACTGCGCCCAGTTGGGCAGTGCGGTGTAATGCAGGTGGTGCGGGCCTGCCCACATGTAGATCATGATCAGCGCCCAGAAGTGGACGATGGACAGACGGTAGGAGTAGATCGGACGCTCGGCCTGTTTGGGTACGAAGTAGTACATCATGCCCAAAAAGCCTGCCGTCAGGAAGAAGCCCACCGCGTTGTGGCCGTACCACCACTGCACCATGGCATCCACGGCACCGGCATAGATCGAGGTGGAGTACATCATGGTGACAGGAATGGCGGCGTTGTTGACGATGTGCAGCACGGCCACGGTCAGGATGAACGCAGCAAAGAACCAGTTGGCCACATAGATGTGGGACGTGGCGCGCTTCTTGATCGTCATCAGGAACACGATGGCGTAGCTGATCCAGACAACGGCAATCAGGATGTTGATTGGCCATTCCAGCTCTGCGTACTCTTTCGTGGTGGTATACCCCAATGGCAGGCTGACCACGGCAGAAAGGATGACCGCCTGCCAACCCCAGAAGGTGAACGCGGCGAGCTTGTCAGAGAACAGACGTGTCTGACAGGTACGCTGAACGACGTAATACGACGTCGCGAACAGCGCTGAGCCACCGAAGGCAAAGATGACGGCGTTAGTGTGTAACGGACGAAGACGCCCGAAGCTAGTCCAAGGTAAGCCGAGGTTCAGTTGCGGCCAAACCAGCTGGGAGGCGAGGATGACGCCAATCGTCATGCCCACGATGCCCCACACAACGGTCATGATCGCGAACTGCCGAACTACCTTGTAATTGTAGGTCGGGTGTTCCAGTGCTGTGCTCATTTCATGTTCCCATCGAACGCGGTTAGGGGGTAACCCGTAGCATTGTGCATTAGCATTTTGCCTGGGTGCGGCCACCCGCTTGATGATGCAGGTCAAGATCCGGCCTAGATTCTATCGCAGCCGAGGCTTAAGCTGAACACGCCAATGGATGTAACGCTGAATTAGCAGGAGTCGACGTTGTCCTATTACGCTGGCCTGGGGTTCGAGCCGCTTGCGCCACAGGCACTGTTCAAGGGTATTGCCAGCCCCGCTGTTCAGCGCTTTTACGTGGAAGGATATGGGCCGGTGAGTGTTTCCGGCATGCCCCGGCAGGGGCGCTTGCTGCTGCTGCACGGTGCGGGAGCAGGGCACCTGAGCGATTTTATGCGGCAATTTGCCGCGACGCTGGCGGCGCATGACATACAGGTATGGGCTATCGATTTGCCCTACATGCAGCAGATGCACGAGCAGGGCAAGCGTCGCCCGCCACCACCCGTGCTGAAAAGTGTGACCTGTGTCGCTGACTGGTACTCCCTGATCGAGCCGTTGGGCCCACTTCCTTTATGGGTGGGGGGCAAGTCCATGGGCGGGCGCCTGGCGTCGTTATTTGCCAGTGAGCGGACGTGCTCAGGCGTGATCGCCGTGGGGTATCCGTTCCATCCTCCTAAAAAGCCGGACGTGCTGCGAACGGAGCACTTTGCGTCGTTGTCCTGCCCGACGTTGATCATCCAGGGCGAGCGAGATCCTTTTGGCACCCGTGCTGAGGTAGAGAGCTACCGACTACCGAGGCGCGTGCAGGTGGAATGGCTTGCCGATGGGGACCATGATTTCAAGCCACGGAAATTATCCGGCCTGAATCAAAAGGTTTTGATTGACGAGGCTGCCCGGATTGCGGCATCCTTCGTCCGCGCTCAAGGAGCGGAAGTCGGTGATACGTGCAGCACACTGGTTTAAATGCAGAATTTAAACGCTTCGTGTTGACATTTGAACAGGCTTCTGTAGAATGCAGCGCCACGTGACCAGCGGGTGGTTAGCTCAGTTGGGAGAGCACCAGCCTTACAAGCTGGGGGTCACTGGTTCGAACCCAGTACCACCCACCATTGACATGGTGCCCTGGAAACGTAAGCAGCAAGTGATGCATTTGTGGACCGGTAGTTCAGTCGGTTAGAATGCCGGCCTGTCACGCCGGAGGTCGCGAGTTCGAGTCTCGTCCGGTCCGCCATCATCGCTCAATGTTGCACATCAGTTATCGTAATTCGGACCGGTAGTTCAGTCGGTTAGAATGCCGGCCTGTCACGCCGGAGGTCGCGAGTTCGAGTCTCGTCCGGTCCGCCACGATAACCTGAAGCAGTCGATTGATCAGCCATTGGCTGTCAATGATCGGGTGGTTAGCTCAGTTGGGAGAGCACCAGCCTTACAAGCTGGGGGTCACTGGTTCGAACCCAGTACCACCCACCATTCAAGTAGCGTGCATAGCGACTGAACCGCTTTGATGACGCCCTTGCAATGGTCTTGAAGTGTCTTAACGTGGACCGGTAGTTCAGTCGGTTAGAATGCCGGCCTGTCACGCCGGAGGTCGCGAGTTCGAGTCTCGTCCGGTCCGCCATTAAGCACTTATCGGTTATGCATGTGCATGCAAGCACGTCGATAAAACCGAACACATTCCAAAAGCCCGGATCTTCGATCCGGGCTTTTTTGTCGTTTCTATTTCCAGATGCCATTTCCAGATGCCTATGTTCAGGCGCGCATGACGCCGTTTGTCACGGCGTCATGCGGTGCTCAGTGGTCAGGCGATAGCGCTGACACCGGCTTTGGCGATCTGGACATCCTGGTCCGGCTTGACGCCAGAAATCCCCACGGCACCCACGACCTGGCCATCCACGATGATCGGTACGCCGCCGGACAGCAGCCCCTGCAACGGTGCCGAGACAAACGCCGTACGGCCACCGTTGATCATCTCCTCGAAGATTTGCGTCTCTTTGCGGCCGAGCGCTGCGCTGCGCGCTTTTTGGGTCGCCACTTCGGCGCTGAACGGGGCAGCGCCATCTAGCCGACGCAGGGCCAGCAGGTGGCCGCCATCGTCGGTGACGGCAATGGTCACGGGCCAGCTGTTGTTGTCGGCTTCTTGCTGTGCGGCGTCCAGTACTTGAATGACGTCGGCTTGGCCCAGAACGGCTTTGGTTTGCATCAAAGTATCCTTCTTATCATGGGGGGTGAGGCGCGGCGCCTGACGGGCAAGGCGTGATGCCAGGGGCCGCGAGTATCGAGGTTATACCAGGGCAGCGTCGACGACTTCTACCCAGTGGCGGACTGGCGTGCGATTGGCACTGGCCAGATGCGTCTGACAGCCGATATTGGCGGTCACGATCACTTCGGGGTTGCCTGCTTCCAGAGCATTGAGTTTGTTGTCGCGCAGCTGGGTGGCGAGCTCCGGCTGGGTCACCGAGTAGGTGCCTGCCGAACCGCAGCACAGGTGGGCATCCTTGACCGGGGCCAGCGTAAAGCCGAGTTTGCCCAGCACGCTTTCCACCGCGCCGTTGAGCTTCTGGGCATGCTGCAACGTACAGGGGCAGTGGAATGCCAGACGCTGATGCTCCTTGAGCTGCAGGGCCTCCAAAGGCTCGTCGCGCAGAATCTCGACGATATCCTTGGCCAGTGCGCTGACACGCTGGGCCTTTGCCGCGTAGGCAGGGTCGTCTTTGAGCATGTCGGCATACTCTTTGACGAAGGCGCCGCAGCCGCTGGCGGTTTGCACGATGGCTTCGGCCCCTTGCTCGATTTGCGGCCACCAGGCGTCGATATTGGCGCGCATGCGCTGGCGACCGGCTTCCTGTGCATTGAGGTGGAAGTCGATGGCACCGCAGCACCCCGCTTCACTGATCGGTGTGACGCTGATGCCCAGGCGGTCGAGCAAGCGAGCCGTCGCCGCATTGGTGTTGGGCGAGAGACCAGGCTGCACACAGCCTTCCAGGATCAATACCTTGCGCGTATGGCGCTGGCTGTCGGGGCGTTGGCCTGCATCCACCGGAGCGGGCGGCATTTTGCTGCGCAGCTTGCCAGGCACCAGCGGTTTGAAGGTTTGCCCCAGACTCAGCAGCGCCTTGAAGCGCTTGGGGTCCACCAGCATTTTACGCAGGGCGTAGCGTTGGGCGCGTTCGGCGGCCGAGCGGGGCACGCGGCGCTCGATCTCGGCGCGTCCTATATCCAGCAGCTTGTGATACTCGACGCCCGAGGGGCAGGTGGTTTCACAGTTGCGGCAGGTCAGGCAGCGGTCGAGGTGCAGGCGAGTCTCTTCGGTGACCTGGTCATCGTCATCGCGGCTCTCCAGCAGCTCTTTCATCAGGTAGATACGCCCGCGCGGCCCGTCTCGCTCATCGCCCAGCAGCTGGTAAGTGGGGCAGGTGGCGTTACAAAAGCCGCAGTGTACGCAGGTGCGCAGAATGCGCTCGGCTTCCTGAATATGCGGTTTCTGGCGGTCGGCATCGGTAAAGTGCGTCTGCATGTCAGCTCTCCTGATTAAAATGCCGCATAAAGACGACCAGGATTGAAAATGCCGTGGGCATCCAGTTCGGCCTTCAGGTTGCGATGATACTTTTCCACGACTGAATTCAGTGGCGTGAACGGTGACTCCGCACCGCCCTGATGATGCGGGGTGTAGCAGGTGGCGTGGCCGCCTGCCTGCTGGCAGGCATCGCGCAGGGTTTGCGCGGGCAATGGGGTTTTCACCCAGCGCTGACTGCCGCCCCAGTCGTAGAAGATATCGCTTTCATCGACGGCCAGTGCCAACGGCGGTGTATGGGGTGGTAGCGACAGGCGCCACAGAGCTTGGCCCTCGGCCAGGTTGAAAAAGGCGTGCTGCAGGTCGCGTAGCTGCTGCCAGAAGTCTGCCGAGAGGGCGTCGCCGCCCAGCCGCTCTTTGGTCGCCTTGACCGAGCTTTCGCCGCCTTCCAGGCGAATGAACAGCTCGCCCGCGTGCCAGGCCGTGGCGGTGATCGGCAGCGGCTGGCGGCCCAGCTCGGAGAGCTTCGCCAGGGCGTCTTCCAGACCCATGGAGAGGCGCAGGCTATGGCTGGCGGTGGGAATCGGCAGCACCTTGAAAGAGATATCGGCCAGTACGCCCAGCGTGCCCTGGGCGCCGGTCATCATGCGGGAGAGATCGTAGCCCGCCACGTTCTTCATGACTTCGCCGCCAAAGCGCAGCAGTTTGCCTTCCTGGGTGATCACCCGGGTGCCCAGCACGAAATCCCTGGCAGCCCCGGCCCAGGGGCGACGGGGGCCGGACATGCCGGTGGCGACCGCACCGCCAATGGTGCTGGCTTCGCCAAAGATCGGTGGCTCGAAAGGCAGCATCTGATGCTTCTCGGCAAGTGCTGCGTTCAGCGCGTCAAGTCGTGTGCCGGCCCGCACGGTCACCACCAGCTCCACGGGGTCGTAGGAGACGATGCCGCGATGGGCCGCGACATTGAGCTCCGCGCCTTCTACCGAGCGGCCATAGAAAGCCCGAGTGTTTCCCGCCACGATGCGTAGCGGAGTGCGCTCGGCGTAGGCGCTGCGCACCTGTTCGCACAGTTCAGCGGCGATATCCTGGTCAGCGTGTATCGCTAGTTCGGTCATGGTCGGTCCTTGTGGCATCAGAAGCGTGGCAGCTCCGGATGCGGTAACTCGTTGTTATGTACATGCATGGCGCCAAATTCGGCGCAGCGCGCCAGGGTCGGAATGTTCTTCCCCGGATTGAGCAGCCGTTGCGGGTCGAAGGCCGCTTTCAGAGCGTGAAAGACCGTCAGTTCGTCGGGCTGAAACTGGCTGCACATCTGATTGATCTTCTCGCGCCCTACGCCGTGCTCGCCGGTAATCGAGCCTCCTGCGGCAACGCACAGCTCCAGAATCTTGCCACCGACGTCTTCCGCCAGGGCCAGCTCACCCTCTTTGTTGGCATCGAACAGAATCAGCGGGTGCATATTGCCATCGCCCGCGTGAAACACGTTGGCCACAGCCAGGCCACTCTCCTCGGAAAGCGCGGCAATGCCCTTGAGTACCCGGGGCAGCTCGCGGCGGGGAATGGTGCCATCCATGCAGTAGTAGTCCGGTGACATGCGGCCTACCGCCGGGAAGGCGTTCTTGCGCCCGGCCCAGAATTTGGCGCGCTCGGCTTCGTCCCGAGCCTGTTGAATATGGGTGGCCCCGGCCGTTTCCAGTACGCGGCGAACGGTCTCGCAGTCGTCGTCCACGTCTGCTTCGACGCCGTCCAGCTCGCAGAGCAGAATGGCTTCGGCATCCACTGGATAGCCCGCCTTGATGAAGTCTTCTGCGGCCTGAATGGCGAGCTTGTCCATCATTTCCAGGCCACCGGGAATGATCCCTGCGGCAATGATGTCACCCACTGCGCGGCCTGCCTTTTCGATATCGTCGAAGCTGGCCATGAGGACCTTGGCGGTTTCCGGCTTGGGCAACAGCTTGACGGTAATCTCCGTGACCACCCCCAGCATGCCTTCGGAGCCATTCATCAGCGCGAGCAGATCAAAGCCTGGCGCATCCAGCGCTTCGGAGCCCAGCGTCATGTGCTCGCCTTCGATGGTCAGTACGTCCACGCGCAGCACGTTGTGCACGGTCAGGCCATACTTGAGGCAGTGCACGCCACCGGCGTTTTCGGCGACGTTACCGCCAATGGAGCAGGCAATCTGGGAAGACGGGTCGGGCGCGTAATACAGGCCATAGGGCGCCGCTGCCTCGGAAATCGCCAGGTTGCGAACGCCGGTTTGTACCCTGGCCAGACGGGCATCGGGGTCGACGCTGATGATCTGGTTGAAGCGCGACATGACCAGCAGCACGCCTTGTTCGAGGGGCAGGGCGCCGCCGGAAAGCCCGGTGCCTGCGCCGCGGGTCACCACCGGTACGCCCAGGGCGTGACAGCGCTTGAGCAGGCCTTCCACCTGGGCCAGCGTTTCCGGCAGGGCGACCAGCATGGGCAGCACCCGATAAGCCGCCAGACCATCGCATTCGAATGGGCGCAGGTCTTCTTCGCGGTGCAGCAGGGTCAAGGTAGGCACAGCGCTTTGCAGGTCGCTGAGCACCTCGGCTTTATCACGGTGGACGAGCTCGCCATCGAGGCGCTCGTCGAACAGGATATTCATCGCGACATCCTTCATTTTTATCGTTGAACAGAGCAGCAGGTCGCCGCCGCTTGACGCCAATCTGAGCTTTTTTCAGGCGCCTGTCCAGCCTGTGGTGCAGTGGTCTGACCAGTAATTGGTCGATAGTCGCAAGGTTCGTGGCATACTCACCCCAGGCAGCTACTTGGTCTTACCGCCAGGAGGCGTTGTGGCTCAAGCAGAGAGGAGGGCAAGTGGTACTCAACAACGATGACATCGCCATGGGCAAACGCACGCCCGAGCACGTGGCGGCCAGGCTGGAAGAGCTGATTCTCGAGGGAGTCTTTCGACCGGGGCAACTGCTGCCTTCCGAGCGGCGGCTATGTGAGCGTCTGGGTGTTTCTCGTGCCTCCCTGCGTGAGGGGCTGAGGATCTTGCGCAGCAAGGGCATCATCAACACTCGCCAGGGCCATGGTTCCACCGTGGCGTCCCTGTTGCCGAGCCAGCACCAGAGCCCGCTGATGCATCTGTTCCGTGACCATCCGCGGACGCTGTTCGACCTGCTGGAAGTGCGCGCGCTGCTAGAGGGCGAGTCTGCCTATCTGGCGGCTCGGCGTGGCACGTCCATGGACCGCGTGCTGATCACACGCCGCTATCGTGAGATGGCCGAATACGCTGCCCAGACGGATACCCTGGAAGTCGAGCAGTTGGCGCGACTGGACCACGCGTTTCATCTGGCCATCTCCCAGGCCTCCCACAACCCCGTGCTGGTGCATACGCTGCAGGGGCTGACCGATCTGTTGCTCAGCTCGGTCTTTGCATCGGTCAAGCACCTCTACCACCGGCCCGGGCCCAGAGAAATGATCAATCAGCAGCACGCACGCCTGCATGACTCGGTAGTCAGCGGCCACGCCGAGCAGGCGCGGCAGATTGCGCTGGAGCACCTCACCAGCATCAGTGAATTGCTGAGAGAGCTGGAGGCGGAGCACGATCGCCTGGAGCGCTCCGCCATGCGCCTGGAACAGTGGTAGTGAAGGGTGCGGGTTAGCAGTTGGCTACGTTGAGGCTGTCATCCTCGATGACCCCCGCCAGGGTGGCGACTTCGAGCTTGTTGCACAGGTGATCGCGCAGAATCTGCCCTAGCCGAGGGCTATCGCGTGCTTCGAGCGCTTCGATCATGTTTTCGTGGTCCTGTACGGCCTGGCGCCAGAACTTCTGAGTCATCTTCTTGGAGTAGCGGACCCGTTTCACCCGCTGGCTGAGATTGCTGTACATCTCCTGGAGCACTTCATTGCGCGACGCTGCCAGGATGCTTTCGTGTATCTGCTGGTTGACGATGAAATAGCTCGCCAGATCGCGTTGATGGTAGTGCTCCAGCATGGTGTCGTGCAGTTTGCGCACCGCTTTGATTTCGGCATCGCTGATATGTTGGCAGGCGAGTTCACCTGACAGCCCTTCCAGAGCCGCCATCAGGTCGTAGGTATCCTTGACCTTTTTGAACGTCAAGCGCACGACACGCGCGCCACGGTTGGGCAGCAGTTCGATCAACCCTTCGGTGGCCAATACTTTCAGGGCCTCCCGCAGGGGCGTGCGCGATACGCCGAACCGTTCGCACAGCTGTTTCTCTGAAATACGCTCACCAGGCGCAAGCTCGCCATGTTCGATCAGCTCGCCGATGCGATCAGCGACTTCGCGATAGAGGTTTCGCTGCAGGATTTTAGTCATGGTGCTGTCCCTTTTGGTAAGCCCGCCTGTTGCTCCCCAAGCGGTTGGTCATGCGGCGCGTCATGCCAAGCCCAGTAGGGGTTTACAGGCAGTAACGCTTTACAGACATAGTGACGCTTCTTTGTATGATCTGCAAAAGTAATTATGAATGCAGTTTGCTGTCTGGGCTATTCTCAAAAAGCCGTCGCAGCAGGGCGGCGATCCATCATTCAACAATAAACAGGAGCTGAGCCATGGCGGGAAGTGTATTTACGTGCAGCGTGCAGCTTGGACGAGAGCAGGCAAGGCGCATCGTGGACGGTGCAATACAGCAGGCGCGGGGGGCTGAACTCACGCCACTGACCATCGTGGTATTGGATGCGGGAGGGCATGTGGTATGTGCCGAGCGCGAGGATGGATGCGCGCCATTGCGCTTTCCTGTCGCCCAGGGCAAGGCATACGCAGCAATCGGCATGGGAATCTCGAGTGGCATCATCGGCGAGCGAAACAGCGAGCGGCCTGCCTTTTTGGCCAGTGTGGCGGCGGCCTCTGGGGGGCACTTCGTTCCGGTTGCCGGCGGGGTACCGATTCTGGATGCCCAGCAACGTGTGGTGGGGGCCGTGGGGGTGAGCGGTGCCTCTTCTGATGAAGATCAGCAGGCAGCCATTGCCGGTATCGAGGCGGCGGGTTTGCACTGGGGGTTGGCGCCAGGAGGGGAGCCGCGCTGAAAAAATGCGCAACGTTCGTACGAGCAGTGCCTGTCAGGCGCTGCTTTTTTTTGCCCGTCATCGCCATAAATGCCTGCTTATTCAGAGCATTGAAATTTCGCAAAGCGGCTCGATACGAAAGTTTAATACCTAATTTTGAATTTTGAATTCAAATTGAGTGGGTGAAGATTCAATAACAACAACGGTTCACTTGGAGCACTCCCATGAAATTCATTAAAACAGCTTTTTTGGCAACGGCCGTGACCCTGGGGCTGAGCGCCTCGCTGGCGCAGGCCAACGTCGAGGTACGCCTTGGGCATGTAGGCGGGCCAGGATCCCTGTTCGAAATCACGGCCAACCGCTTTGCGGAGCTGGCCAATGAACGCCTCGACGGTATTGCGGAGGTGAACGTCTACGGCAACAGCCAGCTAGGCAGCGACGAATCCATGATGCGTCGCCTGCGCCTGGGGTCACTGGATCTCTCCATTCCCTCGACGGTCATGAGTTCGGAGTCAGAGCAGTTTGCGCTGTTCGAAATGCCTTACCTGATCGAAGACCGCGAGCACATGAAGCGAGTGCGCGACGAGGTAGTACGTGGCCCCCTGTATGAGGCAGCCGAAGCGCGTGGCTTCAGAATCATTGGCGTGTGGGAAAACGGTTTCCGCCAAATCACCAATAACGTTCGCCCCATTACCGTGCCCGAGGATCTACGCGGTATCAAACTGAGAACGCCCAGCGGTGTGTGGCGGATAGAGATGTTCCGCAGCTATGGGGCTGCGCCTTCCCCGATGTCCCTCTCCGAGGTGTTCGTCGCCCTTCAGACGGGTGCGATGGATGGCCAGGAGAATCCCCTGATTCAAACCTTCTCCTCTCGCTTTCATGAGGTTCAAGACTATTTGTCCATCTCCAATCACGTCTATACCCCTGCCTACCTGACGGCTGGCGCAAGCTGGAATCGGCTGCCGGAAGAAGTACGCACGGTCTTGCAAGAAGTCGCGCTGGAAATGGAAGACTTTGCCTTGGAAGAGGGCCAGCGCCTCGATGACGAGACCCTGGTGCACATGCGTGATGCCGGTATGGAAGTCAATGACGTGGACTTCGATGCTTTCGTTGAGGCCTCTCAATCCATCTACAACAAGTTCGCAAGCGATGTTGCCGGTGGTCAGGAAATGCTGGACTCCGTTGCCGCCCTGCGCGAGTAACGTCGCCACCATTTCTTGGAGGCGGCTGCCCTTGTCGGCGGACGCCTCTACCAACAGGAGGTTTCAATGAGCACTTATACCAAGTTCAAGAACGCCTACTTTGCGTTTCTTGAAGGCATCGTGGTGGTGCTGGTGATTGCGTTGGCCGGGGTCGTCACGATTGGCTTCGTTTCTCGTTACCTGGGTTCTCCGCTGAGCTGGTACGACGAGCTGGCGGCCGTACTGCTGGCATGGGTGACCTATTACGGGGCTGCCCTGGCGGCTGCCAAAGGGGCGCATATCACTTGCCCCAGCGTGCTGAACATGTGCCCTCCGGCGGTACGGGTGCCCGTTGCCCTGCTGGCCGAAGCCATCACGATTGGTTTCTTCGTCTTTCTAGGGTTGGCGAGCTACCAGGTCATGATGATTCTGGAAGGCATGAACATGGTGAGCCTGCCATCCATTTCCATGCAGATGACCCAGTCCGCCATTCCCATCGCTTCTGTCCTGTTCATTATCGCCGAGCTGCTGCGGCTGCCCGATATTTTGAAAAGTGCCCGAGGCAAAGGCTTTGTGGACCATGAGCTTGAAGAGGTCGGCATCGATGCCGATGAGGTCGAAGCCGTCAGCACACAGCAGCGGGGATAAGTAACCATCATGATCATTCTCTATATCTTCATTGCTCTGATCGCGCTGATCTTGATCAATGTGCCAGTGGCGGTCGCTCTGGCGTTGGTAGGGACGATAGCCACCTTCATCACCTACGGCAGCATGGCGATGCCGACGGTGGGTATGACGATGTTCGAGGGGGCAACCAACTTTCCGTTGATCGCCATCCCGCTGTTCATTCTGGCAGGTGCCATCATGAACGCCTCCAGCATCTCGCGACGCTTGATCGATCTGGCCATGGCCATGGTGGGGTTCATCAAGGGTGGCCTGTCGATGGTGACCATCGGTGCGTCGGTGTTCTTTGCCGAAATTTCCGGGTCATCGGTGGCGGGCGTGTCGGCGATTGGCAGTATCTTGATTCCTGCCATGCGCAAGAAGGGGTACTCCAAAGAGTTTGCCGCCTCGATTTCCTCTTCGGCGGCCAGTCTGGCAATTATCCTTCCGCCTTCCATACCCATGATTCTGTACGCGGTCATGTCGGGTGAGTCGGTCGTTCAGATGTTTGTGGCCGGTATCTTTCCTGGCCTGCTGGGGGCGATGGGCTTGGCGGCCATGTGCTACTACCTGGCGCGTAAGTACAACTTCCCCTCTGAAGGTCGTTTCCGGGTGTCGCAACTCTGGAAGGCACTGAAAGAGGCCGTTTGGGCGCTGTTGATTCCGGTCATCATTCTGGGTGGGATTTTCGGCGGCTTCGTGACGGCGACGGAAGGTGCTGCGCTGGCAGTGTGTGTCGCCATCTTCATCAGTGCGGTGGTCTATCGCGAGTTTACCCTCAAGAACTTCATCGACTCGTGCAAAAGCGCTGGTGTGCAAACTGCCGTCGTCATGCTGCTCGTGGCGGCGTCTGCGGTGGTGGGCGGGTATCTGACCGAAACCCGTATTCCTCAGGCCATTGCTTTGCAAATCAGCGACCTGACCAGCAACAAGTATGTGATCCTGGCACTGCTGAACATCATCTTCCTGATTCTCGGTGTGTTCCTGCACTCGGCAGCCGCCATCATTCTGGTCGTACCTATCGTGCTGCCGCTGGTACTGGAAGTGGGTATCGATCCGCTGCACTTCGGTCTGATCGTCACGCTGAACCTGGCCATCGGGCAGCAGACCCCGCCGGTTGCCAGCGTATTGATTGCGTCCTGCTCCATTGCGAAATCAGACATCTGGGCAACGTCCAAAACCAATCTCTGGTTCATTGCCGTGCTGTTCACGATTTTGATGATCAATACCTACATTCCTGCCTTTGCCTTGGCATTGGTCAACTTCATCTACGGATAAGGGGTGCTCCATGACACAGCAACTACAAGCACCCACCACCGATAGTTTGCGCTGCGAAGTGAAAGACGGTGTGGCCTGGTTAGGGTTCAACCGTCCGCAAAGCCGCAATGCCATGACGTGGGAAATGTACAACGCCTTGGAGTACTACTGCGACACGTTAGCCGACGATACCGATATCCATGCCCTGGTGCTTCACGGTGTCGGCGGGGAAGCCTTCGTGGCGGGGACCGACATCACCCAGTTTGCACATTTTGCGGAAGCGGAGGATGCCATTGGCTACGAGCGGCGCATCGACCGTGTGGTGGGCAAGCTTGAAACCTTTCCGAAACCCACGCTGGCGCTGATCGAAGGGGCCTGTGTAGGCGGCGGCGCGGCGTTGGCGCTGGTATGTGATTTTCGCTATGCCACCGACACGCTGAAATTTGGGGTGCCTATTGCCAAGACGCTGGGCAATACGCTCTCCATTACCAACGTGTCTCGGCTGGTGGATATGGTCGGTATCCCGCGCACGAAAGAAGTGTTGATGATGGCGAAACTGGTGACGGCAGAAGAAGCGCTGGGCGCGGGTTTGGTCAATCAGCTGTTCGATGGGGCGGACATCTACGCCGAAGTCGCCACCATTGCCGCCGAATTTGCCAAACGTGCACCGCTGACCCTGCAGGCCAGCAAGGCGCTGATCAATCGCGTGCAGGCCCAGCGGCGGCTCCCGCCCGATGCCAGCGACGATTGGGTGGCCACTTGCTACCTGAGCCAGGATTTCTCGGCAGCGGTGAACAAATTCGTCAATAAAACGCCTTTTGAGTGGCGCGGCCAGTAAGGCTGCCGCTCTGCTCAGTAGATGCCTATCACAGGCTTGAGGAGGAAAGCGCATGCTTCCTTTACAAGATATAAAAGTCCTCGATGTGTCACAGATCATGGCTGGTCCTTACTGCACCATGGTGCTGGCGGATATGGGTGCCGAGGTCATCAAGGTAGAGAAACTCAATGGCGGCGATGACAGCCGTCAGATGGGGCCATATGTGAACGGCGAGTCGACCTGCTTCTCGCAAATCAACCGCAACAAGAAAAGTATTTCACTCAACCTGAAAGACGAGCGTGCCCGCCAGATCTTTTATCGACTGGCAGCCGATGCGGATGTCATCGTCGAGAACTATCGCCCGGGGGTCACCCAGTCACTGTCGATCGACTACGACACCATCAAAGCCATCAATCCAGGTATCGTTTACTGCTCCATTTCGGGGTATGGCCAGACCGGGCCCTACAGCCACAAAGGCGGGTTCGATCTGGTGGCCCAAGGGATGACGGGGCTGATGTCGATGACCGGCGAAGCCGGGCGGCGCCCCTTGAAGACCGGCATCGCGGTCTACGACATTGGCGGTGGCATCACGGCGGTCTATTCGATTTTGGCCGCCCACATCCACAAGATGAAGACGGGGGAAGGGCAGCATATCGATATCGCCATTACCGAATGCGGGTTGCCCTGGTTTACCTGGGAAGCGGCGGCTTACTTCTCTGAAGGCACGGTGCCTGGCCCTACTGGCTGGCGCCATCGGGTGTCTGCGCCTTATCAGGCGGTGAAGGCCGAGGATGGTTATTTGATGCTGGGCTGCGCCAACCAACGGACCTGGGAGCGGTTTTGCGGCGATGTATTGAAACGGCCCACGCTGATGGAAGACCCCCGCTTTCTGACCAACCATGATCGTGGCCAGCATGTGGATGAACTGGAGGCGCTGCTCGAAGAGCTGATGGCCCACCAGACCGTCGATGAGTGGCTGGCGCTGTGTGATACCGCCGGCGTACCGGCAGGGCCTATCAATGATTTCGCCCAGGCCATGCAGGATGAGCACTATCTGGCCCGTGGCATGGTGGAGGAGATGGATCATCCGGTGATCGGCAAAATGAAAACCATCGGTTTTCCCAGCAAGTTCTCACGTACGCCTGCCCAGATCCGTTCTGCAGCGCCGCTCTTTGCTCAACATACCGATGAGGTGCTCGAGCAATTGGGCCTGTCGGATGAAGAGCGCGACACGTTGCGTGCCGAAGGGTGCATAAAGTAGTTTTTTAAAAACATGGTTTGAATTCATTATCCAATTTAGTGCCGTGCTGTTTCGCGATAACCGCATCACAACAACCGCATTACAACAACTGCATTACAACAACAAAGAGGAAGCGACATCATGTTGAAGCTCGATTTTCACCCCTCCGGTCGTCATTTTCTGCAGATTCCTGGCCCATCGCCGGTGCCAGACCGCATTCTGCGCGCCATGAGCCTGCCAACGATCGATCACCGTGGGCCGGAGTTTGGCGCGCTGGGCCGTGAACTGTTGGCCAAGACCAAGCAGGTGTTCAAGACCGAACACCCGGTAGTGATCTACCCCGCCTCTGGCACGGGCGCCTGGGAAGCTGCGTTGGCCAATACCATGTCGCCTGGCGACCGGGTGCTGATGTTCGAAACGGGCCACTTTGCCACGCTATGGCACAAGATGGCGCTGCGCCTGGATCTGACGCCGGAATTCATTGGCCTGCCGGGGTATGAAGGCTGGCGCCAAGGCGTGCAAGCCCAGATGATCAAAGAGCGGCTAAAAGACGACCCTGAGCACGAGATCAAAGCGGTCTGTGTGGTGCACAACGAAACCTCCACGGGGGTCACCAGTGACATTGCGGCGGTTCGTCGAGCCATCGATGAGGCCAATCACCCAGCCTTGTTGATTGTGGATACCATTTCCGGGTTGGCCAGTGCCGATTACCGCCACGATGAGTGGGGCGTGGATGTCACGGTGTCCGGCTCACAGAAGGGCCTGATGCTGCCGCCGGGCATTAGTTTCAATGCGCTCTCACCCAAGGCGATCGAGGTGAGCAGGCAGGCCAAGCTGCCCAAGAGTTTCTGGGCCTGGGATGAAATTCTAGAAGCCAACCAGAACGGCTATTGGCCCTATACCCCCAGCACCAACTTGCTGTACGGCCTTAATGAAGCACTCGACATGCTGCTGGATGAGGGTATGCCACAGGTACTGGCCCGCCACCAGCGCTGGGCGGCAGGGGTGCGTGCGGCGGTACAAGCGTGGGGCTTGGAGATTCAGTGTCAGGACCCCGCGCTGTACTCGCCGGTACTCACAGGGGTGGTGATGCCGGAAGGCGTGGATGCGGATGCCGTGCGCAAGATCATCTATGAGCGTTTTGACCTGTCGCTGGGAATGGGCCTTGGCAAGGCGAAAGGCAAGATGTTCCGTATCGGGCACCTGGGGGATTGCAACGACCTGACCCTGATTGCCACGCTGGGCGGCTGCGAAGCGGGCATGAAGCTGGCAGGCGTTTCACTGCGCGGCAGCGGTGTCTTGGCAGCGTTGGAGTACTTCGCAGCGAACCCGTTGCAAGCTTCAAGCGACCATCAGGCGCGTTAAAAAGGGGAGGAGTGTCATGACGTCACTGACCAGCCAACATGCGCCAAGAGATGCCAAGATCAAGCCGATCAGCGGTCTGGCTGAACGGCTTTCACGAGAGCTCGCAGGCGATGTCTTATTTGATCAGGCGACTCGGGGGCGTTATGCCACTGACGCATCCATTTATCAGATAACCCCCGTTGGCGTGGTGATCCCACGCCATCAGGAAGATTTGAAAATTGCCCTGGACATTGCCCGTGATGCCCACGTGCCGGTGTTGGCACGTGGGGCAGGCACCAGCCAGTGTGGTCAAACCGTTGGTGAGGCATTGGTTCTCGATACCACGCGCTGGCTGAATCAAGTGGTGGAGTTCGACCCTGACGCACGCACCGTGGTGGTGGAGCCAGGCATGGTGCTGGATCACCTCAATGCTTGGCTCAAGTCCCACGGGCTGTGGTATCCGGTGGATGTATCCACCAGTGCCCAATGCACCATTGGCGGAATGGCAGGCAATAATTCCTGCGGATCGCGCTCTATTTACTACGGCAACATGGTGCACAACGTCGAGGGCATCGAAGCCACCCTGGCCGATGGATGCGACGTGAATTTCAGCTTTGTGGATGGCTTTGCCGAGGGCTCACGGGAGCAGCGACTCGCCCAGCAGGTAAAAGCCATAGCCGAGCGGGTCGGCCATGATATTCGCGACCACTTTCCCAAAGTGTTGCGTCGCGTGGGGGGCTATAACCTCGACCTGTTCGACTGCCAAAACCCTATCCCTTATGACCCGAATGGGCGGGCGAATTTGGCGCACTTGCTCATCGGCTCTGAAGGGACGCTCGGGGTAAGCCGCCGTATCAAGCTGAAGCTGTCGCCGCTCCCCGAACAAAAAGTGCTGGGGGTCGTCAACTTCCCCACGTTCTACCAAGCCATGGATTTTACTCAGCATATCGTCAAGCTGGGGCCGATGGCGGTCGAACTCGTCGACCGCACGATGATCGAGCTCTCGCTCGAGAATCCGGCGTTCAGGCCGGTGATCGAAAAAGCGCTGATCGGCAAGCCGGAAGCCATTTTGCTGGTGGAGTTTGCCGGGCAAGACCGAGATGCCCAGCTTGAAGCGCTAGGCCGCCTGAATGAGTTGATGAGTGATTTAGGACTGCCCGGCAGCGTGGTGAATATGCCGGAGGCGGCCGAGCAGAAAGCGCTGTGGAACGTGCGCAAGGCTGGGCTCAATATCATGATGAGCATGAAAGGCGATGGCAAGCCGGTCTCTTTCATCGAAGATTGCGCCGTTCCCCTCGAGCACCTTGCCGAGTACACCGCAAAGCTCACCGAGGTGTTCAATCGCTATGGCACGGAGGGCACCTGGTACGCCCATGCGGGGGTCGGCACGCTGCACGTTCGCCCCATTCTGGACATGCGCCGCGACGGGGCGCAAAAAATGCGTGAAATCGCAGAGCTGGCCTCTGCGCTGGTGCGTGAGTACAAGGGCGCGTACTCGGGTGAGCACGGCGACGGTATTTGCCGTGGCGAGTGGGTTGCTTGGCAGTTTGGCGAGACCATCAATGACGCTTTCCGCGAAGTGAAACAGCTCTTTGATCCGCAGAACCTGCTCAATCCTGGAAAAATCGTCGATACTCCGAAAATGGATGACGAGCGCTACTTCCGGTTTCCCTCCACCTATCAGCGTATTCCGATGACGCCGGTATTCGATTGGTCCTCCTGGAACGTGAAGCGAGATCCGCTCACGGGGGAGCAGACGCCTCCTGGCAGTGCCGGAGACACCACCCATGGCTTGGCCATGGCGGTCGAGATGTGCAACAACAACGGCCACTGTCGCAAGTTCGATGCAGGCACCATGTGCCCAAGCTACCGCATCACCAAAGAAGAGCAGCACCTGACCAGGGGGAGGGCAAACACGCTTCGGCAGGTGCTCTCGGGGCAGTTGGGGGATGAAGGACTTGCCAGCGATGAGGTGAAAGAGGCGCTGGATCTATGCGTTTCCTGTAAAGGGTGCAAGCGCGACTGCCCCACGGGCGTTGATATGGCCAAGTTCAAGATAGAAGCACGGGCGGCTCGGGTGCGCGCCAAAGGCCTCACGTTGCGTGATCGCATGGTTGGCGAAATGCCCCGTTACGCCCCTTGGGCTAGCCGGTTCTCAGGTTTGGTGAACGGTATCGAACGGGCTCCCTGGCTGGCGAAGCGCATCAAGCAGGCGCTCAAGCTGGCCCCGCAAAGAGCGCTTCCCGCGTTTAACGGCAACTTTCTGGCGACGGCGGACTCTTCGTCAACCGCTGAGAGGCCAACTGCAGAGAGGCCAATTGCAGAGAAAGAAGTCCTGCTGTTTGTGGATACCTTCAATAACTACATGGAGGGCGACAATGCGTCCGCTGCCAAGCGAGTGCTGGAGGCCGCTGGCTATCGCGTGCATCTCAATGTGACCCAAGGCCAGCGGCCGCTCTGCTGTGGCCGCACCTACCTCTCTTCGGGCCAGTTCGAGAAAGCCAAGGCCGAGGCACAGCGCACGCTGGACTTCCTGATGCCGTTCGTAGAGCGTGGCGTGGCCGTGGTGGGGTTGGAACCCTCATGCTTGCTCAGCATGCGTGATGAATTCTTGCAGTATGGCTTTGGTGAACAGGCGCAGGCACTGTCGGAAGCTGCCTATCTGTTTGAGGAATTTTTGCTACATGCTCACTCGACAGGAGAGCTGTCGTTAACGCTCAAGCCCATGGAAGGCCGGCGCGTGATGCTGCATGGGCACTGCCACCAGAAAGCGTTTGATGCGTTGCGCCCGGTAGAGCAGGTACTGAACTGGATTCCTGGCGTGTCAGTCGAGACGATCGAGTCGTCCTGCTGCGGCATGGCGGGCAGTTTTGGCTATGAAGCCGAACACTACGAAGCCTCGATGAAAATGGCAGAGCTGACGCTGTTGCCTGCCGTGCGAAGCGCAAACAAGGAAGCGGTGTTAGTGGCCGATGGCACCAGCTGTCGTCATCAAATTCAGGATGGCAGCGGGCGCGAAGCGATTCACGTTGCTCGCCTGCTGGCTCAGGCGCTAGCCTGATAGCGACAACCAACAAAAGGAGCGTTACGTGGCCATCTATCAATTTGGCGAGCATCAGCCTGCTATTCATGAAGACGTATACATTGCCGACACGGCGGACGTCATCGGTCAGGTTACCCTGAAGGCACGCGCCAGCGTGTGGTATCAGGCGGTACTGCGCGGCGACAGCGACCATCTGGAAATCGGTGAAGAGAGCAACATTCAGGATGGCGCCGTGCTGCACGCGGACCCCGGCTACCCGCTGAAGGTGGGAAAAGGGGTGACCGTCGGGCACCAGGCGATGCTGCATGGCTGTACCGTGGGGGATGGCTGCTTGATCGGCATTCAGGCGGTAGTGCTCAACGGCGCCGTGATTGGCGAGAACAGCCTGGTAGGCGCGGGAGCCTTCATCAAGGAAGGGGCGGTCTTTCCGCCAAACTCGTTGATTGTCGGCTCACCTGCCAAAGTGGTCAGGGAGCTGTCGGCAGAGGCGGTGGAAGCGCTGAAGCTGAATGCACAAAGCTATGTGATACGGGGCAAGCAGCACGCTGACTCGCTCAAGCGCATCGATTGAGCCTGCCTGTACCTGAAAACGCCCACCCCCAGGCGTGGCCTGGGGGTGGGAGAGGGTGTCTGAGCCCAACTGAGGTTGTTACATTAGCGGATCAGTGATACCCAGCACATAGAACGCGACCAGCGCGATGATACCGGTGAATACCAGGTAGTAGATGGTCGGAATGATCGTTTTACGAATCGTGGTGCCTTCGCGACCCAGCAGGCCAACGGTTGCCGAGGCGGCGACCACGTTGTGAATCGCGATCATGTTACCCGCAGCAGCACCCACCGCCTGAAGCGCGACCATGACGGCCGTTGAGAGCCCCAGAGTTTGCGCAATGCTGAACTGGAACTCGGCCAGCATCAGGTTGGAAACCGTGTTGGAGCCGGCGATGAAAGCACCCATGGCACCCACGGCCGGGGCAAAGAACGGATAGACACCGCCGACACCATTGGCAACGGCCTGGGCCATCATGACTGGCATGGAGACCAGATCGGCGCCGTTGACGCCCGAGTTGATCAGGATACGCACCATTGGCACGGTGAACACGAGGACAAAACCTGCACCAAAAATGGTTTTGGTGGATTCCGAGACGGCTGCGCTCATCTGACGCGGGTTCATCTTGTGCAGGAAGTAGGTGATGAACACCACGGCCAGAATGATGCCGCCCGGCAGATAGAGCGGCTGTATGCCGCCGCTGACGCCTGCTTCACCGAAGATGTTGGCCCAGTTCAGGTTCACGGAAGTCAGCGCCACGCGCAGCGGCTCGATGGTGCGAGAGGCCACCAGGAAGAGCGCCAACAGCACATAGGGAATCCAGCCCTTGAGGGTCGAGATCGGTGCCTTGCCTGCGACATCGTCCAGCTTGATTTGCAGGTTGCCGATCCACTCGTCCGGCCAGGAGGTGGCTTCCGGGAAGTCCCAGGTGTCTTTCGGTAGCAGGAACCCTTTACGCGCAGCAGGAACGACAATGGCCAGGCCGACCATGGCACCGATCATCGAGGGGAACTCTGGCCCCAGGAAGACGCCTACCAGCATGTAAGGAACGACGAACGCGATGCCCGTGAAAATGGCGAACGGAGCAATGGACAGCCCCTCTTTCCAGGAGCGGTTGGCGCCAAAGAAGCGCACCATGATCAGCACCAGAATCAGCGGCATGAGAATACCCACGATGCCGTGAGTGATTGCCGTGGTGCTGGTGACCTGCTGGAAGAAGGCTTCCCAGGTGGAGCCGTTGGCTTCCAGTTGCGCCGTGATGCCGGCACGGTCGAGGCCGCTGCCCACGCCCACCACAATCGGGGTGCCCACTGCGCCAAACGATACCGGGGTCGACTGAATCATCATGCCTACCACGACGGCCGCCAGCGCCGGGAAGCCCAGGGCGACCATCAGCGGTGCAGCCACCGCAGCGGGGGTGCCAAAGCCTGAGGCGCCTTCGATAAAGCAGCCAAACAGCCACGCGACGATCAGCGCCTGCACGCGGCGGTCCGGGCTGATGCCTGAAAAGCCGTTACGGATGGCCGTGATGCCACCGGAGTGCTTGAGGGTGTTCAGCAGCAGGATGGCGCCAAAGATGATCCACAGCAGGCCAGCGGTCTGGATCAACCCTTGAACGGTGGATGCCGCGACACGGCTGAACGACATGTCCCATGCAGTCAGGCCGATAATGGCAGCGGTGAGGAAAACGATCGGCATCGCTATCTTGGCGGGAATCTTAAAGCCTATGAGCAATATCCCGGCCAGCAACAGCGGCAGAAATGCCAGAAGAGCTAGTATATTTTCATTCATGGGAGGAACGGCCCCTTGTTATTGATTTGGTGTGCTCCGCGAAAGCCAACGCATCATTTTCAATGATAGTTGGGACAGCGTGAAAGATACGGTCAGGCGCCTGGAATGACTATATTGGAAAATTGGTCTTACCAGTAAAAGGGGGTTTTTCGGCCGCGTATCGAGGCGTTTTTTTAATATCAAGTGACTGTTATTCATTGCTTTTTTAGCGCTGCAAAGAAGCGCCGAGTCGACGCCGTTATTAGACTAATAGACAGTTCAGTCAAGGAGGAGAAAGGCAGTACACAGAGGAGGGATGTTCTAGGCCTATCGCGTATGCTGTGACGGCGTATAGTGTAGGTGCACTCTTTACCTCTTTTCAGGAGTCGTTCGACCATGGCCATCACGCTTTATGATTTGTGCGGTCGCGATGATCGCTTGAGATTTTCTCCCTACTGCTGGCGCGTGCGCATGGCGCTGGCCCACAAAGGGCTGGCATACACTACGGTGGCTTGGCGGTTTCAGCAGAAAGAGGCGCTGGCATTTGCCCACTATGACAAGGTGCCGGTGTTGACCGATGGTGACACGGTGGTCACCGACAGCTTCGATATCCTGCGCTACCTGGATACCACTTACCCTGAGGCGCCGGTGCTGGGCGATGGGCTGGGCTTGCAGCGTGTCACGTTGTTCAAGCAACTGGTGGATCGCAGCATTACGCCCGCGCTGTTTCGTATCGTGGTGCTGGATCTGCTGGAAGCCATCCACCCGGAGGATCGGGAGTACTTCCGCACCACCCGTGAAGCGCGCTTTGGGGCCAGCCTCGAGGCGGTTCACGACCCTGAGAAAGGCCGCCAGCAACTGCATCAGGCGCTGGTGCCCGTCAGTGCACAACTCAAGGAAACCCCTTTCCTCGATGGTGACTCCCCCGCTGGGGCAGATTACCTGCTGTTTGGCAGCATGATGTGGGCCTATAGCGTCTCGACCGAAACGCTGGTGGAGGAGCGTGACCCCGTGGCCGGCTGGTTCCAGCGCATGCTGGCGGTGCACGATGGCGTGGCGGGCAAGGCCATGACCATTCGTGATCTATACTAGGCTAAGCGGTATTCGCCGCTGACACTCACAGGCAACATGAAGGGGCAGGCCCTGTATGGGGACGCCCTTCATGGACAAGGAGATGGCAATGATTGACCTGTATTACTGGACAACGCCCAACGGCCACAAAGTCTCCATCATGCTTGAAGAAGCAAAGCTCGCTTATCGCGTAAAGCCCATCAATATCGGGCGTGGCGAGCAGTTCGACCCCGAGTTCCTGGCCATTGCGCCCAATAATCGTATTCCTGCCATCGTCGACCATGCCCCGCGCGACGGGGGGCAGCCCATGGCGCTGTTCGAGTCAGGGGCGATTCTGGAGTACCTGGCAGACAAGAGTGGCCAGTTCCTGCCAGCAGAAGGGCGCGAGCGTTATGTGGTACTGCAGTGGCTGCACTGGCAGATGGGTGGGCTAGGCCCCATGGCCGGGCAAAATCATCACTTCTGCCACTATGCGCCCCACAAGATCGACTACGCCATCGAGCGCTACGTGCGTGAAACCAATCGGCTTTATAGCGTGCTGGACCAGCGTCTTTCTCAGCAGCACTATGTGGGCGGCGACCGTTACTCGATTGCCGACATGGCCATCTACCCATGGATCGTGCCCTGGGAAAAACAGCGCCAGACCCTGGAGGAGTTTCCCGACCTGGAGCGCTGGTTCGAAGAGCTTTCTCAGCGTCCCGCCATTCGCAAAGCCTATGCATTGGTCGAGGATGTGAACCCCCAGGCAGGAGCGCCCATGGATGACCTGGCGCGTAAGCACTTGTTCGGAAACCGCTAATAATGATTAACCGCGAGTGAGTCATCGATAATGGCGATGCAGCGTGCGTGAAGGTGAAAAATTCATGTTGCGCTGCACAAAAAGCGCTGCTAGCTTTGATATTAGCAACGGCAACCGCCTATCAAGATGCGCCGTCGAGCGCATCGTACCGCTAGCTCACTCAAGGAGATTTAGTGATGAACAAGACAGCAGAAAAAACCAGCCAGCAGTTCGAGTCCGTGTTTGTTTCACCCATGCGCTCTTACACACTGGCAGCGCTGGACTACTACGAGCAGCTGGTCGGCGCTCAAATGGATGCCGCACGCGCCTATTCCGACATGACCATCGCCCAGGCGCGCACCTGGCTCGACGTCAAGGACGCCGATAGCTTCAAGAAAGCCATGGAAAGCCAGCAGAAAGCGGCCAGCGACATGATGGAGCGCATGAAAGGTGACTCCGAAAAAGTGACCTCTATCAGCCAGGGCTTCCTGCAGGAAAGCCAGAAAATGGCGGAAGAGACCACCAAGAAAGCAGCCGATACTGCCAAATCGTAACGGTTGCTCCATGAAAATGCCGCGCCCTGAAGCGCGGCATTTTTTTATCCAGAGAACGGGCGTTAGGAGGCGTCGTCGCCTGCACGCGCTCTCAGCCGAAACCGTGCAATCCTGATGATTTGCTCGATGGCCGTTTTTCTTTCTTGTGCCGGATCGTTGTTCAACCGCTTTTCAAAGGCCTCCAGAATGGCATAGCGGTCCAGGCCCTTGACGGCAATCACGAAGGGAAAGCCAAATTTCTCCTGATAAGCGGCGTTCAACTGCTCGAAGCGGGCAAACTCTTCCGGTGAACACTGATCGAGCCCAGCACCGGCCTGTTCGCTGGTAGAGTCGTGGGTCAGCTCCCCGGCCAGCGCGGCTTTGCCGGCCAGATCAGGGTGTGCCTGAATGACGGCCGTCTGCTGCTCGGGAGAGGCCTGTTGAAGCATCTTGCCCATCAGTTCGGCCAGCGCATCCGGGGCGTCGTGAGCCTCTTCCAGGCCGTGTTGCCAGGCGGCCTTGGCCACCCAGGGAGAGTGTTCATAGACATCGCCATAGTGTGCCACGAAGGTTTCCAGGCTGCTTTGGCTCGGGGCAGGGGACAGTCGCAAAGGCGTTTCAGTCGGCACAAGGGTTCTCCAAGCGTGCGAAAAGGGAATTGCTGTATACAATAAATAGCATCAACGGTACTCTTTGACCAATAGGTCAAACTTGCCAACAACACCAATAACCCTGCCAATATGAGGAGTGACGATGGGACGCTTGACTACCCACGTGCTGGATACCGCCAAAGGGCAGCCCGGTCAGGGCATCATCATCGAGGTCTTTCGGTTGACCGGTGGCCAGCGCGAGCCGTTAGCGACCACCGTCACCAACAGCGACGGCCGCTGTGATGCGCCGCTGTTGGAAGGCGAGGCGCTGACCGCTGGCGAATATGAGCTAGTGTTCCATGCGGGAGACTATCTACGCCAGCAGGGGGTCGAGGCTGCCGAGCCCCGCTTCCTGGACGTCATCCCGCTGCGCTTTGGCGTGGCCGATGCCAGCCAGCACTACCACGTACCGCTGCTGCTCTCGCCGTATGGCTACTCGACCTACCGCGGTAGCTGAGGGGGCTTCACATGCAAGCGTACACTATCGAATTTGCCAACCTGCTGCTGCGCTGGCTCCACGTGATCGCCGCCATTGCCTGGATCGGAGAGTCGATCTATTTCGTCATGCTGGATAACAGCCTGCGCACGCCCAAGGCTCAGGAAGATCGTGACAAGGGCGTGTTTGGTGAGATGTGGGCGGTGCATGGCGGTGGTTTCTATCATAACCAGAAATACGCCACGGCCCCTGCCAAGCTCCCCAACGACCTGCACTGGTCGTTCTGGAAAGCCTACACGACATGGCTCTCTGGCTTTGCGCTGTTCGTCATTCTTTATATGGTCAATCCGGGTTTCTACCTGGTCAACCCCAACAGCAACTGGGCCTGGGCGGCCAACCTCACCGGATGGCAAGCCAACCTGCTGGCATTGGGCTTCCTGCTGGGCGGCTGGGTGGTCTATAACGAGCTTTGCAAGCGTATCAGCCCGGATATGCAGCGTGACGGCCTGCTGAGCATTGCCGTGGCGGTGATGATGGTGGTCGTGGCGTATTTGAGCACCCAGATGTTCACCGGGCGGGCCGCCTTTCTGCTCACTGGGGCCGTCATGGCCACGGCCATGTCGGCCAACGTCTTCTTCTGGATCATTCCCGGCCAGCGCCGCATGGTCAAGGCCATGAAAGCCGGAGAGGCCCCCAACCCGCTAGATGGCAAGCGCGGCAAGCAGCGCTCGGTGCACAACACCTACTTCACGCTGCCGGTGGTGCTGCTGATGGTGAGTAATCACTACTCTTTTCTTTACTCCCATGAGCAGGCCTGGATCGTCATGGCCCTGTTCATCTTTGCTGGCGCGTTGATTCGTCAGTTCTTCGTGCTGATGCATGCGGGCAAGGTCCAGCCTGCCTATCCTGCGATAGGCGTAGGGCTCATTCTGCTGGCGTTCTGGGTAGCGGCCCCCAGCCCGCGCGCCGCCGTGGAAAGTACCAGTGCGGCCCCCGACCAGGCCCAGATCACCGCCCTGGTGGAGCAGCACTGTACCCTGTGCCATGCGCGTAACCCTGAGCACGCCGGGTTCTCCGCGCCGCCTGCGGGCTACGCCTTCGATCACTGGGAAGAGATACTGGGCCACAAGGCGCAGATTCAGCGGGTCGTCGCCACTCGCTACATGCCGCTGGGCAATATCACCAACATGAGTGACGAAGAGCGCGATATCATAGCGGCCTGGGAGGAGTAAAACGGTTCGCAGAGAGGAGACCCCATGAGCGAAGCGCAGACGGCGTTGAAACGGCGGCCCACGGAAAAAGAGGGTGACGAGCGCCACGAAGCCATTTACCGAGCAGTGAGCGATGCCATCGTGGAGCAACGCCTCAAGCCGGGTGCCCGGCTGCGCGAAGATGCCCTGGCAGAGGTGTTTGGCATCAGCCGCACGGGGATCCGTAAAATCCTGCAGCGGCTGGCGCTGGAGCAACTGGTGACCCTGACCCCGCGCCGTGGGGCCAGCGTGACGCGTCCTACTGCCGATGAAGCCAAGGACGTGTTCGATGCACGCCAGCTCATCGAGTGCGGCTTGATGCCGGACGTGGCAAGGCGCATGGATGCGAAGGCGGCTGCCGAGCTGCGAGATATGGCCAAGCAGGAGCGACAGGCCCTGCGCAGTGGCCAGCAAAGCGTGGCCATCCGTCTCTCGGCCGATTTTCACGTGCGCCTGGCGCAGCTCTCCGGCAACGCCACCCTGGCGGAATTCGTCGAGCGCCTCTGCTCGCGCTCTTCACTGATCCTCGCCGTATATGGTCATCGCGGCCACCTGGGCTGCGAGTCCCACGACCATGACGATCTGATCGGCTACCTGGAAGCAGGCAATGGCGAACGCGCCAAGGCCTTCATGAGCCGTCACCTCAAGGCCATCGAAGCGTCGCTGTCCATGGTCGAGGAGGAAGAAAATGTGCCGGACTTGCAGCAGATTTTTGGCGCATAGCGACGATAGTGCACAGCTCGATTGCCGCCAGCAGAAAAAACGCCACCGGAGACGATCCGGTGGCGTTGCTGAGACAGGCGCTCCTGCCGCGCTGGCGGACCGGCTTAATGAGCCCGCTGCTCAGCCAGCGTCGGCGCTGCCTTGAACTGCTTCATTAGCCCGTAGTAGAACACTCCCCCCAGGCCTGCACCAATCAACCACCCGAAGCCGTCGAGGCCGCTCAGGGCGGGGACGATGACGGTGGAGAGCGAGAATAGCGCGGCACCGCCAAAGGCCAGAAGGGCCCGGGTGTTCCAGCCGTTGACATAGTAATAGGCACCCCCGGGGGCTGAGGAGAAGAGCTCCTGCATGTTGAGATGCTGGCGCTTGATCAGGTAGTAGTCCACCACGATGATGCCGTAGAACGGAGCCACGATGGCGCCCAGTGCGTTCACAAACCCTGGCACGCCAATCTGGCTGATCACCGAAATCCATAGGGCACCCACGAAGAAGGCAATCACCGCCGTGATCAGGCCGCCCATCTTGAAGCTGATCTTGCTGGGGAACAGATTGGCCAAATCGTAGGCAGGGGGGATGAAATTGGCGACCAGGTTGATGCCCACGGTTGCAGCAAAGAAGGTGAGGGCGGCCACGATGGTCAGCGGCAGCGAATCGACGCGCTCGACGATATCCGCTGGGTTGGTCAACGCTTCGCCAAACAGGACCAGGGTGCCCGCGGTAATGATCAGCGCAATGAACGAGAAGAACGCGACGTTCAGGGGTAGGCCCAGCAGGTTGCCCAGCTTCATCTGGCGCTCGGTTTTCACAAAGCGAGTGAAGTCGCCGAAGTTGATCACTACCGCCGCGAAATAGGCCACCATGGTGCCCACAATGGCCAGAAATGCCCCTATTCCTGCCTGCTCGCCGCTGCTATTGAAAATCGTACCGATGGCGGGGAGCAGCTCACTGCCTGCCTGGACCCAGACAATCACCATCAGCACGACCATGACCAGATAGACCAGCGGGCCTGCCCAGTTCAAAAAGTGCTTGATGCGCTCGATACCCTGCCAAAAGATCGCAATCTGAAACAGCCACACGATCACGAACGACAGCCACGCCACCCCGGAAAGGCCGAGGAAGGAACCGCCATTGCCTGTGCCAAACAGGGCGGTGATCAGCAGTGCCACGGCCGTAGAGGCAAAGTAGGTCTGCACCCCGTACCAGAAAATACCCACGATGGCGCGCATCATGGCGGGTAGATTGGCCCCTCGTACGCCCATGCTGGCGCGCACCATCACCGGGAAGGGAATGCCATATTTCACACTGGGTTTACCGGTCAGGTTGACCAGAAACATCACGATGACACCGGCCAGAATAATGGCGGCCATCACTGCCCAGCCGTTCAACCCATAGGTAAGGAATAGCGATGCCGCTAGGGTGTAGCCAAACAGGCTCTGGATATCGTTGGACCAGACGTTAAAAATTTCAAACGACCCCCAGGTGCGGTGCTGTGGTTTCAGCGGGGCCAGGTCGTCGTTATAAAGGGTGGGGTCGATCTGCTCGATGTTCAGGTCGCTTGGGGTGGGTTGCTCATTCATGGCAAGACTCGTGATCGGGTAATGGTCGCCCGCCACACAAGGTGGCAGGCAAAGGCAGGGCGGGTTACTGAGTGAAGCGCTGGCAAGCGGGCCAGTGTTTCATCAGCAGGTAGTAGGTCAGCCCGGCAGGGATCAGGCTGGCGTACCAGGAGACCGATGAGAAGGCGAGGGCGGCTGCGATGCCGACGACCGTGGCGATCAGTGCGGCCTGGTTGATGCCCTGATAAGGGCCGTTTTCATCGTAGAGCTTGCCGATGTCCAGCGTGCGGCGACGGATGACGTAGTAGTCCACGACCAGGATGGCGAAGATGGGGCCGAGGAAGGCCGAGTAGGTTTGCACGAACAGCTGCAGGCCTGCGGCCGACTCCGGCTGCACCAGTTTCCAGGGGAAAGTCGCAAAGGCCAGCAGCCCGACGATCACGGCGGCCACCGGAAATTTGAGCTTGAAGACGTCCATCAGCACGTAGGTGGGCGGCACCACGTTGTTCAGCACGTTGGTGGTCACCTGGGCAAAGGCGATGAAGAGCAGGGTGATCATCAACAGCGGGGTGTTATCCACGGCGTTGGCGAACACCTGAATGGGGTCGGCGGTGCCGGTGGCCTGGGACACCATGTAGCCGATCAAGCCCATGAACAGCGTGCAGGGCAGAATCGACATGGCGTAAAGGGTGGTCAATAGCCCTTGTCCGGTGCCTTTTTTATGTTCACGCGAGTAATCGCTTACATTCAGCATCATGGTGCTGTAAATGCCCAGAAACAGCATGGTGGCGCTCCAGAAGGGCATGCCCCAGGAGCCTTCCATGGTCAGCAGGCTGGCCGACAGCTCATCGCCATAGCGCTGCACGGTGGCGTAGAACATGTACATCAGCGAGCAGAGAATAAAAGCGCTGCCGATATTCTCCAGCCACTTGATGCCCTGAAAGCCGAGCACCGAGAGGCCGATCTGCAAAAACTGAAAGGTGATGAAGTAGAAGATCAGGTTGTCGAAGCCGAACAGCGTCGCCGACACCATGTTGAGGGCACCGGCCCCAATCCAGCTCTGGAAGCCATACCACACGATGGCAGGCACGGCGCGCACCAGCCCGGGGATACGCGTTCCGGTGAACCCAAAGGCACTGCGCGCCTGCACCATGAACGGAATGCCGTACTTGTAACCGGCGGCGCCATTGATGGCCAGCGCCACGCCGATCACAAAGCAGCCGATGGCGATGGCCAGCGTGGCTTGCAGCAAGTTGAGCGTGCCCACCACGCTGGAGCCCATGGCGAAGGTGCCAATCGACACGCAGCCACCAAACCAGGCAAGAAAGTAGGAGGTGCGCCCCATGATACGGGTGCTTTGCGGCGCGAGGCTTTCTGCGCCGACGGCTTTGCTGGCGGCTGACTGCGCCGCGTTGGGTGCTTCTTCTGAGGTAAGAGCAGAGGTAGAAGTGCTCATGTTACCGTCCTCGCAAGATTATCGATGTTATTGGTAACCCGGGCAGTAGGCTACCCGGGAGACGCTTGCGGCGTGGCGTGCTGATGCTGATATTCGTCATGTTGTTATGATTTTTTGTAGGCGTGCTTTCTTTTACGGCCGGTTGCTGGTGTCAGCTCTTCACTGGCGCGTGGGTGGCAGCGTCAGGTCGGAAAAACCTGAAAACTTGCCGGTAAAGGTTTTGCGGCGCGGGTAATCCAGGTCGCCGTATTTACTGGTCTGCAAGCCCAGCCCGACGAGCGACTCGGCCAGTTTCAGCGCGGCGCTGACCCCTTCCACCACGGGCAGGCCGACCTCGTGGCTAATGGCCTGGGTCAGGTTGGCCATGCCCCCGCAGCCCAGCACGATGGCGCCAATGCCATCTTCGTCGCGGGCACGGCAGCACTCCTGCACGATACGGCTGAACGCCGCGTCCGGATGATCTTCCAGATCCAGTACGGGAATCTCGGCGGCGCGGATGCGGCGGCAGTGGTGGCGAAAGCCGTACTGCTCCAGCAGGTGCTCGGCGATGATGCCGGTGCGTCCCAGCGTCGTCACAATGGAGAAGCGAGTGCTGATCAGCGTGGCCATATGAAAGGCGGCTTCGGCAATGCCGATCACCGGAGCGCGAGTCAGCTCGCGAGCGGCCAGCAGGCCAGGGTCGCCAAAGCAGGCCACCACGTACGCATCGATACCGCCTTCGCGTTCGCCTTTCAGAACTTCTTCGGCAACGCCTACTGCGCTCACCGCTTCATCGAAGTGGCTTTCGATGGAGACCGGGCCAGCCTCGGGTTGCGTCGCGCTGATGAGGGTCCCCGGTGCTGCCAGCTTGTCGGCGGCTTGACGAATGGTTTCCGTCATGGCCGCCGTGGTATTGGGGTTGATCAGACGTATATGCACGTTCGGGTACTCTTGTGTGAACAATATTTTCTATCTTGTATACAAAAATAGGGCGGTTTTTAGCCAAGTGCAAGGGACTAATGCACTTGATGCTCTCGATATGGGTTGACCAATCGTTCAGGTTTCAATAGCTTGGCTCAGCAGGGGCCGTCAAAGCGTCGAGAACTCAAATGATTAGCCCTGCGCTGCATTGCAGGCGCCGGTTAAAATGACTATTTTGTATACAAACTAAAATGCGCTGCCTCGCTAAAGGAGCCCGACCATGTCTTCCCATTACCCGCGTGACCTGATTGGCTACGGCCCAACGCCCCCTCATGCCCAGTGGCCCAACGGCGCCAAAATAGCCGTGCAGTTCGTACTCAACTACGAAGAGGGCGCGGAGAATTGCGTGCTTCACGGGGATGCGGGGTCCGAGCAGTTCCTTTCCGAGATCATCGGGGCAGCCAGCTATCCCGACCGCCACCTGAGCATGGAGTCCATCTACGAGTACGGCTCGCGAGCTGGCGTGTGGCGCATTCTGCGCGAATTTGAGCGTCGTGGGCTGCCGCTCACCGTGTTTGGGGTGGCCATGGCGCTGGAGCGCCACCCGGAGGTGGCGCAGGCGTTCAAGGAGCTGGGCCATGAAGTGGCCTGTCACGGCTACCGCTGGATTCACTATCAGGAAACGCCCGAGCACGTAGAGCGCGAGCACCTGCAAAAAGCCATGGAGATTTTCCAGCGTCTGTACGGTGAGAAGCCACAAGGCTGGTACACCGGCCGCGATAGCCCCAATACGCGGCGCCTGATAGTGGATGAAGGCGGGTTTCTCTACGACAGCGATTACTACGGCGACGACCTGCCTTTCTGGACCCGCGTGAGCGACAGCCAGGGTGCCGAGCACCAGCATCTGGTGGTGCCCTACACCCTGGATACCAATGACATGCGTTTTGCGGCGCCGCAGGGGTTCAATACCGCCGACCACTTCTTTACCTACCTGCGCGACGCCTTTGATGTACTGTATGCCGAAGGGGAGGAGGCGCCGAAAATGCTTTCGATTGGCATGCACTGCCGGTTGCTGGGCCGCCCGGGCCGTTTCCGTGCGCTTCAGCGCTTTCTGGACCATATCGAAGCGCATGATCGAGTATGGGTTGCCCGCCGGGTCGATATCGCTCGTCACTGGGCCGAACACCACCCCGCACCGACTCAGTAACCCAAGGATGCGATAGGACACCATGACGCCCCACATAGGACAACGGATTGCCGCCCAATTCGA
The DNA here is from genome assembly GCF_014651775.1 of Vreelandella hamiltonii. GTDB lineage: Bacteria > Pseudomonadota > Gammaproteobacteria > Pseudomonadales > Halomonadaceae > Vreelandella > Vreelandella hamiltonii. Next base: position 118,865 of record NZ_BMXN01000001.1, read on the forward strand.
TGCGCTGACGGCCCAGGAGCAGCGGGTCGCCACGTTCATTCTCGACCATTTCGATGACCTGGCGGTCTACAGCGCCGCCGATCTGGCGCGACTGACGGGGGTATCCAAGTCCACGGTGAGCCGTCTGTTCAAGCGGCTGGGGTTCGAGAGCTTTCGCACGGTCAAGACCCACGCGCGGCAGCTGCGCAACCTGGGGGTGCCGCTGGTCATCGATGACGATGCCATGCAGGAGGAGGGCGGCGCACCGTTTCAGCGCCACCTGCAGCGCGAACAGGAGAATCTCCAGCGCTGCCTGGCCAGTTTGCCCCCCGCTACGTTTGCCGACTGCGTCGATGCGCTGGCGGCTGCCCAGCAGATCGTGGTCATGGGGTTTCGCAACAGCTATCCGCTGGCGTTACATCTGCGCCAGCAGTTGATTCAGGCGCGTGGGCGAGTACGCCTGGCGCCTCAGCCCAACCAGTCGCTGGCGGAAGAGATCGTCGATTTGACCGAGCAGGACACCATCGTGCTGTTCGGCTTTCGTCGTCGGCCCACGGCCTTTGCGGCACTGGTGACGGCCCTGGAGCGTTCGCCCGCCAGGGTGCTGCTGATCGCCGACCCCACCGCCGCCACTTTTGCACCGCAAGTGTCGTGGTTCATGGAAGTGCCTCTGGAAAGCTTGTCGGCCTTCGACAGCTACGCCACCGCCAATAGCCTGATTTGCCTGCTGGCCAATGCGGTGCTGCATCACAACCTGAGTGATGGGCGCGAGCGCATCAGTGACATCAGCGACCAGTACGAGGCGCTGAGTGAGCTGGCAGCGCCGGTGATGAGCGTGGATTGGGATGCTCACCAATAATGGTGCGTGCTGGTTCTTGATGCACCAAATACGAACGTTGAGGCCTGTCGAAGCGTTGCTTCGACAGGCCTCTGCCTGCCTGAAAAACTCTCAACCTGCTGTTATCCATGTGCTTTGTGCCTGAGTGGCCCTGTAATTGCTCTGCTGAGGCTGTGAAACAAAAGTTTCGGACTGTACTTACTTGCAACGAAGCTTTCATCACGGCGCTATTCATACGCGACTGTCGCACTCGCTGGCTTGGCCAATCGCATAACTGCAGGAGAGCATCATGGGCACGACCCCTCAGGGCTTTACACAATCTATTCAGCACTTCTTGAAACGTTGCCAATCCGGCGTGCTGGCCACCGGTGTGACCGCTGCGCTGGCCGTGGGTGGCGTGGGTGCCAGCACCGCCGTGCAAGCGGATGCGCTGGAAGCCATCGAATCCCGTGGCACCATACGTATTGCGGTCCCGCAGGACTTCCCGCCGTTTGGTTCGGTCGGCACCGATCTGCAGCCGCGCGGCTACGATATCGACATGGCCAACTATATTGCCGATGAGATGGGCGTGACGCTGGAGCTGATTACCGTGACCAGCGCCAACCGCATTCCCTACCTGCAAACGGGCCAGGCGGACCTGGTGATCTCCAGCCTGGGCAAAAATCCGGAGCGTGAAGCGGCAATCGATTTCTCGGAGGCTTATGCGCCTTTCTTCCTGGGAGTCTTCAGCGCTGACGCCGATGAAAGTATCGCCGGCCCCGACGAGCTGGCCGGTAAAACCATCGGCGTGACGCGGGGCGCCGTGGAAGACATGGAGCTGACCGAGGTCGCCCCCAGCTCGACCACCATCCGCCGTTTCGAGGACAATGCCACCACCATCTCGGCTTTTCTGTCTGGCCAGGTGGACTATGTCGCGACCGGCAACGTGGTGGCCGCAGAAATTGCCGAGCGCAACAGTCGCCGCGCACCGACCCTGCTGTATCAACTGCGTGATTCCCCCTGCTATATCGGCCTGAACAAGAACGAAGCAGCGCTGCAGGCTGAAGTGAACCGGTTGATTGCTCAGGCGCTCGAGGACGGCACCCTGAACGAGTTTTCCCAGCGTTGGTTCAGTGCCGACCTGCCCGACGGCTTTGGTAGCTGAGGGTCGTCATGGGGCCAACACTCGATTTCTTGACCCTGTTGCCCTACGTCGGTGAGCTGATCAAAGGCTTGACCACCACGGTCATCTTGACCGTGGTGACCACCTTGACCGGTTTGGCACTGGCGGTAGCGGTAGCTTATCTGCGGGTAAACGGTCAGCCTTGGGTACGCTGGGGGCTGGGCGGTTATGTCGAAGTCATTCGTAATACTCCGTTCATCGTGCAACTGTTCTTTATCTTTTTTGGTCTGCCTGGCTTGGGCATCAAGCTGGACGCCATCACCGCGGCGTTTATCGCCATGACCCTGAACCTTGCCGCGTACAGTGCCGAAATCCTGCGTGCGGGCATCAGTGCCACGGCCAGGGGGCAGTTGGAAGCCGCCCGAGCGCTGGGCATGAACACCCTTCAGGGGTATCGCCATGTGGTACTGGTACCGGCCTTTGCGCGTGTCTATCCGTCACTGATCAGCCAGTCGATCATCGTCATGCTGGGGTCGGCGGTGGTGTCGCAAATTTCGGTCTTCGATCTCACCTACGCGGCCAACTTCATTCAGTCTCGCAACTTCAGAAGTTTCGAAGTCTATTTGCTGATCACCTTGATCTACCTGCTGCTGGCGTTCGTGATGCGCCGCGTCTTCATGCAAGTGGGTAAACGAGTCTTTGCCTACCAGCAAGGAGAACAACGATGATCGAATTCACCTTCTGGGATATTTTGCGCAACTTGCTGCTGGCGGCCCGCTGGACCGTGGTGCTGTCGTTGATCGCCTTTATCGGCGGGGCCACGGTGGGGCTGGTATTGACCTTCATGCGCCTCTCCAGCTCGCGCTGGCTGCAACGCTTCACCGCGCTCTACGTGGATGTATTTCAGGGCACCCCGCTGCTGATGCAGCTGTTCCTGATCTTTTTCGGAGCGGCGGCGCTGGGATACCCCGTGTCTGCTTGGCTGGCGGCCTCCGTGGCCCTCACGCTGTTCAGCAGCGCCTTCCTGTGTGATATCTGGCGGGGCTGCCTGGAAGCCGTTGCCAAGGGGCAGTGGCATGCCGCTCGGGTGCTGGGCATGAATTACTTCCAAACCATGCGCCATGTCATCCTGCCCCAAGCGCTGCGGCTTTCGGTACCGCCCACGGTCGGTTTTTCGGTACAGGTCATCAAGGGCACCGCGCTGGCCTCGATCATTGGCTTCGTCGAGCTGACCAAGGCGGGCACGATGCTCAACAACGCCACCTTTGAACCATTCACCATCTTTGCCCTGGTGGCCCTTCTGTATTTCGCGCTGTGCTACCCGCTGTCCTGCTACGCGCGCCATTTGGAGAAAAAGCTCTATGACGCTGGTCTGCGTTGATAACGTTCACAAAGCCTTTGGTGACCTGGAAGTGCTCAAGGGAATCGACCTCTCCGTTGCTCAGGGCGAAGTGGTGGCCATCATTGGCCGAAGCGGGTCGGGCAAAAGTACTCTGCTGCGCTGCCTCAATCAGCTCGAACAGCACGACAGCGGCGAGATCACCATTGCCGGTCAAGCGCTGGATGCGGGTGTCATGTCCCCCCGTGAGCTGAGCGAAAACGTAGGCATGGTCTTTCAGAGCTTCAACCTGTTTCCCCACAAAACGGTGGGGGAAAACGTGTGCCTGGCCCCCGTCGTGGTGCGCGGCGAGAAGCGCGACGAGGTCGAGAGAATCGCCCGTGAAGTGCTGAGCAAGGTCGGCCTGGCCGACAAGTACGATGCCTACCCGGCACAGCTTTCCGGTGGCCAGCAACAGCGGGTGGCCATTGCTCGGGCGCTGGCCATGCGGCCCAAGGTACTGCTCTGCGACGAAGTGACCTCTGCCCTGGACCCGGAGCTGGTGGGGGAGGTGCTGCGCGTGCTGGAGGCGCTGGCGGCGGAAGGCATGACGTTGATTCTGGTCACCCATGAAATGGGCTTCGCCAGAGACGTGGCAGATCGCGTGGTATTCATGCACCAGGGGCGCATCCATGAAGAGGGCGAGCCGGGCGAACTGTTCAGCCGCCCCCAGACCGCCGAGCTGAAGCAGTTTATCTCGGCGGTGCTGTAGAAATCGAGGCTCGGAGTTAGCGGCCTCAGGGGCAGAGCGGGAGCCCGGTAATGCCTGCCCTAAAGGGTTGAACAGTGCTAGTCGGGAATCTATAGCGCTATTTTCATGAAACTAAAGTTTCTATATTCATCATATTTGGAAGCTTTGTTTCATGAGTGGCTCGGTATAAGCTTCTAGTTAGTGCCATATTCTCGTATACAAAAACGTCAGGGAGGCCCCCATGCCAGCCAATTACTATGCGCCCACCGGCGGACACCCGCCGCAAACTCAGTTGACCGCCGACCGTGCCGTTTTCACGGAAGCCTATGCGCTGATCCCCAAAGGGGTGATGCGCGATATCGTGACCAGCAACCTGCCTTTCTGGGAAGGCACGCGGCTGTGGGTATTGGCGCGTCCGCTGTCCGGGTTTGCAGAGACGTTCTCTCAATACATCATGGAAGTGCAGCCCGAGGGCGGCAGCGACAAGCCTGAGCTGGACCCTCAGGCAGAAGGGGTGCTGTTCATCGTGGAAGGAGAGCTGACGCTGACATTGGCTGGCGAGCGTCATCTCATGGGCCCTGGCGGCTACGCCTTCATTCCCCCCGGCAGCCACTGGCAGGTTCGCAACGAGTCCCGCGAGCCGGTGCGCTTCCATTGGGTTCGCAAGGCCTATGAGTTCGTCGAGGGGCTGGACGTACCGCCGGCCTTCGTCACCAACGAGCAGGAGATCGCACCGATCGAGATGCCGGGCACGGAAGGGCGCTGGGCAACGACGCGCTTTGTCGAACCTGGCGATGTGCGCCACGACATGCACGTCAACATCGTGACGTTCCAGCCCGGTGGCGTGATTCCGTTCGACGAAACCCACGTGATGGAGCACGGGCTCTACGTGCTGGAAGGCAAGGCGGTCTACCACCTCAACCAGCAGTGGGTAGAAGTGGAAGCGGGGGACTTCATGTGGCTACGGGCGTTCTGCCCTCAAGCCTGTTATGCAGGTGGGCCTGGCCCGTTCCGTTATCTGCTGTACAAGGATGTGAATCGTCACGCGGCGCTGCGCCTTGGCGCTCGCTGACGCTGGCGCACAAGCACACTGACCACCAGGAGCCATCATGCTGACACTCGAAGCAAAACCCCTGACACAAGCAGCATTTGAACCATTTGGCGAGGTGCTCGATGCGCGTACCTCGCCATCGTTTCCGATCAACGCAGGGCGTACCCAGCGGCATCACGATCTGGCGCGGGTCGAGACGCTGGGCGACAACCCGCGCACCCTGGTGAGCATCTTTGTCAGCCAGCCGGTGTCGCTGCCGTTGACGCTGACGTTTCTGGAACGCCACCCGCTGGGCAGCCAGGCCTTCATGCCGCTGCACGAAGAGCGTTTCATCGTGGTGGTCGCCCCGCCCGGCGACACCATCGCGCCCCAGGACGTTCGGGCCTTCGTGACGGATGGCCGCCAGGGGGTGAACTACCGAGCAGGCACCTGGCACGCCATTCAGTCGGTGCTGGAGCGTGAAGGCGAGTTTCTCGTGGTGGACCGCGGTGGAGATGGCAACAACTGTGACGAGTACCCGCTGTCCTTGTGCGTGCACGTGGCGCCGTAATTGCCGACATTGGCCGTTGCAACAAGTACATGCGAGTGTCATCTTGCTTGGGGTATGCTGATACGCGAACATTTCCTCTTTTACTGGTCAGGACATTTATGAGCACAAACACCCATATCCCCCTTCGTCGTACCAAGATCGTCGCTACCCTTGGCCCTGCCAGTGACCGCGAAGGCGTACTGGAGGCCATGCTGAAGGCAGGGGTGGATGTGGTGCGCTTGAACTTTTCGCACGGCACGGCCGACGACCATCGCCGTCGCCTGGCCCGAGTGCGTGAGATTGCTGCCCAACTGGGCCGCAGCGTAGCGGCGCTGGGCGACCTGCAAGGCCCCAAGATCCGCGTTGCCCGTTTCAAGGAGGGCGCCGTGTATCTGGAAGAGGGCCAGGACTTCGTGCTCGACATGGCCATGGACAGCGATGCTGGTACTCAGCAGGGCGTCGGTTGCGACTACAAGACCCTGGCCGATGACGTCACGGCCGGCGACCGCCTGCTGCTGGACGATGGCCGTGTGGTGCTGGACGTGACCCGTGTCGAAGGCAAGCAGGTACACACCCAGGTGGTCGTGGGGGGCAAGCTCTCCAACCACAAGGGGATCAACAAGCAGGGGGGAGGCCTCTCCGCGCCGGCCTTGACCGAAAAAGACAAGGCCGACCTGAAAACGGCGGTGGAGATCGGCGTCGATTACCTGGCGATTTCGTTCCCGCGCTCGGCAGAAGACATGCGTGAAGCACGTCGGCTGCTGGGCGAGGAAGGCAAGGAGATTGGTCTGGTGGCCAAGGTCGAGCGTGCCGAGGCCGTGGCCGACGAGGCGACGCTGGATGGCATCATCGAAGCCTCTGAAGCGGTCATGGTGGCGCGTGGTGACCTGGGCGTGGAAATTGGCGATGCCAAGCTGGTCGGTGTGCAGAAACGCATGATCAAGCGCGCCCGTTCGCTCAACCGGGCCGTGATCACGGCGACCCAAATGATGGAAAGCATGATTTCTGCGCCGCTGCCCACCCGAGCAGAAGTGTTCGACGTGGCCAACGCCGTGCTGGATGGCAGCGATGCCGTGATGCTGTCGGCAGAAACGGCGGCGGGCGACTACCCGCTGGAAACCGTCGAGGCCATGGCGCGCGTGTGCCTGGGAGCCGAGCGGGAGCGGGTGGCGCAAGAGTCCGGGCACCGTATTCATGAAGGCTTTACCCGTCCGGATGAAACCATTGCGCTGTCGGCCATGTACGCTGCCAACCACATGACAGGGGTAGCGGCGATTGCCTGTATGACGGCGTCTGGCTATACGCCGCTCATCGCATCGCGGATTCGCTCCGGTCTGCCCATCGTGGGCCTGGCACACAACCCCATCGCTCAGCGTCGCATGGCGCTTTATCGCGGCGTGGTATCGCTGCCTTTCGATACCTCCGAGATGAGCGCCACCGAGCTGAATGACCAAGCGTTGACCCTGCTGGTCAAGCAAGGGGTTGCCAAGCTGGGTGACCACGTCATCCTCACCCGCGGCGACCACATGAATGCTCACGGTGGCACCAACACCATGAAGGTGATGGTGATTAACGAGCAGCATGTGGAAAGTGCCCAGGCCTAAGCGCATGCGTTGGCTGCTGTGCCTTGGTTGCCTGCTGCTGGGTGCGCCTGCCATGGCAGGCGCACCCATCGTAGCGGCGGCCTCCAGTCTGCACTTCTTTTTGGAAGAGGCTTCTGAACGGTTTACCCAGCAAACCGGGCATACGCTGCGCCTCAACCTGGGCTCCTCCGGTAACTTCCGCCGTCAGATCGCCCAGGGGGCGCCCTTCGAGCTGTTTCTTTCCGCCGATGAGGGCTTCGTGCAAGCGCTCTACCGGGAAGGGCACGTCGTGGATGAAGGTGTGATCTATGCACGCGGGCGGCTGGCCTGGGTACAGCCTGTCGGCCGCTATCCTCCGCCCGATGCACAGGCGCCCCTGGCCGGCGTGGAAGACGCCGTGGCCGCGTTGCAGAATGGCCAGCGCCTGCGGATTGCCATGGCCAGCCCCGAGCATGCACCGTATGGCGTGGCCGCCCAGCAAGTGCTGGAAAGGGCAGGGCTCTGGGAGGCCAGTCGCCCGCTGCGCATACAGGGGGAAAACGTTTCCCAGGCGATGCAGTTTGCGCTGTCCGACGACGCAAGGGGCGGGCTGGTGGCCTATTCGCTGGTGCTGGCGCCTGGGCTGGCGGCCCGTAGCGAAAGCGTGCTGATCCCCGAAGCGTGGCACACGCCGCTGACTCAGCGCATGGTGCTGACCCCTCACGCCGGAGAAGCCGCCCAGGCCTTCTATGGCTGGCTGCAACAGCCCGAGGCCCAGGCCCTCTTTCGCGCCTACGGCTTCAGTACCGAGTGATGGACTGGACGGCGCTGGGGGTCTCGCTGCGGCTGGCGGCGTTGACGAGCCTGCTGCTGGTGCCACTGGGCATCTGGTGCGGGCGGTGGCTGGCCACGGCCCGGTTTCGTGGCAAGGGCGTCTGCGAAGCGCTGATTGCCCTGCCTCTGGTGCTGCCGCCCACGGTGCTGGGCTTCTATCTGCTGCAGCAGTTTGGTCGCGATGCGCCGCTGGGCAGCGCCTGGGCAGCGCTCACCGGCAGCGGCCTCAACTTTACCTTCACCGGGATTCTGCTGGCCTCTTTGATTGCCAACCTGCCGTTTGCCATTCAGCCCATTCAGCGGGCCTTTGAGCATGTGCCCGTGCATTTGCGCGAAGCGGCCTGGTGCAGCGGGCTAAGCCCCTGGCAGACCCTGTGGCGTATCGAACTGCCGCTGGTGTGGCCAGGCATCCTGTCGGCGACCGCGCTGACCTTTGCCCATACGCTGGGGGAGTTTGGCGTGATTCTGTTGGTGGGCGGCGCCATCGATGGCGAAACCCGAACGCTCTCCATTGCCATTTATGACCGAGTACAGGCCTTCGACGAGCAGGGCGCGGCCACCATGTCGGCGCTGTTGCTGGCCATCTCGCTGGCTACGTTGGGGCTGGTCTACGGGTTGGCGGGCAGGCGCAGGTGGGCACGTGGCTGATTTGACGGTGTCCGTGCATCAGGCGGGGCCCATCCCCTTGAACGCCAGCTTCCGCTGCGCGCCGGGGGAGTTGCTGGCGCTGGTGGGACCATCAGGCAGCGGCAAGACCACGCTGTTGCGCGCCATTGCCGGGCTCTACCATCCTGCCCAGGGCCACATCAGCTGCGCCGGTGAGCGGTGGCTTTCGGCCGGGCAGGGGCCGCGCCAGGCACTGACACCCCAGCAGCGCAAAGTGGGCATGGTCTTTCAGGACTATGCGCTGTTCCCACACCTGACCGCGCAGCAGAACGTCCAGATTGCCATGGGGCACCTCCCCCCAGTGGCAAGACCCGCACGCGCCGCACAATGGCTGGCCCAGGTGCGCCTGGAAGGGCTGGAGAACCGCTACCCCAGCCAGCTTTCGGGAGGGCAGCGTCAGCGGGTTGCCCTGGCGCGAGCACTGGCACGAGAGCCCCGTGTGCTGCTGCTGGACGAACCTTTTTCTGCGGTCGATCAGGTCACTCGGCGCCGTTTGCAGCGGGAGCTTGCGCTGTTGCGTCAGCAAATTGCCATCCCCATCGTGCTGGTCACCCACGACCTCGAAGAAGCGACGGCTTTGGCCGACCAGATCTGTGTGCTGCACAACGGCACCAGCTTGCAGCAGGGCGGCCCGGAGCGGCTGTTTCGCCAGCCTGACACGCCCCTGGTGGCGCGTTTGCTCGACCGCCACAATGTCTTTCAGGGGCAGGTGGTCAACACGGCCAGCGGGCCACGGCTGCAGTGGGGCGAGTGGTGGCTGGAAGTCGCTCGCGGCCTCGAACACTGCTCGGCGGGGGAGACCGTGACCTGGTATCTGCCGCCGTCGGATATCGTCTTGCACCGGCGCGGGCGGCCCTCCCAGGGGGAGCGCGAAAACCCGGTGACGGCCACGGTGAGTGAAATGGTGGTGCTGGGCAGCATGACCTCGGTTTCGCTGCGCGTTTCGCATGGGGATATGCTACGTTTCGATATCGCTACCCACGCGGCCAAACGCAACCAGCTGGCGTTGGGGGAGCCTGTGACCGTCTCGCTGCTGGCCGAGGGAATCCATCTCATGACCTCGCCGCAGGCCACTGTATAGGAAGAAGGAATCTGTCATGACCCTGTCCCGCCGCCAACTGCTGAAAACCACCCTGGGGGTCTCCCTGGCGAGCTGCCTGCCGCTGTCGCTCGTGACCGCCATGGCCGCCGAGTCGGCCATGGTCGATACCCTGCCGCTGGCGATTCACAGCGAGGGCGGGCCGCATCGTCTGGAAGTGGAAGTGGCCGAAACGGTCGCCCAGCGCCAGCGTGGGCTGATGGGACGTGAGCACTTGCCAACCTCACGCGGCATGCTGTTCCGCTTCGAGAGCGAACAGCCTGCAGGCAATGCGTTCTGGATGTATCGCACGCTGATCCCGTTGGATATCGCTTACATCGATGACCAAGGCCGCATCGTGGCGATCAATACCATGCAGCCCTGTGAGTCCAGCACCCCGCGTGAGTGCCCCTCCTACCCCGCCGGCGTGGCCTACCATGCCGCCCTGGAAGTAAACGCTGGCTACTTTGCCGAGCGTGGCATCCAGGTAGGCGACTGCGTTTCCGTGCCTGCGCTGGCCGGCTTCTGCCGCCCGGAGTAACCCCGCATACCAGCCAGCAGTGAGTGAAGACGCTGCGGCGAAAGTCGATGGCCAAAAGCAGCGGCCAGCGCTTCCCTTCACTCGGTGAGCGCCTACAATGGGGTGTCGCTGGCGGGGCTTTCCCGTATGGCGCGGAGCGCCCGCCAGATCACGGCGTTCTTCACGACTCATAAAAATGAAAAAAGGATCGATAACAATGACGCTGACACGCTCCATGGCTCGTTTGACCGCTGGCTTGGCCGGTGCTGCACTGCTTTCCGCTGCTTTTTCTGCACAGGCGCGTGAACTCTCTGTCTCCACCGTGCTGTCCGATGCCTTCCCCTGGGGGCAGGCCGCCGAAAAATGGGCAGAGCTGGTGGAAGAGCGCAGTGGCGGTGAACTGACGCTGCGGGTATACCCCAACTCCCAGCTGGTCTCCGGTGACCAGACCCGCGAGTTTTCCGCCATGCGCTCCGGGTTGATCGATGCGGCCGTCGGTTCGACCATCAACTGGTCGCCGCAAGTGCCGGAGCTCAATCTGTTCTCCTTGCCGTTCCTGATTCCTGACGAAGCCGCCGTGGACGCCGTGACTGGCGGTGAAGCGGGTGACATGGTCTTCGAGGCCATCGAGTCGCGTGGCGTCATGCCGTTGGCCTGGGGGGAAAACGGCTTTCGTCAGGTGTCCAACTCCCGTGGCCCCATCAGCCAGCCGGATGATCTCGACGGCCTGAAAATTCGCGTGGTGGGCTCGCCCCTGTTCCAGGACACGTTCTCGGCACTGGGCGCAGACCCGACCCAAATGAGCTGGACCGACGCTCAGCCTGCGTTGACCACCGGCGCGGTCGATGGCCAGGAAAATCCGCTGTCGGTGTTCGACGTGGCGCGCATCGACCAGGTGGGCCAGGCGCATTTGACGCTGTGGAACTACATGAACGACCCGCTGATTTTTGCGGTGAACCAGCAAGTGTGGCGTACGCTCAGCGAAGAGCAGCAGACGATGCTGCGTGAAACCGCGCAGGAAGCCGGGGCGTGGGAGATCGCCATGACCCGCGAGCAGGAGCATGAGCGGCTGGCCGCCATCCAGGAACGCGGGGTCACCGTGACCGAGCTGACCGACGAGCAGTACCAGGCGTTCGTGGAGGCGACCCAGTCCGTCCATGAAAAGTGGGTGCCCCGCATCGGCGAAGCCTTGGTAGAGGCTGCGCAAGCGGCAATCGACGCACGCTGATATTTCGCTAGCCGCTGCCGCCGCTCCCGAGCGGCGGCTATTTGTGTGAGGTTGCCATGAAAGGCCTTCCTGATGCCCGGCCCGAACGCTGGCTGGGCGCCCTGGCGTTGATCATCATCTCGCTGATCAGCCTGGGGAACGTCATCACGCGTTACATTACCGGCGGCTCTTTCTCGTTTACCGAAGAGTTCTCGGTGTTTCTGCTGGTGGTGCTGACCTTTGCGGGCGCCTCCGTCGCCTTGCGCCACGACCGGCATATTCGCCTGGGCTTTCTGGAGCGCGCCTTGCCTCCAAAGTGGCGGGGTGTCCTGATCCTGTTTCAGGCGCTGTGTGGCTTGACGGTGCTTGCGTTGATTACCTGGTACGCTGGCAAGCTGGCCTGGCAGGAACGAGAGTGGCAATCGCTTTCTCCCGGGTTGGGGTTGCCTCAATGGTGGTACTTGGCCTGGTTGCCAGTACTGACGCTGGCCATGAGCTGGCGATTGGTGCAACAGACCCGGGCGCGCTTGAAAGGGGAGTTTCCTCATGACGCCTGATATCTGGATGATTCTGGCGTTCGCGGGCCTGCTGATTGCCGGTGTGCCGGTGGCCTTCTCACTGGCGCTGGCCGGTTCTGTGGGCATTGTCGCGGGTCTCTCGCCCGACATGCTGGCGACCCTGGGCACCAACACCTATAACAGCATCGCCAAGTACCCGCTGATCGCCATTCCGCTGTTCATATTGACCGGGCTCATTTTTGAGCGGGCAGGGGTCGCGCTGCGTCTGGTGCGCTTTGCTCAGGCCTTGATTGGCCCGCGCCATGGCGGCCTGGCGCTGGTGGCCGTGCTGGTGTGCATGATCATGGGCGGCATGAGCGGCTCGGGCCCGGCCGATGCTGCCGCCGTGGCCATGGTCATGCTGCCCAGCATGACCAAAGCGGGCTACCCGAAGCCGTTTTCTGCCACGCTGATTGCTGCCTCTGCGTCGACCGCGATTCTGATCCCCCCTTCGGTAGCGCTGATTCTTTACTCCATCGTCGTGCCGGGAGTGGACCTGCGGGCACTCTTTGCCGCTGGCCTTTTTCCAGGCGTGCTGGCCGGGTTGGCACTGCTGGTACCCGCCATGCTGGTCGCCAAGCGCTACGGCTGGGAGGGCACCCCGGTGGAGGGAGCCGAGCAACTGACCGTGCGCGGCACCTTTCGTGACGCCTTGCCTGCCCTGTTTGCGCCGATCTTGATACTTGGTGGCCTGCGTTCAGGCTTGTTCACGCCTACCGAGGCCGCCGTCGTGGCCGTGGCCTACGGGGCGCTGGTGGGGCTGCTGCTGACCCGTGAGCTGACGCTGCGTGATTTATGGGAGCTGCTGGGCGAAGCCGCGATCATTTCGGGGGTGGTCATGCTGATCATTGCCCTGGCCGGTATCTTCGCCTGGGCAGGCACCATGCTGGGCACGTTCCGTCACATGGCCGAGTGGATCATCGGTTTGACGGATAACGGCGTCCTGCTGCTGATACTGGTGATGCTGGCCGTCCTGGTGGCGGGCATGCTGCTGGATGCGATCTCCATTTATCTGATCATGATGCCGATTCTGATTCCGGTGATGCAGCATTTCGAGTGGAACCCGGTATGGTTCGGCATTCTGCTGGCCATGAATATCGCCATTGGTCAGTTCACTCCGCCCGTGGCGGTCAACCTCATGGTGACCACCGAAGTCGCCAAGATTCGTCTGGAGCATACGATAGGCTGGGCAATGCTGTTCGTGCTGGCCATGGGCTGCGCGCTGGCACTGGTTGCCATTTTCCCGAGTATTGCCCTGTGGCTACCCCAGGTGCTGGGCTACAACGTTTGATGCATGGGTAATCGGGTCAGCCGGGTTGGGATACCCTATGCAAAAATGGTATGGCTGGGAGAGGCATGTTTAACGGTGACTAAACGTTACATATGCGCAAACCCCGCTAAACTTATTCCTCAGTGGCGTCTCGTGGCAACGCGTAGCAGCCCAGCCTTCGAGAGAGGCACTCGCTGCAGGGTTGCCCTCGACATCCAGGGGGTGTCTACTTGCGCGGCATGCTCAGCGGGTGCTTAGGGGCGGAAAAAACGTCTCCTGTAGCCGCAGCGGCAAGCATGAAATAGCGGCGAGCTTCGCCAAGTGGTTTTTTTTTCGCTAAAGTAGTCACCGTCGGCAGTAATTGCCGAGGTCGATAACAGACTGTCTTGACAACGTTTTGCAACCGTAGCACCTGAAGGGAACCGTTCTGCAGGTGGTTGCAAGGCGCATAACGCTCACAACATCAAGATAAAGAGGTGTATTCATGAAACGCCATGTATTTTCTACTGCGGCCTTCTCGGGCGCGTTCATTGCTGCGGCTTCCTTCGCTTCTCCGGCGGTAGCTCAGGATCGCTACATCACCATCGGTACCGGTGGCCAAACGGGCGTTTACTACGTCGTCGGTCAGTCGGTGTGCCGTATGGTCAACCGTGGCAGCGATGAGCACAACATTCGTTGTAACGCACCGTCCACCGGCGGCTCCGTTGCCAACGTCAACGGCATGAAGAGCGGCGAGCTGGACATGGGCGTTGTCCAGTCGGACGTTCAGTACCGTGCTTACAACGGTGAAGCCAACTTCGAAGAAGAAGGCGCGTGGGAAGACATGCGTGCGCTCTTCACCATGCATGGCGAGCCGCTGACCGTGGTTGCCCGTGCCGACTCCGGCATTCAAAGCATCACCGACTTCCCCGGCAAGCGCGTCAACATCGGTAACCCCGGTTCAGGCCAGCGCAATACCATGGACGTGGTGATGGATGCGTTTGGCTGGGACGAGAGCACCTTCGCTCTGGCCTCGCAGCTGGACGCTGCCGAGCAGGCGGCTGCACTGTCTGACAACAACATCGATGCCATGGTGTACGTGGTAGGCCACCCGAACGGCTCTATCCAGGAAGCCACCACCACTATCGATGCGCGTCTGGTATCGGTCACTGGCGATGAAATCGACAGCCTGATCGAAGAGTACCCCTACTACACCCGTTCCGTGATCCCGGGCGGCCTCTACCGTGGTAACGACGAAGACGTCGAAACCTTCGGTGTGGCAGCGACCTTCGTGTCTTCCACGGCAGTAGATGAAGAGGTGGCCTACGAAACGGTCAAGGCCGTGTTCGAGAACTTCGATCGCTTCAAGCGTCTGCACCCGGCGTTCGAAAACCTGAACGAAGAAGACATGATCTCCGACGGTCTGACGGCGCCGCTGCACGATGGCGCAGCACGTTACTACCGTGAGCGTGGCTGGATCGAATAAGTCTTGAAAAGCGATGCTGCTGGCTAAGGTGAGCAGCCTCGCGATGAGTGATAAAGCGCGGGCACCTTGGGTGTCCGCGCTTCTTGTTGAAAGTACTGATTCACAGTGCTGACCATTAGGCAGGGCAAGCGTATGCGTGATGACAAACAACCTTCGGCAGCCGCGGGAAGCGACCTGGAGGATATGGTCGCTTCCAGCGATACAGGGGCAAGGAAACCCCTGGGCGTGCCGGGTAAGCTGCTGGTAAGTATTGCAGCTGCCTGGTCGCTGTTTCAGCTATGGATTGCATCGCCACTTCCTTTCATGCTCGGGTTCGGCGTTTTCAACTCTACGGAAGCGCGCTCCATTCACCTGGCATTTGCGCTGTTTCTGGCCTTCATGGCCTATCCTGCGTTCAAGCGCTCGCCGCGTGATCGCGTGCCCCTGCTGGATTGGGGATTGGCTGCGGTTGCCGCCTTCTGCGGCGCCTATCTGTTTCTGTTCTTTGGTGATTTGGCTCAGCGTCCGGGCAGGCCCATCACCCAGGACGTGGTGGTCGGCGTCGTCGGCATTGTGCTGCTGCTGGAAGCCGCCCGTCGTGCGTTAGGGCCACCGCTGATGATCGTGGCCGGGGTGTTTATCGCCTATTCCTTGTTCGGGCCTTATATGCCAGGCATTCTTGCCCACCGTGGGGTCAGCCTGAACGGCTTGATCAACCACCAGTGGTTGGGCACGCAAGGGGTGTTTGGTATCGCGGTCGGCGTATCTACCAGTTTCGTTTTCCTGTTCGTACTGTTTGGCGCCTTGCTGGATAAAGCCGGGGCCGGTAACTATTTCATCAAAGTGGCCTTCTCGCTGCTGGGGCACTTCAAGGGCGGTCCGGCCAAGGCAGCGGTGGTGGCCTCGGGCATGACGGGACTGATTTCGGGCTCTTCGATTGCCAATACGGTCACCACCGGTACCTTTACCATCCCCATGATGAAACGCGTCGGCTTCAGCTCGGAGAAAGCGGGCGCGGTGGAAGTCGCTTCTTCGGTGAATGGCCAGATCATGCCGCCGGTCATGGGGGCTGCCGCCTTCCTGATGGTGGAGTATGTCGGCATTCCCTATGTGGAAGTCATCAAGCATGCGTTCCTGCCGGCCATCATTTCCTACATTGCATTGATCTATATCGTTCACCTCGAGGCACTGAAGGCGAACATGACCGGTCTGCCGTCCAGCAACCCGGCACGCCCGTTGATCAACAAGGTGCTGGGCTTCCTGACCGGCCTGATTCTGATCATGGCTCTCTCGTTTGCGGTCTATTATGGCCTGGGGTGGCTGAAACCCCTGTTGGGTGATGCGACCCCATGGGTCGTCGCAGTGCTGCTGGCAGTGGCCTACGTGGGCCTGCTGAAAATCGGGGCGGGCTACCCTGAGCTGGAGATGGACGACCCCAACTCCAAGGTCGTCACGCTGCCTCAGACGCGTCCCACGGTCATGGTCGGGCTGCACTACATCCTGCCGGTCGTGGTGCTGGTCTGGTGCTTGATGGTCGAACGGCTCTCGCCGGGACTGTCTGCCTTCTGGGCAACCGTGTTCATGATCTTCATCATGCTCACCCAGCGTCCGATCATTGCCCTGTTCCGTGGTCGCAGCAAGATGGCCGCCGACATCAAGGAAGGTTTCCTTGATTTATGGGATGGTCTGGTGGCCGGTGCCCGCAACATGATCGGGATCGGTATTGCCACGGCCACTGCCGGCATCGTGGTCGGTGCGGTATCCCAGACTGGCGTAGGCCTGGTGCTGGCCGACGTGGTCGAAGTGCTGTCGGGCGGCAATCTGATGATGATCCTGCTGCTGACGGCGCTGCTCAGCCTGATCCTGGGCATGGGGCTACCGACCACCGCCAACTACATCGTGGTATCGGCTCTGATGGCCCCCGTCATCGTCCTGTTGGGCCAGCAGAACGGCTTGATCGTGCCGCTGATTGCCGTGCACCTGTTCGTGTTCTACTTCGGTATCATGGCCGACGTGACGCCCCCGGTGGGCCTGGCGTCGTTTGCGGCGGCGGCGGTTTCGGGGGGCGATCCTCTGCGGACGGGCTTCCAGGCGTTCTATTACAGCCTGCGCACGGCGGCGCTGCCGTTCCTGTTCATCTTCAATACCGACCTGCTGCTGATCGACGTTTCGTTCCTGCAGGGGATCGTGGTGTTCATCATCGCGACCATTGCCATGTTGATCTTCGCGGCGGGAACCCAAGGCTACATGCTGGTTCGCAGCCGCTGGTACGAGTCGCTGCTGCTGCTACTGGTTGCCTTTACCCTGTTCCGCCCCGGTTATTGGATGGACCGCATCCATGATCCGTACGAGTCGGTGCCGCCAGCACAGTTTGCAGAAGCGCTTGGGCAAGTCGAGGATGGCAGTAACCTGCGCGTGCAAATCGCGGGAGAAGACAACTTCGGTGACCCCATGACCACGTATATTCTGGTGCCCGTGCCGCGTGGCGACTCTGCTGAAGAACGCATGGAGCGTCTGGGCATGGAGCTGTGGGTAGACGGTGATCAGGCCACGGTCGATTTCGTGCAGTTCGGCGGTCTGGCACAGGATCTGGGCTTTGATTTCGATCAGGAAATCCTCGAAGTGCTGGCGCCCGTCGACCGCTGGGCAAAAGAGTGGATGTGGATACCCGGGTTCGTCCTCTTTGCCTTTGTCGTCATGCTGCAGCGCCGTCGTCGCGAGAAAGAGCGTACGGCCATGGCCACCACCACCTGAGGAGACCACGATCAT
The DNA here is from genome assembly GCF_014651775.1 of Vreelandella hamiltonii. Lineage (GTDB taxonomy): Bacteria > Pseudomonadota > Gammaproteobacteria > Pseudomonadales > Halomonadaceae > Vreelandella > Vreelandella hamiltonii. Next base: position 136,340 of record NZ_BMXN01000001.1, read on the forward strand.
GTATCAGAAGATCCTGCTGCCGGTGGACCTGAACGAAGAAGCGTCATGGAAGAAGGCGCTGCCCACGGCAGTGACATTGTGCCAGACCTTTGGAGCATCGCTGCATATCGTGACGGTACTGCCAGAGTTCAAGATGCCCATGGTGGGGGCCTACTTTCCGAAAAATTTCTCGGAAAAAGCCCACTCGGCCATCAAGGAGGCGCAGCACACGTTCATCAAGGAGCAGGTGCCTGAAGGGATCAAGACCCAAAGCGTGATCGTCGATGGCTCGCCCTGGGAGGCCATCATCAAGGTCGGCAAGAAAATCGATGCCGACCTGATCGTGATGGCCTCGCATACCAAGCGCAAGTTCGTCGATTATGTGCTGGGCCCCAACGCCGAGCACGTCGTGCATCATGCCAAAGTGTCGGTCATGATCGTGCGCTAACCACTCGCTTCGAAAGCACCCAAGCAACGCGCCAGGCATCTAGCCTGGCGCGTTTTTTTGCATATTACCCAGCGCTAACGCATCGAATTATTCGTTGGTAATGGACCCTCTTGAGGATTTTTTGTACGTGACTCCATGAAAGCGCTTCGCCCGGAAACAACTCAACTACATTAAAAGAGCATTAAGCCATTAACGTGGAATTAATGGTGTCATCACACAGGGTAAGCATTTGCCTGAGTGTTTGGTGCGACAACGCCATCTGGGGTAAATCACGGGAGTTACGCCATGAATGCAACAACAAAAACACAGCCAGTGGCAGGTGTGCCCAACGTCAAGATCACTATCAACAAGGTGGGCATGGACAGGCCAAGAGCCTGGCTGGCCGCTGGCGTAGAGGATTTTCGTCGTGCGTCCGCCATCAGTCTAGCGTACGGACTGTTCTGGGTGGGCTTGAGTATTGCCATTACGGCTGGGGCCTTCACGCTGGGTTACTGGTACTGGCTGCTGCCCATGATTGCCGGGTTCATGTTCGTGGGGCCGTTAGTGGCCGTTGGGTCTTACGGTATCAGCCGTGCCCTTGAGCAGGGACGTGTCCCCAACCTGGGCGATGCGTTTGGCAGTTGGAAGCCCCATGCGGGTCAGTTGGCCATGATGGGCGTGATGATGATGATTTTCTTCCTCGCCTGGATTCGCTTGGCCACGCTGCTGTTCGCGCTATTCTTCGGTTTTGAAGTGCCGAGCCCCGCTACGCTGTATACCGCGCTGCTCACTACGCCCGAGGGGTTGGGAATGTTGGCCGTTGGCACAGTGGCAGGAGGAGTGCTTGCCTTTGGCGCGTTTGCGATCAGCGTGGTGGCCATTCCGACGCTGATGGATCAAGACCTGACCTTCATGGAAGGCATCGAAGCCAGCGTGCGCTGCGTGGCACGCAATTTCCGCCCGATGCTGCTGTGGGCCGCCATCCTGACCGGCTGTGTGCTGGTGGGTGTCATGACGTTCTATATCGGCTTGGCACTGATTCTGCCCGTGCTTGGGCATGCCAGCTGGCACGCCTACGAAGAGCTGGTGCGCTTTGAGCCCATCGAGCAGCTGAAGACGTGATAATACGTTGATGCAATGTCACCTCGGTAGGAGGATGTCATTCGCGACGGGCCAAAAACATCGTAATTAGCCTGACCTGTGAATCGAGATGGCGTACCCTAGGCGCCATCTCTTTTTATTTTGTCCCTGTCGCAAGGCTTGATTCGCGTGGTGCGCTCAGGGCAATACGATACGAGGGCATAGTAGTGAAAGCGATGTTATTGGGGTGGATCATGCTGGCGTTCAGCATTCCTCATGCAGTGCTGGCAGAGACGACAAAGCCGCTGGGAGCGCCTGAAGGGCCTGTCATTCTCACGGTCGACGGTGGCATCGGAGCCACCAACGCAGAGCAACAGGCACAATTCGACCATGAGATGCTGCTGGCGTTGCCGCAGCACTCGTTTACCACCGGGACACCGTGGACAGAAGGCAAAAGCCACTACCGTGGGCCGTTGATGCGCACGTTGCTGGAGTTCCTGGAGAGCGAGGGAGATACCGTCAACGTTGCCGCGCTGAATGGTTACGAGGCGGAAATCCCGATCAGTGACTTTTACGACTACGATGTCATTCTCGCGCTGGAGCGCGATGATCAAGCCATCCCGATTCGTGAGTATGGCCCGCTATGGGTGCTTTACCCTTTCGATCATGACGAAGCACTGCTGAGCGAGCGCATGCGCTTCAGGGCAGTCTGGCAGGTAATGCATATCAATGTCCGCCAGTGAGTCTACGCCTCGGGCACCTCGCTTGCTGCGTTACCCTCGGCGTCTCAAGCTGCTGGCCATCATCACGGTGCTGCTGTTTGCCGCCGCACTGGTGGTGGCAGGGCTCTCCGCATGGCGCCAGGACAACCTGACCCAGAGCTTGCGTGAAGATACGGCCTGGGTGGTCTATAAACTCGATCGCGATGCCGTTCAGCTATTGAATCATCTGCTGGCAGAAACGCGTACTTCGCTCTCTCCCACCGCTCAAGACGCGCTCAACCTGAGGTTCGAGCTGCTCTACAGCCGCATCACGCTGCTGCGAGAAGGCGAGGTGAGTTCGCTATTGCAGAGTATCAGCGCGGCGAGGGAGCTATTGGCGTCGATTCAACAGCAACTGGATCGGCTTGACCCCATGTTCGAGCCCTATGCCGTGCTGACCCCACTGCCCATCACGGAACTGGAAACAGAGCTGCAGGCCCTCACTCGCCTGACCGAACGTTTCGTGATTGCGATCAATGGCTATCTCGCCGAGTCGGCAACAGAAGAGCGCGCCTTGTTGAGCACGCTGTACAAGCTGCTCATTACGCTGCTGTTCGGAATGAGCGTGGCCGTCTTGCTGGTCATTGCGTTTTTGGTGCGTGAAATGCGGGAAAGCGCGGCCGCGCGCCGTGAACAGGAGCAGCTGGGCAAACAGCTCCAGGTGACCGCTCGCCAGGCGCAAGCGGCCAACCATGCCAAATCCGATTTCCTGGCCATGGTCAGCCATGAAATTCGTACGCCTCTGAACGGCGTGATCGGGATGAGCGAACTGCTGCGTGAGCCTGCCAGCCCTGCTCAGGTAGAAGATTACGCCCGAACGATCCACGAGAGCGCCAATCAGCTGCTGGCCATGATCAACGAGATTCTCGACTTCTCCAAGATCGAGGCAGGTCATTTGACGCTGGAAACGATCCCCACGGCGCTCACCCCCTTGGTGGAAGGCGTCATGGCACTGTTCGAACCCAGGGCTCAGGCCAAGGGCGTGCAGCTCGCGCTGGATATCGATGCGCTGGTGCCCGCCTGGGTCATGATCGATGCTGGTCGGCTGCGCCAGATTCTGCTCAATCTGATCGCCAACGCCATCAAGTTCACCGATCATGGCAGCGTCACCATCCGCGTCAGTTCTACCGTCAACGCACTGGTATTTGAAATCCGCGATACCGGGTGCGGCATTCACCCTGAACAGCAGGCATCCTTGTTCGAACCCTTTCAGCAGGCCGACGAGAGCGTCGCCAGGCGCTACGGGGGTACCGGGCTGGGGCTGGCGATTTGCAAGCGCTTGTGCGAAGCCATGCAGGGCCGCATGGGAGTGAACAGCGAGCCTGGTCAGGGCAGTACATTCTGGTGTGAGCTGCCTTTGGTCGAAGCAAGCCCGATCGATGCTCCCTTGCCCGTCGTTCCTTCCAAGGATTTTGCGGGGTTCTCGCTACTGCTGGTAGAAGATAATGCCGTCAATCGGAAAGTGGCCGTGGGCTTGCTCTCGCGACTGGGGTGTGAAGTGGTGTGTGCCGAAAATGGCCATGAAGCGCTGAACATGGTCAAGCGTCAGCCAGTACACCTGGTGTTCATGGATATCCAGCTGCCCGATATGAGCGGCATCGAGGTCACGCGTCGACTGCGCCAACAGGCAGGCTGGTGTCAGCAGGTGCCCATCATCGCCATGACCGCGGGCGGAGCAGACGATGACCGTCAGCGCTGTCTGGCCGCCGGGATGAACGATTACATCACCAAGCCGCTATCGCTGCTGGCATTGAGCAATGTGCTGGCACTGCACCTGACCGAACAGCACGGGCAGCTTCTACCCAGCATGCCTGAGACACGGGAAGAGCATGATGACGCGTGCCTGTTGGACGAGTCCGCACTGCAAACGCTGTTGGCCTCGTTGGGTAGCGAGAGTGTGACCCAACTGATCGTGCTTTATCACCAGCAAGTCAGCGACTATACCGCGCAGCTAGCCGGCTACTTCTCCCGTGAAGGGCACGTGGGCAGCGAACAGGCACTGCAAGTGAAGCGGCTAGCGCACCAGCTGCGCGGCGAGTCGTTGAGCATCGGAGCCGAGCGGTTGGCTGCCGAGGCCAAGCGCCTGGAGCTGATGGCCGATATGCCTGCGCCCGAAGGTGAGCAACTGATGCGTGCATTCAGCAGCGTACGCCACTGCGCAGGTCGTACTCATGCAGCGCTGGAGAAATGGCGTCGTGACCATCAACTCTACTGACAGCGGTATTCGTACGGCTGCAAGTCGCCATGCCGACCCCGCTCAGGCGGCCGCAGAGCTGGCCTCCCAACTGCACCACCCCAATGCGGGCTTTTTGCTGTTCTTTTGCAGCGCGGAGTACCCATTGGAGGCATTGGCAACGGCGCTTGGTGCTGCCTTTGGTGAGCTGCCCATCAGCGGTTGTACCACGGCAGGTGAGCTGACTCCGCAAGGTTACGAGCGAGGGTCCATTGTCGCCATATGTCTCGATCAGCGGTTTTTCGCCGTCGAAACGGCATTGATCGACGATCTCGAAGGTTTTGATCTCGCCGTGGCTCAGTCACTGGTCGACACCTTGCTGGATCATTGTCGGCAGCAGGCGGTGGCGCCCGTCAATGAACACAGCTTTGCGCTCACGCTGCTGGATGGCTTGTCGAGCCGAGAAGAGCAGGTGCTGGCCACTCTGGATGCCGCGCTGGGGCGCATTCCCAGCTTCGGAGGCTCGGCCGGTGACGACAATCATCTGTCCCATACCCATGTCTACGCGAATGGCCGCTTTCACACCCAGGCTGCCGTGGTGGTGATGATCAATACTCAGCTGCCGTTCGAGGTGTTTTCCACGCACCATTTGCGGCCCCTGGCGCACAAGCTGGTGGTGACGGCGGTCGACCATGAGCAGCGGCGGGTACATGAGCTGAATGGGTTGCCTGCGGCCCAGCTCTATGCCGAACTGGTAGGGCGTCCGGTGGCGGCACTGGACCCCGTGGTATTTGCCCGGCACCCGCTGGCCGTGCGGTTGGGAGGCCAGCACTACATTCGCTCCATCCAGCGTGTCAATGACGACGACAGCCTGAGTTTCTACTGTGCCGTTGAAAATGGCATCGTACTCACGGCCATGCAGCCAGCCCCCTTGTTGGAGAACCTGGCGACCATGCTGGCACGGGTGGAAGCTCGCCTGGGGGCACCAGTGGCCATTCTTGGTTGTGACTGTTTTTTGCGGCGCATGGCGCTCGAGTCGTTGGGCCAGCTGGCTCAGGCCTCGATGCTGCTGCGCCATGCCAACGTGGTCGGTTTCAATACCTATGGTGAGCAGCATCATGGCATGCATGTGAATCAGACGTTTACGGGGGTGGCCTTTGGCGCTCTTCCAGCCTCCTGAGCAACACGGTGAACAGCCGACTCTGGCAACGCTGCAGGAGGAAAATCGCCGTTTGCGCAAAGTATGCCAAGCGTTGATGGAGCGCGTGGAGTCAGGCGGCAGTCCCAGCGGCGCCCCGTATGCCGCGTTCGAACGCTCAGTGCTGCTGGCCGAGCAGGTGCGCGAGCGCACCGATGCCCTGCATCGCGCGCTGGATGAGCTTGGGCGCGTGAATGCTCGGCTGTTGGCGGCCAATGCGCAGGCCGAAGCCGCCAACCTCTCCAAGACCCGCTTTCTGGCGGCGGTCAGCCACGACTTGCTGCAGCCCTTGAACGCCGCACGGCTGTTTGCCAGCGCCTTGGAAACGCATACGTTGCCCGATACCTCCCAGGCGTTGGTGGGGCATATCGGCCGCTCCTTGAAGGATGTCGAAGGCCTGCTGGGCACGCTGGTGGACATTTCAAGGCTGGACGCCGGGGTGCTCCACGCCGACAAGGCACCCTTTGCCGTGAGTACCCTGCTGGATGCGCTGGCCGAAGAGTATCGTCAGGTGGCTGCCGTGCGCGGCTTGTCGTTTCACTACGTGGCGTCTCGGGCCTGGGTGGACTCGGATCTGGCACTGCTGGCGCGAGTGGTGCGCAACTTCCTGAGTAACGCCGTGCGCTACACCGAACAGGGGCACCTGCTGCTGGGATGTCGGCGACGCGCCAACGGGCTCGAGATCATGGTGGGGGATACGGGCACCGGCATTCCTGAAGCGCAGCGGCAGGCGATCTTTCTCGAATTTCGCCGTGCCAGCCAGCCGCAGGGGGACCACAGCCGCGGGCTTGGGCTGGGCCTGGCCATCGTCGACCGTATCAGCGCCATGCTGGAACACCCGATTGCGCTTACGTCGCGCCCCGGGCGCGGCTCCCTGTTCTCCATTCTCGTGCCCTATGCGGGATCGGCCGGTGCCGTGTCTGCAAGCGGGGTAGACGCTGGTTGGTGGCACGAAGACCCTCTACAGGGCTGCGTGGTGTGGGTGGTGGATGATGACCCGGCCATCCTCGCGGGCATGCAGGCGCTGCTCGGCGGTTGGGGTTGCCGCGTGCGTGCTGCCGCTACGGTGAGTGCGCTGGAGGCGGCCAGTGACGGGGAGCGACCTGCGGTTCTGCTGGTGGATTATCATCTGGGTGAGCATCGCGAAAATGGTATCGATCTGGCCGCGCGACTGCGGCGGCGTTATCCCGGCTTGGCGACCGTCGTCATTACCGCCAACCACGAAGCCGCGGTCAAGCGCGCCTCTCGGGAGGCGGGCCTGCACTACTTGCTGAAACCCCTGAAGCCCCTGCGGCTCAAGATGCTGCTGGGAAGCCTGCTGGAGAGCCGCCAGCCCGGATAAGGCGCGTTGGCTCAATCGACGGATTTACCCGACAGACCGGCAGTGCGCTGGGCGATATGGCTGCTCAAGTCCTCTTCGCCGGCCAGTACGATGGCGTGTACGCGACTGGACGCGCCCAGCTTGCGCAGGATGGCGGAAACATGGGTCTTGACGGTGGTTTCGGCAATCGTCAGTTCCCGCGCGATCTGCTTGTTCGACATCCCTTGGCTCATGCAGCTCAACACATCCAACTGCTTGTCGGTCAAGCGCGGTAGGCGCGCGGGTCGTTCGACGTCCTGGAGGGTGGCCGACGAGGAGACGCTGGCCGCGACAGGTGCGCGTTGGGCAGGAGGGCGGCGCATGATATCGGCAGGCAGATACAGCTGGCCCTGGAGTATCTGCTCCAGCGCCGACAACAGCTGCTGACTGGGTGTGGACTTGGGGATATAGCCCACCGCGCCTTGGGTGATGGCATCCAGCACCAGCTGGCGCTCCTGATGCGCCGAGACGATGGCTACCGGCAGCCAGGGAAAGGCGTTGCGCAACGTTTTCAACCCTTCCAGGCCGTCGGCATCCGGCAGGCTCAAGTCCAGTAGCAGCAAGTCCAGCGTGTCGTGTGCCTCGATATGCGCCATGGCTGCCGCCAGGCTGTCAGCCTCCAACAGCCGCGTGTCTGCCAGCCCGCCGCGGATGACCGCTTGAAGCGCGTCGCGAAACAGCGGGTGGTCATCGGCCACTAGTAGCGAATACATGGCATCTCCTACCAAGGAATGAGGGTGCATCCTGCCATTGGGCGATATCGGGATTGCCTTCGGTGGCCAACACTGAATAGGCACCTTTTAATAATCATAATACTCAGGAGCAGCACCATGATCTACGCCAACCCAGGTGAATCGGGCTCAGTCGTCTCGTTCGAAAAACGCTATGGCAACTACATCGGCGGTGAGTTCGTGCCACCGGTGAAGGGCCAATACTTCGACAACATTAGCCCAGTCAATGGCAAAGTGTTCTGTGAAATTCCCCGCTCCAGCGCCGAAGACATCGAAAAAGCGCTGGATGCCGCCCATCAGGCAGCGCCTGCCTGGGGCAAGACCTCCGCGCAAGAGCGCAGCAACATTCTGCTCAAGATCGCCGACCGCATAGAGCAAAACCTCGAAATGCTGGCCGTGGCCGAAACGTGGGATAACGGTAAGGCCGTGCGGGAAACGCTCAATGCCGATATTCCGCTGGCGGTCGACCATTTCCGTTACTTCGCGGGCTGCCTGCGGTCCCAGGAGGGCACCGCTGCCGACATCGACGCCAATACCGTGGCCTATCACTTTCACGAGCCGCTGGGAGTCGTTGGGCAAATCATCCCCTGGAACTTCCCCATTCTGATGGCTGCCTGGAAGCTTGGCCCCGCGCTGGCCGCCGGTAACTGCGTGGTGCTCAAGCCCGCCGAGCAGACGCCCGCTTCCATTTTGAAAGTGGTCGAGCTGATCGGTGACCTGCTGCCGCCAGGCGTGCTCAATATCGTCAACGGTTTCGGCGCGGAAGCCGGTCAGGCGCTGGCGACCAGCAAGCGTATTGCCAAGATTGCCTTTACCGGCTCGACGCCCGTAGGGTCGCATATTCTCAAGTGCGCGGCCGAGAACATCATTCCCTCTACTGTTGAGCTGGGCGGCAAGTCGCCCAATATCTACTTCGCCGATATCATGCAGGCCGAACCGTCCTTCATCGATAAGGCGGTTGAGGGCCTGGTGCTGGCTTTCTTCAACCAGGGCGAAGTGTGTACCTGCCCGTCGCGTGCGCTGATTCAGGAGAGCATGTACGACGAGTTCATGGCCAAAGTGCTCGAACGCACCAAAACCATCAAGCGCGGCAACCCGCTGGATACCGACGTTCAAGTGGGTGCCCAAGCCTCTCAGGAGCAGTTCGACAAGATCATGTCCTACATGGACATCGCCCGTGACGAGGGCGCGGAGTTCCTCACTGGGGGTGACAAGGAGACCCTCGACGACAGCATCAACAGCGGTTACTACATTCAGCCCACGCTGCTGAAAGGCAATAACCAGATGCGCGTGTTCCAGGAAGAGATCTTTGGCCCGGTGGTGGCCGTCACGACCTTCAAGGACGAAGAGGAAGCGCTGGCCATTGCCAACGACACCGAGTTTGGCCTGGGGGCAGGCGTGTGGAGTCGCGACATCAACGTGGCCTTCCGCATGGGGCGTGGCATTCAGGCAGGCCGCGTGTGGACCAACTGCTACCACCAGTACCCGGCCCATGCGGCCTTCGGTGGCTACAAGAAGTCCGGGGTTGGTCGTGAAACCCACAAGGTCGCGCTGGAGCACTACCAGCAGACCAAAAACCTGCTGGTCAGCTACGACATCAATCCGCTGGGCTTTTTCTAGCCTGCGTCTATGTATAACGCCGCCCGGCATCTGCCGGGCGGTATTGTCAGTCCCCCCTGACGCTGACTCTATTGATAAGAGCCGTTTTCAAATGGCCGTATCGACCATCAAGAGGAGTTGCACATGGATAGCACAATGCGCGCGGCAGTGGTTCGCGAGTTTGGCCAGCCGCTGGTCATCGAAGAAGTCGATGTACCTCGTCCCAAACAGGGCGAAGTATTGATGAAAGTGGCGGCCTCCGGGGTTTGCCATACCGATTTACACGCCGCCCACGGTGATTGGCCGGTCAAGCCTTCGCCACCGTTCATTCCCGGGCATGAGGGCGTCGGCTACATCGTGGCCGTGGGAGAGGGCGTCTCCCACGTCAAAGAGGGGGACCGCATTGGTGTGCCCTGGCTCTACTCCGCCTGTGGCTACTGCGAGCACTGCCTGGGCGGGTGGGAGACGCTGTGCGAATCTCAGCAAAACACCGGCTATAGCGTCAACGGCGGCTTTGCCGACTATACATTGGCAGATGCAGGCTATGTGGGGCGCCTGCCGGAGTCGGTGGATTTCATCGGCATCGCTCCGGTGCTGTGCGCTGGGGTGACGGTCTATAAAGGCTTGAAGATGACCGACACTCGCCCGGGCCAGTGGGTGGTGATCTCCGGGATTGGTGGGCTGGGGCACATGGCCGTGCAGTATGCCAAGGCCATGGGGCTGAACGTCGCAGCGGTGGATATCGATGACGGCAAGCTGGCCCTGGCTGAACGCCTGGGAGCGACGGTGACGGTCAACGCCATGAAAACTGACCCGGCGGCCTATCTGAAGAAGAACATTGGCGGAGCCCATGGGGCATTGGTCACGGCCGTTTCACCGAAAGCCTTCGATCAGGCGCAAAACATGCTGCGTCGCGGTGGCACGCTGGTGCTGAATGGGCTGCCGCCTGGTGATTTCCCGCTGCCGATCTTCAGCACGGTACTCAACGGCATTACCATTCGCGGGTCCATCGTCGGTACACGCAGCGACCTGCAGGAAGCGCTGGACTTCGCCGCCGAAGGCAAGGTCACGGCCACAGTAGCCACCGACACGCTGGACAACATCAACGACGTTTTCCAACGCATGATCGACGGCAAGATCGAAGGCCGTATCGTATTGGACATGGCGAGCTAATCGCCAGTGAATGGCATCACCTCAGGGGAGGGCTACTTCCCCTATTTCAGTACTTCACCCCAGGTGCGCTAACGGCCACCACCTAGCCAACGCCAAGCCACACTTTCGGCGTGAGCAAGCGTACGGACGACCGCCAGTTTGCCTGTTTCACGCTTGATGCCTGCGCGCTTCAGTTTCAACGCCAGGCGGGGCGGTAGCCCCACGAAGATGATCCCTACGCCTTGCTCGCCCAGCTCTCGGCGCAGCGACTCCAGTGCCACGATGGCGGTGGTGTCCAGGCTGGGCACCTCGTGCATGTCCAGCACGACCATACGAACGTCGGGGTCCACGATGCGTAGCGTGGCGATGGCCTTTTCGGCGGCGCCAAAAAACAGCGGGCCGCTCATCCTGTAGAGCGCGGCCTCTGGTGGAAAGCACTCTCCTGTAGAGGGTGAGTCCAGGCGCTGAGTATGGGTCAGTTGAGCCATTCGGCGGATGAACAGGGCGGCTGCCAGCCCGATACCGACGGCCACCGCGATGACCATATCGAAAATCACCGTCAGCCCGAAGCAGATGAGCAGCACCGCCACATCGCTGGCGGGGGCGCTTTTCAGCGTATGCATGAAGTGGCGCGCCTCGCTCATGTTCCAGGCAATGATGAACAGCAGTGCCGCCAGAGAGGCCATGGGAACAAACCCCAACAGGCCTGCCAACGCCACCACGGCCAGCAACACCACCAGCGAATGCACCACGGCAGCGATAGGTGAAAAGGCACCGCTCTTGACGTTGGTGGCAGTCCGAGCCAAGGCCGCCGTGGCGGTAATGCCACCAAAAAAAGGCACCACCATGTTGCCCAGGCCTTGGCCAATGAGCTCGGCATTGGGGTCGTGGCGGGTGCGTGTCAAACCATCCGCTACAACGGCACACAGTAGCGACTCGATGGCGGCCAGTAGCGCGATGGCCAGGGCGGGGCCCAGCAGCGCCTGAATCAAGGCAAAATCGATCACCAGTGGCTGACCATCGGCGCCGGGAAAATGCCACGGGGCGATCAGCCCAGGGGCGAAAGGGGGAATGCCGTTGCCGTGTTCACCGCCAAGCTCCCAACTGAAGCGAGACGCAATGGTGTCCACTTCTATTCCGCCCCACAGTAACAGCGTGGCGGCCAACGTACCGATGGCCAGGCCTGCCAGCGGCGCGGGGAGGGGAGTGTGCAAGCGTGGCCAAACCAATAGCACGGCCAGCGTGACCAGTCCCACGCTGAGCTCTTCCAGCGACAGGCTCGGCAGTGCCTGGCCAATCAACAGCAGGTTGTGCAGGGTACTGTCGCCGAGCGTAATGCCGCTCAAACCCAGAAAGTCAGGCAGCTGCAGCAGCGCAATCACCACGCCGATGCCCGCTGTAAAGCCAAGAATGACCGGGTAGGGCACGTATTGGATCAGGCTGCCCAGCCTGGAAAGCCCGAGGGCCACCAGGATGACGCCCGCCATGAACGTGGCAATGAGCAGTCCGCCGAGACCATGGTGGGCGACGATAGGAAAGAGGATGACCACGAACGCTGCCGTTGGGCCGGAGATGTTGAACCGCGACCCTCCGGTCAAGGCAATGATGGCACCGGCGACGATGGCGGTGTAAAGGCCGTGTTGTGGGGGCACTCCTGTGGCTACGGCCAAGGCCATGGAGAGGGGCACCGCGACCACGCCGATGGTCAATCCCGCCAGAACATCGCGCTTCAACCGATCCAGCGTATAGCCTTCACGCCACGCCTGTAACAGAGCACTACCAGGCATCGGGAATACATATCCCGACGTGCGAGCGTCACGAGACATGGGAAAGCCTCCTCAACGATAAGCCAAACAAGCTCTTACGCTACGCCTGAGCCTGCGTTCTCACAACAAGGCGTTAGTCTCGACCGTTCGTCTCGAACAGGCATAAAAAAATCCCGGCACGGTGGCCGGGATAGAGATTGCAGGGAGAACGTGCTGACGCTACATCTGGGCGTCTTCTGGTGGCTCGCCGATGGTGCCGGGCATGGCTTGCACATGGCCCATCTGCTCCCCGGCCAGGGTCAGGAAGTGCAGGTGGCGTTCGTACTCGGCCACCAGATCGCCAATCACCTGACCACGGGTATAGCCGTTGAGGTCTTTATCCTGGCCGCCTTCGGCCAGATAGACATCCAGGCGCACGTAGAAGTCATCGTCTGCCGGGATGAAGCTCGGGGTGCGCATGCGGTGCGGGCAGACCTGATAGACAAAGCTGGTGGCTTCGCCAAAGTCGACCTGCAGCGTCAAGGTGGGCAGCGACTCGCCTTCCACCTGCTCTTCGGTCACGTTGGCGGTTTGGCCACGGCTTTCGAGCTCCTGGGCAAACTGGGTCATGGCGGGACGGATCGCGTGCTCGATGGTGGCCGCTGCCCCGGCACGGTTGGAGGTATCCAGCGCACGGTCCAGGCGCTCGCGCCAATCGCCGCCAGGCGCACTACCTGCAATCATGCGGCGTGCATCGGCCTTGCTGCCTTCCAGCTTCAAGGCTTTGTAGGTGCCTACCATGATGGCAAAAATCACCACCGAGAACGGTAGGGCGGTGATCACCACGGCGCTTTGCAGCGCGTTCAGTCCGCCTGCCATCAGCAGTGCCACGGTAATCAGGCCGATCACGGCCGACCAGAAAATGCGCAGCTTCACTGGGGCATCATGGTTCACGTCGCTCAGAATCGAGGTGAAGTTGGCCAGTACCAAAGCGCCGGAGTCGGCGGAAGTAATGAAGAACACAATGCCCAGCACGGTGACCACGGCGGCGGTGATACCGACGTAGGGGTAGTACTCCAGCAACGTGTAGAGGGTGGTTTGCGGCGAGTTCAACGCCTGTTCGCCCAGCTCGACGACGCCTTGATTGGCGACCAGCTCGATACCGCTGTTACCGAAAATGGACATCCACACCATCATGAACGACAGCGGAATGAACAGCGCACCGGCGACGAATTGGCGAATGGTGCGGCCACGAGAAATACGCGCCAGGAACAGGCCCACGAAAGGCGTCCAGGCAATCCACCAGCCCCAGAAGAAAATGGTCCACCACATTTTCCACTCCTGGGCGCCTTCATCGGCAAACGCGTAGGTATCGAAGCTGGCGGCGACAAACCCGGAGAGATAGTCACCGGCGTTGTTCACCACCTTGTCGAGCAGGGTCAGGGTATCGCCAGAAAACAGCACGAACAGCATCAGCGCCAGCGCCAATAGCATGTTGAACTCGGAGAGGCGGCGAATGCCCTTCTCGACCCCGGTCACCACAGAAATGGTGGCCAGCACCACGACCAGACCAATCAGGATGATCTGTACCGTCAACGTCTCGGGAACGTCGAACATGTAGTTGAGGCCGTAATTGAGCTGCAGAACGCCAATCCCAAGACTGGTGGCGATACCGAACACGGTGGAAATGACCGCCGTGATATCCACGGCATTACCGATGGGGCCGTGGATGCGCTTGCCCAGCAGTGGGTAGAGGGCGCTGCGGATCGCCAGTGGCAAGCGGTGGCGGTAGCTGAAGTAGGCGAGTGCCATGCCCATCAGCACGTAGAGCCCCCATCCCGAAAGCCCCCAGTGCAGGTAAGTCTGAACGACAGCGTTGCGCATGGCCTCTTGGCTTTCAGGCGTCAGGTCCGGCGGGGCCAGGTAGTGGGCCACCGGCTCTGCCACGCTGAAAAACAACAGGTCAATGCCAATACCGGCGGCAAACAGCATGGCGGACCAGGAGAGCAGTGAGAACTCCGGGCGTGAATGGTCCGGGCCCAGGCGTATGTTGCCGAAGCGCGACATGCCGATCAGTACCACGAACACCAGGTAGGCGACGATGGCGAGCATGTAGTACCAGCCGAAGGTGGTGCTGACCCAGGCCAGGCCCGCGTCGAAGAAAGCGCCTGCCTGCTCGGTAAACAGCATGGTCATCACCAGAAAGATGAGTATACCGGCGACGCTGCCGTGGAAAACCACGGGGTTGAGTCGATCCCGCGAGGGGAGGGTCGAGTTGTCTTTCGCCATGGAGGCGGACTCCTGTTGTTAAGACAAGGGAAGAATTATTTTTGAATGAACGTTCAAATAAAATACGCGGTTTGCTACGCCAGTTCAAGTGACGAGCCAACCACGTAAAATGATGAAACAGGAGTATAGATAGCCCTGCGCCCAGCAGAGCTGGGCGCAGGGTGGCAGGACGAACGTTAAATCAACGCTTATTCAGCATTGGCCTGATCACCGTGGCGGCCACCACGCTTGCCGTGCTCCTGACGGTATTCGGCGTGCACCTCGTGCATGGCATCCCGCAGTGCCTGCTGCTCTTCATCTGACAGAATTTCTGCAACGCGGGCCTGATGCTCCTCACGCAGCGCCATGACCGCTTCACGATGCTCGGCATGGGCCTGATTCAGCGCGGTTTGCTGCTCTTCGCTCAGCTCGGCGCGCTGGTAAACTTCCTGGCGGCGCTCTTCCATGCGCTCGTGCATGGCTTCACGGTCCATGCCACGGTGCTCATGATGGTCGGCTTGCGCGGTGAACGCCAGGGGCATAAGGGCAATGGCCAGAAAGGCAGGAGCAAAACGTTGGCTAAGAGACATTTTCATGGCATACCTCATGGGTCATTAATGGGCTAATGTTGACCATGGCAGTATCCAGGGGCTTGGTGTAAATCGGTTGCAGGAAGTGTGCAACAACCGTGGTCTTATGCGGAGGGGCAAGGATCACGCCACAGGGTGAGGGGAACAGGAAACAGGAGAACACCATGCCAGAACTTGGATTCATTGGCCGCTATGCGCGCCTGGGCGCGCTGGTAGCGCTGCTCAGTGGCTGTGGCGCCACCCATCAGGCCAGCCAGGGTGAACCGGCCATCGAACGCCAGGGCCTGCGGGAGGCGCTGCCGTTCACGGCGCTGGTCCAGCAGCGCTATACCCCGGACGACTGGCCCGAGCCGCTGGTGGCCGATGTGCTGCTCCCCCGCACCGAGGGCGCGGGCCTGCGTCCAGCCGCCCTGCTGGTGCATGGGGGCGGTTGGCGTAACCGCAGCCGTGACGACATGGCAGGCATTGCCCGGCAGCTGGCTGAACAGGGCTACGTCACCGTCAATATCGAACACCGCTTCGTACCGGAATATCGTTTCCCCGCCCAGCTGCACGACTTGCAGCAGGCCATGGCCTGGCTGCATCGCCATGCCGACGAGTGGCAAGTGGATACGAACCGCATTGTCGGCGTGGGCTTTTCCTCAGGGGCTCACCTGGTGAGCCTGTTGGCGCTGGCGGGCAGTGAAGGCCCCCTGGCACACCCCTACGGCGGCGAGCATGCCCGGCTGGCGGCGGTGCTGGCCGGCGGTTTGCCCAGCGACTTGCTGAAGTTCAACGATGGGCGGCTGGTGGTGGACTTCATTGGTGGTACGCGCGCAGAGAAGCGTGACGCGTATGCCCTGGCATCGCCCGCGCGGCAAATCACACCTCAAGCACCGCCGTTCTTCTTGTTTCACGGCCGCTGGGATCGGCTCGTGCCCGTCGATCACGCCACCGATTTTTATGCCGCGCTTCAGGCGCAAGGTACGCCCAGCGAGCTGTATCTTCAGCGTGGCCGAGGCCATTTCGCCAGCTTCCTGCTGCGTGGCAGTGCCATCGAGGCAGGTATCGCGTTTCTGAATCAGCAGGTTCAGCCGGAGGGCAGGCGCGGGAACTAGATGTCAGAGGGTTGTGTGAGGGCCGAGCTGACGGGGCCAGTGCGTCTTGCGCTTGGCCCGTTTTTTATTTGACGCCCCACCTGGCGAAAGCAAAAATTAAAACGGTTGACTTAAACTCAGCGGCTGCGTTATTCCATGGAGAGCCTGTGCGGTAGAAAAACATGTAGAAAGCTAATAAAAACAATGGCCCCTTCATGAAAGGGCCCCAACGAAGAGAATGTGCATGTCAAATGATCACTTCTATGACAGCGCGCCGTGGGCACATCTTTATGGCACCAACCATCACGCGATAGGTGACCAGCCGCAGCCGCGCTTTGCCAGTATTCCCGCGATGGTCACTGCGGCAGCCCAGCAGTTTGGCTCCCACACCGCGTTCACCACCTGCATGCCCAACGGCATGAATGGCACGCTTGCTTATCGGCAGACGGACACTCTCTCCGATGCGTTTGCGGTTTACCTGCGTGACACCCTGGGGCTTGCCAAAGGCGACCGCGTTGCGGTGCAAATGCCCAACTGTCTCGCGCTTCCGGTGGCCATTTTCGGCGTTTTGAAAGCGGGCTGTGTGCTGGTGAACGTCAATCCGCTCTATACGCGTCGAGAAATGGAGCATCAGTTCAACGATGCTGGCGTCAAGGCGCTTGTCATCATGGATATGTTTGCCGACAAGCTGGAGGACGTGCTCCCCAACACTGGCATTCAGCACGTCGTACTCACTTCGCTTTCGCAATGGTTTTCACCAGTCGTACGCACGGTATTGGATGCCGTACTGAAATATTGGAACAAAGCCATCCCCAGGCACTCGCTGAACGCCGTGACGTTGAGCCAGGCCATTCAAACGGGCAGTGCACGGCAAGCCGAACAAGGCATAGACGTGGCGCGCTACTGGCAGGCTATCGCGCGTGAAGACACCGCGCTGTTGCAGTACACCGGCGGCACCACCGGCGTCAGTAAAGGGGCAGAGCTGACGCACGGCAATCTGCTGAGCAATTTAGAACAGGTCGATCTGGTGGTTGGCAGCCACATAGAGGTTGGCAAAGAGTGCGTTCTCACCGCACTGCCCATCTACCATATTTTCGCGTTCACGGTGAACCTGCTGGCGTTCTACAGCAAAGGGGCGCACAACGTGCTCGTGCCCAGCCCGCGGCCTATCCAGAACTGCCAGCGCGCTTTTGATAACTACCCGATCTCCTGGATTTCAGGCGTCAATACGCTGTTCAACGCGCTGCTCAACGAAGAGTGGTTCACCGTGTACCCGCCTAAAAACATGAAAGTGGCGATGGCGGGCGGCACCGCGCTACATAAATCCGTCGCTGAGCGCTGGCGCGCGGTGGTCGGCACACCGATTGCCGAAGGCTACGGGCTAACCGAAAGCTCTCCGGTGATCTGCTTCAACCCGATTGGGCATGAGCGTGCTAACAGCATCGGCATTCCCGCGCCGTTTACCCAGGTGCGCATCGTCGATGAACAGGGCGTGACGGTTGCCCCGGGCGAGCCTGGCGAGATTATCGCGCGCGGCCCACAAATCATGAAAGGTTACTGGAACAACCCGGAAGAGACCGCCAAAACGTTAAAAGATGGCTGGCTTTACACCGGCGATGTGGGAACCATGTCAGAGGATGGTCACTTTCAAATCGTCGACCGTAAAAAAGATATGATTCTGGTCAGCGGATTTAACGTTTACCCCAACGAAGTAGAAGACAGCATTGCGCGCTTACCGCAAGTGCAAGAGTCCGCCGTCATTGGTGTCCCCGACGACCAGACAGGCGAAGCGGTTCACGCCTACGTCGTGCTGCGTGAACAGGGGCTAAGCGCCAAGGACGTTATCCGGCACTGTAAAACAGAGCTTGCCGCCTACAAGGTTCCCAAAAAAGTGGTGTTCTGGGATGAGCTGCCCAAAACCCCTGTTGGCAAGGTGCTGCGCAAAGAAGTGCGTGCCATCGTGCAGGGCAGTCACGCCGAGACTAAACAACAATAACCGCAAACAGCGGCAGGCTACGGAGTTACAGCACTATGCTAAGCCCATTGGAAGAAAGCTTACTGTCGATCATGATGGTGATCATCATGTTCGGCATGGGGGCATCGCTCACCTTCAAGGACTTCAAACTCTCCATGCGCCACCCCCAGGCCATTGGGGTTGGCTTCTCATCGCAGTATCTGCTGATGCCTTTTATCGCCTTTGCCCTGGCGCGCCTTCTCGACCTGTCGGTTGAACATACCGTGGGGCTAGTGCTGATGGGGTGCATGCCGGGCGGCACGACCTCCAACATTTTTGCCTACTTCTCACGAAGCCTGCTCAGTCTCAGCATCATGATGACCATCTGCTCCACGCTGGCGGGCTTTGTTCTTGTGCCGCTGTGGATGGCGTTTTATACCCAAGGGATTGATGACGCCTTCCGCATACCGCCCGACCAAATTGGCCGCCTGCTGTTCGTACTGCTGATTCCAACGCTGTTGGGCATGTGGATACGCCGTAAAAATGCCAACCTTGGCGCGGTCATTGAGCTGGTAGGCGGCGTGTTGGGGGCTATCGTGATCGTGTTTCTGGTGGTGACGTGGGCACCGCGCAACTGGCGCTTGCTGATGGAGACCAGCTGGCAGGTATATGCAGCGGTGATTCTGCTCGGTTTGGTGGGTTTTCTGTTCGGTTATTTATTCTCCCGCGTGCTCAAACTCAACCCGCAAAAAGCACGCACGGTATCTCTTGAAACGGGGATTCAAAACGGCCCGCTGGCCGCATTGATCGTCATCATGACGTTCAGTGGCGAAACACAGCAGCTGATTCTGCTCATACCCGTCATGTATTCGCTGTTTATCGTGCTGAACTCCACGGCCGTAGCGGTGTTTTACCGCAAGCTAACGAAAAAGGAGGAATTGGCCCGCGATCAAGCCAAGGTCGAACCTTCGTAGGTCGGTCGGAAGGTTCAGCCGGAGGGCAGGCGCGGGGACTAGACTTTAGTTGGTTTTGATCCCCGTGCAAGGTTGATGACAGTTTCGTGGGATAGCGTTGTTCTCTACAGGCAGCCGCCTGATTCTAATAACACGCACAACAAGAGACATCGCTATGCTCAAGCAACCTGTCAGCTCGTTTCCTCGCGCGCTTAAATCCCTGCTGGTGGGCGCCTCCGTCACGGTAGCGTCACTGGCCATGGTGTTGCCTGCTGCGGCAGACAGCTACCCGGAACGCCCGCTCAACATGGTCGTCGGGTTTGGTACCGGCGGCAGTGCCGATCGGTTGGCCCGCTTGATGTCGGGATACATCTCGGAAGAGATTGGCGTACCCATTCAAGTCACCAACCGCCCCGGGGCGGGAACTCAGGTCGCTTCCAACTACGTGCTGAACGTACCGGACGACGGCTATACCGTTTATGCCTCTACCTTCGCCCCTTACCTGACCAACTCGATTCTGACGGGTGGGGCCAATTTCAGCGTGGATGACTTCTCTTACATCAATTTTCAGTGGTTCGACCTCGACCTGATCGCAGCCAACAAGGACAGCGGTTACGACGACCTGCCTTCGCTTTTGGAGGCGATTCGTGCGCAGCGCGGCCAGGTGCGCGGTGCCGTGGTACAAGGCTCGGCGGGCCACCTGATGGTGCGGTTGTTGCTGGAAGAAGCGGGCATCCCCCAGGAAAATCTCAATCTGGTGACCTACAACAGCGGTGGTGAAGCACGTTCGGCGGTGGCCGGTGGTCAGGTGGATTTCGTCTCCATCAGTGCACAGGGCAGCGAGGGCATTCGTGAGTTCCTGACGCCGCTGGCCATCGTCAACGACGAGCGTATCGAGCAGTGGGATGCGCCGACCATCAATGAGGCCCTTGCTCCCATGGAGCTGGAAGTGCCGGTGCTGCAAGGCTCCATGCGCGGCTTCGCGGTGACCAGCGAAGTCGAGCGCCAGCATCCGGGCCGTTACGAAGCCCTTGCGGATGCCATCCAGAACGCACTGGCGCGCAAGGACGTGCAAGAGCATCTGGAGCGCAATGAAATGGGCGGCGTATGGGTAGGCCCCGAGCGTTCCAATGAGCTGATGCGCGAAAACTACGAAGTGTTCGAGAAGTACGCCCACCTTCTCAACTGATCACCCCATCGTCTGACGATCCTGTAGTGGCAGGCACCCTAAAGGGGTGCCTGCCAGGAGTTTACCCATGACGGCACAAAAACGTGACTATGGGGACGCGCTCGTCCTCATCGGTCTGGCGAGCTTTACGCTGTGGTATCTGATGGATGCCATTCGCGTCTCCGCGACCCCCCAGAACTTACTGCTGATTCTTCCCATGGCGCTGCTGGTACTGGCGCTGATTGCCCTGGAGGTGGTACTGCGCCTGAAGAAAGGCACGCTGCTGACCCAGGACCAGCAAGAGGAACCCCTGCTGCGTACGCTGCCGGTGGTGGGCCTGTTTGCCGCTTACGTGATGTCGTTGGAAACCCTGGGTTTCGACCTGGCGACGGTGGCGTTCATCGCGTCTTTTCTGATTCTCAAGGGTGAGCGCAACTGGCTGGCGGTATTCGGCTTCAGCGCGCTGTTTGGCCTTGGTGCAGCGTTCTTTTTTTCGCGAATGCTGCCTTACCCCATGACGCTGCTGCTGCTGCCCAGCTGAACGCATCGAAGGAGGCAACATGATTGATTTTGGTGCCGTCGAGCAGAGTATGAACCTGCTCTTCTCCAGCGCAGGCCCTTGGCTTGTGGTGATTCCCGGTATCGTGCTGGGGCTGATTTTTGGGGCAACGCCGGGCCTGCAGATCTCCATGGCCATGGCGATCTTCTTGCCCATGACCATGTACATGGACTTCATTCAGGCCATGCTGTTCTTGACGGCGATTTTTACCGGCGGCTCGTTTGGCGCAGGGATCCCGGCCATCCTGATGAACATTCCCGGGACTTCCTCGGCCATTGCCACGGCCTTTGACGGCTACCCGATGGCGCGACGCGGGCAGCACAACCAGGCGCTGGGAGTGGCGTTGGCCGCCTCGGTGGTCGGTTCGCTGATGGGCTACGTGGTGCTGTTCTTCATGATCCAGCCGCTCTCCTATATGGTCCTGCGCCTGGGGCCCGCCGAGATGTTCGTGGTGATCCTCTGGGGCATGACGCTGATCGCCAGTCTCAAGGGGGAACAGGTGCTCAAAGGCCTGGTGGCCGGTTTCGTGGGGCTGCTGGTAGGAACCATCGGGTTCAACGAAATTGGCCTGGCCCGGGGCACCATGGGGCAAACCTACCTGCTGGACGGGGTGCCGGTGATTCCTGCCATGATGGGCATGTTTGCGGCGTCCGAGCTGTTCAAGCTGGCCAACAAGGGGTTCATCGTCGAGTCTGCGGATGCGCGGAAGGTACGTGCCAGCGAAATTTTTCAGGGCTGCAAGATGGCGCTGCGTCATCCTGTGGTGATGATTCGTGGTGGCTTGATCGGTGTGCTGGTGGGCGCGGTGCCCGGCGTCGGGTCGTCGGTTTCCAATCTGCTCTCCTACATCGAGACCAAGCGGCGGGATAAAGACCCGGACTCCTACGGCAAGGGCAACCCCAAAGGGGTCGTCGCGTCCGAGGCCGCCAACAGCAGCTCGGAGGGCGGCTCCATGGCAACCCTGCTGGCGCTGGGTATTCCCGGCGGTGGGGCAACGGCGGTGATGCTGGCCGCGTTTGCCATGCACAACATTACCGGTGGCCCGCAGTTCATCCGCCAGCAAACAGACGTGGTCTACGCCATCATCTTTGCCAACTTCGCCCAGGTATTCTTGCTGGTCATCGTGGGGATGTTGTTCATTCCGCTGCTGGCCAACATCGTCAAGGTGCCCATGCGCTATCTGATTCCTTCCGTGCTGGTATTGGCGGTCATGGGGTCGTTCGGGCTCACCGGCAACATGACCGGGCCTGCCACGGTGCTGGTGTTTGCCGTGATCGGCTGGATCTTCCGCCACTACGGTTACTCGGTGCCTGCGGCGGTCATTGGCATGCTGCTGGGGGCTCTGGCGGAGAAGTCGCTGCTGCACTCCTACCAGATCAGTGGCGGGGACATCACCTACGTGCTGGAGCGGCCTGCGACCCTGGCCATCCTGGCGCTGCTGTTGATTTCGCTGTTTGGCCAGCCGCTGGTCAAGCGCTTTCAGGCGCGGCGCGTGGCGGCAAAAGCGTAGCGCAACAACGGGGGCGCGAGTGAAGAAAACGCTGAAAACCATTGGTTTGGGATGTTTGGGTGGCCTGGTGGCCACCCTTTTTTCGCTGCCGCTGGCGTGGATGCTAGGGGCGCTGTTCATGGTCATGGGCGTTTCGCTGGCAGGCGTTCGCACCGGGGTAGACAAGCGCTTGCATCGCGTGGCCATTGCACTACTGGGACTGTTCATCGGCAGTCGTATCCACGCGGACGAGCTGGTGAGCCTGGTGCAGTGGTACCCCAGCGTGCTGGCCATGCTGGCCTACATGGTGCTGATGCTGGCAGGAGGGTACTGGATCTTTGCTCGTGCCCGCGTCGGCAGCCTGAACGCCATGTTCTGTGCCTACCCAGGCAGCATGAACTCGGCCTTGGTGCTGGCCGAGCGTGCCCATGGTGACCTGCGCTGGATCGCCATTTCTCACTCGCTGAGGCTGGTCACCGTGGTATCGGGCGCGGCGCTGCTGGCCAGCCTGTTCGTCGACAGCGTGGCCTTGCCGCCCTCGGCCGAGCCGCTGTCGCTCATGGGGGTGCTGCCACTGCTGCTGGCTCCTGCTTGCTGGTGGCTGGGTCGACTGATCCGCTTGCCGCTACCGGAGTTTCTGGGGCCGATGGCGGCAGGTGCCTTGATTGCCAATGTGGGCGTAGCCTACACGCTGCCCAATGAAATCCTGCTGGTGACCTTTCTGGTGCTGGGATCTTCGGTGGGCTCGCGTTTTTCAGGCACCCACTGGAAACAGGTGGTGCGGGTAGGGCGGTTTGGCATGCTGTATGCGCTCTTTGCGCTGGTGGTGGCCGCGTTGATGGCCTGGCTGGTGGCCAGCGTCACGTCATTGCCGTTCGTGGCGGTGATGCTGGCGCTGATACCGGGGGGCGTCGGGGAGATGGCGGTCATCGCCATGGTCATGGGGATCGACCCGGTTTACGTGGTCTCTCACCATATTCTGCGGCTGCTGCTGCTGATCTTCATGACGCCGCTGATGATCCGCCTGACGACGCTGGCAGCACCGGAAACGCCACCGTGACTTCCAGCCCGCCCTGAGGGCGATTGCGCACCGCAAGCTGGGCGCCGTGGGTAGTGGCCACCTGTTCGACGATGGCCAGGCCAAGGCCGCTGCCCGGTGCATGGGCGTTATCGCGGAAAAACCGTTCGGTGAGCTGCGGCAGCCGGGCGGGGTCCACCCCCACGCCGTCATCGTGCACGCTGAGTCGTACCGTATCGGCGTCATGGGTGAGGCCAATGGTAATGGTGCCCTGGTAAGGGAGCGCGCCGCCCGCGTGGAGGCTGGCGTTATCGATCAGGTTGATCACCAACCACTGCAGCAAAATGGGGTCGCCATGAATGGAGGGCAGGGCCTCGGGCTGCTCGAAGGCCAGCTCCTGGCCCTTTTGGTAAATGCCGGTGGCGACCTGCTGGCAAGCCTGCTGGCATAGTGCGATCAGGTCGACGGTCTGCAGCTGGGTGAGTTCGAACAGCTCACTGCGGGTCTTGGCGTATTTCAGCAGCTGTTGCACGGTGTGCCCGGCATGCTCGGCAATGCGCTGAATCTCCAGCAGGTTGGCCCTGTTGGCGGGTGATTGCTCGCTCTTCAGGGTCATTTCCGTGAGTGCCCGAATCTCTGAAATGGGCGTGCGTAGCTGGTGGGAAACGTCGGCGTTGAGCTGTTGGGTGCTGGTAATACTGCTTTGCATGCGTTGCATCAGGTAATTGATGCTTTGCGTCAGGGGGCGTATTTCTCTGGGCACGCTGTCGCGAATGGGCTGCAGATCGTGGGGCGAGCGCTGGCGCAGTGCGCGGCTGATGGCGTTCAAGGGGGCAAGGCCACGGTGGATGGCGAGGAGTGCCAGCGTGATCGCCAGCAGCCCGGTCACCGCCGTGAGCCCGGCCAGGGTGACCATGAAGTCGTGGGTCAATGAGTGCCGGGTCTCTTTTGATTCCGCCACGATGACTTCGATGTCCACGACATCACGCCCGCGGCGAAAAGGGAAGGTCAAGGCCACGGCCCGCAGCTCGTTGCCTGCGTAAGCCACGTCGTAAAACAGCGGCGCGTCGAGGGAGTCGGGCGGATCGCCCAGCCCTTGAAAACCGGCAATCATGCCCCCCTGGGCTTCCCGGATACGGTAGAAAATCTTGCCCTCCCCACGACTGCCCAGCGTGCTGATGCTGAAGTAGTGCATGTTGATGCGTAGCTGGCCATCGGCGGTATATACCCGACGCTCCAGGCGCTGGGCGGCATTCAGCAGCATGGCGTCGAAGGCTTCGTTGATCTGCTTGCTCAGCAGCAGGTAGCTGGAGAGCAGGGCCAGGAAGGCCAGGGCGGTGAACGGCAAGGCAATCCACAGCAGCAGGCGACTGCGGATGGAGCGGGGTGTCTGGGTCAAGGCGCGCCTTCCTCCGAGGCGGGTGGGGCCAGGTAATAGCCCAGCCCTCGCACGGTTTTCAGGCCGAAGTCATGGCCGATCTTTTTGCGAATACGTGAAATGTAGGTTTCCACGGCGGCGTAGCTGATGGCTTCATCCGTCGAGGAGAGCCGGTCGATGATCTGGTCCTTGCTGACCAGTCGATTCTGATTGATCAGCAGGTATTCGATGACCTCCAGCTCACGGCGGTGTAGCGTGAGGGCCTGGCCGTCCACGCGCAGCTCCATGGCATCTGGAAAGAACTCCAGGCGCCCGCAGCGCAGGCTCTCACCGCCAAAATGCTTGGCTCTTCTGACCAGCGCGCGGGCTCTGGCGGCTACCTCGTTCAGCGAGAAGGGCTTGCACAGGTAGTCGTCCGCGCCGACTTCCAGCCCCAAAATGCGCTGGTCCAGGGTGTCGCGGGCGGAGATGATCAAGACGGGAATGGTGTTCTGCTGGTGGCGCAACAGGCGCAGCAACGACATGCCGTCGAGCAGCGGCAGCCCCAGGTCCAGTACCAGCAGGTCATACCCCCCTTGCTGCAGCATGAGCAGCGCTTTTTCACCATCGCAGGCCACGTCGATGGTGAAGCTGGCTTCTTCTAACGTCGAGGCAATCGAGCGCGCAAGATTGTCGTTATCTTCTACGATGAGCGCTTTCATGGTGCATTGGCCCGTAGCGGTGCCCAAGTGTGCCTGTTGATCTGCCAGGCTTACCCTTCGGGCTGATATTTGTAACCCACACCATACACCGAGCGAATGATTTCCTGCTCGGGCAGGGCTTCGGTGATCTTTTTGCGCAGCTTCTTGATATGGCTGTCGACGGTACGTTCGGACACGATGCGGTTGTCGCGATACATGTGATCCATCAACTGCTCGCGGCTGAAAATACGCCCCGGCGACTGCATCATAACGCGTAATAGCTGAAACTCCACGGCGGTGAGCCCCAGGTCCTGGCCATTGACGAGGGCCTGCCAGCCCTCTTCATCCAGGGTGACCGGCGCTTGCCGTGTGGTCGGGGTGTGGCCGGTGGCCTCGGCAATGGCCTGGCTGCGGCGCAGCACGGCCTTGACCCTGGCCACCACCTCGCGGGGGCTGAACGGCTTGCAGATGTAGTCATCGGCGCCCAGCTCCAGACCCAGCAGCCGGTCCACCTCCTCGACCTTGGCCGTCACCATGATGATGGGCAGCAGCGGCCACTGCTGGCGTATTTCCCGGCACAGGGTGAGGCCATCCTTGCCGGGCAGCATGACGTCCAGCAGTACCAGCGCCGGTGAGTGCTGGGTGAGCCAGGGCATCACGTCGCTGCCATGGCCGATGATGGTGGGGGCGAAGTTATGGCTGCCAAGGTAGTCCGCCATGAGCCTGGCAATTTTGGGTTCGTCTTCGACGATCAGCAGGGATGCTTCCTGGGTCATGGTCAACTCGCATTCAGTAAGGGTCAGAAGAAATCAGCGGAAAGCGCAGTGTCCAGGCCAGCCCGCCCAATGTCGAGGCGCTGGCTTCCATGGTGCCCCCGTGAGCACTCACCAGGGCGCTGGCAATCGACAGGCCCAGGCCGCTACCGCCGCTGGCACGGTTACGCGACCCCTCGACCCGATACAGCCGCTCGGTGAGCCGCCCCAGCTCGCTGTCGGGGACACCGGGGGAGCTGTCCTGCCAGACGATGACGGCCTGACCGCGCTCGCAGCCGAGCGTGACGCGCAGCGCCCCAGGCGATTGCGTATAGGCACAGCTATTGTCCAGCAGATTGCTCCACAGCTGGCGCAGGCGTTGGGCATCGCCGCGAATCATGATGTCCTCTTCCAGCTGGCAGGTCAGGCTCAGGCCGCTCTGCTCCAGCCAGCGGTCGGCGTCTGTCAGGCGGCTGCCCAGACTGTCGCTCAGGTTCAGCGGGGCCAGCTGGATGTCCAGCGCTCCCGCATCGCTTTGCGAGAGCAGCCGCAAGTCGGAGACCAGGCGCTCCAGCTGAGCCACTTCCTGGGCCAGCGAGCTCAGGTTTTCCTGATTCAGCGGGCGAATACCATCCTGCATGGCTTCGATTTCACCGCGCAGTACGGCCAGCGGGGTGCGCAGCTCATGGGCCGTGTCCGACACCCAGCGTGCCCGGGCCTCGCGGCTGGCTTCCAGGGTGGCCGCCAGCACGTTGAAATCCCGGGCCAGGCGAGACAGCTCATCGCGGCCGCGTTCGGGCAAGCGGGTATGGTAGTCGCCTTCGGTGAGCCGCAGGGTGGCACCGGCCAGCGCCCGCGTGCGTCGGCCCAGCCACCAGGAGAGCCCGCCAGCCAGCAGCAGAGAGGCCAGGCCCAGCGAGACCACGATCAGGATCAGGTTGCGCTGCTGGCGCTCCAGAAAGCGGCTCTCCATGCGCTCCATCATCTCCTGGGGCGGGCGAAAGCCGAGGGCCCCAATGGCTTCACGCTGGCCATTGGGCGCCAGGTCGCTGTAGAGGGTCATCCAGTGCCAGTTGCGGGAGCCCCGTGGAGTATCGCTGGGGGGAATGATGGCGTGGCCATCGGCATCCTGCAGAGCGAAATCCTGCGCTTCCCCCAAGGGAGATGGCCGATCACGATGCTCCTGGCCCAGTTCGAAGCGTACGATGTAGGGCCAGCGGTCGGGGGCCTCTTCCAGCCACGCCCAGCTGTTCTGAGTTTCCCAACGGGTAATCAGGCCGTCGGCCAGCAGCGTGGCGCGGCGCTCCTGTGCCTGGTTCAGGTAGTCGAGAAAGCCGCGGTCGATACTGTAGGTGACCGCCAGAAATACGCTGGCGGCAATGGCCACATTGACGCTCAGGATGGCCGCGAACAGCTTCATGCCCAGCCGCGAGGGGCGCCACTGGCGCAGGCTATGTAACGCCTTCATGGGTTAGCCCTCTCGGGTTCGGGAGGGGACGGTGCGCTGAGGCGTTCGCGCAGATTCTCCAGGCTGAGATAGAGGCAGGGCACCATGATCAGCAGAATCAGCGTGGCGAACAGCATGCCAAAGCCCAGAGAGATGGCCATGGGAATCATGAAGCGTGCCTGTCGCGAGGTTTCCAGAATCATCGGTGCCAGCCCCAGGAAGGTCGTCAGTGTGGTCATCATGATCGGCCGCAACCGGCGTGTGGCAGCGGCCACGATGGCTTCCCGAGGCGCCATGCCTTCGCGCCGCTTGCGGTTGGCGTAGTCGATCAGCACCAAGGCATCGTTGATGACCACGCCGGACAGCGCCAGCATGCCCAGCAGGCTGATGATCGACAAGCCAAAGCCCATCAGCAGATGGCCCCCAATGGCACCCACGATACCAAACGGAATGGCGGCCATCACCAGCAGCGGCTGCAAGTAGCTTCGGAAGGGAATCGCCAGCAGGGCATAGAGTGCCGCAATCATCAGCCACATGGCCTTGCGCAGCGTGGCCAGGTTGTCGGCGGTATCCTGCTGGCGGCCACCCATGCTGACTTCGAGGCCCGGCCAGGTATTGCTGAGGGTGGGGAAGACATCCTCCTGCAAGGTGGCGAGCACCTGATTGATGGCCTGGTCGCCCTCGGAGTCGGCGGTGACGGTGATGATGCGCCGGCCGTTGATGCGTTGCAGGCTGCTGGACGCCTGGCTGAGGGTGATGTCGGCCACCCGCGACAGCGGCACGCTGAGCCCCTCGGGGGTGCGTACGGGAAGCCGGTACAGCTCACTGAGGCTATCGCGAGAGGCTTCCGGTAAACGCACTTCGACGCTGACCTCTCGGCGGCCGATGAACTGCTCGACGGCGGTGGCGCCTTGCAGCGGCCCACGCAGGGCCTGTGCCAAGTCACTGCCGGTCAGCCCCAGCGAGCGGCCTTCGGCCGACAGGCGCATTTCCAGCTGTGGCTTGCCGTCGCCCAGGCCGCTGTCGATGTCCGTCAGCCCGTACTCCGCCAGCTGTTCGGCCAATCGTGTGGCGGCTGCTTCCAGCACCTGGGTATTGGGGTGCGAAAGCCGCAGGCTCAGCGCGGCGCCGCTGCCGGGGCCGCCAAAGTCGGATTCGAAGCGGACCGATTGCGCGCCCAGCAGGTCGCCGGTCAGTTCACGCCACTCGCGGGCAATGCGTGAGGGTGGCCAGCTCTCCAGGCTTTCCGAAGCGATGTCGAGGCGTACGGAGAGGCTTTCGCCATCCAGACGGCTACGGGTGCTGGTGAAGCTCAACCCCTCTTCACGCTCGCTCAGGGCCGTGGCGGCGTCCAGCAATTGCTGGCTCAATTCGCGGCTGACGCTGATGTGGCTACCAATCGGCAGGGTGACGCTGGCCTGCACCTGATCGGATTCGACCCGGGGCATCAACGAGAAGCCCAATCGGCCGCTCATGGCCCATGCCAGGGTGATCGCCAGCAGCGCCACGCCCAACGAGACGGTCAGCAGGCGCTGGTTCAGTGCACCCTGCAGAAAGGGCTCGAAGCGCCGGTAGGTGAAATGGTGCAGCCCCTGCTGCATGCGTAGCCGCACGGCCTCCAGAGGACGCTGCCAGGCTGGCGTTTGCCTCGGCTTGCTGGCGTGGGCCAGGTGCGCGGGCAGGATCAGCAGCGCTTCCACCAGCGAGATCACGAAGACCGTGATCACCACGACCGGCACCGTGGCAAAGATCAGCCCCAAAAAGCCGGGCAGGAACAGCAGGGGCAGGAAGGCCACGATGTTCGACAGGATCGCAAAGGTGAGCGGCGTGGCAATTTCCTGGGCGCCCTTGACCGCCGCATCGCGCAACGAGTAACCCTCTTCGCGATAGCTGTAGATGTTCTCGCCCACCATGATGGCGTCATCGACGACGATACCCAGCGCAATGATGAATGCGAACATCGACATCATGTTGAGCGAGACGCCTATCCAGGGCAGGAACAGCATGGCCCCCAGAAACGCCGTGGGAATGCCCAGCGTCACCCAGAACGCCAGTCGCGCTTCGAGAAACAGCGCCATCAGCACCAGCACCAGCGCCAGGCCCATCCAGGCGTTCTTGAGCAGCAGGCCGAGCCGGTCTTCGTAGACCTCCGAGCTGTCCCGGGCGATGTCCAGGCTCACGCCGTCGGGCAGGTTGGCGCGCAGCCGTTCCAGCTCGCCGCTTACTGCGTTGGAAATGCTGGTCGGGGTTTGGCCGCCGATCTGGTACACATCCACCGAGATGCCCGGCTGGCCGTTGTAGAACTCCTCCCGGTCGGTTTCGGCAAAGCCTTCACTGACCTGGGCAATGTCACGCAGCAGCACCGGCGAGCCCTGGGCCGTGGTCAGAATGGGCAGCTCGGCGAACTCTTCGGCGCTATTGCGGCGCCCCTGGTAGCGGATCAGCCATTCGCCCTCGGCGGTGGTCAACTGGCCGCTGGCCAGATCCAGTGCTTCGGCGGCGATGCGGCTGGCCAACTGCTGATGATCGAGTCCGTAGCGCTCGATGGCTTCATCGTCCAGGTGCACCTGGATTTCCCGGTCCCGGTTGCCGGAGAGCTCTGCCCGGGAGATGCCGCTGGTGGCCTGTAACTCGGCACGTACGTTCTCGGCGGCGTCGTGCAGGGCTTCCTGGCCCACCCTGCCGTACACCTGCAGGCTGACGACGCTGCGCGAGCGGCCTGCCAAGGTAATGCGGGGCGGGTCGGCAGCGGCGGGCAGGGTGGTAATGGCATTCACGGCCTGTTGAATGTCCTGGTAGGCGCGCATCACATCCACGCCGTCGATCAGCGTTGCGCTGACCACGCCGCTGCCTTCGCTGGCGCTGGCGGTCATCTCGTCGATGCCTTCCACGTTGGCGATGGCGGCTTCCATGGGCAGCAGCAGGCTTTGCTCGATATCTTCCGGGGTGGCGCCTGGGTAGCTGATGGAGACCTGGACGATTTCCGTTTCGAACTCCGGAAAGACCTCTTTCTTGATGGCCATCGAGGCCATCAGGCCGCCCACGATGAACAGCACCATCATCAAGTTGGGGGCAACGCCGTGATCCACCATCCACGCCAACGGGCCTTTACGCATCATTGAGCGCTCTCCTGATCACGTGCCGGGGTGTCGCCACGTTGGCGCAGGCGAACTTCCTGCCCCTCGCGGGGCTGCGCCAGGCCTGCAACGACCACGCGCTGGCCCGCTTCCAGGCCCTCCCGGATCAGTACGTCATCCTGGCCGCGATAAGCGAGAGTGACGCGGGTACTGCGTAAGCGGTTGTCGTCGTCCACCCACCAGACCTGCTCGCCGGGGCGAAGCGCGGCAGAGGGTAGCCTGATCAGCGGCTCCTGGGCGCGTGTGTGGAAGGTGAGCCGCATGACGTCGCCCAGCCGCAGGGCGGGACCCTCATGATTCAGGGCCAATGGGTCGTTCACGGCAATCAGCAGCTGGGCCTGCAAGCCGTTCTCTTCCAGGTTGGGCAGCACGGAGAGCAGCTCGCCCTCCCGTTCGGCCTGATCGGGCCAGCCCTGGCTGGTGAGCGTGACGCGACCGCCACTCTCCAGCCAGGCCAACGTATCGCCGGGCAGCGACGCGCGTACCCAGAACTGCTCGACACCCACCAGGCTGAGCACTTCGGTGCCTTGGCTCAGCAGGCTGCCAGCCCCCACCAGGCGCTCCTGAACCATGGCGCGCCAGGGCGCCGTGAGGGTGGCTCGTTCCAGGTTTAGCGCCGCCTGGTCGCGGACTACGCGCGCCTGGGTCAGCTGCGCCTGGGCCTGGCGCAGCTGGGGTTCACGCAGCACCAGCGCACGCCGTTCGGCGCTGAGCTGCCTGCCGAACGACTCGTACTCACTGCGGGCGCGCTGCTGTTCGGCCTGTTCCAGGGCCAGCTGGGCTTCGGCGTTTGCCAGTTGAGCCTGGGCATCCTCCAGTGCCAGCTGCAGGTCGGCCTGGTCGATGTAAGCCACCGGTGCTCCCTGCTCGACCACACGGCCGGGCAGTACGCCTTCGGCAAAACGTTCCAGCTGCCCGGCCACGCGGCTGGCCAGCAGCGTCGACTGTTCCGCTTCGACACGACCAAAGCCACTCAGGGTAGGCGACTGTTGGCGCTGCTCGACGGTCATCACGTCGACCACCGGGGGCACGGGCGGCGGCGGTGGCCTGCGCTCTACCCTGGGTGGCTGGCTGATGATCCACCAGGCCACGGCAAGGCCGCCTGCCAGTACCAGCAAGGCGGCCAGGGCACCCAGGCCCAGGCGGCCTTGCTGTGAGGAGGCAAAAGAGCGAGGTGGAGTCATGGCCGGGGGGTATCCATTGGCTGAAGGCAAAAATGCCCGAGAAGTGGCAAGATCATGCTAGCATCACCGATTCCTACGCAGCGATTAGGCAAGCATTGTGCAAATAGCGTGCAACCCAAACGCTGACGCGGTTTCCGATACCTGTCATCATTGACGTGAAAAACCATAGACTTCCTGGTCTGCATGACGCTATGAAAAACACCGCCACGCGCGATAAGTTGATTGATACCGGCGCTGAGCTGATTGCCCAGCAGGGCTATAACGCCACGGGTATCAATGCCGTTCTAAAAACCTGCGGTGTACCCAAGGGTTCGTTTTACCACTATTTTGCCAGTAAAGAGGACTTTGGTCTGGCGGTGATCGAGCGGTTTGCCAGCCAATACGATGCCAATCTGGCCACCTTGATGGAAGATTCGGCCGTGCCACCTCTCGAACGCCTGCGTCGCTACTTCGCGGCAGGCCGGGCGCATATGCTCGACTGTGACCACTCCACGGGCTGCCTGATCGGCAACCTGGGGCAGGAGCTGGCGGGCCAGAACGACACCTTCCGCGATGCGCTCAACGTGGTCTTCCAGCGCTGGGAAAAACGCCTGGTCACGTGCTTGAGCCAGGCGCAGGCAGAAGGCAGCGTGCCGGAAGCGTTGTCACCTGACACGCTGGCCAGCTTCATTCTCTCGGGGTGGGAAGGTGCCATCCTGCGCGCCAAGACGCTCAAGTCCCTGGCTCCCATGGAGCAGTTCGAAGCCATTCTGTTTTCCCACGTGCTGGCGACTGCGACACCACCACCCCGTTAATGGCGCGCACGAAAATGATACTCCCCTGCGGCGATATCGTTCTGAATGGCGGCCAGTAGCGCCGCATCCAGGGATGGGTCGTCCAGTGCCAGTAGCCCGCACTGGGCGAGCGCTTCGCGCAGGCTGGTCTGTTCATCCAGCCGCTGATACACCACTCTCACACAGCAGGGCATGCGCTCGCTGTTGTCTGCCACGCCCATCTTCAGCCCCGTCAATCGCGTTACCTGACTTTGAAAGCTGGGAAACAGAATGGTCTGGGTGATCTCGTGACCGTTCAGGGTTTCGTGGTCGATCAAGAACAGTCGGTCCGCGAGTTTGACTGCCGCTCCCACATAGCGGTTATGGCAGGGGCGTTTGCCGGGGGCCACCGGCATGCGTTCGGTGCGCTGATACACCACGCCGCCGTCGCGCTCCTCCAGACAGACCAGCGTGCGCATGATATGACCAGGGCGCGACATGGAGTGATAAAGCTCGAAGTAGCGCCCCAGGTAGCGCTCCAACCCTTCACTGCCCCGCTGCACCAGCGCATTGGGCCAGGGTAGCGTGGGGCTTGCCGTATCAGCACTCAATTGGCCGGTCTGTACCAAGGCGCGAAAATCCTGGTGGGGGAGGGCAATGTCGTCTGCGGCGATGCCAAAAAAATGGCATATTCGTTGGAGCGCCGCATGACTGGGGTAGTAGCGCCCGCTCAAGTAGCGGTTGAATTGCGCTCGGTTCATCGGCAGGCGGCGGCACACGTCGGCAATCGACGGGTAGTAGCTGCACAGCAGGCGCAAATTGGCCACAAATTCATCGTGCATGGGCGTGACTCGGGGCTCTTGGGCGGTGGCGGCTAATGTGCCGCCTTGCGCCCAAGAGTGCAACGGCTGATACCTCAAGCTGGCTTGAAATGATCGGCGAGCGTGCTTAAAACCCCGCTAGCACCAGCTTGCCTACGGTGCGGTTGCTCTCGATCAGCGCGTGGGCACGCGTCAGGTTGTCGGCAGTGATGGGGCCAAGTACCTCGCCAAGCGTCGTGGTCAAACGGCCGCTATCCACCATGGCGGCAACTTCGCTCAATAGGTCGTGCTGCTTGGCAATGTCCTCGGTAGTAAACAAAGGCCGAGTGAACATCAGCTCCCAGTGCAGTGACAGGCTCTTGAGCTTGAGTTTACGCACGTCGATCAGCGCCGGGTCATCGATCAGTGCCAATTTGCCCTGGGGCTTCAAGGCATTGATGATCGCCTCGAAGTGGTGATCGGTTTGGTTAAGGCTGATGACCATATCCACCTGCTCGTAGCCTGCGGCTTTGAGCGCTTCATCCAGCGGTTGGCGGTGGTCGATCACCGCATCGGCGCCGAGCGACGCGACCCAGGCTTGGCTTTCCGGGCGTGAGGCCGTCCCAATCACGGTGATATCGGTGAGCTGCTTGGCCAGCTGAATCAGAATCGAGCCAACGCCACCGGCAGCACCTACCACTAATAATGTTTTGCCTTTGGTGTCGCGCAGGCCCAGTTCCAGGCGGTCAAACAGTAGCTCCCAGGCGGTAATGGCGGTGAGAGGGAGAGCCGCTGCCTGGACGTCAGACAGACTTTTCGGCGCCAGGCTGGCGATACGCTCATCGACCAGTTGGTACTCGGCATTGGAGCCTTGGCGCGCAATGCTGCCTGCGTACCACACCCGGTCACCCGGCTGAAAGCGAGTGACTGCACTGCCCACGGCATCGACCACGCCTACCGCGTCGTAACCCAGCACCCGCGGCTCGCCGCCTTCGGGCAGCGCGCTTTTGCGCACCTTGGCATCTACCGGGTTGACGGAAACTGCGCTGACCGCGACACGAATATCGTGGGGCTCGGGGGTGGGCAGCGGCAGCTCGACGGCGTGCAGGGCGTCTGGGTGGTCGATCGGCAGGCTTTTGGTAAACGCGAATGCTTTCATGGTCGTTCTCCAAGCGATGATGAATGGCGACATCATGCCTGGGTGTCGTTTTATGAAAAAGAGGGCTAATGTAGCTAACAGTTTCCAATTTTTTTTGAAAATAAGGGCGCTATCGCTCCATGCGTACCGATGACCTAAACGTGCTTGTCTATGCCGCCGAGCACGGCAGCCTTTCCTCCGCCGCGCGGGAGCTGGCGATTACCCCGGCAGTGGCTAGCGTGGCGATCAAACGGCTTGAAGACGCGTTGGGCACGCGGCTACTGGTACGCTCTACCCGCAGCTTGCGGCTAACACCCGCCGGGGCGCACTATTTAGTGCATGCGAAAACGGCATTGAGCGCCCTTGCCGAAGGGGAAAAAGAGCTGCACCGCGAACGCCAGGAGATCGCGGGAGAGCTCAGCCTCTCCATGCCTTCCGATCTGGGCCGCAACGTGCTGCTGGGCTGGCTGGACCATTTTATGGCGCTGCATCCGCAGCTGCGTCTGCGGCTTCGGGTCAGCGATCGGGTGAGCGATCTGTTTCGCCAGCCAGTGGAGATTGCCCTGCGTTACGGCGTGCCGGAGGATTCCAGCCTGGTAGCCCTGCCGCTAAAAAGTGATAACCAACGGGTGGTGTGCGCCGCACCTCGCTATATCGCGCGCCACGGCGAGCCCGCCACGCCAGATGAACTACGCCAGCACAACTGTCTCTGCTTCAATCTTGGTGAGCGGGTGCATGACCAGTGGCAGTTCGGCAGTGAGCGTATCAGCGTGCAGGGCAATCGGGTGAGCGACGATGCTGAGTGCGTGCGCCGCTGGGCGCTGGCGGGAGAGGGCGTTGCCTATAAATCTCGCCTGGATGTTCAGGCAGACCTCGATGCAGGCCGCTTGGTGGCGCTGTTGGCTGCGTTTCCTACCGAGCCCGCGCCGCTGTATCTCGTCTGCCCGCATCGGCTGTCGCTCACGCCCGCCGTGGTCGCGCTGAAAGACTTTCTGATCGAGCGGTTACAAGAAGTCGTCGAATGAAGAGCATCATCTATCCGCGAGGAGCTCGTTATGTTTGAAGGGTTTGAAAAACAGACACGCCGCGTTAACGGCGTCGATATTGCCTACCGCATGGGGGGCAGTGGCCCGGCGTTGCTGCTGCTTCATGGGCACCCGCAGACCCATATGATCTGGCACAAAGTGGCGGCCACGCTTGCCCAGCACTTCACGGTGATTGCCGCCGACCTGCGCGGCTACGGCGACAGCGGCAAGCCGGACGATGACGCAGAGCATCTCAATTACGCCAAGCGCACCATGGCCGCCGATATGGCCGAATTGATGAGCGCGCTAGGGTTTGAGCGGTTTAAAGTACTGGCCCACGACCGTGGCGCGCGGGTGGCGCATCGTTTAGGCGTTGATTACGCCGAGCGGGTCGAGCGCATGGTGCTGTTAGATATCGCCCCCACGCTGGCCATGTACCGTGGCACTAATGAGGCGTTTGCCCGCAGCTACTGGCACTGGTTCTTTCTGATTCGCCCCCAGCCGCTGCCGGAAATGCTGATTCAAGCCGACCCCGCTCAGTACCTCAAAAGCGTGATGGGCGCCCGCAGCGCAGGCATGGCACCTTTCGCCCCAGAAGCGCTGGCGGAGTACGAGCGCTGCCTGGCGCTTCCCGGCACGGCCACCGGCATCTGCGGCGACTACCGCGCCAGCGCGACTATCGATTTAGAGCACGATCAGGCGGATATCGACGCGGGTGTGAAGCTGGCCTGCCCCATCAACGTGATGTGGGGCGCTCAGGGGGCAATTGAAGCCTGCTTCGATGCTCTGGCTGAGTGGCGCAAGGTAGCAACGCAGGTAGAGGGCAAGGCGCTGCCTTGCGGCCACTATATCGCCGAAGAGATTCCTGACCTGCTGCTAGAGGAGGCGCTGCCGTTCTTGCTGGATCCGCAATAAGCGATTCAAGCGACTGCCCAAGACGAAGCGGGTAAAAAACTGGATAATGGCCGCCATTCGCCTGATGCGTTGGCGCTCAGGCACACTCATTACTCCGGACGCCCGCTTATGGAAATCAAAGTTAACTATCTCGACAACCTCCGCCTGGAGTCCAGGTTCGACGATTTTACGGTTATCTCCGACCAGCCGATTCGCTACAAGGGCGATGGCTCGGCCCCCGGCCCGTTTGACTACTTCCTGGCGTCGTCGGCCATGTGTGCCGCCTACTTCGTCAAGGTGTACTGCAACGCGCGCAATATTCCCACCGAGAACATTCGCCTGTCGCAAAACAACATCGTCGACCCGGAAAACCGCTACAAGCAGATTTTCAGAATCCAGGTTGAGCTGCCGGAAGATATCTCGGAAAAAGATCGCGAAGGCATTCTGCGCTCCATCGACCGCTGCACGGTGAAGAAGGTCATTCAGACCGGCCCCGAGTTTCAGATCGAAGTGGTCGAGAATATCGACGAGGATGCCCAGGCGCTGCTGATGGGCGCGCCGGAAGGTGGCAGCACCTTTATCCCCGGTAAGGACCTGCCGCTGGAGCAGACCATCGCCAATATGAGTGCGATTCTTGCCGACCTTGGCATGAAGATCGAGATCGCCTCCTGGCGCAATATCGTGCCTCACGTGTGGTCGCTGCATATCCGCGATGCGGCGTCCCCCATGTGCTTTACCAACGGCAAAGGCGCGACCAAAGAGAGCGCGCTGTGCTCTGCGCTGGGCGAGTTCATCGAACGCTTGAGCTGCAACTTCTTCTACAACGATCAGTTCTTTGGCGAAGAGATCGCGAACAGCGAATTCGTGCACTACCCCAATGAGCAGTGGTTCAAGCCGGGGCCGAATGACGAGCTGCCCGCCGAAATTCTCGACGAGCACTGCCTGGCGATCTATAACCCGGAAGGCGAGCTGTGCGGCTCGAACCTGATTGATACCAACTCGGGCCGTGAAGACCGGGGCATCGTTTCGCTTCCCTTTGTGCGCCAAAGCGACGGCGAAACGGTCTACTTCCCCTCCAACCTGATCGAAAACCTGTTCCTCAGCAACGGCATGAGCGCGGGCAATACGCTGGTGGAGGCTCAGGTACAGTGCCTGTCGGAAATCTTCGAGCGGGCGGTCAAGCGTGAAATCCTTGAACAGGAGCTGACCCTGCCCGACGTACCGCAAGAAGTGTTGGCCAAGTACCCCAGCATTGTCGAGGGCATCAATGCCCTGGAAGCCCAAGGCTTCCCGGTGCTGGTGAAGGATGCCTCCATGGGCGGGCAGTTCCCGGTAATGTGCGTGACGCTGATGAACCCGCGTACCGGCGGGGTATTCGCTTCCTTTGGTGCCCACCCAAGCTTCGAGGTGGCGTTGGAGCGCAGCCTGACCGAGCTGCTGCAGGGGCGCAGCTTCGAAGGCCTGAACGACCTGCCGCTGCCGACCTTCAATTCCCAGACTGTCTCTGAGCCGAACAACTTCGTCGAGCACTTCATCGACTCGGTGGGCGTGGTCTCCTGGCGCTTCTTCAGTGCCAAGCCCGACTTCGAGTTCAGCGAGTGGGACTTCTCTGGCAGCAACGAGGAAGAAGCCGAGACCCTGTTCGGTATTTTCGAAGAGCTGGGCGCGGAAGTGTACATGGCGGTACACGAAGACTTAGGCGCGCCGGTCTGCCGCATTCTGGTGCCGGGCTACTCCGAGGTGTACCCCATCGAAGACCTGATTTGGGACAACACCAATAAGGCGCTGGACTACCGCGAAGATATCCTCAACCTGCACCGCCTGGACGACGCACAGCTGACCGACTTGGTCGAGCGGCTGGAAGAGAGTCAGATGGACGACCACGCTGATATCATCACGCTGATCGGTATCGAGTTCGACGAGAACACCGTGTGGGGGCAACTGACCATCCTTGAGCTGAAGCTGCTGGTCTACCTGGCGCTTGGCCGCCATGAAGAGGCGCTGGACTGCGTGCAGATGTTCCTGCAGTACAACGACAACACCGTCGAGCGTGGCCTGTTCTATCAAGCCGTGAACGCGGTGCTGGAGATTGCCCTGGACGACGAGCTGGCGTTGGACGACTACCTGCCCAACTTCCAGCGCATGTTCGGCGAAGCCACCATGGAGGCGGTGGTTGGCTCGGTGGATGGCAGCGTGCGCTTCCACGGCCTTACTCCCACCAACATGCAGTTGGAGGGGCTGGAGCGCCACCAGCGCCTGATCGAAAGCTATAAGAAGCTTCACGCGGCCAGGGCGGCAAACGCGGGCATTGCGTGCCCCTAATCGGTGGTAATGATGTTACGGATGTAGGGGTTGGCGATGTATTAAGCACTCCGTAAGCTAAGCGTTATCCACGCCCTAGGCAGTAAGCTTGCCCACATATCTCGGGATAAGCCGACCCCTGGGGCGTTTTTCGTTTGCAGAAGGAAAAGAAGCCATGCCTACAGCCATGTTGATCGTTGGTGGCTATTTTATTAAGCAGTTCAAACGGACACTGTGATCAGCTCTCAATGTACCGCGACCCGGTAGGCCGCAGCGAACTTGTCCGCCATATCCGCGAGACGCTTGTCTAGCGTCCATAACTGCGTATCGGGCGTGATAAGTGTTGAGGCAAGTAAGCACATGTCGACTAAGCCGCAGCCCAGGCCATAGAGCTTTTCACGTTCGATGAAGTCCATCACCTCCGACAAACTAGCCTGATGACAAGGCCGCAAGAGGGCAACACTCTTTAGCGTTTGAGTGCGCGGGGAGGGAGGTGTTCCGCAGGCAAGCTCAGCTAAAACCATGGGGTGGTTGAGCACAAGATCTTTTTCGATCAATTCGATCAGGGCATCGTTTCGTTTTCTGAAATGATCCACCCAGACCGATGTGTCGACTAGCACGTTCATTGCGTTGAAGGCGCCTCGCGACGGCGGGGTATGTCGGGCATCTCTGGCACAGTCCCACCCAAGGCTGCAAGACGTCGACCGGCTTGCACGCGGACATAGGTCTTCATGGCCTCGCGAAAGAGGTCTGACGGTTTATCCATTCCCGGCTCGGCAAACGCCAATGCTTGCTCGTAGAGCTCATCGTCAATGGTAACAGTGGTTCGCATCGTTCACTCCTGCCTGGTCGTGCACTCGCTTGCATCGATATTGATGTTATTTAACGTCAATCGGTGCATCTTCACAAGTGGGCATCGCAGTAACATCATCAGATGACTGCTCGGCACATTCTCTCTAGCGGTCATCATCTCGCGGGGCTGTATACGCCTGATGCACTGTGATGCACCCACTGGCGCAGTGAGTGCAACCAACTGCATCGCTGCGCCAAACGTCATCCCGTGTTTGGCTTGGTACAACACTCTCCGCGCCTCTCAATCGCAAACAAAGACGCGATCACAACCATAACGCCAATATAAAAATGCGGAGACTATCCCATGCTCGATATGCTCAACGACCTCCTCTGGGGGAAGGTCCTGCTCGTTTTACTGGTGGGCGTTGGTATCGGTTTTACCGTTGCCTCCCGCTTCGTACAGTTTCGTTATTTTGGTCAGATGTTTCGTATTCTGGGTTCTGGCCAAGCCTTCAAGCGTAATCAGCACGGCCACTTGAGCTCGTTTCAGGCGCTGGTGCTATCGGTGGCGGGGCGCGTGGGCGGCGGTAACATCGCCGGCGTGGCCGTGGCGATTACGCTGGGCGGCCCGGGAGCGATTTTCTGGATGTGGATCGTCGGTTTGATGGGCATGGCGACCAGCTTCCTGGAGTGCACCCTGGCGCAAACCTACAAGCAGGCGGAAGGTGATGGCACTTACCGCGGTGGCCCGGCGTACTACATCGTCAAAGGCCTGGGCAAACAGTGGCGCTGGCTGGCGGCGTTCTACTCGGTACTGCTGCTGATTACCTTTGGTTTCGCCTTTACCGCCCTGCAGTCCTATGCCGTTGCCACTTCGTTTGGCGATGCCTTCGGCGTACCGGTGCTGTACAGCGGTATTGCGCTGGCCATGCTGGTGGGGCTGATCATCTTTGGCGGCATCAAGCGGATTGCCCGCATCTCCGAATTCCTGGTGCCCTTCATGGCCGTGGGCTATATCGCCGTGGCGCTGCTGGTCATTGCCATGAACCTGGGTGAGATCCCTGCGGTAATGGCGCTGATCGTCAAGAGTGCCTTTGGCCTTGAGCCGCTGGTGGGCGGCGGGATTGGCGCTGCCATCATGATGGGCTTGAAGCGTGGCCTGTTCTCCAACGAAGCGGGCCTCGGCAGTGCGCCCAACGTGGCTGCCGTGGCGTACGTGCCTCACCCGGCCAACCAGGGCATCGTGCAGGCGTTCTCGGTGTTCATCGATACGGTGATCATCTGCTCGGCCACGGCGTTTCTGATTCTGCTCAGCGGCGTGTATGACCCAGCCGCCGGGGCGGGTGTCGAAGGTATCGCGCTCACCCAGGCTGCCTTGGCAGACCACGTGGGCGAGTGGGGCCGCACCTTCGTGAGCCTGGCGCTGCTGCTGTTTGCCTTCAGCACCATCCTCTACAACTACTACCTGGGCGAAAACAGCCTGAACTTCTTCAGCCGTGACAACCAGAACCTGTTCAACGCCTTCCGGGTGGCGATCGTACTGCTGGTGTGCTGGGGCGCGACCACCGATCTAGGCACCGTGTTTGGCTTTGCCGACGTGACCATGGGCCTCTTGGCAGTGGTCAACCTCGTTGCACTGATTCTGCTGTTCAAGTGCGGCCTGCGCATTCTGAACGATTTCGACAGCCAGCGCCGTCAGGGCATCAAACAGCCGATTTTCGATGCCAGCCAGCACCCTGATCTCGATCTGGACCCCAAAGCGTGGGAACTGGAGCCGGAAGAAGCTGAAGCACTGAAGCAGCGGCTGGAAAGCGCGCCCGCGAAGTAAGTGCGTTTGTATTCAATTCGATAAGGAGTCCCCATGCCCCGCGTCCTCATGCTTTACACGGGTGGCACCATTGGCATGCAGCCATCGCCACAAGGTTATGTGCCCTGCGCGGGGCTGGCCGAGCGCCTGGCGGCGCATCTTGCCCTGGGTGACCCCTACCGGCTGCCTGCCTTCGAGGTGGTGGAAATGCAGCCGCTGATCGACAGCGCCGAGCTGATGCCCGAGGCGTGGAATCGACTGATCGCGGCGCTGGAAGCCCACTGGCAGGCCTACGATGCCTTCGTGATCCTGCACGGCACCGATACCATGGCCTACAGTGCGTCGGCGCTGTCGTTCATGCTCGGGGCCTTGAACAAGCCGGTGATCTTCACCGGCTCTCAAATTCCGCTGGGTGAGCCCAGAAGCGACGCGCTGAACAACGTGGTCAGCGCGCTACAGCTGGCGGCTCATCCGGCCACACCCTGCGAAGTGAGCCTGGTCTTCCATGACCGGCTGCTGCGCGGTAACCGCGCCCGCAAGGTGCGTACTCAAGGTCTGGATGCCTTCGACTCCCCCAACTTCCCCTGGCTGGCCGAGATCGGCATTGGCATCACCTTTCCCCAGCCCTCGGCGCTACTCAGCGGGGAGCCCAACTTTGCTCCCATCGAACTCGATGACGAGGCGGTAGCGGTGCTGCCGTTGCACCCGGGTATGTCGCTAACGCGCGCAAAAGCGCTACTGGCAGACGACACGCTGAAAGGTGTGGTGCTACACAGCTACGGCGTGGGGAACCCGCCCAGCTTTGACGGTGCACTGCTCGACGCCTTGAAGGCAGCCCATGAGCGGGGCGTGGCGCTGCTCAACGTCACTCAGTGCGCTCAGGGGGAGGTCATTCAAGGCGCCTACGCCACCGGGGCGGCGCTCAATCAGGCGGGCGTGATCGCTGGAGGAGACATCACGCTGGAAGCCGCCGTGGCCAAGCTCATCGTTCTGCTTGGCCGTGGGCTTTCCGGGCCAGCGCTGCGCAAAGCACTCAGCGCAGCGATTCGTGGCGAACGGTCTTGCTGATTCAGCCAAAGAACCAGTAACACACCAGAATGGCGGTGGTGATGCCTGCTATATCGGCGACCAGGGCGCATCCCAACCCATGGCGAATGCGGCTAATGCCAATGGCGCCGAAGTAGACCGCCAGCACATAAAAGGTGGTTTCGGTGCTGCCCTGGAACGTGGCAGCCAGTAGCCCTGGGAAGCTATCGACACCAAAGGTGTTCATGGTCTCGATCATCATGGCGCGGGAGCCGCTGCCGGAGAGCGGTTTCACAAAGGCGGTAGGTAGCGCATCCACAAAGCGAGTATCCCAGCCGATGCCCTCTACCAGCCAGCGAATGCCGCCAAGCCCGGCATCCAGCACGCCGCTGGCGCGCAGCACCCCGACGGCCACCAGCATGGCCACCAGGTAGGGCAGCAGGGTGATGGTAAAGCTCAGGCCTTCTTTGGCACCCTCGATAAAGGCGTCATACACCTTCACGCCGCGCAGTGCCCCCACGACCAGGAACATGATCACAATGCTGAACAGCGTGAGGTTGCCAATCAGCGTGGAAGCCGCGGCCAGCGCTTGAGCCGACATCCCCGCCAGTGTGGTGATCAAAAGCCCCAGGGCCAGCGCAGCGGCCAGCAAGTACCCCAGCACCACCGGTTGCCAAAGCTTCAGACGCTGCATGATGGCCACCGCCAGCAGCCCGGCGAGGCTGGATGCACTGGTCGCCAGCAGAATCGGCAGAAACACCAGCGTGGGTTCCGCTGCCCCCTGCTGGGCGCGGTACATGAAGATCGTGACGGGCAGTAGGGTAAGCGACGAGGTATTCAGTACCAGAAACAGGATTTGCGCATTGCTGGCGGTATCGCGGCTGGGGTTCAGGGTTTGCAGCGAATGCATGGCCTTGATGCCAATAGGGGTAGCGGCGTTATCCAAGCCCAAAATATTGGCCGCAAAATTCATGCTAATCAGCCCCATGGCCGGGTGGCCGCGGGGCACTTCGGGCATCAAGCGGCAGAACAGCGGGTCGAGCACTCGCCCCAGCAGGCGGATTAACCCCGCCTTTTCAGCAATGGCCAGAAATCCCAGCCACAGCGTCATGGTGCCCAGCAGCACCAGAATGATATCGACGCTGACCCTTGCCATATCGAACAGCGACTGCACCAGGCGGGCAAACACCTCGCTGTCGCCACCCACCAGCCACTGCCAGAGCGATGCCGCAAAGGCGGCAATGAAAAAGCTTAACCAGATTCCGTTGAGCATGGTGGGTGGGCGTCCTTGATGATCGAAGCAATACGCTAGCTGCGTATCCTACCCAAGGAGCGCCCGCTCACGCTAACCCGACAGCGAAAGAAAGAACAGAATCAGCGGCGGGGAGAGTAACGAGAGGATAAAGCCGCTGACCACGGCAATGGGCACGCAGGCCACGCCGCCATGCTGCTGAATCACGGGCAGGGTGAAGTCCATGGAGGTGGCCCCGCCATAGCCAATCGCCAGCGCGGTGTGGCGATGGATGACCAGCGGAATCAGTATGAATGCCAGCAGCTCGCGGGTCAGGTCGTTGAAGAACGCCACGCCGCCCATCAGCGGGCCGAGCTGGTCGCCAATCAGAATGGCCGACAGCGAATACCAGCCAAATCCGGAGGCCATGGCCAGACCTTCATTCCAGCGCAGCGAGAGCAAGGGGGCGGCGGCCAAGCCTGCCAACAGCGAGCTGAGCGCCAGGGTGACCGCAATGGCGAGCCCCAGACGGTTGAGCAGAATCTGCTTGAGCGGCATGCCCGAATTGCGCAGCTGGCAGCCAATCAACACCAGCAGCACGTAGAGCACCCACTCTGCCAGCCAGTCCGCCGTGGTATACAGCGTTTCCCCCAGCACAGGGCCGAGCAGCAGCCCCAGCGCCACGCCACCCGCCACCACGGCAACGAGCATCAGCGAGCCGCCCATGGCCGCCAGTTTGCTGGTGGGGGCGTCCTTGACCACGGGAGAGTTCCCCGCGCTCAGGCGTACGCGCCTGGAAAGCCACCAGAGGGCGGCAAGATTGAAGAGGGTGGTGATACTGAACAGCAGCAGGGCGTTGCCCCCGAGGCGAGACAGCTGGCTACCCAGGTTTTCAAGCCCCGCCAGGCTCACTCCCATGAACAGCAGAATCAAGTATACCGAGCCGCTGACGGCTCGGTTGATGAGGTTCAGCCACCACGTGGAACGAACGCGAACCAGATAGCCCAGAAACAGCGGCAACAGTACGATCAATAAGCCAGAGAGCATCTAGAGTTCTTTACCCTCGGCAGGCGTGAAGCGTGTCATGGTGATGGCGGTCTGGCGACTGCCTTCCTTCTGGTACTCCGCAGAGAGGATCAGCCCGGGCCAGTCAGGGTGGAAATTGATCACCAGGTGACGGTCGGGTTTCTCGGCATCTACCAAGGTGACCTGCTTGGCGTCGAACTCCCCAGCGGGGACGCTGACGCTGGCTGGGGGATTCAGGTAG
Source organism: Vreelandella hamiltonii (assembly GCF_014651775.1). Taxonomy (GTDB): domain Bacteria; phylum Pseudomonadota; class Gammaproteobacteria; order Pseudomonadales; family Halomonadaceae; genus Vreelandella; species Vreelandella hamiltonii. The sequence continues at coordinate 181,231 of NZ_BMXN01000001.1, forward strand.
TACTGGAAGTGCTCGTCTCGACCTCGGTGGTCCACGAACGAGATATCGCAAGGCGCTTCTTGGGTGCAGTCTTCATGGCCGACCCGCCGTGACAGGTCGAACAGAGCCGTCTGGCGGTCCAGCGAGTGGATATCGGCTTCGTTCAACTGGTAGCTGTCACCCACGCCGAACAGCGAGTAGCTGCTGTTGTAGAGCAGCGAGCGTGTGGTGTCATCGTCCACTGCAAAGCGGCTGCGCTCCTGCCCGCGCGCCACGGCCACAGAGAAGCTCATGTCGCTGAGCCAGTGCAGGCCTTCGTTGGATAGGGTGTGGGTGATGGTCGCGCCGGGCCAACCACGAATCTCCAGCCGATACTGAGCTTCGAACGGTTGGGGCGCTGCCCACGGGGAGTCTTCGATGGGTTGCTCTGCGAGGGCGGCTGTCATGCCAGACACGCTCAGGGCACCCACAGTGATGCTCAGCCAGCGGCGAGCCGCAGTTACGTTGACGTGACGCAAAGGCCATTCCTCCATTGAATATATGATCCTCAGAACCTTTGTGTCAGCCCTTGGTTCCACAGCGTCGCTGGCCCGTTTTCAGTAAACGATCACGCTTGGCAAAGTATAACGTGCCGAGCCATGGGCGTCAGTAGCCCGCATCGGGGTTGACGGTGGCGAGAGGCTCACCGGCATCGAAGGCATGCAGATAGGAAATGACCTGATCGATGGCGTCGTTCAGCGGAGTCGGGGCCGCCATATGCGGCGTCACGATCACCCTGGGGTGCTGCCACAGTGGGTGGTTGGCAGGCAGCGGCTCTTCGTGGAAGACGTCCAGCAGCGCACCGCGCAGGTGGCCTGGCTGCTGTTCTGTGCCAAGGGCTTTCAACAGGGCTTGTTCGTCGATTAGACTCCCGCGCCCAGGGTTGATCACACTTGCCCCTGGAGGAAGTTGCGCCAGCCGGGCGGCGTTCAGGATATGCCGAGTGGCCGGGGTATCCGGCAGGATGGTCACGACGCTTTGCACCTTGCTTAACAGCTGGTCCAGGCCCTCGTCACCGTGCAGGCAGCGTACCCCGCTGATCTGTTTGGCAGAGCGGCTCCACCCCAAGACTGGAAACCCTGCCTGCTGTAGCGCACTGGCCACGTAGCCACCAATGGCCCCGAGCCCCAGCACGCCCACCGGCCAGTCGGCCTTGTCGGCGACTGGCTGCGGCGCCCACTGGGCGTGGGCCTGCTGTTCGCGGTAGCGGTCCATGCTGCGGTAGAAGTGCAGCACGCCGTATAGCGCGTAGTCGGCCATCAGTTCGCTCATGCCCGCGTCGCGCAGTTTGACGATGGGCACGCCTTCAGGAAGGCCCGGTGTATTGAGCAAGTGGTCGACGCCTGCCCCGAGATTGATGATGCCTTTCAGGTGCGTTTGCTCTTGCAGCAAATGGGCCGGTGCCTTCCAGACGGCCAGGTAATCGGCATTGAGCCGCTCGCTGGCCGGGGCGTCGCTGGTCAATACCGTGGCCTGGGGCAATGCGTCGGCAATAGCGGCCTGCCACTGCGCTGCATTGTCGATATGGACGACAATTTTCATGAAGGCTCCTTAGCTGCGGCTTTTGGGGAAGCTCTATCATGAGCGAGAGAACCCGAAGACCGCAACCCACGCCAGGCGCGTCGCTGCACGGTCAACGCCTCGTTAGAAGCGATGTTAACGGTCTATGCAATTTTTGACATAAAGGCTTTGACCGCTGACCAAGGAGGGGTGCTAGTATCGGGGCAAGGCGACATTGGCGGGCCAGCAGCGGCGGTGACCAGGTCGATCCTGTGGCCCAGTGGCGCGTTTCACCGCAGGCGCTGGTTCTAAGTGATCTTTTATTGGCGAGTTGCCCGATGACAGAGGTTTCCCTGCCTTTCACCCGTGAAGAGTACGCCAGCCGTTTATGGAAAGTGCGTGCTGAAATGGCCGGTCGCGGCATCGATGTGTTGATCGTCAGCGACCCTTCCAACATGGCGTGGCTGACCGGCTACGACGGCTGGTCATTTTACGTGCACCAGTGCGTGCTGGTGGGGTTGGAGGGTGAGCCGGTGTGGTTTGGTCGTCGTATGGATGCCAATGGCGCGCTGCGCACCTGCTGGATTCATCCCGATAACATCACCTATTACCCGGATTACTACGTCCAGAACCCCGACATGCACCCGATGGAGTATCTGGCGCAGTCGATCATGCCCGACCGTGGCTGGCACACCGGCGTGGTGGGCATGGAAATGGACAACTACTACTTTTCCGCCAAGGCTTACCAAAGCCTGCTCAAGGAGCTTCCCCACGCGCGCTTCATGGATGCCAACGCGCTGGTGAACTGGTGCCGGGCGATCAAGTCTCCCCAGGAAATTGCCTATATGCGGGTCGCCGCCAAGATCGTCGAAGGCATGCACTCGCGCATTCTGGAAGTGATCGAGCCGGGGCTGCCCAAGAGCAAGCTGGTGTCTGAAATCTATCGCGTGGGCATCGAAGGGTTCATCGACGAAAACGGCAAGGTGTTTGGCGGTGATTACCCGGCCATCGTGCCCATGCTGCCTACGGGCAAGGATGCGGCGGCGCCACACCTGACCTGGGACGATACGCCGTTCCGCAATGGTGAAGGCACCTTCTTCGAAATTGCCGGGGTGTTCAAGCGCTACCATGCGCCCATGTCGCGCACCGTGTTCCTCGGCACGCCGCCCACTGACTTCATCCGCGCCGAATCGGCCTTGCTGGAAGGCATCGAAAACGGTTTGGCCGTTGCCAAGCCCGGCAATCGCACGGCCGATATCGCCATGGCGCTGGGCGCAGCCATGGACAAGTACGGTTTTGACCGCGGTGGCGCGCGCTGCGGCTATCCGATTGGCATCTCTTACCCCCCCGACTGGGGCGAGCGCACCATGAGCCTGCGTCCCTCGGACGAGACGATCCTGCAGCCGGGCATGACCTTTCACTTCATGCCGGGCCTGTGGGTCGATGACTGGGGGCTGGAAATTACCGAAAGCATACTGATTACCGAAGACGGCTGCGAAACGCTGGCAAACTTCCCCCGCCAGCTGTTCGTGAAGTAGCCGGTCGTTCAATAAAAAGGATTCACCATGACGCTTCAACCGAACTCACTACGGCCCAGCCCCATCTCTGCCACCGTCGACTTCGACGCCGACGGCGTGCAGCACGGCTTTTTGAAGCTGCCGATCTCCACTGATGAATCCGCCTGGGGGGCGGTGATGATTCCCGTGACCGTGGTGAAGAACGGCGAAGGCCCCACGGCCCTGTTGACGGGGGGCAACCATGGTGACGAGTACGAAGGCATAACGTCGCTGCTCAAGCTCTCCTCGGCGCTCAAGGCCGAGGAGGTAACTGGCCGCGTGATCATCGTGCCCTGCATGAACACCCCGGCGGTGATGGCTGGCAAGCGCACCTCACCGATGGACAAAGGCAACCTGAACCGCAGTTTTCCCGGCGACCCTAACGGCACGGTGACCTCACAAATTGCCGACTACTTCACCCGGGTGCTGGTGCCCATGAGTGATGTCGTGCTCGACCTGCACTCCGGTGGCCGTACGCTGGATATCCTGCCGTTTGGTGCGTCTCACGTACTGGATGACAAACACCAGCAGCAGGCGGCGCTGGAAGGCGCCAAGGCCTTCGGTGCGCCTTACGCCATGGTGATGTTCGAGCTGGACGCCGAAAAGTTGTTCGATACCGCCTGCGAACGTCAGGGCAAAGTATTCGTGGCCACCGAGCTTGGAGGCGGCGGTACCTCCACCCCGCAAAGTATCGCCATTGCCGAGCGCGGCGTGCGCAACTTCCTGATTCATTACGGTTTGGTAGAAGGCGAAGTGAAAATGCCCGAAGGTGGGCAGATGTACCTGGATATGCCGGATGCCAGCTGCTACGTGCAGAGCCAGCACGCCGGCGTGTTGGAGCTGCTGGTGGCACTGGGCGACGAAGTGAAGAAGGGCCAGACCATTGCCTACGTTTATGACATGACCCGCAGCGGGTCGTCGCCGGTGGCGTACCAGGCCGAGCGCGACGGCATTCTGATGGCGCGCCGGGCCCCTTCGCTGATCAATATGGGCGACACCCTGGCGGTGATCGCCGACGTTGTCGAACGCCTGGAGGCGTAGCCCCCGGCATGATGAAACTGGATCGCTATGATTTAAAAATCCTCGATATCCTCTCCCGGGACGGGCGAATCACCAAGTCGAAGCTGGCCGAGGCGATCAACCTCTCGGTCAGCCCCTGTTGGGAGCGGGTGAAGCGCTTGGAAAAGGCGGGTGTGATCGAAGGCTACACGGCACGCATCAATGCGGAGGTATTGGTGCCGCGCAACCCCGTGTGGGTGCAGATCGAGCTCAAGCAGCACAACGCCGAAAGCTTTGCCCGTTTTGAAGCGCTCGTGATGGCTACCCCCGAGGTCACCGAATGTGTGGCCGTGGGCGGTGGCGTCGATTATCTGGTGAAGTTCGAGGCCCGCACCATCGACAGCTACCAGCGGCTAATGGACAAGTGGCTGGTATCCGAGGCGGGGATCGAACGCTATTTCACCTATATCGTCACCAAAACCGTCAAACGCCAGTCCATCGCCATCGATAGTGATTTGTGCAGCCCGCTATAAGGTTGGCTGAGTTCCAATGGTCTCGTCAGGAGAGACGTTACTGCCAGGGCTGGCGAGCGTGCCCGACCTGACGCGATTTCGGCCTTCACGCTTGGCCTCGTACAGCGCGTCGTCGGCCGCTTTGATGAGCCTGTCAATGTGTGTATCAGGGGCCACAGAGCCTGCGCATACTCCCACGCTCACGGTCACTTTACCCTCGGTGGTCGGGGCATGAGCCACTCCTAGATGAGCGACTTTCAGTCGAATGCGCTCGGCCAGCGCCACGGCGTTGGCCACGGTGGCGTGTTCGCAGCTCAATACCAGAAACTCTTCGCCACCAAACCGGCAGACGATACCGCTGCCCTGACAGGCTGCCTGAAGCGCACCTGCCACCGCGCGTAGGCAGCGGTCCCCCTCGGAATGACCGTAAAAGTCGTTGAAGGCTTTGAAGTGATCCACATCGACGATGATGACAGCGACTGCCAGTGGCGTATCAGGCTGCGTCAAGGTGGAGGCAAAGCGCACCAGTCCCCGGCGGTTGGCAAGCCCGGTCAGGGGGTCCAGGTAGGTCATTTTCTCCAGTTCGGCATTCCGGGCAGCCAACTCGGTACGCAGCTGCTCCACGCGTGTGTTTTCAAGGTAAAGCCGCAATGATTCGGATGAGAATCGATAGTTTGCCATGAGCGAGAGTACCAGCACCGGAACGCCCAAGGAGAGGTGGTTCATCACATAGTCAGGATGAGCCCCAGGCAAGAAGAAGACCGTGGTGTAGAGGCAGCCGAAGATAAACAGCGAACCATACAGGCTATATTCGAAGGGCGGTGTTGATACGATGGTGATCACCAGCAAAAAGACTAGCCCTGCGTAGAAGTAGCCCAGCACGTCGGGGTCTTTTGAGCCCAGCAGAATGGCGCACCACACCACCGTGCCCAAGCAGACCACCAGTACCCCGGCCAGCTCTTTCTGGCGGATGGGCACAGGACGTCGATAATAGGCAAACAGCAGAAGCGTAGCGGGCCCCATCAGCAGAAAGCGCATCGCTAAAGAACGCAAGGCGATATCGGGGAGCAAGTAGATATCCACCAATGTGTACGAAAAATAAAACAGCGCGAGCCAGCCCGTGAGCATTTCCATCGAGCGCAGCCGTGTCTCATGGCGATCCTGATCGTAGCGTTCGCGAACGGTCAGGTGGCCGATATGCTCGGAGAGCTGCTTAAAGTAGGCAAGTCGATACACGGCGTTATCTCTTGAGCGGCAAGCAGAGGCCAGCGGCAAGTTCAGGTGCGTGACTAGATCTCATATTACGTCAGAATCGCCCTGACAGAAGGCGGCAGCCATCATTTGCCACAATATTTTATATTCTTGTACAAGTTATATGGCAGGACGTGTGTCACCCAAAAAAAACGCGTGAAAATGCCCGTTCCACAAAAAAATCCCGCGTTTAAACGTTCACTTTCAAAAACACTTCGTGGGCTATCTCCCTTACGCTACAGGCATTGCAGCAAGCCCGCAGAGCGGCAGCTGAAACCCCTTTCTTGTAGCGTCACGGTCGTTGCCAATACCTGCTCTCAGAGTCGTGGCAGCCTCCTGGAGAAGAGTCATGACCACACTATCCACTGCCCTCGTGAAACGTCTGGAAGATCCACGCTTGTTCCGTCAGTACGCTTATGTGAACGGCAAGTGGACCCATGGCGAAGGTGGCCGTGAAGAGGCCGTGTACGACCCGGCAACCAGCGAAGCCATTGGCCATATTCCGCTGCTGGAAGCGAATCAAATTATCGCCGCAGTGGATGCCGCCGAAGCGGCATTCGTTCACTGGCGGGCGCTGCGCGCCGACGAGCGCTGCGAGCGCCTGCTGGCCTGGTACGACCTCATTCAAGCCAACCGCGAAGACCTCGCTACCATCATGACCCTGGAGCAGGGCAAACCACTGCCCGATGCTCGTGGCGAAGTGGAGTATGGCGCAAGCTTTGTGCGCTGGTTCGCGGAAGAGGGCAAGCGCACCTACGGCGAGACCATCCCGAGCCACATTCCCAATGCATCGCTCGGCACCATCAAGGAGCCGGTGGGCATTGCGGCGATGATCACGCCTTGGAACTTCCCGCTGGCGATGATCACGCGTAAAGCCGCCGCTGCGCTGGCGGCTGGCTGCCCGGTGATTGTGAAACCGGCCAACGAGACGCCATTTACAGCGCTGGCGCTGGCTGAACTCGCCGAGCGTGCGGGTATTCCAGAAGGTATCTTCAACGTCGTGCTGGGCGAGCCTGCGGAAGTCTCGAAAATTCTGTGCGGCGAGCCGCGCATCCGGGCGCTTTCATTCACTGGTTCCACCCGTGTTGGCCGCTTGCTCATCGAGCAGAGCGCCAACACCGTGAAGCGGCTTTCGCTGGAGCTGGGCGGCAACGCACCCTTTATCGTCGGGCCGGATATGGACCCCAAAGAAGCGGCCTACGCTGCCGTGGCCGCGAAGTTCCAAACCGCCGGGCAGGATTGCCTTGCCGCGAATCGTATTCTGGTACACGAATCCATTCACGATGAGTTCGTTGCCCAGTTCACCGAGCGCATGGCGGCACTCACCGTAGGCAACGGCCTGCACGGCGAAGTGGATCTTGGCCCGCTCATTCACCGCCAGGCGGTCGAAAAAGCGGCTGCGGTTGTCGATGATGCCATCTCGAAAGGGGCCACCCTGATCGCGGGCGACCAAAGCCAAGCGCCGGGCGACAACTTCTTCATGCCGGTGCTGCTGACCGGTGTGACGCCAAAAATGAAGGTATGGCGGGAAGAGAACTTTGCCCCGGTGGCCGGCATTACCGCTTATAGTAGCGACGACGAAGTCATCGACATGGCCAACGACACCGAGTACGGTCTGGCCGCGTATATCTACACCCATGATATTCGCCGCATCTGGAAGCTGATGCGCGCATTGGAGTACGGCATGGTGAGCGTCAATTCCGTGAAGATGACCGGGCCGCCCGTGCCTTTCGGCGGCGTCAAACAGTCCGGCCTTGGCCGTGAAGGTGGCGCGACGGGGATCGATGAGTATCTGGAAACGAAGTACTACTGCCTGGGCGCGCTGGGATCGGTGTCGGGTAGCTAGGTTTGGGAGCCACAGCATCGCGCGCTGAAGCGCCCTCCCACAACCCCCGTTAGGCGCTTGAATTGGCCCTGTGGGAGGCCGGCTTTGCCGGGCGAAGGCACCGCGAGGTGCCCATCATTAAGTCAGTCACCAAAGATAAAATATCCTCCCCAACTGTGGGGAGGTTTATCGTACAGAGAGAGCATTATGAGCTTGCATCAGGATCTGATCGAACGCGACCGCAAAGTCACCTTCCACGCCTCTACGCACCTGCGTGATTTTGCCCATGGTGATTTGCCTGGCCGCGTGATTACCGGCGGTAAAGGCATCCACATCGTGGACAAGGATGGCCGCGAGTTCATCGATGGTTTTGCGGGCCTTTACTGCGTCAACATCGGCTATGGCCGCACCGAAGTGGCGGAAGCGATCTATAAACAGGCGCTGGAACTCTCCTACTATCACACCTACGTGGGCCACTCCAACGAGCCGCAAATCGAGCTTTCCGAGCGCGTGCTGAAAATCGCAGGCCTCAACATGTCCAAGGTCTACTACGGCATGTCGGGTTCTGATGCCAACGAAACCCAGCTCAAGATCGTGCGTTACTACAACAACGTGCTGGGCCGCCCGCAGAAGAAAAAGGTCATCTCGCGCATGCGCGGTTACCACGGCTCAGGCATCGCGTCTGGCTCGCTGACTGGCCTGAAGGCGTTCCACGACCACTTCGACCTGCCCATCGATACCATTCGCCATACCGAAGCGCCGCACTACTACCTGCGTGCCGCCGAGCAGCATGGCATGACCGAGCTCGAATTTTCTGCCTACTGCGCGGACAAGTTGGAAGCCATGATTCTGGAGGAAGGGCCGGACACCGTGGCTGCCTTCATCGGCGAGCCGGTGCTCGGTACTGGCGGTATCGTGCCGCCGCCGGAGGGCTATTGGGAAGCGATTCAGCCGATCCTGGACAAGTACGACGTGCTGCTGATTGCCGACGAAGTGGTGTGTGGATTTGGCCGTACCGGCTCCGACTTCGGCAGCCACCACTACAATATGAAGCCTGACCTGATCACCATCGCCAAAGGCCTGACCAGTGCCTACCAGCCGCTGTCCGGCGTCATCGTCGGCGACAAGGTATGGAAAGTGCTGGAGCAGGGTACCGGTGAATTCGGCCCCATCGGCCACGGCTGGACCTACTCCGGCCACGCCCTGGGCTGTGCCGCAGGCCTTGCCAATCTGGATATCATCGAGCGCGAAAACCTGGTGGGCAACGCGGCAGAAACCGGCGCTTACTTCCAGCAGCAGCTGAAAGCGACCTTCGAAGGTCACCCGCTGCTGGGCGACGTGCGCGGCGTTGGCCTGATGGCGGCGCTGGAGTTCTCACCGGATGCCAAGCAGCGCCTGCACTTCGACCCCGTGCTGAAAGTTGGCCCGCGCGTCGCGGCTGCGGCCATGGAAGAGAACCTGATTGCCCGCGCCATGCCCCAGGGCGACATCCTCGGCTTTGCGCCGCCGCTGATCATCAACCGTGGAGAAGTAGACGAGATGATTGGCCGTGCCAAGCGCGCCATCGATCGCGTGACCGATGAGCTGGTGCGCTCTGGTGATCTGAAAACCGGCCAGCAGGAAGCTGCCTTTACCGTTTAATCGCCTGCTTTAGCCGTTTAAGCGCCGCTGCCGATGCAGCGGCGTTTTTGTTTTTGATCGTGGCGTCTATGCTGAACAGTGTGAATAGCTGGACAGTGTAAATAGACAATAGAACGTTGATCGTTGAGGAGACGCTCACCATGCAACCGGTACTCGCCTTTGATGTATACGGCACGTTGATTGACACTCAGGGCGTCACCGTTGAGCTGGAACGACGCTTGAAAGATACCTCACAAGCGCTTGAGTTCGCCAAGCGTTGGCGCGAAAAACAGCTGGAATACAGCTTTCGCCGCGGGTTAATGGGGGCCTACGTGCCGTTTTCTGACTGTACTCGCGAAGCGCTGGTATTTACGAACCGTGCGCTGCAAGCCGGGCTATCCGATAACGATCACGACCACTTGATGGCCGTGTATACAGAACTGCCCGCATTCCCCGATGTAGTGCCTGCGCTGGACCAGCTGCGCGATGCAGGGATTCGCTGCGTGGCGTTTTCTAACGGCACATCGGACGCGGTGAACCAGCTCTTGAGCCGTGCAGGCGTGCAGCGCCATATGGATGCGGTGGTGAGTGTGGACGATATCAAACGCTTCAAACCCGACCCCGCCGTGTACGCTTATTTACGCAGTCAGCTTGAAGCGCGCCCAGAAAATACCTGGCTGATTTCAAGCAACGCCTTTGACGTGATTGGTGCCACGCAAGCGGGCCTGCGCAGCGTTTGGGTGCGTCGCCAACCGGATGCGCCCTTCGACCCTTGGGGTGGCGAGCCGGATATGACGGTGTCTGATCTGGAAATGTTGGCTGATCGTATGGTGCTATAGGTTGGTATCTGCACCTCCTGGTCGCATAATGAGTCGTGATTCTCCCTATCTGGAAGACAGCATGTCGAAAAAAATCTATTGCACTGCCAGCTTCAAACCCAAGCCAGGCAAAGAAGAAGCGGTCTTCAAGGCACTGCAAAGTCTTGAGCCCAACGCCCATCGTGAAGATGCTTGCCTGTTGTACACGGTGACTCGCCAGATCGATAACCCGTTTGCCCAAGGCACCAGCTACCCCATCGTGTTCCACGAGATTTGGGCCAGCCGTGAAGAGTTCGAAGCGCATTGCCAGCGTAAAGAGATCCAGGAATTCTTCGCCCAGCACGTCGAGTCGCCGGATGGCGACATCGAAGACGCCAACGTATGTGTCTACACCGATGAGCCGTGGAATTTCGATGCCCCCAAGGTGTCATGAGTGCACAACGTGTAGAATAGCCCCGCGAACGAGAGCGACTACGGAGCCAACATGACCGAAAAAAAGATGAACGTCGAAAGCTTTAACCTGGACCACACCAAGGTGAAGGCCCCCTATGTGCGTCTGGCCGATATCAAGGAAGGCCAGCACGGCGACCGTATCCACAAATACGACCTGCGTATCTGCCAGCCCAACAAGGAGCACATGGAGATGCCTGCGCTGCACTCCCTGGAGCACCTGATGGCAGAATTGTCGCGCAATCACACCGATAAAGTCGTCGATATCAGCCCGATGGGCTGCCAGACCGGCTTCTACATCGCGTTGATCAACCACGACGATTACGACGACGTGCTGTCGATCATCGAGCAGACGCTCAACGACGTCTTGACTGCTACCGAAGTGCCTGCCTGCAACGAAATGCAGTGCGGCTGGGCCGCCAGCCACAGCCTGGAAGGTGCCCAGGAACTGGCGCGTAACCTGCTGGCCAAGCGCGGTGAGTGGACTGAGGTGTTTGCGTAAGACCCTGGCGTTAGTCTAGAACGCCAAACGCCCCCTTCATTGGGGGCGTTTTCGTAAGAGAGTGTATGCAGGTTCTATGTTCAATATGCTCACAGGAAGGCTTGATGATACTAGCGTTATCGACTTGACGCATGAATTCGGTGATGGGCTGTATGGGTAATATATCATTAAAAGTGTAAGCATCTAGTCACTTGTTAGTGGCTGGATGCTTACACTTTACTTGTTATTAATGTCGCCATGTTTACTGGGGTGGCGATTGAATGAGTCGTGTAGAAAACGAAACTGCTTGTCACAGCGACGACATGCTCCACACATTGAAAGATGCAGTGCTAGCTGAGCTTTCTGTTGAAATGTTAGTGGCTGCTCAATTCTCAGTGACATTAGTCGAGTGGCTTCTCTACACATCATCATACCTGTGTCCTCCATCGAGTTTTTTATGGTGTATTGGGAAGATGCTTGTTTAGGTTGACTTTGTGCATTTTTGGTGTCTTACCTTACCATAATATTTAAATTAATCAGATAAGTATGTTTGGCTCTAGTGGCTCGATTGCATAAGCTTTTCGAAAGCACTACGTAAATCGTGTGAGGAAGTAACACCTTCGATGGTCTGCTGGCGATTTCCTTTCCCATCAAAGAGAAGAATCGTGACGTGGCCCACTCCGTATCGATGCGCAAAATCGGCACCACTGGTGGTGTTGATATCTGCAATTCGCCACGCCGGTGGCTGCTCCATGTCGTCCAGCGCTTGCTCCGCATTCGTTCTGAGACGTTGGCACAGTGGGCAGCTGTGATCATGCACTTGTACCGCCACCGGCTGACCACTTCCCAGGATGCTCAAGTCTGATTCTTGTCGGGCCGACTGTTCATTGGCGATTAGCCAAGCAATGGGGACCGCCAGGAAGGCGAGAAGGATGGCTGCTTTGCGCATCAGCTTGCGGAATTTGATGCCTTTTTTTAGCGGCTTGTTTGCCTTTGTTGAAGTTTTCTTCTTCATTTCTCTGTTAACCAGCCTTTTTCAATGCAAGCACGTAATTTAAGCCTTGCTCTATGTAAGATGACCCAGCAATTCGCTTCACTCAGCGAAAGTATTTGGCAAATTTCTTGCGTGGTGAGATCCATGAGTTCGCGCATCGTAAAAACACGGGCTGTGTTGTCAGGAAGAGCGATCAAACAGGTATCTAACAGTTGCCAGAAAGCCGCATTTTCTAACATTTGATCAGGCTCACCCCAGCGCTGAGGTTTACTGGCGGCTTGCCATCGTCCATTTTCTTTGAACAAGTTCTCGAAGGAGTCTTCGTCGCTATACTCTTCGTCTTGCCATGAAATGTAGCGGCGTTCGTATCGTATTCGTTCAAGAAGCTTGTTTTTTAAAATCCCAAACACCCATGTTTCAAAGGCAGACCGGCCGCTGAAGGTGTCTTGTTTTTCAATCGCAGTGATGAGCGTATCTTGAACAGTGTCTTCCGCTGCCGTGTGATCTCTCAGCTGTAACCGTGCAAAGGAAATAAGCTTTGGTCGCAGGGCGGCGATGTGATCATTCATAGGTAACAGCGTCATCGTCAGGTGTATCCCTAGAGAACGGTATCGAAGTGGCCGCTATGGCGGCCACAGAGATCGATTTAAGTGTCAGCGGTCCAAGCAAGTGGCTTTAATTCTTCGTTAAGTGGCGTTCCAGCGACATGGTTCGTGTAGTTAGACAGCGTTTTTAACGCACAGGCAATGACCAGTTCTAAGATTTGCTGGTGCGAAAAACCCGCTTCTAAAAAGGCATCGATTTCTGTTTGTTCTGCCCAACCGCGTTGTGCGTTTAGATGACGAGCAAAACGGGTCACCGCCGCAATTTTCGCGTCGTTGGGGGTCTTGCGAGAGCGTAAGTCTTTAATTAATTCATCATCCGCGCCTGCTTTTTTGATACCGCCCGTATGAGCCGCTACACAAAAAGAGCATTGGTTATCAGCACTGATGGCCAGCAAAGCCGCTTGTTGCTCGACGGGGCTCAAGCTTGTTTTGGCATAGATGCCATCAAGCGTGAGGTAGGCTTCCAGCAGGGTAGGTGCTTCTGCCATCTTGGCAAAAATGTTGGGCAAAAAGCCCATTTTTTTCTCGGCAGCCTGCAAGTTGGCTTTGGCAGCTTCAGGAGCACTATCCGTGGTGTGAAGCGGAAAATCAGCCATTACAACCTCCTCCTGTACGATGAATAATCGGTGAAGGCATCACGTCGGTGTCATGCCTGAACGCTGTTAGATTATGGAACATTCGGTTCAAAAAAGGCAATGCTCTTTTTTGAGTGACGTGTGTAAGGATGTTTACGGCTCGATCACAGAGAAGCGCATGCCCCAATAACAATTCTATCGACAGGTGATCGCTATGCGCCTAGATCGTGATCTACGAAGCCAATTGCTTGACCGTCTGCGTAAACAGCTTTGCTACTCTGCCCCAGCCATTGCCTTGGTAGCAGGCGGCGTTATGTTCCAAACATTCACGGCGCAACAAACCGTTTTGGCAGAAGAAGTGTCATCTACGAGCATCATGTTGGCGAGCAGCCACCGCTCGGCGGAGGCAAGTCCCGAGGCGGGTAGCGAAGCCGAGGCAGAAGGCGAAGCAGAAGCAGAAGGGGAAGCAGAGGGGGAAGCAGAAGCAGCCCCGCACCCTAAAGCAGCGTTGGTGAGAAGGCCTGACGGCTATACGCCGCAGTATGATGAGCGTGGCAATAACCCGGCATCGCTCATTGAGCACGGCGAAGCGCTGTTTAACGATGTTTCGCTGAGCACCAATGGACTTTCATGTGCAAGCTGCCATGGCGCAAAAGGCGATGTCGGTTTTCAAACGAGCTTTCAGCAGCCGTTTCCTCATCCCGTCGCAATGGGAACCAACATGTTTGGCATGGAGACCGTTCATGCCGACGAAATGGTTCAACTGTGCATGGTAGCGCCGATGGCAGCGGACCCACTCCCTTGGGATTCTGAGGAGCTAGCGGCCTTGGCGGCGTATGTGGTTCACGCACAGCAACGCTTCACAGGCGAGGTAGAGGGGCACTGTAATAGGTAGACCCGCAGGATTTAGAAAAGTAGGGCGGCTTTTAGCCTTGAGCTTGAAGTCGCCTTTTGGACTGACTGTTCTTTTTGTGGTAAAAACATTCACTCGCGTTTGCTCGCTTGGGTAAAGAGGGCATGGCAAAAAGACACTGGTAGCTAGACATCGAAGGTTGGCTGACATGGCGAAAAATGCGTAACGGACTAGCTAAGCAACTGGCTGCCATGATGATGGTGGTCATCGTTATGCTATCAGGAGCCAGTGTGAGCAGCATTGTCAAAGGCAGCTGCTTAGTCGATGCGTCTGTGTCAGTGTCTAGTGTGGCTGACGCCCACTGCCTTTCTCTCTCTGCCTTAGAGCAGGCCGCCGAGCATACCGACGCCTCCTGTTCTCCCTTTGCACCTGCGAGTGCCTGCGCGATGTCAGGCCCTGTGCTAACGCCTTCCCCACAAGGGTTGATGAAGGTGCCTTACCCGCAATCCCTTCCTGAGCAATTAGAGAAACCTCCCCGCTTTTTCTTGTCTTTCTAGCACCTTAAACGCTTTTTCATACCGCTTGGCGTTCACGGGGATACCCCGTGATATCACGGTATGCCTGTTAGAAAAACGGAGAAAGCAATGGACTATCCGGCGATTGACCCCGTTGCCGTGGCGCTTGGGCCACTGGTGATTCATTGGTACGGATTAATGTATGTGGTGGGGTTCTTATCTGCATGGTGGTTGGGACGTTGGCGTGCCGACGACTTGGGCCTAAGTAAAGATGACATTAGTGATCTGATTTTTTATGGCGCTGTTGGCGTGATTGTTGGCGGCCGATTGGGCTACGCCCTGTTCTATGGCATTGAGCAGTGGTTAAGCGACCCGCTGTGGGTATTCCAGGTATGGGATGGAGGCATGAGCTTCCATGGTGGCCTCGTTGGCGTGATCGCGGCAGCGCTCTTTTTTGCGCGCAAAAAGCGACTGGCGTTTATCGATATCGCTGACTTTGTGGCTCCTCTTGTGCCCATTGGCTTAGGCGCTGGGCGGTTGGGCAACTTTATTAATCAAGAGCTTCCAGGCCGTGTGACAGATGTGCCGTGGGCGCTGATCTTCCCGCAGGTAGGGCCTGAGCCACGCCACCCCTCTGCGCTATACGAGATGCTGCTAGAAGGGGTGGTGCTATTTGTTGTGCTCTTCTGGTTATCACGTCGTCCTCGTCAAAGGGGATTACTATCCGGGGCATTCCTATTCGGCTATGGCGTATTCCGCTTTGCGGTGGAGTTTGTGCGTATGCCCGATGCCCATCTTGGGTTTATCGCTTTCGACTGGGTCACCATGGGCCATGCGCTTACGCTACCGATGATAGTAGGGGGGCTGGGGTTAATGCTGTGGTCACGTTATCAGCCTGCTGCCAATGTTAAGGAGGTAACACAATGAGTGCTGTTATGTGTCAGAAGGTAAAAAAAGTGATGTTGAAACAGAGTGTCGCGGCGGTACGTAACGCCGCATTAATGAGCGCGTTGACGTGGCCGATATGGGTGAGTGCAGAGGAAACGACGGTGCCCGATCACCACTATCCGCTGCCTGACAGTGGCGATGTCATCGGTCAATACTATCAAGTGCTTGCTAATGAAGAAGACACGCTGATTGATATCGCACGAACGCACAAAGTGGGCTACGAAGAGATCCGTGCGGCCAATCCCGATGTAAGCCTTTGGGTGCCTGGGGAAGGGACGGCTGTCACCATTCCAAGGCAACACATTCTGCCCAATGTGCCACGCACGGGCATCGTCATCAACGTGGCGGAATTAAGGCTCTATTACTATCCAGATGTGCCTCAAGGGGAAACCCCTTGGGTGGAGACCTATCCTATAGGTATCGGTCGTGATGGCTACGATACGCCATTGGGTATCACACAAACGACCATGCGCCTTGAAAATCCTGCTTGGTACCCGCCGCGCTCCATGCGTGAAGAGGCGGCGGCGCGCGGCGAACCCGCACCCGCCGTGGTGCCGCCTGGGCCAGATAACCCGCTGGGTGAGCATGCTATTTTGTTGGATATACCTGGGTATTTAATCCACGGTACCAACCAACCCGACGGAATTGGCATGCGGGCCAGCCGAGGGTGCATACGGATGTATCCGGAAGACATTGGCTCAATTTTCGATAACGTGCCTACGGGAACGCAGGTCAATATCATTGATGAGCCTATTAAGGTAGGCAGTGGCCAAGAGGGTGATGTGGTCGTGCAGGTGTTCAACACCCTTGACGATGAGCAAGCCAACCTGGAATCGCTGAAGGCGCTGCTGCTTTCTCAGTCGTTAATAGCGGAAGACGAGCTGGCTTTATTAGATGCCGACAAGGTGAACCAGTGGTTCGAGCAATCAGACGACCAGATTTGGTCACTTTCCTCGCTCTATGTGTCTGAAGAGGAAAACGCTGAGCCGGTCACCGATATGGATATTTACCAAATGATCAGCCAGACCAGTGCAACGCATTGTGTTTACGGGTAACGAGACTGTATAGAGCGCCATGGCACGTCGGTGCCATGGCGGTACGCGATCACTGCTTGGTAACACGCTATTTAATGATCGTGTTGCCGCCAATGGCGCAGCGTGGAGGGGTGAACACCAAAGTCCTCGGGTACCGCGACACTTAGGGTGTCGCACAGTAAGCGAATCAGTGCCATGTGATGCACAGTATGGCTGGTAAGAAACGCCAACTCTCTTCCTAAACTAGAGGCGAGCGGATACGCATGGCCCTCATGGCCAACGGGATAGTTCAGTATCAAGGGGGTATCCGTGGGCTTATTACTCAATGCGTGAAGAGCGCTTCGTAGCGCGTTAATCGTATTGGCGGCTGCCGCTGGGTTCTCTTCTAGTGCCTCTTCTCGTGGGCGCTGCTCATAATCAATCTGATCCACATGGGGCGCGTTAGCATATCCCGCCAGCAGCGTTTGGTAGTGCTCTATGATGTGGCGAACATGTTTTCCCACTGACTGGCTGCCAAATAGTTGGCTATACGACGTGCTAGCAAGAGAGGCCACGAGCGACTGCAGCTGTGTGAGCGAGAGCGTGTTCTCTTCAACCAACGGTTGGCAGGGAAATTGGCATTTTGAGACGGGCAGCGATGTCACGGGCATAGCGAAGGATCCTCATAAGCTGAGCTGGTCGAAGCACCAGCTCAGCACAACGGATTAAGCAGTCGGTACAGTGTTAACCGGCTTCAGCGCCGCCTTCGGCTTCTCCTTCACCTTCTGGTCGTTCGCCTTCACCGCCGCCTTCAGCACCGCCTTCCGCTAGCATCATGGGGGCTTGCTGAACGTTAGTCATGCTGTCGGTCGGCTCATCAGCGTGGGCTTGAAACGCCAAACCGCTCGCTACCAGCGCGAGGGCGGGAGCCGTGTAGCCAAACCGACGGCTCAAACGGCTGAGTAACCGGCGTTTTGCTTCATGTTGAGACATGGTCGTTCTCCTATGGTCGCGATTATTGCGCCAAATGGCGCATCTTACCCACCGCTACACAGCGGCATGGGAAGTGGGTTGTAATACGTGGCGGCTCAGCCATGCGCCCAGATCATGACCCTGAGAGGCCAAGCTGAGTGATACCTGCTCTGAGCGCTGACACAGCGTTTGCAATGCCTGAAGCGATTCGACGCTGAGGTGGTGTTCTGTTTCATACGCTGTCGGTAACAGCGCGCCTAGCAAAGACAAAGAAGAGAGCGGCTCGGGCAGCGTGTCAGCATCCGCGGAGAGGACGATGACGACAAGAGGTGTCTCTAACGGTTGATGAGGCAGAGGCGTCCAATCGTGATCACTGAGCGGAAGATTCAGTGGAACAAGGCGCGTGGGTGACTGGGGGGACAGTCGTGCCCCACGGGTGACGCTCAAGCCGTGCTGCGTGGCCACTTGCGCCAGTGTATCGAGTACGCCTGGGGACATTTGGGCCGGTAAAACACAGGCGAATTGCTGCTGGGTATTGCCCAGTAGCGCAATGTCGAGCGTTAACTCGCCTGCACGAGACGCAGTCTTCATGCAGTAGCGGGTGATGGCATCCAGAATATCGGGCCGTTTAAGGCGAGCACTGATGACGCGGCTATGGTTGGTGAGGCAGTAACCGTTGGCGCTTTCTAATAGGTGTAAAGGCTCGGCGGGTGAGGCGGCGTCATGCACGCCTTTCGCCAATGGCGATAAGGCGCGCGCTAAATGCTCCGCGATAGCACCGCTAGGGGCCGTTAATAGCCACTGCCGCCCTGCAAAATAAAAAGTGGTTTGCCACGCGGTAGATGCTGTGCGCTCTGAATAGACCTTGGGCTCGTCTGAAGTAGCCGTATGCAGTGTCAAGAGACCGTGCTGATACCAAGGGGTCAACGTTGCCCATAGGTCGGACATCAACTGCTCTTTTGCTATTTGCCCCCCGCTGGCGGCGGTGAGGTGCGCGATCATCTGCTCGATAGACTCGCCCTCGCTAGCCATTAGCCACATCAAGGCAGCGCTATCATTTAACTGGTAGTAGAGGCCGCTTGGGTGGTGATAAAGCGCCAGTTGGTCGCCTTCAATCAGCTCACTCACCCCGTAGGCACGAAACGCGATAGCTTGCTGAAGCTCAGGTGAAGCCAGCTGGTAATCGGCGAGGCTGGGGAGTCCGATGAACGGTAAGTAACCCAGCGTGGCCTCTAAGGTGGCCGCAGGATAGAGAGGCACAAACCCTCCTGACCGCTTGCGTTCAGCGGCCAGCGCTTCTGCGTCTATATAGGGGGTTGTCACCCGTGGGTAGAGCCCTACAAGGCTGAGCATATCGCTCACTAGGGCGCCTTTCACCGCCTCTTCGACGGTACCCCCATGCTCTGGTTTCGCGCAGATACCGAGCGACGGGCTTAAATTACACTCCAAGATCCACGGCTTCAGTTGATCATCCACCAAGCAGTCCAAGCCAATTAGCTCGTAACAGCCCATAGGGTCTGCGCCATCCTCTTGGGTGCGTAACCGCATGGTATCCGCTGCCGAGAGCGCAGTGAGCGTGGCAAGATCCCGCAGCTGGTGGAACAGCACGTCGTCATCATGTCCCTGATCGCGCAACCACTCTCGGTAGCGTTCCAGATCAATAAACTCGACAGGGATCTCAGCCCCGATATTCAAGGCATTGATATCTGGGTTGGTTAACTGACTAAAGGGGTTGTCGATGTCGTCGGGGTCCCAGGGCTCAGAGGCTAGCTTGGCAAATCCCTGGTCATACAGGTACACCCGCAGCGGATCGATACTGGCGATTAGCATATAAAGACGCAGCACGTACTTGTGCCCGCGAATGGTATGCGGGTTCGCGACGTACTCTTGCACCAGCCAGTTGGGGGTGAGAGGGGCTGTGGTGGGGTCCTTGAGAACACGAACTCCCTGCCCTTTGGAAGCGTTGGTGGGCTTTAAAATCCAGTGTTTATGCGGGTTGGCCGAGGCATCTTCGATCAAGGCCGGGTAGTCGTGAGGCATTTCATAGGCACGTGGAAAAAAGTCTAGCCGCGCCACGGTCTCATGGTCATCCCCGAAGGCGTGACGCATGCGCTCGCGCAAGCCGCTCAGGCTTTCGTGCAAGCGGCTCTTGACGGTGAGCGCCGCATTACCAGGAATATGGTTCATTTTGCACGTGGGAGAGGTGTGCTGGAAAGCACGCTTCAAAGGCATGCCGGTTACCCAAGCAGCCTGCCAGTGGCATTCATCCCCTTCCTTCCACTGCTGAGCTTCTAAGGTGCGACGGAAAAAATGATCCTGCTCGGCATGGCGCTTACCGCTGAGCCAAAAGGTGGGCGCTGACTCAGACGCGCGTGGGGTGGAAGGCGGCATGGCAGTGCTCCTGTTGCATTGTGCTGATGTTCAGTGAGGCCACTTTCAAAATACTTACAGCGTCACGCAGATTATTTTCTTGTGCCCTTGGCGAGTGCCATATAGCCAAACTCTATTGTCAGCTTCTCTTTTTATAGAGCATGATAAGAGTATTGTACCAATCGTTCCTTCCTGGCAGAGGAGTTGTCTCCATGAAACGCAGCGTTATCAGTGCCGTTGGTGTCTTCAGTGTGGTTGCCCAAGCTCAAGCGTTGGAAATGACGCCCCTTGTGGACGCGCAGTGGTTAGATACCCACAAAGATGAACCATCCCTAGTGATTTTGGACGTTCGCTCCTCCATCGATAACGGCGGGGATGAAGATAG
Organism: Vreelandella hamiltonii; assembly: GCF_014651775.1. Taxonomy (GTDB): domain Bacteria; phylum Pseudomonadota; class Gammaproteobacteria; order Pseudomonadales; family Halomonadaceae; genus Vreelandella; species Vreelandella hamiltonii. The sequence goes on from NZ_BMXN01000001.1 coordinate 201,491, forward strand.
CTTTCGAGAAGCGCGCATACCGGGCAGCCGCTACACCAGCTACACCGATGATGGCTGGCGTGAAACCCGTGACAGCGTGGCGGGGTTGATGCCCGAGGTCGATGACCTGGAAGCATTGATTGGTCGCTTAGGAATCAGCAACGACAGCGACGTGGTGATTGTGCCAGCTGGCACAGGGCCGACGGACTTTGGCAGTGCAGCAAGGATTTACTGGACCTTGAAAGTATTAGGTCATGATGACGTGGCGATTTTGAACGGTGGCTTTGCAGGCTGGCAGCAGCAGGGCTATGACGTGGTTACCGGCGAGCCGGATGTCTTTGATTCGACCAACTTCGAAGCGTCGTTACGTGAGCAGTTAGTGGCCAGCACGGAAGAGGTAGAGGCAGCACGAGAAGAGCAGGCGCAGTTGGTAGACGCACGACCCTCTGACTATTTTTCTGGTGAGAATAAATCACCCGCCGCGCGAGTGGCAGGCACGATACCAGGCGCGCGAAGCCTACCGCACCAAAGCCACTTGAATGTACAAAACGGTGCTTACTATCTGGATGTTGATGGTCTGCAATCACGCATCAATGAAGCCGACCTCGACAGTCGTGAGCGCACCATTGCGTTTTGCAATACCGGACATTGGGCGGCGACCGACTGGTTCGTGCTCAGTGAAGTGGCCGGATTTGAGAATATCGCCATGTACGACGGCTCTATGGCCGCCTGGACCATCAGCGACTCCCGCCCGGTACAGCTTGCCCGTGAAGGCATTAAACAGGTACGTGAACTGCTTAATTAAGCTTTTTACCTCTATGCCCGTACGAACTCGTGCGGGCATTTTTATGAATTGGGCAGACAGGCTCAGAGCGAGCGGCACCGCCCGCATGATATATTAGGCGGCTAATCAGTTAGGCAGGCAGTGAGGTAGACACATGAGCGTTGGAAGACCGATGCAGCATCAACCAGAGGCGGCGTTAAGCGCTGCCATGCATTCGTTTTGGCGTTCGGGGTATCACCATACATCGCTGCGTGATTTGCTGGATGCCATGAAGATTTCCCGTAGCAGTCTCTACCATACCTACGGCAACAAAGAAGCGCTGTTCACTAAAGCGTTGTCCCGCTATCGGGAGCAGTTACTGGCACAGTTAACCACATCGCTCGCTCAAGAAGAGAGCGCCTGGTGCTTTATCGAACGCTTGCTGACACGCACCGCCGAGCAGGCCGAGAGCGAGCAAGCCGCCCTAGGCTGTCTGATTTTTAATTCGGCGACTGAACTGGGCAACAGCGAGACCGCAGAATCACAAGCAGCCAGACAGAGTGTGCAGGCGATTACCGCGTTTTTTGTCACGGTGATCGCACAAGCGCAGCAAGAAGGCTCTATTTCCGAAGAGTACGATGCACAAAGCTTGGCGTACTTTTTGACGCTCTCGATGTCAGGCTTACGGCTGCTGCTCAAAAGTGGCGCGACTCAACAACAAGCCAAATCACAAGTTGAACATGTGCTACGAGGCTTGGGTGGATAAGAGGGTGCACGTCCCTGTGCATGAAAACGTTCTGCTCAAATATGCGTGTCAGCAGCCAGTTGCTCGATGGAGTGGGCGACATGGCGGGCGTCTTGCAGAATCTTGTTCACGATGGCATCGATTTCGCTGACGCTGGATTGGCTGGCTTTGCCTTGTTGAATCACCTGTTGCATGGCTTGCGTCGTGCGCTCCACCAAATGGCTGTTCTCTTTCAAGACACGGGTGATCTGCTCGACGGCTTCTGAGGCTCCTTTGGCTAGCTGACGCACTTCATTGGCTACGACGGCAAACCCGCGACCTTGCTCCCCAGCTCTGGCGGCCTCTACGGCAGCGTTCAAAGAGAGCAGGTTGGTTTGGCTGGCAATACTGGCAATCGATTCCGTGATCTTGTTGATGCTCTGTGATTGCTTGTGCAGAGCATCGATCAACTCTTGTGCCTGTGCCAATGTCTGGGCTGCCTGCTCAGAGCCTTTGACCATCTCATCCAGGTGGTCCAGACTGTCCTTCGCGGTGCGCTCTATTTGCGAAGTGCTGCTTTGAGCGGAACTGATGGTACCCGACGTGGCATTGACCTTCTCGACCAAGGGGGTGATGTCGCTGGCAAACTTGACGACTTCTACGACATTGCCATCGCTATCCCTGACGGGGTTGTACGTGGCTTCCAACCAAATGCTTTTGCCCTGCGCCGTTTTGCGCTCGAACCGGCCCTTGGTGAAATGCCCTTGTGCCAAACGTGCCCAGAAGTCTGGATGCTCACGATAAAAGTTGTCGTGGCAAAACATGCGGTGGTGTTGCCCCACATATTGATTGGCACGGTAGCCAATAGCCGCTTCGAAGTTTTCATTGGCCTCGAGTATTTCTCCTTGGGGAGTAAACTCGATGACGGCCATTGAGGCATTCAAGGCTTTCAATACGGCTTCCTGGCGCTGAGCCTTTTGATGTCTTGCGGTGACATCGTTGGCAATCTTGAGCACGCTCTTTACCGTGCCGCGATAGTTGGTGATCGGCACGTACATGGCTTCCAGCCACACTTCTTCACCGCTGTCTTTGAAACGCCGGAATCGCCCGGTGAAACTCTCCCCCGATGCCAGTGAACGCCAGAACTGCTGGTACGCTGGCTGTTGAGCGTCTGTAGGGTCACAAAAGATGCGATGGTGCTGCCCTTTGATCGCGCTCAACTGGCAATCCATGACCTTGAGAAACGCAGGGCTTGCATGTTTGATCATCCCCTCTGGCGTGAACAGAATGCAGGCGGTATGGCCGAGTAACGCATGATAGAGCGGTGCATTGAAAAAATGGGTATCCATATTTTCCTTCTCTATAGACTGTTAGCTTGCTTAAGAGAGGGCAAGGGGAGGCTCCTAAGCTAACCATGGCACAGCAACTGCTTTTGAGCTAATTTATATTAGCCGCATGCTGTCCTGTCATTCACTCATTGGTATGAGGTTATGTTTGACAATATAGCAGGGCTTGTCTCATATTTGTTCAATTATAAATGTTAAAAAAAGTGAATTGTTTTTCTATAAGTTGCTGATAAATAAAGATGGTGACGCTTTGCTTGAGGTTTATTCAAAATCCGGTGGAAGACGCCAAGCCAAAGGGTCGCTAGTCTACGTTGGAAGCGGTAAGTGAAACGTATTGCGGGCCAGTGACACGAGGCGAGCATGCTAAATCAACGTTGGCAGCACATCAGTAAGTACAAGCTCACGCAGGAGAATGAGTCGGATGCTCTGGATCATCTGATTGCCTCCTTGGCAGACTTTTTCAAGTTCCCCGTTGCATTGATCTCGGTGCTTGGCCAGAAGCAGTGGTTTATCGCCAAAGCGGGGTTGGACGTGGATTTCACTTCCCTCGAGGATGCCTTCTGTCGCCACGTCGTTGAACTGCGCGCTCCGCTGGTCATCGAGGATGCCAGTCAGCATCCGGATTTTTGCGATAACCCCCTCGTGCTCTCCAGCCCGTATATTCGCTTTTATGCAGGTGTGCCATTGGTGGCGGGCGGGCGGGAGGTCGGCGCCGTGTGCCTGATCGATGATCGGCCCAATACGCTGACCGCCAAAGACCTCAAGTTTTTAGAATCGCTCAGCTTTTTCATCAGTGATTACATCCGCCTCATCGACAAGCAGCGCGCCAAGGTCAGCAGCGCAGATTTTTCATTGATGATCGAGGCCGCAGATGTCGGCGTCTGGGATTGGGAAATTCCCAATGACCATAACGTCTTCAATCAACGTTGGTGCGAGTTGCTAGGGCTTGAGCGCGATGAGGTGGAGAGCCGGTCGTCTTTCTGGAAAGGCTTGGTACATAGTGACGACTATGCGCGGCTCAACAATGCCATACGTGCCCATCTGGCAGATGAAAGCGCCGTCTTGAATGTGGAGTATCGGCTGCGCCATGCGGAGGGTCATTGGCTATGGGTCAACACTTATGGACGTACCGTGGCCAACGACAGTGCAGGCCGCCCACTGCGCATGACCTGCGTGATTCGTGATATCAGCGAAAAGAAACGTATCGAGCTGCGCGAGTACAAGCAGGTTCAACTGCTGAATTTCATGAATCGTGCGCAGAGTGTCTTCCTCCAGGAAAAAAACATTCGTCACTCCTGCGAGCTGGTGTTCGATGAATTGCTTGCCTTGGCAGAGAGCCAGTTCGGCCTGATTGGCCAAGTCGTGGAACAGGAAGGTCATGGCAAGACTTTGTTCATTCATGCGCTGACGAACATTAGCTGGAGTGAAGAAACCAATGAACAGTACCGTGCTTATCAGCGCGGCGAGCTGTTTTTCAATAATCTCGATAACCTGTTTGGCCACGTGGTGACGTCGGGTAACGTGGTCATGGCCAACCAGCCCAGACGCCACCATGCGTCACGGGGAACGCCGGCTGGCCATCCTCCCCTCAAGCGCTTTCTGGGCCTTCCTATCAAGATCGGTGAAGAGACCGTCGGCATGATTGGACTGGCCAACAAGGAAGAAGATTATTCCGAAGAGGACGCGCTTTTCTTGCAGCCGCTTCTGGATACGTTAGGGGCTCTGTTCTACGCCTTGGAGGTCGAGCAGTCGCGACTCGATGCCGAGCGTAAGTTGCGCTATCTGGCTGAAACGGACGTGTTGACCAAACTGCCTAATCGGCGTGCTTTTATCGAACGTATCCAAGGGTTCTATGCCCATGATGCCAGCGTGGCCAGAAGCTTCTGCATTGCCGTCATCGATATCGACTATTTCAAGACGATCAACGATCAATATGGGCACCAGGTGGGCGATGAGGTGCTTCAAGAGGTCGCTTTCCGCCTTAGCAGTAGCGTGCGCTCCGATGATCTGGTCGCACGCTTGGGAGGAGAGGAATTTGGAGTAGGGATGTACGATACCAAAGAGGGCTGTTCGCTGGAGCATTTGCGCAAAGCGGTGGCCTTGACACCCATCGTGACCAGTGAAGGCCTGGTGAGCGTCACCGTCAGCATTGGAGCCTGTCAGGTGAATCCTGAAAGCGCCCCTGCACAGTGGGAAAGCGACCTGCGCAGCGCCGACCTTGCCCTGTATCGTGCAAAACGCGATGGCCGCAATCGAGTGAAGTGGCACATGCCCTCTTCGGTCATCAACCCTTGATGGGTCAGGCAGGGTCGATGGTCAGCAATAACCGTTTTTGACCCTCTTGGAGGGCGGGGCTTCGATGCACCAGGCCATGCTGTTCTGAACCTTCCCAGGCGCTGCCCTTGATCAAGGCAATATCGCCGGGTTCTAGCCGTTGTATGGCGTTCTCATCCAGCACGATATCGGGGCGGTCGGGGTGCGGCGCGCCCAAGCCTTGTCGGTTGACGGCATCATTGGGCAGCCACTCACTGCCCGGTCCTGAGTAGGTGCACACCAGTCGTACCCCCAGGTTGTCGCAGTGAAATCGGGGGCACATGGCCGCCGTGAGCAGGCGCAGGCGAATACCGACGCTGTCGGTATCGAACAGGTAGGCAATGGCCTGGGCAATGGTCGCCACATCTTCCACCAGCGCATCGCCTGCCTCAGGGGAGGGCAGCTTGCGTTTCAGGTCGGCCATGAAGGCTTCTTCCGGCGCTCCCAGCCAGGCATAGTGCCAATCGCGGGTGGTCTGAGACTGTGCATTGGCGCTTACTGCCAGCTCGGCGGGTAGCTTGCGCTGAAAAATGGCAATATTGATAGGTGCTTCGAAAATCTGTGGCAGGACGCTGATGTCATGCCCTTGGGCGGCATGAGAGGGCAGAGGCTGGGTCGGCGTTGAGAGCAACGGCGTCATGATGGGCTCCTCAGTGAAATCTGTTTGTGCTCATGTTGATATGTTATAACATATTTTTCATAAGTGGCCACAGAGGGTAAGGGGCTTCCCTTCGGCCCCCGCCAAGACACGCACGAGGTTGCTATGCATGATACGACGCCGATCCCCGTCAACGTCCTGACGGGATTTTTGGGCAGTGGCAAGACCACGCTGCTCAATCGCTGGGTTCGCCAAGCCTCCATGCGCAATACGCTGGTGGTGATCAATGAGTTTGGGGAAATAGGGCTCGACCACCAGTTGCTGACCCATAGCGATGAGCAGGCGGTCGTCGAGATGAGCAGCGGCTGCCTGTGCTGTACGCTGCGGGGCGATTTGAGCCGAACCCTGCAACGGGCCCTCGACGCTCAGGCCGCAAAAGGCAAGCCTGCCCCTGAGCGTGTCGTGATCGAAACCACTGGCCTTGCGGATCCTGCCCCGTTATTGCAGCTCATGATGACGGACCATTGGCTGGCGCACCGCTTTCAGCTCGATAGCGTGATCTGCTGTATCGATGCCGCCAACGGTGATGCCACGTTGCGTACCCATCGCGAATCCCAGCGCCAAGTGGCCGTGGCCGATCGGCTATTGATCACCAAGACCGATCTGGTCGATGAACATCTTCTCTCGGCACTGGCCAATCAACTGGCCACGCTGAATCCGGCGGCTGAGCAGTGGCAGGTGTTATCCGGCAACCTGGACCCTGAACTGCTGGTAGGGGCTGGGCTCTATCAAGCGGGTACAGGTCGATATCGCGTGGAAAGCTGGCTCAAGTCGGCGAGCTATCACACCACCTTGCTGGCTAGTGGGCAGCCGGAGGATTCTGGTAAGCAGCAGAGCCTCGCTCCCCTGGCGCCGCCCGCTGCGTCGGCGCATCACGACGATCAGATCAAGGCCTTCTGCTTCAGCGTAGAGGAGCGCATCAGCCCGGAAGCATTGGAGAACTGGCTGGATCTGCTGATGGCCATGATGGGCGACAGGATGCTGCGCATGAAAGCCATCGTGCATCTGCAAGGGCGAGACACACCGCTGGCGCTGCATGGCGTGCAGCATATCTTCCACCCACCGGCGTCGTTACCCGCTCACTGTGTCAGCGATCAGGTCTCCCGGTTCGTGTTCATTACCCATAACGTCTCTCCGGAGACGGTGCGTCAGCTATATACGTTTTTCAACGGGACGATACCATCCTCGTCGGATGACTTGGTGGCAGACTGAGGGTGATCACATTGCATACGGGGCTAGGCGCCAGTCCGAGCCTCAAAAAAACGCTAATCTATTGACAGCTTGCTCTTCGAGGGAATATAAGTCCTCTACCACTCACTGCCTCAGGCTGCCATGCTCCTCTTATTGATCACCGCCACCTTGGCGATTGCCGTCTCTTTTCTTTGTTCAATACTAGAGGCTGCGCTTTTATCCATCACACCAAGTTACATTGCCAAGCAAAAAGATCATAAACCACGTTTGCATGCAGCGCTGGTAAAGTTAAAAGGCAACATAGATCGCCCGCTTGCCGCTATTTTGACGCTCAATACCATAGCGCATACCGTTGGAGCCACTGCCGTAGGGGCTCAGGCAGCCACCGTGTTTGGTGAAGCATCCATCGCCGTCGTCTCGGCAGTCATGACGCTACTGATCCTGGTGCTTTCTGAAATCATCCCTAAAACAATAGGCGCTACTTATTGGCGCAATATCGCACCTTTATTGCCTCGTTTGTTAAATATCATGATTGTTGGCTTGTTGCCTTTTATTTGGATGTCGGAGTTGATGACACGACGCTTGGGCAAGTCGGAACATGATGTCGATTTGCGCGACGAGATTAAAGTGTTGGCTAAAATAGGGCTGGAAGAAAAGGTACTGGATGCCGATGAGTCGCGTACAATTATCAACACGTTGAATTTGCATGATATTGTCGTGAGTCAAGCAATGACGCCTCGTACGGTCTGTGAAACAGTGCCGCCAAGTATGACCGTGCATGAATTCGACAAGAAACATGGAAAGTCTTCGTTTACTCGCTTTCCTGTGATGGATGGAGGTGAACTGGCGTTTGGCTATGTACATAAATCGGACATGTACCATGCTGATGATGCCAGCACGATGCGTGAACTCATGCACCCCATTGGCAGCGTTGATGTCACCAGTAACGTGGAGCAGGTCTTTACCTCGATGCTCAAGGATCACCTCCACATGCGTGTGATTTACGATGAGCATGGCACGTTCGTGGGTCTTATTACATTAGAAGACATCATCGAGACTATCCTGGGTCAGGATATTGTGGATGAGACAGACAGCGTTACCAACCTTCGCCACTTCGCAAAGCAGCGTTGGATCAAAAGAGCTAAGTGAGCGCGGGCATTTGTGTGCTTCCATCATGAACGCCGTTTACCTGCTTAGCTCAAAAAGTTCTATAGTGAAGGGCGGTAAAGTCATATAAGGTATGAAAATCGGATACCCTTACTTGAGGAGCCACCATGTCACTACGTATCAATGCCGTTGTACCTGACTTCGAAGCGGAAACCAGCCAGGGGCCGATTCGCTTTCATGAATGGATAGGCGACAGCTGGGCGATTCTGTTTTCTCACCCCAAGGATTTCACTCCTGTCTGCACCACCGAGTTTGGCGCGGTGGCTACCCTGAGCGCTGAATGGGAAAAGCGTGGCACCAAGGTGATCGGGGTGTCCGTGGACGGTGTCGAGGATCACAAGCGCTGGGCGGGCGATATCGAGACCGTCAGCGGCAGTGCTGTGAGCTTCCCTATCATCGCCGATGAAGGGCTCAAGGTCTCCAAGCTGTTCGACATGCTGCCGGAAGACGCCTACTTGCCCGATGGACGCACGCCTGCCGATAGCGCGACGGTGCGCTCGGTTTTCATCATTGGCCCGGACAAGCAGCTGAAGCTCTCGATGACCTACCCGATGACCGTCGGACGTAATTTTGCCGAGATCCTGCGCGCGCTGGATGCTCTGCAAACCACCGCCAAGCACGGCGTGGCCACGCCTGCGGATTGGAGTGTAGGGCAGGATGTCATCATTCCTCCCAGCGTTTCCAATGAAGCTGCTCAGCAGAAATTTGGTGAATTCGACGCGGTACTGCCGTACCTGCGTAAAACCAAACTGCGCTAAACCGTAGCACGCCCCGCCAGCCTGAGCTGGCGGGGTGGCTCAGCTCGCTTCGAGCGCGAGTCGCTCGATCGAGTGAGATACGCTTTGCGCTCCCTGCAATATCTCGTTAACGATCGCCTCGATCTCCTTCACGCTGTTCTGGCTATTCTGGCCCTGTTCCACCACCTGCTGCATGGCCTGCGTCGTCCGGCTCACCAAGGCGTTGTTCTCCTTGAGCACCCGAGTGATTTCACTGACCGCATCGCTGGAGCCTTTGGCCAGTTGGCGCACCTCGTTGGCCACTACCGCAAAACCTCGCCCCTGTTCACCGGCACGTGCGGCCTCCACGGCGGCATTCAGCGACAGTAAGTTGGTCTGGCTGGCAATCCGCGCAATGGAGGCGGTAATGCTGTTGATTTGTGCTGCCTGCTGATTGAGCGCATTGATGAGCTGTTGTGCCTCTACCAGCGTCGAGGCAGCCTGCTGCGAGTCGGCAAGCACCTTCTGCAGGTGTGAAAGCCCCTCTTGAGCAATGCGCTCGGTCTGGCTGGATGACGTTCTGGCGCTGCCGACGGTTGCCCTGGCGGCCTCGGTGGCAGTCATTTCTGCCGTGATGTCGGTGGCGAACTTGACCACTTTGACCACGCGCCCTTCGGCATCGAAGATGGGGTTGTAGGTCGCTTCCAGCCAGACCACCTGCCCTTGGGCATTGAGCCGGACGAACTTGCCCTGCTTGAACTCGCCGCGGGCCAGCTCTTGCCAGAAGTGGGGGTGCTGTTGATAAAACAGGGGCTCACAAAACAGGCGATGGTGTTCACCGCGAATGCGGCTCAGCGGATAGCCCATGGCCTGTTCGAAATTGTGGTTGGCTTCCAGAATGTAGCCATCAGGGGTGAACTCGATGACCGCCATGGAGCTGTCGAGCGCTGCCAGAATGGCCCGCTCTCGTGCCGCCCTCTGGTGTTTCTCGGTCACGTCGCTGGCCACCTTGAACACCTGCACCACCTTGCCACGGCGGTTCTTGATCGGCAGGTAAGTGGCTTCCAGCCAGACCTCTTCCCCTTGTGCATTTACCCGCCGAAAGCGCCCCTGCTGGCTCTCTCCTGACGCCAGCGCTTGCCAGAAAGCTTTGTACTCCGGGCTGTTGGCATCTTCGGGAAAGCAGAACATTCGGTGGTGCTGCCCTTTAACCTGCGCCAGTGAATAACCTACCGTACTCAGAAACAAGTGGCTGGCATCTTGGATGACACCCTCAGGAGTAAAGTAGATACAAGCGGTATGTTGAGACAGCGCACTGCGCAGCTGGTCGGACTTCAGGGAGGTGAGCATGGCCGTAAAATTCCGGGAGCGTTATTGTAAACGCTCCTAGAATAGACCAGTTTCCTATAGAAAACACTGTTTTGTATCGTTATGGCACAAAATGTCACATTGGTAATGTCAGGTATCTATTTTAATAATTATCAATGATTGACCTGCTCCACCAAGGCTTGAGCGAAGGTCGCCGTCGTGCCGGTACCGCCCATGTCGGGCGTGACCATGTCACGGCGGGTTTCGAGCACCGCTCGGATGCCGTGGCGTATGGCGTCTCCTTTTTGCTGCATGCCCAAGTGGTCCAGCATTTGTGCTGCTGCCAGTAGCAGCGCACAGGGGTTGGCCATGTTCTTGCCGGCAATGTCCGGAGCAGAGCCGTGTACGGCTTCGAAGATAGCGGCTTTTTCACCGATGTTGGCGCCTGGGGCGAGCCCAAGCCCACCCACGAGCCCGGCGCACAGGTCCGAGAGAATGTCGCCAAACAGGTTGGTGGTTACCACTACATCGAACTGGTGCGGGTTCATGACCAGTTGCATGCAGGCGTTATCCACGATCATTTCCTGAAACTCGATTTCGGGATACTCGCTGGCGACTTCCCGGGCTACGTCCAGAAACAGACCGGAGCTGGTCTTGATGATGTTGGCCTTGTGGACAGCCGTCACTTTTTTACGGCCGTTCTGCTTGGCCAGCTCGAAGGCGTAACGCACGATACGTTCGGAGCCCTGGCGGGTCACCTTGATCACGGAAAGCCCGGTATTGCCGTCGTCCACCATTTCCTGGCCATCGGAGAGGTAGGCTCCTTCGGTATTTTCCCGCACGGTGATCATGTCGATGCCATCGTAGCGTGAGCGCGTGCCAGGGAAACTGATGGCCGGGCGAACGTTGGCATAAAGGTCAAAATGACGGCGCAACTGAACGTTGATGGAGGAGAAGCCCTTGCCAATCGGCGTTGTCAGCGGCCCTTTCAGGGCGATACCGTGTTTCTCGATGGCATCCAGCGATGCTTGAGGCACCAGCGTGCCGTGCTTCTCGAGCGCGACCAGTCCTGCATCGATAAATTCATAGGTCAGCCCGCACTCCAGGGCCTCCAGCACCTTCAGGGTGGCGTCCATGATTTCGGGGCCGATGCCGTCGCCTTTGATCACTGCTACTGTCTGGCTCATGTGCGGATCCTCTCGTGAAGTGGTTGAAAAAGGATGAAGAACAGGCGGCAGGCCTGCCGATTGAGTGCCATGGTAAGCGATACTTAGGGAACGGGTCATCGTCTAAACGTCTAGGGTGGGTGGGTGGGTGCGAAAGCCCCTGTTTGCTGATAAAATGCCGCGCTCAAAGCGAGCCGGGCCCTCGGCGGCCTCTGCCTCGTCTGAAGCGACAAAAGACCAACAAGGTTTATCTTGCAATGAACGACACCATGGCAGCCATCCTTCTGCCGACATCAGGGTTGATGACTCCACCCTAGGTTTTCCTTCCTTTTCGGCGCCATGACGCTCCAAGCGTCATCTCGGTGCCATGGCATTCCGTTGCCGTTATTTGGCTATCGGCGCATTGGCGTCTTCGTTTGGTAGCCTTCCCCCAGCAAACTTTGACAACGCTATGCTCACTTGCTGCCTCTGTGCGGCCTTGATGTGCAATGTCTATAACTCTCAAACCATGGACTCCCTGAATGGCACTTTTCAGCAAGCAAGAGTGGTTCTCCAATATCAAAGGCGACACGCTCTCAGGTATTGTCGTCGCGCTGGCGCTAATTCCTGAAGCTATCGCATTTTCGATCATTGCTGGCGTCGACCCCAAGGTGGGGCTGTATGCCTCGTTCTGTATTGCCGTCATCATCGCCTTTACCGGTGGCCGCCCAGGCATGATTTCTGCCGCCACTGGAGCGATGGCGCTGCTGATGGTGACGCTGGTGAGAGAGCATGGCCTGGAGTATCTCCTGGCGGCCACGCTATTGACGGGTGTATTACAAATCATCGCGGGCTACCTGAAGCTGGCGGAGCTGATGCGCTTCGTTTCGCGCTCGGTGGTCACCGGGTTTGTGAACGCGCTGGCGATTCTGATTTTCATGGCCCAGCTGCCGGAGCTCACCAACGTGACCTGGCATGTTTACGCCATGACGGCGGCCGGGCTGGGCATCATCTATCTGTTCCCCTATTTACCGGTGGTGGGTAAGTCGATTCCGTCACCGCTGGTGTGCATCGTGGTATTGACCGTGGTGTACATGGTCAGCGGTATGGAGATTCGCAGCGTCGGCGATATGGGTGAGCTGCCGGATACGCTGCCCATTTTCCTGTGGCCGAACGTGCCGCTGACTCTTGAAACGCTGATGATCATTTTCCCTTATGCGGTCATGCTGGCGGTCGTGGGACTGCTGGAATCGATGATGACGGCCACGATCGTGGATGACCTCACCGACACTTCCAGCGATAAGAATCGCGAGTGTAAAGGCCAGGGCGCCGCCAACATTGGTGCCGGACTGATGGGCGGTATGGCGGGCTGTGCCATGATTGGCCAATCGGTGATCAACATCAAATCCGGTGGTCGCACGCGCTTATCCACCCTCATCGCGGGCATATTGCTGCTGCTGATGGTGGTCTTCATGGCGGAGTGGGTCTCGCAAATTCCCATGGCGGCGCTGGTGGCGGTCATGATCATGGTGTCGATTGGCACTTTTAACTGGGCGTCGGTACGTGATTTCAAAAAACACCCCATGAGCACCAATGTCGTCATGCTGGCAACAGTGGTAGTCACCGTAGGTACACACAATCTGGCCATTGGCGTGTTTGTTGGGGTGCTGCTGGCGGCGCTTTTCTTTGCCAACAAGGTTGGCAATATCATGTACGTTGGCTCGACAGACGTCATGGCTGGCAACGTGCGTGAATATCAGGTGGTGGGACAGGTGTTCTTTGCTTCCGCCGAGCGTTTCTCCGCTGCCTTCGACGTCAAAGAGCGTCTCGATAAAGTGATCATTGATCTATCTAGAGCACATTTCTGGGATGTGACGGCCGTTCAGGCGCTGGATAGAGTCATCATCAAGTTCCGTCGTGCAGGTGCGGAAGTGGAGCTCATAGGGCTGAACGATGCCAGTGCCACCGTGGTGGATCGCTATGCAGTGCACAACGACCCGATAGCAGTGGAAAAGCTGATGGGTAGCCACTGAGTATCTCGTTCAGCGATGGCGTGCATGGGCGTCAGGCAGTATTCATTCGGCCGCAGGCGATGAGGCAAGCGCCCAGCGCTCTCCGGCCCAGGCGGCCAGCAGCCATAGCGGGACGCTGACCAGCACGTAGAGCGGTGCCAGCCACCACTGGGGCTGTTGGGCGAGGTAGAGCGTTTCCAGGCTGAACAGTGAAAAGGTGGTGAAGCCGCCACAAAAGCCTGCCACCAGCAGAGGTTGGTGGCGTGCCAGCGCGCGGTGAGGAAAGCGCGAGGCGGTGGCTGCCAGCCAGCCGATCAGCAGCGAGCCCACGATATTGACCAGTAGCGTGCCCCAGGGGAAATAGCTGCCAAGCGCTGCCAGAGATGCCAGTGACACCCCATAACGCAGCAGGCTGCCCACGGCGCTGCCGAGCCCAACGGCCAGATAGGCGTTCATGACAACCCCCCGCCCAGCCACCAGCCCAGGGTGGCCATCAAGAGCCCCAAACCTAACGTACTGGCAACGTTGAGTGCCGCCCGAGCGGCTTGGCCAGACTGGTAAAGCTCCAGGGTTTGCAGGCTGAAGGAGGAGACGGTGGTATAGCCGCCCAGCAGGCCGATGATGGCGAAGGCCCAGGTGGGGTCGTGATGCTGCAGGCCGTAATGTGCCAGCAGCCAGCCCGCCAAGAGCGCGCCGCTGGCATTGACGATGAGCGTGCCCCAGGGGAAGACTTTGCCTAGCCGTTTCGCGGCGGCATTGGACACGGCAAAGCGGCCCATGCCGCCAAGCGCGCCTCCCAGGGCAATCAAAAAGAGACTGGCCATGCCAGCGTCCATGGTGGCCTCGTGTGGAAAGCAGAATCAAGGTCGGAAAGTGTAGCATGTTCGGCAAGGCCCTGAGGGCGGGCCTTGCTCACTTTCATGCCTCAATCTTCATATCTCAGCCGTCATGTCTCAACTGGCGAAGATCAAGCGGTGGCCATGGAGGAGTGCTCGACGGGGGCCTCGCTGGATGCCGCCGTGCTGGCCATGTTGATGCCTGACAGCACGGCCTTGAGCGAGGCACTCACCGTGTCGCTGTCCTCTGCCACGGCACATACCCGTTGGCCGTCGATATTCAGCTGCACGAAGGCAATGGCATTGGCCTCGCTGTTGCCCCCCAGGGAGTGCTCACTGTAGTCCAGAATGGCCACGTGGCTGCCGGTATGCTGCTTCCAGGCGTCGGTGAACGATGACATGGCTCCGTTGCCCGTGCCGGAAAGGCGCAGCGTTTCGGTGCCGTGCCACAGGGTGATGTCGATGCCTTCCTGATGGCCTTTGGAAAGCCGGTAATCCGCCAGGGAGAGCGGTGCATCCAGGGCAAACTGATCGAACATCACCTGGCGGACCATGGCGCTGGAGAGCTCGCTGTTGCGCCGCTCGCTCTCTTTCTGCACGTGGGGGGCCAGTGCCAGCATCATCCAGCGGGGCAGGTGAATGCCGTAGTCGCGCTCCAGCAAAAAGGCCATGCCGCCTTTGCCTGACTGGCTGTTGACCCGGATCACTGCCTGGTAATCGCGGCCGATGTCATGGGGGTCGATGGGCAGGTAGGCCACTTGCCACGGCTCATCGGGCTTCTGATGCTTGAGCGATTTACGAATGGCATCCTGGTGGCTGCCGGAAAACGCGGTGTAGACCATCTCGCCCACCCAGGGGTGGCGGGGGTGAATGGCAATGCCGGTGCACTCATGCACGACCTGGATGATCTCGTCGGGGTTGGAGAGATCCAGCGCCGGGTCGATGCCCTGGCTGTACAGGTTCATGGCCAGCGTCACGATATCCATGTTGCCGGTACGCTCGCCGTTGCCCAGCAGCGTGCCCTCGACGCGATCGGCACCCGCCAGCAGGGCCAGCTCGGCAGAAGCCACTGCGCCGCCCCGGTCGTTATGGGTGTGTACCGAAATGATCACGCTATCCCGACGGCTGATATGCTGGCAAAAGTACTCGATCTGGTCGGCGTGGTGGTGCGGGCCTGCCACTTCCACGGTAGTGGGCAGATTGAGGATGCACGGATTGTTCGGCGTGGGCTGCCACACATCCATGACCGCTTCGCAGATGGCCAGTGAAAAATCGATCTCCGTGCTGGAGAAGCTTTCAGGGGAGTACTGGAAACGCCAATCGACGTCGGGGTACTGCGCGGCATGGGTCTTGACCCAGGTGGCGCCCTGAACGGCGATGTCGGTAATGCCGTCGCGGTCCATCTCGAAGACCCGTTCGCGCTGAATGGTCGACGTGGAGTTGTACAGGTGGATGATGGCGCGCTTGACGCCCACCAGCGAGGCAAACGTTTTCTCGATCAAATGCTCTCGGCACTGCACCAGCACCGCAATGGTGACGTCATCAGGAATCTGGTCCTCTTCGATCAACCAGCGCACGAAGTCGTAATCCGGCTGGCTGGCGGAGGGAAAACCGACCATCACTTCCTTGATGCCGACCTTGATGATCTGGTGCCAAAAGCGCTGCTTCTGCTCGACGGTCATCGGCTCCAGTAGCGCCTGGTTGCCATCGCGCAGGTCCTCGCTCACCCAGATGGGGGCGTGGGTCAGTTCCCGGTCGGGCCACTGGCGATTGAACGCGGGTACCCGCGGGGCAGGGCGATACTTGCGATGATCGAAGGCAGACATGGTGAGTTTCCTGAAAGCATGAGGTTGTTTGAGGCGGCCGCTTGTGGCGTGAGCCGCGTGCCAGGCCTCCGGGTAAGAGGCCCTGGGAGCAGCTGCTTTTGGCAGCCATGCTAGTGTAACCAGAATGCCGCGAAAGGTTATTGCGAAAATAGGCCAGTGGGCAGAAAAAGTGGCAGAATATGGCGGGTTTATGGATTTCATTAGTA
This sequence comes from Vreelandella hamiltonii, assembly GCF_014651775.1. Taxonomy (GTDB): domain Bacteria; phylum Pseudomonadota; class Gammaproteobacteria; order Pseudomonadales; family Halomonadaceae; genus Vreelandella; species Vreelandella hamiltonii. Next base: position 217,681 of record NZ_BMXN01000001.1, read on the forward strand.
GAGGCTGTCGAGTATGTCGGTGACTCCCCTGACGCTGGATCGTTATGATCGTCGTATCCTGGATATCCTTCAGCAGGAAGGGCGCATCAGTAACCAGGAACTGGCCGAACGCATAGGCCTCTCGCCATCCCCCTGCCTGCGCCGAGTTCGGGCGCTGGAAACCCATGGGCTGATTACCCAGTACCGGGCCGTGGTGGACGCTCGGCCGCTGGGCTATCAGCTGATGGCGCTGCTGCATATTTCCATGGATCAACACACCCCTGAGCGCTTCGATAACTTCGAGCGCCACGTGCGTGACATCCCCAACGTGGTGGAGTGCTTGATCATCACTGGTCAAGCCGCCGACTTTCAGCTCAAGATTCTGGTCAAGGACATGGATGACTACCAGCATCTGCTGCTGCATGTCATCAATCGGATCGAAGGGGTCACAGGGGCGCATACCAGCTTTGTGTTGCGCCGTGTCTTCGAGCACCGCCCGGTACCTACCTGAGACGGGCTGTTCGATATGACCGGTCAGTTCGATATGGCATAGGCAGTGGCTTGCTGGCGGTTTACACTGCTTTTTTTAATCGATACAGGAGATTGAACCATGAGTATTCGGCGTCATGATACAAAAGCCCGCATGAGCCGTGCCGTGATCCATGGCGGCGTGGCATATCTGTGTGGCCAGGTGGCGGGGCCAGAGGCGCGCCATGGCGATATCAAGGAGCAGACCGAGAGCATGCTGGCGCGGGTGGATGCGCTATTGAAGGAGATCGGCTCCAGCCGCGAGCAGTTGCTCAGTGCGACGATCTACCTCAAGGAGGGCAGCGATTTTGCGGCCATGAACGAGGTTTGGGATGCCTGGGTACCGGAAGGCCATGCACCGGCACGCACCTGCGTGTGTGCACCGATGCCTGCCGATGAGTTGAAAGTCGAGATTACCGTGACCACGGCGGTAGATGCGTAGTCGCCACGTTACTTGATGGGCTTTTCGGCCGGAAAGCGGGTATCGCGCAGGCTGTCCTTGATCTTCTTCAGGTGCGGCAAGAAATCTTCGCCGCGCCTGAGGGTGACCCCCGTGGCCAGCGCATCGATCAGGGTGAGCTGAATCATTCGGGAGGTCATGGGCATGTAGTGGTCGGTATCTTCGGGGGTGGCGACTTCCAGGGTCGCGGTGCACTCCCGTGAGAGCGGAGAGTCGGGGGCGGTAATCCCCAGCACCACGGCGCCTGCTTCGCGGGCTACCTTGGCGATATCGACCAGTTCCCGCGTGCGGCCCGTGTAGGAAATGATCACCACCACATCGCCCGTATGGCAGGCGGCAGCCACCATGCGTTGCATCAGCACATCCACATATGCCATGACCGGCAAGTTGAAGCGGAAGAACTTGTGCTGCGCATCCTGGGCCACGGCGCCGGAGGCACCCAACCCGAAAAAGTGAATCTGCTTGGCCTGGGTCAGGTAATCCACCATGCGCTCGACGGCGGCCATGTCCACTTCGCGCTGGGCTTCGTCCAGGGCGGCAATGGTAGCCCCGAAAATCTTGTGCGTGTACTGAGTGGCCGTATCGCCGGGCTCGACGGCACGAGTCACGTAAGGCGTTCCGCCGGCCAGGCTCTGCGCCAGTTTGATCTTGAAATCGGGATAGCCCTTGGCGCCGAAGTTGCGGCAAAACCGGTTCACGGTAGGCTCGCTGACGCTGGCCGCCTGGGCGAGGCTGGCAATGCTCAGGCTGGTGGCGGCTGCCGGGTCGTCGAGGATCACGTTCGCCACCTTGCGCTCCGAACGATTCAGCTCTTCGAGACGTTCCCTTAGGCGGTCTAGCAGGTCATGCGCCATTGACTGACTCCGTGGCAGGCGTTGAGGGTAAACGAGGCGTCCACTGGCTGCACCAGTGATAAAACTCATCTGCAGGCAGTGGACGAGCATAGTAATACCCTTGCGCCGCTTCGCAACCTATCGAGCGCAAATAGTCGGCCTGGGCAGCCGTTTCGATGCCCTCGGCGACGACGTCACAGCCCACCGCATGGGCCAGTTGGGTGATGGTCAAGGCCAGGTGACGATCCACGGCGTCCTTTTCCAGATCCATGACGAAGGCCCGGTCAATTTTCAGCGTCGAGAAAGGCAGGGTCTTCACATAAGCGAGGGATGAGTGGCCGGTGCCAAAATCATCGATGGCCACGGCAATATTCACATCCGCCAACTGGGCCAACTGGATACGTGCGTTATCCAGGTCGCTGAGCAGGCCAGACTCGGTCACTTCGAGCGCAAAAAAGCGTGCCGGAATCCCGTGCCGGGCGAGTCGCGCCAGCAGCGCCTCGGCAAAATCCTTGCGTGCCAATTGGCGCGCAGCCACGTTGACGGCGATATGGAAGTCATCGTCCAGCAGGCCCTGCTGCCGCCACTGGGCAATATGGCGCATGGCCTCTTCCAGCACCCATTCGCCAATCGACAGAATATCGCCACTGGCCTCGGCCAGGGGAATGAAATCGCCAGGCGAGACATGCCCCAACTCGGGATGGTGCCAGCGCAACAGCGCTTCGGCGCCCAGCACCCGCTGGGTGGCCAGCGACAGCTTGGGTTGAAAAGCCAACGACATCTCGCCACGCTGGGTCGCCCCACGAATGGCCTGCTGCAGGTGCAGGCGGTGGCGCTGCTGGGTTTCCAGCGTTTCGTTGTAGCTTTGAATGCGCAGCGAGCCTGACTGGGGTAGCGCCAGAGCAGCCTTGTGCACCAGCCGTTCGCTGTCGAACGGGCCCTGCGCCCAACTGATGCCAATGCGCGCATTGAGCGGCAGCAGCAGGTCTCCCACTGCCTGATCCTGATCGAAACAGCTCAGTAGCCTGGATGCCAGCTGGCGCAGGGCCTTGAGGTCGTTGCTATCGGCAATGACCAGCAGTTCACTGCCGCCCCATACGCCCAGGGTGCAGCGTTCACATAGCTGGGCGTGGAGCCGATGGCTGATATGCACCATGAGCTGATCGGCAACGCTGTAGCCGTGCAGGCGTACCACATCGTCGAGATGATCCAGAGCGATGAACAGCAGGCCAGTGTCGTCGCCTGCCTTGGCGGCTTCCTGCAGCGTCTGGGTCAGTGCTCGCCGATTGGGCAATTGAGTAATGGGGTCGGTGCGCGACTGGCGGTCCAGCTCTTCGGTGCGTTTGGCCACCATCTGTTCGAGGGTCTCGGCCTGTTTGTCGCGCACCTGATAGCGGTGTTCCACATCCAGCGTGTTGCGAATGCGCTGGAGCACCTCGTCATGCTTGAAGGGCTTGGTGAGAAAATCACGGACCCCCATGCTCAGCGCTTTATGGCGTGTTTCGTCATCGATCTGGGCGGTCAGTACGATGACTGGCGGCATCTGAGCCCCGAAGTGCGCCTGCAGCTGTGACATGACCCCATAGCCATCCAGGTAGGGCATCCGAATATCCAGCAGGATCAGGTCGGGCAACTGCTGTTGGCACAGGCCCAGCACCTGGCGAGGGTCGCTGATTCCCTGCACGTGGTCGAAACCGTGATCGTCCAGCAGGTCCAGCAGCAGCTCGACGTTGATGCTGTTGTCGTCGACGATGAGTAAGCGCTTGCTCATCAGGGTCATGTGGCCATCCTTGGAGAGTGGGCGGGGGCGACAGCCAGATAGTGGCTCAGGGTCGCGGAGAGCTTGTCGAGGTCGATGGGCTTGGTCAGGTAGTCGGCAAAGCCAGCCTCGAGGCCTCGGGCAATGTCCCGTTCCATGGCGTTGGCCGACAGGGCAATGACGGGAAGATGCTTGAGTTGCTCATCGTGGCGAATGATCTCCAGCGCTCGATAACCGCTCATGCCTGGCAGGTTGATGTCGATCAATACCAGGTCGGGCGGCGAGTAGCGCATGATTTCAAGCCCCAGCTCGGCGCTGGACACGGTTTGCAGCTGGACGTGTGGGTAGTCGTCCACGATATCTTCCATGAGCTTCTGGTTGGTGGGGTTATCCTCGATATAGAGCAGGCGGTAGCTGCTCTGTGAGGCAGTGTCTCCCAACGTTGCCGACACCGCCGAGGAAGGCTCGGCGGTGTTTTTTTCTGCCATGGGCAAGGTAAACCAGAAGGTGGAGCCACGTTCGGGTTGGCTGTCCACACCAATGGCCCCCCCCATTCGCTCCACCAGCTCACGGGTAATGGCCAGGCCGATGCCCGTCCCTTCGATGACGCCGTGCTCCTCATCCAGCCGATTGAAGGGTTCGAACAACTCTTCCAAACGTTCGGCAGGGATGCCTTTGCCAGTATCGGTCACGCTGACGCGCAGCATCGGTGCCTGGGGCACCACCTCCAGGGTGATATTGCCCTGAGGGCGATTGTATTTGATGGCATTGGAGAGCAGGTTCAGCAGGACCTGTTTGGTGCGGGTGTAATCCGCCTGCACGACCCAGCTCGAGTCGAGGGTCGGGCGCTGAAAGTGAATGCCTGCGGCTTCGATGCTGGCTTCCAGTGTACTGGCAGCATCTTCCAGCAAGCGATCGAGGGCAATGGTCTCGATGGACAGGCTCATGTGCCCAGATTCGATCTTGGCCAGGTCCAGCACCTCATTGATCAGGCTCAGCAGGTGCTGGCCACTCTTCTCGATTTGGCCTACCTGCCGCTGCTGCTTTTCGCTAAGTGGCTCTCGTCGACCTTTGGCCAGCAACTGGGCAAAGCCGATGATGGCATTCAGTGGCGTGCGCAGCTCATGGCTCATCGAAGAGAGGAAGTCGCTCTTGGCTCGGTTGGCTTTTTCAGCCTGGTCACGGGCCGTGGCCAGATCCAGAGCGACCTGTTCGCGTTCGGCCATTTGCCGATAAAGATTGATCAGCAGGGCACAGGTATCCGTGAAGGGCTGCAGCCAGTTGAGTAGCGACTGGTCCAGCGGTTGTCTGCTGTTGGCGATGGCGAACATGCCAATCAACTGGTCGCCACTGAAAATGGGCGCACCCAGGTAGTTGTCCAGCCGCGGGTGACCGGGAGGGAAGCCGCCCCGCTTGTTGTGCCCATAGACGTCATCGGTGATGACCGTTTCGCCATGGGCGTACACCCGCCCAAGCAGCGAGTCCGGATTGGTCAGGGTCATGTCGCCACTGCGCAGCATTTCCATCAGGTGGCGCGACTCGTCGTTCCAGGACAGATCGGTGATGGCGTGGATCTTCAAGGCACTGGTGGTGTCCGTGGGGAGCACTTCGCCGATCAGGGCGTAGTCACTGTCGGTCAGCTCGCGCAGTGCCTCCATCAGGAACGTCCACAGCTGCTCGCCGGACATCAGCGCCTGATAGTCGGTGATACCCTGATGCAACACCTTGAGCAGGCTCTGCTCCTTGTGCATGCGCTTGGTGGCGGCATGCACATCCGTCAAGTTGGTCAGGATGCCCAGGAACTCGACGATTTCCCCCTTTTCATCGGCAATGGCATTGACCGCGAGATGCACCGGTACGGTGTGGCCCTGCTGGTGCAGTGCGTCGACTTCCCGGCCACGGCCAATCACCCTGGGGTCGCCTCCGGCCAGAAAGTGGGCCAGGAAACCGTCATGTTGGTCACGGATGGACGCGGGTGTCAGCATGGAAACGTTGCGCCCTACCACTTCATGATGGGCATAGCCCAGCATGCTGAGCGCATAGGGGTTGATGCTCAGCACCTTGCCTGTGCGGTCGATTCGGACGATGCCCGTGGCGCTACCATTGAACAGTGTCTGGTAGCGCAGATTCGTCTGGGAGAGGTGGTAGCGCATCTGATGCTGACGCAGCAGCTCATCGACCTGGCCTGCCAGCTGTTCGAGTAGCCGGCGGTCACGGTCGGAAAATGGGCGTGGCTCGGGGCCGATCAGGCACAGCGTGCCCACGACCATCCCTTGAGCAGGCCGGAGAGGGTGGCCCGCATAAAAGCGTATGTGGGGAGCCCCGGTGACCAGCGGATTATCGAAAAAGCGTTCGTCCTCGTGAGTATCTTCCACCACCAACGGTGCATCGGCCGCCACGGCGTGGGCGCAGAACGACACTTCACGGTTGGTTTCACAGGCATCGACCCCTTGACGCGCCTTGAACCACTGCCGGTCACGGTCCACCAGCGACACCAGCGACGTGGGTACGTCGAACAGCTCGCAGGCCAGCTGCGTGAGGCGTGCAAAGCCTTCGTCGTCTGCAGTGTCGAGAACGTGTAACCCATGCAGGGCAGCCAGGCGCTGAGATTCATTGTCTGGTAAGTCGGCCGAGTGCATGGCATTTCCTGAGTGTGTGAGCGTATGCAATCAAAGCATATTAGATAAATATCGGGCGTTGGCCTGTAATCTTTAGCCGAGCCTGAGCAATTTCAGCAGCCAGCGGCGATAAGGAGGTCGCAGCCAGCGGCTGTTGGCACGTTTGGCTTGATAAAACATTCCCCGCATATGGCTGAAACGCTCGAAGCCGTGGCGGCCATGATAAGCCCCCATGCCGCTTTCACCGACCCCCCCGAAGGGAAGCGAAGGCACGGCGTGGTGCAGCAATGTTTCGTTGAACACCAACGCGCCCGAGCGAGTGCCCTCACGTAGTAGCTGCTGCAATCCTTGGTCATGGGTAAAAGCATAGAGCACCAGCGGCGCTGGGCGAGCGTTGATGAAGCGCAGCGCGTCCTTATGGTGCTGTACGCTGATGATCGGCAAGGCACGGCCAAAGATCTCCTCTTGCATCAGAGGAAGCCCCTGATGGGGGTCGATCACCAGCGCGGGAGCATGCGAGCCGTGATCGATCACGCGGCAGCCTTGATCACGCGCCTGCTCGATCAGGCGCTCACTGCGTGTGGCGAAGTGTTCACTGACATGGCCGGTGGCTTCCTTGGCGGTGGGGCGCTGCTGGCGTATGGCCCGCTCCAGTGCCTTGATCAGCGCTTCCAGGCGGCTGGCCTCTACAAGAACATAATCGGGAGCCAGGCAGGTTTGACCGTTGTTGAATCCTTTGCCGAACACGATGGCCTCGGCAGCGCTCTCCATATCCGCGTCGCAGGCGACCAGCGCAGGCGACTTGCCGCCCAGCTCCAGCGTCACTGGGGTCAAGTTGGTCGCAGCGGCGGCTGCGATCAGGCGGCCCACGCGGTTCGAGCCGGTAAAGACCAGGTGGTCGAACGGCAGTGCGCTGAAGGCGGCGGCCACGTCCTCGCCTCCCTCGATCACAACGAACTCGTCATCGGTAAAGTATTGCGGCACCAGCTTGGCCAGCAGCGCGCTGGTATGCGGCGCCTGCTCGCTGGGTTTGAGGAGCACGGTATTACCCGCAGCCAGCGCATCCACGGTGGGCATCAGCGCCAGGCACCAGGGGTAGTTCCAGGCGGACATGACACCCACCACGCCCAGCGGCTGGGGCGAGATGCGTGCACGGGCTGGCCACAGCCGCCAAGGCATGGTGGCGGCTTGCGGGCGCATCCAGTGCCACAAGTGCAGGCGGGCGTGGCGAATGGCATGCAGCACCGAGCTGATCTCGGCCAGGCGAATTTCCACTTCACTGCGCTGACCAAAATCCGCTTGAATCGCCTGGATGATCGCCCGTTGATGGCGCCGTGTCATGAGTGCCAAGCGTGCCAGACGCTCACGCCGAATGGCGAGGGTCGGGTAGGGCGCAGTGGCGGCGGTTTCCCGCTGCGCGGTCAGTAGGGTCTTGAGATCACGCTTCATGGCCACTCCTTGGAATCGTTCGACATTGACCATACTGGCAGGTTATAGAGGGGGAAACCCTCGACGCCAGACATTGACAATTGTTCACATCGTTAATGGTAAAGTAAGCCATCCACGGCGTCTGCCCGTGCCCTGGGAGTTGTCATGCCTTCTCTGTCGTTGACCATTCTACCTGCCATCGAGGCCGTTTCGGCAAGCCAGTGGGATGCATTGGCTGCGCCGGGTCAGCCGTTCATGCGTCATGCGTTTCTCCAGGCGCTGGAGCAAAGCGGCTCGGTCAGTGCTGCCACGGGGTGGCAGCCCAGTCATCTGTGCGTCTGGCAAGGGCAGCAGCTCGTCGGGGCGCTGCCGCTGTATCGCAAATACCACTCCTACGGTGAGTACGTGTTCGACTGGGGCTGGGCCGACGCGCTGGAACGGGCAGGAGGGCAGTATTACCCCAAGGCGCTGAGTGCGGTGCCGTTCACCCCCGTACCTGGGCCACGCACTCTGATCGCCGTGGAGGCACCTGCTGCTGAGGTATACGCCTGTCTGGCCCAGGGCATCGAGCAGCTGTGTGAAGCCCGGGAGCTCTCCAGTTGGCATCTGCTGTTTGCCCATGAGCAGGAGGTGGGCGCCTGGCAACGCCAGTGGCCGCAGCTCATCACTCGTGAAGGCGTACAGTTTCAGTGGCATGACCAGGGGTTTGGGGATTTCGAAGGCTTTCTGGCCTCGCTGGCATCCAAGCGCCGCAAGATGATCAAACGTGAGCGCCGATTGGTGGCCGAACAGGGGATTACCCTGACGCGTTTGGTGGGCAGTGAGATCAGTGACGCAGACATGGCGCACTTCTACCGCTGCTACACCATTACCTACCATGAGCGTGGTCGCCCACCGTATTTGAATCACGCCTTTTTCGAGCGCCTGCGTCATACCATGACCGAGTCGCTGGTGCTGATCCAGGCCCGGTTGGAAGACCGCCCGGTGGCAGCGGCGCTCTGTTTTCAGGATGCCACGACCCTCTATGGCCGTTACTGGGGAAGCGAAGTGGTCGCAGACTGCCTGCACTTCGAAGCTTGCTACTATCAAGGCATTGAATACTGCCTGGAAGCCGGGTTGACGCTGTTCGACCCCGGCACGCAGGGAGAGCACAAACTGGTGCGTGGCTTTGCCCCGCAGCGCGTGCGTTCGCTGCACTACATCGTTCACCCCGGGTTGGCTGCCGGAGTAGGGCAGTTTTGCCAGCAGGAAGCCGAGCATGTTCAGGCGTATCGGCAGGCGGCCAGCCAGTCTTTACCCTATAAGTCGCCTCTGGCGTCGCAGGACCCTGCGGCTTGATGGCATAATGCGCGCCGCTCTGGCTTTTATACAGGAACACTCTCATGCACAGATGGCTCTTGGTGATACTGCTGGCAGTGCTTGGCCTGATGCAGTATCAACTGTGGCTGGGCAACGGCGGCTGGCGCGACCTTCAGCGGGTCGAAGAGCGTGTGGCTGAACAGGAGGCGGCCAATCAGCCCCTGCGCGAGCGTAACGCCCGACTGGCGGCCGAGGTCACGGATTTGAAAACCGGGCTGGCCGCCATCGAAGAGCGTGCACGCAGCGATATGGGCATGGTGCGTTCCGACGAGCAATTTTTCTGGGTGCCTGGTGTCGCCATCGAAAACGAGCTGCTGGGGATTCATGCGGGGTTGATCGCCCAGCCTGGGGTCATTCCACCGCGTGAGCGCGAAGGCGGTGAGCCATGAGTGAAACGCTCTGGCTGGTGGTGCCTGCCGCAGGGCAGGGCAAGCGCATGGGGGCTGATCGGCCCAAGCAGTATTTGTCGCTCGATGGGCAGCCGATCCTGGCCCATACCCTGGCCAGGCTAGCCCAGGCTTTTCCCGAGGCCCATCTGGTGCTTTGCCTCGATCGCGACGACGGCTGGTTCGACCCGCATAGCGTACCGTTCAAGCGCTGGCAGCGGGTCGATGGCGGCCAGGAGCGCATGCATAGTGTGCTCAACGCGCTGCGTGCCATTCCCGCTCGTGCGGATGACATCGTCATGGTGCATGACGTGGCGCGCCCCTGTATCACCCAGCAGGACTTGCTGGCGCTGCATGCGGCCATCCAGAGCCACTCGGCCGGTGCGCTGTTGGCCATGCCGGTGGCCGACACCATGAAGCGTGACCGAGGTGATCAGTGCAGCCTGCGCACCGAACCCCGCGACGGGCTGTGGCATGCGCTGACTCCGCAAGGCTTTCGTTATGCGCTGCTGGTGCGCGCCCTGGAGCAGGCTGTACAGCACGGTACGCTGGTCACCGACGAAGCCTCTGCCGTCGAAGCATTGGGAGAGGCCCCGCGGCTGGTCAACGGTCGTCGCGACAACCTGAAAGTGACCCACCCCGGCGATCTGGCGCTGGCGGGCGCCATCTTACACACTCAACAAGCCGCCGCGTCGATGGCGGATAACGGCAACAGGAGCGCCTAATGCGAATTGGCCATGGATTTGACGTGCATCGCTTTGGACCCGGCGACCATCTCATGATTGGAGGCGTCGCGCTGCCCTTCGAGCAGGGGTTCGTGGCGCACTCCGATGGTGATGTGCTGCTGCATGCCATCAGCGATGCGCTGCTGGGTGCCTGCGCGCTGGGCGATATCGGCCATCATTTCCCGGATACCGACCCCGCCTGGAAAGGCGCCGATAGCCGTGGCTTGCTGCGTCACGTCATGTCGCTGGTGCGCCATGCCGGCTACGAGGTGGGCAATCTAGATGCCACTTTGATGGCGCAGGCCCCTAAAATGGCGCCTCATATCCAGGCCATGCGAACCGTCATTGCCCAGGATCTGGAAATCGCCCTGGGCCAGGTGAACGTCAAGGCCACCACCACCGAACGGCTGGGCTTTACCGGCCGGGGTGAAGGTATCGCCGCCGAGGCAGTAGTGCTGCTGACCCCGCGAGCGTCAGCGGATGCTTGAACTTCCTGATTGGCAGCGCAGCCTGACGGCCGATTTCGGCCCGCCCGCCCCAGGCCACTACCGCACCGCGCCGGAAGATTTTCGGGTCGACGAGCAGCTCGACTTCATCCCCGAAGGGCAGGGCGAGCATCTCTGGCTGCGGGTGGAGAAGCGCAACCTGACCACGCTGGAGGTGGTCAGACAGCTCAGCCGACTATGCAGCGTGGGACAGCGCGACATCGGCTACTCAGGAATGAAAGACCGGGTCGCCGTCACGCGGCAGTGGCTCAGCGTACATCTGCCGGGGCGCCAAGCGCCTGAAGGGCTGGCAGGTACCCTGGCCGAGCTGGGCATTCAGGTGCTGGAGCAGGCGCGCCACCCGCGCAAGCTGAAGCGCGGCGTGCACCGCACCAACCATTTTCAACTGCGGCTCAGTGGCGACGCCGTGCAGCGGGAAGACTTTACCCCGCGCTGGGAAGCACTGTGCCGTCACGGCGTCCCCAACTATTTTGGCCATCAGCGCTTTGGCGCGGGTGCCCGCAACTTGCAGCGAGCCCAGGCGGTGCTGGCCAAGGGCTGGCGCAAACGCGATGACCGCCAGGGCATGATGCTCTCCACCGCCCGCAGCTTTCTGTTCAACGAATTGCTCAGCGTGCGCTTGCAGGAGGGCAGTTGGTGCTGCCCGTTGGCAGGCGACACGCTGATGCTGGAAGGCACCCAGAGCGTGTTTGCCGTCGATTCAGTGGATAAGGCGCTGATCGAGCGGGCCGCCGCGATGGACCTTCACCCCACCGGGGTGTTGTGGGGCGTTGGTGAATTGGCGCAGGGGGCGGCGGCGAAGTATGAAACTCTGCTTCGACAGCGGCATCCAGCGCTGTGTGAAGGGCTTGAAAAAAGTGGCGTCAAGCGAGCCCAGCGGGCCCTGCGCGCCTGCCTGATATCACCCAGCATCACCCATGAAGACAACGCTGTGCTACTCTCGTTTGCCCTGCCGCGAGGCAGCTTTGCCACGGCGGTGATCGGCGAGTTGATCGACCACCCCGACACCGCCTGATGCACGTGTAAGGAGACCGACATGCGGCGACTGCTGCTTTCCAATGACGATGGCGTTCACGCCCCCGGCCTGAAGGCGCTGCATGATGCGCTCACGGCCCATGCGCACCTGCGCGTGGTTGCCCCTGACCGCGATCGTAGCGGGGCCAGCAATTCGCTGACACTGTCTCGGCCGCTGTCGCTGACCGCACTGGACAGCGGTTTCTATAGCGTCGATGGCACCCCGGCCGACTGCGTCTATCTGGGCGTGAACGGGCTGTGGGACGAACGGCCAGACCTGGTCATCTCCGGCATCAATCATGGCAGCAACCTGGGCGATGACGTGCTCTACTCCGGGACGGTAGCCGCCGCCATGGAGGGCCGTAACCTGGGCATGACGGCCATCGCCATGTCGCTGTGCGGCACCCAGCACTTCGCTACGGCCGCGCACGTGGCGGCCAGTCTGGTGGGGGCCGCCGACCGCCTTTCGTTGCCGCCGCGTACGCTGCTCAACGTCAATGTACCTGATCTGCCCTGGGAAGCCATCAAAGGCTTCAAGGTGACCCGCTTGGGGTATCGGGGTCCTGCCGAGAAGCCCGTTCCGGTACAAGACCCCCGTGGTCGCACGCGCTACTGGATTGCCCCCGTGGCGGCCAACGCCGATGATGGCGAGGATACCGATTTTGCGGCGGTCGAGGCGGGCTATGTCTCGATCACCCCGTTGCAAACTGACCTGACGCGCCATCCGGCGCGCCGCGATGTACAGGACTGGTTGGATGCCTTTGCCTGATCTATCCCCCGGCGAGTTGAGAGGTCGTGGCATGACTTCTCAGCGCACCCGAGATCGCATGATCGAACGCCTGCAGCAGCAGGGTGTGCATGATGCGCGGGTGCTGGAGGTGATGGCCCGTGAGCCACGTCATTTGTTCGTGGACGAAGCGCTGGCACACCGCGCCTATGAAGACACCGCACTGCCGATTGGTTTTGGGCAGACCCTGTCGCAACCCTTGACTGTGGCGCGCATGACCGAGCTGGTCTTGAAGGCATCGCCTCGGCGTGTTCTGGAAGTCGGGACGGGCTCCGGCTATCAAACGTTGATTCTGTCTCGCCTGGTCGACACCCTTTACTCCGTCGAGCGCATCCACGCGCTGCACGAGCGTGCCGCCGAACGACTATGGCGGCTGGATGCCCCGGCGACGCTGGCCGTGGCCGATGGGGGCGAAGGGTGGCCGGAAGCCGCCCCTTTCGATGTGATTTTGCTCACTGCCTGTGCGCAAACGCTGCCTCAGGTACTGCTCGAGCAGTTGACGCCAGAAGGCGTATTGATTGCGCCGCTGGAAGAGTCCGACGGCAGCCAGTGGCTGACTCAGGTCAAGCGCATTGGCTGTGCATTTGAAAAGCGCCGGCTCGAACCCGTGCGCTTTGTTCCCCTGTTGCAAGGAGTCGTGGATTGAAGCGTCGAACGATAGGACTGTTTTTCAAAGGCGCTGGCATGGGAGCCGCCGATGCCGTTCCCGGGGTGTCCGGTGGCACCATTGCGTTCATTACCGGTATTTATGAAGAACTGATCAACACCATCAAGCAATTTGGCCCCAGCGCCCTGGGGGCCTGGCGGCACGGCGGGCTGCGTGGGCTTTATGTCCATCTCAATCTGGCTTTCCTGATGCCTCTGCTGGCCGGTGTCGCCATCAGCCTGTTCAGTGTCGCGCACTTGGCGCTGTGGCTCATGGAGGCCCATCCACTGCTGCTGCAAGGCTTCTTTTTCGGGCTGGTGGCGGCCTCGGGGCTGGTCGTCGGGCAGGCGGGCGAGCGCTGGAAAATAGCCTATCTGCTGCCGCTCACCCTGGGGTTGCTGCTGGCTCAACTGCTGCCGGGCATGATGCCCCTGGTGTTGATGATCGGTAATGAAGCGATGGTCGTGGTGGTCGCAGGCGCCATCGCCATCAGCGCCATGCTGCTGCCGGGCGTGTCGGGGAGTTTTCTATTGCTCACCATGGGCCTCTACGGCACCATCATGGGCGCGATTCGCAGCTTCGATCTGGGTATCATCATCCTGTTCGGCATGGGTTGCCTGCTGGGACTCGCCCTGTCCTCACGGCTACTGTCATGGCTATTGAAACGCTATCATGGGGCAACCTTGCAGCTGTTGCTGGGGTTCATCGTCGGTTCGTTGCCGGTTCTCTGGCCCTGGCGCGAGCTGTTACGCTACCAGCTGGGCTCGGATGGACAAATGATACCGCTGGCCTATCGCTATCTGTTACCCAGCGACTACGCCGTGCTGACCGGCGAGTCCGCGCAGGTCGCTGGTGTCGTATCGTTGATGGTCTTTGGAGCACTGCTGGTCGTATTATTGAATCGTCGCGCAGTGACGCATTCCTCACGCTCAACAACCCCGAGCCATTGAGCGGGAATCGAATCATCGAGTGTGAGCGCACGGCATTGAAAAGGAGTAGGGATTGCATGCGTAAGGTTTTTATCGTGTCGGTGTTGGCGCTGGCGATCAGCGGCTGTGCCAACCAACAGCAGGGTGCGCCACAGGTACGCGATTTGAGTGAAGCCCGTCGCGTGGTTGAAAATACCCCTCAGTACACCGTCAAGGCAGGCGATACTCTGTACGGTATTGCTTGGCAGCACAACCTGGATTACCGCCAGTTGGCGGCCTTGAACAACATCAGCCCGCCTTATCAGATTCAGCCGGGGCAGACCATCGCCCTGCGCGAAGGCGCGGGTGCCAGCACGGCACCCAGCCAGGCGCCTGCCGCGGCTTCCCGTGGCGTAGTGGCCACCGGGCTGCAGCCCCAGGCCACGGCCGTTGCCAGTAACGAGCAGGAGCTGGACTGGCTGCTGCCCGATGAGAGCGCCATCGAGCGTAACCAGCGCTTGACGGCCGAACCCCGCGCCGTGGAAGCCGCGCAGCAGGTGGCTGCCAATACGCCCCCGCCTGCCTCGCCAGAGCCGCCTGAGTCGGTCGCTGCTGAGCCGCCCTCGGCACCTGCCGTCGAGCCCGAGCCCGAACCGACTCCAGAGCCTGCGCCCGCAGCGACGCCAGAGCCAACGCCTGCGGCACAACCCGCCCAGGCCGCTCGCCAGGATCGTTCGTCGCGCACCTTCACGCCTGTCGATAACGTCGACTGGCGCTGGCCCACCGATGGTCGAGTGACCGGCGAGTTTGGCCAAGGCGGCAGTATCACCGCCGGGATTGATATCGCGGGGCAAAAGGGGCAACCTGTGCGTGCAGCAGGACCTGGCATCGTGGTGTACGCGGGCAGCGGTGTGCGCGGCTACGGTAACCTGATATTGTTGAAGCACAACGATCAATATCTCAGCGCCTATGCACACAACGACAGTTTGAGTGTCAAAGAGAATGATGTCGTCGAGGCGGGTGAGGTCATTGCCACCATGGGCGATAGCGACGCCGATAGCGTCAAGCTGCATTTTGAGGTGCGCCGCGATGGCCAGCCACAGAATCCGCTCGACTATTTGCCAGCTCGCTAGGCATCATGCTCTGAAGGTAACGTATTAGCTCGATCAAGGTAACCCGGACAGCTAACTAAGGCGTCATATAACAATAAGGTGCACGCGCACAGGAAGTGCGACCACCCTGACTTTTTCGAATGGCGGATAGGCGAGACAACGGGGGTATGACCATGAGTATGCTGGAGAAGGACCTACAGGAGATCGACCTCGACGAGGTTGAGGAGGCGCTGGACGAGGCTGATGACGATGCCACGGCTGAGGAGGAAGAGTTCGAGAAAGCGCTTGGTCGAGACGATCGCCAATCCACTCAGAGTCTGGATGCTACCCAGATCTATCTCAATGAAATCGGCTTTTCGCCGCTATTGACGCCGGAAGAAGAGGTCTATTACGGACGTCTGGCGCGCAAGGGTGATGCCTTGGGGCGCTCGCGGATGATCGAGTCCAACCTGCGGTTGGTGGTCAAGATTGCCCGACGCTATTTGAATCGAGGTTTGACGCTGCTGGATTTGATCGAAGAGGGCAACCTCGGGCTGATCCGCGCGGTGGAAAAGTTCGACCCCGAGCGGGGTTTTCGCTTTTCCACTTATGCCACCTGGTGGATTCGGCAAACCATCGAACGCGCTTTGATGAACCAGACGCGCACCATTCGTCTGCCGATTCATGTGGTCAAGGAGCTGAACATCTATCTGCGTGCCGCCCGTGAGTTGACCCAGAAGCTCGACCACGAAGCCACCGCAGAAGAGATTGCCGAGCATCTCGACAAGCCGGTCGAGACCGTCAAGAAGATGCTGGGGCTCAACGAACGTGTTTCCTCGGTGGACTACCCAATGGGCGGCGAGAGCGACAAGCCACTCATCGATACCCTCACCGACGATGATGTGCTGGGTCCGGAAGCATGTCTGGTGGATGGAGACGTGCGCGAGCATGTCGACCACTGGCTGGACGAGCTCAGCGAGAAACAGCGCGAGGTGGTGGTGCGTCGCTTTGGCCTGCGTGGGCATGAAGCCGCCACGCTGGAGGAAGTGGGTGCCGAAATCGGTCTGACCCGCGAGCGTGTTCGTCAGATCCAGGTAGAAGCGTTAAAGAAGTTGCGACGCTCGCTGGAAAAACAGGGGCTTTCTCTGGATTCGATTTTCGAGGCGTAGCCTCGTCGAAGCCACTTGGCCCGGCCAGCACGTTCGACATGCTAGTCTACAGCGCACCGAGCATTTCACTCGGTGCGCTGTTTTTGATAGCCAGCCTGTCTGGCAATCGGGTAACGCCCGCTAAACCCATATCCGTTCGCTAGCCGTGCGGATTATCAGCACCGCGCTGTCGTACGAGCGCTCTGATAAGTGAGATAGCCATGCGCCCGTTAGTGGCCCATATTGACCTGGACGCGCTGCGTCACAATTACCAGCTGGCCTGCCGCTGCGCGCCTCAGAGCCGCTCGGTCGCCGTCATCAAGGCCGATGCCTATGGCCACGGTGCGCTGGCCTGTGCCAACGCCCTGGAAGCCGAGGTGCCTGCGTTTGCGGTGGCCTGTATCGAAGAAGCACTGAGCCTGCGTGAAGGCGGCATCAAGGCCCCCATCATCCTGTTGGAAGGTATCTTTACCGCTGACGAGCTGGCGCTGGTCGACCATCATGGCCTGTGGATCAGCGTGCACAGCCATTGGCAGGTAGAGGCGCTTTTGGCCTATGCCCCGCAGCGGCCGATTCCCGTCTGGTTGAAGGTCGATTCCGGCATGCACCGGCTGGGATTCTCTCCTCAGGAGGCGCCTGCGGTATGGCAGCGTCTGCACAGTGCCCCACAGGTTACGGCGCTGCATCTGATGAGCCACTTCGCCAACGCCGATGCCCAGGATGCCAGCTACTTCGAACACCAGATGGGCGTCTTGCAGGCCCTGTCGGCAACGCTGAAAGCACCGCTTTGCCTGGCCAATTCACCTGCCACCCTGGCTCGGCCAGCCGCCCATGGCGACTGGAATCGGCCGGGTATCATGCTGTATGGCAGTGACCCCCTGGAAGTGGCCAGCGAGCTGACCCGCCAGCTGCGCCCGGTGATGACGCTGCGCTCGGAAATCATCGCCCTGCGTGAGCTGGCCGTCGGCGAACCAGTGGGCTACAGCGGACGCTGGAAGGCCCCACGCCCCTCGAAAATTGCCGTCGTCGCCGCAGGGTATGGGGATGGCTATGATCGCCATGCCGTGGATGGCACGCCGGTACTGGTCAACGGCCAGCGCTGCCCCATCGCCGGTAAAGTCTCCATGGACATGCTCACGGTGGATGTCACCGAGGTGCCCGACGCCGCCATCGGTAGCGAAGTCGTGCTGTGGGGGCGCGCTACCCAGGGCAGCGTGCTGTCGGTGGACGAAGTGGCCCGCCACTGCGATACCATCAGCTATACCTTGCTGACCGGCGTGCTGCCCAGAGCGCCTCGGCAGTACCATGGTGCCAACGTCTAAACGGTTATTCGTATGTCGAAATCTTATCCGCGCTCCTTTGCGCACCCCCGCTACTGGCCTACCTGGCTGGCCATTGGTGCCATGTACGTGGCGGCCTGGTTACCCTGGCGGGTCAAGCTTTGGGTAGGCAAGATGATAGGCCTGCTGGCGTGGCGGCTTGCCAAGCGTCGGCGGCACATCACGGCCACCAATCTGGCGCTCTGCTTTCCCGAGAAAAGCGCCGAGCAGCAGCGCCAGCTGGTCAAGGAAACCTTCATTGCCAACGGTATCGGGCTGGTGGAAACCGCCACCGGCTGGTGTCGCGATGCCGAAGGCCTGCGTCATCGCGTGGCCTATCATGGCCAGGAGCACCTGGCCCATGCCAAAGCTCAGGGCAAGGGCGTGCTGGTGGTCGGTATTCACTTCTCGACGCTGGATCTGGGTGGCGCGCTGCACTCGCTGTTTTTCCCGGCGGACGTGGTCTATCGCCCCCATAACAACCCGCTGTTCGAACGCTTCATGACCCGGGCACGCTCGCGCATTTTCGGCCAGGCCATCGACCGTCACGACCTGCGTGGCGTGGTGCGGCGGATCAAGGCGGGGCATATCGTATGGTACTCCCCGGACCAGGATTTCGGTCGCGATGTCAGCGTCTTCGCTCCGCTGTTTGGGCAGCAGGCGGCCACCATTCGCCTCACGGCCAAGATCGCCCGCATGACCGGAGCGCCGGTGGTACCGCTGATGTTTCACCGCAATCCGGACAACCGTACCTACACCATCGAATGTCTGCCCGCCTTCGAAGGCTTCCCCAGCGGCGACGAAGTGGCCGATGCCACCCGAGTGAACGAATTCATCGAACGGGCCATTCGCAAGCACCCCGAGCAGTACCTGTGGCTGCACCGGCGCTTCAAGACGCGCCCTGAAGGCGACGCCGGGTTTTACTAGCGCGGCCTGGGTTTGGCGCACTGAACGAGCATGAAAAAAGCCGCCCGAAAGGGCGGCTTTGCGTTGTGCTGAAGGAATCTTTTGCCCGCAACCTCAGTCGAGATTGCGCGAGTAGAAGATTTCCAGCATCTCTTTGCGCAGACGGCCTTCGATATCGCGGGCTTCTTCGAAGGTGATGTCGCGGCGCGACGTGCCGAACAGGTAGTTGTCCAGCTCGAAGTCCTTGAGCAGCATCTTGGTGTGGAACATGTTTTCCTGATACACGTTCACATCGATCATCTGGTAGGCCTGCTTGGTATCTTCTGCCAGATAGTCCTGAATCGAGGTGATGTCGTGATCGATGAACAGCTTCTTGCCATCGACGTCACGGGTGAAACCGCGCACGCGGTAGTCCATGGTGACGATGTCGGAGTCGAAGCTGTGGATCAGGTAGTTCAACGCTTTCAATGGGCTGATATGCCCACAGGTGGATACATCGATATCCAGACGGAAGGTGCTGATGCCGTTGTCGGGGTGCGACTCGGGGTAGCTGTGTACCGTCACATGGCTTTTGTCCAGGTGGGCCACGACCGTTTCCGGCAGCGGGCCAGGTCCTGGCTCGGTTTGCCCTGGCGTCGGGTCATCCAGCTCGTGCTCGGCAATCAGAATGGTCACACTCGCGCCATGCGGCTCATAATCCTGACGCGAGATGTTCAGTACATGAGCGCCAATGATGTTGGTGACGTCTTTCAGGATCTGCGTCAAACGTTCGGCGTTGTAAAGCTCATCGATATAGTCGATATAAGCCGCACGCTGCTCTTCGGTTTTGGCGTAACAGATGTCGTAAATATTGAAGCTCAAAGAGCTGGTCAGGTTGTTGAACCCGTGGAGTCGGAGATTATCTGACACTTCCGAACCTCCCTATGGCAGATGAGGACACCCCGACGAGCCAGCGCCGGAACCGATAAACACTTGTCACCGTGCTAACGCAGCCGCCGTGAAGACGACCCCGCACTACGCAGTAAAGGGAAAAACAAGCGGGCGTATTATGCCCGCCCAGGGCGTGGCTTGCATCCAGCCACGCCATTTTTTTTGATGCTGCAGCGTCACCCGCGTGGCCAGCCGACCCATGACGGCTCAAGCTTCGCGGATCTCATAGGAGTGAGTGATGTCGACACCGCCTTTGACCAGCATGATCGAGGCGCTGCAATACTTCTCGGCGGACAGCTCCACGGCACGCTGGACCTGCTTCTCTTTCAGGCCGCGACCGGTGACCACGAAGTGGACGTGGATCTTGGTGAAGACGGCGGGGACTTCATCGGCGCGCTCGGCATCCAGCTCGGCCACGCAGTCGGTGACCTCTGCCCGTGCCTTGTCGAGAATGTTGAGAATATCAAAAGCGGTACAGCTGCCCATGCCCATCAGCAGCATTTCCATTGGGCGAGGCCCCGTATTACGGCCACCGTGGTCAGGCGGGCCATCGATCACAACGCTGTGCCCGCTGCCAGATTCCGCCACGAACTGGCGTCCATCGGTCCATGTTACCCGTGCTTTCACGTTGCTCTCCTCATGCTGGCGACGAAAGGTAGGTCGCGCAGCATAACATTTCCAGGCGCAGACGCACGGCTTCTCTCCATGTCGCCTGCACGTCCTCTATCGCAAACCCGTCAGGCAAGGTGTCGTTCCAGCGCCGCCAGACGCTCTGGCGTACCCACGTCTACCCAGTGGCCAGCGAAATGCTCGCCCGAGACACGCCCTTCGGCCATGGCCTGACGCAGCAGCGGCGCCAGGGCAAACGCCCCTGGCGGCTCGCTGGCCACCAGGGCGGGGCGCAGCAGGCTGATGCCCGCAAAGGTCAGGCGTGGCGCTCCAGCGCTCGCCACCCGGCCCTGATGTAGCGCGAAGTCGCCGTCAGGGTGTTGCACCGGGTTGTCCACCAGCACCAGATGCGCCAGATCCTCGGCGGCCAGCGCGGCAGCATCCGGCAGGTAGTCGCACCACACATCCCCGTTGATCAACAGAAAAGGAGATTCTCCCAACAGCGGCAGCGCCTGGCGAATACCGCCGCCGGTTTCCAGCGGAGATGGCTCGTGGCTCCACTGGATGGATACCTGATAGGCGCTGCCGTCGCCCAGGGCGGCCATGATCTGCTCGGCACGATAGCTGACATTGATGACCAACTCATGAATGCCCGCCTGCCGCAGGCGTTCGATGTGATGCACGATCAGCGGCTTGCCCGCGACGGGCAGCAGCGGCTTGGGGCAGTGGTCGGTAAGCGGGCGCATGCGCTTGCCAAGGCCTGCAGCCAGGATCATGGCCTTCATGTGCTCTGCTCCGCCAGGCGCTGCATGATGGCGGGGCGCAGCTCGCTGCTGACCCACTCGGCAAACCCCTGATGGGCAGGCAGGGCTGCCAGGCTGTCTTCCAGGTGAGCGAGGAAGTGGGGTAGGCGGGCCAGGTAGCCCTGCTTGGCGTCGCGTAGCGTCAATCGGCAGAAGATGCCCAGTACCTTGAGCGAACGCTGGGCCGCCATGGCATGGCACTGGGCCAGAAAGTCCGCTTCCGAGGTAGTGCGGGGCAGTCGCCCCTCCTGGCGAGCCTGCTGGTAGAATAGCGATACCAGCTCGGCAAACTGGCTGGCGCTGAAACGACAGTAACGCCCCCGCAGCAGCGAGATCAGGTCGTAGCTGAGCGGACCAGCCACGGCATCCTGAAAGTCGATCATCGTCAGTTGCTGATCCTGGCACATGAGGTTCATGGCATCGAAGTCCCGATGTACGCTGACCACGGGCTGTGCCAGCGCGCTATGGATCAACGCCTGACGCAGCGCGGGCCACGACTCGGGGGCGGCCAGCCCTAGCCAACGTTCCAGGCACCATTCGGGGAACAGGTCGAGTTCACGCCCCAGCAGAGCCTCATCGTAGGCGGGTAGCGCCGCAGGGTCGGCACGATTCTGCAACTGAGCGATCAGCGCCATGGCTTCCAGGTGGCGCTGACGGGTGTTGTCAGGGTCCGTGAAGGTGTCCTGAAGCGGGGTGTCGCCCAGATCCTCCAGCAGCAGGAAGCCTTCGTCGAGGTCGCTGGCATAGATGCAGGGGACCGCTAGCCCGGCGGCATGCCAGCGTTTGCCGATGGCCACGAAAGGCGCCGAGTCCTCTTGGGCGGGCGGCGCGTCCATGACGATGCGTGTGCTGCCATCGGGGAGCGTGAGGCGAAAATAGCGCCGAAAACTGGCGTCGCCGCCCGCCGGTGCCAATTGAATATGCGCGGGCGCGAGGCCATGATGCTGCGCTGCCCACTGGGTGAGGGCGTCGATCCTGGAAGAGGACATGCAAGCTCCTTGCTGGTCGGGCATGATGCGGGCTGTATAATACCGATTCTGGATGCCAAGGATAACGAACATGGGCAAGCGAATCTCGCGCACCACTCCGGTTGCGCAAACGCTGTTGGGCAGTGTGCTCGCCGGTGCCTCGCTGTCAGCGGTGGCTCAGGGCCAGCCGCTGTCGGCTGACGCGCTGGACTGGCAGCCCTGGGGGCAGGACGAAGCACGTCAACAGCTGTGTCGTGGGCGCTATGTGATGCCCGACTATCGTTTGTCCGCGCAAGAGAACCCGGAAACGCTCTCGGTGGAAACCGATGAAGCGGATTATGCCGCGGATGGCGAAGCGTTGCTGCGCGGCGATGTGGTCTTGCGTCGTGGCAATACCGAACTGCAGGCCGATCAGGTATTTCTCCCGGCGGACCGCCAACGCGTCGATGCCGAAGGTGATCTGGTCATCCGCGACGGGCAGGCCATGGTGCGTGGTGAACAGGCCACGCTGATGCTCAACGAAGATCGCGCCTCGCTGCGCAATAGTCATTACGTGCTCTATGACCAGCACCTGCGCGGTCAGGCCAGTCAACTGGAGCAAACCGGCGAAGAGCAGTATCGCCTGCGCGATGCCACCTTCACTACCTGTGATCCGGGTGCCAACAGCTGGCAGCTGGTGGGTAGCGATATCCAGTTGAATCAGGCCACCGGATTCGGCACGGCACGCCACGCGCGCCTGCAGGTCAAGGACGTACCGATTTTTTACTGGCCCTGGCTGCGTTTTCCCATCGATGACCGCCGCCACACGGGACTGCTGTCGCCCACGCTGAGCTTCTCCAGTGACGGCTTTGACTATGCTCAGCCGTTTTACTGGAACATTGCGCCTAACCATGACGCCACCATTACACCGCGCTGGATGTCGGACCGTGGGCTGCTGCTCAATGGCGAGTATCGCTACCTGTTCGAGCAAAGCCAGGGGATCGTGGAGGGTGGTTTCCTGGGCAGCGATGGTGGCAGCAGCACCGGAGACAATCGCTTCGAAGGCGAAGAGCGCTGGTACATCGATGCGCAGCACGCCGGTGCCTTGGCACCGCGCAGCGACTATCAATTGCGCTACGGAGCGGCCAGCGATGGGCGCTATTTCGACGACTTTGGGGGTGAGTTCGGCAGCGGTGATCGAGTCAGCATGGAGCGTCTGGCGCAGGTGGACTACCGCGGCGAGCGCTGGCAGCTGGATGCCAGGGCCCAAGGGTTTCAGCGCCTGGAAGACCCGCTCAGCGATACCGATCGCCCTTTCTACCGCCTGCCCAGCCTGACCGCCAACTCGGACTGGCAGCTGGGCAGCGGGTTTTATACCCAGTGGCGCTCCAATGCGACCTATTTCTGGCGTGACGTGGACGAACGGCGGGTCCCCGAGCGGGAAGCCGCCATTGGTACCCGCCTGCACCTGACCCCCAGCGTGGGCTGGCGCTATGAGCAGCCCTGGGGCTATATCGAACCGCGCAGCGAGCTGTGGCATACCGCCTACGAACTGGATTACGGCGACCGTATCACGGACCGCGATACGTCGCCCTCGCGTAGCGTCGCCATCACCTCCATCGACGGTGGGCTGGTCTTCGAGCGTGAGCTTGAGCTGGGCGGGCGTGACTATCGCCAGACTCTCGAGCCCCGTATCAACTACGCCTACGTGCCGCGTACCAACCAGACCCAGCTGCCGGACTTCGATAGCCGTGAACGGGCGTTCTCCTGGGATCAGCTCTGGTCCCCGCACCGCTTCTCGGGGGCTGACCGGGTCGGTGATCTGAATCGCGTCTCGTTGGGCGTGCAGTCCCGGCTGATCGAAGACAGCGCCGGGCGTGATCGCTTGACGCTGGGCGTTGGCCAGAGCCTCTACTTCGCCGAGCGGCGTATCGACAGTGACGGTGACCCGAGCACGCTGCCGCCGCGTCCGGAGGATGCTCCCAATGCCAATCCGCTGAGCCGCTATCAGGCCACGCGAGACCGCTCGCCGCTGGTGACCCGTCTGGACTGGCAGATCAACGACCGCTGGAGCACGGGCTATGAATGGCTCTACGACGACGAGCGTGAGCAGACCGAACGCTCCAGTGTCGATGTACGTTATCGCCATCCGGACGGCCATGTAGTGAACCTTGGCTACCGCTGGGAGATCGAAGGGTTCGATCCTTCCGTGGTGCCCGGCGACGACGGCTTCCGCGACTACAGTCGTGAAGAGTGGGACCTGTCGCTGGCCTGGAAAGCCAGCCCAAGGATTGATTTGATTGGCCGCTACCTGCACGATCAAACCAACGATCGTCCTCTGGAGCAGTTGGCAGGCTTGCAGTGGAACGACTGCTGCTACGGCGTACAGCTTGTCTGGCGGGAGTGGATAGACGACAACGATACCGCCAGAGTGGAAGACGACTTTAGTGACCGTGGGCTGTTCTTGCGCTTTGTCTTCCGTGGTCTTGGCGGTGTTGGTCAACAGGCCGACAGCTACTTTGAGCAGGCGATCCCTGGCTACCGCCCCACACCCCTTTAACGATCACCTTGAATGGCGACTGAAAGAGACTTTTTATGACGATCAGAAAGACCCTGCGGACCCGCAAGCTCTCCCAGCGGGCAAGACTGCTTTCGGCGGGCACCATGATGACCCTGTGTCTGGGTGCCGGTGCTGCCCTGGTACCGTTGAGCGTTCAGGCCCAGAGCTTCGAATCCGCGCAGCGTCAGCCGCTGGATAGCGTCGTGGCCGTTGTCAACGATGGTGTCATCATGCGCAGCGAGCTGAATGACCGCATCGCGCAAATCGAACAGCAGGCGGCCGCTCAAGGCGGGCAACTGCCGCCCCGCAGCCAGTTGGCCCAGCAGGTGCTGGAGCGCATGGTGATGGACGAAATTCAGCTGCAGATGGCCAGCCGCGCCAACCTGAGCGTGGACGACACCGAGCTTAACCGTCAGCTGCGTACCATTGCCGAGTCCAATGGCATGAGCCTGGACCAGTTTGCCGATGCCGTGGAAGCCGATGGCATGAGCCTGGCCAGCGTGCGTGAGGAAGTACGGCGCGAAATGCTGATGCGCCAGGTGCAGCAGCGTCAGATCAGCCAGCGGGTTTCCGTGTCGGACCGGGAAGTGGAACGTTTTCTCGAGCAGCAGCCCTCTCAGCAGGGCCAGTCGTTCATCGAAGAGACCCGCGCGCGCCACGTGCTGGTCGAGCTGACGCCCACCCGAGACGAAGCGCAAGCGCGTAGCCGTGCAGAGCAGGCTCGCCAGCGCCTGCAGCAGGGCGAAGACTTTGCCACCGTTGCCCGTGAACTCAGCGATGACCGGGGAAGCGGCATGAACGGCGGCGACCTGGGCTGGGTGCGCCCCGGCCAGACGGTGCCTGCCTTCGAAGAGGCCATGAACTCGCTCGGCCCCAACCAGCTGTCCGAGCCGGTGCGCTCGCAGTTTGGCTACCACGTGATCGAAGTGCTGGAGCGTCGCCGTCAGGACGTGACCGAAGAGAGCCGTCGCGAGCAGGTGCGCCAGGCCATCTTCCAGCGTCGTGCCAATGAAGAGCTGGAAGTATGGCAGCGTGAAATTCGCGAACAGGCCTTCGTGGACATTCGCCTGTAATGTCGCTGCCGCTGCTGATCACCACCGGGGAGCCCGCCGGTATCGGCCCCGAGCTGACGCTGATGCTGGCGGCCCAGGGGCGTCTGAACAACACCGTGGCGGTAGGTGACCCGACGCTGCTCGCCCAGCGGGCGGCGTTGCTCGCGCTCACGGTGGAGATCGTGGTCGCCGAGCCGGGCAGCCAGCAGGTCTCCTCGCCAGGGCGCCTGGTGGTGTGGCCGGTCGCCTTGCGCGCACCGGCCACGCCCGGCGTGCTGGACCCTGCCAATGCAGGCTATGTGCTGGACACCCTGCAGACGGCAGTGGATGCCTGCCTGGCCGGACACGCGGCGGCCATGGTGACTGCCCCGCTGCACAAGGGCGTGATCATCGAAGGTGGCTACCCGCACTTCACGGGCCACACCGAGTGGCTGCGGGACGCCTGCGGCGTGGATGAGGTGGTCATGCTGTTGGCCACGGACGCTGCGTTGCACGCCACGTCGCCACAGTGGCAGGGCGAAAGCGACCTGCGGGTTGCTCTGGTGACCACCCATCTGCCGCTGCGCGATGTGGCGGATGCCATCACCGGTGAGCGTATTGCGCGCATCAGCCGTCTACTGGTGGCGGACCTGCAGCGTCAATTCGGCATTGCCCAGCCTCGGGTGGCGGTGTGTGGGCTCAACCCCCATGCGGGTGAAGATGGCCACCTGGGCCGCGAAGAGCTGGAAATCATCACGCCCACCCTGCAGGCGCTGCGTGCCGAGGGCCTGAACGTGGAAGGCCCGTTTCCGGCCGATACCCTGTTTACCCCACGCCATCTGGCGGGGGTCGATGCGGTACTGGCGATGTATCACGACCAGGGCCTGGCAGTGCTAAAATACGCAGGCTTTGGTCAGGCTGCCAACATCACCCTGGGGCTGCCGCTGGTACGCACCTCGGTAGACCATGGCACGGCGCTGGACCTGGCAGGCCGCGGTATTGCCAACCCCTCCAGCCTGGGCGTGGCGGTGGCACTCGCCCAGCGGCTGGCCACCCAGCGTGCCTCCTCTCAGGCCGCCCCATGAATCAACCCTCCAAGGAACACTGTTAGATGTCTCAAGTGCCCCAGCAGCACCGTGCTCGTAAACGCTTCGGTCAAAACTTTCTCCGTGATCTCGGGATCATTTCACGGATTGTCCGTGCCATCGGGCCGCGTGAAGGCGATCGGCTGGTCGAAATCGGTCCCGGCCAGGGCGCGCTCACTGCTCCCTTGCTGGAAGCGACCGGCAAGCTGGAAGTCATCGAGCTGGATAGAGATCTGATTCCGGGGTTGCGGGTGCAGTTTTTCAACTACCCCGAATTCGTGATTCACGAAGGCGACGCACTGAAGTTCGATTTTGCCGCCCTCAAGGGCGACGGTCAGCCGCTGCGCGTGGTGGGGAATCTGCCTTACAACATTTCGACGCCGCTGATCGTGCACCTGCTGACCATGGGGTCAGCCATCGCCGATATGCACTTCATGCTGCAAAAAGAGGTGGTGGAGCGCCTGGCGGCCGAGCCCGGCAGTACCGATTGGGGGCGGCTCTCGGTGATGGCGCAGTATTACTGTCAGGTGGACCAGCTGTTCATCGTGCCACCGGAAGCCTTCGTGCCCCGTCCCAAGGTCGATTCCGCCATCGTGCGGCTGACGCCCCATGCATCGCTACCCCAGGTGGCCGATGATCCGGCCCTGCTTTTCGAGCTGGTCAAGCTGGCCTTTGGGCAGCGCCGCAAGACGCTGCGCAACAACCTGAAGGGGCGGGTCAGTGCAGAGGCCCTGGAAGCGTTGGGCATCGACCCTGCCCGGCGCCCGCAAACCCTGACCGTGGCGGAATACGTGACCATCGCCAATCATGTGGCCGCCAATGAGGACGTGGAACAGCGGAGTGGTGACGCGTGAGCGGGCTGGAGATCGAGGTCAGCGTCACGCCAGAGTTTCAGGACGCCGAGTCGAGTGCCAGCGAGGCCCGCTACGTATTCAGCTATACCGTGACGGTGCACAACCAAAGCCCCCATAGCGTGCAGCTGATGGCACGCT
Organism: Vreelandella hamiltonii; assembly: GCF_014651775.1. Classification (GTDB taxonomy): domain Bacteria; phylum Pseudomonadota; class Gammaproteobacteria; order Pseudomonadales; family Halomonadaceae; genus Vreelandella; species Vreelandella hamiltonii. Next base: position 245,038 of record NZ_BMXN01000001.1, read on the forward strand.
ACTGGAAAATCACCCAGGGCAATGGCGAGAGCCAGGAAGTGCGCGGCAAGGGCGTGGTGGGTCAGCAGCCGCTGATTGGCCCGGGGCAACGGTTCCGCTATACCAGCCGAGCGATACTGCAAACCCCGGTAGGTGTCATGGAGGGTGCTTACACCTTGTTGAACACCTACACCCAGCGGGCGTTCGATGTGCCCGTCTCGCCTTTTCGGTTAGCGGTGCCCCGCCAGCTGCATTGACGCCTCACTCTCGGCTCAGGCCGCGGGTGGGGTCAGTTGGGCATGCAGATGGTCGCATAGCCTCAGTGCCAGCTGGACGATGGTCAGGGTCGGGTTGGCATGGCCGACGCTTGGGAAGACGCTGGAACCCGCAATATACAGATTGCGCTGGTCGAACAGTCGGCAGTCGCTGTTCACGATCCCTTGCTCGGCTCGATGGCTCATGCGCGTCCCGCCCATGTGGTGGCGACCGGCCAGCTCGCCTTCAACAGGGAACTGCACCGTAGGCGAGGCCAGCCAGTCGGCCAACTGCAAGCGGCCAATGTCCTGGTCGATCAGGTACTCGCCGAACAGCATCAGGCTGTCGCGGATGGTGTGGTAATCCAGCGCGGACTGCCGCCAGAACAGGCGGCTGCGCGGTATGCCAAATTCGTCGTGTTCTTCGCTCAACGCCACTCGGTTGTCGAAACGGGGCTCCTGCTCCCAGGCGGCTCGCAGAATGACGCCATGCATACGTTCACCGCGTGCATGCCGAGCGGCAATCTGTTGCCCCAGCGCCGGAGCCGTGAGCGATAGCGTGTCGATGAGCTGCTGCGTGCCTTCCGGGCTCATGCGGTGGAGCCGCAGCCCGCAGTTGAGGAGCCCACGCTGACGCAGGGCCGTGGGCGTAGGCGAAAGGAACACGTTGTATTCGGGGTCGATGCCCACCGCCTGGGGGTTGAACAGCAGCGCCTGACCCACCGATGCATGGGGATGCTCCATCCAGTAGCGACCCAGCGTCGTGGCATCGCGAATCAGCGCCCCTTGGGTCTGCTGGTTCAGCCACAGCAGCAGCCGAGCGTTGTCGATGCCGCCGCAGGCCAGCACGAAATAGCGCGCCCGCACCTGGCACTGCTGACCGGCAAAGCTGCGCAGCGTGATGCTCCGTACATGGCCTGCCTCCTGCTCGATGCCCGTCAGGTTGGCATCCAGGCAGTAGTCCAGCGTAGGGGCGGCGTTCAAGGCAGGTGCATACTTGTCTTTCAGGCGTACCGGGTTGCCCAGTGAAAAATGGATGCGCTCGAAGCCGGAGCCGACCAGCGGGCTGTCATTTGGAGGCGGTGTCAGGTCGAGCAGTGTGGCTGCCGGAGCGTAGTAGGGGGCCAGCGCGTCATGGGTGATGGGCCAGCCCGTCTCGGGGGCGGCAGGCTTGGCGACGAAATCGTGGCGGTCGAGGGGGCGGCAAACGCCACCCCAGTGATTGGTGGAGCCACCCAGGTAACGTAAACGGGCACCGTCGAGCGCTGGGTAGGCGTCGCCCACCACCTCGCCTCGGTAGATCTCCTGGGAGCGTTCGCTGTACGAGGCTCCGCCCCCTTCGCATAGCAGAATGCGGTGGCCACGCTGGGCCAGCGTCACGGCGATGCTGATGCCCGCAGCGCCTGCACCCACGATACACAGGTCATAGGGCGGGGCAGGGGGTGCGGTCTGGGCCGCAAGGGTTTCGAACGCCACATACATTAGCGATCATCCTCATGCAGCAGCCAGCCATTCACCTGCTTTACCGGCCGGGCCCGCAAAAGCGGTGAGTAGGCTAGCGCGACCAACGTGCCGCCCGTGATCAGGGTGAAGGTCTTGAGCGCATCGCGCCGGGTAAGACGCAGGCGCGGGTCGTCGGGCAAGGCAGAGGCAGGCATGGCGGGGCATCCTTGTGGTGGCCAGTCGTGCGCGAATCGCGCCCCCGGTGGTTGTCAGGGCTTGTCAGATAGGCCTGCCAGGGGTTGCCGAGTCGCTAACGTTATAGTGGGATATGCACGGCGATTGCTCCAGCGGTTTATGCGTGGTCACCGATACGGCCCCGCGACGCCAACATTGAATCAGTCAACAGGCCTTTACCCATGAGCACTTATGTCATTGGCGACCTGCATGGATGTCATGCCGAGTTTGTCGCCTTGCTGGATAAAATCAGCTTTGATCCCGCCCGCGATACGCTCTGGCTGGTGGGCGATTTGATCAACCGGGGGCCTGGCTCCCTGGCCTGCCTGCAGGAAGTGAAAGCGCTGGGCAGCGCCGCACGCAGCGTGCTGGGGAACCACGATTTCCACCTGCTGGTGGTGGCACGGGGGGGCGGCAAACTCAAGCGCCACGACACGCTGGACGACATTCTGTCTTCGCCCCACCGTGACGATTTGCTGGACTGGCTGCAAAGCCTTCCTCTTGCGGTACAGGCCGATAACACGCTGATGACCCACGCCGGGCTGCTGCCCAGTTGGAGTGCCGAACAGGCGCTGGCGCTGAGCGGAGAAGTACAAGCAGCGCTGGGCAGCGAGCAGGCGGGAGCTTTCCTGAGCCAACTGTTCGGCAATCAGCCTGACCGCTTCCACGACCAGCTCGAAGGCATGGACAGGCTGCGCTGTATCGTCAATGTGTTCACTCGGATGCGCTTCATCGATGCCCAGGAGCGGCTCGATTTTGCTGCCAAGGAGGGGTTGGATAGCGCGCCTGCGGGCTTTGCGCCCTGGTTCCAGTTTCCCCGTGCCGACGATCTGCGCCTGCTGTTTGGCCACTGGGCGGCGTTGGAGGGGCGTACCCCTGGCGCGAAGGTGGATGTGCACGGGATCGATACCGGGTGCGTGTGGGGCGGTTCGCTGAGCGCGCTGGTGCTGGAGAGCGGCCAGCGTGTCAGTGTGCCCAGCCAGCAGGGAGGCCGCTGATGTTTCAGCTGGATGCATACACCCAAGGGCTGGAGGTCTACCGCGTGGGTGGGGCCGTGCGGGACGAGCTGTTGGGGTGGCCCGTGGTGGATCACGACTGGGTGGTGGTGGGGGCAACCCCCGAAATGATGCAGCAGCGTGGATTCAAACCCGTCGGGCGCGATTTTCCGGTGTTCCTGCACCCGGCTACCCAGGAGGAGTACGCGCTGGCGCGTACCGAGCGCAAGTCGGGCCACGGGTATGGCGGGTTCGAGGTGCACGCCAGCCCCGACGTGACGTTGGAAGAGGATCTCTCCCGTCGGGATCTGACCATCAATGCCATCGCCCAGGCGGCGGATGGGCATTTGACCGACCCTTATCACGGACAGCGGGACATCGAGCAGCGCTGGCTTCGCCATGTCTCCCCCGCCTTCAGTGAAGACCCCTTGCGCGTACTGCGTACTGCGCGTTTTTTAGCCCGCTATGCCTCCATGGGCTTTGCCGTTGCGCCGGATACCCTGGCCCTGATGCGCGCGGTCAGCCGCAGCGGAGAGCTGGCGCATCTGGCAGCCGAGCGCGTGTGGGTCGAGACCGAGAAGGCGCTGGCCGAACCCAGCCCCGAGTGCTATTTCACGACCCTGGCCGCGTGTGATGCGTTGGCGGCGTGGTGGCCTGAGCTGGCAGCGAAGGCGTGTCTGGCCCAGGCCCTGGAGGCCATGCAGGCAGCTCCCGAACAGCGCGAGCCGCCGCTGGCGCACTGGCGCTATGCGCTGCTGGTGTCGGTGCTGAGTGAGCCACAGCGCGAAGCCCTGGCCGTGCGTTTGAAGTTGCCCAATAGCGTTGCGCAGCTGGCACGCCATGCCGCCTCGACCAAGGCGCTGCTGGCAGCCCAGCTGGAAGCCGAGAAAGTGCTGTGCTGGCTGGAGCGTCTGGATGGCTGGCGCAAGCCTGCCCAGGTCAGCGCGCAATTGCAGTTGCTGGAGCGGCTTGCGCCGGCCTTGCGCCCCGTTCTGGAGGCGGCCTGGCAAGCCGCCTGCGCGGTCAGCCCTCAGGTGTTGATGGGGGAAGGCTATCGAGGGGCAGCCTTGGGAGAAGCGCTGCGTCAACGGCGGCGCGAGGCCGTGGCCGCAGCGCTTTAGCGCGCGTGGATCTTGCGCGGCAAGGGGTCGGCCTGGGAAACGAAGCGCCCCTGCCACTGAAAGTCGATGGCCCACAGCCGCTGACGACCCAAGGTGAAACGCTGCCACAGCGTGGCATAAGGCGTATGACAGCGGGGGTGCCGTTCGTCGGGCAGCAGCTCGGCCAAGGGTTGCAGTACGAACGCGTTCTGGGTGATTTCAGCCCGCGGCAGGGCCACGTCATCTATCACGCCGCAGGCGTCCCCCACGGTCAGCAGGTCGATATCCAGGGCACGCGGGCTGCACTTGACCATGTCGGGCGTCCGCCCATGGGCCATTTCCAATGCTTTGGACCAAGCCTGCAGTCTGGCCACGGACCAGTCGCTATGGAACGCCACCACCAGGTTGTAGAAATTGCGGCTATCCTTGAAGCCGACGGGTTCGCTCTCGAAAATGCGCGATATCTGCAGTTCGCCAAACGTCTCTGCCAGGGCATCCAGGCACAGGCGGATGTGCTTTTCCGGGTCGATATTGCTGCCCAGGCTCAGTGTCACCAGATTCATGGGTCGCTATCCTTGCGGTTTTTTGGCAGGCTGCCGCGGGTGATTTCCAACCCGACACTGGCTGCTTGGGGCACCGCGCCGGGCTTGCGCACACGCATGTGCAGCCAGCTGATCGGGAATTCGTGCTGCAAACTGGCGGCCAGCCGCTCGGCAAAGGTTTCGACCAGCGCAAACTGATGCTCGTCGGCGAACTGCTGGATTCGCTGGCAGATCGCGGCATAATCGAGAGTCAGGCGCAAATCATCGGTGGCGGCGGCAGGCCGGATGTCCGTGGCCAGGGAGAGATCCAGGCTCAGCGATTGCGTGATGGTGCGCTCCCAATCGTATACGCCAATCACGGTTTCTACGGTGAGTGCTTCAATCAATATGCGGTCCACAGGCCATTCCCCAGCGTCGACAAGCGGGCGATTGTACTTGAGGACGACCATAAACGACAGTTCAGGCGGCGGCGCTGGCTGATGAGGGGCAGGGTGAGCAGGGGATGCTGTGGATCGTCATGGGGTACTTGAGCGGCAGTTGGCTGGCGGCGGTGAGCGTCTGCCGTTGGGCAGGCGTGGCCGATCCGCGCTTTTGCGGTTCCTGTAACCCCGGGTTTTCCAACGTGTTACGGCTGTATGGCCCTCGGCTGGCGGCGGCCACCCTGGCGTTGGATGCCTTGAAGGCGGTGCCGGTGGTCTTGGCTGCCAAGTGGCTGGCCTTGCCGATTATGTGGCAGGGTCTGGTAGGGCTGGCGGTGCTGCTGGGCCACAGCTTCCCGCTCTGGTATGGGTTTCGAGGCGGCAAGGCCGTCGCCAGCGCCTTCGGGGTGTTGCTGGTGCTGGTGCCCAGCGTCGCGCTGCTCAGCGCTGCCATCTGGGCGTTGATGGCATGGCGGTTGGGTACCGCCGCGCTGGCGTCGGTTGCGAGCGCGCTGTTGGCGCCCCTGCTGTGCGCCTGGCTGGCGCCTGACTATATGATCGTGGTGGGCGGGTTCAGCCTGCTGGTACTGACCCGCCACGTGCTCAATATTCGCCGCTGGCGGCAGGGGGAAGAGCCTCCGCTGCGCAAATAGGCCAACGGCTTATCGGGTGGTGCTGAGGGGCGCTGTCAGCGTGTCCAGTGGCCAGCGTGGTGTAGCCTGCATGATACCGCTGTCGTCGCGCTCTCCCGCCGCCAGACGCTGGGCGCCCACATAGGCAATCATGGCGCCATTGTCGGTGCAGAAGCGCCCACGTGGGTAATAGGCACGGGCCTGGCGCTTTTGGGTCTCCAGGGCCAGGCGCTCGCGCAGCCGCGTATTGGCACTCACACCACCCGCCATCACGATGCGTTTCAGGCCGGTCTCGTCCAGGGCTCGGCGGCATTTGATGACCAGCGTATCCACGACGGCCTCTTCGAAGGCGCGTGCCACGTCGGCTTTGGCCTGTTCGTCCAGCTCGCCTGCGGCTTCCAATTGGCGAATCGTCGTCAAGGTGTGGGTCTTCAGGCCTGAAAAGCTGAAGTCGAGCCCGGGGCGGTCGGTCATGGGGCGCGGGAAGCGAAAGCGCTTAGGGTCGCCCTGTTCGGCCAGTTTGGCCACCAGCGGGCCGCCTGGGTACGCCAGGCCCAGCATCTTGGCGGCCTTGTCGAAGGCCTCACCGGCTGCATCGTCTACCGATTCGCCCAGGAGTCGATAGCAACCCAGCCCCTGTACTTCCACCAGCTGGGTGTGGCCGCCGGAGACCAGCAGAGCCACGAAGGGAAAGGCAGGAGCCTCCTCCTCCAGCATGGGCGCCAGCAGGTGGCCTTCCATGTGATGCACCCCCAGTACGGGAATGTTCAGCGCCCTGGCCATGCCATGTGCGGTGCTGGCACCGACCATCAGCGCACCCACCAATCCCGGGCCCGCTGTATAGGCGATGCCGTCAAGGTCGTGGCGGGAAAGATGGGCCTCTTTCAATACCTGTTCGATCAGCGGCAGCAGCTTGCGTGTGTGATCCCGAGAGGCCAGTTCGGGCACCACGCCGCCATATTCGGCGTGCATGGCGATCTGGCTGTACAGGGCATCGGCCAGCAGACCCTGGCCGCCGGTGTAGGCCGTGTCGTAAATGGCGACGCCGGTTTCGTCGCAGGATGTCTCGATGCCCAGTACACGCATGGCAAAAGCACTCATCTGATTGAAAAGGCAGGTACTCGAAACCGGCTAGTCTAGCATTGTCGCGCCCGCTGGGCGTAAGCATTTGCAAAGATGGCCAACCACGACTAGACTACTGTGCGCTGTAAAACTGGGTCGTACACCGTCTTGTTCGGTGTGCGTACTATCCGAACTCAAGACTCCTTAAGGTAGGTGAGTGCTTAATGCCTTCTGTAAAAGTACGTGATAACGAGCCGTTTGACGTCGCCCTGCGTCGCTTCAAGCGTTCTTGCGAAAAAGCTGGCGTTCTGTCTGAAGTACGTCGTCGCGAGCACTACGAGAAGCCGACTGCTGAGCGCAAGCGCAAAGCGGCAGCTGCCGTAAAACGTCACGCCAAGAAGTTGCAGCGTGAGCGTAAGCGTTTCGAACGGCTCTATTGATCCGTACCTGGAGAGAGCCAGAGCAGTTGGCTGGTTGTCTCAAGAGGGATGCCAAGCGGCCGCCACCAGGTGGCCGTTTGTTTTTCGTTTCGTGTTGTCTGTTTTACGCGGTTTAAGGTGATCAGGCGCGTGGCCTGATGACGTTAGACCCGCCCACAAGCGTGTTGCGCGAGGATGCCCTCAGCCCATGGCAGGTCAAATTCCACAGCGATTTATCGACGATCTGCTTGGCCGCGTCGACGTGGTCGAGGTGGTGGGGGAGCGCGTACAGCTCAAGAAAGCGGGCCGTAATTTTTCCGGCCTGTGTCCTTTCCATCAGGAAAAAACACCTTCGTTTACCGTCAGTGCCGACAAGCAGTTCTATCACTGCTTTGGCTGTGGTGCCCACGGTAATGCGCTACGCTTTTTGATGGAATACGACAAGCTGCCCTTTCCCGAGGCGGTCGAGCAGCTGGCCGGGCGGCTGGGGCTGGACGTGCCCAGGGAAGGGGCGGACGACCCGCGTGCCCAGCAGCGGGAGAAAAAACGCAAGGAAGGTGTCAATCTTCTCGAGGTGGCGGCCAGCTTCTATCGTGAGCGATTGAAGATGCAGGAGGGGCAGGCGGCCCAGCGCTACTTGCAGGGGCGTGGCCTTTCGCCAGACGTGATGACCACCTATGGGATTGGCTATGCCCCCGGCGGGTGGGAGGCGCTGAAGCAGCATCTGAGCGCCAAGGGCATCGGTGAGTCGGTGCAGGTCGAGTACGGTCTGCTGATTCACCGCGAGGACACTGGGCGCACTTATGATCGCTTCCGCGACCGGGTGATGTTCCCGATACGCGATTTGCGCGGTCGGACCATCGCCTTTGGCGGTCGGGTCATGGGGGATGAGCAGCCCAAATACCTCAACTCGCCGGAGACGCCTGTCTTTCACAAGGGGCGCGAGCTGTACGGCCTGTACGAGGCGCGTCAGGCGACCAGCAAGCTGGAACAGCTGGTGATGGTCGAAGGTTACATGGACGTGGTGGCGCTGGCGCAGTACGGCATTCATAACGCCGTGGCCACGCTGGGCACCGCCACCACCGAAGACCACCTGACGCGCCTGTTCCGCCTGGTCAGTCGCGTGGTGTTCTGTTTCGACGGTGACCGCGCCGGGCGTCAGGCAGCCAGCCGTGCGCTGGAAACCGCGCTGCCGCAGATGATCGATGGCCGCGAGGCACGGTTTCTGTTCTTACCGGAAGGGGATGACCCGGATTCGCTGGTACGCCGCGAGGGTCGCGAGGCCTTCGAAGACCGCGTGACCTGTGCCATGCCGCTGTCGGAGTTTCTGTTCGAGCAGGCTGCCCAGGGGCGCGACTTGCAGACCGTGGAAGGGCGCGAGCGCTTCGCCAGTCACGTGCTGGAGGCGCTGCAGAAGGTCCCGGAAGGCATGCTGAAGTCGCTGCTGCTGGAGACGCTCGCCAAGCGAAGTGGGCTGTCCCAGGCGCAGTTGCAGGGGTTGCTGGACAAACGCGTGGCAGCAGCCTCCAGGGTGTCGCCGCAGTGGGAGCCGGTCGATGCGCAGGCGGCGCCGGAAGAGCAGGTTCGCCCGCGCGGTGGTCGGCCGTTGCGTCAGGCGAGCACCTCGCGGGCGCTCTCCACCGTAGGACGTATCGTGCAGCTGTTGCTGCATGAACCGACGCTGGTGGCCGTTCTGCCGGAAACGCAGGATTGGCTGCCTGGCCAGGATCCTCAGGCATCGCTGTGCCGTGACCTGATTGCCCTGCTGCGCGCCGGACGCTACCGCAGCCCGCAAGTGGTACTGGCGCACTTTCAGGGCAGTGATGAGGGGCGTGTGCTGGCAGAGTTGGCCGCGCGTGAGCTGCTGATTCCCAGGGCGACCCGTGAGGACGAGCTGACCGGACTGGTAGAACACCTGGTCGAGAAGCAGCGCAAGCGTTCGCCGCAGGAAGAGTACGATGCCTTGCTGGCGCTGGAGCGCTCAGGGCAAAAGCTGGATAAGGAGCAGCGGCAGCGGTTGGCCGGGTTGGTGATGGAATTGACCCAGGGCCGCTAATGCACAAGGTGGTTGCAAGAGGTGAGGGGTTGAAATCTCGAACTTCAGGGCCACATAGAGGTTATGCCGCCAAGTATTGGCTAACCGAACAACCTAACACACCTGAATGATCGCGAAAATACGTTTCGCTGGAAAAAATCCAGCTATTTACGCTATACTGTTCGGCTTGTTGAGTTTAATCGATTCAGCGCCCCAGGTGTTTCATTCTTCTTCGTCGAGATAGGGTTTCTATGGCTGGAAATGCGCAGCAGCAGTCACGTCTGAAGGAGTTGATCGCGCGCGGCAAGGAACAGGGCTACCTGACCTATGCCGAGGTCAACGACCATCTACCCGAGGATATCGCCGACCCGGATCAAGTGGAAGACATCATTGGCATGATCAACGACATGGGTATCAGTGTCGTTGAAGAAGCGCCAGATGAAGACACTTTGATGATGTCGGATCACTCCGCGGACGAATCCGCTGCGGAAGAGGCCGTTGCGGCACTCGCCGCCGTGGAAAGCGACGTCGGTCGCACCACTGACCCTGTCCGCATGTACATGCGTGAGATGGGTACGGTGGAGCTGCTGACCCGTGAAGGCGAAATCGAAATCGCCAAGCGGATCGAAGAGGGCACGCGGGAAGTCATGTCGGCGCTTGCGTACCTGCCCGGTGCCGTTGCCTCCATTCTCGAAGCCTACGACGCGACCCAGGACGAGGAGGCGCCAGGGCGCCTTTCCGACCTGTTCTCCGGCTTCATCGACCCCGATGAAGGTATTCCCGGGGTGGCTGAAGCGGAAGCCCCCGAGCCGGAAGTCGATACCGAGCTGAGCGATGACGACGATATCGACAGCGACGATGACGACGATGACGAGGACACCACCGCCAGCGAAGGTGGCCCGGACCCAGAAGAAGCCAAGGCGCGTTTCGAGCAGATTCGTGAGCAGAATGCTGCCGTCGAAGCGGCGCTGGCCAAGTTTGGCCGTGGCAGTAGCGAGCTGAAGGCCGAGCAGGCACGTCTGGCCGAGCTGTTCTCGCCCATCAAACTGGTGCCCAAGCACTTCGAGCGTCTGGTGGGGCAGATCCGCATCAGCGTGGAGCAGGTGCGTGCCCAGGAAAAGGCGGTCATGCAGCTGTGCGTCAAGAAAGCCAAGGTGCCGCGCAAGACCTTCATCAAGTCCTTCCCGGGGCATGAGTCGGATTCGTCGTGGCTGGACGCTTTCCAGGAAGCGCAGCCCAAGTATGCCGACCGTCTTGAGCCACTGCGTGCCGACATCGCACGTTCTCAGCGCAAGATTGCGTTCGAGGAAGACATGGTGCAGCTGACGGTGGCGGACCTGAAGGAAGTCAACCGCAAGCTCTCCATCGGTGAAGCGAAGGCGCGCCGGGCCAAGAAAGAGATGGTCGAGGCCAACCTGCGTCTGGTGATCTCGATCGCCAAGAAGTACACCAACCGTGGCCTGCAGTTCCTGGATCTTATTCAGGAAGGCAATATCGGTCTGATGAAGGCGGTGGACAAGTTCGAGTATCGCCGTGGCTACAAGTTCTCCACCTACGCGACATGGTGGATTCGTCAGGCCATTACGCGTTCCATCGCGGATCAGGCGCGGACCATTCGTATTCCGGTCCACATGATCGAGACCATCAACAAGCTCAATCGTGTCTCTCGTCAGATGCTGCAGGAAATGGGCCGCGAGCCGACGCCTGAAGAGCTGGGCGAGCGTCTTGAAATGCCGGAAGACAAGGTGCGCAAGGTGCTCAAGATCGCCAAGGAGCCGATCTCCATGGAGACGCCGATTGGTGATGACGACGACTCTCACCTGGGCGACTTCATCGAGGACAGCACCATGCTGCTGCCCATCGATATGGCGACCGGCGAAGGCCTGATCGAAGCGACCCGTAACGTCCTCGGTGGTTTGACCGCTCGCGAAGCGAAGGTGCTGCGCATGCGTTTCGGTATCGACATGAATACCGATCACACCCTGGAAGAAGTCGGCAAGCAGTTCGACGTGACCCGAGAGCGGATCCGCCAGATCGAAGCCAAGGCGCTTCGCAAGCTGCGTCATCCCAGCCGTTCCGAGCCGCTGCGTTCCTTCCTGGACGAGTAAGCGTCGCTCGAAAAAGCCCGCCGTGGAAACACGGCGGGCTTTTTTGTGGGCGGCTGTTGGGCAAGGTGCCAGTAGCACCTTGCCGCTTTTGTTGAAGCCTTTACAGGGTGTAGTGAGTCGCGGAGCCCGGTCCTACGGGCAGACCCAGTACGAATACCCAGAGGAAGAACAGAAGGCTCCAGCCGATCAGCATGAACAGGGTATAAGGCAGCATGAGCGCTACCAGGGTGCCAATGCCCATATCCTTGCGGTAACGGGTCGCCACGGCCAGAATCAGCCCGAAATAGCTCATCATCGGGGTGATCAGGTTGGTGACCGAGTCGCCGATCCGGTAGGCGGCCTGAATCACTTCCGGGGCGTAGCCCATCAGCATCAGCATGGGCACGAAGATGGGTGCCGTCACGGCCCACTGCGCCGAGGCGCTGCCCAGCGACAGGTTGATGAAGGCGCACATGATGATGAACAGCGCAAATAGTCCAGGCCCGCGCAGCCCCAGGGACTCCAGCAGGTCGGCCCCGGCAATGGCGGTCACCGTGCCAAAGTTGCTCCAGTTGAACAGCGCCACGAACTGAGCGGCAAAAAAGACCAGCACGATATAGAGGCCCAGGCTGCTCATGCTCTTGGCCATGGCGTTCACCACGTCGCGGTCATTGTGCATGGTGCCTGCCAGGCGACCATAGATGAAGCCCAGCACGCTGAACGAAACGGCCACGATCACCACGATGCCGCGCAGGAAGGGGGAGCCGCTGATCAGCCCGGTCTCGGGGTCGCGCAGAATGCCGCCTTCAGGCACCACCATGATGGCCACCAGGGCGATGAGTGCCAGAGTGGCCAGGCCGGTGCCCTTCAGTGCCCGCTTTTCGGTGTCGGACAGGCCCTCCATGCGCTGCTGATCGATATCGCTGTCGGCATAGGCCGTATCGAACTTGCCCAGCTTCGGCTCGACGATGCGTTCCGTGACCAGGCCGCCAATCAGGGTGACGAAAAAGGTGCTGGCAAACATGAAGAACCAGTTGGCTTCGGCTCCGACGATATACGCCGGGTCCAGCAGACGAGCGGCTTCCTGGGTGATGCCCGAGAGCAGCGGGTCGACGGTGCCGATCAAGAGGTTGGCGCTGTAGCCGCCGGAGACGCCACAAAACGCGGCTGCCAGACCGGCCAGCGGATGTCTGCCCAGCGAATGAAAGATCATCGCCGCCAGCGGAATCAGCACCACATAGCCAAGCTCGGCTGCCATGTTCGACATGATGCCCGCAAATACCACGGCATAGGTGACGATGCGCGGTGAGCGGTTGAGTACCAGCGCGCGCATGCTGGCCGACAGCAGGCCCGAGTGCTCGGCTACGCCCACCCCCAGCATGGCCACCAGCACGGTACCCAAGGGCGCAAAACTGGTGAAGTTGGTCACCATTTCGGTGACCAAGCGGCGCAGGCCCTCGGCGTTGAGCAATGAATTGACGGCAATCCACTCGCCTTCATTGGCTGGGCGTGGGTCGGCTACCGATACCCCTAGCGCCCCCGCAATGCCGCTGCCGACCACCACCAGTACACACAGGATGGCGAACAGCGTCACCGGGTGAGGCAGCAGGTTGCCCAGCCATTCGACGCTATCCAGGAAGCGAGTGAACGCCCCGCGTTTTAGCGTATTTTCACGATTGTTTGGTGTATTCATAACGTTTGTGTCGTCAGTTGGTTGTTTTTTAGCAAAATTGCCCAAAGCGGTGTGGGGGACGACACTACGTGGATGGTCAAGGGGGCGCAAATGGCTTTACGTATAGCGGGATGTAAAAAATGAAATGCCGTCTCTGGCGGTGCTCCCAAAGACGGCAAAAAGAACCGATTGGCAGGGTGTCAGGCGCTTTTCTGGCGAGCAAGGTGCAGGCGTCGGGCCAGCAGGAGCAGCTCGATCATGGCAAACAGAATCAGGCTATAGCCCAGCAGCTCGACCACTTCTTCTGCCACATCCTTGAAAACCCGGACGTACTGCTCCTCCAATACGGCGCGCCAAAACACTTGCCTGCCATACAGACGTGAAAATACATAAGTAACCAGTACGCCGCCTGCAAACAGCCCAAAGGCAAAGCTATTGCTGAAGTGGCGAAACTCCTCCAGAAAACGCTGGCGCTGGTACACGACCCAGGCCAGTGAGGGGAGGATGATCATGGCGACCAGGATTTTCCAGGTATGCCGTGCGACGTACTCATCGAGAAAGTAGTCCTGCTCACGCACCAGCGAGGCAGCGAGGAAGGCCAGCAGCAGAAGGGTCACCGTGGGCCATACTTTCAGCACATGGCGTACGTAGAGGAGCAGGGTGCAGCAACTGATCAGAATGAAGGTCTGGGTCAGCTCGGTGAACCCCAGCTCGGTATAGCGCACGGTAGGCAGATACAACGCTTCCAGATACGCGCCTTGGGCGATGCCTCCTATGAAGAGTATATAGAGTGTCGCGCGCAGCAGCGCAGTGCGAAAATCAATAGGCCAGGAGGGTGGCATCACGGTTCCTCTACGTCAGGCGAGATCAGTCAAACAACAAACATACATGAATGGATGTTCATTATATCGTCACTTTTCTGTACTGACACGTCGAACGTGCCAGGAATATCTCGACGAATGGCGGGTTACACTGCAAAGTAACGACATGAAAGCAATAACGACCGTTGAGGGGCGGGTGTCACCATGGCCATTAGCGTCTTTGATCTGTTTCGGATAGGCATTGGCCCGTCCAGCTCGCATACCGTGGGGCCCATGCGCGCGGCGCGGGATTTCGTGATGGCGTTGCCGGAAGCGCCAGTGTCACGGCTGGTGGTGCGGCTGCACGGGTCGTTGGCCGCGACTGGGGTAGGCCATGGCACCGACAATGCGGTGGTGATGGGCCTGATGGGTGAAATGCCCGAGTCCATCGAGCCCGACAGCATTGCCGGACGCCTGGCGGCGCTGGACGACGGGACGCCACTGACGCTGCCCAATGGGCATTCGCTGCCCTTCGACCGTGCGCGAGACATCGAGTGGGACGAGACCTGTCTGGCCTTTCATCCCAATGCCATGGTGATCACGGCCTACCAGCAAGAGCGAGTGATCGCGACCAACACTTACTACTCGTTGGGCGGCGGCTTCTATGTCGACCAGGCCTGTGCCGATCAGGGCGGGCTGGATGAGGACAAGACGGCGCTGCCTTATCCGTTCGAATCGGGTAACGAGCTATTGGCACTGTGCCAGGCGAATGATTTGCGTATCAGCCAGCTGATGCTGGAAAACGAGAAAGCCTGGCGCAGCGAAGACACCATCCGTACCGAACTGCTGAAGATCTGGCACGCCATGCGTGACAGTATCGAGAACGGATTGAAAGCCACCGGGCGGTTGCCTGGCGGGCTGAACGTGCGCCGTCGCGCCAACGCCCTGCATCAGCAACTGCTTTCGCCGCCCGCCCAGCAGCGCCTGATCGTCAGCAGTTTCAGCGTGATGGATTGGGTCAACCTGTTTGCGCTGGCCGTCAATGAAGAGAACGCGGCCGGCAAGCGGATGGTCACGGCGCCCACCAATGGGGCTGCCGGTATCGTTCCGGCGGTGCTGGCCTATTACCTGAAGTTCGAACCCGACGCCTGCGATGCCGACGTGGTCGATTTTCTGTTGGCGGCGGGCGCCATGGGCATACTGTGCAAGAAGAATGCCTCGATCTCCGGGGCGGAGGTGGGCTGCCAGGGAGAAGTCGGCTCGGCGTGCGCCATGGCGGCGGCCGGGCTGGCCGAAGTGCTGGGCGGTACGCCGCGGCAGGTAGAAAACGCTGCGGAAATTGGCCTGGAGCATAACCTGGGGCTGACCTGTGACCCGGTGGCGGGGCTGGTGCAGGTCCCTTGTATCGAGCGCAATGCCATTGCGTCGGTCAAGGCCATCAATGCCGCCCGCATGGCGCTGCATGGTGATGGCGACCACTTCGTCTCGCTGGATAAAGTGATCAAGACCATGCGCGATACCGGACGCGACATGCAGGACAAATACAAGGAGACCTCCAAGGGAGGGCTCGCGGTCAACGCCATCGAGTGTTAATCCGGCAGCGCGTGTCAGGCCTGGGGCAGGCTGCGGCCGATATTGGCCACCAGATAGTCCACCAGTTGACGAATCTTGGGTGACAAGTGGCGGTGGCGCGGGTAGACCGCCCACACCGCCGTATCGTGGTGCTGGAAGGGTTCCAGCACCGAGATCAGTTCACCACTGGCCAGATGCGGAGCGACGTAGTAATCCGGCAACTGAGCCAGGCCCAGCCCTTTCAGGGCCGCATCCAGCAGGGCAGGCCCCGAGTTGCCGCTCCAGCATCCCTCCACCTTGACCTCTCGCCGCTGGCCGTTCACTTCGAACAGCCAGTTGGGGCGCGACCCCAGCAGGCAGCGGTGTTGGCTCAGCTCGCCCAGCGTGTGGGGGCGGGGCGCCTGACGAAAATAGGCCTGTGAGCCCACCACGTATTCGCGGCGTTCGCACAGCCGCCTAGCAATCAGGCTGGAGTCTTTCAGCACCCCCATGCGAATGGCGATGTCGAAACCCTCTTCGATCAACTCCACCGGGCGATTGGTGAAGTGCATGTGTACTTCGAGCTGAGGGTGCAGGCGCTGGAAATCATTGACCAGCGGGGCAACGTAGCGTTCGCCGAAGGTCGTTGCCGAGGTCAGTTTCAGTAGCCCATGGGGTTTGGCCTGCAGCTCGCTGATTGCCTGCTCGGCATCACGCAGCCCATCGAACAAATGGCGGCAGTGCTCCACGTACAAGGCCCCGGCATCGGTCAGCCGAATCTGCCGTGTGGTGCGATACAGCAGCTGAACGCCCAGCTGATTCTCCAACTGGCTGACCAGCCGACTGATATGCGAGGTGGACACCTTCAAGTGGCGAGCAGCGGCCGAAAAGGTGCCGAGCCGTACGACTTCCACGAACGCTTCGATACGATCCCAGCGCTGCATGGCGCTCCTCATGTCCATCTGGCGGTGAAGGGTGGCAGCGAATGAGCAACGCGACTGTTGCTCAGTGGCAATAATCTTGTGAGTGTATCCCGCTTTATCCCTTTCGCCTAGCTGGCCTACACTGCAAGCACGTTTATCCATCCACTTTATCGAGCGCTGTTGCGCCCAGGCAGTGGAACGTCGCTGCGCAACACCTCGGGGAGATTTGCATGAAATCACGTGCTGCGGTTGCACTCGAAGCGGGCAAGCCGCTCGAACTGGTCGACATCGATGTGGAAGGCCCCAAGGCGGGCGAGGTACTGGTGAAAATGGCGGCCACCAGCGTCTGCCATACCGATGCCTATACCTTGTCGGGCGCCGACCCGGAAGGCAACTTCCCGGCGGTACTGGGCCACGAAGGTGCGGGTATCGTGCAGGAAGTGGGCGAAGGCGTGACCAGCCTGAAGCCGGGCGACCACGTCATTCCGCTGTATACCGCTGAGTGCGGCAAGTGCAAATTCTGCCTGTCCGGCAAGACCAACCTGTGTGGCAGCGTGCGCGCTACCCAAGGTAAAGGGGTCATGCCCGATGGCACGTCGCGCTTCTCGCTGGAAGGCAAGATGCTGCACCACTACATGGGCACCTCCACCTTCAGTGAGTACACCGTGCTGCCGGAAGTCTCGCTGGCCGTGGTTTCCAAGGAAGCGCCGCTGGACAAGATCTGCCTGCTGGGCTGCGGTGTCACCACAGGGATTGGTGCCGTGTTGAACACGGCCAAGGTCGAGCCGGGCTCCACCATTGCCGTGTTTGGCCTCGGGGCGATCGGCCTGGCGGTGATCCAGGGTGCCGTGATGGCCAAAGCCGCCAAGATCATCGCCATTGACGTCAATCCGGACAAGTTCGAGCTGGCCAAGCAGTTCGGCGCGACGGACTTCGTCAACCCGAAAGACTACAGCGACCCGATCCAGCAAGTGATCGTCGACATGACCGATGGCGGCGTGGACTACTCCTTCGAGTGCATCGGCAATGTCAACGTGATGCGTTCCGCCCTCGAGTGCTGCCACAAGGGCTGGGGTGAGTCGATCGTCATTGGCGTGGCGGGTGCCGGTGAAGAGATCTCCACGCGCCCCTTCCAACTGGTCACCGGCCGGGTATGGAAAGGCTCTGCGTTTGGCGGTGTGAAAGGGCGTAGCGAGCTGCCGGGTTATGTAGACCGTTATATGAACGGCGAGCTGAACATCGACGACTTCATTACCCATGACATGCCCTTCGAGAAGATCAACGAAGCCTTCGACCTGCTCCATGCCGGCAAGAGCATTCGTACCGTTCTGCATTACTGAGTATGATGAAAGCAGCCTGAAAGAACGCGGCCGGGGCAACCCGCCGCGTTTCACTGTTTAAGGAGCCTGCCCATGAGCATGAGTGAAACGTTGGAACTGGTGTCGGCAAACCGCAGTTTTGGCGGTTGGCACAAGCGCTACCGCCACTACTCCCGAGCCCTGGACTGCGACATGGTCTTTGCGGTGTACCTGCCGCCACAAGCCGAAAACGAGCGGGTGCCCCTTCTGTGGTGGCTGTCGGGGTTGACCTGCAATGACGAAAACTTCATGCAGAAAGCTGGCGCGCATCGCATTGCGGCAGAGCTGGGCGTGGCGATCGTGTGCCCGGATACCAGCCCGCGCGGCACGGAGTTGCCCGGCGAGCATGAAAGCTACGATCTGGGGTCCGGCGCAGGTTTCTACGTGAACGCCACCCAGGCGCCCTGGAAGCCTCACTACCGCATGTACGATTACGTGGTCGAAGAGCTGCCGTCCGTGGTGCGTCAGCATTTTCCGGTCAATGGCCGCGAGTCGATCAGCGGGCACTCCATGGGAGGGCATGGTGCATTGATTCTGGCGCTGCGTCATCCGGGGCGCTTCCGTTCGGTATCGGCCTTTGCGCCGATCGTGAACCCGATGAACTGCCCCTGGGGTCAAAAAGCCTTCACCAGCTACCTTGGGGAAGATCAGACCCGCTGGCGCCAGTACGATGCCTGCGAGCTGGTGGCCAATGGCGCTTCCCGGCAGCGGTTGTTCATCGATCAAGGAGAAGCCGATCAGTTCCTGGAAGAGCAGCTGATGCCCGAGCGTCTGGAAGCGGTATGCGCCGAGCATGATCACCCGCTAACGCTGCGCCGTCAGCCAGGCTACGATCATAGTTACTTCTTCATCGCCTCGTTCATCGAGGACCATTTGCGCTATCATGCGGAACACCTCATGAAACGTTAAGGGTACCGAGACATGGTCAATCGCGCGCTGCGCCGAGTTCTTCGTCTGCTTTGGCGTCTTGTTTGGCGTGGCGCGCTGGCCTTTGTGCTGCTCTCGGTGGCCTTGGTGTGGCTGTTTCGCTTCGTGCCGCCGCCGGGTTCCATGGTGATGGTGGAGCGCAAGGTACAAAGCTGGGTCCATCGCGAACCCATCACCATCCAGCGCCAGTGGCGTAGCTGGGACAATCTCTCGAATAACGCCAAGCTGGCGGTGATTGCCGCCGAGGACCAACGCTTCCCGATTCATCGTGGTTTCGATGTGGTGGAGCTGCGTCGTGCCTGGGAGGCCAGCCGCGATGGCTCGAGGCTGCGGGGGGCCAGTACGCTCAGCCAGCAAACGGCCAAGAACGTTTTCCTATGGAGTGGGCGCAGCTGGCTGCGCAAAGGGCTGGAAGCCTGGTTCACCCTGCTGATCGAAACCTTCTGGAGCAAGCAGCGGATTCTGGAGGTGTACCTGAACGTGGCCGAGTGGGATACCGGGGTGTTTGGGCTGGAAGCTGCCGCCGACCACTACTTTGGTGCTTCCGGAAGTGCCTTGACCGAGCGCCAGGCCAGTTTGCTGGCGGCCATCCTGCCTAGCCCGCGCACTCGCAGCGCATCGCGACCCGACGCCCAGGTCGAGCGCCGCGGCCAGTGGATCCGCCAACAGATGCGTAATCTGGGCGGCACGGCTTACCTCGAACGGCTTTGAACCTTCTTCAATCGTATTGCTCGTCAGTCACGCTGGCCAGTACGCCTACCTGTGGCCTGGCGAAGTAATACCCCTGCTGTACCGAAATGCCCAAGGCCAGCAGGCAGCGTGACTCCGCCCGTGTCTCGACCCCTTCGGCCACCAGTTGGGTGCCCAGGGTACGCGCCAGGGCGACCAGGCTTTTGAGAATGGCCTGCCGCCGTGGATTGCCGTCGCAGCCCATGACCAGCTCTCGGTCTACCTTCAGCGTATCCGGTCGCAAATCGGTCAACAGGTCCAGGTTGGCGTAGCCGTTGCCAAAATCATCCAGCGACGTGGTGAACCCCATGCGGCGATAGCTATCGATGATGTTGCGCAGGTGTGTTCGGTCGACCACCCGTTCGGTTTCGGTGATTTCGAAGTTCAGCCGTTCGGTGGGCCAGCCCACCCGGCGTGATGTTTCCAGGGTAGATTGAATACAGGCTTCGGGTTCGTAGACGGCATTGGGAAGAAAGTTGATCGAGAGACGCGCCTCCATCCCCAGCTCACTGGCCAACTCGATGGCTTTGACCCGACATGCCTGGTCAAAGCGATACAACAGGTCGTCGGTCACCTGCTCCAGAATGGAAAAGGCGGACTCACCGTTGATGCCTCGTACCAGCGCTTCGTAATAGATCACTTCACGACGTGCTACGTCCACGATGGGCTGAAAGGCCATGGTAAACGCGAAAGGTACCGGTGTGTCGCAGCGGTTGCAGACGCCGTTTACCCTGGCGCAATGAGGTTGTGCTGTCATGTTCTTCCAAGCCCTGGAACGATCAAAATTATTAGGGTTATTTGCTGGCGGATTTGACGACCATCACCACCCCTGCGATGGCAATGACCATGCCGATGAGCCCCATCAGTGGCAGCCGCTCATCAAATAACCACCACGCCTGCAGCGCGGTCACGGGAGGCACCAGATAAAAGAGGCTTGCCACGCGGGAAGCCTCCCCCTTTTTTATCAAGGCCATCAATAACAGGATAGCGGCAATTGACAGAATCAGCACGAGCCAGCCCAGCGTCAGCAGGAAGGTCGTGCTCCACGCTACGGAGCGGGTCTCGAACAACAGCGCGCCCAGGCCCAGCAGGGTGCCCGCAGCCAGGTACTGAATCACTGCACCCGACAGCAGCGGCATGCTGGTGCAGTAGCGTTTCTGGTACAGCGTGCCCAGTGAAATACCCAGCAATGCGGCGAGTACACTGACCAGTGCCCCCATCCCAAAACCGCTGAACAGCGAACTGCCAAACTCCAGCTTGCTGCCCAGCACCAGGCAGATGCCTACCAGCCCCAGTGCCAGGCCCAGCCATTGTCGCGCGCCCAGGCGTTCGCCCAGCAGTGGGCCTGCACAGGCGGCGGTCAACAATGGCTGCAAGCCGACCAGCAAGGCCGCCAGACCCGCTGGCATTCCCAGGTAAATGCCATAGAATACGCCGCCAAGATAGGTGGCATGCACGAGCAGGCCCGATATCCCGATATGCATCCATAGCCTTGGTGAACTCGGCCATGGAATGCGCATCAGCAAGGTCAGCGGTACGAGCAGCAGCAGCGTCAACACGAAGCGGATAAACAAAAACGTGAAGGGTTCGGCGTAGGGCAGGCCAAACTTGGCACCAATGAACCCCGTGCTCCATAACAGCACGAAGAGCCCAGGCATGGCGGCCAGCGCGAGCGAATGGCCGTGCATGTTTTGCAAGGCCTTGAAATGGCTAGACATAAAGCTCCTATTGCCAGCGTGTTGTTTATCTGTTGTTGTTACGTTCTGTTCTTCTTGTAACGTGTTTTTACATAAAAGATTGAACCTGTGCCTGAACCACGCGTCACACTGTGCACATTCATAACGCGCCAATGAGGTTTCTTACCATGCAACGTATGACTGCTTTGTTCTCTGCTGCTCTCCTTGCCACTGGCCTGATGGCGGGCACTGCCCACGCCCAGCAAGCCCAGGACCCGGCACAAGATCCGATGGCGACCCAGCAGGCGCCTGCACAGGATTTTTCTGATCAGCAGCTACAGCAGTTCGCCGATGCTTCTCAAGAAATCGCCGTGATCTCTCAGGAGTACACACAGCGTCTGCAGGAAGCAGAAGACGAAGCTGCCCAACAGGAAGTTCGCGCTGAAGCCAATGACCGCATGATCGAAGTGGTCGAAGACAGCGGTCTGGACGTCGACACGTTCAATGCTATCGGTCAATCCATCCAGCAGGATCCGGAAATGATGCAGCGTGTACAGGAAATGGCTAGCCAGTCATAAGCCTGTTGCCACCGCCTCTGGCGGTGGTGAACCATCGAGACCTGCAGGATAGTGCCAGATTTTCCTTAACGTGCGAAGTACCTGCCTGTTCTGTGGTCCAAAAGCCCAGCGCCAACGTGCTGGGCTTTTTTTTGCGTGGTTCACCCAGGCTGAAAGGTTGTCCTCTACCGACGCACACGCCACACTAAATGGCTGATCATTAACCCTTTGAGCCTCTGCAGGAGAGCGTATGGACGTGGAGCTTCTGGAAATCCGCCAGCACATGGGACAGTTCCCGCCATTCGATGGGCTGTCCGATGAGCTACTGGACGCCATTGCCGCCCGGGTGGAGGTGAGTTACTTCAAGACGGGTAGCGACATTCTCGAGCTGGACGCCACCCTCGATGAGCTGTGCTATATCCGCAGTGGGGCAGTAGAAGTGTATCGGCGGCAGGGCGAACTCTACAATCGCCTGGCAGAAGGAGACATCTTCGGTCATTTCAGCCTGCTGCGTAACCACAAGGTGCGTTTTCCTGCCAAGGCCATCGAAGATACGTTGATCTATTTCATACCCAACGACGTTTTCCAGCGGCTCTGTGAGGAAGACGATGAGTTTGCCGACTTCGTGGAGCTGGAGCGGCCTCGGTTGGAGACCGCTGCCGAGCAGCAGAAAAAGTCCAACGACATGATGGTCACGCGCATACGCAAGCTGGTGACACGTTATCCGGTGATGGTGGAGTCCACCACCAGCGTTCAGCAGGCGGCACAGCAGATCAGCGCTGCCCAGGCATCGGCCGTACTGGTGATCGATGAGGGGAGCAATCATCCTCGCTACAGCTTTCAGGACAGCGAAGGCAAGACCTGGCAGATGTGCGGCATTCTCACCGACAGCGATTTCCGCACGCGGGTAGTGGCCGAAGGGCTGGCGCCCTCCACGCCCGTGGGCGATGTGGTATCAGAGCGGCTGATTACCGTCCAGTCGGATGCCACGGTCTACGAGGCCATGCTGGTGATGCTGCGCAGTAACGTGCATCACTTGCCGGTGCTGTATCGCCAGCGCCCGGTAGGTGTGGTGCATCTTTCCGATATCATTCGCTACGAGACCCATAGCGGGCTTTATCTGGTCAGCAATATTTTCAACCAGTCCAGCGCCCAAGGGTTGGCCAAGCTGTTGCCCGACGTTCGCGCTGCCTTTGCACGGATGGTGCAGGAGGGGGCCAATTCACAGATGGTGGGCAGCGCGCTATCGACCATCGGGCGCAGTTTTACCCGCCGTTTGCTGGAGTTGGCCGAAGAGTCGCTGGGGCCACCCCCGGTGCCTTACTGCTTCATGGTCAATGGGTCCATGGCGCGTAACGAGCAGAGCATCGTGACGGACCAGGACAATGCGCTGATCTTGTCCGATGATTTCGACCCGGACGAGCACGACGCGTATTTCCAGGCGCTGGCAGCCTTTGTCAGCGATGGATTGGCCGCCTGTGGCTACACCTATTGCAAAGGCGATGTCATGGCCACCAACCGCCAGTGGCGCCAGCCGCTGAGCGTGTGGAAACGCTACTTCCAGGACTGGATGGCCAACCCAACTCCGGAGAGGTTGCTGCACAGCTCGATCTTTTTCGACCTGGACAGTATCTATGGCGAAGAACACTACGTGGAAGCGCTTCAGGACCTGATCGCCCAGACGGCACCCCAGTCGCCGCTGTTTCTGGCCGCCATGGCGCGTAATGCCTTGAACCGTACGCCCCCGCTGGGCTTTTTCCGCACGTTCGTGATGGAAAAGGATGGCAAGCACAACAACTCCATCAACCTCAAGCGGCGTGGTACGGCGCCCATGGTAGACCTGATTCGTGTGCATGCGCTGGCCTGTGGCTCCAAAGCGCAGAACTCCTTTCAGCGGCTGAACGACATCAGCCAGACCCAGCTGTTGGCCACCGGGGTCAGCGACAAGCTGAGCTATGCCCTGGAGTTCCTGTGCATGTCGCGTATTCGCCATCAGGTCATCGACCTGCAGGAAGAGCGCGAGCCGGATAACAACATCGAACCCGAAAACGTCGAAGACAGCGAGCGGCACACGCTCAAGGATGCGTTTCAGGTGTTGAGCCATGCGCAGAAATTCCTGAAATTCCGCTACCCGATTCCCACGCAACGGCAGGGGCGTTGATATGCACGGTATTCGCCCACGTCAGAAAGTGACCCAGGCCGACTGGGCTGGCTACATGGCTGTTCGCGCCCAGCGCGCTGATAATGAGGCGTTGCAGCGTTTCTTCAGCACGCCCTTGCCAGACCCCGACACCCCTCTGGGCGAGGTGCCCATGGTGGCGCTGGACCTGGAAACCACCGGGCTGGACGAGCGTCGCCACGGTATCGTCAGCGTGGGGGCCGTGCCCTTTACGCTGGGCCGGATACCGCTTGCCCAGCGACGTTACTGGGTGGTGAAGCCTGCGCGGCCGCTGGACGAAGCCTCCATCGCCTACCACCATATCACCCACTCGGAGGTGGCTGACGCCCCTGATCTGGACGAGGTGCTGGATGAGCTGCTGGAGGTGCTGGCGGGCCGAGTGGTGGTGGTCCATTTTCGCAACATCGAGCGCCCTTTTCTGGATGCCGCCGTGAAGGAGCGGCGCGGCGAGGGCGTGCTGTTTCCCATGATCGACACGATGTCGCTGGAAGCCAGACTGCATCGGCAGACCCTGTGGGCGCGCTTTCGCCGCTGGCTGGGCAGGCCGCCAGTCTCGATTCGGCTCAATGCCAGCCGTGAACGCTATGGCTTGCCGCCCTACCAGGGGCACCACGCCCTGGTGGATGCGCTGGCCACCGCCGAGCTGCTGCAGGCGCAAATCGCCAACCGCTACTCACCGGATACGCCGCTCAAGGCGCTGTGGTGCTGACGGACTAGAGTGGGGGTAGTGGCAAACACAAAACGGGCAGCCCATGGGCTGCCCGTTTTGTGTAAGGCCAGCAAGAAACGCTGGCCAAGGAGGGGTCAAACGGCTTTGGGTTCGCTCATCAGCCCTTTGATGATGGCGTAGCAGGCCACCAGCAGGATGATGGTGAACGGGAAGCCCGTCGATACGGCCATGGTTTGCAGGGCCGTCAGGCCGCCACCCAACAGCAGGGCGATGGCAATGGCACCTTCGATGATCGCCCAGAACACGCGCTGCGGCTTGGGAGCATCCACCTTGCCACCGGCAGTGATGGAGTCGATGACCAGCGAGCCCGAGTCAGACGAGGTCACGAAGAAGATGATGACCAGCAGAATCGCAATGAACGAGGTGATCTGCGACAGCGGCAACTGCTCCAGCATCACGAACAGCTGCAGGTCCACACCGGCGTCACGCACGGCTTCGATACCCTGGCTCACGTACTGGTCGATGGCAGTGCCACCGAACGTGGTCATCCACAGCACCGAGACGATCGAAGGCACCAGCAGCACCGAGATCAGGAATTCACGAACGGTACGGCCACGGGAAACCCGCGCGATGAACATGCCGACGTAGGGTGACCAGGAGATCCACCACGCCCAGTAGAAGGCAGTCCAGCCTTGGCTGAAGTTGGCATCTTCACGGCCAAAGGGGTTGGAGAGGGCCGGTAGATGCACCACGTAGTTGATCAGGTTTTCGAAAAAGCCCGTGGCAATCAGCAGGGTAGGGCCTACCGCGATGACGAAGAACAGCAGTGCCGCCGCCATGGCGATGTTGATTTTCGACAGCAGCTGTACGCCTTTGTCGACCCCGGCAATGATGGAGCCGATGGCAATGATGGTGATGCCGATGATCAACAGGATCATGGTGACATCGCTTTCCGGTGCGCCGAACAGGTAGCTCAAGCCCGCAGCGGCCTGGGTAGCACCCAGCCCCAGCGAGGTCGCCAGTCCGAACAGCGTGGCAAACACCGCCAGAATATCGATCAGGTGCCCTGGCCAGCCCCATACGCGCTCACCCAGCAGCGGGTAGAACACGGAGCGCATCGACAGCGGCAGACCCTTGTTGAAGGAGAATAGTGCCAGCGACAGCGCGACCACGGCGTAAATGGCCCACGGGTGCAGGCCCCAGTGGAAAATGGTCGCGGCCATGCCCAGCGCAGCGGCGGCAGCCGTGTCACCTTCGGCTCCCGCCAACGGTGCCCAGTCTCCGCCGTCCAGCGAGGTGCCAAAATGGGTCAGCGGTTCGTTGACCCCGAAGAACATCAGCCCGATGCCCATACCCGCCGCAAACAGCATGGAAAACCAGCCGGTATAAGTGAAATCAGGCTTGGCGTCCGCTCCGCCGATGCGAATCTTGCCCAACGGCGATACGATCAGGCCCAGACAAAGCAGGACGAAGATATTGGCGGACAGAATGAAGAACCACGACAGGTTGCCGGTCAGAAAGCCGAAAATCGAGTCGTAAAGCGGTGCGATGGTGTCCTGTAGCGCCAGCGTGAGGATCACGAACAGCAGTACCACCAGCGCCGAGATGGTAAATACCTTGCCGTGCAGGTCAAGGCTGAACCCCATGGTGCTGGTGGTAATGTTGTCCTGACCGATCACGTAGTCGGTATCTATCAGGTTGGCCGGGCCATCCGGGGCAGGAATGCCCTCCGAGACCGGCTCTTCAGGGGGACGTTTAGCGTCTGGGTTTTCCACAAAAGCCTCTCCATGTCGAACAAAAACTGCCTAAGGCCACGGGACAAGTGCCTGGCAAGCGAATGATGCAACTACTAGGGTAGCAAATGTTGATTAATGTTTATCAACGCAACCAAGATATACAGTCAATGGGTGGGTATCGCAGGTGGTCGTGGCGATCTCACCACCATTCATAACGGAATGACCTGTTTTTTTATTTTCTTGATTAATTTTTATTATACATGGTCTTGGTCGGTGTGTCACAACGCCGCCAGCATCTGAGCTGAAAAATGCCACATGTGCCATTTTTAACCTGCCAAGCCATCATGTTTCGGTGTTTGATGCGCCCATTGTTGTTTTTTCAAGCTTTTGTTTTTAATGGATTATTTTTTATTTTGGAAAGATTGGCACGTTGTGTGAAGAGGTTTTTGCATGTGAAAAGGTCTTTGCAGATGCAGGACGAGCAACATGTAATCAGTAATGGAGGCAACTCTTATGGATAAGCAGACTCCCCAGACAACCAAGCGTTCACGCGTACTGACACTATGCATGCTCGCCGCCACGGTCAGCACACTGGCACTGGCAGGTTGTGGAAATGGTGAAGACGAGATGCCCCCGGCTCAGCAGCCTGAGACCATGGAACAGGATGCGACCTCCGGCCAAGTGCCCAGCACTACCGAAGGCGATAGCATGATGGGCGAAGAGCCCGCTGCTCCAGCAGATACCATGGCAGACGACCCCATGGCGGCTGACCCAGGCCTCGAGGGTGATGCGGCATCCACGCAGGAGCCCATGCCCGGCGAGACCACGGATATGACCGACCCGCAGGAAGAGCCTGGCTTTGGTGAAGGCACCGACCCGATGCCCGGCGCCAATGACGAAGTACCTGCGGACGACGAAGACGAGATGACCACGACCCAGTAATGTTTACCGCTCCCTACGATGCCAGGTCGCCCAGCTGTCTGTTCCCTGCGGCTGCTCCACACGGCCTGTCATCCTTTCACCCCCGCGCCCGCGGGGGTTTTTTTTGCATCCTGGTCAGTAGCCGCTAAAGTTAAACAGGCAGGAGGCGAACAAGCAGGTGTTTGGCCTGCCAAACGCATTCGACGATCTCGCTTTCCATGGAGGGCGTTTTCACAAGAGATTTTCAAAAGGGAAGGAGCACGACATGAAGTCACCAAAGCACCAGCGTGTATATGCAATGTTGTTCAGTGCGCTCTTGATGACCGGGGTATTGGCGGGGTGTGGCGACAGCTCGCCGCCTAACGGAGAGCCCGAACCGGAAGAGCCCATGGGCAGTGGCCCCATGGCCAATGATGGCACCACCCCTGAAGAGACTCCGGGGGAAGGCGTGGATAATTAAGAGGCTTCAACGAGACCGCCCCCTGAGATGGGGGCGGTTTCGTTATGGGTCATTCGTCGCTGTCTTCCAGGCGACGGTAGAGCGTTCGCCGCGCGATGCCCAGAACTTCCGCTGTACGGCGCTTGTTGCCGCCAGTGGCTTCCAGCACTTTGCGGATGTAGCGTTTCTCCACCTCTTCCAGACTGGGCCAGCGGGCCGGAGCAGGGGCCGGTGCCGAGGTGCCGGGCAATACTTCGCCACTCAAGGTCGGCGTGGGGTCGGTACTGTTTTGCTGATGAGCCTGGTCGCGTAGACGCTCGGGCAGGTCCTGATGCTTCAACAGGCCCTCCTCACTCAAGGTCACGGCCCGCATGATGGCGTTTTCCAGTTCGCGCACGTTGCCGGGGTAAGTGTAGTTGAGCAGGCTGTTGAGTGCTTCGGGCTCGATATGCTCCACCTGTTTGTGCTGAGACTCGGCGTGTTTGTCGATCAGCGCAAAGATCAGGTGTTCCACATCGGTGCCGCGCTCGCGCAGGGGAGGAATACGCAGCGAGAACGTTTCCAGACGATAAAACAAGTCGCTACGGAAGTTCTCCTGCTCGATCTCCTTTTCCAGGTTACGGTGAGTGGCCGCAATGATGCGCACGTCCACCGGTTCCTCGCGCTCCCCGCCCACCGGGCGAACGGTCTTCTCCTGGAGTGCCCGCAGCAGTTTGGCCTGCAGGTTGATCGGCATTTCACCAATTTCATCCAGGAACAGGCTGCCCCCCTGGGCGCTCTGGAACAGGCCCTTGCGGGCTTCGTTGGCGCCGGTGAAGGCGCCTTTGACATGGCCGAAAAACTCGCTTTCCATCAGGTCGGCGGGAATGCTGGCGCAGTTGACGGGCACAAAAGGCGCGTCGTGGCGGCTGCTCTCCTGATGAATGGCCCGCGCCAGCAGCTCCTTGCCGGTACCGCTTTCACCCAGAATGAGAATGGGGGCGTCGCTTTTGGCCAGCCGCGAGGCATCGTGGAACAGCGACTGCATGGCCGGGCTTTTGCCCACGATGCCGTGGAAGTGGCTCAGCTCTGTATCGTGCGACAGCGAGAGGCGCTGGCGCTCCAGCACGCGAAACACCGCTTCGCGAATCGCATCCAGATCCAGCGGCTTGGTCAGAAAATCGTCGGCCCCCAGCTTCAGGGCTTCCACGGCCTGGTCGATGGTGCCAAACGCGGTAATCACGATGATGCCCAGCTCGCTGCCGCTCTGGCGAAGCTGCTGCAAGAGCTGAATGCCGGTCATGCCCGGCAGCCGTACATCGGTGATCATCATCGCCACCGGGGTATGGCTAAGTAGCGCAATGGCTTCTTCGGCGCTGGCGACGCCTACGGTTTCATAGCCCGCATCGTGAAGCTCCTCTTCCAATAACTCACGTATAGCGGCGTCATCTTCCACCACCAAAAGCGGTAACAGGTGTTCCTGATGGGTCACAAACGTTGTCCTCAAGCGGATGCGGTGTCACAAAGGGGCAGCGTGATCTCGAAGCCAGCACCGCCCAAGGTGCTGTCAAAAACGCCAATCGTCCCGCCGTGATCGTTGATAATGCGGTGTACCATGGACAGCCCCAGGCCACTGCCTTGCCCCACCGGCTTGGTGGTGAAAAAGGGGTCGAATACCTGATGGTGATGGGAGGGCGGTATGCCTGGCCCGTTATCCTCTACCCATAGCGTCAGCTCTTCATCATGGGCCTTCGCGCGGACGCGAATATGGTTCACGTTGGGCGCTTGCGCTGCATTGCGAAACAGGTTGGTCAGCACCTGAATGATCTGCTGGCCATTGACCAGTAAATGGGGGGTCGGTGCAGGAAGATCAATATCCAGGCGAATATTTCTTGGTTCCAGTTCTTCCTCGACCAGCTCGCTGGCACTCAGGATAAGCTGGTCGAGCGCCTGATTTCCTTTCTCTACGTTATGTTGTCGGCCCAATTCCATCAATTGGCGCACGATTTCGACGATACGCTCAACTTCGCCGCGTATTCTGCCCAGCCGGGCGCGCTCATCGTCGCCGATGGTGTCCCTGCGTGCCAGGCGCTGGGCCTGGCCGTTGATGACGGTGAGCGGGGCACCGATTTCATGGGCGACACCCGCTGCCAGCACGCCCAGCTCGGCCAGCTTCTTGGATTTGCGCAGGCGTTTTTCCAGCTCGATCTCGCGGCGCTGACGATCCTCGATATCGCGGTCCTTCTCGGCCATGGCGTCCAGCATGCCGTTCAGGCCTGAGGCCAGCCGACGGTATTCGGTAGGGCCATCAGCCGTGGCCCGTTGGCTGCGGTCGCCATCTTCTACCAGCAGCATGACGTGCAGCAGCCGGTTCAGGGGGCGCTCGATGTAGCGACGGAAGCCCCACCAGATACTGAACACGATGCCCGCCGCACCGATCACGAAGACCAGCACGGCCACGATGCTGATGAACCCGGTGTAGTTTTCGATACCGGTATTCAGGCGGTTGACCTGCAGCACGCCCTGTACGCTGCCATCCTGGGTACGCAGCGGGATCAGTGCCGAGTAGTAGGTCCAGCCCTCCTGCTGGCGATAGTTGCTGTAGAGGTCGTCGCGTTCGATGACTTTCCGGATCTCTTCAGGGGTGAACAGGTCCTTGCCCAGCCCCAGGCCGTATACCTCGCGCCCATGGGTGTCGAACACATAGGCACCGTAGATACGGTGAAACGAGAAGGCCGACTGCAGGGCCTCCTCCAGGGGGGTGGCGCTGTCGCGGGCCACCGCGTAACTCAGCGACGTGCTCAGCGCCCGGGTGATGATCTCCACCTCGGTTTGCAGCTTGGAGCGTACGTTATCCTCCAGCGACTTGATGGCCACCAGGCTGAATACCACCAGCACAATGAAAAGCGGCACAATCACCGTGAGAATGATCAAGTTACGTAGGCGCATCGTCTATCCGTGGTGGTCAGTGAGTAGAAGTATCAACGCGGGCTGGGGGTCAGCCGATAGAGGCTGCCCTGGGCACCGTCGGAGAGCAGGTAGATCGCATCGTCGGGCCCCTGGCGTACATCGCGAATGCGGCCCACTTCGCCATCCAGTATCTGCTCTTGCTGGCCGACCTGGCCCTCTTCGAGGGTCAGCAGCAACAGCTGCTCGCTGGCCAGCCCGCCCGCCAGCAGGCTGCCCTGCCAAGGGCCAAAGGCCTCGCTGGTGACTTCCGCCAGGCCCGAGGGGGCAAACCGTCCATCGAACCGATACACGGGGTCCTCCATGCCTGGCTTCGACTCCACGCCGATCGGTTCATTGGTGGCGTAGTCATTGCCCAGGCTCACTTCGGGCCAGCCATAGTTGTTGCCCGGCTGAAGCAGGTTCAGCTCGTCACCGGTCCGCGGCCCGTGTTCAGTGGCCCAGGCTTCACCGTTGCTGAGCACGGTCATTCCCTGGATGTTGCGGTTGCCCTGGGTATAGATTTCGTCCAGCGTCGTGTCGTCATCGACGAACGGGTTGTTCTCGGGGGCCGAACCGGTGGCGGTCAGGCGCAGGGTGGTGCCTGCGTGGTCGTCGCTGGCCTGGGCGCGTGGCGGCTCATTGCCACGGTCGCCAATGCTCATCAGCAGCGTGCCATCCGGCAGCCAGGCGATCCGTGAACCGTAGTGCCTGCCGGGTGCAGAGGCGCGGTCCTGCTCGAACAGATGCTCCACCTCGCCCAGTGCGTCCTCCTCCCACTTGACCCGCGAAAGCGCGGCACGGCTCTGGCTGCCCTCCGGCTTGCTCCAGGTGAAATAGACCCAGTCATGTTCGCCGTCGCCAAACGCTGGATGCAGCACCACATCCAGCAGGCCGCCTTGCCCATGGTGGTTCACCTCGGGCATGCCCTCCAGCACGCGTGTCTCACCGCTATCCGGGTCGACCAGGTTGAGCTGGCCGTTACGCTCGCTGACCAGGTAGCGCCCATCGGGCAGAAATGCCACTGCCCAGGGGTGCTCGAAACCGCTGGCCACGCGTTCGATGGACACCGGGAAGTGTTCGGTTTCGAGCCCTTGGTGCACGGTCTCGGCCTGTGCAACGCTAGTCAACAGCAGCCCACTCGCGGCGATGGCGAGCCAGCCAGCAGGGCGCACCTGAGCCGGCGTGGAGGCAGTAAGGGGGAAGACGTTCAACACAGCGGGCTGACGTTCGGACATGATCGGTTCTCCGGTGACGTTGGCTAGATGGGTCGGTTCAGTCTAGCAGTGACTGCGACATGGGGGTGGGGTTCCCCACCCTACATCAGTAGTGCCAGCAGCAGTGGCAGGTAAATCAGTGCCAGCAGCGTAGAGCAGAAGACCAGGCTGGCCACATAAGCGGGCTCGCGCTGGGCGCGTTGGGCAAACAGATAATTGAACACGGCCACCGGCATGCACATCTGTACCACGAGGATGCTTTGTGCCAAGGGCGGCAACCCCAGCCAGGCGGCGATGAACCAGGCCGTCACGGCGGCCAGCGGGATACGGATGAGGCTGAAACCCACGCCGGAGCGCAGGCTCTTGACCTGGATGCTGGCCAGTGAAACCCCCAGAGTAATCAGCATCAGCGGTACCGTGAAGCCCGACATCAGGTCGACGGTATTGGCCAGCCAAGGAGGCAGAGGGGTATCGGTGAGCAGCAGCGCCATGGCGATGACGATGGCATACACGGTCGGTGTCTTGACCAGCGTCTTGAGCGGGTTGCCCTTGGCATCCAACGCTGCCCCCAGGGTGAACTGAAACAGCGAGACGGTCACCATCACCGTGATGCCGTAGGCAAACCCGGCGCTTCCAAAGGCATACAGCACCACCGGCAGGCCCATGTTGCCCGTGTTGGGATACATCATGGGGGCGATGACCACGCGCCAGTGGCGGCCCAGCAGCTTGGCCACCAGAAAGCTGGCAGCCCCCATGGTCAGGATGACCAGCGCGGTGGCCAGCATGACATGGCCAAAAGTGCCCGCATCGATATTGGCGCCCGACAGCGATGCCAGTACCAGCGCCGGGGTGCCGATGTTGAAGACCAGGCGAGTAATGAAATCGACGGGGTAGGGGTGGCCAAGGCGTACCCAGGCATAGCCAAGCCCGGCGCCTGCCAGTACAGGGGCCATGACGGCGAACAGTTCGGCGAGCATCAACGTTCCTTGACGGGGTTCAGCGCTCTATTGTCGGCAATAACGCACTGTACAGGCAAGCAACGTGACGTGGGTGTCAGGCATTGACCCGTGAGCGAGTGGTCTGCCACTCGGCAGGGACCTGTTCGCGCAGAAACTCCAGCAGGGCGTTGACCCGCCGGGAGTGTTGCCCGTAGGCATACAGCATGGTGACAGGCAGCGCCGCAGGCTCCCAGCCCGGCAGGCAGCGCACCAGATCCCCCGGGTGATGCTTTTCGCGCCTTGCCACCACCCAGTGGGGCAGCAGGCCAATGCCCTGGCCATAAGCAATGGCATCGATGTGCAGTACCGTGAGATCGACGCGTAGCCGCGAACGGGGCGCATCGAACAGGTAGTCGGGATGCTCTGAATGGTGCAGCAACAGCCCGTTGGAAGCCGTATCCAGCAGGTCGATCCAGGCGTGCTCGCCAAGTTCGCTGGGGTGCTGCGGGTGGCCTGCCTGTTTCAGATAGCTTGGGTTGGCATACAGCCCCCGCGAAAGATACCCCAGCCGCTCCTGATTGAGCCCGCACTCATGATTGGCGCCTAGCCAGATATGCACGCTGTTGCTGTGCATCTTGCTGGGCGGCGTTTCGCGGGTGCGCAGGGTCAGCTCCACTTTGGGGTAGCGCGTCAGGAAGGCATCCACGACCCCCGCCATCCAGCCCCGGGCCAGGGCGCCATGCACTTCCAGGGTGACCTTGCCGCTGATCTCTTCACGCAGCTCGGCCAGCGCCTCTTGGCTATGGGCCGCCATGGCCAGCAGCTCGTTGCAGTAGCTCTGGAACAGCAGCCCCGCTTCGGTTGGGATCAAGCGATTGGCTTGGCGCCGCAGCAGCGGCTGATTCAGGCGGGCTTCCAGTTGGCTGATGCGACGGCTCAGGGTGGACTTGGCCAGCCCCAGCTTCTGGGCGCTGCGGGTCAGGCTACCCGTCGACATCACATCGGCAAATGCGGCAAGTTCATCGAAATCGTACATGGCACGGCCACCGAGCTGAGTCATGGAGCGAATAGTGTGCCATTTATTTTGATGAATGAAAATAATTTATATTTGTGTTTGTATTTGGAGTATGGAGAAGGTCTTCTCAGCTGCGGATAAAAAAAGCCCTGGCACCAGGCCAGGGCATCAAATCAGCATTGAAACAGTAAGGGTCGTAGGCGACCTACGATCAGAACTCGTAAGTAGCAGACAACCAGAAGCTGCGACCGTTCAGCGCAACACCGTCAGTGGAGCGGCCGGTTTGGGTGTAGCGGTAGGCCGCGTAGGTGTCGCCGTTATGCTCGAAGGTGTCGTAGCCCGTGAAGTCCTTGTCCAGCAGGTTCTGGACCGCGCCGGTCAGCCGCACGCTGTCGGAGAAGCGGTAGGTGCTGCGCAGGTTGAACAGCTCATATCCGTCCAGCTTGTTGCCCAGCTGTTGATACAGTGAGAGCGTTTCACCCGACGTGGGCAGGCCTGCCGAGAAGCGCTCGCGAGAAGAGTAGTACTCGCCTTCCAGCGTGGTGCTCCAGCGGTCGTTGATCTGCCAGGTGAGGTCGGCAGTCAGCTTGTGCTTCGGCGTGTTGGTCAGAATCATCCCTTCGTTGTCACCGGAGGTGATCTCGGAATCGGTGAAGGTATAGCCGCCGCTGACACGCCAGTCCGGAGCAATCTGATAGTTGGCGCTCAGCTCGACGCCGCGGGTCTCGGCACGGTCGATATTGGTCAACTGCCCGAAGCTCTCCTGCTGGGTAAAGTTGCCCACGCTCAAGCAGTTGGCCAGCCCTGCATAGGGCGTATTGCCATTGCTGTCGATGAACTGGCAGTTGGGAATATCGTCTGCGTCGGCAATACGATCGCGGAACTGGGTGAAGAACAGCGTTGCCCCGGCAGAGAAACGCTCCTGATCGTCGTAGATGGCGCCAATTTCATAGTTGGTGCTTTTTTCCGGCTCCAGATCCGGGGTGCCGATATTGACCGTTGCCCCCTGGCCGCCAAATCCGTTGACGCCATCATGCAGCTGGTTCAGCGTGGGCGTCTTGTAGCCTTGGCTGATACCACCTTTCAGCGTCCAGTGGGGCGTGGTGTTCCATACCAGGTAGCCGCGTGGGCTGAAGTGCCCGCCAAAGGCGTCGTGGTTTTCGTAGCGGCCACCCAGGGTCAGCGCCAGATCATCGCGCAGCAGCCACTCGTCTTCCACGAACGCGGCCCAGCTGTTCTGCTCGAAACGCTCGTTGCCTGCCGTACCGTCTTCCAGGCGGGCGTCGATGTACTGGCCGCCGACGGTCACCATGTGGTCACCCAGCGGGGCCACGAACTTGCTGTCGACCACGATATCGCGGTTTTCCAGCAGGCGGGGTTCGCCGCCTTGTGCCACGTAGCCGTAGTCGGGGGCATTGCCCGCTGGCAGGGTGCGGCCCAGGGTTTCGGTTTCGCTGTGGCTGATGCTGCTTTCCCAGGTGCCCGCTTCGAAACGTCCGGTATGGCCAATGGCGACCTGATCGCGGTTGAAGCGCATTTCGTCTTCATAACCAAACACCCGCGCGGGGGTGTCCAGGTTGCCCAGGCGGCTGTCGCTGTTATCGTAGGTCTGGCGGGAGCGCTCGGCATCCAGCCAGAATTCGTTCGTTTCATCCGGCGTGACGTTGATGCGCCCGCCGATGGAGTAAATGCGCGCTTCCGAGGGGCGCGGGTCGCGACCTGAGCTGTTCTCGATCATGCGCTCTGAGCTGTCGCGGTCAAACAGGCGGCCGCGCAGCTGCAGACCCACGGTGTCTTCCACCAAGGGGCCAGAGGCATAGAGGTTGATGGCGGAGCTGTTGCCCTCGTCGCGATTCTGCTGGAAGGAGTTTTCCACCGACACCGAGCCTGCCCAGTCCTGGCCAACGCGGCGCGTGATGATGTTGATCACGCCACCCATGGCATCGGAGCCGTAAAGCGTGGACATCGGCCCACGAATCACCTCGATACGCTCGATGGCAGAAAGCGGGGGAATGAAGCTGGTGGAGGTCTCACCAAAACCGTTCGGGGTCACATCGCCAGAGGCGTTTTGGCGGCGGCCGTCGATGAGGATCAGGGTATAGTTGCTGGGCATGCCACGAATGGAAACGTTCAGCCCGCCGGTCTTGCCCGTGCCAGCGCGGACATCCACTCCCGGTACGTCAGCAATGGCTTCGGCAATATTGGAAAACTGCTTCTGCTCCAGCTCTTCACGGGTGACCACGGAAATGCTGGCGGGCGCGTTGTTGAGCGTTTGCTCGTAACCGGCCGCTGTCACGACCATGTTGTTGAGCTGGGCAGTTTCCTGAGCATTGACGGCTGTGGCGGTCATGCTGACAGCAATGGCGCTGGCCAGTGCAGAACGTGTAAAGCGTGGCATGGCGATCCCCTGAGATGAAACTTATTTGCTAATGAAACTGATTATCAAAAGAGGTTGGGATTCTAAGAAGAAAAGTTCCCATGCGCGAGGCTGTTTCATCGAACGGTGCGTTGCATGAACCGAAACGGCCCCGAGTCGCCTTCAAGCGTTGCAAGATATGCAACGGTGCATTCGCGTAAATAAGGGTGCAAGTGCTGTTGAGAATCGTTACTATCTTTCCAACACTCAATCGGGAGAGGCTTTACATGGGCCGTACGTTGCAGCGCAGAGGGATCGGGCCTAGTGGGATCGGGCGTGATGTGATCGGGTTGGCGGGTAGAACAGTCGTGGCGCTGGTGGTCGGTAGCCTGATTGCCGGTGCTGCCCAGGCGCGCACCCTGGAGACCGCTTATGGCGAGGTCGAGGTCAACGACCACCCCGAGCGTGTGGTCACCCTTTACGAGGGGGCGCTGGATGCCTCGCTGGCCGCAGGCATTCTTCCGGTGGGCGCCGTGACCACTCGGGGCGGTGACAACGTGGCAGAGTATGTAGAAGCCTACCTGGGCGAAGAGCGCCCGGCCATCGTCGGCGTCGTGCGCGAGATCAACATCGAAGCCGTGCTGGCGCAACAGCCCGATTTGATTCTGGCGGCACCGCAGCTTCCCGAAGCCCAGTACCAGCTGCTGTCGCGTATTGCGCCTACTGTCGTACCTCACACGCAGCCGCTGGCGTCCGATAACTGGGAAGCCGAAGCCCGACTGTATGGCCAGGCGCTCAACCGCGAAGCGCAGATCGACGAGGCCATTGCCGCCGTGGAGCAGCGCGCCGCAGAGCTGGCCAGTGCCATCGCTGAAGCTGGAGTAGGCGGCACGGCCGTGCTGGCTCGCTGGATGCCCAGCGGCCCCATGGTGATGTCGAAGGACCTGATTGCCACGGGCCTGCTGGATAGCGTGGGCCTGGAGGTGCAGGACGCCGGGCTGATCAAGCCAGACAGCGCCCACAGCGACGTGCTCAGCCTGGAAAACCTGTCTCAGGTAGACGGTGACTGGCTATTTCTGGCGACGCTCAACGCCGATGGCCAGGCCGCGCTGGATGCCGCCCGTCAGAGCCCGGCATTTACACGCCTGAACGTCGTCGAAAACGACCGGGTCGTGCCGGTCAACGGCCAGCTCTGGAGCAGCGCCAACGGCCCGCTGGCGGCCCAGGCCATCCTGGATGACATCGAGAACGCGTTGTTGCCGTGATGTTTGCTGCTTTTATAGGGAGCAGCGCCGCCCGGCGCTGCTCCGCAACGACCTGGATGCTGATACTGCTCACCGCCTTGTTGGCGGTGTGTGTCGTTAGCCTTGTGATTGGCGCGGGCCAGGTGGGCCCTGTGCGCGTATTGGGGCTGCTGCAAGGGGTGGACGACAGCGAAGCGCTGTTCGTGGTGCAGGAGCTGCGCGCCCCTCGTACCCTGATCGGCCTGACCGTAGGCGTAGCCCTGGGGGTCGCGGGCGCACTGCTGCAGGCCGTTTCGCGCAACCCGCTGGCCGAGCCGGGCCTGCTGGGGGTCAGCGCTGGGGCGGCATTCGCCGTGGCGCTGGCGCTGGTGCTGGGGGCCAGCGCCGCCACCCTGCGTATCTCCGTGGCCCAGCTGGGCGCACTGATCGGCTGCCTGTGCGTGCTCAGCGTGGCGCGCTTTCGCGGTGTCGGCAACGACCCGGTTCGGCTGGTGCTGGCCGGGGCGGCGTTTTCCGGGCTGCTGGGTTCGCTCAGCTCCCTGATGCTGCTCTACGATCAGCGCGCTGCCGATGAAATCCGCTTCTGGGTCGTGGGCAGCCTGGCGGGCCGCCGTTTGGAGGACTGGTGGGCGGTGCTCCCCAGCCTGGCGGTGGCGGCGGCCACGGTCGCGCTCATCGCGCGCCCCCTGGCGGCGCTGGCGCTGGGCGAGCGGGCAGCCAGCGGCCTGGGGCATCGCCCCGGGCTGATTCGCTGGCTGGCGATTGGCTGTGTGGCGCTGCTGGTGGGGGCGGCCACGGCCATTGCCGGGCCGATTGCCTTCGTCGGGCTGGTGGTGCCTTTCGTGGCCCGCGCCATTGCCGGGCCGGACATTCGCCGCACGCTCTGGTTCTGCCTGCCGATAGGCCCGTTGATCGTACTCACCGCCGATATCATCTCCCGGGTCATCGTGGCGCCTTCCGAACTGCCGCTGGGCGTGCTCACGGCGCTGTGTGGCGCACCGGTGCTGATTGCCGTGGTGCGCGCCCGCCGTTTACCCATGCTGTGACCCTCTCTTCATGCTGTGCAAGCCCGCTGCTTGCCTGGACGCTGACGCTATGAAAATGACGGCAAAATCGACGTTGGGTGCAAGGCCGATGTGGCCGATGACGACCCCCGCCCCCTTGGCCACGCCCGCTGCTACCCCGGCGGGCTATTGGCGTTTGCAGAGCACGACAGGGCGCTACCATGTGTTGCTGGAGAAGCGTGCCGTGGCGGTGAATGCGGGGTTGCTGCTGGCGCTGATGGCCGCCAGCCTGCTCTATCTGAGCCTGGGCAACGTGGCGCTGGCCCCTCGTGCGGTGCTGGCGGCGTTGGCCGGGCAGGGGGAGATGATGGCCACCTTCATGGTCCGCGAGCTGCGCCTGCCGCGCCTGCTGGCGGCGTGCTATACCGGGGCCGCCTTCGCCCTGGCCGGGGTGCTGATGCAGACCCTGGCCCGCAACCGCCTGGCCACGCCGGGCATCATCGGGATCGACAACGGCGCCACTGCCTTTGCCGTGGCCTCGGTGGTGGGGTTGGGGGTGGGCATTGCTCCGCCTGCCATGGCACTGGCCGGGGCCACCACGGCGGCCGTGCTGACGTTCGGCCTGGCGGCGGGTAGCGGTACTCAGGGCTATCGGTTCATCGTAGCCGGAATTGGGGTGGGGGCCGTGTTTGGCGCCATTACCCAACTGCTGCTGGCGCGGGTCGCCATCGATACCGCCAACGCCGCTTACCCGTGGACGGTCGGCTCGCTCAACGCACGGCCCAGCGGCAGCGTTCAACTGTTGGGCGTGGGGCTGCTGCTGGGCCTGGTGGCGGCCATGGCGCTGGCCCGCTCCCTGACCGTGCTGCGCTTCAAGGACGCCACGGCCAGTGGCCTGGGAGTCAGCGTCACCGCCCGCCGCTTTCAGGTGCTGATGCTCTCGGTGGTGTTGACCGCCTTCGCCGTTGCCGTGGCAGGGCCGGTGGGCATGGTGGCGCTGATTGGGCCTGAAATCGCTCGCTCACTCTCCAGCGCTCGCCATGTGCCGATTCTGGCCGCCACCCTGGCCGGGGCGCTGGTGATGGTGCTGGCCGACCTGGTCGGGCGAACCCTGTTTGCGCCCATCGAGATTCCGGTGGGCATCGTTACGGCCGTGGTAGGTGGCCCCTGGTTATTATGGATTTTAATGCGCCCGCAACGGAGTCGCCCATGAGCACTGCCCCCGGTTTACCCACCCTGGCCACCGACGCGCTCAGCATGAGTTATGGCCAACGCCAGGTGATCAAGGAGCTGGGCGTCGAGCTGCCCAGCGGCAAGGTAACGGCCATCGTTGGCCCCAACGGCTGTGGTAAATCCACGCTGCTCTCGGGGCTTGCCCGGCTGCATAAGCCCGACGGCGGCGCCGTACTGCTCGATGGCCACGACATTCAGCGCCTGCCCACGCGCCAGCTTGCCACCCAACTGGCGCTGCTGCCCCAGGAAGCCGTGGCCCCCGAAGGGCTCACCGTCACCGAGCTGATTCGCTTTGGCCGCCAGCCCCACCAGGGGTGGCTACGCCAATGGTCGGCGGAAGACCAGCAGGTCGTGCAGCACGCGCTGACCGCCGCAGGCCTGGAAGCGCTGGCCGACCGGCCGCTGGAAGCTCTCTCGGGCGGGCAGCGCCAGCGCGCCTGGATCGCCATGACCATTGCCCAGCAAACGCCGCTGCTGCTGCTGGACGAGCCCACCTCAGCGTTAGACCTGGGCCACCAGATCGAAGTCTTCGAGCTGGTGCGCACGCTGGCCTGCCATGGCCGCACCGTGGTGATGGTGCTGCACGACCTGGCCAGCGCCTGCCGCTACGCCGACCACCTGATTGCCATGCGCGATGGCCAGATCGTCGACCAAGGTGCGCCAGCCGATGTGGTGACACCAGCCTTGGTGCGCGCGCTCTATCAGGTAGAATGCACGCTGTTGCTGGACCCGGATACCGGCAGCCCGCTGCTCGCCAACGTGCGCCGCGCCGAACGTTCTGAATGAGCGGAGCCCCGTGCAGGGGTTCCAGGCCAAAAATACATGACAACACGCTAAAAGGAACCCTCGTGGCCTCTTCAACGCCCAGTTCTTCCGCCAGTTCTGCCAACCAAAGTTTTCAGGCGTTGGTCAGGCTGCTGCGCTACGCCAAGGGGTATCGTCGGCGGATTACCGCTGCCACGATCTGCTCCATCATCAACAAGCTGTTCGATATTGCCCCGGAAATTCTCATCGGTGTCGCCATCGATGTGGTGGTCAACCAGGAGAACAGCTTCGTGGCCCGCCTGGGGTTCGAAACCCCGCACGAGCAGATCGCCATCCTCGCGGTGCTGACCTTCTTTATCTGGGCGGGGGAGTCGCTATTCGAGTACCTGTACCAGGTGCTTTGGCGCAATCTGGCCCAGCGGCTCCAGGCCGACCTGCGCCAGGATGCCTATGAGCACGCCCAGCGGCTCGACATGGCGTTTTTCGAATCGAAGAGCTCAGGCCAACTGGTGGCCACCATGAACGATGACGTCAACCAGCTGGAGCGCTTCCTGGACGGCGGCGCCAACGCGCTGATTCAGGTGGGAGTGACCGTGGTGGCGGTGGGCGCCGTGTTCTTCGTGCTTTCCCCGCTGATTGCGCTGCTGGCCTTCACGCCCATCCCGCTGATCATCTGGGGAGCGTTCTTCTTCCAGCGCAAGGCGGGGCCGCTCTACAGCGAGGTGCGTGAGAAAGTGGGCGACCTTTCCAGCCGGCTCTCCAACAACCTGAGCGGCATTGCCACCATCAAGAGCTTCACCAGTGAAGCCCGTGAGGCCGAACGCCTGCGCAGCGCCAGTGAAGCCTATGTAGATGCCAACCGTCAGGCGATCAGGGTCAGTTCGGCGTTTATTCCGGTCATCCGCATGGCCATTCTGGCGGGCTTTTTGGCCACCTTCACCGTGGGCGGCATGATGGCGCTCAACGGCAGCCTCAACGTAGGCGCCTACGGCGTGCTGGTGTTCCTGACCCAGCGCCTGCTCTGGCCGCTGACCGGGCTGGCCCAGGTCATCGACCTGTTCGAACGCGCCATGGCCAGCACCAAGCGTATCCTGGACTTGCTGGAAGTCCCCATTACGGTGAAAGACGACAGCACCCAGGCATTGGCCGCACCAGTGAAAGGCGAGGTGCGTTTCGAAGCGGTGAGTTTCCAGTACGAAGCCAGCCAGGTAGGCGTGAACGGGGTAGACCTGCACGTTCCGGCGGGCACCACGCTGGCCCTGGTGGGGGCCACGGGGTCGGGTAAATCCACGTTGATCAAGCTGCTGCTGCGCTTCTACGACCCTGCCAGTGGCCGCGTGCTGGTCGATGGCCAGCCCATTACAGAGGTCAGCATGCATTCGCTGCGGCAGGCCATCGGCCTGGTCAGCCAGGACGTGTACCTGTTCGAGGGCAGCATTCGCGACAACATCGCCTACGGTATGCCCGATGCCGACGAAGCCGCCATCATCGAGGCCGCCAAAACCGCAGAAGCCTGGAGCTTTATCGAGACGCTGCCCCAAGGGCTGGACACCCCGGTGGGGGAGCGGGGCGTGCGCCTTTCCGGCGGCCAACGCCAGCGCCTTTCCCTGGCCCGGGCGCTGCTCAAGAAC
Organism: Vreelandella hamiltonii; assembly: GCF_014651775.1. Lineage (GTDB taxonomy): Bacteria > Pseudomonadota > Gammaproteobacteria > Pseudomonadales > Halomonadaceae > Vreelandella > Vreelandella hamiltonii. The sequence continues at coordinate 286,705 of NZ_BMXN01000001.1, forward strand.
CCGCCCATTCTGGTGCTGGACGAAGCCACCAGCGCCGTGGACAACGAAACCGAAGCGGCGATCCAGCGCTCGCTGAAGCGCATTGCCCACGGGCGTACGGTCATCATGATTGCCCACCGGCTGTCCACCATCGTGCATGCCGATGAAATCGTCGTGATCGAGAAGGGCCAGGTAGCGGAGCGCGGCAGCCATGCCAGCCTGCTACAGGCCGATGGCCACTACGCCGCCCAGTGGCGGGTACAAACCGGGGCCGCCCAGGCGGGCGATGTGGAAGTGCTGGGCCGCTAGGCTTTCACGTGCCACGTACGCAAGCGCCGCCCCATGGGCGGCGCTTGCGTTTAGCGGTTCACCAACAGCGCGTTCAGCGTCACCGGTACATGCTCATCGATCTGCTGATAGCCCAGCAGGGAAAGCACCGTGCGTAGCGTGCTGTTGGCCATCAGGGCATTGCCATCCAGCGCCATCGGTTCGGCATGGGTGACACGCACTTCGTTCAGCCCAACGCGGGTAAAGCGCAGCGGCACCGCTTCCTCCTGGGTCAGCCGGTCGGTCTGGACTCGAAAGGTCAGGGTTTCCACCAGCTCCTCGCCCATGTCCAGGCGGTCCAGGCGTTCGGGGGGCATCTGCGCCACCAGCGTCACCAGCGGCGTATTGGCCAGCAGGCCCACCCACGGCGGCAGGTCACCCAAACGTTGCAGCAGGTCGGTCTGGCTCAGCCGGAGCGGCAGGCGCAGCGTACCATCGGGGGAGATATCGCCCTGCAAATTGCTCACGTGATGATGATGAGTTTGCGGCGCGCTACCGTCCAACTGGGTAATGGACGCCCGCACCTGCGATTGGGCAGGGTCCAACTGCCAGTCGGCCTGAACGGGCAGCGCCAGCAGCAGCGGAAAAAGAGCAATCAAGGCTTTCACAGCGTGTCTCCATAGAAGCAGTCATCAGCAGACCCCGGCCGCGCCGATTAGTGCCCGAAGGCCCGTGGGCAACCGCATTACGTCCGGTATCGCAGCCTGCCCGAAAAAGTGCCGCCCCACCACAAGATAGCGCCCCAAGGGGTAGCCGTGCCCCCACACATTCGCTATGATATGCACGCTTTTCGGGCCTATAGCTCAGTTGGTTAGAGCAGGGGACTCATAATCCCTTGGTCGTAGGTTCAAGTCCTACTGGGCCCACCATTTCTAAAGCAGGGAATGATTCCCTTGGTCCTTGGCTCCCCGCCGTTTATAGTTTTTTTGGCTAATTATCTTGCATAAGCACATGGTCAACGCGGAAGCAGCGCCTATGGCTGTGTATGGTACATTTATCAATCTGTAGATGTTTTTCTTCTAACGATGCTTTGAGCACTCAGAGTTGTATCGCCTGTTATAAAAGGTCTAGCGATATACTCCAACGGCTTGGCAGCGAGAAATAAGCATTCGCCAGATGGCGAATCGAATAGACGGCACTCCATGAACGCAGTTGAAATCGAATCCGCAATCTCTGACTTAGCTCAACAGCCCTTCGATCCGGCTGAGTTCCCCTATGCCTTCCTGGAGGCCTTCGGCAACAAGGCTACCACCATCAAGCGGCTACGCTCGGGGGCATCAAATAAGTCCGATCTTGGCGGCGTGTTGCAGACCAACAATATCCATATCGCTGTGGCGGAGGGAGGGGCCGTTACGCAAACCCTGGAAGCCCTCAAGGCCAGCCCGGCGACCAGCCGGGCCAAGGCGCGTTTCATCCTGGCCACGGATGGCGTGGACTTCGAAGCTGAAGATATGGAGAACGGAGAAACAGTCGCCTGCGCCTACGAAGCCTTCCCTGACCATTTCGGCTTCTTCCTTCCGCTTGCCGGTATAAGCACCGTTAAACAAGTACGGGATAGCTCTTTTGATATTCGCGCAACCAGCCGCTTGAACCGGCTGTATGTGGAGCTGCTGAAGGACAACCCAGCTTGGGGCACTGAGCAGCAGCGCCATGAGATGAACCACTTCATGGCGCGCCTGATCTTCTGTTTTTTTGCTGAGGACACCGATATTTTCGCCGGTAGCGGCCTGTTTACCGATACCGTCACTCGAATGAGCGCCCGAGATTCTGCCAACACCCATGAGGTGATCAGCGAAATCTTCCGTGCAATGAATACAAAACAGGCCGAGCGCACGGCCGCAGGCATTCCCCGCTGGGCTCATGGCTTTCCCTACGTTAATGGCGGCCTGTTCTCCGGTAGTGTTGAAGTGCCATATTTCAGCAAGATTGCGCGCTCCTACTTGCTACACATTGGTGGCCTGGACTGGACCCAGATTAACCCCGACATTTTCGGCTCCATGATCCAGGCAGTTGCCGACGACGAAGAACGCGGCGCCCTGGGCATGCACTACACCAGTGTGCCCAACATCCTGAAAGTGCTAAACCCGTTGTTCCTGGATGACCTGCGTGAAAAGCTTGAAGAAGCAGGCGACAACCCCCGCAAACTCCTGAACCTACGCAATCGTATGGCCAAGATCCGAGTATTCGATCCGGCCTGTGGTTCGGGAAATTTCCTGGTTATCGCCTACAAGCAAATGCGGGCCATCGAAGCGGACATCAATCAACGTCGCGGCGAACCAAACCGGCCAACAGACATTCCGCTGACGAACTTTCGAGGCATCGAACTGCGGGACTTTTCAGCAGAGATAGCCCGGCTCGCATTGATTATTGCCGAATACCAGTGCGACCTGCTATATCGCGGCAAGAAGCTGGCATTGGCCGAGTTCCTTCCGCTGGATTCCCAGAACTGGATTACCTGCGACAACGCCCTGCGGCTGGACTGGCTTAGCATCTGCCCGCCCACGGGAATAGGGGTGAAGCTCCACGCAGATGACCTGTTTGATTCACCGCTTGATCAAGCGCATATCGATTTCGAGAACGAAGGCGGGGAGACCTATATTTGTGGCAATCCCCCCTATCTCGGGAACACTTGGCAAAGCGCTGAACAAAAGTCCGAAATAAGAAAGGTTCTTAAAGGAAGAACCGCCTCTAGCGGTTTCCTTGATTACGTCTCAGGCTGGTTCGTAAAGGCAGCAGACTATATTGAAAAATCCCCAGCTGTTGTTGCATTTGTAACAACAAACTCAATATGTCAAGGACAGTCAGTTCCAATCCTATGGCCAATAATCTATGGTGCCGGAGTCGAAATTCGATTTGCTTACACTTCATTCAAGTGGGCAAATTTGGCGAGCTACAATGCAGGTGTGACAGTGGCTATTGTCGCGCTAGGGAGAGTCTCTTCTGGGCCTAAACTAGTTTATGAGCATGAAGAAAGTGGAGAGGTCGTCGTACGTCAAGGAGTATCGATCACGCCTTATTTGACAATTGGTACTCCAGTTATTGTTGAGAAGCGGAGAAAACCAATTTCAACCATCGCGACCATGGAGTTTGGAAACAAACCCTCAGATGGCGGTCATCTTTTGGTTGGACCGTCAGAGCTCCCCCTCCTTTGTCTTAGCCCTTTGCAACATAAGCGTTTCATTCGAAGAATTTATGGGTCAGAAGATTTCATTAAATCCAAGCTGCGTTATTGTGTTTGGATTGAAGACAATAATTTAGAGGAAGCGTTATCTATCCCCGCTTTACGCGAGCGAGTAGAGGCAGTTCGCGAAGTCCGGCTTGCGAGCAGAGACAAAGGGGCAAATGCACTTGCAAAAAGAGCACATCAGCTTAAATTGATGAGAATTGGTGTTAATCACACGATTGTTGTGCCAAGCGTTTCTTCAGAAAGAAGGCCTTATTTACCAGTTGGCATTATTGATTCAAAAGCAACTCTGACAAATCTTGCATTTGGACTCTACGACGCCCCGCTCTGGAGCATGTCGTTGATCGCATCTCGCCTTCATCTGGTATGGATCGCAACAGTTTGCGGAAAAATGAAAACCGACTTTCGCTATTCCAATACAATGGGCTGGAATACTTTCCCAGTCCCAACCCTGACTGAGAAAAATAAAGCTGACCTGGCCCGCTGCGCCGAAAATATTCTGCTGGCACGAGAGGCGCATTTCCCGGCCACCATTGCAGACCTTTACGACCCTGAAAAAATGCCTGCCGACTTGCGCCATGCCCATGAGCAGAACGATGAAGTGCTGGAGCGCATTTATATTGGCCGACGCTTCAAAAACGATACCGAACGCTTGGAGAAGCTGTTTGACCTGTACACCAAAATGACGGCTGCGCCCAACTCAGCTGCCAATCCGAAACGGGAAGCACCCTGATGGCTCAATACTCGCTGTTTCAAATGTGGGAGCCTCACCGACAGTCTCTGATCAAGGGGCATCTTTTCTACGTGGAACAAGCGAGGAAGCGGCTGTTATCACAGTTTAACGACATCGAAGGTGAAGCAGAGAAGGCCGCTGAGTTCTGGCTTGAAGCAAACAAGCGGCACTTCAATCCTGACTTTCATGATCCCGGCGATTTTTATGAAAGTGCTCGCGATGAAGGAATTGAGTTCTACCAGCTTCTCTGTGAAATGCGCGACCGCACCCGGCTAAGTGTTGTCGCTGGAATGTATCACGAGTGGGACAAGCACCTACGCAAATGGCTCACAGACGAAATCCGTCATTGGCATGGCGGTGAAACTGTTCCAGGTAAGATATGGGCTGCCGATTTTGGAAAGTTGGCAGACCTTATGGACAGCCTTGGCTGGAGGGTTCGTGACCAGGCCTACTTTCTAAAACTTGACGCCTGCCGCTTGGTGGTCAACGTCTATAAGCATGGCAAGGGCAACTCCTTCGACGAACTGAAAGAAAAGTATCCTGAGTATCTTCCTGACCCCTTGAGCAATATTAGCGGGGCTTTCTCAGGCTTGGGGTATCTGGACTACACGCATCTAGTAGTGAGCGAGAACCAGCTTCAGGGCTTCTCTGATGCGATCGTCGCCTTCTGGAAAGACGTACCTAAAGATATTTTTGATCGTGAAGACTTGGAAGTGCCTGGTTGGTTCGCAGGAGCCATGTCGGTTGACCAGCAGGCTGCGAGTCACCAGCAAGGAGGCTTGAACCCATGAGCGAATTGATCCTATACACCACGGACGATGGCCGAACCCAGCTGCACCTTCGGGTGGAGGGTGACAGCATCTGGCTCAGTCAGCTGGAAATAGCCGAGCTGTTCCAGACCACCAAGCAGAATGTCTCCCTGCACGCCAAAAATATATTCGAAGACAATGAGTTAGACCCAGAGGCAACTGTCAAGGAATCCTTGACAGTTCAATCCGAGGGCAACCGCCAGGTCAAACGAAAGATCAGTTACTACAACCTCGACCTTATCTTGGCTATCGGCTACCGCGTTCGCTCACCTCGCGGCGTCCAGTTCCGCCAATGGGCCAGCACGCACCTCAAGGAGTTCCTGCTCAAGGGCTTCGTGATGGATGATGAGCGCCTGAAGAACCCCGGTGGCTGGGATTACTTCGATGAGCTGCTGGAGCGCATTCGGGACATACGGGCTTCAGAGAAGCGCTTCTATCAGAAGGTGCGTGATCTGTTTGCCCTCAGTTCGGATTACCAGGCCCGCGAGCGAGAGACCGCTCAGTTCTTCGCCGAGGTGCAGAACAAACTGCTGTACGCCACCACCGCCCATACCGCTGCCGAGCTGATCCTGAAGCGTTCGAACCCCGATCAGCCCAATATGGCGTTGACCAGTTGGAGCGGTTCACGGGTACGCAAGCAAGATGTCATCGTGGCCAAGAACTACCTGACGGCAGACGAGATCGACACACTCAACCGGCTGGTGGTGATCTTCCTGGAGCAAGCGGAGCTGCGGGTCAAGCAGCAGAAAGAGCTGACACTGGATTTCTGGCGCAACAACGTCGACAAGATGCTGGCATTCAATGATCAACCCATTCTTGCAGGGGCAGGCTCCGTCAGCCGCGAGAAAATGGAACGGATCGCCCGTGAACGTTATGAGGTTTTCGACCAGCAGCGGCGAATTGCGGAGGCCAAGGCCGCCGATGCCGCTGACCTGAAGGAAATCGAACAACTGGAACAAGACCTCAAACACAAGGGCAAGAAGCCGTGACAGGTATCGCACTATGACCAAGATAGTACCTTCAGTTTCCGTCTCGTATGCCAGCAATGGCAGTTCGGCAAAGTCGAATGCGCTGGGCATGCGCCCTATGCAGGAGCGCGCCTATGAGCGCCGGGGCGAGCAATACCTGTTGATCAAGTCACCGCCAGCCTCGGGTAAGAGCCGTGCCCTGATGTTTATTGCCCTGGACAAGCTGCACAACCAGGGACTGAAACAGGCCATCATCGTTGTACCGGAAAAATCCATCGGTTCCAGCTTCAATGACGAGCCACTCAGTGACTATGGCTTTTGGGCGGACTGGCATGTAGAGCCCAAGTGGAATCTGTGCAATGCGCCAGGCTCCGACAATGGTGGCAAGGTCAAATCCCTGGGCGCCTTTCTGGAAAGCGATGACAAGGTATTGGTCTGCACCCATGCCACCTTTCGCTTTGCGATAGATCAGTTTGGCGTTGCAGCCTTCGATGACCGTCTGATCGCCGTGGATGAGTTCCACCACGTTTCGGCCAACCCAGACAATAAACTGGGTGCCCATCTTGGGGACTTCATAGCCCGTGACAAGGTACACATTGTCGCCATGACCGGCTCATACTTCCGAGGTGATGCCGAAGCCGTTCTGGCACCACAGGATGAGTCACGCTTTGATACCGTCACCTACACCTACTACGAGCAGCTCAACGGCTACGAGCACCTGAAGCAGCTGGATATCGGTTATTACTTCTACTCCGGCTCCTACGCCGATGACCTTCTCAAGGTGCTCGACCCTCGCGAGAAGACCATTGTTCACATCCCTAACGTCAACTCCCGTGAAAGCACCAAGGACAAGATTCGTGAGGTAGAGCACATCATCGAGGAGCTGGGGGAATGGCAAGGGGCTGATCCAGTGACAGGCTTTCAGCTGGTTAAAAACAGCGATGGCAGGCTGCTGAGAATCGCTGACCTGGTGGATGATGATCAGGCCAAGCGTGACCGTGTTTCCAGCGCATTGAAAGATCCAGCGCAGAAAAACAACCGTGACCACGTGGACATCATCATTGCTCTGGGTATGGCCAAGGAAGGTTTCGACTGGATCTGGTGTGAGCACGCGCTGACGGTGGGCTATCGCTCCAGCCTGACCGAAATCGTACAGATCATTGGCCGCGCCACGCGGGATGCGCCGGGCAAGACGCGGGCCCGTTTCACTAACCTGATTGCCGAACCGGATGCTGCCGAGCAGGCCGTGACGGAAGCCATCAACGACACGCTGAAAGCCATTGCCGCCAGCCTGCTGATGGAGCAGGTACTGGCCCCACGCTTCGAGTTCAAGCCAAAGAACCCAACCAGCGGCCCGCAGGAAGGCTTCGACTACGGTGAAGGTGGCTATGACCCCAGCAAATGCAACGTGGGCGTGAATGAAGAAACCGGCAAGTTCCAGATTGAGATCAAGGGGCTGGCAGAGCCGAAGAGCGAGGAAGCCACCCGGATCTGCCAGGAAGACCTGAACGAGGTGATTGCCGGTTTCGTTCAGGACAAGGCCACCATCGAGCGCGGGCTGTTCGACGAGGAACTGGTACCTGAAGAACTGACCCAGGTACGCATGGGCAAGATCATCAAAGAACGCTACCCCAACCTGGACGAGCAAGATCAGGAGGCTGTGCGTCAGCACGCCATTGCCGCCCTGAACCTAACCCAGCAGGCCAAGCAATTGCTCGTCGGTGGTGAGGCTGTTGATATCGGAAGCAACGAACCCAAGCCAAACACAGCGCTGATTGCTGGTGTGCGCAAGTTCGCCATGGACGTGCGGGAGCTCGATATTGACCTGATTGATCGCATTAACCCCTTCAGTGAGGCTTACGCAATCCTGGCCAAGACCATGAGTGAAGAGAGCCTCAAGCAAGTGGCTGCGGCTATCTCAGGCAAACGCACCAACCTGACGCCAGAAGAGGCGAAAGACCTTGCCCTGCGGGCGGTGAAGTTCAAGAAAGAACGAGGCCGGTTGCCGTCAGTCAGCTCTCAGGATGCCTGGGAACAGCGTATGGCCGAAGGTGCTGCCGCATTCGTTCGCTTTAAAGATGAGGGTCGTTATGATTGATCTGGACGAATTGCGCTCCGAGTTGGATGAGTTCGCCCAGCCGGAGAAAAAGAAGGGGCTGTCTGCCAAGGAAGAGCGCATCATTGCCGGCTTTGAAGAGATTCAGCGCTTTGTAGATGAGCACGGCCGAGCCCCTCAGCATGGCGAAGACAATGACATCTTTGAACGGCTTTACGCCGTGCGACTGGACCGCATTCGAGCGCTTGAGGAATGCCGCGACCTGGTAACACCCCTTGATCATCAGGGCCTGCTCGATGGCAACTATGCCAATGAAGCTGAATCCATAGATGCTATGGACGATGACGCACTGCTTGCTGAGCTGGCCGGTGCTGCAGGGGCACCTGAGCTCACCCAGCTAAAACACGTTCGCTCCACTGCCGAGAAGCGCGCGGCTGAAGAAATTGCCAACCGGGAGAAGTGCGAGGACTTTGCGACCTTCGAGCCATTGTTTGAGAAGGTAGATCGCGAGCTGAAAGCCGGAGTGCGTATCACACGCCCCTTCGGCAAGAACTCGACTATCGAGGTGGGCCAGTGGTTCATCCTGGACGGGCAAACTGCCTACGTGGCTGATGAGGGTGAGGAATTCGATTCCCCCCAAGGAAAGAAAGATGCTCGGCTGCGCGTGATTTTCTCCAACGGCACGGAAAGCAACCTACTGCGCCTATCCCTGGTCAGGGCGCTTTACAAGGATGAATCCAGCCGCCGCATCACGGAACCTGATGCTGGGCCATTGTTCAGTGAAACCTGGGAAGACGACGACATAGAAAGCGGAACCATCTATGTACTGCGTAGCCTGTCAGAGCACCCGTTCGTTGCTCAACACCGCGAGCTGATTCACAAGATTGGCGTGACAGGTGGCAAGGTAGAGACGCGCATCGCCAACGCAGAACACGACTCCACCTACCTTTTGGCGAAGGTAGATGTGGTAGCGACCTACAAGCTTGCCGGAATCAACCGTACCCGGCTTGAGAACCTGTTCCACAGACTGTTCGCACCCGCGCGGCTGAGTATCACTATTAATGACCGCTTCGGTCATCCAGTGCAGCCTGAGGAGTGGTTTCTTGTTCCGCTCCATTTGATCGACGAGGCGGTTCAGCGTATTCGAGATGGATCGATTACTGATGTTATCTATGATCCGAAGACCGCTCGACTGTTGCGCTACGCTGGGACGCACTATACGGAGAAACCATAATGGATAGTCTGCAGCTAAAGCAATCATCGGCTCGCTCAATCGCTTTCTCGGAAGGGGCGCAGTGGGTTCGAGCTGACTTTCATCTGCACACCCGCGCGGATCGTGAATTCAAATACACGGGCGATGACAACTTCTACAACAGCAATTACGTGGACGCGTTGGAGAACGCGGGTATCCGTCTGGGCGTTATCACCAATCACAACAAGTTTGACTTCGATGAATTTAAGGCGCTACGCAAAACAGCTCAGAAAAAAGGCATCGCGCTGCTGCCAGGTGTCGAATTGTCGGTGAATGATGGGGCTAACGGTATTCATACCCTAGTAATCTTTTCCGACGCCTGGTTGGCCGATGGTCATGACCATATCAACCCATTCCTGGGCGTTGCATTCGAAGGAAAAGTCCCTGCCCAGTACGAGCATGAAAATGGGCGGTCCTCTCTGTCGCTGCTGGAAACCATCAAGAAACTGGAAAGCTACCACCGTGATTTTTTCCTTGTCTTTGCCCATGTTGAAGCACCGAGCGGGCTTTGGGCCGAGCTCGATGGCGGGCGTCTTGCCGAACTGGGTCTGAACGAATTCTTCCGCCGCCGCACGCTGGGCTTCCAAAAGGTACGCACGTACAACAAGCTGCAAGAGAACAACAAACCCTGCCGGACTAAAACGCAGCAGCATCTGGGTGACTGGTATCCCGCTGAACTTGAAGGTTGCGACGCCAAATGCATAGAGGACATCGGCCAGGGTAAGACCTGTTATCTCAAATTGGGCGAGCTTTCCTTTGAAGCAGTGAAGTTTGCCTTGAGTGATCCCGCCCCACGGGTTGCCACTGAGCCGCCCAAGCATCAGGCGTCGCACATACGCAGTATTCATTTCGACGGTGGTATCCTCGACGGGCAGACACTATATTTCTCCCCCGAGTTGAACACGTTGATTGGCATCCGGGGCAGCGGCAAGTCATCCATTCTGGAGGCGGTGCGCTACGCTCTCGACATTCAACGGGGCGAGAAGGCGCAGGACACTAAGTATAAGGATGAGCTGATCCGCCACACCTTGGGCAGCGGCGGCAAGGTTACGCTGACAGCCTGCGACGTGTATGGACAGGAATTCACCATCTCTCGCATCTTCCGCGAAGCACCGAACGTCTACTTGGATGGCAAGTTGCAGCCTGGCGTGTCGATCCGGGAGACCGTGCTGCGTCGCCCGATCTACTTTGGGCAGAAAGACCTTTCTAGCACTGGCGAAGGTTTCGAAACCGATCTGGTAGAAAAACTTGTGGGCGAAAAGCTACGTGTGCTGCGGGACGAAATCGAAACCCAACGCCAGCATGTGCGCGATGCAGCACGCCGCTGGCTCAAGCTCAGCAACACCGCCGAACTCAAGCGCGATTACGAGGCCCAGCTCACCGATGCCAACTTCCGACTGAAAAAGTTCGAAGAGTATGGCGTCGCAGACAAGCTCCAGAAGCGCCTTGGATTCCAGCAGGATGCCGCTGCGCTGACGCGCATCAAGGAGCGAGCAAACAGCTTCGTGCTCGCCCTCGGGGAATTGATTGCCGAGCATGAGGACGATCTGCGTAACGCTACGAGCTACGTCTCCAAGCAGAACCCCGACTTCTTCGCAGCTTATTACGCCGAATTTGCCAACCTGGTTGCCAAAGTCGATCAGCTCAAGCACATCGAGCAGGAGGCCAGTGCCATTAACGTACGACTCCAAGCCAAACAAGGCGAGTTCGACGGCGCGCGCCAGAGCCTTCAGGAAGAGTTCGCCCAGGTCGAGCGCCAACTAGCCCAAGAACTCAAACAGACCGGCATGACGGCAATCCAGCCGGATGACTTCCTGACCCAACAGCAGCGCAAAACCAAGGCGGAGCAAATGCTGGAGGCTCTGGCCAAGCAGGAAAGCCAGCAAGGCAGCATCCGTGATGCGCTGTTTGCCGAGATCGACAAGCTCAACGAGCTTTGGCTGCGCGAATTCAACATCATCAAGGTCGAGCTTGATCGTGTGAACGCTGGCCATACCGCCTTGCAGATCGAAGCCGACTTCAAGGGTGACAAGGAAGCCGCCATCAGCTTTATGCAGCAGCTCTTCAAAGGCAGCAACATCCGTGAAACCACCCTGCGCTCTGTGATGGAGGATTACGCCGACTTCGGCGGCCTGCTGCGAGCCTTGCCGGCTGCGCTGGCCAAGGCCGGCAGCACGCCTGAAGTCTTCGAGAAGACCTTCATGCAGAACCTGGTGGAGTTCGTCACCTGGCAAGTGCCCAACCGCTTCGTCATCCGCTATCGCGGCAAGGAATTGAAGCACCACTCGCTAGGGCAGCGCGCTTCGGCCTTGCTGCTTTACGTACTCAGCCAGCGGCAGAACGACGTGATAATCATCGACCAGCCGGAAGACGATCTGGACAATCAGACCATCTACGACGATGTGATCAAGCTGCTGCGTGAAATGAAGCCGGCCGCCCAATTCATCTTCGCCACCCACAATGCCAATTTCCCGGTGTTAGGGGATGCGGAGCAAGTGCACGCCTGCCGCTATCAGGACGAAAAAGTCGCCGTACAAAGCGGCAGCATCGACGCCCGCCCGGTGCAGGACGCCATCATCAACATCATGGAAGGAGGCCAGGAAGCCTTCAACCGTCGCAAAGAGGTCTACAACCTATGGAAACCACAGAGCTGATCGACCTGCTTAGCCGAGGCGAGGACAGTCGACAGCAGTTCAAGACGGACATGAACAATGCCGATGCCTTGGCAGCAGAGATCGTTGCCTTCAGCAACACGGCTGGTGGTCGCATCTTCATTGGAGTGAACGACGACGGTTCGGTGCGCGGGCTATCCGGCGCCGACGTTGCTCGTCTCAACATGCTCATCGCCAACGTGGCCTCACAGGTCGTGCGTCCCGCCGTGAACCCCCTCACGGAAAACGTTCCGCACCCGGCAGGCACGGTGCTGGTGCTCTCCATTGCTGAAGGTGTCAACAAGCCCTACATGGACAAGAACGGCGCGATTTGGGTGAAGAACGGCTCGGACAAGCGCCGCGCCACCTCGCGTGAGGAATTGCAGCGCCTGTTCCAGCAGGCGGGCTTGGTGCATGCCGACGAAACGCCCGTGGCAGGCTTGAGCGTGGGCGATGTGGACATGCCCTATTTCGAAACCTTTTTCGAGCAGCAATTCGGTGAGCCGCTCGCCCAGCATAACCAACCGCTGCCGCAGTTGTTGACCAACATGAACCTGATGAATCAGGGGCAGCTCAACGTGGCGGGCGGCCTGCTGTTCGCCACGTCGCCGCAGTACGCGTTACCCGCCTTCATCGTCAAGGCCGTCGCTTTTGTCGGCACCCAAATTGAGGACGAACGCTATATCGACAGCCGCGACATCGCCGGCAAGCTGGCCGACGTGTTCCAGCAGACGCTGGGCTTTATTGTCGCCAACACCCGCGCCGCACAGGGGGATCAGGGCTTCAATTCCCAGGGCCAATCGGAGATTCCGCGTATCGTCTGGGAAGAGCTGGTCGCCAACGCGCTCATTCACCGCGACTACTTCGTTAGCGCTCCGGTCCGTGTGTTGGTCTTTGCCGATCGTGTCGAGATTATCAGCCCCGGCCATCTGCCCAACAACCTGACCATCGAAAACATTAAGGCCGGCAACTCCAATATGCGCAACCCCATCCTGGCGTCCTTTGCTGCCAAGCTCCTGCCGTATCGCGGTCTGGGAAGCGGTCTGCTGCGCGTGTTACGGGCATGGCCGGAGATTGAGCTAATTGACGACCGGGTCGGGAACCTTTTCAAGGTCATCGTAGCGCGTCCTCAAATAGATAAGGATTAATCAGTACAGTAGCAGTACACTCATCCGTTCTGGCCGTCTTCGCATAATTACGCTAAGTTACTGTCAGGCAAATACTTTTGGTTTATCTGGCTTACGGTGGGCTACCCTTGATTTTGCTGGGCTTGCAGCGTTGCGTGCAAACTCATAATCCATAAGTCTCTGGTTCAAATCCTATTGGCCCCACCACCTTCTTTACTCTTGCCTTTTCTTTTTTTCATTATTTACCGCGCTTGAATAATTTCAGCATGCTCACAATGGGCAAGATTAAAAGAGCCCTAACACGCGCCGCACCCCCGTCATACTCACCCAGCCGTCGCCAGTTCCTTCAACCGCTTGGTGTACCAATTCTCTTGGCTGCTGGTCACGAGCAGGCGGCGGCGGGCTCGGGTCATGCCGACATAGAGTAGGCGGGCTTCCTGGGCTTGTTGTGTTTCATCGTTGCTGAGGGCGCCCAGCCCGCTGAGCAGCACCGTGTCGAATTCTAGGCCTTTGCTGCTTTGGCGGCTCAACAGCACCACTTCGTTGGCGTCCGGGTTGTAAGCGCGTTTGTCGGCAGCGTTCTGTAAGCAGCGGCTGGGAATGCCCGCTTTTTGAAAGGCTTTGTGGAAATGAAGCCCTTGGGCGTTGTTGGTGTACACCACGGCCATGCTGTTTAACGTGCTGCCTTGCTGTTGCCACGCCTTGATGCAGTGCACGAGATAGCGGCTCTCTTGTTGGTCGCTGTCGAAGTCGCGAAACGCGGGAGGTGGGCCGCTGACCCCGGCCACTTCCGGTGCGATCAGCGGCACATGGTCTTCGTCGGTGTCGTGCGCTTCGAGGAAGTCCCGCGCGAAGTCGTAAGCAAAGGTGAGAATTTCCCGGGTGTTGCGGTAATTGAGTTTGAGAATAGTGGTACGACCGCGCGCCTGAACGCCAGCCGCCGACAGCGGGAATGACAGCGAGCCTTTGCGGTAGATGGACTGCGCATCGTCGTAGAGCAGCAGTAGCGAATTGGTGTCTGGGTCGATCATCTGAACCACCAGCTTGAGCCACTCCCGCTCGAAATCATGGCCTTCGTCGATCATCACGGCGGCGTACTGCGCGCGGGGGATCTGCTCTCGATCCACGGCGTCCATGACGCTCTCTACCTGGCGCTCGTAAGCAGGGCGGTTACCTGGCAGCAGGCTCACGTGGTAGGTCTTGAGCTGTAGGCCACACCATTCATGGAAGTGGTGAACCTGCACCTTATCGGCAATTCCTTTCTCGGCAATGAAGCAGCGGAGCCTGGCGGCCAGGGTGATGTTGAAGCACAGCACCAGAATCGGCTTGGTCGTTGCCTGGGCCAGGTGCAGGCAGCGGTAGCCAAGAATCAGGGTCTTGCCGGAGCCCGCCACGCCGTGGATCACGCGGTGGCCGTCACCCATGCTGCGCGCCAACTGTTCCTGGTGTAAATCCATGACGCGAACGATATCGGGCACGACCTCGGTCGAGGGCGTCTCGCTGCTTTCCTCGTCAGCGAACAGGTCCCCGGTGGGGGCGTCGATACGCACTTCCGGGAAGAGCTGCCAGCGAATCCTGTCGAGCTGAGGAAGGCTCAGTTTTTCGCCAAACTGATAGTTGAACATGTTCCAGAGGCGTTCCTGAAATGCCTCCGGGTCGGTGGAGGGTGCCATCTCGTCCTTGCAGATGACCAGGTGGCTCGGCAGTACCAGCTCCTGGTCGGCTTCGGCAATCGCGTTATTCCACTGCAGTCGGGTGATGTTGGGAAAGACCACCCCAAAGCCATAAGGAAAGCAGAGTTTTCCCCGGTAACGCTCGTCGCGTTGCGTGAGCTGCGGGTCTCGCTGTAGCTGGTTGATGGCGGAAAAGGCGCATTGGCGGGCCTGAGCCAGCGGGTTACTGACGGTCTTGCGCCCTTGAGGCGTATCGATCTCGACGCTGTCGGGGGTGATCGAGCGGAGCGTTTCGATCTTCCAGTCTTTCACTTCGAGAAATAGCAGCCCTCGGGCAGGGTGTAGAACGATGAAATCCGGGTAGCGGCGCTTTTGCCCCAGCGGTATGTCGTACCAGACGATGTAGTCATCTTCCAGCAGGCTATCGAGGCGTTGCGCGACACGGCGCTCGCCAGTGGTCATGCGGGGAATGGTGGTGAGCGTGGGAAGGAATTTGGCCATGGTGTGAGGGCTCCGGTATCGGGCCATCTACCCAATCATGAAGTTTTATTTGGTAATTCATTCTATCCGGCGTATCGGGTGGCTTCAATTAGAAAACCCGGAAGTGACGACGCGGCGGGCAACCCGCGGTCACCTATATCGAAAAGGCGCCATCGATAGCGGGTAGATGAAGAGCCGCATGGTCGGTATCAGGCGCTCCGACCGCACGGAAAATCCGCTGCTGCTGGGAGTGGCTGGCCAGAACTCGGGGGCAAGAGGAAGGAGACGGACTTCGCAGGGCTCCGAGCGGGAGGGCCGCGTCGTTTTGTGATGGCCAGAACGCCTAGCGCACCTTAGCGTGCCGAGCTATCTGTCTAGCTCAAGAGGGCGAATCCCACTTCCACCACCCCAAATACCGCTACCCCAGCCGCCACTGGCCAGCCCAGGGAGCGCAGGCGCCGCCATACCAGCAGCGTCACGCTCAGCCCGATGGCCGTGGCGAGCCACGAGGTCGGGCTGGGGTTGACGGGTACGATGGAAACCCCCAACACGCCTGCAATCATCAGCGGGCCGAGGATCACCAGCCACTGCGGCATGGCATTGAGGCCGGTGTCGCTACCCAGGCGGCGCTGCATCCACAGAAAGGGCACCACCCGCATCAATAGCGTGCCCAGCGCGCATATCACCACGGCAACCCACAGCGATGCGCTCATGGCGTCTGCTCCCGGCTACGAAAGGTCAGGGTGTAGAAACACAAGGCGCCGCAGGCCGCCGCCAGCGGAATGGCCACATTGCTCCAGCCTGCCAGGGTCAAGCCCAGTGCGGCCAGCACGGTACAAGTGGTGGCGGCCGCCCAACGTTTGCTGGTAAAGCGTGGTGCCACCATGGTGAGGAAGAGCGCAGGCAGGGCAAAGGGCATGATTTCTCCCAGCAATGGCCAGCGGGCGGTGACGGCTTCGCCACCGCTGGCTCCAGCGATGGTACCTATGATCCACACCCCCCAGGCCAGCAGCGACGCGCCCACGAACCAGGCAAAGCGCTTGGCCTCGGGGAGCTGCGGCAGGCGGGTGAGCGCCAGGGCAAATACCTGGTCGGTCAGGCCGTGCATCAGCCAGGGCCAGTGGCGGCTACGGGGTAGCAAAGGCGCCAGGTTCGGCCCATACACCACATGGCGCACGTTGATCAGCAGGGTCAGCGCCACCACCAGCCACAGCGGCGCACCAGCCGCGATCATGCCCACGAACAGAAACTGCGAGGCGCCAGCGTAGATCAGGGCCGAAATGATCGCGGCTTCCCAGGTCGTGAAGCCCGCCTGGGTTGCGACCAGGCCAAACGACAGCGAAACGGGCACATAGCCACCCAGCAAAGGGATGGCTTCGCGAACGCCCTGAAAGCCTGCGCGCAGGGCGGAATGCTGGCTCGTATCGGCTGGCTCGATCGACTGGTTCACGATGGCGTACTCCCTTGGCCGTCAGTAGGAAACGTTAGCCTGGCAACTATTATGACCTTCTGTCAGGGGCGTGTCATGCGTAGAGAAGATTTCCAGTGGCATCTTTCATGCATGGTCTGTAGCGAGTCTGCTACGAGGAAGCGCGATGTATTCATTAGCCATGCTCAATCCCGTTAAATCGATACTGCGCAGTGTGGCACTGCTGTTGCTGGGCAACGGCCTGCTCAACACGCTGCTTACCCTGCGGGGCACGGCGGAAGGTTTCTCCAGCGCGGTGCTGGGAATCATCATGTCCGGCTATTTTGTCGGGTTTATCTGCGGCACCTGGGTAAGCGGGCGCTTGATTCGGCGTATGGGGCACATTCGTACCTTTGGCTTCTGCGCTTCCATTTGTTCATCGGTGGCGCTGCTGCATCTGGTGTTTATCGACCCGTGGGTATGGCTGCCGTTGCGGGTGATCTACGGGCTTGCGTTCATTACCTTAATTACGGTGATCGAAAGCTGGTTGAATAGCCAAGCCGCCAGCCATGAGCGGGGGCGTATTTTTGCGGTATACATGGTGGTTAATCTGGGTGCCTTGGCACTCGCCCAACAGCTGCTTCGCCTCTCTTCGCCGGAAGGGTTTCTACTCTTTGTGGTGATCGCTATTTTGATCAACTGGGCGCTGTTACCCATTACCTTGACCCGTCGCGTTCAGCCCAAAATCTCCGAACGGCCCAAAAGCAGCCTGCGTGCACTGCTGAGCTTTGCGCCGCTGGCGGTGGCTTCTGCCGCGTTATCCGGGCTGGCCATGGGGGCGTTCTGGTCGATGACGCCGATATACGCCACGCAACTGGGGTTTGATATTGGCGGTGTTGGCTGGGTCATGAGTGTGGCGATCATGGGCGGCGCGCTTTTACAGATCCCCATCGGCCGCTTTTCCGACAAGCATGATCGCCCCAAGGTGATGATCTGGGTGGTGCTGCTGGCGGCCTTGACCGCCGCCGCCATGCCCTTTGCACCCAGTCACGAGGTGCTGCTGGGGCTCTATTTTATCTGGGGTGGTTTGGCGTTTTCCCTCTATCCGCTGGCGGTAGCGCAGTTGATTGACCAGCTTCACCCGGATGAAATTGTCTCGGGCTCGGCGGATATGCTGGTCATGCACGGCGCGGGGTGTGCCGTGGCGCCGGTGGCGGCGGGGTCTCTGATGACCCTGGTCGGCAGCCACGGCCTGCCAATCTATATTGCCTGTGTCTTTACCCTGTTGGGTATCTATGCCCTCTATCGCCGCCGCCGTGTCAGGGCATGGGGCACGCATACGGCGCACTTCGAGCCGATGGTGCAAAGTAGTGCAGAAGTATTGGAAATGATCTTCGATGATACCCAGCGCGACCTCTTTGATGACCCGAGTTTTTTTGACTGCTCCCCTCCCTAAAGGAAGGGGATTCCCAATTCACCGAGAACAGGACACGGAGACTGACCCCATGCCGCTTACATTCTCTCCAAGGGCTAACACCGCCAGCCCGGCGGCTTTAATGTTGGTCGCGGCGTTGTGGTCGCGGTCATGGTGTGCGCCGCATTCGGGGCAGTCCCATTTCCTGACCGACAACGGCAGCGACGACAAGGTATGCCCGCAATCCGAGCAGCGTTTGGTGCTGGGGAACCACTGGTCAATGGCGACCAGTGAGCGCCCGGCCCATTCCGCCTTGTACGCCAACTGGCGCACGAACTCGCCCCAGCCTGCATCGGCAATGGCTTTGCTCAGGGAAGGGTTACGGATCATGTTTTTCACTTTCAGGGATTCGACGCAGATCACTTGGTTCTCGTTAATCAATCTGCGGGACAGCTTGTGCAAGTTGTCCTGTCGGCAATCGGAGATTTTGGCGTGAAGTTTCGCCACTTTCTGCCTGGCCTTGGCACGGTTTTTCGAGCCGAGCTTTTTCTTGCTCAGTCGGCGCTGCGCCTTGGCCAGTCTGGCGGCGTACTTCGCCGTATGGCGGGGATTGCCGACCCGTTCACCCTTGTCAGTGATAAACAGGTCTTTCAGACCCAGATCAATGCCGGTCATGTTCGGTGTGACAGGCAGTTTGCTGGACTCGAACTCGCACAGGCAGCTCACAAAGTAACGACCTGCCGAGTCCTTGGAAACGGTCACGGTGCTGGGATTGCCGGGCAGCTCACGGCTCCATCGAATATCCAGCGGGGTTTTGCTCTTGGCCAGATACAGCTTGCCGTCCCGGTATTTAAAGGCCGAGCGGGTGAACTCCGCCGACTGGCGGTGCCGCTTACTCTTGAATGCCGGGTACTTGGCACGGCCTTCAAAGAAATTCTTGAAAGCCGTTTGCTGGTGGCGAAGGCATTGTTGCAAGGGTACGCACGACACCTCAGACAGAAACGCCAGCTCAGGATATTTCTTGAGTTCGGTCAGCCGGGCGTTAGCGCCGACATAGCCGATTTTTTCCTGGCGCTGATAAAAGGCATCGGTACGCCAGCGCAGTATGGCGTTATAGACAAAACGCACACAGCCGAAGGTCTGAGCCAGCAGCTCAGTTTGTTCGGGCGTCGGGTAAAACCGATATTTATAGGCGCGTTTCGTCATACGTCACATTTTAGTATCATTTCTGTGAAGATGGCAACCAACTTAAAACGGAGGAGCGGGAACAGGGGCGGCTGACGCCGCCGCGCTATCCCTCCCCGCCCTAAAAGGACGGGGTTTCCCGCGCAAAATTGATGAAGAGGATGAGCGTGAGCGTTTGGCGAGACTGCTGAAAACATCCAGCGGGTAATGCGGGAGCGTCGTAGAGAAAATCGTGGGGAACCGTCGTGGGGAGGGCGCGTGGGGGAATGGTTGTGGTCAGCCGCCACTCCCCCTGGCAAATGCCTACGCGCGCCTCGCTTCTTGCGCCCGGCAGGCGGCAGCCGTAAACAGCACGTCGGTGGACGAATTGAGCGCCGTTTCGGTGGAGTCCTGCACCACGCTGATGACGAAGCCGATGGCCACGGCCTGCATGGCGACTTCGGTAGGAATGCCGAACAGGCTTGCCGCCATGGGAATCAGCATCAACGACCCACCGGCCACGCCAGACACACCGCAGGCCGCCAGGGCCGAGACGATGCACAGCAGCAGGGCAGTGGGGAAGTCCACGGCAATACCCAGCGTATGGGTGGTGGCCAGGGTAATGACGGTAATGGTGATGGCGGCGCCGCACATGTTGATGGTGGCACCCAGCGGGATGGAGATGGAGTAGGTATCGGCATCCAGCTTGAGGCGACGGCACAGTTCCAGGTTCACCGGGATATTGGCCGCTGAGCTGCGCGTGAAGAAGGCGGTAATGGCGCTGCCGCGCAGGCAGGTGAACACCAGGGGGTAGGGGTTCTGGCGGGTGACTAGGTAGACCAGCAAGGGGTTGCTCACCAGGGCGACGAACAGCATGCAGCCCACGATGACCCCCAGCAATTGGGCATAGTTGAGCAGCGCCTGCATACCGGATTCAGCCAACGTACCCGCCACCAGGCCAAAAATGCCAATGGGGGCCAGCCGAATCACCAGCGTCACGATGCGGGTAATGGCATTGGAGAGGTCTTGCAGCGCCTGGCGCGTGGTATCGGCCGCCTGACGCAGCGCCAGACCCAGCGCAATCGCCCAGGCCAGAATGGCGATGAAGTTGCCTTCCATCAGCGCGCTGACCGGGTTGGTGACCGCGTTCAGCAGCAAGTCACGCAGTACGCTGAAAATGTCGCTGGGCGGGTTGCCGTCTACCTGGCCGGCATCCAGCGTCAGTTCTGTCGGCATCCAGAAGCTGGCAGCCACCGCAATCAGCGCGGCGATCAGCGTTCCACACACGTATAAAAGCAGCACCGCACGAATGTGCGTAGGTTGCCCTTGGCGATGTGCCGCGATAGCCGCAGCGACCAGTACGAATACCAGAATGGGGGCGACGGCCTGAAGTGCGGCGATGAACAGTTGGCCCAGCAGGGCAATGTCGCTGGCGACCGTAGGGGCGAGCAGCGCCAGCAGCACCCCCGCAATGATCCCCGTCACGATCTGGGGTACGAGCCCCCATTGTAACAGTGGTCGGAAGAGGGCAGTGGCGGTAGCTATCATGACGCAACTCTCAGGTAGTAGGTGCAGTAGTCGGTGGAGCCGTGAGCTGGCAAGCCGCCAGCCCGTGCCTGAAAGGGGCAGTATTCTATCAGCTACGCAGAAGCTGTGGGGGCTGCAAAAAAGCGCCTAAGCCTATCTCGAAAATGGCGGGCCAGAGATATACTGCTATTAGCGTCTGGGCTCGGCGTCAGCAGGCCTGGCGCGCTAACGTGGTTTCCTCTAAAAAAACATCAGGAATACACCCATGCGTATCAAAGTGTGGCTCTTCTCTTTATTGCTGCTGTGCAGCTCGTCGCTGGTGGTGGCGAGCGACTACTACGTGGATATCACCAATCGTACCGGATACACCATCTATTACATGTACGTGAGCCCAGCATCGTCTTCCAGCTGGGAAGAGGACGTGCTTGGGAGCGATGTGTTGATGAATGGTGATACCCAGCGGGTGACGTTGACGGGCTATCGCAGCCCTTACTTCGATATTCGCCTGGTCGATGAGGATGACGATAGCTATACCTTCTGGAACATCGATGTATCGCGCCAGGATATCGTGGTCACGTTGGAGCATCTGGACTAAAAAAACGGCTTGCGCTCAGGGAGCGCAAGCCGAAGTAAGCCTTGTAGGAAACTGGGTAGTCAGTGCATCAAGCTACGGCGACAGAAACGGATGACGTCGCTTTCATCGCTTGATTAGCGGCAGTGGAGGATTCAGCGTGCTGTGCGGCGCTCAAGGTCGCCATGTCGGCGTAGGCCTTTTCGGTAAGCGTGACGACCTCCGGAGAGGTGCCCCATTTCAGCAGCATGTCATCGATGTGACGTTCTGCTGCTTCGAACTGGCCGCAATGGCAGAGCAGCTTGGCGATGGTGTAATCGCACTCGGGAGTGTCGAACATTTCTTCCCTGAGTTCGCGAATGGCCAGTTGCAGTCCTTCCTGAGAAATATCGGTCAACTGTGTAAATGGCATGCCACGTCTCCTTGTGAATGCTAGTGATCGCCCTTGAAGGGCCATCTTCCCTTGCTGTATCAGCAGGTTGATGCGTCAAATTGCTCTGTGGTAGCTATTTGTACGCGTCTTGTACCAATTGAGAGTAATACAGGGAGAGACGAGAATCAATCGCCGTGTGGCAGGTAAGGAAAAAATCACATGAATTAAAAAAATCCCCACGCGACAGGTGGGGATTTCAGTGGTGCTGTGGGCCGCTGGCGATGGGCTAAAACGTCATCATGGCCAGTAGTGTCATGGCGCAGCCCAGGAAAAACGCGCTGGTGGCAATGGCGAGCGTATCGGGCTCTTTGGCTTTTGCGCGGCTACGCTTCTGATCCATAAGGTATTTTTCTAAATGCTCACGGCTTCCTGGCTGTGTGCCTTTATAAAGATGTTGTCGCATCAGCTTACCTCCCTCAGGGTGGGTAATGTGTGTGACCCCCTCTAGCAATACTGCGGTAGCGCTTTGTCAGTGCTTGTTGTCACACTGTGTTCTGTCATGAAAGCATAGACCATGGCGTCACGGAATAATTCATAAAAGCTATACAAAATGTTAACTATCGTGTCATGTCATCGTGATGGCGCAGGGTCCAGTAGCCGCCCCACAGCCGCGTTGCCGTGGTGATCAGGCAGGCTGCAGCGAACAGGTACGCCAACCAGGGGAAATGGTCGGGAAACAGGCAGAACACGATCAGCGCTATCACGGTTTCCGTGCCTTCCGTCAAACCCTCCAGGTAATAGAAAGCTTTTTGCGGAAAATGCGGGCGTTCCACTTGGTGTGCTCGAGCCGCAATCGCAAACGCCAGAAACGACGTGCCTGTTCCAATGAAGGCAAACAGTAACAGGGCCGCGGGCAGTGCGTTTTGCGCCGGGGCTGCCAGCGCAAAGCCTAGTACCACGGCGGCGTAAAAGACGAAGTCCAGCCCAATGTCGAGAAACCCGCCTGCATCGCTTTGTTGCTGGCCAAGCCTTGCCAACGCGCCATCCAGGCCGTCGCCTATACGATTGAGCACGATGGCCAGCAGCGCCCAGCCATAATGCTCGAAGGCCAGCAGGGGCAGGGCCAGCATACCGATTAGAAAGGCCGCCAGGGTCACCTGGTCCGGGGTGATGCGGCAGGCGTGAAGCGCGCGGGCGACCCAGCGTAGCGGAGGGTGGGTCAGGGGCATGGTAAAGCGGTCCAGCATGGGTGAACTCCTGAGCGGTGTGGGGCTCAGCCTGGAGCAGTGAAACAGATTTGTATACCTTGATTCTCTGCGGGCAACATCTTAGCCACTGCTAATAATTACGACCAAAGTGTTTAGACTTTGGTTGTAATTGCCGTCAATTTACTGGACTAATGGCTTATGGCAGTGAATAAAGGGCACCTCAAAAAGCCAGACGCGCTGGCACCTTTTGTCCTTGGGTTGGCCCGTACGGCGCCCATTCGTTCACCCTGACTGCGAGCGGTACTTCATAATGCGCAGAACTGCCACGATGACGCTCTGGGACTCCCTTTGGCATTCCCACGACCAAGCAAAAAACCTCCTCATGTGTGCGCTGCCCACTTCTGGCACGGGCAGCGCTGGGCGAGGTGGTTCCTCTGACGCACAGCCAGGCAATCAGCCTCCGCGTCCGCCTGCCTTCAACACGGCGCAAAAAATTGGCCTGGTACTCGGGCCAGCTCTCTTTGCCTTTGTTTTGCTGTTTTTCCATCCGGCCGACCTGAGCTTCGAAGGGCGCATGGTGCTGGCTACCACGCTGTGGGTTGCCGTCTGGTGGATCACCGAAGCGATTCCGATCCCGGTCACCTCGTTACTGCCCATCATCCTGCTGCCGATTACCGGCGCCCTGGATGGCAATACGGTGACGGCCGCCTACGGTAACCCGATCATCTTCCTGTTCCTTGGCGGCTTCATGATCGCTCTGGCCATGGAAAAATGGGATCTGCACAAGCGCATTGCGCTGTCGATCATTTCCATTTTGGGCACCAGCATCAATAGCATCGTCTTTGGCTTCATGGCGGCCACCGGCTTCTTGTCCATGTGGGTATCCAATACCGCAGCGGTCATGATGATGCTGCCGATTGGTACTGCCATTGTCTTCCAGGTAACGGAAGAGCTGAAAAAGAGCTCGGAAGACCACAGTGCCGAAATCGACAAGTTCAGCAAGTCGTTGATTTTTGGTGTGGGTTACGGTGGCACCATCGGCGGTCTGGGCACCTTGATCGGCACGCCGCCCAACATCATTCTGGCCGCTATCGTCAGCGAGCTGTTTGGCGTCGAAATTTCCTTTGCGGGCTGGCTGATGTTTGCCTTCCCCGTGGTGGTGATCCTGCTGTTCATCGGCTGGGTCATGCTGACGCGCTTCATCTATCCCATCAAGCTGGCCAAGCTGCCGGGTGGCCGTGCGCTGATTCGCAAGGAGAAAGAGGCGCTGGGCAAGATATCTTTCGAAGAGAAAGCCGTACTGGGCGTTTTCCTGTTCGCGGCATTCTTCTGGATCACCCGCTCGTTCCTGTGGCAGGGGCAGATCATCAACATCCCTGGCATCAACGACACCATGATCGCGATTGCCGCGGCCATTGCGCTGTTCCTGATTCCTTCGCCCTCCAAAGGCGGCTGCCTGCTGGACTGGAGCGTGGCCAAAGACGTGCCTTGGGGCATTCTGCTGCTGTTCGGGGGTGGTTTGGCCATCGCGGCGGGCTTCGGCTCTTCGGGCCTGGCGTCCTGGATTGGCGGTCAGATGAGCGTTCTGGAAGGCGTCAATTTCATGCTGGTGATTCTGCTGGCCACGGGCATGGTGCTGTTCCTCACGGAAATCACCTCGAACACGGCCACGGCCACGATGATTCTGCCGGTACTGGCGTCGCTGGCGCTGGCGTTGAACATCCATCCCTTCGTGTTGATGGTACCTGCGGCCATGGCGGCCAACTGTGCCTTCATGCTGCCGGTGGGCACGCCGCCCAACGCAATCATCTTTGCCACGGGCAAGATCACCATCATGGAGATGGTGCGCAACGGCTTCTGGCTGAACATCATTTCCATGTTCCTGATTGCCGCGGCGGTCTACTTCATGTTGCCGGTACTCTGGGGTGTGGATTTGACCACATACCCGGACGCGTTCCGCAACTAACCCGGTGTGTCGCCGCTGGCTCCTCTGGTGGGCCAGCGGGAAGCCACCAGGCTCCGGCCCCGCCCTCGTGCGGGGCTTTTTGTGCTCGGCTTTTGTGCGTCGTTGGCCATCGGGTTGGTATGATGCGGTCATACTTTCTGGATCGAGCCTGTCATGCGACTACTTCATACCGCCGACTGGCATTTGGGTCGGCTGTTTCACAATCTCTCGCTGCTGGACGACCAGCGTCATGTCCTGCAACAGCTGCTGACGATCATCGACCGTGAGCGCGTGGATGCGGTGCTGATTGCTGGTGATATCTACGACCGCTCGGTGCCCCCGGCAGCGGCGGTGACCCTGCTGGATGAGATACTGGCCGAGCTGTGCGAGAAACGTAGCCTGCCGGTCATCATGATCTCTGGCAACCACGATGGCGCCGCGCGGCTGGGGTTTGGGGCGCGTCATCTGCGCCAGGCCGGGTTACACATCCTCACCGATTTGGCCACCTGCGATCAGCCGGTGACGCTTGCCGTCGATGGCGTGACGGTGGATGTCTTCGGCATTCCCTACGCCGACCCGGAGTACGTGCGCAGCGAGTTTGGCGCCGACGTGCGCGATTTCGATGCCGCCCACCGCTACCTGCTGGAGCGTATTCACGCTCAGCGCCATCCCGCGCGCCCGGCGCTGCTCATGAGCCATTGCTTCGTGGAGGGCGGGGCGGCCAGCGAGTCCGAACGCCCGCTCACCCTGGGCGGTGCCGAAAGCGTTGCCTGGGAACCCATGCAGGGTTTCGATTACGTGGCGCTGGGGCACCTCCATGGCCCCCAGTACCGCGGAAGCGAGCACATCCGCTATAGCGGCTCGCTGCTGAAATACAGCTTCTCCGAGGCGACGCAGCGCAAGGGCGTCACCCTGGTGGAGATGGGCAGCGAAGGTCTGGTGAGCATCACCCAGCATCCGTTGACGCCCAGGCGCGACGTGCGCGTGCTGGAGGGAGAGTTGGCGCAGCTGCTGGCCATGGGGGGCGAAGACCCCGGTGCCGATGACTACCTGCTGGTGCGCCTCACCGACCGGCACGCCATTCTCGACCCCATGGGCAAGCTGCGGGCGGTGTATCCCAACGTCCTGCATCTGGAGAAGCCCGGCATGCTGGAAACGGCAGGTCGCCAGTCGCTGAGTCGTGAACGACTCGCTTTCAGCGCGCTGGACATGTTCAGCGATTTCTTCGCCCAGACCAGCGGCGAGCCCATGAATGACGAGCAGGCCCGCGCCATGGGCGAGCTGATCACCGCCCTTGACCGCGAGCAGGAGGGGCCAGCATGACGCCTTTGACACTGACCCTGCAGGCCTTTGGCCCGTTTGCCCGGCGTGACACCATCGACTTCACCGCGCTGGGCAAAAGCCCGCTGTTCCTGATCAATGGCCCCACCGGTGCTGGCAAAAGCTCGATACTCGATGCCATCTGCTTCGCACTTTACGGCCAAACCACCGGCAATGAACGGGATGCTGGCCAGATGCGCTGCGACCAGGCTGCGCCAGACCTGCTCACCGAAGTCACCCTCACGTTTCGCCTGCGGGAAAGCACCTATCGGGTGCGCCGCGTGCCCCAGCAGGAGCGCCCCAAAGCCAATGGCGAGGGTACCACCACCCAGGCTGCCGAAGCCCAGCTGTGGCGGCTGACCCCAGAAGGTCAGGAAGACGAATGCCTGGTGGCGCGCAAGGTCACCGATGCCAACGGCCAGCTGCAGCAGTTGCTGGGGCTGGATGCTCGGCAGTTCCGCCAGGTGATGGTGCTGCCCCAGGGCAAGTTCCGCGAGCTGTTGCTGGCAGGCTCCAAGGAACGCGAGGAGATTTTTGCCCAGCTGTTTCAGACCCAGATCTTCCAGCGCATCGAACAGCGCCTGGCGGACCAGGCCAAGCACATCGTGCGTGAGGTGAACGACCACCGCCAGCGTGTACAGGGCATGCTGGCGGCCAGCGATGTCGAGAGCGAAGCCGCCCTGGAAGCTGCCCTCGCTGCGCTGGCCCCTGACCACCAGATCGCCAGGCACGACCTGGCCCTGGCCGCCGAGCAGCGGGAGCAGGCCGTGGCGGCCGCCCAGTCGGCGGCAGCGCTGGCCCGCCAGTTCGCGCAGCACGCCGCGCTGGTCAATGCCAAGGCCGCGCTGCTGGTGCAGCAGCCGGCCGTGCAGCGTGCCCAGCAGCAGCTGCGTCAGCATGAGCAGACCCAGGCCCTGGCAACACCGTTTTATGCCCGGCAAAGCGCCCAGCAAAACGCCACGGCGGCCCAGCGCGAGTGGGCCGCCGCCGAACAGGCCATTGCCCCGCGCCAAGCGGCTCACCAGCAGGCTCAGGAAACGCTCGAGGCGGCCAATGCCCAATATGAACAGCTGCCCGCCCTGCAACGCCAGGCCTATGCGCTAGAGCAATCTCTCGATCAGTGTCAGGCATTGGCCACGCTGGAGAAACAGCAGCAAGCGCTTGCCCAGCAAGTGGCCCGGGCGCGCGAAAATGCACAGCAGAAGCAGCGTGCGGCCACCCAACAGGAGCAGCACGCCATCGAGCAGGAGATGCGCTGGCACCAGGGCCAGGCGGCTCTGCTCGCTGAGCAGCTGGAAGGTGGCCAGCCTTGTCCGGTGTGTGGCAGCCGTGAGCATCCCGCGCCTGCCTCGACGGCCCAGCTACTGGTCACGCAAGAGGAGGTGAAGCAGGCGCGCAGCGCCCATGAGCGCGCTCGACAGGCATGGGTGAGCGCCCAACAAGACGCACAGCGCCTGGAGCAGCAGGCCGAGCACGTCGGTGAGCAGTGCCAGAAGCTGCGCGAACAGTTGGGCGATAGCGCATCGCTGGAGAGCGTGAATGCCTCGTTAGCGGCCGTGAAACTTGAGATGGACACCTGCGAGCGGAGCTGGAAAGCCGCCCAGAGCCAGGCCCAGACCGCCCACACGACGTTCACCCAGGCGCAAACCACGCTCACTCAGGCAACCCAGCGCCAGGCCGAGGCGCAGCGGACGCTGGAAGCGGCCGAGGCCGAGTGGCAAACGGCCCTGCAGGGTAGCCCCTTTGAGGATGAGCAGGCATTTATTAATGCCCGTCTGGACACCACCGAGCAGCAGCGGCTAAGTGACGACGTGGCGCGCT
This sequence comes from Vreelandella hamiltonii, assembly GCF_014651775.1. Taxonomy (GTDB): domain Bacteria; phylum Pseudomonadota; class Gammaproteobacteria; order Pseudomonadales; family Halomonadaceae; genus Vreelandella; species Vreelandella hamiltonii. The sequence continues at coordinate 314,695 of NZ_BMXN01000001.1, forward strand.
TTCAACGGGAACTGGCCAGGCTGGAAGGGCAGCTCGAAGCCAGTGCGCCGCTGCTGGAAGGCAAGACGCCGCCCGACGTTGCTGCCCTCGATGCCCAGGCTGACAACAGCAAGGCCCGGGAGGAGGCGTGCCGACAGCATTACCAGCGGCTGAGTGCACGGGTAGACCAGCTCACCGCCACCCGACAGCGATTGGCAGAGGCACGCAATGTGGAGGCGGCCCTGGACGAGCAGTACAAACTGTGGGGTACGCTCAGCGAAGTGGCCAACGGGCGCACCGGGAATCGCATCAGCTTGCAGCGCTTCGTGCTGGGCGTGCTGCTGGACGATGTGCTGATTCAAGCCTCCGCGCGCCTGGTGCGCATGAGCCGCGGGCGCTATCAGTTGGTGCGCCGGGAAGACCCTTCCAAAGGCAATAAAGCCTCTGGCCTGGAGCTGGACGTGGCCGATACCTATACCGGCAAGAATCGCCCGGTGGCGACGCTTTCCGGTGGTGAGTCGTTCATGGCTGCGCTGGCGCTGGCGCTAGGGCTTTCCGATGTGGTGCAAGCCTATGCAGGCGGTATTCAGCTGGATACGCTATTCATAGATGAAGGCTTTGGCAGCCTCGACCAGGACGCGCTGGACCAGGCCATCGCCATGCTCAGCGAGCTGCAGATGAGCGGGCGCATGATCGGCATCATTTCGCATGTCAGCGAACTCAAGGAGCAGATGCCGATTCGTATCGACGTGCTGCCCAGCCGTCAGGGCAGCACGGTCGTGGTGAAGGGTGAAGGGTGACGAGCCCGGCGGTTCACGTTGCGTTCATGTTCGATGCTTTATAACCAGAACCGATCAATTCACGATGATGACCCGAAGGGGGAGCAAGGATGAATGCGAGCAAGATTCTCCAGCAGTTGATGAATCAGGCCAGTGGTGGCAAAGGCGGCCGTGGTGGCATGGACGTGCAGGGCATCATGGATGGGTTGTCGCGGCAGTTGGGCGGCAGTGGCAGCCAAGCGGCGCGCTCCGGCGGCAGCTCGGGCGGGTTCGACATGAAGAGCCTGCTGGGTGGCGGGGCCATGGGCATGCTGATTGGCTCCAAGCGAGGCCGCAGCATGGGGGGCAAAGCGCTGAAGTATGGGGCCATTGCCGGGGTTGGCGTGTTGGCCTGGAAAGCCTGGCAACGCTCCCAGGCCAACGGCGGTGCCACGGCGGCGTCGGCAGAAGGGGAGCGTGTCGAGGTACTCAGCGGTGAGTACCAGGAGCGCCGCAGCCTGGAGCTGTTGCAAGCCATGATCATGGCAGCCCGCGCCGATGGTCATATCGATGAACAGGAGCAGGCGCTGATCACTCAGCAGATCGATGCGCTGGGTGCCGACGAAGAGATGCACCGCTGGGTAGAGCAGCAGCTGCGCGCCCCGCTGGACGCCAGGGCACTGGCTCGTGAAGCAGACTCCCCCCAGGCCGCCCGTGAAATGTACCTGATCAGCGTGGCGGTGACCGACGACCAGAACCCCATGGAACGCGCCTGGCTGGACCAGTTGGCCAGCGCCCTGAACCTGTCGCCCGACATGGTGGCAGAGCTGGAGCATCAGGCCCAGCAGGCCAGCTGATGCTCGATATCGTTGGCACTGCCAACTTGTGGTTAGCCACCGGTTTCGGGCTGGGGCTGATGCCCGTGGCCCCAGGCACGTTTGGTTCCTTGCTTGGCCTGCCGTTGGCCTGGTGGCTGTCAGGTCGCTCGACCCGTCAGCAGGTGGTCATCATCACGCTGATGCTGTTGGCCGCCGTGCCGGTGTGCCACATGGCGTCCCTGCATTTTGATGGACAGGATCATGGCAGTATCGTCGCCGATGAATATGTGGCTTTCCCCTTGGCAGTGCTGGGGCTAAAAGCTGCCCGCCATCCGCTGGTGTTGGCCTTGGCGTTCGGCGTCTACCGCTTCTTTGATGGCCTGAAACCACCGCCTATTCATCTGGCGGAACATGTTACCGGGGGAGTGGGCATCGTGCTGGATGACGTGATTGCTGCGCTGGTAAGTTGGCTGGTGGTCGCGTTGCTGGTGACGCTATGGCAGCGTCGGCAGCGGCAAATCGTTTAACATCGCTTCTCTCGACGCTAACCACCAAAAACGCCGCAGGTCGCGAAAGCGACGCTGCGGCGTTGTGCTTTTGCCTACCGGAGCAGCGTAGGCGTTCGCTATCAGCTTTGAACCACGATCACCGACTTGGCATTAACGAACTCGTGCATGCCAAAGCCGCCGTGCTCACGGCCGTAGCCTGAATCCTTCACGCCGCCAAACGGCATCTCGGGCGTGGCCACACCAAAGCCGTTGATGAACACCATGCCGGTATCGAAATACTTGCTGGCCAGCTCGGTGGCGCGTTTCACGTCCTTGGAGATGATGCCGCCGCCCAAGCCGTAACGGCTGTCGTTGGCGATGCGCATGGCGTCGTCGTCATCCTTGGCGCGAATCAGCGCCGCCACCGGGCCAAACAGCTCGTCGTCGTAGGCGGGCTGACCGGGGGTGACGTCATCCAGCACCGTGACCGGGTAGAACGCGCCTTTGCCTTCCGGCTTTTCACCGCCGCAGAGGATTTTCGCGCCCTTGCGCACGCTCTCTTCCACCTGCTCGTGAAGGGTATCGCGCAGATCCACGCGGGCCATGGGGCCCAGGTCGCTGTCTTGCTGGGTCGGGTCGCCCGCTTTCAGGTCCTTCATGCGCGCCACGTAGCGCTCCTTGAACGCTTCGTAGTGCTTCTCGGTGACCACGAAGCGTTTGGCGGCCACGCAGGTCTGGCCGCCGTTGAATACGCGACCGGTCACGCAGGTGTCGATGGCCACGTCCAGGTCGGCGTCGTCCAGCACCAGATAAGCGTCGTTGGAGCCCAGCTCCAGCACGGTCTTTTTCAGGTGCTCGGCGGCCTTGGCGGCCACTTTGCGACCAGCGCCGTCGCTGCCGGTCAGGGTCACGCCCCGCACGGCCTTGTGGGCGATGATGTTGTCGGACACTTCATGGGAAATCACCAGAGTGCGGAAGACGTTTTCCGGCAGGCCCGCCTCACGATAGATCTTTTCCAGCAGCAGGCCGCTGCCGGTAACGTTTTCAGCGTGTTTCAGCAGCACGCCGTTGCCCGCCATGATGTTGGCGATGGAGTAGCGCACTACCTGGTAGGCAGGGAAGTTCCAGGGCTGAATGCCGTAGATCACGCCCATGGGCGAGTAGGTGACGAAACCGCGCTCGCCATTGCCGGGCTGGCGCTCTTCATCGGCCAGCTTGGCGGGGCCGTGTTCGGCGGTGTAGTCACAAATGCCCACGCACAGATCCACTTCCTGACGGGCCTGATCCGGCAGCTTGCCCATCTCTTTCACCATGAGCTGGGCCAGGTCTTCCCGATGCGCTTTCAGCGCCTGGCCAATGGCCTTGACCACACGGGCGCGTTCGTCCAGAGAGGTCAGCCGCCAATCGAGAAAGGCCTCATGACAGGCCTCGACGACCTGCTGAGCCTGCTGGTCATCCATCAGTGTGTAGGATTCGAGGGTATCACCCGTGGTGGGATTGACGGTCTTGATCGTGTTGCTCATAAGATCTCCTATCTTTAGATCAACGGGACGTGAGGGGGTAGACCACACAGCGGCTAATCGTTCCTTTAGGCTTGGTACGAAAACTGCCTACGCTCGCCCATACGGCGTTAAAAATTGGCTCAAAGTACTCATTTACACCCCGTAAACTCCGTCTTTTCGCCAATTTTTGCCTTGTCTGGCCATCGCTCGACGATTTTTCGTACAAGCCTAGGCCGACTGGTCTATTCACGCTGATTTTCCACTTTAGTAGAAAAATCCCCATTTGCCCAAATTTCGCGGTCTGTTCACCCGCCCACCCTTTGGCGCTTTTTATGGCGCCAGGGAAGGGCGGTGGGCCCACACGGTATCCAGGGTGTCCAGCGCTGCCTTGATGGTGGGCTCGATGGCGCGATCCTGTCGCCAGATCAGGCTCAAGGCGCAGGGCAGGCGAACGTGCTCGGCCACTGCCAGCCCGCTCTCCTGGCGCTCGGCCATGGCCAGCGCGTCGCGGGCCAGGCTCAGGCCGACCCCGGCGCGCACCAGGTCCAGCATGCAGGCTTCCTGGTCGACCTGTGCCACTCGGTGCGGCGTGGCGCCGCTGGCAGCCAGCGCACGCTGGAGCAGGCGCGAGTGGGCAGACACGCTGGGGGTGACGATCCAGGGGAGGCTGGCCAGCGCTTCCCAGCGGGTGTCGGCCAACTTGGCCTCCCAGCCCGGGGGCGCCACCACGTGGTAATGAAAGTGGGTCAGCTCACGCCAGGCCAAGGCGTCATGGGCCGGGCCTTCGCCGGGCGGTGCCAGAAAGAAGCCCACATCCAGCTCGCTGTGCACCACGTCTTCCAGCACGCTGCCGCTCATGCCGTGGTGCAGCTCCGTTTCCAGCTGGGGCGCGCGGGCCATCAGGCGGCTCAAAAAATCGCCCAGGCGGATGAATTCAGGGTCCACGATGGTGCCGATGCGCAGCTTGCCGCGCAGGGTGCTGTGCAGGGCACTGGCGCTTTGTTCGAATGCCAGCGCACTGGCCAGGGCGTTTTCGGCGGCGGGCAGCAGGGCATAGCCATCGGCAGTGAGGCGCAAGCCCTGAGGGCGGCGGGTGAACAGCGTCAGGCCAAGGTGTTGTTGAAGCTGCTTCAACTTTAGGCTGACGGCAGGCTGGGTGAGGTGCAGCTGTTCAGCGGCGCGAGACACGCTGCCGGTATGGGCAACGGCCACAAAGGCCCGTAGCGTGGCGTACTCCTGCATGGTCGATGACCTTCGTTGTCATGTTATTAGCAGAGCTTATATCCGGGTTAAAAATTACTCAATTGCTTGGCCTGTGGCGCCGGGTAGTCTAGGGCAGATTCTCCTCATCACTTAAACGATGTTTATAAAGGTAGCGACAATGACAACTCACGCCATTCACCACTTCATCAACGGCCAGCGCAGCGAAGGCACCTCCGGTACTGCTCAGGACGTTTTCAATCCGGCCACGGGCCAGGTCACCGGCCGCGTGGCACTGGCGTCGGCGGCGGATGTGGACACGGCCGTGCAGGCGGCCCAGGCGGCCTTCCCTGCCTGGGCCGACACGCCCCCCATTCGCCGCGCTCGGGTGATGTTCAAGTTTCTGGAGCTGCTCAATACACACAAGGATGCGCTGGCCGAAGCGATCACCAAAGAGCACGGCAAGGTGTTCACCGACGCCCAGGGGGAAGTGGCGCGTGGCATCGATATCGTCGAGTTTGCCTGTGGCATCCCTCAGCTGTTGAAGGGTGACTATACCGAGCAGGTGAGTACCGGCATCGACAACTGGACCGTGCGACAGCCGCTGGGCGTGGTGGCCGGGATCACCCCGTTCAACTTCCCGGCCATGGTGCCCATGTGGATGTTCCCCATCGCGATTGCCGCCGGGAATACGTTCATTCTCAAGCCCAGCCCGCTGGACCCCAGCGCTTCGCTGATGATTGCCGACCTGTTGCAGCAGGCGGGCCTGCCGGATGGCGTGTTCAACGTGGTGCAGGGCGACAAGGACTCCGTGGAAGCGCTGATCGATCATCCGGAGGTGAAGGCGCTGTCGTTCGTCGGTTCCACCCCCATTGCCAACCTGATTTACGAGCGTGGCGCGAAGCACGGCAAGCGCGTGCAGGCGCTGGGCGGCGCCAAGAACCACATGGTGGTGATGCCCGATGCCCACCTGGACAAGGCCGTCGATGCGCTGATCGGTGCCGCCTACGGCAGCGCCGGTGAGCGCTGTATGGCCATCAGCGTGGCCGTGCTGGTGGGCGACGTTGCCGATAAAGTCGTGCCGATGCTCACCGAGCGAGCCCAGGCGCTGAAGGTCAAGGATGGCATGCAGCTGGACGCCGAAATGGGCCCCATCGTGACCCGTCAGGCCCATCAGCGCATTACCGGTTACATCGAAAAGGGCGTGGCCGAGGGTGCACAGCTGATCGTCGATGGCCGTGAATTCGACGGCGCCAACGCGGGAGAAGGCTGCGCCGAGGGGTTCTGGATGGGCGGCACGCTGTTCGATCACGTGACCCCCGACATGACGATCTATAAAGAAGAGATCTTCGGCCCGGTGCTGGTGTGCGTGCGCGTGCCGGACGTGGCCACCGCCATTCAGCTGATCAACGACCATGAGTTTGGTAACGGCGTGAGCTGCTTCACCGAAAGCGGTAGCGTTGCCCGTGAGTTTGGCCGCCGTATCCAGGTGGGTATGGTCGGCATCAACGTGCCGATTCCCGTGCCCATGGCGTGGCACGGTTTCGGCGGCTGGAAGCGCTCGCTGTTTGGCGATACCCATGCCTATGGCGAAGAGGGCGTGCGCTTCTATACCAAGCAGAAGTCGATCATGCAGCGCTGGTCTGACTCCATCCACGCCGGTGCCGAATTCGTGATGCCCACGGCGAAGTAACGCCCGCTCTTCACCGGAGTCACCCGCATGTCCAACAATACAACTACCCCCATGGCGGCTCATGCCGCCATGCAATGCTTTGACTATATCGTGGTAGGCGCAGGCACTGCAGGGTGCCTGATGGCCAACCGACTGAGCGCCGACCCGAACAATCGGGTGCTGCTGATCGAAGCCGGTGGCCGAGACAACTACCACTGGATTCATATACCCGTCGGGTACCTGTATTGCATCAACAACCCGCGCACCGACTGGCTGTTTCGCACGGAGCCCGACCAGGGGTTGAACGGTCGCTCGCTGATCTACCCGCGCGGCAAGACCCTGGGCGGCTGCTCCAGTATCAACGGCATGATCTACATGCGCGGCCAGGCGCGGGATTACGACCACTGGGCGGAAGTGACCGGCAGCGATGCCTGGCGCTGGGAGAACTGCCTGCCGGACTTTATCAAACACGAAAACCACTACCGATTGGATAAAGGTAGCGACGGTGATGACACTCACCGCGCGTTTCATGGCCACGGCGGCGAGTGGCGGGTGGAGAAGCAGCGCCTGAAGTGGCAGGTGCTGGATGACTTTGCCGAAGCCGCCGTTCAGGCCGGTATTCCTCGAACCGAGGACTTCAATCGAGGCAGTAACGAAGGCGTTGCCTATTTCGAAGTCAACCAGCGCGACGGCTGGCGCTGGAACACGGCCAAGGCGTTCTTGCGCACGGCCTTGAAGCGGGACAACCTGACGCTGTGGCACTCCACCCCGGTGAATCGGCTCTGCTTCGAGCGTGATCAGGCCGTCCCCCGCTGCGAAGGAGTCGAAGTGGTGCGAGAAGGCAAGACTCTGCGCGTGCAGGCCAGCAAGGAAGTCGTGCTGTGTGCCGGCGCGATTGGCTCGCCCCACCTGCTGCAGTTATCGGGCATCGGTCCCGCCGAGCACCTTGCCGAGCATGACATCGAGGTCGTGAACGACCTGCCGGGGGTGGGCGAGAACCTGCAAGATCACCTCCAGATACGTTCGGTGTATCGTGTCAGCAATGCCAAAACGCTGAACGCCATGGCCAGCACGTTATGGGGCAAAGCCGGTATCGGATGGGAGTACCTCACGCGGCGCACGGGACCCATGAGCATGGCGCCGTCGCAGTTGGGCGCGTTCACGCGTAGTTCCGACGATCAGCCGTATCCCAATATTCAGTATCACGTGCAGCCGTTGAGTCTCGAAGCCTTTGGGCAGCCGCTGCACCCGTACCCTGCGATCACCGCCAGCGTGTGCAACTTGAACCCTACCAGCCGAGGCACCGTGCGCCTGAAAAGCGCCGACCCGCGCCAGGCACCGGCGATCGCGCCGAACTATCTGAGCACTCCCGAGGACCGCAAGGTGGCCGCCGATTCGCTGCGGGTGACGCGACGCATCGCCGAGCAGCCCGCCTTTGCCAGATACGCCCCGGAAGAGATCAAGCCGGGCGTGGAGTACCAGACCGACGAGGAGCTGGCCCGTTTGGCAGGGGATATTGGCACGACGATTTTCCATCCGGTCGGCACCACGCGAATGGGAAAAGACGACGACCCCATGGCCGTGGTGGATGCGCAATTGCGGGTTCGCGGGGTGTCTGGACTGCGGGTGGCCGACGCGGGAGTGATGCCCACCATCACCAGTGGCAACACCAATTCGCCGACGCTGATGATCGCCGAAAAGGCCGCCGGATGGATTTTGGAAGAAAATTCATTGCACTGACATTTTTTTCCATCATAGTGTTGACGTGCAGCGTCGTTAAGCGCATGCTGCATGCAGTTGGTTAGCAAGTCGAACGTAGTCAGCAGTATCGAAACGCTCTCGCGTTGAGTCTGGTGAAAGTTTCTTGTTCTACCCACTGCAACTCGGGTATTACCCGGCTCTTCATTAAGCTAAATCGAGGATTTCGATCATGGCAACTGGTACCGTTAAGTGGTTTAACGACACTAAAGGCTTCGGCTTCATTTCTCCGGACGACAATGGCGACGACCTGTTCGCGCACTTCTCCGAAATTCAAGCTGACGGCTTCAAAACTCTGCAAGACGGCCAGAAGGTTTCCTTCGACGTCACCCAGGGTAAAAAAGGCCTTCAGGCTTCCAACATCAAAGTTCTGTAATCTGAACGAATGATGTTGTCAGGTGACCTACGGGTCAGCCTGTAAAAAAACCCCGCCTTCGTGCGGGGTTTTTTGTTTGCCACGATTTTCACCTCACCTCACCTCACCTCACCCCTCATGGATATATTCTATTTTGTTCTTACTGTGTTTCTAAAAATAACTTTTTAGAATATTGGGCGGGCGGCACAATATCCCCAGGTTCGTTTATCAAGGATATGGGTTTATGTCGCTGGATGCCTGGATTGCCGTTGGGGTGGTGCTGACGATTTTCCCCCTCATGGCGCTGTCGCGCCTGGGCCCCGATATCATTCTATTGGGAGCCGTGGTGGTATTGATGACCCTGGGGGTCATCGACCCGCAGCAGGCGCTGGGAGGCTTCTCCAACAGCGGCCTGTTCACCGTGGCGTTCATGTACGTGCTGGTGGCCAGCATCCGTGAAACCGGCGGCATCGATTTGATCATTCGCTATGTGCTGGGCCGCCCGAGCACCGAGCGGGGCGCCCTGACCCGGCTGCTGCTGCCGGTGGCGTCGCTGAGCGGCTTTCTCAACAATACCCCGGTGGTGGCCACCTATATCCCTGCGGTGATGAGCTGGAGCCGCCGTTTGAAGTTGTCTCCCCAGCGGCTGCTGATGCCGCTGAGCTTTGCCTCCATTCTGGGCGGGACCATCACGCTGATCGGTACCAGCACCAATCTGGTGGTGCATGGGCTGCTGGTGGAGCGCTACCCGGAGCTGGCCATGGGGCTGTTCGACCTGGCCTGGGTCGGTTTGCCGGTGGCTCTGGCCGGGCTTGCGTACCTGATCGTGCTGGCCCCGCGCATCCTGCCTGCCCGTAAAGATGTCGCCAATGCCTTTGCCAACCCGAGGGAATTTACCATCGAGATGGAGGTGGACCCCACTGGTGTGCTGGTGAACCGCACCGTGGAGGAGGCGGGGCTGCGGCATCTTCAGGAGCTGTTTCTGGTCGAGATCGAGCGTGACGGTAACGTGGTCAGCGTGGTGGGGCCGGGCGAGCAGCTCAAGGGCGGTGACCGGCTGGTGTTCGTGGGCACTTCGGCGGCGGCCGTGGAGCTGCAGCAGATCCGGGGGCTGATTCCCTCCCGGGATGGCGCTTCCAGCCTGGAGAAGGAGTTCAAGGAACGACGTTTGGTAGAAGCCGTGGTCTCCAGTCAGTGCCAGTTCATTGGCCAGCGCATTCGCGACGGACGTTTTCGAACTCTGTACGGGGCGGCGGTGCTGGCGATTTGCCGCGGCGGTGAGCGGGTGACCGGCAACCTCGGGCAGGTACGTCTGCAGCCAGCGGACGTGCTGCTGCTCGAGGCTCGCCCGCCGTTCATCGAGCGCCATCGCCAGTCCAAGGATTTCCTGCTGATCAGTGAACTCAACGGTGCGGCCAGGCCGGTGCATGAAAAGGCGCCGCTGGCTTGGGCGATCCTGCTGGGGGCGGTGATGCTGGCGACCTTTGGCGTGCTCAGCATGCTCAATGCTGCCATGCTGGGCGCTGCTATGGTGCTGCTGACCGGTTGCTGCACGGTAGGCGCGGCCAAACGGGGTCTGGATACTCAGGTTCTGCTGACCATTGCGGCCTCGTTCGGCGTGGGGGCTGCGCTGCAAACCTCTGGAGCAGCCGACGTGATGGCGGGCGGTATTCTCTCTCTGGTGGCAGGTAATCCCTGGCTACTGCTGTTGGGCACCTACTGCGTGGTGGCGCTGCTCACCGAGATGGTGACCAATAACGCGGCGGCGGTGATCATCTTTCCGGTGGTGATGGCGGCGGCCGAGAGCCTGGGCGTCAATCCCATGCCCTACGTGGTGGCCGTCATGTTTGCTGCGTCGGCCAGTTTCCTGACCCCCATTGGCTACCAGACCAATCTGATGGTGCATGGCCCAGGGGGGTATCGGCTGGGGGACTTTCTGCGCGTAGGAGGTGGATTGAACCTGCTGACCGGGGCCATTGCGGTGACGTTGATTCCGTGGGTGTGGCCGTTTTAAGCGGGGAAGGACTCGCCCAACGCGTCGCTTTACGCTAGGGTGGCGCTTTTGACAGCCACCAAGGAATGCGACATGACAGCTCCAGGCGAACTGATTATCGAGCCGCAACATGGTCAACCCGCCGATGCGTGCGTGTTCATCATTCATGGACTCGGTGCCGACGGGCACGATTTCGAGCCGCTGGTGCCTGCGCTGGCCTTGCCGGAAAGCGCCCATGTGCGCTTCATCATGCCCCATGCGCCGCGCCTGCCGGTGACCATCAATGGGGGCATGGTGATGCCTGCCTGGTATGACATTCTGGCCATGGACCTGGGGCGCCGGGTCGACGAAGTGCAGCTGAAAACCTCCGCCGCGCGCATTCAGGCGCTGATTCAGGAGCAGATCGACCAAGGCATCGATAGCCAGCGCATCATCGTGGCAGGGTTCTCTCAGGGCGGCGCGGTGGCTTATCAGGCGGCTCTCTCGTTCCCCCAGCCGCTGGGCGGGTTGCTGGCGATGTCGACCTACTTTGCCACCGCCGACAGCATTGAACTTGCCGAGGCCAACCGCCATATCCCCCTTGAGGTGCATCATGGTAACTTTGACCCCATCGTGCCGGAAACGCTTGGCCGCTCTGGCGCCGAGCGCCTCAAGGCGCTCGGTTACTCGGTGAACTATCGTCAATATCCCATGGCCCACGCGCTCTGCCCGCAGCAGGTCAACGATATCGGCAGGTGGTTGAGCGAACGGCTCGCGTAGTACGGCCTCCTTTTTCGCTGGCCAATGCACAGGATAGGCGGAGGCACTTCATGATGTCGGTGGATATATTGGAAGCTGGGCTGGCGCTTTGCTTGGTGGCAGTGGCGCTTGCCTGCCTGTTGGACCGCCATCTGCGGCGGACCTGTCGGTTGTTTTTGCTGTTCACGCTGCTGATGAGCCTGGCCTGGTGGCAGTGGCAGGCGCCCTGGTTGGGGCTGATGGAGCTGGTGCTGGGTGGCGCGCTCACCGGCGGCAGCTTCTTCTATGCCCTGAAGGCATTTTCCTCGGCTCACCCGGAGGCTGCCCACTACGACCGAGTGCAGCACGGGGCCGGGCATGTCATCAGCCGTGGGCTGCTGGCGCTGGCGTGGAGCGTGATGATCGGCGCCGCGCTGCGCTACCTCTTGCCCGACATGGCCTACTCGTTGAGCGAACACCCCTTGATGCTGGCGGCGGTCGTCATGGTCTCGGCGGCCATGGGGGCTTTTGCACTGCATCGACATTGGCTGCGTCGGCTGATGGCCTTCAATGTGCTGGGGTCGGGTGTGTTTCTGCTGTTGGCAGGCATGGTGGGCCCCTTGCCCAATGCCCAGGCGCTGATTGGCGTGGGCTTGCTGATTGCCTGGCTGGGCACCCTGCTGGGCGTGCTGTTGATACGACATCTGCTGCAGCTGGAAGGGGGGTCGGCCCTGGTCGATGAGCAGCCAGCCCCCCTGGCCCCCCGTGAGGCTTCACAATGAGCTGGCGTTTTGGCTTGCATGACAGCACTTTCGAGCCGTTGTGGTCGACCCACTGGGCGCTGCTGGTCGTTCTGCTGCTACCTACCCTGATAGGCCTGCTGGGGGCCTGGTTGCGTCCCGCGCGCATGGTGCCCGTCCTGCTGGCCTGTACGCCGGTGCTGGTAGCAGGCCTGTGGATGGTCATGGATGCCCAGCAGGCGGGCGTGTTGCGCTGGCAATGGCAGCTGGCAGGGGTGGATCTGGCGCTGCGCTTCAGTGGCGTGAGCGGCTTCATGCTGCTGATAACCCAGTGGGTCGCGTTGGCTGCTGCGCTGTATACCCCTGGGCACTTGGCGCTTTCCCAGCCTGGCCCCCAGGGGCGCTGGCTGTGGCCGCTCATGGGCGTTTTGGTGAGCGCGCTGTCGTTGATCTGGATGGCGGCCGATTTGCTGACCCTCTACGCCGCTTTGGAGCTGATGGGGCTGGCCGCCGTCGGCATGCTGCTGCTGTCGGGCAAGGGCAGTGCGCTCAAGGCCGGTATGCGCTACCTGCTGCTGGCGTTGGTGGGGTCGTTGGCGTTCCTGCTGGGCATTGCTCTGCTGCTGGGGTACTGGGGGGAACTGACGCTGATGGGCCTGGCCCAAGTCGTCGAGCCAGGCCCGGTGAGCTGGGTCGCGGCGGCACTGATGGGCGCGGGGCTGGCGCTGAAGGCTGCACTGTTTCCGCTGCATGGCTGGCTGACCCCGGTGCACGAAAACGCCTGGACGCCAGTGAGCGCCCTGCACGCGGCGCTGGTCATCAAGGCCTCGCTGTTCATTCTGCTGATGGTGTGGAGCGTGCTGCTGCCCGATACCTGGCTGGCCCCGCAGCTGGTGGGCTGGCTGGGAATGGCGGCCATCCTGTGGGGCGGGCTGGTGGCATGGCGGGCAGTATCGCTGAAAACCCTGATCGCCTCGTCCACGGTGGGCCAGCTGGGCTATTTGATGGTGGCATTTCCGCTACTGCTGGGGCCGCAAGCCTCGCCACTGCCCCAGGCGCTGGCCTGGGAGGGTTTCTGGCTACAGCTGATGGGGCACTCGCTGGCCAAGGCGGCGATGTTTCTGGCGGCCGGCAATCTGCTGCTGGCCACCGGCAAGAGTGCTCTGCAAGCGCTGGCGGGCACCAGCCGCCGACTGCCGCTCTCACTGCTGACTTTCGGCATCGCCTCCATCACGCTGATGGGCCTGCCACCCAGCAGCGGTTTCACGGCCAAGTGGCTGCTGCTGCAGGCCATGGTGCTCACTCAGCAGTGGCTTGCCGTTGCAGCATTACTGGCGGGAACGCTGCTGACCGCGGCCTACGTGTTCAGGGTCTTCCGCTACTCGTTCGATGAAACCGCACCGCGCCATGACTACCAGCCGTTGGCGCCGGGCATGGATGCGGTGGCACTGGCGCTTGCCCTGGCCGCGCTGCTGCTGGGTCTGTTGGCCCACTTGCCGTTGGCCCTGCTACAAGGAGGTGGCGCATGAACGCAGCCTGGTTACCGCTGACCACACTGGCGACGTCCATGCTGGCCGCCGTGGCCATTTTTGCGCTACCCGAAGAGGCGCGGCGCTGGCGTACCGGCATCAATCTGCTGGCGGCGGTCAGCAAGCTCGTGCTGGTCGTGCTGATGGTCGGGCGCGTGGCGGAAGGCTACGAGGACACCTTCAGCTTCCAGATTGTCGAGGGCGTCGATTTCGTACTGCGCGCCGATGCGCTGGGCGTGATGTTTGCTGGCCTCTCATCGCTGCTCTGGTTGTGCACCACGGTGTATGCCATTGGCTACCTGGAGCATGCGGCCAACCGCAAGCGCTTCTTTGGCTTTTTCAGCCTCTGCGTGGCCAGCACGCTGGGCATTGCGCTCTCCGGCAACCTGTTTACCTTCCTGATTTTTTACGAAATGCTGACGCTGTCGACCTACCCGCTGGTAGTGCATTCGGGCACGGCCAAGGCGCTGGCGGCAGGGCGCGTGTATTTGCGTTACACCCTGACCGGCGGGGTCGTGCTGCTATTGGGGGTCGTGCTGCTGTATAGCCTGACAGGCGACCACTCCTTTGCCTCCGAGCGGGGACTGTCGCCTTACCTGGCCGACCACCGTGGCCTGCTGACGCTGATCTTTGCGCTGCTGGTCGGCGGCCTGGCGGTCAAGGCGGCCATGGTGCCGCTGCATGGCTGGCTGCCCAGAGCCATGGTGGCGCCTGCTCCGGTGAGTGCGCTGTTGCATGCCGTGGCGGTGGTCAAGGCGGGGGCCTTCGGCATTCTCCGCGTGATCTATGACCTCTACGGGATCGAGCTGAGCGTCGAACTGGGGGTGACCACGGCCTTGGCCATCGCGGCCTCCATCACCATCATCTACGGCTCGCTGAGGGCCATCGCTCAGCAGGAACTCAAGCCACGGCTGGCCTTCTCGACCATCAGTCAGGTGTCGTATGTGATTCTGGGGGTCAGCCTGTTTGGGCCTTTCGGCACCATCGGTGCGCTCGCCCATCTGCTCCACCAGGGGCTGATGAAGGTCACGCTGTTTTTCTGCGCGGGCAACTACGCCGAAGAGCTGGGAATTCATCGCATCGATGAGATGGACGGTGCTGGCAAACGCATGCCGCTGACCAGTCTGGCCTTTACCGTGGGGGCGCTGGGCATGATCGGGCTGCCGCCCATCGCGGGGTTCATCACCAAGTGGTACCTGGGCATTGGCGCCATTCAGGCCGAGATGTATTGGGTGGTGGCGGTGCTGGTAGCCAGCAGCACGCTGAACGCCATTTACTTTCTGCCTATCCTGCATCGGCTCTGGTTCCGGCAGGGGCCCGATCACGGGGTGGGTGCGTGGCCCAGCGAGCAGCGTCTGGGGCGCCTGGAAACCCATGGCTGGCTGTTGTGGCCAGCCGTGTTTACCGCGCTGGCCAGCCTGGGGGCCGGGCTGCTGGCAGGCTTGCCGTTTAGCCCTCTGGACTGGGCAACGCGGGTGGCGGTAGGGGAGTATCTACCATGATGACGACATTGCTGCTGGCCGTGGCCCTGCTCTGGCCGCTGTACGTGGCTGCCGGTGCGGTATGGCATGCCTACCGTACCCCGCCAGCGCAGCGGCGCTACTGTTCCTGGCTATGGGTCAGCGCCGCCTGGCCTGCGTTACTGCTGGCTTATATGGGTGAAGGCCGTTGGGTGCTGGAAGCCTGGATGCTGGGGGGCTGGTGGGAGCTGAATGCGCTCAGCCGCCCCTGGCTGGCCTTCAGCGCGCTGCTATGGAGCCTGGCAGCGCTGCATGCCCGGGGCTACTTTGCCGCCGAGGAAGCCTTGGCTCGGGGGGGCGATGACGACGCCCAGCGGCGCTTGCAGCGGTTGACGCTGTTGTGGCCCCTGGCCCTGCTGGGCAATGTCCTGCTGATCCTTGCCCAGGACATTGCCAGTTTTTACCTGGGCTTTGCGCTCATGACCTTTGCCGCCTACGCGCTGGTGGTGCATAGCGGCAGCGCCGAGGCGCGGCTGGGGGCTCGGGCCTACCTGATTCTCGCCGTGCTGGGCGAAGGGCTGATTCTGGGGGGGCTGCTATGGGCGGCTGGCTCCATCGACACCTTGACCCTGGAGGGCGTTCGCGAGGCCATTGCCCGCTCGGAGCACGGTGCCTGGATGGCACTGCTGCTATGGCTGGGGTTTGGCGTCAAGGCCGGGGTGGTGGGGCTGCATGTGTGGCTTCCGCTGGCCCACCCGGTCGCCCCTGCGCCTGCCAGCGCGGTGCTTAGCGGCGCCATGATCAAGGCCGGGCTATTGGGCTGGCTGAACGTGCTGCCCCTGGGCGAGTCGGGCCTGGCGCCTGAATTGGTACTGCTGGGCCAGGCCATGATGGCGCTGGGGCTGGCCGCCGCGTTCGGGGCTGCCCTGTATGGTGTGTGGCAGCGTCACCCCAAGGCCGTACTGGCCTATTCGAGTATCAGCCAGATGGGCATGCTGACGGCGCTGGTAGGCACCGGGTTGACGGTGCCTCAGGCGTGGCTACTGCTGCTGCCCGGACTGGTGCTGTTTGCGGCCCATCATGCGCTGGCCAAAGGGGCGCTGTTCATGGGAACCAGCATCAGCGAACACATGCCCCGCTGGCGTGTACCGCTGCTGTTTGCGCTGATGGCGCTGCCGGGCGTATCGCTGACAGGTGCCCTGGCAGCTGGGCTGGTCAGCAAGTGGGGAGTCAAATCGGTGCTTTACGATACCCAACTGACCACGCTGGTGCTATTGCTGACCTGGGCAGCCGTGGGCACCTCGCTGCTGGTGAGCGTGTGCCTGTGGCGGCAGTGGCAGCTGCGCAAGAGCGGTGGCAGCCACCCCATGCAGTGGGGCGCCTGGTTGGCCGCCGTGGTGGCCGCGCTGGCCACCCCGCTGTGGCTGCCGCTGTACGGTTCCGAGGTGCCGCCGTTGGCCGAGTGGGCCGGTATCGTCTGGCCTTTCCCGGTGGGTCTGTTGGCGTTGGTGGTAGCGCTTTCCCTGCGCCAGCGTGTGAAAGTTTCTCCACCGCCAGCGGGCGATCTATGGTGGCTGTACGCGCCGCTGGCAGGCTATGCCCTGCAGGGCTGTCAGCGCTTCAGTGATGCGCTGGGGCGCGTCAAAGCTGCGTCGGTGGCGCACAGCCTGGCTTTCGAGCGAACGGTCATGCAACTGCTCAGGCACAGCCTGCGTGCAGAGCCCTGGCTGCGCCAGCACGGCAGCGGGCTGATGATGGCCATGGCCGTGCTGCTGGCGCTACTGTTGATGTGGGAGGGACGGGCATGAGCAAGCCACAGGCGGGGTCGCAAGCGTACCAGGCAGACCGAGGGCGCCAGGCCGTGACGCCGGATGACATACCCCGGCTAGGCTGGCTGGATATCGGCTGGCGCGTGTTGAGGGCGGCCCGCCGAGACCGGGTGACCATGTACGCTGCCTGCGTGGCGTTCTACGCCTTGCTGGCGCTGTTCCCCACCATAGCCGCCGTGATTTCCATCTGGGGGCTGCTGTTCGACCCGGTAGAAGCAGGGCGCCAGCTTTATGAAATCAGCCGTTTCATGCCGTCCGATGCGGCCAACCTGATCGATCAGCAGGCCCAGGACGTGGTGGAAAGTGCCCAGCGTGGCAACGTCATGGCCGCCCTGGCTGGGTTGATGGTGGCCATGTACATCGCTTCCAAAGGGGTGTCGGCGCTGGTGGTGGGCCTCAACGTGGTTTACGGCGAGCGTGAGAAGCGGCCCGCACTGTTGCGCCTGGTCGTGCTGGTGGCGCTGACGTTCGGGCTCATCGGCATGACCCTGGTGTCGCTGGGGTTCATTGCCGTGGTGCCCATGCTGGTGGAATGGCTGATGGTGGAGCCTCCCTTTGACAAGCTGTTGCAGTGGCTGCGCTGGCCAGCGCTGCTGGTGCTGATGAGCCTGCTGATTGCGCTGTTGTATCGCTTTGCACCGTACCGCCGAGCGGCCAAGTGGCGCTGGCTGAGCTACGGCACGCTGCTGGCCACCGCCACCTGGCTGCTGGGGTCTGGGGGGTTGTCGCTTTACGTGCGCTACTTCTCCTCTTTCAGCGAGCTTTACGGTTCACTGGGCGCCGTGGTGGCGCTGATGCTGTGGTTCTGGATGTCGGCTTTCGTGGTGCTGCTGGGGGCCGAAATCAACTGTGAAATGGAGCGCCAGACCTACCAGGACACCACCACAGGCGAGCCGCGCCCGCTGGGTGACAGAGACGCCTTTGCCGCGGATACGGTGGGCGTGAAGACCCCTTGGCAGGATCGCGACTCGCAGGATTGAGCAGCGGCGACCGCCCAGCCAGGCTGTGCGGTCGTGGGTTGGATGGTAGGACGACGACGTCAGTGGCTGTTCAAAGCAGTTCCTCTGCTGCCAGTGCCAGCCGTGAGCGCTCGACGCTTTTCAGCGTTATGTGACCTGCATGGGGCCAATCCCGGAACCGCTCCACCACGGCGGCCATGCCGCAGGTGTTGGCGGTCAGATAAGGAGTGTCGATCTGCCCCACGTTGCCGAGGCAGACGATCTTGGTGTTGCGTCCTGCCCGTGTCACCAGCGACTTGAGCTGTTTGGGCGTGAAGTTTTGCGCCTCGTCGATGATCAGAAACGTATCGTTGAGCGTGCGCCCGCGCATGAAGCTGGGCGAGCGGATCTGCACCCGCGAGCCGATCAACTGCCGCGTGGCACCGTTGTCCCAGCTCGACTCTCCCTCTTCGTTGCGTAGCAGGTTATCCATGTTGTCATGGAAGGCCCCCATCCACGGCGACATCTTTTCCTCTTCCGTGCCCGGCAGAAAGCCGATGTCTTCGCCCATGGGAATGGGGGCTCGAGTGAACACGATGCGTTCGAAGCGTTTGCTGTCCAGGGTCTGCTGAAACGCGGCGGCCAGGGTCATGAAGGTTTTACCGGTGCCCGCATTACCGGCAATGGTCACCAGGTCGATCTCGGGGTCCATGAGCAGGTTCAGGGTAAAGTTCTGGCGGCTGTCATGGGCGTGTACCCCCCAGACGCCCGCGTGGTGGCGGTAGTTGGTAAGCAGCTGCAAGCGGGCAGAGGAGGGCGATAGCTCCCGAACGATGGCTTCGAATTCCGCGCCGTTTTCGCTATCCGACACCAGCATGCCGACATGCCAGTCCCTGGGCATGGTGCCGCTGAGCTGGTAGAAAGTGTGGTGCGCGACGCGCTCGACATTGACCTCCACGTTGAGACTTTCCCAAAGCGAGGCACCGCCCAGGCCCGCGGCCTCGTACACCTTGGCCCCTTCGATCATCGCATCGCTGTCGGAGAAGGCGCGGTCGTTGAGGTAGTCCTCGACGGGTACTTTCAGCGCGGCAGCCTTGACGCGAAGATTGATGTCCTTGGTGATCAGAATCACCGAGGCATCCGGGCGCTCGTCACGCAGGCGGCAGGTCTCTGCCAGGATGCGGTTGTCGGGACTGTCATCCAGCGCGTCGAACGGCTTCAGGTCGTTGTAGCACAAAAAGTGCAGCCGACCGGACTCCCCGCTGATACGTGGAATGGGGATGCCTTTCTGGATTTCATCGAAGGTGACCTGATTGGTCAGGTCGGACAGGGTGCGGCTGATCTGGCGAGCGGTGCGGGCAATTTCACGGATGCCGTTCTTGTGCTTGTCCAGCTCTTCAAGCACGGTCATGGGGATGACCACATCGTGCTCATCGAAATGATAGAGCGCGGCGGGGTCGTGAATCAGGACGTTGGTATCCAGCACATACAGCCTGGTGGCTTTCTTATCGAGTCGTACCATCGCGGAAACTACTCCTTGGTTGACGGCAATACCGACACTGGCAGATGCTCTTTACGCTTGGATGACACTTACCTGTGCCGCTTCGCTAGCGTGTCCTGCTCCTCCTTGTTAAGTACTTGCTTATAGCGTGGAAGGCTTTGGCCATTTTCGCTACCGCGATATTTCAACGTAGTCATTGATCCCTGTGGTGATGACGTTCGAGGCCTAGCGAGTCGCGCTCAGAAAACGCGTAACGCTGGTCAATAGCGCGGTGGCTACCACGCCAAGGCTTTCGCCCTCCACGTAGCGGTAGTAGTGGCTCTCCAGCGCCAGGTCATGATTGAGCGCGCAGAGCTGGCCGTTGGCCAATGCTCCTTTGACCAGCGGGTAGGGCAGGAGTGCCCAGCCGGTGCCGTTGATCGCCGCATCACGGATCACCTCGAACATCGTCAACCCCAGGTAGTTGGTCGAAAACAGCGCTTCGCTGACCAGCCTGTCGCCTTGGTCGAAAGTCAGGCACACCTGCGTGTACTGGGCCAGATCATCTCGGGTGACGCTGGGCAGGCGGCTGAGCGGGTGATCGGGAGCGGCCACCAGGCTCATGCTGACCGGTGCCAGATGATTGGCCTTCACCGTGGTGCCCTCGGCGGTATACAGGCCGAAAGCGATGTCCACGGTTTGGCGCACCACGAACTGTGGGTGCTCTTGCGGGGGCAGCAGGTACACCGAAATGGCGGTCAGCGGGTAGCGCTGCTTCAGTTCGTGCATGACCTGACGCCAGAAGGCTTCTGGCAGCGCATCGTCGCGGGCAATGCACAGTTGGCTCTCGACGCCTTGCAAATGCTGCTGGCAATGCTTCTTGATCCGGCTGGCACTGGTCAGCAGGCGGTAGCAGTCCGGCAACACGCTTTCGCCCACCGCCGTGAGCTGCAGGCTGTTGCCCGAGCGTTCGAACAGCGCCACTCCCAGGCTATCTTCCAGGGCGTTCACGGCCGCACTGAGCGTGCTGCGTTTCATGCCGGTATGCCGAGCCGCCGCCGCAAAGGAGCCGTGTTCGGTCACTTCGATAAACGCTTCCACCTGTTCTGCGCGCATGATGTTGCCTTCCTGGGTGCCAATAATATTGGCGCTGAGCGATTGGTTTAACGTGGCTGGTCTCCCTATGATACCTCGCGCTATACCTACTTTTCATGGAGCAATTCGCGTGACCCCCTTCATCGCAGAGCGCCGTGCGCTCAGATTTTCCGCCATTTCTGCCAGTCTGTTCGCGTTTACCGGCCTGGCGCTCGGCTTGGCCAGTGGATCGATCACGATACTCTTCGATAGCGGCTATTCGCTATTAAGTTTAGTGCTGGCCTCGCTGTCGCTGTTTGCCCTTCAGCAGGCGCGCAAGCCCGCTGATGATCACTACCCCTTTGGGCGGCTGACGGTAGAGCCGTTGGCAGTGCTGCTCAAAGGTGTGGTGATTGCCCTGGTCTGCCTGTTTTCTCTGGTCTCGGCGCTGTGGAGCCTGGCTCAGGGAGGCCGCCTGGTGACCCTGGACCTGGCTCTGATCTTTGGTGTGGTCAACGTCACGGGGTGTCTTGTGACGTGGTGGTGGCTGGCGCGCCATGCGCGGGTTGCCAAGTCTTCGCTATTGAATGCCGAGCTTCGTCAGTGGCAGATGGATACCTGGCTGAGTGCCGCCGTGATGCTGGGGTTCGTGCTGACCTGGGGGCTGACGTTGACGCCCTGGGCGCATCTGGCACGGTTCGCCGACCCGGTCATGGTGCTGATTATCGCGGGCTATTTCTTGCCCATGCCGATTCGCATGGTCAAGGATGCCTTGCGTGAACTGATGTTCGGTGAGCCCGTGGGCAGCGTGCGTCAGGAGGTGATTCAGGAAGTGGCGGATTTCGATATTGCCGACGACGATGTGCGCCTGGCCCAGGTGGGCAGTTTCCTGATGGTGGATATCCAACTGGACAAGCAGCAGATCGATGATGCCGAAGAGATCGTGGAAAGCGTCGAGCAGCACTGCAAGCAGCGTAATTTGCGCCCGGTCATGAGCATTACACTGGTGACCTGAGCCCGCATCAAAAAAGATTGACGGTGGCGCTGGGCGAGTGGTATCTAGCGCTACCGACAACTGGTGTCGGTTTATCACTGCTTGTGAGGGTTGTAAAAACATGCCATTGCGCCGCTGTTTGCCCGTACTGCTGGCTACCGTCCTGGTGGCTGGCTGTGCCAGTAATACCGTTGCCCCCCGTTACACCACGGATAACCCGGACGTCATTCGTATCGGTGGTGAGCGCCCCGTCAGCGCTGACCCGCGCACGGAAGATGCCGGCTCCTACTGCCTGGAAACCACCGAGCGCTGGAACGAGCATGGCCGCACGCCGGATGGCCAGACGCTATGGGCCAAGGATACCCTGCGTCGCGTGGTGCCTTGCCCCTGAGCGAAGGCACCTAAAGCCTCGCGCCAGCCTTCGTGCTGGCGCGGTACTCACGCTTCGCGCTTTTGTGGTTTCCCCTTGCGTGGCGTGCCCGCCATCTCTTCCAGCTCGGCTTCACTCATGTCGTCGTACATCTCTTTCGATGCGCCATAGAGCTCACCGGGTTTGCTTTCCCCGCGCTTAGCGGAAAGGGCAGCGCCCGCCGCCTTTTGCTGTGCTTTTGAGGTGGCCTTCATGGTCAGACTCCTTTCTGTCGGTTGACTTCCAAAGCATTGACACGCTATTAAGTTTGGCAGTAGACGATGAGATGTCCACCGCCACGTTCAACTCACGAGACCTCCATGACCCCGGCCATCAATAGTGCACGGCAAGCAGGCATTGCCTTTCAGGTACACGACTATCCACATGATGCAGCGGCCACGTCCTATGGCCTGGAAGCCGCCGAAAAGCTGGGTGTTTCACCGGCACAAGTGTTCAAGACGCTGGTGGTCAGCCTGGATGGCAAGCAGCTGGCCGTGGGGATCGTACCGGTCGATTGCCAGCTGGGGCTGAAGCAGATTGCCAAGGCCGCAGGGGCCAAGAAGGCGGCGATGGCAGCGCCTGAAGCAGTGGAGCGCAGCACCGGTTACGTGCTGGGCGGCGTCAGCCCGCTGGGCCAGAAAAAGCGTTTGCCCACCTTCATCGATGCCTCTGCAAAGGCGTGGCCCACGCTGTATGTCAGTGCCGGGCGCCGCGGGCTGGAGATCGAGCTCTCCCCCGATGACCTGGCGGCCTTGAGCCATGGGCAATTCGCGGCGCTCTCCGCCTGACGCCATGCCAAGGGCGGCCTGCTCCCAGTCAGGCAGGGCAGGGCGCTTTCTGGTATGGTGCTTCACATTATCGAATTGCTGGGCCTCATGCCCCTTCAGGAATTTCTTGTGTCAGATACCTCTTTTGCATCTCTTGCGCTGTCGCCTGCGCTGCTTGCCACGCTGGACTCCCTTGGCTATCACCAGATGACGCCGGTTCAGGCGCAGAGCCTGCCGCCCATGCTGGCGGGCCGCGACGTGATGGCCCAGGCCAAGACCGGCTCGGGCAAGACCGCCGCGTTTGGTCTGGCGCTGCTCTCTCAGCTCCGAGTGGAAGCGTTCAGCGTGCAGGGGCTGGTGCTGTGCCCGACCCGAGAGCTGGCAGACCAGGTAGCCGAAGAGCTGCGCCGTCTGGCGCGCGGCATGGCCAACGTGAAAGTGCTGACGCTGTGTGGCGGCGCGGCCTTTGGCCCGCAACTGGCCTCCCTGGAGCACGGTGCGCATATCGTGGTGGGCACGCCGGGGCGCATTGACGAGCACTTGCGCAGAGGCTCGCTGACGCTGGGGTCTTTGACGACCCTGGTGCTGGACGAAGCCGACCGCATGCTCGATATGGGCTTTCAAGCCACCATCGACGACATCATTGCCGACACGCCTGCCGACCGCCAGACGCTGCTGTTCAGCGCCACCTTCCCGGACGAGCAGTCGACCGAAGGCCTGGCCATCATGACACGGGGTGTCATGCGCGACCCGGTCAGCGTCAAGGTGGAGGAGACCCACGATGCCACCACCATCGAGCAGCACTTCTACGCCGTGGCCAACGACGACGCACGCTTTGCGGCGCTGAAACAGCTGCTGCTGGCCACGCGCCCGACCACCAGCGTGGTGTTCTGCAACACCAAGCGCGAAACCCAGGCGGTGGCCGACAGTCTGGTCGATGCGGGTTTCAGTGCGGTGGCCCTGCACGGCGACCTGGAGCAGAAGGATCGTGATCGGCTGCTGGTGCTGTTCGCCAACCAGAGTGCCTCGATTCTGGTTGCCACGGACGTGGCCGCCCGTGGGCTGGACATCGCCCAGCTGGATGCCGTCTTCAACTACCAGATCGCCCGCGAGCTGGAGGTTCATGTACACCGGGTCGGGCGCACCGGGCGTGCCGGTGCCAGCGGTATCGCCTGCACGCTGGTGACCCCGCAGGAGCAGTATCGCCTCGAACGCCTTGCAGAGCTGCTGGGCGAGCCGCTGACCCCCGAGCCGCTGCCCAAGGCGTCCGACAGCACTCCGTTCGAGCCACCCATGGCCACGCTACAGCTGGCAGGTGGCAAAAAGGACAAGCTGCGCCCCGGCGACATTCTGGGCGCCTTGACCAGTGAAGGCGGCCTGCGGGGTGATCAGGTGGGCAAGATCAAGGTACTGGCCCGCAGCGCTTACGTGGCGGTGGAGCGCGGTGCCGTTCAACGCGCCCAGGCCAAGCTGGAGCGGGATAAACTCAAGGGGCGTGCTTTCCGAGTGCGCCGCATTCGTCACTAACAGGATCAGCGCAGCAAGCCATGAAAACACCCAAACGATTACAGCCCCTGGTCGACGATGGCCTGATCGATGAGGTGCTGATGCAGTTGATGAGCGGCAAGGAAGCGCAGGTGTACGTCGTACGCTGTGGTGACGAGACGCGCTGCGCCAAGGTCTTCAAGGAGGCCAAGCAGCGCAGCTTCAAGCAGGCGGTGCAGTATCAGGAAGGGCGCAAGGAGCGCAACAGCCGCCGCGCTCGGGCCATGGCCAAGAAGACCCGCTACGGCCAGAAAGAGCAGGAGCAGGCGTGGCTCACCGCCGAGGTGGACGCGCTGTATCGGCTGGCCGCTGCCGACGTGCGCGTTCCCAAGCCCTATGGCTTCGTGGATGGCGTGCTGCTGATGGAGATGATCAGCGATGCGGCAGGCGACGTGGCCCCGCGCCTTGACGATGTCACCCTGACCCACGAGCAGGCGCTGCGCTATCATGCCAAAGTGATCCAGGACGTGGTGCGTATGCTGTGTGCCGGTCTCATCCACGGCGATTTATCCGAGTTCAACGTGCTGGTGGATGCCGACGGCCCGGTCATCATCGACCTGCCCCAGGCGGTGGATGCCGCAGGTAACAACAGCGCCGCCGCCATGCTCGAGCGCGACGTCAACAACATGCGCGCCTATTTTGGCCGCTTTGCCCCGGAGCTGCTGGACACCCACTACGGCAAGGAGATGTGGGCGCTCTATGAGTCCGGCGAGCTGCACCCCGAAAGCCAGCTGACCGGCCACTTCGAGTTCGACAGCCACATTGCCAACGTGGCAGAGCTGATGGAAGTCATCGACGACGCCAAGGAAGAGGAAGCCGAACGCCTGGCGCGACTGCGCGGCGATGACGACGAAGACTAGCCGCCGATATCGTGTACACTAGGCTATCCCTTAGCAGGGTAATGATATGCCGCCATGCCGATAGGCTCGTCGGCCGAAAATGCGTGGTCGGGTAGGCAATTGCTCAGGAGGAGGGGCGCGTGAAGGGAAGTCGTTTCAGTGCAGCAAGTGCCAGAGCGCTGGCCGTGTCGCTGGGTGTCGGCGCCCTGGGCGGCCTGCTGTTTCAACTGCTGAACCTTCCCCTGGCCTGGATGCTGGGCCCGCTGGTGGCCAATCTGCTGGCCTCCGCCAAGGGCGCCAGCGTTGCAGTGCCCGAGCCGCTGCGCAACGTGTTCCTGGCCGTCATGGGGCTGGTGCTGGGCAGCCAGGTAACGCCGGAGCTGGCACATCGTGTGCTGGACTGGCCGCTGTCGGCGGCGCTGCTGCTGCTCGGGGTGGCCGCCTCCACGGCGGTGGCCTCGGCCTGGTACCGGCGCTGCGGGTTCGACCCGGTGAGCGCCTGGTTTGGTGCCGCCCCCGGCGCCATGACGGCAATGATTCTGCTGGGCGAAAAGTGTGGTGGTGACCCTCAGCGCATCGCCGTCGCCCAGTCGCTGCGCATTATTCTGGTCATTCTCTTCCTGCCACCGCTGTTCTGGGCCTTTGAAGGGGGCGAGGGCTCGTTGGGGCCAGCCGCTTCGTCGCTGGAACACGGCTGGATGTTGCTGACCATTCCCCTGCTGATACCGCTGGGCCGCTGGCTGCGCATTCCCAGCTCGGCGCTGCTGACCCCCTTGCTCATGGCGGCCCTGCTGTCGGGGCTTGACCTGGCCAGCCTGGCGCTGCCCCAGTGGGGCATGAACCTGATGCTGTGGGTACTGGGCAGTGCCATTGGCTCGCGTTTCCAGGGCATGACCCGCCGGTTGCTGGGCCGTTACCTGTGGCAATCGGGCGTGGCGACCCTGCTGGCCCTGATGGCCCTGGCGGTATTCGCCGAACTCATTCATCGCACCGTAGGGGTGGGCCGAGATGTGGCGCTGCTGGCGCTGGCCCCTGGTGGCATCGGTGAAATGGCGATTCTGGCCGTTGCCCTGGATATCGACCCGGTCTTCGTGGCCTTTCATCACCTGCTGCGCATGATTACCCTGATGGTGTTCGCGCCGTTCTGGGCGCGCTGGCTGCTGAGCCGCCGCCGAGCGCACTGACAGACGCCATTCGGCTCTCTTCAAAGGCTTCTTCGTCAAGGACTTCCCATGTTGTCACGCCTGCTGTTGCCGCTGTTCCAGTTTTTTGAACGCCGCGTAAACCCCTACCCGGAAGGTGAGGTGTCGACGCCTCCTAAAGGGTTGCTGCCGTTTATCTGGCACTTTTCGCGGCCAGTCTGGCCCTGGCTGCTGCTGATGTCGCTGATGACTGCCGTGGTGTCCGCCGCCGAGGTGATGTTCTTCAGCTATATGGGCGAGCTGGTGGATTGGCTCGGCCGGGTCGAGCGGGCCGACTTCTGGGCGCAGCACGGGCTGTGGCTGGCGGGTGTCGGGCTGGCGGTAGTGGTCGGGCTGCCCCTGCTGGTGCTGGGCCAGTCGCTGATCACCCACCAGAGCATTTTTGGCAATTACCCGATGATTGGCCGCTGGCTCTCGCATCGCCATATGCTGAGCCAGAGCCTGGCGTTCTATCAGGACGAGTTTGCCGGGCGCGTGTCGCAGAAAGTGATGCAAACGGCGCTGGCCGTGCGGGAGACCGTCACCAAGGTCATGGACCTGATGGTCTACGCCATCGTCTACTTTACCGGCGCGGCGATTCTGCTGGGGCGGGCCGACCCCTGGCTGCTGCTGCCGCTGGGTGTCTGGCTGGTGGGCTATCTGGGCATCATGCGCTACTTCGTGCCCCGGCTGCGGGACGTTTCCATGGCCCAGGCGGATGCCCGTGCGCAGATGACCGGCCGGGTCGTCGATAGTTATAGCAACATTCAGACCATCAAGCTGTTTGCCGACACCCAGCGCGAAGAGCGCTACGCCAAGGATGCCATGGAAGGCTTCATGATCACCGTACACCGTCAGATGCGGCTGGTCACGGTGATGAGTGTCTGCCTGACGCTGCTCAATACGCTGCTGCTGGTCGGCACTGCCGGCATGGCCATTGCGGCCTGGTTCCTGGAGGCGATCTCGCTGGGGGTATTGGCCATTGCCATTGCGCTGGTGATGCGTATCCGCTTCATGTCGGACTGGATTCTCTGGGAGGTCGCCGGGCTGTTCGAGAATATCGGTACGGTGCAGGATGGCATGAACACCATCGCCCAGCAGCCGACGGTCAAGGATGCTCCCGACGCCAAGGCGCTGAGCGTGCCCAAAGGCGAAATCGTCTTCGATGCCCTGCGCTTTCAGTATGCCCAGGCCAAGGGGCAGAGCCGACACGTGTTCGACGGGCTGAGCCTGACCATTCGACCCGGCGAGAAGATCGGCCTGATTGGCCGCTCTGGGGCGGGTAAGTCGACCCTGGCGAACCTGCTGCTGCGTTTTTACGACTTGCAGGGAGGGCGCATTCTGATCGACGGCCAGAACATTGCCGAGGTCACCCAAACGTCGCTGCGCCACCAGATCGGCATGGTCACCCAGGACACGTCGCTGCTGCACCGCTCGCTGCGCGACAACATTCGCTACGGCAGCCCCCAGGCCAGCGACGACGATGTGTGGCAGGCGGTGTGCCGCGCCCATGCCGATACGTTCGTTCATGATCTGGTCGACCCGCAGGGGCGCCGGGGCCTGGATGCCCATGTGGGCGAGCGGGGCGTCAAGCTCTCCGGGGGCCAGCGTCAGCGCATCGCCATTGCTCGGGTACTGCTCAAGAATGCGCCTATTCTGGTGCTGGACGAAGCCACCTCGGCGCTGGACTCCGAAGTGGAGGCCGCCATTCAGGAGCAGCTGGATGCCCTGATGGAAGGCAAGACCGTCATCGCCATTGCCCATCGGCTTTCGACCATTGCCATGCTGGATCGCTTGATCGTGGTGGATGAAGGCCGCCTGGTAGAAAGCGGCACCCATCAGGAACTGCTGGCCCGCAACGGTATTTACGCCGGCCTGTGGCAGCGCCAGTCGGGCGGTTTTTTGGGCAATGACCTTGATTCTGAACAGGCGACCCCCATGTAGCCGTAGAGAGTCAATTACTAGACCGGTCGCCTATTTCTGGCGCATGCAAAGGAGATAGTGATGCAAGCCATACAGCTACGTGCCCCCGGTGGGCTGGACCACCTCGATGTCGTCGACCTCGCTGCTCCCGGCGAGCCCGGCCCCGGCGAGATCAAGGTGCGCCTGCACGCCAGCTCGCTGAACTTCCATGACTATGCCGTGGTGGCGGGAATGATCCCTGCCGCTGATGGCCGTATCCCCATGTCGGATGGGGCCGGGGTCGTGGAGGCCGTGGGCGAGGGAGTAGAGGAGTTTGCCGTCGGTGATGCAGTGGTCTCGACGTTTTTCCCCGATTGGCTGGAAGGCCCCGCTCGGGTAGGCGATTTTGCCACCACACCCGGCGACGGCGTCGATGGCTATGCCCGTGAGCAGGTGGTGCGCCCGGCCAACTGGTTCACCCACCAGCCGAAGGGCTACAGCCATGCCGAGTCCGCTACGCTGACCACGGCGGGGTTGACCGCCTGGCGTTCACTGGTGGTAGACGGCGGGCTGAAAGCGGGCGATAGCGTGCTGGTGCTGGGCACCGGGGGCGTCTCCATCTTTGCTCTGCAGTTTGCCAGGCTGATGGGCGCCCGGGTCATCGCTACCTCGTCGTCCGATGCCAAGCTGGAGCGCCTGCGTGAACTGGGCGCCGAGCACACCATCAACTACCGTGACACGCCTGAGTGGGGCAAGCGTGTGCTAGAGTTGACCCACGGTGAAGGGGTCGATCACGTAGTGGAAGTCGGTGGGCCGGGCACCTTGCCGCAATCCATAGACGCAGTGAAAATCGGCGGGCACATTTCGCTGATCGGCGTGCTGACCGGCCGTGAAGGCGAGGTGCCCACGGCAAAGCTGATGGCCAAGCAGGCACGTTTGCAGGGGCTGATCGTGGGCAGCCGCCGTCATCAGATGGAGATGATCAAGGCCATCGAGGCGGCCAATCTGAAGCCGGTGATCGACCGGGAGTTTGCGCTGGCCGATATCGCGGACGCGTTTCGTCATCAGGAGTCTGGCAAGCACTTCGGTAAAATCTGCCTCAGCTATTGATCGGGTGACCGTTTGATCGAAGGTAAAGTGATCGAACCCGAGCAGATCGAGCCCGTAGCAGATAGCTATATGCACAACGCCCGCCATGATGGCGGGCGTTGGTGGCGGGCGCTGTTGTTGCCTGCCCTGCGAAAAGGGAATGGCGCTTGACGGGCTCACTAAGCCTTGCGGCTGAACACCACGCCCTTGACCTCCAGCTCCCAGATATCATCGTAGGGCACGGTAACACCGTTCATGTCACCGGGGTCGCCGGTACTGTTCTTGATGATGGTTTCCGGGATCACTTTGACCCCCGTCATTCCCACGTGCTGTATGCGCGCGCTGAACCGATTACCTTCCTGTTCGATCAGCACTCGCTCCCCAGCAATGCACTTCGCAAGCTTCTCGTGTAGCTCTTCCCTGGTGACGTCAACCACGCTCATCGTTGCCTCCTGCGCATCGCTCATCAATGTATTGGCCTTATCCTAACGACTTTATTCTAGACGATAAGTTCGGCTATCTGCGTGGTCGTACGTGGGGCATGCTAATCTTGATCTACTTTACCGGCGCGAGGCGCGATATGGATCAAGGCCCGACGAATGCAGCGCCAGCTCCGTGGGAAGTAGTGGAACTGGAAGCCTTTCAAACACCGCAGCATACCCAGGCCAGCCAGTGGAAGCGCAGTTGGCGCGTGGCCACTGCCTGGATGCTGGGAAACCGTGCCGACAGGCGTCAGGCGGCACTGGAGAGCGAGCTGCGCGCCTTGCCGGAAGTGAAACTCGCCCACTGGGCGCCTCCGGTGGATTGGACGCCTGCCGCGATGAGCTTGCATCGGGCGCTGGCCGCCTATCAAGAGGCACCGCTGGTGCTGTTCGTGTCGCCTCCCCACGGTGGGCATGCGGATATCGTTGGCCACTGGGCGGGACAGCACGGCATCGAGTGCCTGGAGGTGCCTACCTTTGCCGAGCGCATGGCTGGAGAGCTGGCGTGGGTAACGGCGGCTGCCCCGGCAAAGCGCTGGGCCATTCCGGCGTTGGAGCGGCATTTCCTGCGTCATGCCTACGGTTTGCAGGGCGTGCGCGCGCTGGTGGAGCGTGCCCAGAGCGGGCGGCTGGGGCAGGGCGTGTTGGGGTGTGATAGCTGGAGCTACGCCTTTCTGAAGCAGGCCGTCGGGCTGGAAGGGGTTCCCGTGTTGACGCTGCAAGGGCTTGAAGGCGCACAGCTGGCGGACTATTTTTCCCAGGCTGCAGGCCAGTGCCCGCCCGTTTACAGCACCCGTACACGACAGCCCGTGCTGGAGGACTCCCCCAAACAAAAGGGCGTGTTCAAGGAGCTCCAGCAGTTGGCGGCCCATAGTCGCGGCCACCTGGGAATTGCCTGGCACTATTGGCGTGAGCGCCTGCGTGAACCGGCCGAGGACGCCCGCGCTCACACGGGCAACCGTTCCGATCATGGCGAAACATCGCTATGGCTGCTGGATACGCTGGCGGATGCGGAGCTCCCCGCTGACACCGGCGATCTGGCCACCCTGCTGCTGCACACCCTGTTGATCCATGGGGGGCTGGAGGATCAGGCGTTGGCCCACGTGCTGCCTTTCTCGGAACACGAGATAGTGAGCGTTCGGTTCGCGCTGGCCAGTCGCGGCATGCTGCACTGCCATCAGGGGCGGTGGCAGGTGGCACCCTTGAGCTACGCCAGCGTTCGGCAACTGCTGGAATCGAGACACTACCTGGTAGACCCGCTTTAGGAGCCCCCATGGACGATCACGAACAGTATGCCCGCCTGTTTAACGAGCTGGACAGCGAAGCCTTCATCACGCTGGGGCTGCTGCTGGCAGGTGCCATCGTGCTGATCATTGCCAGCCAGCGGGGGCTCAACTGGCTGGCCAATCGGTTGCATGGCCCGATCAGGTTTCGAGTCTTTGCGCTGGTGCCGCTGACGCGTCTGCTGATCCTGATCACGGCCTTGGCCATTGCGGTGCCCATCGTCATCGAGCCCTCTTTACGCAACATGGTGACGCTGTTGGGGGCCATAGGCCTGGCCATCGGTTTTGCCCTGAAGGAGTATGTCAGCAGCCTGATTGCGGGCGTGGTCTCTGCCGTCGAGCTGCCCTATCGGCCCGGAGACTGGGTCAATATCGAAGGCACCTACGGAGAGGTCAAGCATGTGGGGATGCGTACGGTAGAGATTCAAACGCCGGACGATGATCTGGTGGCCGTGCCGCACTTGAAGCTTTGGGATTCGGCCATCTACAACGCCAACAATGGCGGCGCCAGCCTCCAGTGTGTGGCCAGCTTCTACCTGCACCCCGAGCACGAAGGCGGCTGGGTGCGCCAGGCGCTGCGCGACGTGGCGTTGACCAGCGCCTACCTGACGTTCGACAAGCCCATCATCGTCGTGGCCGAGGAGAAACCCTGGGGAACGCACTATCGCATCCGTGCTTATCCCGTCGACCCGCGTCAGCAGTTCCTGTTCGTGACCGATTTGACGGTACGCGGCAAGGCGATTCTGAGCGATGCCGGTATTCGTCCCGCGCTACTGCCCCCTGAGATGCTGATGGATGCCCAGGGCGCGGGGCGGACATGAAGGCGCAGGGCGAGAGGCTCTACATCGGCTGGGACGTGGGCGGCTGGAATTGCGACCATAACCCGGCCAGCCGAGATGCGCTGGTGGTACTGGATGCGTCACTGACCCTGGTAGGAGCGCCCTGGCGGGGCAATCTGCGCGAGACGCTCAATGACGCCGCCTCGCCTGGTGATCTGGTCGCCCGCCTGTTGGGGCTCTGCCAGCACGTGGCGGACGGTGGTGAACGGGTCTTCATGGCGGTGGATACACCGCTGGCGCTGCCGCAGGCACTGCTGGCCCTGGCCAGAGGGGAAGCCGTCGCGGCACTGGGCCGCTCTCAGGAAAATCCCTATCTTTACCGACACACCGAGCGTTGGCTGTTCGAACGTGGCGTCACGCCGCTGTCGCCCATCAAGGACATGATTGGCAGCCAGGCCACCAAAGGCATGCACGTGCTGGCGCGCTTTGCGCCGCATAGCGTGGCGTGCGGTCAGTGGCAGAGCGAGCAGGGGGAGCTGACTGTCGTGGAGGGGTATCCATCCCCCGCCAAACGCTCCGAGGGCTTTGCCGCTTTGCGCCAGCGCTGCGTGATCCCGGCCCAATGGCAGGCGGTGCTGCACCAGCCCACCCCCCGCCAGCAGGACATGCACGATGCATGGCAGTGTGCGTTGCTGGCCTGGGCACTGGAGCATGCGCCCCAGCAGGTTGCCTGGCCGCCAGCGGAGATGCCGACGGCCGAAGGGTGGATTTTCGTTCCTGGTGATGCGCTGAAGGGCTAGCCGCTCAGGCGTTCTCTTCCGGCAGTTCGGCGCTGTGGAAGACGTTCTGCACGTCGTCCAGCTCGTTGAGCATGTTCAGCAGCTTTTCGAACATGGCGACGTCGTCACCTTCCACCGGCGTGGTGTTCTGCGGCAGGAACTGGATTTCATCCACTTCGAAGTCGATCTCGCCAAAGGCGTCCAGCAGTGCCTGCTTGGCCTTGGCGTAATCGGTGTTCGGAGCAAATACAGTGATGCGACCATCTTCCTGCTCGATGTCGGTGACGTCCACGTCGGCTTCCATCAACGCTTCCAGCACGGCTTCTTCATCGCCACCGGTAAACGAGAAGATCGCGCAGTGATCGAACATGTGGCTCACACTGCCCGGCGTGCCGATCTTGCTCTTGGTCTTGGTAAAGCAGCCGCGCACATCGCCAAAGGTGCGGTTGGGGTTGTCGGTGAGGCAGTCGACGATGACCATGGCATTGCCGGGGCCGAAGCCCTCGTAACGAGCGGACGAGAAGTCCTCGCCTCCGGCACCGCTGGCCTTGTCGAGGGCCTTGTCGATGACGTGGGACGGTACCTGATCTTTCTTGGCACGCTCCATCAGGCCGCGCAGCGCAAGGTTGCCATTGGGGTCGGTGCCCCCTGCCTTGGCGCAGACGTAGATTTCACGCCCGTACTTGCTGTACACCTTGGTTTTCGCAGCGGCCGTCTTGGCCATGGATTCCTTACGGTTCTGAAACGCCCTACCCATATTGAAGTCCTTTATTAACCATGAACTGCCTGCACGGCAGGCGTCATTGATCGGCGTTGCCGAACGTTCTGAAAAAGGAAAATTTTACCCAACAGCGTACCATGCTAACAGCGTTATTTAAGGCCGTATTCAAGGCCGGGGGAGGATTCCACGATGCGCGGCCCAGGCAGCCACCCGCCTGCGCTTGAGCTGGCGTATACTGGTGCGCTGATCAATCGCTGGACTCATGGAGAAACGCATGCCGCTGACGCTCTGGTTATCGCTGGCCGCCATCTGTGCCATGGGGGCCATGTCCCCGGGGCCAAGCCTCGCGCTGGTACTGCGCCACACCCTGGGGGGCGGGCGGCTGCCCGGCGTGACCGCGGCGGTGTTCCATGCCCTGGGCGTGGGTTTTTATGCCCTGTTGACCGTGCTGGGGCTGGGCGCGCTGGTAGTACGCCATCCCGAGGTCTTTCAGCTGATCACCTGGGGTGGGGCCGCCTACCTGGCGTGGCTGGGGGTCAAGGCCTTGCGGGCCGGGCGCGCCAGCTCGCTGGCAGCCAATGCGGTGGTCACCACGCCAGGCCAGGCGGCCCGAGAAGCGGTGCTGGTGGCTCTGGGCAATCCCAAGCTGATCATCTTTTTCGTGGCCCTGCTCAGTCAGTTCGTGACGCCGGACATGAGCCCGTTGGCCAAGGGCATCATCGTGGCCACGGCGATGGTCATCGATGGCGGCTGGTACGTGCTGGTGGCCGTGGGGCTGTCGCACTCGCGGGTGCTGCCCTGGCTGCAGCGCCACGCCCACTGGGTCAACCGTGTTACCGGTGTGCTGCTGATCGCGCTGGCGCTGAGGGTCGTGGCGGGGCCACTGCTATAAGCAGCCATGGTGGAAAATTCGCGCAGGCGTGAGCCGCCGGGCTGGTGCTGGCAGGCCGCCTCGTGGCAAGGTAGCGTCAGACGATAGCAAGAGGGTGTGTGATGAGCATTTACGAACAGGATTGCTACACCCATCAGGGCCAGCCCTTCAATCTGCGTGCGCTGCGCGGCCAGGTGCTGTTGGTGGTCAACGTCGCCAGCCAGTGTGGCTTTACGCCCCAGCTCAAGGAGCTGGAAAGCCTTTACCAACGCTACCGTGACCGTGGCTTTACCGTGCTGGGTTTTCCCTGCAACCAGTTTGGGCGGCAGTCGCCCGAAAGCGCCGAAGCATTCTGCACCTTCGGGGAGCAGCAGTTCGGGGTCAGCTTTCCGCTCATGGAGAAGGTGAACGTCAACGGGGGCAACGCGCATCCGCTCTTTACGCTGCTCAAGCAGGGAGCGCCAGGCGTGCTGGGCACGCGGGCCATCAAGTGGAACTTCACCAAGTTTCTGGTCGCCAGAGACGGGCAAGTGCTGGCGCGTTTTGGCCCACGAGACCATGGCCCGCGCCTGCGCCTGGCCGTGGAGGCGGCGCTGGACAAAGCGTGAAGGGGCTAGAGCTCGCCCCGGCTGACCATCAGCCGCTGCATCAGGTCGTTCCAGCGATGGCGTACCATCATGGTGGTCAAGCCCGAAAACAGCGCCCAGGTTTTGCGCCGCCAACCCTTCAGGCGCAGGTTGTGATTGACCAGCTGCTTCATCAGCTTATAGTCATCGAACTTGCGCCACTCGCTGGCCACCGACAGCTGATGGCGTGACAGCACCGGGGCCAGCTCGATACGGAACACCCACTCGAGCTCCTTGAGCGGTAGCCCGTGCTGTTCGATGACCTCGATCATGCGGGCGTAGTCGCGCTCGGTGGGTTCGCGGTCCAGCCAAAGCGGGGCGAGCGCCAACCAGAGGTCGCCGCGTTCATCGACTAGCTGCTGTGCATTCATCATGGTTCTCATCGGCAGGAAGTGGGCAGGGCGCTATCCTGCCGTGAATCCCCCATAACCTCAAGAGCGGACAGGGCGCGCCGAGCCCGCTAGAATAGCGCCTACTGGCAAGTGAGCACGAGGGTGCTCCGATGATACTCATCCGATGAAGGGGTCCAATGTGATCATTAAACCGAAAGTTCGGGGCTTTATCTGCACCACTACTCATCCCAAAGGCTGCGAACAGAACGTTCTCGAACAGATCGAAGCGACCCGCGCCCGTGGTTTGGACAAGCACCAGGGCCCGAAGAAAGTGCTGGTGATCGGGGCTTCCAGCGGCTACGGCCTGGCGGCGCGTATCACGGCGGCCTTCGGCTACGGTGCCGATACCTTGGGCGTGTTCTTCGAAAAGCCCGGCAGCGAGAAGAAGCCCGGCACGGCGGGCTGGTACAACAGCGCGGCCTTCGACAAGTTTGCCAAGCAGGAAGGGCTGTACAGCAAGTCCATCAACGGCGATGCGTTCTCCCATGAAGCCCGCGAGAAAGCCATCGAGCTGATCAAGCAGGACATGGGCGAGATCGACCTGGTGGTTTACTCACTGGCCTCGCCGGTGCGCAAGATGCCCGATACCGGCGAGCTCAAGCGCTCCAGCCTGAAGCCCATCGGTGAGACCTACCGCGCCACGGCCATCGATACCAACAAGGACGTGATCATCGAAGCCGAGGTGGAGCCGGCGACGCAGCAGGAGATCGACGACACCATCACCGTGATGGGCGGCGAAGACTGGGAGCTGTGGATGAGCGCTCTGGCAGACGCAGGCGTGCTGGCCAAAGGTGCCCGCAGCGTGGCGTTCAGCTATATCGGCACCGAAATCACCTGGCCGATCTACTGGCACGGTGCCCTGGGGAAAGCCAAGGAAGACCTGGACCGCGCAGCGGCGGCCATCGATGCCAAGCTGCAAGAGAGCGGCGGTGGTGCCAACGTGGCGGTGCTGAAATCCGTCGTTACCCAGGCCAGCGCGGCGATTCCGGTGATGCCGCTGTACATCGCCATGGTGTACCGCATCATGAAAGAGCAGGGCCTGCACGAAGGCACCATCGACCAGTTGAACCGTCTGTTCGGCGAGCGCCTCTACTCGGGCCAGCCCGGTGAGATGGCCACCGACGAGCAGGGCCGTCTGCGTCTGGACGACTGGGAGCTGCGTGACGACGTTCAAAAAGCCTGTCAGGACCTGTGGCCAAACGTCACCACCGAGAACCTGTTCGACATTACCGACTATGCTGGTTACAAGCATGAGTTCCTGAAGCTGTTTGGCTTCGAGCGTGACGATGTGGACTACGATGCCGATGTGAACCCCGATGTGGCGTTCGATGTCGTAACCTTGTAACGCTTGGGGCGACGGAGTGAACGCCGCGCTGTTTCATCTAACCGGTCAGGACGAGGTGGAGTATGGATACCAGAGAGAGCAAGACCCCGGAAGAAGAGAAAGAGCACGTACTGAACCAGCGGTTGCCCGAAGATTTCGACAAGGCGGCGCCGCATAAACAGCCGGAGGCCAAGAAGCCCCCCAGTGGCATGCACAAGCTGCTGCCCGTGGTGATCATTGGCCTGGGCCTGGTGGTGGCGGCCTTTGTGATCTTTGGCATGGGCAACAGCGGCGGTTGACGCAGCACCTTCGTTTGCCGGGCCAGTGGCCCGGCAATTTGCATTTATGCGCCGTGTTTTTGTTCCTGCGGTCATGGCGCTGCCTTCCGCGCCGCAATTGGGTAAGATGACGTTTGATTTGAACACGTTATCTCGACAGCCAGCGGCGGTTTCCATGCAGTGCCTCTCACCTTGTCACACCTTCACATGCCCACTCGGCCGTTGACGCCTTCCCCCGATCAGCGTCGGCGGGTTGCCTTTGTGCTGCTTCCCGGGTTTTCGCTATTGGCCCATGCCAGCGCCATCGAGCCACTGCAGATGGCCAATCAGCTCAGTGGTCAGATGCTGTATCACACGGTGACGCTCAGCCTGGATGACGAGCCCGTGCGCAGTGCATCGCAGCTTTCGCTGCTGGCCCAGCACCCGTTGGAAGCCGCTCTTGGGCCGTTGGACATGCTGCTGGTCTGTGCACCGACACCGCTACCCTACGTACTGCCCGCCAGGCTTCACGAGTGGCTGCGCGGTCATCAGGGCAGGGGCGTTGCGCTAGGCGGCCTGGCGGGGGGCACCGAAGTGCTGGCCCGCTGCGGGCTGCTGGAAGGCTATCGCGCGACGCTGCCCTGGCAGCGCTTCGACGCATTTGCCCAGGCGTACCCCCAGGTCACGCTTTCCCAGCAGCTGTTCGAGATCGACCGTGACCGTCTGACCTGCGCGGGCGGCACTGCCGCCATGGACATGATGCTGACGCTGATCGGCAAGCATCACGGCCCCCGGCTGGCTGAACAGGTCTCGGAGCAGTTCGTGTGCGATCGCATTCGCCTTGCCGATGAGCGCCAGCACGTACCGCTGCGCCACCGCCTGGGTCACGCCCCGCAAAGCCTGGTGGATGCGGTCACGCTGATGGAAGCCAATATCGAAGAGCCGCTTTCGACCCTGGAGCTGGCCGAACACCTGGGCATTTCCCGGCGTCAGTTGGAGCGGCTGTTCAAGAAGTTCCTGCAGGCGGTGCCCAGCCGTTATTATCTGGACTTGCGGCTGCAGGAAGCCCGCAAACAGCTCAGAGAGAGCGACCGTCCCGTGGGCGACATTGCCCTGATGACCGGTTTCTCCTCGGGCGCGCACTTTTCCACCGCCTACCGTAACCACTTTGGGATCACCCCGCGGGAAGAGCGGCTGGGGTAGGCGCAGCTTTTCATAATTTAGCGTCCCAATCGTGAAAGCAGGGCGGCCACCGCCCCTCGTATACTGATGTCATCGCTGACTCCACCGGAGGATTTGTTTCATGAGCCACACCCCAAGTCGCCAGGATTTCGACCACTACATGATGCCCAACTACTCACCGCAACAGAGCATTCCGGTGCGTGGTGAAGGCAGCCGCCTGTGGGATCAGCAAGGCCGTGAATACATCGATTTTGCCGGGGGGATTGCGGTGAACTCGCTGGGCCACTGCCACCCGGTACTGGTCAATGCACTGAAAGAGCAGGGCGAGAAGCTCTGGCACTTGTCCAACGTGTTCACCAACGAGCCTGCGCTCAAGCTGGCCAAGACGCTCACCGAGCGCACCTTCGCCGACAAGGTATTCCTGTGCTCTTCCGGCGGTGAAGCCA
This sequence comes from Vreelandella hamiltonii, assembly GCF_014651775.1. Taxonomy (GTDB): domain Bacteria; phylum Pseudomonadota; class Gammaproteobacteria; order Pseudomonadales; family Halomonadaceae; genus Vreelandella; species Vreelandella hamiltonii. Next base: position 352,853 of record NZ_BMXN01000001.1, read on the forward strand.
ACGAGGCGGCACTGAAGCTGGCGCGCCGCTGGGCGGTGGATCACCACGGCGAGCACAAGGACAAGATCATCTCGTTCTACCAGTCTTTCCATGGCCGCACCTTCTTCACCGTGAGCGTGGGCGGGCAGCCAAAATACTCCCAGGGCTTTGGCCCGGTGCCCGGCGGTATTCTGCACGCCAACTTCAACGACCTGGAGAGCGTGCGCAAGCTGGTGGGCGATGACACCTGCGCCATCATGGTCGAGCCCATGCAGGGGGAGGGCGGCATCGTGCCTGCCACCCAGGAGTTCCTGCAGGGCCTGCGCGATCTGTGCGACGAGCACAACGCGCTGCTGATTTTCGATGAAGTGCAAACCGGCGTTGGCCGCAGCGGCGAGCTGTACGCCTACAAGAACTTCGGTATCACTCCGGACATTCTCACCAGCGCCAAGTCGCTGGGCGGTGGCTTCCCGATCGGTGCCACCTTGACCACCGACGCCATTGCCAAGTCGCTGGTGATCGGTACCCATGGCTCCACTTACGGCGGCAACGCGCTGGCATCGGCGGTGGCCCTGGCGGCGGTCGAGTTCATCGACACCCCCGAAGTGCTGCAAGGGGTCAAGCAGCGTCACGACCTGTTCCGTGAGCACCTGGAAACCATCAACCGCAAGCACGGCGTGTTCAAGGAAATCCGCGGCATGGGGTTGTTGATGGGCGCACAGATGTCCGATGCCTTTGAAGGTCGCGCCAAGGATATCCTGCCGCTGGCCATGGAAGAGGGCGTGATGGCGCTGATCGCAGGTCCCAATGTGCTGCGCATGGCGCCGTCGCTGGTGATCCCCGAGGCCGACATCGCCGAAGGCATGGCGCGTCTCGAACGAGCCATCGAGCGCCTTGTTGCCAGCGCATGAGCAGGCCGCAAGCGTTACCAGAAGGAGCGTTGAGCATGCTGGTTATCCGTCCGGTCACTCTGGCTGACCTGCCTGCCCTGGAACAGCTGGCCGAGCACGCCGTTCCTCGGCTGACCAACCTGCCTGCCAACCGTGAGCGGTTAGAGGAGCGCATCCTGCGCTCCCAGGAGGCGTTTGGCAGCGAGGTCGATTTTCCGGGTAACGAGCAGTACATGTTCGTGCTGGCGGACGATCATCGTCATGAGGTACTCGGTACCGCCACCATCCGCGCCCAGGCGGGGGCCGCCGAAGCCTACTATACCTACCGCCAGGAGACGCTGATCCACGCCTCCCAGCAGCTCAACGTGCGCCGGGAAGTACAGACCCTGGCGCTGTCCCACGAAGTCTCGGACGCCACGCTGCTCTGTGCGCTGTCGCTCAACCCGCGTTACAAGGGCACCAGCGCCGAGAGCCTGCTGCGGCGGGCGCGGCTGATGTTCATTGCCCAGTACCCGGAGCGCTTCTCGCGGATTCTCGCCGTGGCGTTTCCGGGCTACCTGGATCGTCAGAATGAATCACCCTTCTGGGAGAGCGTGGGCCGCCACTTCTTTGCCCGCGGTTTCCAGGAGATGAACCACATGGCCGGGGTGCGCTCGAAAAGCTTCATTGCCGAGGTGATGCCCCAGTTTCCGCTCTACCTGCCGCTATTGACGCCGCCCGCCAGGGCAGCCATTGGCCGTGAACATCCGGCCCATGAAGCGGCGCTGGCGGAAATGCTGGCGGAAGGCTTCGTCCGTTCCCGGCATGTGGATATCTTCGATGCCGGGCCCATCGTCAAGGCCGAGCGCGAACGGCTGGAAACCTGTCGTCGTGCCGCCTGGCACCCGGTGCGGGTGCGCCCGGAGCATGCCTTGCCGGATGCCGAACCGGCGATGATCGCCAACCAGACGCTGAGCGATTTTCGCTGCATCGTGGCGCGCTATGCGCTTTCGCCCACCGGGCAGCTGATGCTTTCCCCGCAGCATGCACAGCGCCTGGGGGTGGAAGAGGGGCGTGCCGTATTGGCGGCACCGTTAGCCCTGCCCAGCGCCGTCGATGCGCTCGATGAAGGAGAGATGTAATGCGCATTCGCCCCATTGCCCGTGATGATCTGGATGGGCTCCAGGCGCTGGCGCAGCAGGCAGGCGTTGGCTTTACCTCGCTGCCGGATAACCGTGAGTTCCTGGCGGGCAAGATCGACGCCGCCGCCCGTGCGTTCGAAGAGCGCACGCCAGTGGACGACCGGCTCTACTTTTTTGTACTGGAAGATGAGGCCAACGGCGAACTGGCAGGCTGCTGCGCCATTGAAGGTCAGGTGGGTCGTGAAGTGCCGTTCTACAACTATCGGCTTGGCACCCTGGCCCACTCTTCGGTACAGCTCGACCTGCATCGCACCATCGACACGCTGTTTTTGAGCTCGGACCATACCGGCGATGCCGAGGTGTGCTCGCTGTTCCTGCGCCCGGAGTACCGTGGCGAGGCCAACAAGCATTTGCGCAACGGTGCGCTGCTTTCCAAGGCGCGCTGGCTGTTCATGGCTCAGTTCCGCGACCGTTTTCCCGAGAAGGTGCTCGCCGAAATGCGCGGCGTGTTCGATGAAAACAACGTCAGCCCGTTCTGGCAAAGCCTGGGCAAGCACTTCTTCCCCATGGATTTCAGCGAGGCAGACCGGCTGACTGGCCTGGGGCAGAAAAGCTTCATTGGCGAGCTGATGCCCAAGTTTCCCATTTACACCACGTTCATGTCGGAAGAGGCGCGGGCCTGTATTGGTCAGGTACATCGCCACACCCGCCCGGCGCTGGAGATGCTCAAGAAAGAGGGGCTGCGCTGGGAAGGCTACATCGACATCTTCGACGGCGGCCCCACGGTGGAAGCCTATGTCGATGATGTGCGGGCGATCCGCAATTCACGCTGCTATCAGGTGGAGGTGTCGCCCGACGCTGCCGCAGAAAGCGTCAGCCGCTGGCTGGCGGCCACCACCCAGATGCAGCACTTTACCGCTGGCTGGATTGGCCGAGGCCCCGCCGACGAAAGCACCGTCGTCCTGACCCCTCAGGAGGCCGAGCGGCTGGGCGTCGCCACGGGCGACACGCTGCGTCTGCTGGAAACCTGATCTGCCCACGTACCCGACTACCCGGCTCAGCAAAGGAGAGCGTCATGCATAACCCGAACGCACGCACCCCGCGTATGCCCGCCCAACAGCAGCAGTTGATCGATGGGGCCTGGGTGGTCGGCGAGGCCGCCCCCGTGACCAAGCACGACCCCGTGGCAGGCACGCTGCTCTGGCAAGGTGCTTCGGCGTCGCAGCCCCAGGTGGGGCGAGCAGTCGAGGCCGCCAGGGCCGCCTTCCCCGGTTGGGCGCGCACTCCCTTTGCCGAGCGTCAGGCGCTGGTGGAGCGGTTCGTCGAGGTGCTCAAGGCGCGCCAGGAAGACCTGGCCGTGGCGATTGCCGCAGAAACCGGCAAGCCGCTATGGGAAGCGCGTACCGAAGTCGGAGCCATGGTGGGCAAGGTGGCGCTCTCCATCAAGGCGTACCACGAGCGCACCGGCGAACGTGAAAAAGAGGTGGGTACCGCCAAGGCGGTCCTGCGCCACCGGCCCCACGGGGTGATGGCCGTGTTCGGCCCCTATAACTTCCCTGGGCACCTGCCCAACGGCCACATGGTGCCCGCGCTGTTGGCGGGTAACACGGTGGTGTTCAAGCCCAGCGACCAGACCCCGCTCACCGCGGATTTGACCCTGCAGTGCTGGCTGGAAGCCGGCTTGCCCGCCGGGGTGATCAACCTGGTACAAGGCGGCGTGGCCGTGGGGCAGGCGCTCTCTGCCCACCCGGGTATCGATGGCCTGCTGTTTACCGGCAGCGCCAAAGTGGGCGGCCTGTTGCAGCAGCAGTTTGCCGGGCAGCTGGATAAAATCCTCGCCCTGGAGCTCGGGGGCAACAACCCGCTGGTAGTCAAGGAGGTGGATGATCAGCGCGCAGCCGTCCTGACCATTTTGCAGTCGGCGTTTCTTTCCGGCGGCCAGCGCTGCACCTGCGCCCGTCGTCTGATGATTCCCCAGGGGGAGGCGGGAGATCGTCTCATCGACGCACTCTCCGAGGCGATTGCCAAGCTGCACGTGGCCGGGCAGTTCGACGAGGAGCCCGCGCCATTCTATGGCGGCCTGGTGAGCGTGGCCGCGGCCGATGGCCTGCTCAAGGCGCAGGACGAACTGGAAGCCATGGGCGGCACGGTGATCAACCGTATGCAGCGCCTGGCAGAGAACACCAGCCTGCTCAGCCCCGCGCTGATCGACGTGACCGGCCTGGAGGTGCCCGATGAAGAGCACTTTGGCCCGCTGCTGAAAATCCATCGCTATGCCGATTGGGACGAGGCGCTGGCACTGGCCAACGACACCCGCTACGGCCTTTCGGCGGGGCTGATCGGCGGCGAACAGGCGGATTGGGACGACTTCCTGCTGCGTATTCGCGCAGGCATCGTGAACTGGAACCGCCAGACCACGGGGGCATCGGGTGATGCGCCCTTCGGCGGCGTAGGCGATAGCGGCAATCACCGCCCCAGCGCTTTTTATGCCGCCGACTACTGCGCCTACCCCGTTGCCTCCATGGAAGCCGACAGTCTGGAAATGCCGGAAACCCTGCCACCGGGAGTCACTCTATGAGCGTCCACAGCATTCGGGAAGTCAACTTCGACGGCCTGGTCGGGCTGACCCACAACTACTCGGGACTGGCCCACGGTAACATGGCCTCCATGAGCCACGGGGGCCTGGTTTCCAACCCCCGAGAGGGCGCGCTGCAGGGGCTGGCCAAGATGAAGTCGCTGATGGATGCAGGCTACGCCCAGGGCGTTCTGCCCCCGCAGCAGCGGCCGGACCTGGGCGCGCTGCGCGACTTGGGCTTCAGCGGCAGCAACCGAGATATCCTCGCTCGAGCGGCGCAGCAAGCGCCACAGCTGCTGCGGGCGGTGTGCTCGGCTTCCAGCATGTGGACCGCCAACGCGGGCACCATTACGCCTGGCGTGGATGCGCCGGATGGTCGGGTACACTTTACCCCGGCCAACCTGCAGTCGAGCTTCCACCGCTACCTGGAGCCGCGCACCACGGGGCGCGTACTCCAGGCGATTTTCCGCGATGAGCAGCACTTCGCCCACCACCCGGTGCTGCCCGCCACTCCCGCGTTTTCCGATGAAGGGGCGGCTAACCATACCCGGTTGTGCGGTGAGTACGGCGAGCCCGGCGTGCACCTGTTCGTGTATGGTCGCCAGGCGTTTGGCGGCGGGCGCAGCGAGCCCAAGCGCTATCCCGCCCGGCAAACGCTGGAAGCCAGCCAGGCGGTGGCTCGCCAGCACGGGCTAAGCGACGCCCAGACCGTGTTCGCCCAGCAGCACCCGGAGGCCATCGATGCGGGCGTGTTCCACAACGATGTGATTGCCGTGGGCAACGGCCCGGTGCTGCTCTACCACGAAATGGCGTTTCTGGACGAGGCGCGGACCCTGGACGAGCTACGCGCCAAAATGAGTACGCCGCTGATTCCCATTCGGGTCTCGGCGGAAGCGGTGAGCATGGAAGACGCGGTGGCGTCGTACCTGTTCAACTCCCAGCTGCTTTCCAACCCGGATGGCACCATGACCCTGGTGGTGCCCAGCGAGTGTCAGGAGCGGGAGGCCGTGTGGCGCACGCTGCAGGACTTCATCCTGGCAGGCAATAACCCCATTGGCGAAGTGATCGTCAAGGACGTGAAGCAGAGCATGCGCAACGGCGGCGGCCCCGCCTGCCTGCGCCTGCGCGTGGTGCTCAGCGACGCCGAGCGCGCAGCCCTCAGCGGTCGCGTGCTGCTCGACGATGCGCTCTATAACGACCTCACCGCCTGGGTGAGCCGCCACTACCGCGACCGCCTCACCACCGATGACCTGGCCGACCCGCAGCTCGCCACGGAAGTCCTCACCGCGCTGGATGAGCTGACGCAGCTGCTGAACATTGGCTCGGTGTACCCGTTTCAACAGGGGTAAGCGCCCTGCCAAACAGCTCATCATGAGGCTTTCTCATGATGAGTTGAATTAATGTCGCTTTTCATTCATGTGGTGGGTCTGGCATAAAGAACACATCCTCTTCGATGACGTGGCGCTAACGCCCGTGTATCGAAACGTCAAACATGGCATCGAGCGCTGAGCTGCATTGCGGCGCCGTCGCCAATCTCGACCAACAGGGTGTTTGTTCGCGATGAGCTACGACTTTACCTTCGATATCAAGAGCGTCCGGTTCGACGAAAACTACCGTCCTGCCGAGAGCACGCGTACCACGACCAACTTCGCCAATCTGGCGAGAGGCGAGCGCTGCCAGGAAAACCTGCGCAATGCGCTGACAATGATCAACAACCGGTTCAATACCCTGGCGCACTGGGATAACCCCAGGGCGGATCGCTACGCCGTCGAGCTGGATATCATCACCGGCGAGCTGAACATGGCAAACGCGAGCGATGCCTTCCCCGCGATTGAAATGCTGAAGACGACCATCATCGATCAGCATCTCGACAAGCGCATCGAAGGCATGATGGGGAACAACTTCTCTTCCTACGTTCGCGACTACGACTTCAGCGTGTGGCTGGCCGAGCATAATCAGGAGCGCTCGGAGTTTGGCATCCCGGAAGGGTTTGGCGACCTGCATGGCAAGCTGTTCAAGCGTTTCATTCATTCCGACGCCTACCGCGCATCGTTCAGCAAGGCGCCGGTCATCTGCCTGAGCGTGTCCCACAGCAAGGTGTATCGTCAGACGGAAAATTGCCACCCCGTGCTGGGCGTCGAGTACGTCAACGACGAGCCGTCGCTCACGGATTTCTACTTCGCCAAGATGGGCCTGCAGGTGCGCTACTTCATGCCGCCCCATAGCGTGGCGCCATTGGCGTTCTATTTCTCCGGCGACCTGCTGGCCGATTACACCGACCTTGAACTGATCAGCGCCATCAGCACCATGGAGACGTTTCAGAAGATTTACCGCCCCGAGATCTATAACGCCAATTCGGCGGCAGGCAAGCTCTATCAGCCTAGCCTGAAGCACCAGGACTACTCGCTGACGCGCATCGTGTACGACCGTGAAGAGCGCAGCCAACTGGCCATCGAGCAGGGGCGCTTTACCGAGCAGTATTTCATCAAGCCCTTCCGCCAAATACTCGACAAGTGGTCGGCCGATTACGCCCTTTGATCCCCTCATCATGAAGGTTTTTTCTTATGAAGACACTGTTGCCCACCTCGACCGCCGGTAGTTTGCCCAAGCCCGCCTGGCTGGCCGAGCCCGAGACGCTCTGGTCCCCCTGGAAACTGCAGGGCGACGAGCTGGCGGAAGGCAAGCAGGATGCGCTGCGGGCGTGCCTGCACGATCAGCGTCAGGCAGGCATCGACATCGTCAGCGACGGCGAGCAAACTCGCCAGCACTTCGTGACGACGTTCATCGAGCACCTCGATGGTGTCGATTTCGAGCAGCGCAAGACGGTCAAGATCCGTGATCGCTACGAGGCCAGCGTGCCTTCGGTGGTAGGCCCTGTCTCGCGGGAAAAACCGGTCTTCGTCGACGATGCCAAATTCCTGCGCCAGCAGACCGACCAGCCCATCAAGTGGGCGCTGCCAGGCCCCATGACCATGGTCGACACCCTCTATGACGGCCACTACAAGAGCCGTGAAAAACTCGCCTGGGAATTTGCCAAGATCCTCAACCAGGAAGCCCGTGATCTGGCGGCGGCGGGGGTAGACATCATTCAGTTCGATGAGCCCGCCTTCAATGTGTTCTTCGATGAGGTGAACGACTGGGGCATCGCCGCCCTGGAAAAAGCCATCGAAGGCGTCACCTGCGAGACCGGCGTGCATATCTGCTACGGCTACGGCATCAAGGCCAACACCGATTGGAAGAAGACGCTGGGGTCCGAGTGGCGCCAGTACGAGGAAATCTTCCCCAAACTGCAGGCCTCGAACATCGACATCGTCTCGCTGGAGTGCCAGAACTCCCACGTGCCCATGGAGCTGATCGAGCTGATTCGTGGCAAGAAGGTGATGGTCGGAGCCATCGACGTGGCCACCCACACCGTCGAAACCTCGGAACAAGTCGCCGATACCCTGCGCAAGGCACTACGTTTTGTGGACGCCGACAAGCTCTACCCCTGCACCAACTGCGGCATGACGCCCCTGCCGCGCAAAGTGGCGCAAGGCAAGCTGAAGGCATTGAGCGCAGGTGCCGACATCGTGCGCCAGGAGCTCTCTCGATAACAGGCTCCTCGATAACAGGCTCTTGGATAACTAGTCTCGATAGCCTTGCCCGATAAACAGGCCAAATCCTTATCGAAACACCCGTGCCGCACGCCATTGGGGTGTCATAGGCAAGTCATCGGCTCTCTCGCGCCTCGCCGACGAGGCGCATCAAGCCGCCGTGGTGGCCAGCACGCTGGGGCACAGCTGTTCATAGAGGGCTGCCAGTGTTTCTGCTTTGCTCTCTTCGCTCCAGAGCTGGGCATAGGCCTGGCCGCGTTGGCCTAGGTAGCGGCGCAGGACGTCATTGGTGAGCAGACAATTGACGTGTTCTGCGAAGCGAGCAGGGTGCGCTTCCGCGATCAGGCAGCCTTCGCCTTGTTGCAGTACGTCCAGCGTGCCCATGGCCGCAGTAGAAACCACCGGCGTTCCCAGGGCCATGGCTTCCAGCAGTACCAACCCTTGGGTTTCGGTGGGGGAGGCAAACACGAAGGCGTCGGCGGCTCGATAAGCGTCCTGCAACGCACCATCGCGGGACAGGTAGCCCACGAAAAACACCGCCTCTGCCAATCCTGCTTGCGTTGCTTGGCGTTTCAACGACGCCAAGGCAGGCCCTTCTCCTACGATTACCAGGCAGGTATCCGGGTGCCGTTGGCGTACCTTGGGTAGCATGTCGATCAGAAAGCCGATGTTCTTTTCATAGGCGGCACGGCCCACGAACAGCAGCAAGTGTCCTTGGGTGGGGAGGCCGTGGCGCTCCCGAAAGTGCCCACCTGCCGTACTGGTGACGAAGCGGTCAAGTGACAAACCGGTAGCAATCGTCGCGATAGGTGACTGAACGCCGTAGGTTTTCAGCGTGTTGGCCATGGCCGACGATGGTGCGATCACTGCAGCGAGCTGGTGGCATTGGTGCACCGAAAAGCGTCGAGCGGCAAACCGCAGGCTGCGGCGCGGCAGTCCTGGCACGTAATGATGAAGATACTCTTCGAAAAGCGTGTGGTAGGTGCCCACCACCGGAACGTTCAGCCGTTTACCCAAGGCAATGCCTGCATAATGCGCCACGAAAGGCGTATGCACATGAATCAGGTCGAACTTCAGGCAGGCCAGGGAACTGGCCATCGCCATGATGCGCTGGTACCGCATCATGCGGTCTTCAGGATCGCCGATGACCCCGCGTGAGTCGATGCGCCAGGTGCGCGGCTCCTGAGCTGTGTGAGCAGGGTAGTCGGGGCAGATCAGGTGCACTTCGTGGCCCTGGCGCTCCAGGGCGTTGCGGAAGCTCTCGATCGAAGTGGAAACGCCGTTAACGCGCGGGAAGTACACGTCGGAAAGCATTAGAATCTTCATGTTAGGCGACTTGGCGGCTGGCAGGGTAAGGCCAATCTGCCATAGTGCCGTGACGCCGCCGTGACAATGGCCCTGCGCCTGGGGTGGCGTTCGACGCCGAGAGGCTGCCTGGTTGGGCAGCGGCATGTTCACTCAAATGGAATCGTGATGCGACGTTTATGGGTATTGCCTACCTCCCGTGCGGGCTGGTGGTTGTTGGTAGCGTTTGTGGGGCTGGTCGGTGCTGGAATCTGGCCGGTCATTGGCTGGGTCAACCGAGCGACGCTGGTCATGGGGTTGCCGCTGCTGGTGGTGTGGAGCTACGTGATCATATTGGCCTGCGTGGTCGTCATGCTGGTGGGCAATCGCATCGTGGAGCGTGACGACCATGAGTAGCCTCTGGCCGCTGACCATCACGCTGCTGTATGTGGCCGCTGCCATGCTGCTTGGCCTGCGCGCCCGAGCGGGCCGTTCCATGAATAGCCTGGAGGAGTGGGGGGTGGCAGGGCGCAGCATGGGGCCTGTCACGCTGTACCTGCTGATAGCGGCCGGCAGCGTCAGTGCCTACACCTTCATGGGCGCGCCCGGCTGGGCCTACTCCAAAGGCGTGGCAGTGTTCTACGTGGCCGTTTACCTGGCCTACCTGGCACTGGTGGCCTGGTATTTCGGGCCCAAGGTATGGCAGTTCGGCAAGCAGTTTGGCCATGTCACCCAGGCCAGTGCCATTGCCGACCGCTACCAGAGTGTGGCACTGGGCGCGCTGGCGGCCAGCGTCATGGCGGTAGGCTCGATTGCCTATGCGGTGCTGCAAACGGTGGGGTCGGCATACATTCTCTTCGTGATGAGCGGCGGGGCCATTCCGGTGTGGCTGGGGGTAGTGCTGGTGCTGGCGTGTATCGCCGTGTATCTGTGCGCCAGCGGTCAGCGCGCGATTGGGCGCACCAACGCGTTTCAAGGGGCGCTGATGCTGGTCGTGGCCTGGGCCGTCGGGCTTTGGGCGATGCAGAGTGCGACGGGCAGCGTGAGTTTTGCGGCCGTGTTCGAGCGTATTCAGGCTGACCACGGGGAGTTTCTGACGCTGCCTGGAGCGGCAGGCGACATGAGCTTCAGTTTCTGGACCACTTCGATCATCGTTTCGATGTTGTCATTCATGCCGCCCGTATGGACCCAGTGGATGAGTGCTTCCTCGGCACGCACGATACGCCGTAGTGCGACCTGGCTGCCGACCTACTACATCGTGATTTTGCCCATGGTCACCGTGGGTTTCATCGGTATCTTTTCATTGCCGGAGCTGGCGCGGGCAGACACCGTCGTGCTGGAGTATGCCATGCAGCACTTGCCGGTGGTGCTGGTGGGGCTGCTGGGCGCGGGCACGCTGGCAGCCTCCATGTCCTCCAGCGAGCCATTCATTCACTCGGTTTCTCTCTCGGTGAGCAAAGACGTGCTGCAGCCGCTTTTCAAGCTCTCGGAGGGCACCACCGCCAAGCTGGCGCGGCTTTTGATTCTACCCATCATGTTCTTGCTGATTGCGCCGCTGGCGATTGCCGAGCCGGGAAGCCTGGTGATGATTCTGCTGGTGGGGCTGGGGTTTGCTTCTCAAGTGCTGCCTGCGTTCATCGGCATGTTCTTTTGGCCCAGAGCGTCGAAGCTGGGTGTCATGGCGGGCATCATGGCGGGCTTCATGGTAACGGTGGCATTCACCGCCGTGTGGCCACACCCGTTGGGGATCCATGCCGGGTTCTGGGGGCTGATGGTCAATCTGCCGCTCTTTTTTGCCGTGTCGCTGGTCACTCCAGCGGGGGCCAGTGAGGTGGTCGAGCGGTTCTTTCGCATTTCGGCGCCACGAGGGCTGACCCGGCTGGGGCGTTAGAGGAGAAGAGAGAAAAGAGAAAAGAGAAAAGAGAACAGACGAGGCCAGCGCTGACGCTGGCCTCGCGGGTATGGCTACGATTGGCCGCCAGCAGCGCCCCCCACGATGCCACTGCGGAAGCCGCCCTGACGAGAATTGGCGTGATCCAGATGGTTGGCCACGGTGTCTTCCGGGGAGCCTGCCATTTCACGGAACATCCCCATGGAACCCAGCAGAGCAGAAGACTCGTAAGGCACAAACACGCGCTCGCCGTCTTTCGCCATGGTGGGCAGCACTTTGATATAGCTTTGGCCAAGCAGGTAACCCACCACCGTGCGCTTGTTCTCTTCGCTATCGCCAATGGCGCTGAGCACCAGCTTGATGGACTCCTGCTCGCCCTGGGCGCGCAGAATGGCCGACTCTTTATCGCCCTGGGCATTCAAGATGGCGGATTCACGCTGGCCCTGGGCCATGGCAATGGCGGCTGATTTTTCGCCCTCGGCTTCGGTGACCGTTGCACGACGTTTACGCTCGGCAGCCATTTGCAGGCGCATGGCCGACTCTACCTCTTCCGGCATGGCGATGTCCTGAACTTCGACCCGGGAGATCTTGACCCCCCACTTGGAAGCAGGCTCTTCCATGGCAGCCTGAATCTCGTTGTTCACCTCGGCCCGGGATTCGAACAGCTTATCCAGCTCCATCTTGCCGACCACCGAACGCAGCGTGGTCTTGGCCAGTACCTCCACGGCCTGGCTCATGTTCTCGACCTCATAGACTGCTCGCTTGGGGTCGATGATCTGATAGTAGAGCGCGCCGTTGATCCGCACCGTGACGTTGTCGGTGGTCACGACCGGCTGGCCCGGGAAGTCCATGACGGTTTCCCGACGGTCGATACGAATTTCATCGCTGGTGATGGGGTGGTACTCCTCGCCCATTTTCTTGTAGCGAATCATGGTGATGGCGCGGGGCTGCTCGATAAAGGGAATGATGATGTTGATGCCGCTCTCCAGCACCCGGTGAAACGAGCCTAGCCGCTCGATCACCATGACTTCCGATTGGCGAACGATCACCAGGCCCTTGGAAATGATCAGAATACCGATGACCACGATGATCAGGCTGATCAACAGGCCTGGGCTGATGGGTAGATCCATGGTTAAAGCTCCTTGCGTTGCGAATGGTTGTCCTGGGGAACCGGGTTGCTGGCAGGGGCCAGCATGACCAGGGCGGTGGTGCCCTCGAAACGTTTGAACACCACCGGAGTGCCGGAGGGCAGCTCGGTGGCTCCGCTCTCCAGCACGCGTAGTCGATAGAAGTCGCCATTGACCTTGATGCCGGTGGCATTATCGAAGTCGCGGGTCAGGGTGACATAGTGTTGGTTCTTTTCCACACCGGTACCGGTGGTGCCGTAGGCGACCCCCTTGGGCGAAAAGCGCGGGCGAATCACCATCACGCCCACGGGCACCAGAATACCCGCGAAGATGCCCATGCTGAGCAGTTGCCAGGGCAGTGTCAGCCCCAGTGCGGTGACGGCGGCGGTCAAGGCGGCGGCGATGCCCAGCGCCAGGAGGACCATGGCGCCAGAGGTCAGCTCGCCGAGACTGAGCAGCAGCGCGATGACTAGCCAAGTGTAGGCCGGATTCCAATCCATGAGCACTCCTTATCAAGTGGACTACCTCAAGGGTAACGTACCTTAGGCCTAGCGTCTCCCCACTTTTCCACAGGTGGTGCTGTAACTGCCTGAATAGCGTTGAAAATTTCAGTGCTATCAACGAGATCGGGGCTTTCCCGCCGGTATCATGTTGTTACCCCTAACACCATGAACCAAAAGGAAAGCCCCGATGCTTCAAGATGCCAAAGACCGCGCCAAATGGAAAGCTCGCCTGATCGACTGGTGTGACGACCTGTCGGATCACCTCGCTCGACCCGTCGTGAAGCTGGCGGCAGAAACGCTCTTTGGCATCCTGGCCAGCGGTAGTTTGCGCCAGGCCGAGATCGCCCGCGCCTTGAAGGAACCCTGTCGGCTACACCACACGCAGAAGCGGTTGTCGCGCATGCTGTCCCGGCACAGCGAGCTTGCCTGGGCCGCGGAGCAACTGCAGCTCCAGCGGATCACGCCCTATATCACCGATGACATGGTGCTGGCCATCGATCCGGGCGACCTGAACCGGGATGGCGCCCCGACCAGTGAATACCGAACCCGCGTTCGCGACGGTGATACCGGCGAGATCGTCGGCGGTTATCCGCTGATCAGCGTGGTGGCACGCGACCTGAAGCGGGGCACCACCTGGCCACTGCTCACGCGGCTGCTATCGCCGGCTCGCGGCGGCTACCGCAGTGAAAACACCGATATCCTGAGCGTGATGGATACCGTGCAGCGCCATGTGGAGGGCCGGCCACTGTGGGTCATCGATCGTGGCGGCGATCGAGGGCGGCTGTGGGATGCCTGGCTGCGCGCCGAGCGTCATGTGCTGGTCCGGGCCGCCAATCAGCGCTTCTGGCAGTGGCGAGATACCGCCAAGACGTCGCAGCAGATTGCCCGAGATCTGCCACTGAAGCACCGCGGCCACTTGCGCCGTGGGCAGCATATCCCGGTGCGGTTCGGCATCACCAAGGTCACACTGCGGGAGCATCCGGAGACGCCGCTGTGGATGATCGTTGTCGATCATGAGAAGTCGGAGCGCCTGGTGCTGGTGACGACGCGCCCGGTGCGTGGTCGCCGCCAAGGCGAGCGGATGATTCAGGCTTACCTGGATCGCTGGGCCTGCGAGGAGGGGTACCGGTTCACCAAGCAGGGGTTCGACCTAGAGGGTGTCCAGGCACGCCGTTTCACGACGCTGCAGAACCTGGTGGCGCTGGCCAGCCTGGCCTGGGCACTGCTTGTCATTTTCAGCAATTAGTGCGACCCTCAGGGCGTAATATCGGGCTATTATGGTAGTCTGTACAGGATTGAGTGCGACAGAATTAATAGCAATTGATGCGACAGGTCTTGTTTTATTCAACATTTGGTGCGACTGCCCATGCCACTGCCTACATCCGTTCGTAAAATCGGCCCTACCCGACGAAGTGTGTCTGGCTACTATGCCTTTCGCGGGGAGGAGTCTATTGCGTTCGAGTCGACGCTCGAACGTGATTTCCTCATCAAGGCTGACTTTGATGTGAGCGTCCTTGGTGTGATATCCCAGCCGTGCGAGATCCCGTTTCATCATCCCGTGACCGGTAGGCGCTACACCTACACACCTGACTATTTGGTTTATTACCGTCTCGGTAACCGTCATTACAGGGATTACCCAAAACCTCTCCTGGTGGAGGTCAAACCACGGGAAAAGTGGCAAGCACATTGGCGTGAATGGTCGCCTAAATGGAAGGCGGCGATACGGCATGCCAACAATGAGGGCTGGGCGTTTCGCATTCATGATGAAAGCCGCATTCGTGATAAGACCTTGGACAACATTACCTTCCTAGCGCGCTACAAGCGGATGGTGTTTCCCTCTGTCGAAAGCCAGGCAGTCCTCAACACGGTGAGGGAAATGGGGGTGGCGACCTTGGATTACCTGCTTTCTCGGCACTTTATGGGCGATATTTACCGGGCAGAGGGGATTGCGCATTTATGGCATCTACTGGCGACTCGGCAGTTAGATTGCGATATGGCCCAATCCTTCAGTCCTCTATCGGAGGTATGGGTACCCGATTATGAATAACCATCGTGGCAGCGCAACTGAACCCAATAACGGCGTCGCCCAAACACGCCAACACTTGCAGATTATGGTGGGTGAGCAGGTTCAGAAAGATGGCACCGTTTACCGAATTTCCCAGGTGCTCGATTTTGAGACAGTCATTGGCATTGCCGTTGAGTCCGGGCGTAGTTGCCCGCTTCGCATCAAAGAACTAGCGCCTCTCAATAGCGGGTCCGTATCCCCTGAGCAGGATATGTCCGAGATTGGGGATGCCGATTGGCGGGAGGCCGAGCATCGCTTTTCCATCATTAAGCCCTTGGTGGATCGCCATACGGTGGGGCGGGATGCAGCGGAGGAGCGTGCGAAACAAACGGGGGTTGATACGGCTACGATCTACCGTTGGTTGAAGCGGTATAAAGCGACGGGCTCGGTGCTCGCATTGATTCCTCAAAAGCCAGGGTGGAAGAAGGGAAAGTCGCGTATTCCCGCGCATGCCGAGGCAGTGATTCAGGAAGTCATCAAAGAGGTGTATTTGACGCTGCAGCGTCCGTCCGCACAAAAAGCGGTACAGGAAGTCATGCGGCGCTGCCATGAACGGCGCATCGACCCGCCGAGCCCTGGTACCGTTCGTGCTCGTCTGCGTGATATCCCAGAGCGTGACCGGTTGCGTGGCCATGGTTTTAGAGACAAAGCCATTAACAAGTTCCAGCCGGCTGCCGGAAAATTTCCCAATGCGGACTATCCGTTAGCCGTTATGCAGATTGACCACACGCCTGCCGATATTATTTTGGTCGATGACGTGTATCGCAAGCCGATTGGTCGCCCATGGATTACGTTGGCCATGGACGTGTTTACTCGCATGGTCACGGGGTATTACTTGTCGTTTGACCCGCCCTCTGAAACATCTGTCGGCATGTGTGTGGCGCACTCCATGCTTCCTAAAGATGAGTGGTTGCTACTGCATAATGTGGAGGCTGAGTGGCCGGTATGGGGCACACCCGCCACGATTCATGTCGATAACGGCCCAGATTTTCGCTCTGAGACGTTTCGGCGCTCATGCCTAGCCTATGGGGTCAACCTTGAGTTTCGGCCTGTTAAGCAGCCTCGTTATGGTGGCCACATTGAGCGGGTACTGGGCTCTCTTCTAAAGGAAATCCATAACCTGCCTGGGACGACCTTCTCCTCCATTAAAGAGAAAGAGGGATACGATCCAGAGAAGCACGCGGCCATGACGAAAAGCGAGTTTGAAGAGTGGCTGGTGACGTTGATTTGCAAGGTTTACCACCAGCGCCTTCATTCTGGGATTGGTATGTCGCCGATGAAAAAGTGGGAAATTGGTGTGTTTGGCAATGCGGATGTGCAGGGAGTGGGATTAGCGCCGAGGCCTGCTGACAGGCTCTCTGTATTGCTCGATTTTTTGCCCAGCTTTCAGCGTACGATCCAGACCTTTGGTGTGACCATCGATGGCATAAACTATTACGATGAAGCGCTAAGACCTTGGATCAATGCCAAAGATCCAGACATGCCAGACAAGAAACGCACCTTTGTTTTCCGGCGCGACCCTCGCGACATTAGTGTCATTTGGTTCAAAGACCCGGAGCTCGGGCACTATTTTCGCGTGCCCTTTGCCAATCTTGCCCTCCCCTCGATGAGTGTTTGGGAGTATGCCCAAGCTAAAGCGCGCCTTCGGCAGGAAGGAAGAAACTCGGTCAATGAGACTGAAATTCTACGCGCTATTAGTGAGCTGCGAACCCATGTGGAGGAGTCGCAAGCACGTACTAAGCGAAGTCGCCGTCAGGCACAACGACGTAAAGAGCATGAGAAGAAGGTGACGCCTGCAGATCCCCTTTTACATGCGCCCTCAACTGCGGCCCCTAAAGAGACACCCGCTCAAGGGGACGGTCTTTTAACGGGTGATATCGATGTGAACTGGGACATAGCATGAGCACACACCTTCATCCTGATCTTCGTCACGTCTTGGGGCTGTCCGCTAAAGAGCGAATGGAGTTTATGGATCAACCGCGCTGGTTGGGCTATCCATTGGCCAATCGTGTCATTGAGGTCATGCGTGGGTTGATGGAGAAGCCCAGTCGTCCTCGTATGCCTAACCTCTTGCTCGTGGGTGACTCCAACAACGGAAAGACAAGTTTCGTAAGCAGTACGGTGAAGGCTACGTGAATGAAGACGTAGAGCCCGTGAAGCCTGTTGTTGTCACTCAGGCTCCCCCGAGTGCCGATGAGAAAAGTCTGTATATCGCAGTGCTAGAGAGTTTCTGGGCTCCCTACCGGCCTACAGATCCTGTTCCCAAGCTGCGCTACCAGGTGATTCATCAACTGCGTGCTTGCCATACGCGCTTACTGATCATCGATGAGTTTCACTCTCTGTTAACCGGTGGTGCTGTTAAGCAGCGCGAAACGATGAATGCCATTAAGCTTTTATGCAATGAGCTAATGATTCCCATCGTTGGTGTGGGGACGCAAGATGCTGTGCGTGTGCTGCATTCAGACCCACAGCATGCGAGTCGCTTTGATGTGGTCGCGTTACCAAAGTGGGAGCTCAATCAGGAGTTTCAGAAGCTGCTCGCTGGCTTTGAGAAGATATTACCTCTCAAACATCCTTCCCAACTGCATGAGCCCCAATTGGCGACCCAGCTCCACGCGATTTCTGGCGGTAATTTGGGTGACCTGCACCGGCTGCTGATTGAGTGTGCAAATGCCGCTATTTTGTCTGGAGCTGAGTGCATCGATGAGAAAATTATTCAGAGTAAATCATGGGTGCGGCCCACCCGTGGCATTAGGGAAGTGATGCTGTAATGACCTGGGCGCTGAGTGTGCCCCTGCTGCCTGAGGAGTCCCTTTCATCATGGCTCGTTCGGGCGGCGTTGCGACAGGGGTGTGATCCTTTGTCGCTCACCGGGGCTATTTGGCCAACATGGCGTATATGGACGAGGGACATTGATAGGGAAATACCCCTCGCAAGAATGCGCCCATTAGTGAATGCCTCGGGGATATCTTCCGCTAAGTTTCAGAAAGCGGGGATGCGGGACGATTGTGAGAAAGTGGTCGGTTACTCGTTACCGGAAACCCGGACTTGGCCCTGGTTGTTGGCACTCGGCAGCCGAAATCGAACCCGCCATGGAGGACAACAGGTATGCACGTTGTGCTTGGCAGAGGACTCAACCCCCTACTTGCGCCGGCACTGGCGATTCGCTTGGCACACTGGGTGCCGCTTTCATGGGGTGCAGCTGGTAGATGAGTGCCCAGCATGCAAGGCCCCTATAGAGCCCCATCGCCTGACAGCGGAAGATCAACATTTAGCTCAATGCAGCCGGTGTCATAACGATTTTAGAAAGGCGGTATGCACGTCGCCTTTACCTGAAGCGTTCAGTGTTCAAGTGATGGCTGATCGTGTGTTAGAACAGGATAAGGTGACGTTTAGGCAGGCCTCTATCGCACCCGCCGATTGGTTTTCTATGGTGGCCTTTTTTATTGGCGTTATACGGCGTGCAAGTCGGCGGCCTGTGTCACCCCTGGCCGATGCGCTTCTTTCATTGGGCATTTCGGTTACGGATTGCCGAATGCCTGTGTCTGGCCTGGCGTTTGAGCTGCTGGCTGTCAGCGAGCGTAGTGCCTTATTGGTAGCGTTGGAACGCTTGCTCAGTATGGGCCTTGAAGAAACGTTCAGCGTTCTGGTCGCGTGCAATGTCAAAACGAGCGCGCTTCATGATCCCCGAAGGTCGCCCCCCGTTGTGTTGTTGCCGCTGCTATCACGGTTATCTCACCACCCTCATGGGCCGCATCGCCGCCGTGTTCCCCCGGCTTGTCGCCCCATGTCGGAACGCGCTGTTAGAGCCTCATGGGCGCGTTTAAAACGCAGAATGAAAGCGGAGCCAACCTCTTGAATCAACACCAAACGGTCGACTGCGATGAGTGTGGCCGAGAAGTCTCCAAATTGTGGCGACGCCATAAAGGGCACGGCTACTGTTCAACTTGCTATGCTCGTGTGTTTAAGCGGCGGATGTGCCCACGATGTGGTGAGTTAGCCCGTCTGCCTAAGAATGACCCAGACGCCGTCTGTCGTCAGTGCAACGTTGACAAACCGTGTGCACGATGTGGAAAAGCCAGTTCAGACTACAACATCGGCAAGGTCACTCCCTACGGCCCTGTCTGTATCGCCTGCGCTCCCTATTTCAAAGAACCAGAGCCCTGCGAGGCGTGTGGGAAAGCATCTCAACGTCTTACCCGAGTGGCGCGTATGGGGCATGATCATCGCTTATGTCCACGCTGTTCGACAGCAGACCACGGTACCTGTTCTGCATGTCGTCGACATCGTTTATTGGTGGTGGCACCCAACGGGGATGCGTTGTGCAAAGCCTGTAATGAGCAAGGGGAAATTGCCTGCCCATCGTGTGGTAATCCCATGCCAGCGGGTCGAGGTGATGCCTGTGAGCCCTGCTATTGGACGCGAACATGCCGTAAACGCATCACCATTGGCCAAGCCGGTATCACTACCAAAGCGTTAAGTGAGGCCTTTGGGGAATTTGGTGAATGGCTGATTCGTATCACTGGGCCGCATAAGGCTGCCCTCAAGATCAATCATTTCTTCTCGTTCTTCCTTGAGCTCGACCAGGCATGGTCACGGATACCGAGCTATTCGGAGCTACTTCATCACTTCGGGGCGGAGGGCTTGCGGCGTGTGAGGCTTCCCATGCGATGGTTGCATGAAGAGCAAGGGGTAGAGCCGGATCACCAAGCAAAGCGGATCGACTCAGAGAAAAGACGTATTCAAGCGTGTCTCAGTTCTATGCCGTTCGCTTCGCTATCAGACCAAGTGCTGCAAGCCTATTGGCTGCAATTGGAAACCCGTATAGAGGCGGGCAAAACGTCCCACACCTCCGCACGACTTGCACTAAGAGCGGCAGCCGCATTGCTACTCGCTACTGACCGGGAGGGGCAGCGACTGCCTCAACAGGGCGATGTGGACAACTATTTGCATGCGGTGCCCGGACAAGCAGCCTCGGTCACGGGGTTTACTAATTTCTTAAATCGCCAACATGCCACCACGTTGGCTCCTCGGGTGGATGTAAAACGGGCAAGAAAGCGGCGAAAAGAAACACTAGCCCGCACCCTGATGACGATGGCCCGGTGTGCTGATCAAGGAGAGGCCTGGAGGGAGGCATGGATCGTTGCTGCCATGGAGTATTTCCATGACACAAAATTAACGCAGAAAATGCTTCGACAACAGACCGTAGAGCGGACGACAGACGGGATACAGGTGGTAGTGGGTGGCGTTACCTACTGGCTGCCTCTGGATATTGAGTGCTAAGACACTGATAGCGCGCAGTCACTTGGAGGGCCCCGCGACTCTGTAGGCGAATGTCGCCCCGCCGTTTGGACGGGGCTATGGCTCTCTACCTATATGCCAGGGCTCAACGGGGTGCCAAAAGGCGTGTCATGACCGTTGAGATGACGTCAAAACCAGGTCTTCATAAATGCCCTTGATAGCCTTCTCTTCTGGGCTGTGGCGCTGTGGCTCCTGTTCCTGCTTTGGATGTAGTGGGGTTATAAGCCCGTTAGAGAGTGACAGGACATCGCTGAGCTGCTCGTAATCGAGGTTTACGTTATCGACATTGTATTGGTTAAGGCGTGTCATGGTCTCTGTGAGTGCGGTCATACTGTGCTCTTCTTCTCCAAGCGGCGGAAAGGCTTGAATCAGCGGCTGACCGCCTTCCCAACCTATCTTGATCGGCTGATTGATGATGTTGACTTGGGTGCCGGGTGGAATGCGGTCAAATATAGATTCGATGTCTTTGGGTAACATGCGGATACAACCTCGGCTTGCGCGCATGCCAATGCCATCGGGCTGGTTGGTGCCGTGAATCAAATAGCCATCGAAGCCTAGGATGATGGCATGGTCTCCTAGCGGGTTATCGGGGCCGGGCGGTACAACGCTTGGTGCGGTTTCGCCGCGTGCTTCCGCTTCACGTTTTACCGACTCAGGCGGGTACCATGCGGGGTTTTTAATGTTCATGGTGGTCTCGGTCACACCAAGGGGTGTATCAAACCCTTCGCGACCGATGCCGATAGGATAGGTCTCAACGCGCGGTGTCTCACCGGTTTTGACATCTGGGTAGTAGTAAAGCCGCAGCTCGGCGATATTGATGACGACCCCAGTACGCTCGACATTCGGCAGGATGAAGCGTCCTGGAATGGTTACTTCAGTACCCACTCCGGGCACCCAAATACTGACCTCTGGGTTAGCACGTACAATCTCCTGGTAGCCAAGGTTGTGACGTCTGGCAATATCAATCAGAGTATCCTCGTAATTCTTCACGATGAAGGTGTCAGCCTCTCCGATAATATTGCCTTCCTCAGGTAGCGGGTAATGCCCCTTGGGCCATTCCGTCTCCTGGGCAGTGGAAGGTTGTGCCGCCATGGCGACAGGGAGCCATGCCAGAAACGAAACCATCACACTCACGATGAAGCCGATCTGCATTGGCCATGGGAGGAATCTCTTAAGTATTGCTGCGTTCTTTGCCAAGAGCATCGCTAGGTTCCTTTTTCATCTAATGCGTCGTTTTTTGATCGAGATAAGTTCAGTTGTAACCCGAGCAGTGTCAGCACCGCAGCGAGTATCCAAGCGGGGCCACTACCGGTGCGTGTGAAAGGAGTTAGGCCCTGCATCGGGGTCACCTCGCCCGTTAAACTGGCCTGTTCAAACTGTGGGGCACGGGCTGTGACGTGACCTTGTGAATCGATGATGGCCGTCACGCCATTACTGGTAGCTCGAAGTAGGTGACGACCATTTTCTAAGGCACGTAGACGCGCCATTTGAAGATGTTGGTGTGGGCCAATGGAGCGCCCAAACCACGTATCGTTGGAAACCGTTAATAGCAGCTCGGCATTACGCGCCTGTTGGGCGACATGGTCGGCAAAAATGATTTCGTAACAAATGGCATTGCCAATGGTGGCTCCAGCCACGTGTAACGGAGCCTGTTCGCCTGACCCTGGGGTCAGGCGAGGTACTGGCAAGTCGAAAAAAGCAAGGGTGCCAGCGAGGAGACTTTGGAATGGCAAATACTCGCCAAAGGGCACCAAGTGCGCCTTCTGGTATTCGCCCTGCACATCATTTAGCCCTATGACGCTGTTATAAGAGCGCCCTTCACTGTCGCGTTGCAAAATGCCGGTCAACAAGGCGGTGTCAGGCCCCAGGTCGGACGCTACTTGCTCAAGTATTTGCTGTGCTTCCTGCTCAAGCATGGGAAGGGCTGCCTCAGGCCAAACGATGAGATCGATATCCCTTGCTTGCTCCCGTGTCATCGTCGTGTAGATACTGATCGCTTCGCGCTGCCCTTGGGCAGTCCACTTAATGCGCTGGTCAAGATTCCCTTGCAGCAATGCCACCCGGATGGGCTTGCCAGCCGGGGTTGTCCATTGGGCGGGCAATAGGAATGGAACGATCCACAAGGCGGCCATTGGGACAAGGAAACTCCAGCGGCGACGCAGTACCTCTACCCCTAACGTACCTGTCAGCGCGGTCATGAGTGACAGCAAGTACACACCACCAACGGGCGCCCATGGGGCTAGTGGAGAATCAATCTGAGAGGTGCCCAGCAATAACCAGGGAAAGCCGGTGAGCATCCAAGTGCGTAGCCATTCGCTCACCACCCACATACCGGCAAAGCTAAGAAAGGCGAACCGTGGCCCCGTGATGCGTCGATAGAGCCCAAAGGGGACTGCAAAGAAGAGCGCCAGGACGCTGACAAAAAGAGTGGTGAGGAGCATCGCCACCAAGGCCCCGGTGCCACTGAAATCGTGAATAGCAACGAAGACCCACGACGTGCCTGAACCGAACAGGCCTACCCCATAGCACCACCCACGCAGGGTGGCCATGGCGGGCGTTAGCGACGCTATTCTCCAATAGACCAGTGCCACGCTCACTGGGCCAAGCCACCATAGGGAAAAGGGGGCGGCACTCAAGGTGGTCAGCACCCCAGCGGCGAGCGCTACAACGCAATCGACTATTGGTGAGGAGCGCCCAGCAAAAAGCGTATATTCTTTATCTTTATCGACCACATCCATAGCGTTACTCAGAGCGCTTAAAAGCAGGACTTTCACGCCATAACGCCACCGCGAACATCAATACACCGGCAAATAGCGCGATATCGGCCATGTTAAAGGCGGGCCAATGCCATTCGCCCCAGTAAATGTCCAGATAGTCGACGACGTACCCTCGCGCTAAGCGATCAACAGTATTACCGAGCGCGCCGCCAAGAATCAGGCTGTACGCACAGGCCTCCAAGCGCGACAGGGGTTTGCATAGCTGCACAACCAATACGACGACCACCACCAACGCTAAACCAAGAAAGAGGTAGCGCTGCCAACCCCCTGCTTCTGCGAGAAAGCTGAAAGCGGCTCCTGTGTTCCCGGTATAAACCCAGTTAAAAAACGGCGTTAGCGGAATGACTTGGCCAAACGACATCTGGGCATGCACAATTTCCTTGACCAGTTGATCGGCTAGAGCCATCACGCAAGCTAATGTGAACCATGGCCAGCGACGTGAAGGGCTATCGTTTGGCGCTGTTCTCATGACGTTGTTTTTCCTTGTGACAGGCCTGTCATTGCGGTACTGGGCGAAAAGCGGTAACCCAGCAGTCGCATGGCGTTCAACGTCACCAGGACGGTAGCACCGGTATCGGCCATCACCGCAATCCACATGCCGGTAATACCCAGCGCCGTTGTAACTAGGAAAATGGCTTTTAAGCCAAGGGCGAGAACAACGTTGGTTTTCACATTGCGCAGCGTGGCACGAGAGAGGTCTATCAGCTCAGCGATGCCGGTAACGCGGTTCTTGAGCAAGGCTGCATCGGCGGTTTCCAACGCCACATCCGTGCCACCCCCCATCGCGATACCCACATCTGCTGCCGCGAGTGCCGGTGCATCGTTGATGCCATCACCTACTTTACCGATGGGGCCACGGCCTGCCGCTTGCCAGTCTCGAACATACGCTGCCTTGTCTTCAGGCATTAGTTCGCCGTACGCTTCAATGCCTAAGCGACCCCCCGTGGCAGCGACGGTGCGGGCATTATCACCGCTGAGCATGACCGCCTGTACGCCTAAACGGGATAGCGCCGCTAGGCCTTCAATGGCATCTTCGCGTGGCTCATCGCGAACCGCGATCAAGCCCAGTAAACGCTCGCCTTCGACGAGGAGAGCGAGGCTCTTACCGGCTTCTTCTAACGCGACAATTCGAGCACTGAGACTTTCCTCAAGGATGACTTTCTCGTGAAGGTGACGAGGCGTCATTAAGCTCAGCTCGCGACCCTCCACCTGGCCGGAAACACCGCGCCCCGCCAGAGCGCGGCTGCCAGTGACGGTGGGGAGGTTGATGCCCGACTGTCTGGCATGCTCAACGATAGCCGTGGCGATAGGGTGACTGGAATCCCGCTCTATTGCGGCGGCGAGCCGCAATACGCTGTTATCGTCTTCCTCAGCAATCCAAGACTCCACATCTGTGACTCTTGGGGTACCCGCAGTGAGGGTGCCCGTTTTATCTAATGCCACCAAGCGAAGCTTACCTAACTGTTCAAGAACGGCTCCCCCTTTGATCAGTAGTCCGCGCCGAGCGCCCGCCGAGAGACCTGCGGCGATGGCGGCTGGGGTAGAAATGACCAACGCGCAGGGGCATGCGATTAACAGCAATGCTAACGCACGGTAAATCGACTCCGACCATGCCATGGTCGATACCAGCGGTGGCACTATCGCCATCAGTAGGGCGAGTAAGACGACGGCGGGCATATAGTAATACGCAAAACGATCAATAAAGCGTGCTATCGGTGCCTTGGCGGCCTGTGCTTCTTCAACCAGACGAATAACGCGAGCGATCGTATTGTCATCAGCGCCTCGTGTTACCTCCACCTCCAGGGCGGCATCAAGATTCACTGTGCCAGCAAAAATGTCATCACCAGGCGCTCGCGAACGGGGTATGGACTCGCCGTTTACCGGCGACTCGTCAATGTCGGAGGTGCCCACCAGGATGCGTCCATCGCAGGGTACGCGATCACCGGGCCGCACCAGCACACGCTGCCCGGGTTTAAGTGACTCCGCCGAGACGTCACGCAGCTGGCCATTGTCCATCAGCCTCGCCGTTGAGGGTGTTAAATTTGCCAAGGCTGAGATACTGCGGCGCGCTCGTGAAGCAGCTACCCCTTCGAGTAGCTCACCTACGGCGAACAAGAACACGACCATCGCAGCTTCAGCGGCAGCATTGATGGCCAATGCGCCAAGCGCAGCGATGCACATCAGCATCTCGATGGTAAAGGGATTGCGCATTTTGAGGGCGCCCCAGGCACTCTGCGCAATGGGTATTAAGCCGACTAGCGTGGCCAAAATGAAAGGCATATTACCCAGCGCAGGCCATGCTAAACGAAGCGCGAAGGCCACTATCAGCAGATTTCCTGTGATAATGACCAAGCGCCCTTTAGCGGTTTGCCACCAAGAGGATGAAGCACCAGATGCGCGTGTTTGGCCATCATGGGAAGCCACTTGATAGCCTAGTTCGTTCAGGATGCCCTCAATGGTCTTTCGCGAGGGGGCCCCGTGATCGTGGTGGTGAATCTTCACTGATCCCGTGACCGAGCTTGCCGTGACTTCCTCAATGCCTTCCAGTCGCTCTAGCGCCGATACAACCTTGCGCTCACAACCGCCGCAGTCCATGCCTTCAACACGCAGCGTCAAGGTGGTAGGCGCTGTTGTCGGCGTTGATGTTTTCATGGTGCCTCTCCTGCCAATGGGCTATGGTTTTTAAGTGTAAACCTTGTAGCAACTACAGCTTCAAGCCCTGCCTAAGGAGTTTTACCATGTCGATGATCGGCCAAAGTATCAGCATTGGTGAGTTAGCACGACGAGCCGATTGCAAACCTGAAACGGTTCGCTATTACGAGCGTATTGGGCTGTTGCGCGATGCGACACGAACCGGTGGGGGGCAGCGCCGCTATGGAGACGACGCTGTGCGGCGCTTGACCTTTATTCGTCATGCCCGAGACTTTGGCTTTTCGGTGGAGTCAGTGCGAGAGCTTTTGGCCATGTCAGATCAACCTGATATGCCTTGCCAAGAAGTCGATGCCATCGCCACGCATCACCTAAAGAAAGTGGAGTCCCGCCTTCAACGACTGTCCATACTGCGTGAGGAGCTTCAACGGATGGTCACGCAGTGTGCCGGTGGTAAAGTGGAAAGCTGCCGAATCATTGAGGTCATCAGTGATCATCAGCTCTGTATCACTGAAAAATCGCACGGAGGGGCTCACGACTTAGGTTAGCACTAACGCTACGCCCCACGCCCAATGGTTAGCCCAGCGAAACATCCAAAAACAGCATGAGTACCAATCCGATAGAGAGGCCCAGCGTGGCCTTTTTTTGGTGCCCGCTTCGATGAGTTTCGGGAATAATCTCATGACTGATCACATACAACATCGCCCCCGCTGCAAAGGCCAACCCCCAGGGCAGTAGCGCTTGTGACATGCTGATGACTCCAGCGCCTAATAAGCCACCCAACGGCTCAACAAGCCCCGTAAGGGCGGCAATCGTCCATGACCGCCAACGTGAATAGCCCACGCCTAGCAGTGATACTGCTACGGCCAGTCCTTCTGGGGCATTCTGAAGTCCAATGCCAATCGCTAGTGGAATGCCTCCTTCGCTTCCCCCTGCGCCGAAGGCCACGCCAACGGCCAGCCCTTCTGGCAGGTTGTGTATCGTAATGGCAATAATAAACAACCAGATACGACGTAGTGAGGCAGCCTCTGGCCCTTCTCGCCCCTGTTCGAAGTGCTCATGAGGTAAGAGTTCGTTCAGTAGTGCGACCATTCCAATCCCTAGCAAGATGGCCGCACAGGCAATGGCAGCAGGTACCACGCTACCTCCGTAACGCAGCTCCGAGGCTTCTAAGGAGGGTATGATCAGTGAGAAGAAAGAGGCCGCTAGCATGACGCCAGCGGCGAACCCCAACGCTAAATCGCGAACACCACGATTCGGTCTTTTGGTAAACAAGACAGGAAGCGCCCCGACAGCCGTCATCAAGCCCGCGGCAAGGCTTCCCAATACCCCCATGGTGACGAGAGAAACCTCTTCCATACCGATTACCTGTCTTGTGGTAGATGAGTGATCACAGCGCTAGGATTCCATAACGAGGCAAGCACACGTTCACGTTACTAACAATCCATGCAACGTTGCTAAGCACGGGTGGTTACGGCTCGTTAAACGAGATCAAGTCATAAATGGACGCCGTGCCGATAGCTTGTTCCAAGCGATCTCTTGCCTCGTAAAGTGACGCTTGATATTCACCTTGAGTCGGCTGCTCACCCAACATGATGCGTTGACCTTGACCAAGGGGATCAACAGGCTGGTTATTGACTCTCACTTCGTAATGCAGGTTGGGGCCCGTGGCGACCCCGGAGGAACCTACCTCTCCGAGCGACTCTCCCGCATTGACTAAATCCCCAACCACTAGCTGTGGGGAGAATCGGCTAAGGTGTGTGTAGCGACTAATGGCCCCTGTGTCGTGCTCCACCTCGATCACCTGCCCATATCCCCCTTGGCGACCCATAAAGAATACGCGCCCAGGTGCGGTGGCAATGACCGGCGTTCCTGTCGGCGCAGCCAAGTCAATTCCATTATGAGGACGCATCCCTCCATACACAGGATGTCGCCGATTCCCAAAGCGAGACGTTAAGCGGGCACTAAGCACGGGCAACCGCAACGTGCCTAGCAGTGTGTCGCTTTTGAAAAGAGCTACGTCCCCCTTTTGGGTGACCGGCCATATGACCTCCAAGGGCTCTGCCTGATCAGGCAGAGCGGCATAACTGAGGCGTGGTGGCCCAACACGGGCGCCGTCCTGGCGTCGATCTTCCTCCCACACTAATTGAATACGTTCACTGCCAGAAAACTCCAGCGGCGCTGCTATAAACTCGCTGAGCAGTGTTTCCAGTTTAGTGGCGAAACGCGTTGGGACACCTTCTGCTGCCAAGGCCTCGTAGAGAGTGGTATTAATGACGACATCACGCCCAAAGGTTAGGGTATCAACGCTATCGAGCGGTAATGTGCCTTCTTGCTCGCTAGCCGCCTGTAACTTGACAGGGCTAAGTTCAGACGGAGGCAATGACAGATGCGTTTGCCAATTGGCTTCGGCTAGCAAGGGGTAAAAGCCCACCAAGCCTAGTAACCACCAGCGCTGCATCACTGGCCATCCTCTTCCCCAGAGATCTCCGCTACTTCACTCTCGACGGCATCAATCAGCTCTTGCATACCAAAGGGGTCTAAAGGCTCGCCATTGACAAAAAAGGTAGGTGTTTGGCGAATCTGATTGGCTCTGACATCCGCCATGTCTTGGTCAATCACCGCCTGCACCTCAGCAGAAGTCAGTTGCTCTTCGGCAGCCGCTAAATCAAGGCCTCCTTGGCTCGCGATATCGAGGATAGCGGATTCATCAAAACTGCCATGTGAAGCCCATTGATCCTGGCGAGCCAGCAGCCTCTCCAGTACCGGTTCAAAGACGCCCTGACGACGAGCAACTTCTAATACCCGAATGGCCTTGTCCGATACGTCGCCGTGGAAAGGAGTGTAGCGCACGATGAGCCGCACTTTTTCTGGGTAGGTTTCCAGAATACTTTTTGTCAGGGGATAGAAAGCACGGCAGGCTTCGCAAGCCGGATCGAAGAATTCCACAATCGTCACCGGCGCGTCTTCTCGTCCCAAGATGGGGGAGTGTGAACGCACCAAGGAGTCCTCGGCCTGGACACCGCTCTCTTTTGCTGCCTGAGCTTGCATGTCTAAGAGGGCAGGCTTCGATACGGCGACGATCGCAGCGGTCAGCATTAACGTACCGGCCAATATAAAAGACGCTTTTTTGAACATGTTTCTCTCTCTGTCTCAACGATGGGGTGGAAAAGTAGGGTTGAAAAATAAGCCAATCGCTATGGGAGTAAGCTGCTCGCTATCTACCTGAGCTGGGAGCCGGCCTCGGTCTGTCACTCATGCCCATATAGATTGGCATTTTGATGCGCGTGGTCACTATGCTCAAACTCTAGGCTGGAATGAGCAATACTGAAGCGCATTTATAAGCTGCTCCTTGATCTCTGCTTTGACGGATTCAAGCTGCTGCCAGCCGGTTTCTGTCAGAACCACGTGGCAGTCAAGGGCTGCCATGTTTTCCTGCATCTGCCATAGATGCACATGGTGAATATCCTGGACTCCCTCGATATCTCGTACGGTCTCAACGACTGCCTGCCCGTCAATGTCCGGGGGAGATCCCAGCATTAGCGTACGGATAGGGCCGCCAATTTCAGAGAAGGCTAGGTAAAGAATATATAGCGCAATCCCTATCGTGATCGCGGGGTCTACCCAGCGCATGTCGTACAGTAAAATAAGCGAACCACCGATAATCACGGCGATGGAGGCAAACGCATCCGATAAGTTATGCAGAAAAAGGGCGCGGATATTGACACTCTCTTTTTGCATTGACCACGTGAGCATGGCGGTAAGGGCATCGACGACGAGCGCGACGCCACCAATAATCACGATCGTCCATCCCTCTATCTCAGGGGGATCGACCATCCGCATAGCGCCTTCGTAAATCAGGTAGACACCGACAATAATGAGGGTGGTGTAATTGATGAGTGCTGCCACTATCTCGATGCGGCCATAGCCAAAGGTCATATGCACATCGGCAGGCCGTCTGGCGATTTTACGAGCAGCAAAGGCAATGACTAATGCTGCCATGTCAGAAAAGTTATGTAACGCATCAGCGATCAGCGATAGGCTCCCCGCCATAATGCCACCGACGATTTGAGCGATGGTTAAGAGCCCATTGGCCCAAATGGAGATGCTGACGCGCCGGTCGCCAGAGGCAGGATCAATGTGGGGATGATCATGATGATGTCCCATCTGTTACCTTCTCTCGAATTATCTGTTCTTGGTACTATAAAACCTCTAGCAACTAAAGCTTCAACCCTTGAGCATTATCTATTTGCATCGCTGGATTGGGAAGCACGTCCCTAGCTACCAAGCGAGCCATGGCGCGCTGGGCCGAAGGTGATCATGTTTTAGGTGCGGGGCTCAATCCACTTCAACCGGTAACGTCTAATCCACCATGGGTAGATTCATTTATTTTGTCGAGGCGCACCTTGTCTGGTTTGTAATCGTCGTCGCGGGGGGAGGCTTACTCTTTCCGGCCACCGGAATAATGCTTAAGTTCGCGATTGGGCCATTACTGGCATTACTGATGTTGATTATCAGCCTCACATTCGATGCGCATGCAGTGCGCATCGTGTTCCGAAAGCCGTCACGGCAGTTGTTGGCATTGGGGCTGGTCTATGGGCCTATGTCGATTGCCGGGTGGCTAACGGGCCGTCTATTTTTTGGAAGCGGCCCGCTGGCTGCTGGCCAAACCTTGCTCGGCACGCTGCCGACAGATGTGTCCTCTCCTCTTTTGGTACTGATGGCAAAAGGCAATGTGGCGCTTGCCGCTGTTTTCAACGCAGTCAACACCGCGTTATGTCCGTTTATTGTTCCCTTCCTGTTTTTATGGCTCACCGGCCTTCAGTTAGACGTGCCGCTTGGATCAATTATTCTTGAATTAACACTAATCGTGCTTCTTCCTACCGTGATTGGGGTCAGCTTGCGTACAAAGTTCTCGGCTTTCTTTGCACGGCATGATTCAGCGTATGCAGGGATAGGGTCGATTCTGTATCTGCTGATCCTACTCGCCGTGGTCGGGCCGAATGCCACCACGATCATTGGCTATGGCTGGTATGCGTTTGTGATTGCGGGCGCGGCCCTGTGCCTCAATTTGATTGGGTACCTGGTAGGTATGTCCTCACGGTTACTCACCTCTGATCGCAAAGAGGTGATTACCTATCTTTTCACGGTCAGTAAAAAGGAATTCAGCATCGCTGCAGCGTTTGTCGCTGTTTCCGGCTTGCCATCAGAGATCGCGATTCCAGCCGCTTTTTTTGCCGTGATTCAAATGATCACTTCGCCCATCGCAGCGAAGATCCTCGCCCGCCACTGAAGGGATGGCCGTATCGGCTCTTCGTCAGAAGAGCAACCTGCACACGGGGTGTACAGGTTGCTCTTAGCGACAAAACAGACACCGCTACTCATAAAGGTGGCAAATAGTACCTATGCTAAGTCACTGCGACCAATACTGACCTTGCTAAAAGCATTTAACACAGAGGCTTCGCAGGGTATCTGTTCCTTTTTGGATTTAGGGTGCTTGAACGTATCGGCGAATCCTGGGCAGTGACCAACTAGTTTTTGGACAACACCTTCTACGTGCCGCACGTTAGACAGCACTTGGCGTAACCACTGCTCGAAGCTGCCTTGGTGGCTCAGCGTGAAGACTAAACCTTTATAGGAAGGAGGCTTGGATGCCTCCTCGCTACCGCCAGCTCTGGGTTTTGGAGGGCGTCGTTGGATCTCCATGAGATAGAGCGTTTGATCTAACACATGCACCCGAACGACGAGCACCCCGCGAGGTACCTTGGTCTGAGTATCAATGTAAACCCAATTAGCGACTGACGTTTCCACCTCCTCGTCTATTTCGAAAGGTTCGAGGCTGATCAACCGAGGGTCGGGGGAAGTGCTAAAGCCGTCTTCAAAGGTAAACCAGCTAACGCCACGAATCGTTTCGGGATAGGCCGATTGCAAATAGAGAAGCGCATTCCACATATCACGTAGAAAGCCCTGTGATTCCAGTGTAATAGGAGCATGAATAGAGGCCTGTCCGACCCCTTTTCCTGATCCATGCGGCTCCCCAGTGGAGAAAATAGTTTCGTCACCCGGAACGGGGACGCCTCGTGTATCGGGCACATTTTTTCGAGTATATCGTTTATCCAAGACGGCGCGAGGCTTACCTAAAATAACGAATTCGTCCTCAGGAAGGTCTAGCCAAGAAGAGCCATGGTCGGGCTCTTCATCATCCGTCAGGTCAATGACATCGGGGATGTCTTGAAGCTGATGATAGGGAAATTGAGTGGGAGCATCATCGCCATCGGTGGCTGGTACTGTCGTTGACTTCTCTCTTTCGCGGTGGATCGTGGCACCATCGGGCTGCGTACAGCCTAATATCTGCAAGCCTAGGAATGTGTTGCCACCATCAATTGGAACGCCAGAAACAGAGATTTCCCCGCTGCCTTGAAACCATGGGGTGGCTTTTAAAAGCATCTCATCTGGCGTGGAGCTGGTTTCAAATTGTGAATATATATATTTTGCAGCGCGCTTGGCATACGGATCGTACAACATATGCGCGAGCAAAATGGCATCGTGTTTATGAACATGATAGGTAAATTTGACAGGCCACGTACCTGGGGATGCAGGCGCATCAAGCGGTCGATAAAGACGTTTTTTGACTTCTTCCCAAGGGTAAGTGGCGAGCACTCGCTTGATTTCAGAAGATCGGCCGTAAACGCGAATAAAAAATTCTGTGCAAGGGATGAGCAAGTGTTTGCCATCTGGAAGGTCAAATTCAATCAGGTATGTTTTGTGCTGATTTTTCTGGGGTAAGTAGTTCGAGTCATGAAAAGCGGTATAGAGGCTTCGTCCTGATTGTCGTAAATCATCTAAGGTGACAATTCGCCAGCCGCCTGGAGAAAAAGAAACGGAGAATTTTCTTTCCTCGTAGGCAATACGCGAGCTACTCACGCCCTTTTCCCATACTGACCCTATTCTCAATAGCCCAAGATGCGTTAAGACAGTCTCACGTCTCATCACGCCTCCTAAGTTATTTTCATGGTCGATGGTTCTTAAGAAGATATGGATTTTAGGGACGCTTCGTAAGCGATTGTTCTTAAATATAGGCCCGTACCACCAAACGACCAAGCGCTCTGCCTCGTTTTTTAGGGTGCCATCATGGAAGCTAAAGGTTCTGGATTGTTTAAGAGAAACGGTCACAAAGGCGCACTCTATGTAAACTCAACATAGAGATTGTCGCAGCAATTATTGTTTAGTCGCAACAATTGTTGGAAATGACACTGCTTGCGGCCTATCAGGACCGAGCGCCGGAGTTGGTGCGGCACGCGCAACGTCAGAAGCGACACCGCCGGCTGATATTCCCGTTCTATAGCCTGCAGCGGGGCTGGCAACGGCTGTTTGCTCAAGGCCGAAGTGTTTTCTATCCCCTCTGGAGAAGAGCGCCAGACGCCGAGGCACGAATACCAGACTTGTTCACCTCCTCAGGAGGACTATGCCGATGACACGCCGGAAAATGGGGAGACCCTAGACCTTAGGCCTCTTGACCTCTGTGCTGCCCCAAGGTTTTAGACTTTTAATCTATCGTGACGATAGCGTCCTGCCTGACAGAGGCAGGCAAAGCCAATCAGCCATTGAGGAGCACACTGATGTCCAACGTTTGCCAAAGTGTCACCCAGAGCCTTCTACCCGCCATGCGCAGGCCGTACTGGGTAGGTGCCATGATGCTCGCAGGGGCGCTGATCGCGCCGCTCAGCCATGCGCATCATCACTCATCAGACAGCGACGCCCATGGGCAGGCCGCATCACCTTCAGAGAATCCGGCCGTCGCCGCTTTTCAGGCGGCCAATGACCGTATGCATGAAGATATGAACATGGCCTTCAGCGGAGACCCCGACGTGGACTTTGCCAAGGGCATGATTCCGCACCATGAAGGCGCCATTGCGATGGCCGAGATCGTGCTCGAATATGGCGATGACCCAGAGATTCGCCAGCTCGCCGAGGAGATTATCGCGGCTCAAGAGAGTGAAATTGCGTTTCTGCGCGAGTGGCTCGAGCGTCAGGAACATTAACGTCACCTTGCCCGCATAATCCGCTACGCACCGGCCGCAACAGTGATATTCTGCCCGCCTCTTCAGGGTCGCATCAAAGGAGCGCTGCGTGTCGGGGGTAATTTACGGGTTGGATTTGGCGGGGGTGATCGTGTTTGCCCTGTCGGGAGTCATTTTGGCCTGCCGTTCGCGGATGGACCCGTTTGGCATGCTGGTGCTGGCGGCGGTGACCGGGATTGGCGGCGGCACCTTGAGGGATCTGGTGCTGGGTGTCCGGCCGGTGTTCTGGGTCACCGACCCCACGTATCTGTGGGTCATCCTCGCCACGGTGGGCGTGTCGTTGGTGGGATTTCACTATATCCATCGTCTATCTCGGGGGTTTTTACCCATCGCCGATGCCTTCGGCCTGGCGCTGTTTACCGTGATCGGTACCCACAAGGCGTTGCTGCTGGGCACGTCGGGGGTGGTGGCGGTACTCATGGGCATGATGACCGGTGTGGCGGGAGGCATGATTCGTGACGTGTTGGCTCAGCGGGTGCCCATGGTGCTGCGCGAAGAGATCTATGCCACCGCCGCCATGGCGGGTGGAATCGTCTATGTGGTGCTCCAATCCTTGCAGGCACCGCTGACGCTTGCCATTGCGGCTGCCTTGAGTGCCACCCTGGGGCTGCGCTTGGCGGCGATTCATTGGCACCTGGCGCTGCCGGTGTTCGCCTGGGTGACCGTACCGCCAAAACCCAGCGAAACCGACCACACGGCCGAGCCACACACCACCTCGCTCTCGACGCCCCAGAAGGCCAAGGAGCGGGTGCGCATGATTCGCCGCGAGCGTCGTCGCTAAGCGCCTGCCGGTACTTATGGGCGTTGGGTGGCGCGCCATTGATCGAACCAGCGCCGAGGCTGAATGACGCGCAGGGTTGGCTCGCTCTCCACCAGCTCGACACCGATACCCAGCGCCCCCAGGCGGGCATACAGCGCGCCATTGGCCTGCTGATGGGCCAGGGTGATATCCGACAGTAGCAACAGGGGGCCACCTGTCAGCGCCAGGTTGGCCAGCCGAATCTGTTCGCCGTCGATGTTCAGTTCAGCGCTGCCCTCGATGGGCTGTACGTCGAGCAGCCGCCCCAGCCAGTCGCGCTCTCGGGCGCGGGCTAAAAAAAGTCGCGCCAACAAGCCGGAGTCGCGCATCCCCAAGCGCAGCTGGCTGGTCAGCTGCAGCGGGTCGCCCCACACCAACCGTGCCTGCTGCAGGTCGAGCTGCACCCACCAGCCCGCGTCCTGAGCCCCTTCCTCGCTTTGGCGGAACATGTTCTCCAGCCGCACATAGGAGTCGCTGGCGGTGAAATGGCGAGCATCGAGGTCGCCGTCGGTGAGCCGTAGCTGTATTGCGATATCCCCACGCAGCCGCTGGTCCAGCAGGGCCAGCTCGGTCTCGAAAGCGCGCAGGGTAATCTCCCCTTGTGCCTGCAGCCCTTCCAGCAGCCATTCGCTGCTCAGGCTGGCGTGGCCGGAGAGCAGCTCCACCCCGGCATCGTCAGGAAGAAAACGGTTGTAGCGGGTCATGTCCGGCACTTCGGTGATGGGCAGCACGATGCGGGTCACGAAGTGCTCCGGGGCGGCGGCTTCCAGCACCTCACTGAAGCGGTCTGTCTGCGTGGTCAGCGCCAGGTGGCGGCCTTGAAGATGGGGGCGATCGTCGTCCTGATGGCTCAGGGCAAACTGGGGGATGCCGAGTGAAAGCCGCGCCTGTTCGGGGCTGTCCAACTGCGCGGTCAGCTCTCCACGCCCTGTGGCGAGATAGTCCAGAAAGGTCACGGCCAGCTCATTGGCGTTGACCCTCAGGCGTGTGGGGGCTTGGAACTGGTCGTCACGAAACGCCCCCTGCAAGAAGAGCTGGCCTTCGCCCGAGAGGCTGATGCCATGGGCATCCGGTAAAAAAGCGTTGAGAAAACTGAGCCGTTGAACGCTGCCGTCGACGCGGAACTGCCCGCTGGGCACGCCTGCCCGGCGCTGAAACTGCCCATCACGAAGCACGATGATGCTCTCCAGTGGCTCCTCCAGGGCGTGCTCGTCGGCCACCTGCCAGCGCAGCCGTGAGCCACTGATATCCAGCGCCGTGCCGTCCAGCGCGGCCTGGCGTATCGTCAGCTGCAACTGCGCGTTGCTGACCAGGGTGCCGCGCTGATCGCCCCGCTGCCAGCCGGTGGTCAGCTGATTGCCTGCCAGGTGCAGCTCACCCTGCACGGCCTGTGTGTCGAACTCCAGTTGTCCCCGGCTGGTGGCGCTGCCGCGCTGTAGTGTCAACGGGGTGGGAGAGGGCAGCAGGCCTGCCAGGTAAGGTTGCAGTACGCCCAGGTCGGGGAGCGTGGCTTCTGCCCAGCTCAGCCGTGCCGTGGCCTGCTGCCTGGCCTGTTCGGGATCGAGGGGGCTGGTGGCGTCCAGGGTCAGCTGCGCGTTGGCCATCAGTTGGCGCGTCTGGTGATACAGCTCGGCATCACGCAGTGCCAGCGTGGCGTGCAGCTGCTCATCTTCGTTTAATTGCGCGTTCAGGGTGCCTTGGCCCTGGGTGGTGAAGTCCAACAGCGCTGCACCCAGTGCTGGGGCCTCGATGGCCAGCTCGGCCTGGTAGGGGCGTGCGTCGCGCAGGGCAAGCCGGGCATCGATACTCCCCTCGCCAGTGAGCCTGATGCCTTGGCCTTCCAGCGCGGTGGTCAGGTAGCGGTCCAGCATATCCAGCCTAGTGACCTGGCCAGAGAGGGCCAGCGTGGCATGGGTAGGGAGCGCCAGCCGGTCCAGGCGCTGGTTGGGAAGCTCGGTGGTCAGGGTCAGTTGGGTATTGGTGGCATAGGGGCGGGTATCGGAAGGCGTGGCTTCTGCCAGTGTCACTTGTGCCAGATGAGTGGAATAGCGCAGCTGCTGCTCTTCCACCGCAAGGCGTACCTGGCCTTCGCCGGTGGCGGTGTGGCGTGGGGGCGAGGCATCTGCGAGCAGCCAGCGGCGTGCTTCATCGCGGCGCGCCAGGCGCTGCTCATCCAGCGCAAGCTCCAGGATGGGCGCGGTCAGTACCAGCTCGCTGTCGGGCTGCAGTTCGCCTGCCATCA
The DNA here is from genome assembly GCF_014651775.1 of Vreelandella hamiltonii. Taxonomy (GTDB): domain Bacteria; phylum Pseudomonadota; class Gammaproteobacteria; order Pseudomonadales; family Halomonadaceae; genus Vreelandella; species Vreelandella hamiltonii. Next base: position 389,730 of record NZ_BMXN01000001.1, read on the forward strand.
GCGCAAGCTCACCCTGTAGCTCACCGCGGCCCGCCAGGCTGAGCCACGGCAACGCTTCCAGGTAGGGCATGAACACGTCCCAGGCATCGGCCTGGGCGGTCAGCGACAGCCGCGCATCCAGGGCGCTCAAGAGCGCTTCTTCGAGGGCCTCCCCCCGTAATGCCTGGGTAGCGGTCTCGGCCAGCGACGCCGTACTGCGCAGGTCGATCTGTTGGATCAAGGTGGTCTGATCACTGAGCCGCACCAGGCTGCCCTGGGTAATGTCCAGCGACACATGCGGCAAGGTCAGCCGATCCTGACTAAGCTGGGTATCCATGACCTGCAGCTGGCCTTCGGCCTCCAGCGCCAGATCGCCAACCGTCAGGCGGCGAATGCCGTCGGCATTCAGGGCGTGAAGGTAGAGTTCGCCACGCAGCAGGGCCAGTAGCGAGAGCGACAAGGTGGCCCGTTCGGCTTCTACCGAGAGGGGCAGGGCGGCATCGTCCCGGGCCAGATAGAGGTTTTCGACCTCCCAGCGGCCGGGGTGCAGGCTCTGGGCACTCGACCAGCGCACCTCTACGCCGTCGATGGTGGAGATCTGGCGCGGCAGCCACTGGCTATTGAGCAGCCAGTAGCTGCCCGCCAGCCACACTAGAGCAACCAGGATCACGGCCACCAAGGCGTAGATCAAGGGGGAACGGCGGCGCGGCGTGGGGGGCGTCTCGTTGGTCATACAAGCATCCTGGCAGATGACTCCTGTTGGCGCGTGTTTTATGGCATTATGCGCGACGTGGGGCAGTTATGGGTTTTCGATTTCAACGCTAGGCAGGCAGCAAAGCCATGTTCAAGGATTTTTACGCGCAGCGCGGAGAGTACGTGGTGATCTCCGCCGAGCAGGCCAGCCGCTTCGCCAAGGGCGTGGCCGGCGATTACAACCCGATTCACAACCCGGACGCACGGCGTTTCTGCGTGCCCGGCGACTTGTTGTTCACACTGGTACTGGTGAAGTTCGGGCTGTCGCGACAAATGGAATTTCGCTTCACCAATATGGTAGGCGCTGATACACCGCTCAAGTTTAGCGAAGCCGACAACGGCGATATCCACGTCTGCGACGATAGCGGAAAGTGCTATTTGCAGGTGGTACGCCGAGGGGAAGTCACCCGTGACGAAGCGGCCGTGGAAGCCTTCGCGCGTTGCTACGTGGCCTTCTCGGGCAAGAATTTTCCACACTATCTGAAGCCCTTGATGGAGCAGCACGGGGTGATGTTCAACCCCAAGCGCCCGCTGGTGATCTACGACAGCATGGGCTTCTGTCTGGACCGGCTGGATGCGCTGTCACCGGATCTCGCCTTGACCCAGTCGTCTCTCGAAGTCCAGGGCAAGCGTGCCGATGCGCTGCTGGAGTTCTCCATTCAGTCCTCTGGCCAGCCCGTGGGCGTGGGCTCCAAGAAACTGGTGGTCAGCGGCCTGTGCAACTACGACGACAGCGAGATGGCGGCCATCGTGGCTGAGTTCTATCGTCTCAAGGCCGCTTACGAAGCCGCCTGAAGCGCGATGTCAAAGCCCCCATGGCGGTGTGACGCCATGGGGGCGCTGCTCTCAAGTTTCCGGTGGCTGCGTGGCCAGCTGTAGCGCCACGGTGGTAACGCGCTCCCCCAGAATTCCTTCGACGCTCAGCGTCATGCCGTCCAGTGACAGTTTGTCGCCCGCTCTCAAGGGCTCGTCGAGCGCTTTGTGAAACGGCGTGTCCAGCGCCCTCTCATCGGGATCAAGTGTATGCAGTTGGTGGAAAACGGTGGCGTGCGGTGTACGGAGTGGGTCGGCATGGCTTCGTCCTGATGGCAGCGGAACCTTTACCGCTTGCAGGCTTGCCGTGCGCTTATTCGAAGTTGATGACTCGCCACAGCGGGGCGAATTACAGCGCGTTAACTGCCAACATTGCCGCCACTGGCTCGACAGACACCATTCAACACAAGACTAAACGAAAGCAGGGGCACGCAATGGCGAAAACAAGAGCCAAAAAGTGATACGTCGCTTGGGTAGGTCGGACCCCCGGGATCTACACGACCTGGGCTGAGTGTGAGCGCCAGGTTAAAGGGTTCCCCTCCGCACGTTATAAGTCTTTCCAAAGTGAAGAGGCTGCCCACCAGGCGTTTGCCAGAACGGCCAAGGCGCCAGCTCACAAAGCAAGTGGCAGCCGCTCCACCAAGAAAACGGCCGCGAAAACGCCAAAGGCTCCGACTCAGAAGACCCTGAGCGCCGTCGATGTCGAGATTTTCTGTGATGGGGCGTGCGACCCTAACCCTGGCCCCTCCGGCTCCGGCGTGGTGGTTTACCGGCAAGGCATGCTGAGCGACCTGTACTACGGCCACTTTGCCCCGATGGGAACCAACAACACCGCCGAGCTGTTGGCGCTGCAAGAGTCGCTATTCCTTGCCAAAACGGCCCTTTCCGAAAGTAAGAGCGTGCGTATCCGCCCCGACTCGCAGTATGCAATCAAGTGTATCAGCCAATGGGCGAGCGGGTGGAAAAAGCGTGGTTGGCGTCGGCCCAACAATGAGCCGGTCAAGAATCAGGCCATTGTAGAAGCCGCCTATAACCTCTACAACGAAATTGGTCACGCCATCGAATTGGTGCACGTCAAAGCCCATGCGGGGATCAAGGGTAACGAGTTGGCCGATCGCATGGCGATGAAAGCTTCTATCGAACGCCAGGGCGCGTTTGTTAAATACCAGGGTACTCTGGACACCCAAGAGATCCTTCGCTTGGAGCGGGGGTAAGGAGAGACAGATGGAATTTTGCTCACGGTGCGATGGTGGGGCTATTCACGCGCCAAACTGCCCGATGTGTGGAGGTTCCGGCTTTGTCGATAGCCAGAAGGGGGCTAGTGCGTCAGCTTATAGCGTGCCGTCTCCGTTCCATAACAACGCCAGCGCGGCCCGCCTCGCACGAGAGGAAGAAAAACGACGCTCGGTGAAAGTCTACAGGGCTAAGGGCAGCCCCCAAAAGGAATCAAGACTTGGCCCGAAGACTGAAGCCGTTCCCGCGATAGCGTCTAACCCGCACTCTCACGCGAAACAGGCGAAGACTAGGCGGCCCCAGCCAAAATCGGGCAAGGCAAAGGAAGCATCTGGAGCCAGGATCACCAACACCGCATTGGCCGATCAGTTGAGCGCTTTAAAATCGGAGCTAGTGCTGGCACCGGCGAAACCGGCTAAAAAGCGCAAAAAGAAACGACGCTCTCCCAAAAGTCGAGAGAACCCGGTCCTATCGGCTCCCCGGTTATCACGGCCCAAGCCCCGCAAGAACATCCCTTTCATTCCTGTAGTGAATGGCAAGGTATCGGTACTGGTGGGGGTGCGTGAAAAGAGCGAATCACGATTTGCGACCAGTGTTGGGCCCATGCGTGCCGCGGGAGCCTTCAAAAGTGATCTTCCTTTTAATACGGCGCGCGACGAAGATGAGCCGCAAGGCACAAGCCGTGCTTTTCAAGAGCATCACCAGGAAGAAGATGGTAGCCGCTATATGGGCCATAGCTTTCGTGAAGAAAGCGGTCGCTTTGGCTCACTGCCGCTGCACGACAACCTGGACGAAATAGACGATTATTAATTTCTTCAAATGGCAAACAGCCCATTATGGGCCCGACACAAAGAGGTATATATGAACCATCTTCATGCTGACAATGCTGGATTCAACGCCAACGAAGAAACACAGGCTGCTGGCGCTCACAAGGATAATGTCGCTCCGTTTCAGCTGCCCGCAGATCACGTCGAGTATCCCGCTGCCTCTTTGGAGGAGATCGCACCGCGGGTAGACGATATCATGGAGGCCGCCAAATCACTGGCTTCTGCGGCCAAGAAGCTGGAGAAAAACCGTCAAGAAGAAGAAGAGGCAGAACAGAGCGCAAGAGCGGGCAGTGCAAGCTGAGGGAGGGGAGGAGGTCAAAAGAACGCCTATCATCCTGTCTTTTGCGCCGGAGCGTCAAGCGGGATACCAAAAGCACGGGTGTTATCAACGAAGTAGCTGGGGTATTCTCAAGGCGCTAACGAAAATAACGCAAGACGCTGGTCTTGCCGCTGGGATCCCAAGAGGCTTTGCATGAAACGACTCAAAACGCTGACACTGGCCTGTGCGGCGGCTGCTTTGGCCGTCACTTCCCTGAGCGCCCAGGCGCGGGACTTTCGCTTGGGGCTGATCACGCCCGCCCAGCACCTCTGGTCGACGGAAGCCGAAGCCTTTGCGCAAACCGTGCACGAACGCTCGAACGGCGAGCACAGCGTAAGCGTTTTTCCTGCCCAGCAGCTAGGCAACGAAGCGCAAATGGTGCAGCAGCTGCAGACCGGTGCCCTGGACATGGCATTTTTGACTATCGCCGAAATCTCCAACCGGATACCGGATTTTGGTGCACTGTATGCGCCCTATCTGGTGGATGACGTCAACCATGCCGCGCGCCTGCTGCGCTCCGAGGCGGCCGCCGAGCTGCTCGAGCTGATGCCGGAAGGCGTGGGCCTGGTAGGGCTGGGGTATGGCATGGTCGGTATGCGTCAAGTACTCAGCCGCAGCCCCATCGAGAGCGCCGCTGATTTTCGTGGCCAGCGCCTGCGCATCACGCCCTTCGAGCCAATCCGTGATTTCTACACGGCCACTGGCGCAGCGCCTGCGCCCATGCCGCTGCTGGAAGTCTACGATGCCCTGGCCAACGGTCAGGTCGATGCCATCGACATGGATTTCGATTCCATCCTGATCCTGAAATTTCATGAGCAGGCGCAAAACCTGCTGATCTCCAACCATATGATGTTCCCCATGGTCGGCGTGGTATCGGGGCGCGTGTGGCGTGAGCTGTCGGAACAGGATCGCGAGCTGTTCGAAACCGCCATGGCCGAGCATCTCGACAATGTGCTGAGCGGCTTCGAAGCCATGGACGCCGCCCAGGAAGAGGAAATTCGCGCCCTGGATATCAACATCGTGGAAGCGGATGCCGAGTTCTTTGCCGATGCCATTGCTCAGTGGGAGGGCATCTGGGCACCCAAGGCTCCGATGCTGGAAACCCTGCGGGCGGAAGCTGACCGCTTGCGCGACGAGTAGCGCTGAACCAGAGGCTTTCGATGATCATGCTGCAACGCCTCTCCCTCAGGCTTGCCCGTTACGAAGAGATGACCGCCGCTGCCCTGGCAGCGGCGGTCACGTGTCTCATCCTCGCCAACATTGCCTTTCGGGCGCTGGGCAATCCGCTTTACTGGGTCAGTGAACTGGCCATCTACGCCATGATCTGGATGACGTTTTTGATTGCCGGGGCGGTCTTGAAGCGCCGACAGGGCATTGCCGTGACGCTGCTCAGCGATCTGTTGCCCGCCACGGGTCAGCGTGCCATTACCTTGGCGGTGGACGCCATGGTGCTGCTGTTTGCGCTGCTGTTGGCGTGGCTCTGCTGGCGCTGGTATCAACCCTGGGCGTTGGCCCAGGCCGGGTTCGATGTGCGCGCCTTCCAGGGCCAGACCTTCAATTTCATCTACGCCGAAAACACCTCCACGCTGGGCATCAAGAAATTCTGGGCGTGGCTGATCGTGCCCTGGTTTGCGCTGTCGCTCAGCCTGCACGGCGTGGCCAACCTGCTGCAATCCGTTCAGGGGCTGAGGGAACGCACATGACCGTTGTGGTATTTCTGATTCTGCTGCTGGGAGCGGTGCCGATTGCGCTGGTGCTGGCGCTCACGGCCATGTGGTATATCCAGGCATCGGGCAATGCGGTGCTGTTCGATTCGTACCCTCAGCAGCTGTTCAGCGCCATCGAGAGTTACGGACTGCTGGCCATTCCGCTGTTCATGCTGGCGGGCGAGCTGATGAACGAAGGCGGCCTGACCAAACGGCTGATCGCCCTGGCGCGGCTGCTGGTGGGCGGGTTTCGCGGTGGGCTGGCATATATCAACCTGGTGGCCAACATGATGATGGCGGCGATCATTGGCTCTGCGGCGTCGCAAATCGCCATCATGTCGCGGGCCATGGTGCCCGCCATGGAGCAGGAGGGGTATGACAAGCCCTACAGCGCCGCGATTACCGCCGCCGGTGGTTTGCTATCGCCGATCATTCCGCCCTCGATGCTGTTCGTACTGTTTGGCGTCATGGCGCAGGTGCCGATCGCCGAAATGTTCATTGCCGGACTGCTGCCCGGACTGCTGTTAGGGGCCAGCTTTTTCGTGGTCATTGCGCTGGTGGGGCTGGTCCAGCAGTACCCCAAGGGGGAGTGGCCCAGCCGCCAGCAGGCGCTTCACGACGCGTTCTGGGGGCTGCCCGCGCTGCTGATTCCGGTGATCATCATTGGCGGCATTCTGCTGGGCATTGCGACGCCCACGGAGTCGGCTGCCCTGGCATCGCTGGCGGCCCTGCTGATGGGGCGCTGGGTGTATGGCGACCTGCGCCTGGGGCAGCTCCCGCAGGTGTTGGCACGTACGGCCATGAATGCAGGGCTGGTGATCATGCTGATTGCCGCCGCCGGGGTGTTTGGCTGGGTGGTGGTATACGAGCGCTTGCCGCAGATGGCCGCCGCGTGGATTGCTGCGCTGACCAGTGATCCTTTCGTGTTCCTGCTGCTGGTGATTGCGGCGCTGCTGCTGGTGGGCATGATCATCGATGGCATTGCCGCACTGATCCTGGTGGTGCCCATTCTGATGCCCATTGCGCAGAGTCAGTTTGCGATCAGCCCATATCAGTTTGGCGTGGTGGTGTGCCTGACGCTGGTGATGGGGCTACTGACCCCGCCAGTGGGAGCGGGGCTGTTCATCGCCTCCTCCATGACCGGCGCGCCGCCGCTGAAAATTTTCCGCGCCTTGCTGCCGTTCCTGCTGGCCACATTGGCCACGCTGGTGCTGCTGGCCTGGCAGCCGTGGCTGACCAATGGCCTGATTCAGCGCTGACTTGCTGGCGTGCCGCTGACGGCCAGCGCAGGCGGTTCAGGCGACGCTGTGCTCGGTGAGCGGCATGACATCCACTTCCACTTCGAGCTGGTGCTCACCGCCGCCGTTCATGACCCCTTTCAGGGGGGCCACATCGGCGTAGTCGCGCCCCCAGGCCAGCACCGGGTGCTGTTCACCGGCCAGCGTACCGTTGGTCGGGTCCAGGGCTAGCCAGCCCCAATCGGGGATCCACACGGCCAGCCAGGCATGGGAAGCATCGGCGCCAATCAGGCGGGGCTGGCCGGGGGGAGGCTGGGTTTCCAGATAGCCGCTGACATAGCGGGCAGGCAGGCCCACCGAACGCAGCGCGCCAATGGCCAGGTGGGCAAAGTCCTGGCAGACGCCCCGGCGGTTGGCCAGTACATCACTCAAGGGGGTGGCCAGAGTGGTGAAACTGGGGTCGTATTCGAAGGTATCGTAGATGGTCTGGTTGAGGGCCATGGCGGCTTCTACCAGCGGGCGGCCGGGCGTGAAACAGCTGCGGGCAAAGTCGGCCAGCTCATCGTTGCGGCGGATGAATGGCGAATCCAGCCGATACAGCTGCATGTCGAAACGGCTGTCCTGGCGCAGTTGCGCTGCCACGCTTTCCCAACTGGGCGAACTGGCAGGCAGCGGCCCCAGAGGTTGAGTGTTCAAAGGCGTGACGACCGTCACGTCCAGCGTCTGGTGCACCTCTTCCATGGCGAAGTAAAGTACCCGATTGCCAAACACGTCCCGCCGCTCTGCCTGCACGTGAGGCATGGGGCTGATGGTCAGCTCGGAGGCCCCGCACTGCTGGTGCTGCGTCTTGCGAGGCAGCACGCGCGCCTCGCTGTGGCACAGGGTCACGGGCGCGCTGTAGTGGTAGCGCGTGGTGTGCCGCAGGGTGTAATTCATTCGTCGGGCTCCATGCTGACAAGTTGGCGCGGTCGCTCTACATGGCTGAAATGACTGTGGCTGATGGCGTCCGAAAGGGCGCTGAGCGGCGCAATCAGCTCATCCAGCAGCTGTTCCAACGCGGCCTGGGCATCGGGAGTGTCGGCCAGATGGCTCAGACGGTCGATGTCGGCCAGGTGCAGGGCGGCATTGGCCTGGATCAGCAGCCGCCGTTCGGCGTTGCGGTAGGGCGACGAGCTGCCGGGTAGGCGATCCATCTGCCGCTCCAGGCGCTTGAGCATGTAGCCCACCGAGCGAGGGTTGGTCTCGTCGAACAGCAGCAGGTCGAGAATGGCCTCGGGGTGCAGCTCGCTGCGGTAGCGGCGACGATAGGCGGTGAAGTTGTCCGTGGTGGCCAACACGACTTCCCAGAGCGCCAGCCCCGGCGAATGGGGCGCGTTCAGGGTCAGCTTGAGCAGCGATAGCAGCCCAAGCACGCGGTCCAGAAAGCGCCCGATGTCCATGAACCGCCAGCCGTAGTGATGGGGCATGGTTTCGTTGCACAGCCCAAAGAAAGCGGCAATTTGCGCCGATAATCCTTCACAGGCGCGCCGCGCCGCGCTGGCGCCCAGGCTGGGGCTGAACGTATCCACTCGCTGGCGTAGCTGATGCACCACCCGCCAGGAGTCGTCGCCCAGATGGTCACGCACGCTTCGAGCGTTACGTAGCAAATGAGCAAACAGCGGCTTGAGGGCCTGAGCGTCTTGCTCGTCGAACTGGGCCAGCAGCGCCGTGCGTTTTTGGGCAAAGCCCACCAGCGGGGGTTTGGCGCCTTCGCCGTCGCCGTTCAAGGTAGTGATTTCCAGCGCCAGCAGCAGCTCGTCCAGTAGCTGGTCGGCAATTTCGTCCTGGTCATACTCCATCAGACGCATCAAGGCTTCGCGTAGCAAACGGGCACGGGCATCCAGCCGTTCGCCGTAGCGACCCAGCCAGAACAGGCTTTCCGCTACCCGGCTGGGCAGGTCGGTGCCATCGCGGGTAGCCACCACGGGACCGCGTGCCTGACGCAGTTGACTGACGTGAGGCTGGGGCGTGTTGGCGGTCACCCAGACGTCCTTGACGATGGGGCTGCTGAGCGACGGCGAGCCGGGAGTGCCCACCCAGGCAAGCCCCCCCGGCATGACGTGATAATCGCTGGGCTGTTGGCTGCGGGTCGCGACGCTGCCCGGGGCTCTGGAAACGAAACAGCGCAGGTTCAGGGTGGTGGGCGACAGCCGCTGCATGTGCGGGTCGAACAGGGGGGCCGTGGCAGAAGGCGTCTGGGCATTGGCGCTGGGCAGTAGCAGTGCTTCCCCCAGCAGGTGCTGGCAGAGTGCTGGCAGGTAGTCAGCCAGCTCCGGCAGCTCCAAAGCGCCTACGCCTAGCGCATTCGACATGGCTACGCCGCTGGCCCGAGCGGCTTGCAGTAGGCCCGGGACGCCCAGCTGGGAGTCACCGCGTAGTTCCAGCGGGTCGCAGTAGGCGTCGTCGCAGTGGCGCAGCACCACGTCCACCGGCTGCAGGCCGCCCAGGGTACGTAACCAGAGCTGGCTATCGCGCACGACCATGTCCTGGCCTTCTGCCAGGTCGATGTTCAGGTAGTTGGCCAGGTAGGCATGCTCGAAATAGCGTGGGCTGCCCGGCCCCGGGGTCAACAGCACCACGGTCGGGTTGTCGCGGTGCTGGTAGGCCAGTGCGGTCAGCGTGCGGTGGTATTTATCCAGGAAACCCGCCAGGCGCTTCAGCGGCGCGTTGCGGTACATTTCAGGCAGCGCGCGGGCCATGAGAATGCGGTTTTCCAGCGTGAAACCGGTGCCGGAAGGCGCTTGCAGCCGGTCGCCAATGACGCGCCACTGCCCTTCGGCATCCTGGATGACGTCGATGCCGTGAAAGCTGATCGCAGGACGGTCGCTGGGCTGAGAGCCGTGGCAGGGCAGCAGGAAGTGGGGCGAGGCCAGCAGCGCCTGGGTGGGCAGCAGGCCCGCATCGAATAGCGTGCGCGGGCCGTACAGGTCGTCATACAGCGCATTGAATAGCCGCGTACGCTGGGTCAGGCCGATTTCCAGCGCTTGCCATTGCGCCTGGTCGATGACCCAGGGAAGCGGGTCCAGCCGCCAGGCGCGCCCTTGGGTGTCATCGTGCATATTGAAGATGACGCCGTTCTCGGCCAGCAGGCGCTGAAGCTCTTCATGCTGCTGATAGCGGCCCTCGGCACCCAGGCTTTCCAGAGCGCCAAGCAGGCCCTGCCAGCCGGGGCGCAGTTGGCCCTGACGGTCGAGCATCGCATCAAACGTGCCGGGCTGTCCCTTGCCTAGCTGATTCAAGTAGTCCTCGATGAGCCCGGCAGCGCCGAGCTCAAGCAGTGAGGGAGAGACAGGGGCAGTCATGATCCTGAGAGTCCTGAGCGAGTAAGGGGCGGATTATCCTGCAGCTAGCGCCGATAGGAAAGCATTACTACCTCATCGGCGCGGGCTCCAGCGTAGGTCAAGGGTACACGGCAGTTCCTGACTGAGGGCTTCTGGCATGGGCGCCTGGTAGCCATGGCCGTGGCCACTGTCGCTAAAGCGACCCAGGCGTCTGGCTTCGGCTTCGAAGGCATTGACCGGGAACGTCTCGAAACTGCGCCCCGTGGGATGCACGACGTGATAGGTGCAGCCCGCCACCGAACGCTGGTTCCAGGTGTCGATGACATCGAATACCAGCGGAGCGTGAACGGGAATCTGGGGGTGCAGGGCCGACGGCGGCTGCCAGGCCCGGTAGCGCACGCCTGCGACGGCTTCGCCGTTGCGTCCGGTGGGGGAGAGCGGTACCTGGCGGCCATTGCAGGTCACCACGTAGCGGTCGCCGCTCATGCCGTTGACCTTCACTTCCAGGCGTTCCACCGAGGAGTCCACATAGCGGGCGGTACCGCCTGCCGTGGCTTCTTCACCCAGCACGTGCCAGGGCTCGATGGCCTGGCGCAGCTCTATGGAGAGCATGGGAGTATGCAAGCGGCCATGCACCGGGAAGCGGAACTCCCGGAATGGCGCAAACCACTCCAACTCGAAATCGAACCCATGGTGACGCAGATCGTGCAGCACATCGTTCAGGTCTTCCCACAGGTAGTGGGGCAGCATCCAGCGGTCCTGCAGGGCACTGCCCCAGCGTACCGGGCGCGCACGGTAGGGCGTCTTCCAGCAGCGCGCCACCAGGGCGCGAATGAGCAGCGTCTGCATCAGGCCCATACGCGCGTGGGGAGGCATTTCAAAGCCGCGCAGCTCCAGCAGCCCCAACCGGCCGCTGTCGCTGTCCGGTGAGTAGAGCTTGTCGATACAGAACTCGGCGCGGTGGGTGTTGCCGGTCAGGTCGGTGAGCAGGTGGCGCAGCAGTCGGTCCACCAGCCAGGGCTGAACGACCTCGCCTTCGGGCATCTGTTGCAGGGCGATTTCCAGCTCGTAGAGCGCCTCGTGGCGGGCTTCATCCACTCGCGGGGCCTGACTGGTTGGGCCAATGAACAGCCCGGAAAACAGATACGACAGGCTCGGGTGGTGCTGCCAGTAGGTTACCAGACTGGCCAGCAGGTCCGGCCGACGTAGAAACGGGGAGTCCTCCGGTGTCAGGCCGCCCAGCGTGACATGGTTGCCGCCGCCGGTGCCGGTATGGCGGCCATCGACCATGAATTTTTCGGTGCCCAGCCGCGCCTGGCGGGCTTCATCGTAGAGCCGTTCGGTCTGGGCGACCAGCGCTGGCCAGCTGTCGGCCGGCATGATGTTGACCTCGATGACGCCGGGGTCCGGGGTGATCTGGAAACTGGACAGACGCGGGTCCCGGGGCGGCGCGTAGCCTTCGATCATGACTGGGCAAGCCAGCGCCTGGGCGGTTTCCTCGATGCTGCTCAACAGGTCGAGGTAGTGCTCCAGGTGAGTCAGCGGTGGCAGGAAGACATGCAGGCGGCCCTCACGAGGCTCGACGCACAGGCTGGTATGGATCACCTTGTGTTCGCGGTCGTCGGCGGCGCTTGGCTGCTGCTGAACGGCTTCGCCTTCCGGGTGGCTATGGCTGGGATGCAGGCTCTGGCCATGGCGCTCGGCGCTGGTGAAGCGATGCTGTTCGGCATTGCGGCGCGCCACTTCCCCGTGAATGTCGCCCAGCGCAGGTCGCGGTGCAAACAGCGACTGGGGCTGCGGCTGCTCTTCCGGGTCGGCCCAGGGGAGCGCCGACAGCGGCAGACGCAGGCCCATGGGGGAGTCGCCTGGCACCAGGAACAGGTGATCGCGTTTGAGCGGCCAACGGCCGCTTTCCCAGCGATGAGACTGGGAAATCGAGTGACGCAACGGGAGCGCATAGCCCACGACGGCGCCCAGGTCCTGCTCCAGCAGCCGTGCCAGGCGGCGGCGTTCGGCATCGTCTTTCAGGTCGGCATTACGCGGGTCGACGCTGACCGGTAGGGTCTGCTCTTTCCAAAGGTAGTAGTAGGCATCTTCGTAGGCGGGAATCCAGTGGCGCTGCGCCACGCCCAGGCGTTCGCCCAGCGTATGGATGAAGCGCTCTACCATGGCGTTGTCGACCTTGGCGTGGGGCGCGCCTTCGGTGCTGGCCAGCCACTTGGGGTCGCGCCACAGGGGCGCGCCATCCTTGCGCCAGTAACAGGCCAGCGCCCAGCGAGGCAGCGGTTCGCCAGGGTACCACTTGCCCTGTTGCTGCTGAATGACGCTACCGGCCGCGTAGGCTTCCTGCAGTCGGGTCAGCAGCGCCTCGGCGCGCTCACGCTTGTGCTCGCCCAGCGCTTCGGTGTTCCACTGGGGGCTCTCCATGTCGTCGATGGAAACGAAGGTCGGCTCGCCCCCCATGGTCAGGCGAACATCCTGCTGCTGGAGGACTTCATCCACCTGGTCGCCCAGCGCCAGAATGGCCTGCCACTGCTGATCGCTGTAGGGGCGGGTGACGCGCGGGTCTTCATGGATGCGCTCCACGCGCATCTCGACATCGAATTCCACTTCGCACTTGTCGGAAAAACCGGTAATGGCCGCGGCGCTGCCGGTGGTGGGGGTGGCGGCCAGCGGAATATGCCCTTCACCAGCGAACAGGCCGGAGGTGGGGTCCAGGCCCACCCAGCCTGCGCCCGGCAGGAAGACTTCGGTCCAGGCATGCAGGTCGGTAAAGTCAACCTCGGTACCGCTGGGGCCATCCAGCGCTTTGACGTCCGGGGCCAGCTGAATCAGATAGCCGGATACAAAGCGAGCCGCCAGCCCCAAATGGCGCAGGATCTGTACCAGTAACCAGGCGCTGTCGCGGCAGGAACCACTGGCCAGAGTTAGGGTTTCTTCACAGCTTTGTACGCCGGGCTCCATACGCACCAGGTAGCTGATGTCCTGTTGCAGACGCTGGTTGAGCGCCACCAGAAAATCGACGCTGGTGGTGGGCTCCCGAGGTACTTCCTTAAGCCATGCTTTTAGGCGCGGCCCTGCTTCGGTGACTTCCAGATAGGGGCCTAGCTCCTTGAGAAGCTCATCGGAATAATGGAACGGAATTTTTTGCGCGGCATCGTCGAGAAAAAAGTCGAAAGGGTTGATGACCGTCATGGGGGCCACCAGCTCGACGGCAATGGTGAGTTCCTTGCGTGGCTCTGGAAACACGATACGCGCATTAAAGTTGCCAAAGGGGTCTTGCTGCCAATTCAGAAAGTGGTCATCCCCTGAAATATTCAGCGAGTAGGCATCGATATGAGTACGGCAGTGGGGGGCCGGGCGCAGGCGGACGACATGGGGTGACAGTTTGACGGGGCGGTCAAATCGATAGGTTGTGCGGTGATGCAAGGCAACGCGAATGGTCATGAGCCACCCTCAAATAAAAGCGTAAATTCTCGCAGCTACTGATGAACTGCGACGCAACAAGACATTTACCCAAGAGTATCGTTGGAGTTGAACTTTTTTGCAGCTGCAATATGCCCAAGGGCGTTTAAGAAGTGTGGAAAATTGTGATCGCATCGCTTTTAATTAAATCTTGCACCAAATTGGTGCTTTTTTTCGAGAGTTTTTTTGTCAAGGCACAAGTTTGGTTCAGTGAGGGGGTGGGAAGGTATCGCGGCATTACAAAGTGGCCGCGTTTTATCAAACGTGGATGCCATAGCGTTGAAATATCCCTGAATCCGTGAGACCGGCCCCCGGAAGCACTTCTAACCCACTGACCTGCATGGCAATATAGCCATTATCGCCATTCACCCAGACAGTGCCATGCCCAACAT
>NZ_BMXN01000002.1 GCF_014651775.1 Vreelandella hamiltonii
AGTTTATAGCTGTGATCGTGGCGGTTATGCACTTTGCTGACCATGCGGGCTCCTGTCGCTGAATTAATACTTTACCACAACACCCGCTTTCTCAACCCAGCCCCCCTGTGGGAGGCCAATTCATTGGGCGACTGCCTGAGCAAGCACCGGTGCCGCCGTCATCGCGGGCTAAAGCCGCCTCCCACCAGGCCATTTCCCAGCGGCCGCCATAGAACCGTCATCCCCGCTGCCCCAGCTCTGTCATCTGTGACCATGTGCGCGCCGGAGTGGGGCAAGCTGGGGGCGCTTCCTTGCAAGTAGCGCGCTAACACCAAAAGTACGCTGGGAATATACCCGCTCTACCGGGGGTTGATTCAGCCTTAGACCAAGCTAAGTGCGTGATAAAATGGTGCTCTATTTTTATTCGAGCACCGCTTTGGGAGCCTTGTGAAATCAAATTCCACTACCATTTCTGCGCTGTACGTGGTCAATGAACTGATCCCCAAATTGAACGCCGTTGAAAAACGCGTCGAGCTGACCATCGGGTCCGCTACCGCTCGCGAGGGCGTGCCTATGGGCATTGAGCGAATGACTCGTCTACAAGCGGAGTTTCAGCTTGAGCTCACCATGATTCGCTTGAATCTGGCACATTTGCTGAAACGCTATCAGGCAGTGCTGGAGGCTGCAATGCAGGACCCAGCCAACGACCAGCTATTGACCCTGGATGCTTACGAAGCCACGGCCATGGCCAGCGCCAAGCAGTTATATGAGCGGGTGCAGCAGCTGCAGAAAGGGGATTAATACGTGATGACGGCGGACGAGCGCGAGCGAGTGATTCTGGCCCTGGAAGCACTGATACATGATACTCGCCAAACGCTGGCAAACGTCGAAAAGCACGGCCTGGAGGAAGCACAGCCGAAAGATTACCAGGCGCTGCTGGATATTCTGGATACCGCCGTCAAGCAGCAGCGTGCCCATACGCTGGCCATGTTGAAGGTAGAAGAAGGCCTCAATGAGCCACCGCGTTCTGGTGCTGCTCTTTCCTTGAAATAAACGCCTCTCCCTAGACTAAATGTTAGCTTGCAAACCGCCTGCCATGAACTATGGTCTTTTCTGGTAAGCAGTTTGGTGCTTGGCTAACAAAACGAGAACAGGGCGATGGATACCCAAACGTTGGTGTTGGTAGTGGCGATTGGTGCGCTTTGGTTGAGCGTGACTTGCGGGTGTGTGGCAGGGTACATGTTGCTGGTGCGGCGGGCAAGCGAGGTGCCGGTGGCAGTAGGGGCGCTGGGTGGGGCACCGCCCGTCGTGGTGCCAGAAGGCCCGGCCTTGCTGAGTGCAGAAAGTGCGGCCTGGGAGGTAAAGGTGCTGTTCGAGGAGCCGTCGCCTGCGCTGAACGACCGCTTGAGTGCGGTATTGAGTTCGGCAGGTGCGGTGTATGAACAGCGCACCAAGACCTTTGCCGTGGCGGGGGATTCTTCTCGCACGCCGATTCTGATCGAAAATGCGCTGGGGTCGGGCCAGTTGCCACCCTTGACCGAATCCCAGGCCAGTCATCCGCCGGTGAAGGGCGTCAGCATCAAGATTGCCAAGACCCAGCGCATGCTGGCTCCCAGCAAGCTGCAGTTGGCCAAACTGGTGTCGCTTTCCAAAAAGCTGGCCAAGTTGGGGGGCACGGCGCTGGATGCCGAGAAGCAACCGATTACCCCCGCTGGGTTCGAGGCGGTGATTCAAGGGCAAGCGAGGGTGTAATACACCGCATCGTGTGGCGCTCTGGATTGGGCTTGGCAGCCATCAGCTAATGCTGGGCATACTTTAAATGCCACATAGATTAGGGGCCGATGTGGCTGTCCTGCTCAGGCGTGTGGGGAGTTGTAAGCTCAGTGCGTGCTTTCGTTACGCAGCTTGGCGATCTCCTCCACCGTTAGCCCAGTAGCGACAGCAATTTGGTCGTCACTCAGCGCACCAAGCGTTAACAAATTGCGGGCTGTGGTGACGATGCCTTCCTGGCGTCCCTCTAAACGCCCGGCCTGGCGTTCTTCCTGGGCCCAGTTTGCAAGATTTTCTGCTAGCATGGTTTTGTCCTCCACTAAACTATTGAGCTGGTCCAGGTTTGCATTGGCGCCTAACCTTTGCAAATAGCGCTTTAGCCAGCGGGTAACGATCTTGTCGATCCGCTCTTTGTCCGGGGCGGCTTGTATGATCGTGACAATTCGGTCCACCGCTTGCTGTAAACCTTTCATGTCGGTTGAGGCTTTTTCGATGCCGAATACCCCACTTAGCGGTGTTGGGCGCAGGGCAAGCTCTTCATCAGTGTAGCGCCCTTCATCGATGAGGTAGTAGCGAAGGTGTGGCTGATAGACCTGCAGAAACGAGGGTGGTTCCGGGTACACCATGTCGTAGATGTCCTGGCGTGCTGTCCAACGTTCGGCCCCATTGTAAAGCACTAGGGGTATGGCCTGGCAGCCATCATCAACAAACGCCCCCAGTGGTCGCTGATGGCGACCACTGGTGGGGCGTGTGCGTTGTATGCGTAGGCTGTACGTGTATGAAGCGCGCACGTAGTCAGGCGAGCTGTGGGCTGGGTTGTAGCAGTTGGCTGGAAAGTAGCGCCCACTGGTCTTCCCAGTATTCGGTGGGCAGCCGTTTGAAGTCGCTGCGCACGTACTGGGCGATGCGCCCTTCGGCTTGCGCGATCAGCAGGTTGGCAGCGGCGGAGGCGGGAATGCTGGGGCGCAGCCCTTCACGCAGCTCGGCTTCGCGGAGGATTTGTTTCAGCTGGGTTTCCAGGCGTTCGAACAGCTGGTGAACGCGCAGGCGCAGGCGTGCCGTTTCGCCGGTGAGTGCGTCGCCGCCCAGTACTCGGGCCAGGCCGGGGTTTTTTTCGGCAAAGCCCAGCAGCAGTGAGAGTATCGTGCTGCAGCGGGTGGTGGCGTCGGGGATGTCTTCCAGTATCCGGGTGATGCGCGCGAAAATGCTCTCTTCGATGAAGTCGATCAAGCCTTCGAACATGCGCGCCTTACTGGGGAAGTGGCGGTACAGCGCCGCTTCGGAAACCCCCACCTGGCGGGCCAGGGCGGCGGTGGTGATCCGCTTGCCGCTGTCCTCTTCCAGCATGATGGCCAAGGCCTGCAGGATTTGCTCGCGACGGCGAGGCTTGCGGTCGTCACTCATCAGTCTTTGCGCGAGAAACCCCGCACTTCTAGTGCGGGGAGGGATAGCGCGTCGTCCGTCAGGACGACCCTGTTCTCGCTGCCTCCCTCTCTGGTGGTTGCTATCTTACAGCTAATGGAATATTTTGTGAGGCATGACGAAACGCGCCTACAAATACCGCTTCTACCCGACGCCCGAGCAGGAACAGCTCCTGGCTCGGACGTTTGGGTGTGTGCGCTTCGTCTACAACGCAGTGCTTCGCTATCGCACCGATGCGTTCTACGAGCGCAAGGAAAAGGTCGGCTACGTAGCGGCGAACGCCGAGTTGTCGCGCATGAAGAAGGCTGACGATACCGCGTTTCTCAACGAGGTCAGCTCGGTCCCGCTTCAACAGTGCCTTCGCCACCAGCAGACGGCCTTCAAGAACTTCTTCGAGGGCCGGGCCAGGTACCCGAGCTTTAAGAGCAAGCGGCACCGCCAGTCGGCGGAGTTCACTCGCTCGGCCTTCAAGTACCGCGACGGCAAGTTGTTTCTTGCCAAGTGCAAGGAACCGCTGGCGATCCGTTGGAGCCGTGAACTGCCCAGCGAACCGACCATCGTCACCGTGTCCAAGGACGCCGCAGGGCGCTACTTCGTCAGCTGCCTCTGCGAGTTCTCGCCCGAGACGCTGCCCGTGACCCCGAAAATGGTGGGCATCGACCTCGGCCTGAAAGACCTGTTCGTCACCAGCGACGGGCATCGAATCGGCAATCCCCGCCATACGGCGAAATACGCGACCCGGCTGGCCAGGGCACAGCGTCGGCTGAGTAAGAAGCAGCGCGGCTCGAAGAACCGTGCCAAGGCCAGGCAGAAAGTCGCCCGCCTTCACGCCAGGATCTCCGATTGCCGGATGGACAACTTGCACAAGTTATCCCGCCAGATCGTCAACGAGAACCAAGTGATCTGCGTCGAGTCCCTCAAGGTGAAGAACATGCTGCGCAATCGCTCGCTGGCCAAGTCGATCAGCGATGCGGGCTGGGGCGAATTCGTCCGGCAGCTGGCGTATAAGGCCGACTGGGCGGGCCGGCAACTGTCGGCCATCGACCAGTGGTACCCCTCCAGCAAACGCTGTTCCGGCTGCGGGCATGTGATGCCCGAGATGCCGTTGCAGGTTCGGACCTGGACGTGCCCCGAGTGCGCCGCCGATAACGACCGCGACATCAATGCCGCGGTTAACATTAAAGCCGCCGGGCTGGCGGTGTTAGCCCTTGGAGAGAATGTAAGCGGCATGGAGCCAGTCTCCGTGTCCGATTCTCGTTGAATTGGGAATCCTCGTCCTTCAGGGCGAGGAGCAGTCAAGACTCTTGCCCTCCGTCGCAGTTAGCCTGCGTTGGTGATCAGGGTGCCTACCCCAGCGTTGGTGAAGATTTCCAGCAGCACGGCATGCGGCACCCGGCCATCGATGATGTGGGCGCTGTTAACGCCCCCCTTGACGGCGTCCAGGGCGCAGCGAATCTTCGGCAGCATGCCGCCGTAGATGGTGCCATCGGCAATCAGGGCATCTACCTGGGCCGTGGTCAGGCCGGTCATGACCTGGCCTTCGCTGTTCATCAGGCCCGCCACGTTGGTCAGCAGCATCAGCTTTTCGGCGTTCAGCGCTTCCGCCAGCTTACCGGCCACCAGGTCGGCGTTGATGTTGTAGCTGTTGCCTTGGGCGTCCACGCCGATAGGGGCGATGACCGGAATGAAGTCGCGGGCTGCGAGCATCTCGATCAGGTCGGTGGAGATCGCTTCCACTTCCCCCACGTGGCCGATGTCGATGATCTCCGGGGCGGTCATTTCCGGGCTTTGATGCTCCACCTTCAGCTGGCGGGCGCGAATCTGGGCGCCATCCTTGCCGGTCAGGCCAATTGCCTTGCCGCCGCTCTGGTTGATCAGGTTGACGATGCTCTTGTTGACCAGGCCGCCCAGCACCATTTCCACCACGTCCATGGTTTGCGAGTCGGTGACCCGCATGCCGTTGACGAAGCGCGATTCGATATTGAGCTTTTCCAGCAGGCTGCCAATTTGCGGGCCGCCGCCGTGCACCACCACGGGGTTGATGCCGACTTCTTTCATCAGCACGATGTTACGAGCAAAGGAGTCGATCAGCGTATCTTCGGTCATGGCGTTGCCGCCGTATTTCACGACCACGGTCTTGCCGGAAAACTGCTGAATGTAGGGAAGGGCTTCGGATAGCACCTCCACAACGACCTGGGGGTCGCGGCTAGCTGAACTCATGAGATTGTCCCTTTGCTCTAGTAATATCTGCTTTTAATGTCTGCTTCATCGTCGCGCGGGTGGTGGGCGCTCCGTGGCATGATCATGTGATGGGGGTATCCGGGATCGTCAACGTAGGTGAAACACCTTGCAGGGCGCGTGCGAAGCGCTCGCGTATCCGTTCCAGGGCCGCGCTGTCTTCCCCCTCGAAGCGCAGCACCAGCGCGGGCGTCGTGTTGGACGCTCGGCACAACCCCCAGCCATCGGGGTAGTCAACGCGAATACCATCCAGCGTGGTTTTGATACCTTCGCCGAAGTCGCCCTCTCTGGCAAGCGTCTCGACCATGGCAAATTTGTCGGCATCCGCCACGGTGATGTTGATTTCGGGCGTGCTCACTGCCTGGGGAAATTGGTCGAAGAAGGCATCCGCATCGCCTGGGTAGCGGGCCAGTATTTCCAGTAGCCGGGCGGCGGCATACAGGCCGTCATCGAAACCGTACCAGCGTTCCTTGAAGAAGATGTGACCGCTCATCTCGCCCCCCAGCAAGGCGCCGGTTTCCTTCATGCGCGCCTTGATGAGCGAGTGGCCGGTGCGCCACATCTCCGGCTCGCCGCCTGCCTCGCTCACCACCCGTGCCAGGTGCCCGGTACACTTGATGTCGAACACCACTTTGGCACCAGGGTTGCGGGAGAGCATGTCGGTGGCGAACAGCATCATCAGGTGGTCGGGAAAGATCATTCGCCCGCGCGGCGTGACCACGCCCAGGCGGTCGCCGTCGCCGTCGAAGGCCAGGCCGATGTCTGCGCCTACCTGCTGCACCTTGCGCATCAGATCCTGCAGGTTCTCCGGTTTGCCGGGGTCGGGGTGGTGGTTGGGGAAGCGGCCATCGATCTCGGCGAACAGCGCTGTGGTGGCCACCCCCAACCGTTCGACCAGCTGAGGGCCAAGCTCGCCCGCCACGCCGTTGCCGCAATCCACCACCGCACTGAGCGGCCTTGCGAGCTGCACATCCTCGAGAATACGCGCCAGATACGTGGCCCGCAGGTCGTGGGCGCGCACACGGCCATGGCCCTCGGTGAAGTCGCCTGACTGAATGCGCTCGTACAGGGCGGTAATCGCGTCGCTGGCCAGGGTTTCTCCTGCCAGCACGATTTTGAAGCCGTTGTAGTCGGGCGGGTTGTGGCTGCCGGTCAGCATTACCCCCGAGCAGCTCTCGGGCAGGGTGTGTGTGGCAAAGTAGAGCACTGGCGTAGGCACCATGCCAAGGTCGATCACATCGCGCCCGGCGGCCTGGAGCCCTTTGATGAGCGCCGCCTGCAGGCGTGGCCCCGAGACTCTGCCGTCCCGTGCGACGATCATGGTGTGTTCACCGCGGGCGGCGGCTTCCGAGCCCACTGCCCGGCCAATCAGCTCGGCGGTGGCTTCGCTGAGAGTGTCATCCACGATGCCGCGAATATCGTAGGCGCGAAAAATCGAAGCGGGTACGGTCATGGTCAATCCCTGAAAGAGCGCGCTAGTGAGTGCTTACTGGCGGCCAGTGCTGCCAAAGCCGCCACTGCCACGGGTGGAATCGGTGAAGCTGTCGACGAGGGTCAGTTCGGCCTGCACCACCGGCACCAGCACGTACTGTGCCAGGCGCTCGAACGGCGTGACCGTGAAGCTGGCCTGCCCGCGGTTCCATACCGAGACCATCAATTCGCCTTGGTAGTCGGAGTCGATCAGCCCCACCAGGTTGCCCAGCACGATGCCGTGCTTATGCCCCAGCCCCGAACGCGGCAGGATCATGCCGGCAAGGTTGGGGTCTTCGATGTAGATGGCCAGGCCGGTGCGCACCAGTTGGCATTCGCCTGGCGCCAGCGTCAGCGGTTCGTCCAGCAGGGCGCGCAGGTCCATGCCCGCCGAGCCAGCGGTGGCGTAAGAGGGCAGATAGTCGCGCAAGCGCTCGTCCAATACCTTGCACTGTAGGCGAGGGCGGTTCATGAGGAAGCTCCGTGAGAAGTGTGAGGCAGCAGGGAGAGCGCCTGCTGCACGATCAGGGTGGCCAGCGCGGTCTTGGGTTGGGGCGGCGCGCTGTGTTGCTGCGTGCCGTCAGGCGTACGCCAGAGCAGCAGGGCGGCGTTGTCGTCGCTGCCAAAGCCCAGCCCTTGCTGGGCCACGTCGTTGGCCACGACCATGTCCAGGCCCTTGCGGTCGAGCTTGTGGCGGGCGTAGCGCTCGACCTCCTGGGTTTCGGCGGCAAAGCCGACCACGAAGGGGCGTTGCCTGTTGGGCAAGGCCGCCACGTCGGCAATGATGTCCGGGTTTTTCACCAGCGTCAGGGTCAGCGTGTCCCGATCGTCGGTTTTCTTGAGCTTGTGCTCGGCGGCGCTGGCGGCGCGGTAGTCGGCCACGGCGGCACAGCCAATGAACAGCGCAGCCTGGGGGGCCAGCTGCAGCGCGGCCTGGTGCATCTCCCGGGCGGTTTCCACGTTTTGGCGCTC
The DNA here is from genome assembly GCF_014651775.1 of Vreelandella hamiltonii. Lineage (GTDB taxonomy): Bacteria > Pseudomonadota > Gammaproteobacteria > Pseudomonadales > Halomonadaceae > Vreelandella > Vreelandella hamiltonii. Next base: position 7,852 of record NZ_BMXN01000002.1, read on the forward strand.
GACCCCGGCTGGGGTGGGCAAATTGACCGGGCCGCTGATCAGGGTAACGCGAGCCCCTTGCGCCACGGCGGCGGCGGCCAGGGCGAAGCCCATCTTGCCCGAGCTGTGGTTGGACAGGTAACGCACCGGGTCCAGAGCTTCACGGGTGGGGCCCGCGGTGATCACCACGTGAGGGCGCGCTGCGCCCTGGGCGGGCGACGCAACCTTGGCTGCTTTGGCGAAGTGCTGCTGAAGGGCTGCGAAGATATCCTCGGGTTCGCTCATTCGCCCTGGGCCAACGTCGCCACAGGCCTGCTCGCCAGCGGCAGGGCCGATCAACTGCCAGCCGTCGGCGGCCAGCTGTGCCTGGTTACGCTGCGTGGCGGGATGGCGCCACATGGCCTGGTTCATGGCGGGGGCCATCAGCCGTGGCGCTTCCGAAGCAAGGCACAGGGTGGTCAGCAGGTCGTCGGCCATGCCGTGTGCCAGGCGCGCCATCACATCGGCCGTGGCCGGGGCCACCAGCAGGGCATCGGCCCAGCGGGCCAGTTCGATGTGCCCCATCCCGGCTTCTGCCTCGGGGTCCAGCAGCGAGGTGCGCACGGGCTCGCCAGAGAGAGCCTGCAGCGTCAGGGGGGTGATGAAGGCTTGAGCACCCTCGGTCATCACCACGCGCACCTCACAGCCTGCCTGCTTCAGCAGTCTCACGATCAGCGCGCTTTTATACGCGGCAATACCGGCGCTGACGCCCAGCAGCACGCGTTTACCTGCGAGCAGGGCGGTCGGCGATGGTTCTGAGAGTGGTCGTGGGGACTCGGACGCTTGCGAGAGTGATGCCATGGTCGGCGATTCCGTATGACGGTCGTAAGGAGACTTACCATACCATTTGGCGGTTTATTTTGGCATGCTCGGTGGACGTGTTATAACGCCAGGTATAGTGAGGAATGGTGAAGGCGAGGGCGTGAGCCACACGCCTGGGGCATAAGTTGGGGGGCATGGATGGGTATCAATCATTGGCCAGAGGGTGAGCGACCCCGTGAAAAACTGCTGACCATGGGGGCGCAGTCGTTATCGGATGCCGAACTGCTGGCGATCTTTCTGCGGGTGGGGGTTCAGGGGCGTTCGGCAGTGGACCTGGCGCGTGACCTGCTGGCGAGCTTTGGCGGGTTGCGGCAGCTGCTGGAGGCAGACAGAGAGCAGTTTTGTGCCGCTCGTGGGTTGGGCGATGCCAAGTTTGCCCAGCTGCAGGCCACGCTGGAGCTGTCACGACGGCATTTGGCCAGCCAGCTGGCACGCGGCAATGCGTTGACCTCGCCTGCCCTGGTGCGCCACTACCTGAGTTCGCAGCTGCGCCACCTGGGGCATGAGGAGTTTGCGGTACTTTTTTTGGATACTCAGCACCGAATCATTCGCTATGAATCCCTGTTTCGCGGTACCCTAGACAGCGCATCCGTTTACCCCCGCGAAGTTGCCAAGCGTGCGTTGGAACTCCACGCTGGCGCTGTCATCCTGGCCCACAATCACCCTTCGGGTGTGGCTGAGCCCAGCGACGCTGATCGACGTATCACCGAACGCTTGAAAGATGCCCTTGCTCTCTTTGACGTGCGAGTGCTGGATCATTTTGTGGTGGGAGACGGAGACGTGGTGTCCTTTGCCGAGCGCGGCTGGCTCTAGCGGGCAGGTCATGCGCACGCACTCCAGTAGTATCGAAAAGGCAGGCTGGCCCGCTCGATGCTGCGGCTGTCGTGACGAAAATTGTCCAAAAACGTGCTTTTTTGGCCTTTTTGGGCGGTTTCGCTTGCTGGTGGCCGGGTGCTCTGGTATAAAGTGCCACCTTTGAACTTGGGTTGAATAACGGATTTGGGTACAGCTAGGCGGTTAACTGCGTCGACTCCCTCCCTGCTCCGGTTTGCCCGACAGTTTTGAACAACTCGCCAAGCGGTTGGAGGCTCTCATGTCCAAAGTATGTCAGGTTACCGGCAAGCGTCCGGTAACTGGTAATAACGTTTCTCACTCCCAGCGCAAGACGCGTCGTCGTTTCTTGCCGAACCTGCACACCCATCGCTTCTGGGTGGAGTCTGAAAACCGCTTCGTCAAGCTGCGCGTTTCCTCTAAAGGCATGCGCATCATCGACAAGAAAGGTATCGACTCGGTTCTGGCCGACATCCGCAAACGCGGCGACGCTATCTAAGCCAGTTTCTGGCTCAGCATTTTTGGGAGAGTTAAACCATGCGCGATAAGATCAAGCTGGTGTCTAGTGCCGGTACTGGCCACTTCTACACCACTGACAAGAACAAGCGGAACACCCCGGATAAGTTCGAATTCAAGAAATACGACCCGGTCGTCCGTAAGCACGTCATCTACAAGGAAGCCAAGATCAAGTAACCTCGGTTACGATGATCGGCTTTCACCGCAGGCGAGCGCCTGTTGAAAAACCCGGCCCCAAGCCGGGTTTTTGCATGTCTAACGTTCGCGTTTCGCGTGTTAGCATCGCTGTCACTGTGCTGTCATCATAGGCTTTCATCATGCCCGAATTGCCTGAAGTGGAAACCACGCGGCGTGGTATCGCGCCCTACCTGGAAGGGCAGGAGATTACCGAAGTGCTGGTACGCCAGCCGCGCCTGCGCGTTCCCGTGCCGGATGATCTGGCCGAGCGGCTGGTCGGGGCTCGCGTGGGTGAGCTTGCCCGGCGCGCCAAATACCTGCAGATCCCGCTGGCCACGCCTACCGGCCACGCCACGCTGCTGTGGCACCTGGGCATGTCAGGTAGCCTGCGGATTGCCCGCCTGGGCGATCTGCCCAAAAAGCATGACCATGTGGATATCGTCACCGCCAGCGGTCATATATTGCGCTATCACGACCCGCGCCGCTTTGGCTTCGTCGATTGGCAGCACGCCGATGCACAGTTCGATACGCGGCTGGCACACCTGGGCCCGGAACCCCTCGACGATGCCTTCACGGGCCAATGGCTCCACGCACTGTCGCGCGGCAAGCGCGTCGCCGTGAAGCCTTTTCTGATGGATAACCGCGTGGTCGTGGGTGCGGGCAACATCTATGCCGCCGAGGCGCTGTTCATGGCGGGCATCGACCCGCGCCGGGCTGCCGGACGCATTTCACTGGCGCGCTACGAAGCGCTGGCCCAGGCGGTCAAGGAAGTCTTGGCGGCGGCCATTACCCAGGGCGGCACCACGCTGCGCGATTTCGTCAGCGGCCAGGGGGAGCCGGGCTACTTTGCCCAGCAATTGAATGTCTACGGTCGCCATGGCCAGCCTTGCCTGCGCTGTGGCAGCGAACTCAAGCGCATTACCCTGGGGCAGCGGGCCAGCGTATTCTGCCCCGGTTGCCAGCGCTGAGCGCCGCCTTGGGCGGCTAACTGTTTTGTTTATCTGGAGAATGTTGTGACTCAACGCCTGCGCCTGAATAAAAATGCCGATCGCCGCTTGAAGGCTGGCCATCTGTGGATCTACTCCAACGAAGTCGATATCAAGGAAACGCCGCTGAAGACCTTCGAGGCGGGCGAGCCTGCCTTGGTAGAGGCCTCCAACGGCAAGACCCTGGGCGTGGCCTACGTGAACCCGCACTCGTTGATCTGTGCGCGTATCATGTCCCGCGACCCGGAAATGCGCCTGGACCGCTCGCTGTTCGTGCACCGTTTCAACCAGGCGCTGGCGCTGCGCCAGCGTCTGTTCGATCAGCCCTTTTACCGTCTGATCCATGGCGAGGGCGACCTGCTGCCAGGACTGATCATCGACCGCTTTGGCGATGTGCTGGTCGTGCAGCTCAATACCGCCGGCATGCAGGCCCTGGCCGATGAGATCGTCGATGCGCTGGAAAAGGTCATCAAGCCTGAGGTCATCGTATTCCGTAACGACACCGGGGGCCGCCGTCAGGAAGGTCTGGAAGCCCACGTCGAAGTGGTCAAGGGCACCCTGCCCGACGAAGTGCTGCTGGTTGAAAACGGCGTGACCTTTGCGGTGCCGGTACTCAACGGCCAGAAGACCGGCTGGTTCTTCGACCACCGCGTCAACCGGGCCTGGTTGAACGGTCAGGTTGCTGGAAAGCGCGTGCTGGACGTATTCAGCTATGTGGGTGGCTGGGGCGTTCAGGCTGCCGCCAGCGGCGCCTCCGAAGTGCTGTGTGTGGATGCCTCCGGCGTTGCACTGGAGCAAGTGGCGCGCAATGCCGAGCTGAACGGCGTGCAGGAGCAGGTGGCCGTGGGTGAAGGCGACGCCTTCGAAGCGCTGGCCGCATTGAAAGCCGACGGCGAGCAGTTCGACGTGGTGATTCTCGACCCGCCTGCGTTCATCAAGAAGCGCAAGGACATCCCCAACGGTGAGCGCGCCTATGCACGACTCAATCGCGAGGCAATGCGCCTGCTGGGTCGCGATGGCCTGCTGCTGTCTGCGTCCTGCTCCATGCATCTGGCCCACGAGCGGCTGGTGGATGTGGTGCGCGGTGCCGTGCGCCATCAGGACCGCCATGGCCAGGTGATTTTCCAGGGCCATCAGGGGCCGGATCACCCCGTGCACCCGGCGATTCCCGAAACTGCTTATTTGAAAGCGCTGGGCGTGCGGGTCTTCCGCGACTGAGCATCGCCCGCTGTCGAGCGCCGTCGTCATAGGAAAGGAGGTGGCCACATGGAGTGGGCGTTGCCAGAGCCGTTCGTACTCACGCTGCAGGTCGCGCCGGAAGCCATCGACGCTTACCGGCACGTCAATAACAGCGAGTACCTGCGCTGGGTAGAGCAGATCAGCTGGGCCCACTCCGAGGCGTTGGGGCTGTCGCTGGAACGCTATCGGGCGCTGGACCGGGCGATGGTGGTCCACCGCCACGAGCTGGACTACCTCGCCCCTGCTTTTCAAGACGACACGCTCTGCCTGGCCACCTGGATCGTCGACTGCGACGGCCGCTTCAGCCTGACGCGCCGCTTTCAACTGATACGGCCAGCAGACGGCAAGACGCTGCTGAAGGCGCGCACGCGGTTTGCCTGTGTCGCGCTTTCCAGCGGTCGCCCCAAGCGCTTGCCGGAAGAGTACCAGCGCATTTATGGCGCTGCGGTGGTGCCCGAGCCCGCCGAGTGATGAATCGACGGTGCGGCGTGGATTTTTTCGTCGCGGCCCGTCAAACGCTGAATTTTGCTGTTGAAAAACGCCTTTACCGGCGTTTTTTTCGTTTTGCTCCCTTGGGCTGGTGGTTCACGCCTGCTGTGCTGTAATGCATTGAGCACCCAGTGATGTTGATGACCCAAGGAGAGTCCGCCATGCACATTGCCGTTCCCAAAGAGATCAAGAACCACGAGTATCGCGTTGCGCTTACGCCCACGGGGGTACGTGAACTGGTCGGGCGTGGTCACTCCGTCAGTGTCCAGGTAGGCGCGGGCGAAGGCGCTGGCTTTCAGGATGACGCCTACCAAAGCGCGGGCGCGACATTGGAGGCCGACGTCGAGGCGCTGTGGCAGCGCGCCGAGCTGATTCTGAAGGTCAAGGAGCCCCAGCCGGAAGAGGTGGCGCGCCTGACGCCAGCGCACACGCTGTTTACCTATCTGCACCTGGCCGCCGAGCGGGCACTGACCGAAGGGCTGATGAAAAGCGGAGCCACCTGCATCGCCTATGAAACCATCACCGATGCTCGCGGCGGGTTGCCGCTGCTGGCCCCCATGAGCACCGTGGCGGGGCGCATGGCCATACAGGCCGGTGCCCATGGGTTGGAGAAGGCCCAAGGGGGCTCGGGGGTGCTGCTGCCCGGCGTGCCCGGTGTGGCACCGGGGCAGGTAACGGTCATTGGGGGGGGCGTGGTGGGAGAAAACGCAGCGCGGATGGCGCTGGGACTAGGGGCAGAGGTGACGATTCTCGATACCTCGGTGGCCCGGCTGGAAGCGTTGGATGCGCGCTACCAGGGGCGTATCAAAACCGTCTACTCCACCGCCGATGCTCTAGATCACGCGGCACGCACTGCCGACATGATCGTGGGCGCGGTGCTGATCCCCGGCGCGGCAGCTCCCAAATTGATCACCCGTGCCATGCTGGCCGAGATGAAACCCGGCAGTGTGCTGGTGGACGTGGCCATCGACCAGGGCGGCTGTTTCGAAACCAGCAAGCCCACGACCCACGCCGAGCCCACCTATCTGGTGGATGGCATCGTGCACTACTGTGTGGCCAACATGCCCGGCGCCGTGGCACGTACGTCTACCCTGGGGCTCACCAACGCGACGCTGCCGTTCGTGCTGGCGCTTGCCGACAAGGGGTGGCGCCAGGCGCTGGCAGACGATACCCATTTTCTGCCCGGGCTGAACGTCCACGATGGCCAGATTACCTACCGGGCCGTCGCCCAGGCGTTTGGCCTGGAAAGCGTCGAACCGGCCAGCGTGGTGAAGTGACCCGCGCGCCAGGCGGTGGGTCCATTAGTAGTGGGGCGGGATGTCGTCTTCGGGGCGAAAGCCGCCCTGTGAGTCGCTGGCTTGCAGCGCCTGATGCTGTTCGCGGAGCCGTTCACGCATCAGGGCGCTCAGCTGTTCCAGCTTTTCGAGGCGGCGCTCCTGCTGGGCGACGGCCTGGTCCAGGGTGTCCAGCCAATGTTCCTGATAAGCCAGCCGACTTTCCAACGATTCAATACGTTGAGTGAGCTCGGCAGGCGTTAATTCGTTTGTCATGATAACATCGTCACCGTATGTAGTATGCTCGGTACTGTTAGGAAAGGGCCTGGTAGGCCGAGTATTGTCTTGCTTCTGTTACCCATACAACAAGAGAGCTTTTATCATCCATGAACCCAAAAGTTGTTTTTCGCTGTTTCTTTATCAGTATCTTACTGGCCGCCCCCACGCCGCTTCTTCTGGCGGGGATTGTTCATTTAACCAATGCACCTCTGGCTGAACAGTGGTTGGCCGAGGCTGCTTTCAGTGTGTATGCCGCTGTGGCACTTGGCTGTTTTGCAATGTTGTTCGTCGGTACGCTGGCGGCTGCGGCCCTGGCACCACCGATGGTGGTAAAGGCCGATGTGGCCAGGGTCAAACCTGCCCCGCGTCAGCCCCAGGCAGCACCCGTGGTGGACGATGAAGAAGAGGATATCATCGACCCCAACGATGGCCGTGAAGAGGGCGAGGTCAAGTGGTTCAACACCAACAAGGGCTACGGCTTCATCACCCGGGACAATGGCGAAGATGTCTTCGTGCATTTTCGGGCGATACGCGGTCGTGGCCCACGCATGCTGGCCGAAGGTCAGATCGTGCGTTACCACGTGATCAAGAACGACCGTGGCCTTCAGGCCGATGATGTCAGCATTATCGAATAAGCGCTCCGGCGCGGTTGCTGACAGGAAAACCCCCGCCTTGTGCGGGGGTTTTTACGTTTAGCGCCCGGAATCTGGCCATTCGATGGCTTTTTCCTGGCCACCGGGCAGCACTTGCCAGAAGCGGTCCGGGTCATCGCCAGGGTGCCAGCCGCCCAGCGAACAGCGGACTTCCACGTTGAGCGCTTCGGCCGCGTGCTGCGCGCACTCCTGGTCGGTGTGCCAGGGGGTGTGGGCGCTGTCGAACCACAGGCTGGCAAAGCCGTCGGCGGCGTTGTCCACCAGCAGCACCGGGACGCTTTCCCCCTGATGCTGGCCACGGGTTTTCCACTTGCCCTTGCCCGCCGGGCCCAAGGGTGGGGCATCGAGGGTCTCGCTGAGCCAGGCGTTGAGATCGTCCAGCGACACGCGGGCCAGGTACACTTCGATATCCGGAAACCGCTCCATCATACGCATACCTCATCAGTGGTGAGCAGCGCCTGCAGGGTGGCTTCGTAGATGCGGCTGAGCGCATCGAGGTCGCTGGCCAGCACGCGCTCGTTCACCTTGTGAATGGTGTCGTTGAGCGGACCCAGCTCCACCACCTGTGCCCCCAGGGTGGCAATGAAGCGGCCATCGGAGGTGCCGCCGCTGGTCGACAGTTGCGGGCGCTCACCGGTGACGGCTTCCACACCGCGAATGGCTGCATCGACCAGTTCGCCTTCGGCGGTCAGGAAGGGCTCGCCGTTCAAGGTCCAGTCCACATGGTACTCGAGGCCATGGCGATCCAGAATCGCTTCGGTGCGGGCTTTCAGTGCTTCGTGGGTCACTTCCGTGGAGTAGCGGAAGTTGAACACCACTTCGATGTCGCCAGGGATCACGTTGGTCGCCCCGGTGCCCGCGCGCACGTTGGAAATCTGGAAGCTGGTGGCGGGAAAGAAGTCGTTGCCGGCATCCCAATGCTCGCGTGCCAGGGCATCGAGCGCAGGCAGTGCCTGGTGAATGGGGTTGCGTGCCAGGTGGGGGTAAGCCACGTGCCCCTGCACCCCTTTGACATGCAGTACGCCGCCCAGCGAGCCGCGTCGGCCGTTCTTGATCACATCCCCCAGCCGCGCCGTGGAAGAGGGCTCGCCCACGATGCAGTAGTCCAGCCGTTCGTTGCGTTCGCGCAGGTGCTCCACCACGGCCCGGGTGCCGTCCACGGCGGGGCCTTCCTCATCGGAAGTGATCAGGAAGGCGATACGGCCGTCGTGGTCGGGGTAACGGGCCACGAAGCGCTCCACGGCGGTCAGCATGGCGGCCAGGCTGCCTTTCATGTCGGCCGCACCGCGCCCGCAGAGCATGCCCTGCTCGTCGATGCATGGCTCGAAGGGTGGAAACTCCCAGCTGGTATGCGGCCCGCTGGGCACCACGTCGGTATGCCCGGCGAAGGCCAGCACCGGGCCATGATGGCCGCGCACGGCCCAGAAGTTTTTCACATCGCCGAACGGCAGCTGCTCGACATGGAAACCGAGCGCCGTGAGGCGCTCGATCATCAGGTCCTGGCAGCCCTCGTCGTCCGGGGTCACCGACGCGCGACCCAGCAGGTCAAAGGCCAGGGTGAGCGTCGGTGACAGGGCAGCAGACTCAGTTGTGGGCATGCAGCGCCTCGTTCAGCGCAATGGCACTCTTGTTGGTGAGGCACTCGATGCGGCCATTTTGCGAGTTGCGGCGCAGCAGCAGGTCGTCCTGGCCAGCCAGCTCACGGGCGGCCACGGTGTTGACTTCCTGACCCTGGTCGTCGAGGACGGTCACCTTGGAGCCAGCGGTGATGTACAGGCCTGCTTCCACAGTGCAGCGGTCGCCCAGCGGAATGCCGATACCGGCGTTGGCGCCGATCAGGCAGCCTTCACCCACCTTGATGATGATGTTGCCACCACCGGAGAGGGTGCCCATGGTGGAGCAGCCGCCGCCCAGGTCGGAGCCTTTGCCGACCATGACGCCCGCTGAAATGCGGCCTTCGATCATGCCCGGGCCTTCGGTGCCCGCGTTGAAGTTGACGAAGCCTTCGTGCATGACCGTGGTGCCTTCGCCCAGGTAGGCGCCCAGGCGTACGCGGGCGGTGTCGCCAATGCGGATGCCGGTGGGCACGACGTAGTCGGTCATCTTGGGGAACTTGTCGACGCAGTCGACGGACAGCGCGCGGCCTGCCAGGCGTGCCTTGAGGCGGCGAGCCGGCAGCTCTTCGATGTCGATGGCGCCTTCGTTGGTCCAGGCGATGTTGCGCAGCAGGCCGAACATGCCGGTCAGGTCCAGGCCGTGGGGCTTCACCAGACGGTGGGACAGCAGGTGCAGCTTGAGGTAGACCTCCGGCACGGTTTGCGGCGCCTGGTCGGTGTCCAGGAACATCGCTACCAGCGGGCGCTGGCTAGTGGCGAAAGACTCGGCCAGCGCTGCCTGCTCGGAATGACCCGCGGCTTCCAGTGCTTTGGCCAGGCGGGTGCAGTCTTCCGGCAGGAAGCTGACAGGGCTGTTCTCGGCAGCGGCGCCCAGTGCTTCCTTGGCGGCGGTCACCAGGCTCTCGTCGGGGTTCAGCAGCGGGGCCGGGTAGTAGATTTCCAGCCAGTCACCCTGGGTGTTTTGGGTACCAATTCCAAGCGCAAAGCTCAGCATAACGGGGCTTCCTTCAAGGTTGTGTGTCTAAGAGGGGGGCGTTCAGCCGCTCAGTTTGTCGTAATCGCCGTCGCGGTAGCCGACCAGGATGGTGCTGTTGTCGACTTCGAGTAGCGGACGCTTGAGCAGTGTGGGTTGTTTCAGCAGCAGCCGACGGGCCGACGTGGCGTCCAGCTGATCCTTTTCCTCCTGGGGCAGGTTGCGCCAGGTGGTGCTGCGCTTATTGATGGCTTCCAGCAGCGGCACCCGCTCGAGAATATGCTCCAGCAGGCTGGCCGACAGGCCATCCTTGCGCAGGTCATGGGTCTTGAAGGGAATGCCGCTCTCCTCCAGCGCCTTGCGGGCTTTGCGGCAGGTGTCGCAGGTGTTGATGATATATAGCGTCAGCATGGAAAAGCCTCCTTGTCGTGGGGTGTCGCGGCGTTAGCTGCGCTCGATCAGCTGGCGCAGTCGCTTGGCTGCTTCCAGGGTCGGTTCGAGCTCTGCCACCAAGGCTAAGCGTAGTCGACCTGCGCCCGGGTTATGGCCATCCTTGCCAGGGCGGCCCATCAGGCTGCCGGGCAACACGCTGACATGCTGTTCGCTGAACAGCCGCTGGGTAAAGGCGATATCGTCGCCCCCCGGCACGGCGGGCCACAGGTAGAAGCTGGCTTCGGGCGTCGGGAACGACATGACCGGCGCAAGAACCTCGGTGACGGCGCTGAATTTCTCGCGGTAGGCGTCACGGTTGGCGCGCACGTGGGCTTCGTCCTGCCAGGCAGCGATGGAGGCGTGCTGCAGCGGCAGTGACATCGCGCAGCCGTGGTAGGTGCGGTAGCGCTTGAACGGGGCGAGGAGGTCGGCGTCGCCCGCCACGAAACCCGAGCGCAGCCCCGGCAGGTTGGAGCGTTTGGAGAGCGAATGAAACACCACGCAGCGGCGGTAGTCATCGCGGCCCAGCTCGGCGCAAGCCTGCAGCAGCCCGGGCGGCGGAGTGGCTTCGTCCAGGTAGAGCTCGGAGTAGCACTCGTCGGAGGCAATGATGAAGTCGTGTTCGTCGGCCAGGGCAATGAGCTGCTTGAACTCGGCCAGCGGAGTGACTACGCCGGTGGGGTTGCCCGGTGAGCAGAGAAAGACGATCTGCACGTCGCGCCAGGTGTCGGCGCTGACGGCTGAAAAGTCCGGGCGAAAGCCGTTGTCGGCGGTACAGTCCAGGTAGAGCGGCTCGCCGCCTGCCAGTAGCGTGGCGCCTTCGTAGATCTGATAAAACGGGTTGGGTACCGCTACCTTGGCGGGGCGGGTGCGGTCCAGCGCCGCCTGCACGAAGGCGAAGATGGCTTCACGGGTGCCGTTCACCGGCAACACCTGACGTTCGGCGTCCAGCCCCGACAGGCCAAAGCGCTGGGTGGCCCAGGCGGCAATGGTCTCGCGCAGGGCGGGCAGGCCGTTGGTGGCTGGGTAGCGCGCCATCTCCAGCTGGTGGGCAATGAGTGCGTCCAGTGCGCCCTGGTAAGGGGCATGCTGGGGCTCGCCAATGGTCAGCGGAATATGCGCAAGCCCCGCCGGAGGCGTGAGCGTTGCCTTGAGGGCAGCCAGCTTTTCAAACGGATAGGGGTGCAGGGCATTCAGGTCTGAGTTCATGGCGAGTCCGTACCGTTTATCGAACCGCCGATTATAGGCAACCCCTGGTGCAGGCTCAAACCCAACGACCAGGGGGTGTTCGGCCAGGCATCTGGGCTAGACGCTCAATACGTCGATCAGCCGCTCACGAAGCTGCTGTTGACGGGCGGGGTCGGTGAGCGGCTCACCGGCCTTGGTGGTGATGAAAAAAACGTCCTCGACGCGCTCGCCCAGGGTGGCGATCTTGGCCGCCGACAGGGCGATATCCTGCTCCATGAAGATACGCCCCACCCGGGCCAGCAGGCCAGGACGGTCGGGGGCGGTCAGCTCCAGCAGCGTGCGCTCATTGGCTGGGTCCTGTTCGATGACGACCTCCGTGGGCACCTTGAAGTGCTTCAATTGGCGCGGCGTGTGCCGGGTGACGATTTCGGGGTAGTCGTCCGGGTCGTCCAGCTCTTCCACCAGGTGGCTACGCATCTCTTCGATGCGCAGCGGATCACGGATCGGCTGGCTGTGGCTATCCAGCACGATGAAGGTGTTCAGCGTCCAGTCGTTGTGGGACGTGGCAATCCGCGCATCGTGGATGGACAGCCCCAACTGCTCCATGGCGGCGGCCGTGGCGGCAAACAGGTCATCCGCAGAGCGGGTGTGGATGAACACCTTGGTGCCACCTTCGGCCATGTCGGCGGTGGGGGCGCTGATCAGCACCAGCGGCAGGGGGGACGGCTGGTGGGCCAGAATGCCTTGGGTCTGCCAGACGATCTCGCTGGGGGCGTACTGCAGGAAGTAGTCTTCCCCAAGGGAGTCCCATAGCGGGTCGATCTGGCTGCTGTCCACCCCGACGGCTTGCAGCAGCGAACGCGCCTCGGTGCGGGTTTCTCTGACCCAGTCGTCTCTGTCCGGCGGGTTTTTCAGCCCTCGGCGCAGAGCGCGCTTGGTCTCCGCATGAAGCTGGCGCAACAGAGAGGCCCGCCAGCCGTTCCACAGCGTGGGGTTGGTGGCATTGATGTCGGCCACGGTGAGCACGTAGAGGTAGTCCAGGCGAGTTTCGTCGCGCACGATCAGCGCAAAGTCGCGGATCACGTCCGGGTCGCTGATGTCGCGCTTCTGGGCGGTCATCGACATCAGCAGGTGATGCTCGACCAGCCAGCTGACCAGGTTCGTATCGTGCTGCGAGACGTGATGACGACGGCAGAACTGCTCGACGTCACGGGCGCCGATTTCAGAGTGGTCTCCGCCGCGCCCTTTGCCGATGTCGTGGAACAGCCCGGCGATCCACAGCAGGTCCAGCTTGGGTAGCTGGTGGATCAGGTTGGCGGCCACCGGGAAGTCGTCCTTTGCCTCGGGCTTGCGGAAGCCGTGCAGAAATTTCAGCAGGCGCAGGGTGTGGGCGTCCACGGTATAGATATGAAACAGATCGTGCTGCATCAGCCCGACCGCTCGGCCGAACTCCGGCAGGTACTTGCCCAGAATGCCGTAACGGTTCATGCGCCGGAGCTGGCGAGGCACGTTGCCCGGCGCCCGCATGAGCGCCATGAAGAGCCGCTGGTGGCGGGGGTCTTCCCGGTAGTGGTCGTCGATCTGATGGCGATGGTCACGGATCAGGCGAATAGTGTCGGCGCGCACGCCTTCGATTTCAGGGTGCTTGGCCATCAGCAGGAACAGCTCCAGCATGGCCGCCGGGCGTTCGCGAAACAGGCTGCGCGAGCGGGCCTGGATATAGCCCCCCTTGATCTCGAAGCGGTCGTTGAGCTTGATGGTGGCCAACGACTCCTTGCCGCGCAGGATCACTTCGTCGAAGTGCTGCAAGAGCATGTCGTTGAGGCCTGCCAGCGCCGTCACATGGCGGTAGTAGCGCTTCATGAACTGTTCGACGGCCAGCCGCTCGGGTGTGTCCTTGAAACCGAACATGTCGGCGATGGTGCGCTGGTGATCGAACAGCAAGCGGTCTTCGGCGCGCCCGGTGAGCATGTGCAGGGCGTAACGAACCTGCCAGAGAAACGACTGCCCCTGGCTGAGGATGCGCAGCTCGGCGTCGTTCATGAACCCGTTGGCGACGATGTCGGTGTACTGCTCGGTGCCGAAGTGCCGCTTGGCGACCCAGCCGATCATCTGAATGTCTCGCAGGCCACCGGGCGAGCTTTTCAGGTTGGGCTCCAGGTGGTACTCGGAGTTGTTGTAGCGATAGTGGCGGGAGATCTGCTCTTGCCACTTGGCCTCGAAAAAGCGGTCGGCGGGCCATACGTGGGGCGCGCTCAGGCGCTCACGCATCTGTTCACGCAGGCGCTCGGGACCTGCGATCAAGCGCGACTCCAGCAGGTTGGTGATGACCGTCACGTCGGCTTCGGCTTCCCGCTCGCAGTCGTTGAGCGAGCGCACGCTATGGCCGATCTCCAGACCGATGTCCCACAGGAACGTCACGAAGGCGCTCAGCGGCTCCCGGTAGGGGGTGTCGTCATCGTGTTCGAGCAGCAGCAGCAGGTCGATGTCCGAGTGGGGGTGCAGCTCTCCGCGCCCGTAGCCGCCCACCGCCACCAGGGCGATGCCGGTGTCGGGCCAGGCATGGCGCTGCCAGGCAATCGCCAGCAGCTGGTCGAGATACCATGCGCGGCCACGTACCAGGTCACGAATGTCTGCACCCGCGCGAAACTGCTCGTCGAGGCGCGCCTGAATCTCCTTGAGCGCTGCCTTGAACGGGGCGATGGGAGAGCGTGCCCCGGCCAGCTCGGTGCGAAACAGCGCCAGATCGAACAGCGACGTATCCGGCTCGAACCGGTAGTGGTGTAGTAGCATCAGGCGTTCAGGAAGCCGAAGTCTTCGTCGCTGCGCGCGGTGAGCACTTCCACGCCGGTCTCGGTGACCAGTAGCGTGTGCTCCCACTGTGCCGACAGGCTGCGGTCCTTGGTCACCGCGGTCCAGCCGTCGCGCAACACTTTGGTCTTGTAGCCGCCCACGTTGATCATCGGCTCGATGGTGAAGCACATGCCCGCGTCGAGGCGAATGTCGGCATCCGGGGCGTAGCCATCGTAGTGCAGGAACTGAGGGTCTTCGTGGAAGTCGGCACCGATGCCGTGGCCGCAGAAGTCACGCACCACCGAGTAGCCATGGGCTTCGGCATGCTGCTGAATCACGCGGGCCAGCTCGGAAAGACGTACGCCGGGTTTGACCAGGGCGATGCTCTTGTACAGGCACTCCTGGGTGATGCGGCACAGCCGCTCGCCCTGGATGGTCTCGCCGATCACGAACATCACGCTGGAGTCGCCGTGGTACCCGTCGGGGGTGCGCACGGTAATGTCCAGGTTCATGATGTCGCCGCTTTTCAGCTTTTTGGCGTCATCCGGGATGCCGTGGCATACCACGTGGTTGATCGAGGTGCAGGTGGCCTTGGGGAAACCGTGATAGTTCAGCGGTGCCGGGACCGAGCCCAGTTCGTTGACGATGTACTCGTGGCACAGGCGGTCGATCTCGCCGGTGCTGATGCCTGCCTGGATGTGCGGCGTGATCATTTCGATGACGCTGGCGGCCTGGCGTCCGGCTTCGCGCATTTTCTCGATTTCAGAAGGCGTCTTGATAGGAACGTTCATGAATTCTCGATGTGGCTTCAGAGTAGGTGATGAGTAGCATTTTCGGCGGGTAAGCGCAGCGGCGACTTCATCTTGGCAATGATCTATGGTATAAAGCCGCGCGCTTTCCTGCAATCGCCATCCGCAGCTTCTTTTGCTGGCGCAGGCGGCAGGCAAGGGCAACAAGAGCGCAACTCAGCATGGCTGGGTTGCAAGATAGCAAGCCTTGAAAACACACATGCACCGGCACATGGTCCCGGGTGCCTTTAGCAACGCCTGGCGGTGCTACTGGTCGGATCCATGGGGTGCGTGGAGGCCTAACCCGAGTTTCAGGAGTTTTACCATGTCTCACGTCAATATGCGTGACCTGCTGAAGGCAGGCGCTCACTTCGGTCACCAGACCAAGTACTGGAATCCGAAGATGGGCAAATACATCTTCGGCGCGCGCAACAAGATCCACATCATCAACCTTGAGCACACTCTGCCGGCGCTGAACGAAGCGATCGACGTGATCGAGAAGATGGCGTCTTCCAACAACAAGATCCTGTTTGTTGGTACCAAGCGCAGCGCGAGCAAGATCATCAAGGAAGAAGCCAACCGTGTTGGCCAGCCGTTCGTCAACCATCGCTGGTTGGGCGGCATGCTGACCAACTTCAAGACCATTCGTCAGTCCATCAAGCGTCTGCGTGACCTGGAAGTCATGCGCGAAGACGGCACGTTCGACAAGCTGACCAAGAAAGAAGTCTTGATGGCCACGCGTGAGCAAGAGAAGCTCGAGCGTTCTATCGGTGGTATCAAGAACATGGGCGGCCTGCCGGACGCACTGTTCGTTATCGACGTTGACCACGAGCGCATCGCGATCAACGAAGCCAACAAGCTGGGTATCCCGGTCATTGGCGTGGTAGATACCAACTCTAACCCGGATGGCGTTGATTACGTGATCCCGGGTAACGATGACTCCATCCGCGCGATCCAGATCTACGTGAAGGCGATTGCCGACGCGTGCACCCGTGCGAAAGAAGGTCGTCCCGAAGAGTTTGTCGAAGTGACGGAAGAAGCCGCTTCTGCCGACGCTGACGCTGCTGCCGAGTAACACTGGCAGTGGGTGCGGCGGGCAGTTGAGCCGCATCGTCAAGAGGGGGCCTTATGCCCCCTTTTTCCCGCTTTGGGCACGCCCAGGCGGGCCGATCACGCCGAGCACCAGGTGCCGGCAAGCGCTCTGCAGCGTGATACGCAACGGTCATCTATCGTGCGTATACTCTGTAGCGCGTTTAACTCTCAGTTAGAACCATTTCCGAGGTGAAATCTCATGGCAGCTATCAGCGCCTCTCAGGTTAAGGAACTGCGCGAACGTACCGGTCTTGGCATGATGGAGTGCAAAAAAGCACTCACCGAAGCCGGCGGCGACATTGACGTGGCGATCGAAAACCTGCGTAAAAGCTCTGGCCTAAAAGCCGCTAAGAAAGCGGGTCGTACCGCTGCAGAAGGCGCCGTGGTAACGCGTGTTGCTGAAGACGGCAGCTACGGCGTCATGGTCGAAATCAACTCTGAAACCGATTTCGTTGCCCGCGACGACAACTTCATCGCTTTCTCCAACAAGATCGCTGATGCGTTCTTCGCTGCCAAGAGCGAAGACGTGGCTACCGTGATGGCGGGCGACCTGGAGTCTGCGCGTGAGCAGCTGGTTCAGAAAATCGGCGAGAACATCGGCGTGCGTCGTGCCGTCGTGGTAGACGCAGTGGACGCTGGCCTGGTTGGCGAGTACGTTCACGGTGGCCGTATTGGCGTATTGACCGTGCTGAAAGGCGGCAATGCCGAGGTTGCCAAGGACGTTGCCATGCACGTGGCTGCCATCAACCCGGCCGTGGCTCATCCGGCCGACATGCCCCAGGAAGAGCTGGACAAAGAAAAAGCCATCATCCTGGCGCAGCCGGACATGGCAGGCAAGCCCGAGCAGATCGCCGAGAAGATGGTCGAAGGCCGTCTGAAGAAGTATCTGGCCGAGAACAGCCTGACCGAGCAGCCCTTCGTCAAAGACCCGAACCAGACCGTTGCCGAATTCGTCAAGGCAGCTGGCGGTGAAGTGGTCAGCTTCACTCGTTTCGAAGTGGGCGAAGGCATCGAGAAAGAAGAAGTCGACTTTGCCAAAGAAGTTATGGAACAGGCTGGCCGTCGCTAAGGTCGAATGTTTCTGTAAGATGATGGCGTGCGCGCGAGCGCACGCCTTCGTGTATCCGGCCCCTGTGAAATACAGGTGCTGTCTCGCCCACCTGTGTCCAGGTCTGCCTCAGGAGAGATGCCATGTCACGTGAGATTCAAGAGTCTGCCCCCGCTGCCACGAAACTCGACAAGTCGAAATCGAAATACAAGCGTATTTTGCTGAAGCTGTCGGGCGAAGCACTGATGGGAGAGCACGATTTTGGTATCGACCCCAAAGTGCTGGACCGAATGGCACTGGAAATCGGCCAGCTGGTCGGGATCGGTGTGCAGGTGGGTATCGTGATTGGAGGTGGTAACTTGTTCCGTGGCGCTGCGTTGAACGAAGCGGGCATGGACCGAGTGACGGGTGACCACATGGGAATGCTGGCCACCGTGATGAATGCCCTGGCCATGCGCGATGCGCTGGAGCGCTCGAATATTCGTTCACGGGTGATGTCGGCGATTCCCATGAGCGGTGTGGTGGAACACTATGACCGCCGTACTGCCATTCGCTACCTGACTTCCGGTGACGTGGTGCTGTTTTCTGCAGGCACCGGCAACCCTTTCTTTACCACGGACTCGGCCGCCTGCTTGCGCGGTATCGAAGTGGACGTGGACGTCGTCATCAAAGCCACCAAGGTGGACGGCGTGTACAATAAGGACCCGGTGAAGTACCCCGACGCCGTAAAATACGACCAGCTCTCCTACGACGATGCTCTGGAGCAGAAGCTGGGCGTGATGGATTTGACCGCAATCTGCCTGGTACGTGACCATGATATGCCGGTGCGGGTATTCGATATGAACAAGCCTGGTGCCCTGCTGAATCTGGTAGTAGGGGGCAAGGAAGGCACGCTGATAGACAGAGGGTAACAACGTGATCAACGACATCAAGAAAGATGCAGAATCTCGCATGAAGAAGAGCGTCGAGGCGCTGCACGTCAACTTTAACAAGATTCGTACCGGGCGTGCGCATCCCAGCATCCTGGATGCCGTGACCGTTGAGTACTACGGTGGCCAAGTGCCGTTGAATCAGGTGGCCTCGGTCAGCGTCGAAGACGCGCGCACCTTGGCCGTTGCTCCTTGGGAGCAGGGTATGGTGCCGAAGATCGAAAAAGCGATCATGACCTCTGACCTGGGGCTCAACCCCTCCAGTGCGGGTAACGTGATTCGCGTGCCCATGCCGATGCTCACCGAAGAAACGCGCAAGGGCTATATCAAGCAGGCGCGTGGCGAGGCCGAGACGGCCCGTGTGGCGGTGCGTAACGTGCGTCGTGACGCCAACGGTGACTTCAAGTCGCTGCTGAAAGAGAAAGAGATCACTGAAGATGATCAGCGCCAGGGCGAAGACGAGATCCAGAAGCTGACCGACAAGTACATCGCCGAGATCGACAAGGCGTTGGCAGCAAAAGAGCAGGATCTCATGCAGGTATAACGATGTCGTCGACATCGCAGACTGCGTTCACTTCACCACGGGCAGCCTGGCTGCCCGTGGGCCATCGCTTGGCTTTAATATGATTGATCTTTGGTGCGAGACCCCATGACCTCCCCCCAGCTTCCCCCACAGCAGCCGGGCGGCACGGAGCCTTCTCGATCCGAGGGGGTGATGCCGTCCCATGTTGCGATCATCATGGATGGTAACAATCGCTGGGCTCGGGCGCGTGGGCTGTCAGGTGCGCGGGGCCACCGAGCGGGCGTCGAAGCCGTGCGTGCCGTCATCGAGCGTGCCGCCGAGCGGGGCGTTGGAACCCTCAGCCTGTTTGCATTCTCCAGTGAAAACTGGAAGCGTCCAGCGGCCGAGGTCAACGCGCTGATGGAGCTTTTTCTGATGGCCTTGAAACGCGAGGTCAAGAAGCTTCACGAGCGCAATATACGGCTTTCCATCATTGGCGAGCAGCGTGGCTTTTCCCACGCCATCCAGAAACACATTCAGCGTGCTCAGGCTCTGACTGCCGACAATACGGGCATGCACCTGGTGATTGCCGCCAACTACGGCGGCCAGTGGGATATCACTCGCGCCGCACGCCAGTTGGCCGAGCAGGTCGCCGCAGGCGAGTTGAGCCCCGACGCCATTGACGAAGCGCGGATGGATGCTGCCATGGGGGTCGAGCAGGTGCCGCCGGTGGATCTGTGTATCCGCACCAGTGGCGAGCAGCGCCTGTCCAATTTCCTGCTTTGGCAGCTGGCCTATGCAGAACTGCATTTTTCACCCTTGCTGTGGCCCGACTTCAACGGGGCGGCTTTCGACAAGGCGGTCGACGATTTCTGCTTGAGACGTCGCCGTTTTGGCATGACCGACGAACAAATAGAGGCGCAAGGTGCTTAAACAGCGAATCATCACCGCTGCCTGGCTGGCACCCCTGGTGCTGGCCGGGCTGTTTGGATTACAGGGCGGCGCGTTTGCGCTGTTTACCGCCGTCGTGGTGCTTCTGGGTGCCTGGGAGTGGACCAATCTCGCAGGCGTGACGCAACCGAGCCAGCGGCTCGGTTGCGTCGTCGGAATGGCAATGCTCATGGCGCTGCTGTGGTTCAGTGGGGCGGCTTATGCCGTCTGGCCGCTATGGCTGGCTGCCGCCGGTTGGCTGCTGAACCTGTACTGGGTGACCCAGTACCCGGCGGCGGGCCAGCAGTGGCAGAGCACCACCCGGCGGCTGTCGATGGGCGCCTGGGTGCTGCTGCCTTGCTGGGTGGGGTTCAACGTCCTGCGTGATAGCGGCGCCGTGTGGCTGCTGTTTGTGCTGCTGTTGGTGTGGAGCGCGGACATCGGCGCGTACTTTGCTGGCCGCCGTTGGGGCAAGCGCAAGCTGGCCCCGCGGGTCAGCCCCGGCAAGTCCTGGGAAGGCGTGCTGGGCGGGCTTGCCGCTACGAGCTTGCTGGCGCTGCTGTTCGCCCTGTGGCAGCCCTTGGGCGTCGCTGGTGGTATCGCGCTGCTGTTGGTCACGGCCGTCGTCACGCTGATCTCGGTGCTGGGTGACCTGCTGGAAAGCATGCTCAAGCGTTACCGTGACATCAAGGATTCCAGCCAGCTGCTGCCCGGCCATGGGGGCGTGCTGGACCGTATCGATAGCCTGACCGCCGCCATACCGATCTTTGCCTTGTTCTACCTGCTGGTACTACAGGCCCAGGTGAGTGCGCTATGAGTACCGTGCCTGTTCAGCAAGTGACGGTGCTCGGGGCCACGGGCTCGATAGGCACCAGTACTCTGGATGTGATCGCCCGCCACCCTGACCGCTATCGCGTTTATGCGCTGACGGCCCATACCTCAAAAGAAGCCCTGCTGGCGCAGTGTCGGGAACATCGGCCCCGGTTTGCGGTGCTGGATGATGCGAACGATGCCGAGTGGCTTCAGCAGGCACTCGCACCAACGGGCATCGATACCAAGGTGCTCTCTGGCCCCGAGGCGCTATGCGATGTCGCCAGTGCGCCAGAGGTCGATACCGTCATGGCCGCCATCGTGGGGGCCGCTGGCCTTCTGCCAGCGCTGGCGGCGGCAGAGGCAGGCAAACGCGTGCTGCTGGCCAATAAAGAGGCGCTGGTCATGAGTGGCGCGCTGTTCATGGAGGCGGTCGAGCGCTCTGGTGCCATCCTGCTGCCGATCGATTCTGAACACAATGCCATCTATCAGTGTCTACCCAGCGAGCATCGTGGTGGGCTGGCCAAGCATGGCGTGCGTCAACTGCTGTTGACCGCGTCTGGCGGTCCCTTCCGGGGCTGGGCGGCGGCCGACATCGCCAAGGTGACGCCCGAACAGGCGTGTGCACACCCGAACTGGTCCATGGGACGCAAGATCTCCGTCGACAGCGCCACGCTGATGAACAAAGGGCTGGAGCTGATCGAGGCCTGCTGGCTGTTCGACGCCGCGCCTGAGCAGGTACAGGTGGTCGTACACCCGCAAAGCGTCATCCACTCGATGGCAGCCTATGACGATGGCTCGGTCATTGCCCAACTGGGCAACCCCGATATGCGTACCCCGATTGCTTACGGCCTGGCGTGGCCGGAGCGCATCGATGCTGGCGTCGAAGCACTGGATCTGTTCCAGGTGGCACGACTGGATTTCGAGGCGCCCGACGAGGCACTGTTTCCCTGTTTGCGGCTGGCGCGAGAAGCGATTCAAAAGGGTGGCGCGGCGCCAGCCATTCTCAATGCGGCCAACGAAGTGGCGGTGGATGCCTTTCTGACCGAAACCATCGGCTTCAGCGAGATTGCCGAGGTGGTGGCAGCGGTCATGGCACAGCCTTATCAGGGCGATGCCGCGTCTCTCGAGCAAGTATTGAATGCGGATCGCTGGGCGCGTGAGCAGGCGGAAATCATCGTGCGCCAGCGAATGGCTGAGCACTCTCCACTTTAACGGCGGGTCATGTAAAGGAGCACGGCGTGGGCCTGATACAGAATATTCTAGCGGTTATCGTGGTATTGGGCCTGCTGGTCACGTTTCACGAGTTTGGCCACTTTTGGGTGGCGCGCCGGTGCGGTGTGAAGGTGCTGAGGTTCTCGGTCGGTTTCGGCAAGCCGCTGTGGTCGACGGTGGACCGCCACGGGACCGAATTTGCGGTGGCCGCCATTCCTTTGGGTGGCTACGTGAAAATGCTCGACGAGCGCGAAGCGCCGGTCCCTGAAGATCAGCTGGACCAGGCGTTCAATCGCAAGACCGTCTGGCAGCGTATCGCCATCGTGGCGGCGGGCCCCATCGCCAATTTCCTGCTGGCCATCGTGGCTTATTGGGCGCTGTTCGTGGCCGGTACCACCACGGTGGCGCCGATTGTCGGGCCGGTCACGCCCAACTCGCCAGCGGCCGAGGCCGGCTTGCCTCAGGGCAGTGAAATCACCGCCATCCAGGGCGATGCCATGCGCTCCTGGGAAGAGATCAATTTGAAGCTGGTGTCGATGATCGGCTTCAATGGCGAGCTGGAGATCGAAGCGCGTCCGGAAGGCAGCAGTGCCTCGCGTGCGTATCAACTGCCGATCAGCCGCTACATGGTTCGCCAAGACCCGCCGCAACCGCTGGAAACGCTGGGCTTCGTGCCGTGGCGGCCTGATGTCCCTGCCGTGCTTGGGCAGGTGCTTGAGGGGCAGGCAGCGGCCGAGGCTGGCCTCCAGCCGGGAGATCGTATTACGTCGTTGAACGGTGAGCCGGTTCGCGACTGGATGCAGTTCGTCGAGATCATCCGTGACAGCGCAGGCGAAGCCCTTCGCGTGGATTACCAGCGCAACGGTGAATCCGGCACGCTCACCATGACCCCAGGTCGCAATACGCTGGAGAGTGGCGTCGAGGTTGGGTACATTGGGGCAGGTGCCGAGCCGGTCAACTGGCCTGACGAGCTGCTGCGCGACATTCGCTATGGACCCATCGAGGCATTGGGCCAAGCGTTGTCACGTACCGGTGACATGGTCGTGCTCACGGTAGATGCCATTCGTAAAATGCTGGTGGGGCTGATTTCGCCCTCCAACCTGTCGGGGCCCATCACCATCGCGCAAATCTCCGGAGATTCGGCGCGTGCGGGCACCGAAGCCTTCGTCAGCTTTCTGGCGTATCTGTCGATCAGCCTGGGTGTGCTAAATTTGCTGCCTATCCCCGTGCTCGACGGTGGTCATTTGCTTTACTATTTTGTCGAGGTGCTGCGCGGGCGACCGGTATCCGAGCAGACACAAGCAATAGGTCTTCGCATAGGGCTGGCCATGGTAGGCACCCTGATGCTGATGGCGCTCTATTTTGACTTGATGCGCCTGTGGTAATAACGCGTGTAGCGCGTGGATGGCTTGTCATCTGCCTGCACAAATGTATATGGTGCCTGTCTCAACGACAGGCAGACCAACGCGAGCGAACTGACTGCATGAAAATCAAGACCCTTGGAATGGCGGCACTCTTGCTGGCGGGCGCCAGCGGCGCCCAGGCACAATCCTTTGATGTTTCGGACATTCGTGTGGAAGGACTACAGCGGGTATCCGCCGCCTCGGTCTTTAATGCGTTTCCTGTCAGTGCCAATGATCGCGTCGATGAGCAGCAGCTGGCCGCCGCCGCGCGTGACCTTTTCGCCACCGGCCTGTTCGAGGACGTCTCGCTGGCCCGCGAAGGCGATGTTCTGGTCATCCAGGTCGTCGAGCGTCCCACCATTGCTCGCCTGAACATTACCGGCAACCGTCAGATTTCCGATGACGACCTGCGTAATGGCCTGCGCCAGTCCGGCCTTTCCGAAGGGCAAGTGCTGCAGCTCTCTACCCTGGACGACATCGAGCGTGAACTGGAAGGGGTGTACCAGGCGCAGGGCCGCTACAGTGCCAGCATCAATGTCGCCGTGGATGAAATCGATGAAGGCCGAGTTCAGGTCAACATCGATATCAACGAAGGTGAAGTGGCCAAGATTCGCCAGATCAATATCGTGGGCAACCGTGACTTCGATGACGACACGCTGCGTAGCGTCTTCGAGCTGAACGACCGCCCAGGACGTTTCTTTGGCTGGTTCTCGCGGGACGAGTACTCCCGAGAAGCGCTCTCGGGGGACATCGAGCGCCTGCGCTCTTTCTACCTCGACCGTGGCTATGTCAACTTCGACGTGACCTCCACGCAAGTCTCGATTGGGCCTGAAAAGTCCGAGATCTTCGTGACGCTGAACATCGACGAAGGCACCCAGTATCGGGTCGGCAACATTCGGTTTGCCGGAGACCTGCAAATCAGCGAAAGCGAAGCGCGCAACCTGCTACAGGTCAGCAGTGGCGAGATTTTCTCCCGTGGCGACGTCAACGCCTCTACGGAAGCCCTGCGTCAGCGCCTGGGGGCCGAAGGCTTTGCCTTTGCCGAGGTGCGCGGTATCCCTGAAATGGCCGGTGACGGTGAAACGGTCGATCTGGTGATCGCCGTCGACCCAGGCCAGCGTACTTACGTGCGTCGTATTGAATTCTTTGGTAACACCACCACGCAGGATGAAGTGTTGCGCCGTGAAATGATTCAGTTGGAGGGCGCGCCTGCCTCCACGGAATCCATCACCCAGTCGCGCCAGCGTCTGGAGCGTCTTGGCTTCTTCAGCCAGGTGGAAGTCGACACTCAGCCCGTGCCAGGGCAGCCTGATCTGCTGGACGTGACCTACAACGTCGAAGAGCAGCCGTCTGGTTCGGTCTCGGCCAGCGTCGGTTTCTCGCAGAGCGCCGGGGTGATCTACGGCGTCGGTCTGGCCCAGAACAACTTCCTGGGTACCGGTAACCGCGTCAACATCGGTGCTCAGCGCAGTGACACGTTCACCAGCGTGAACTTTGCCTTTACCGACCCGTACTGGACCCTGGACGGTATTTCACGGGGCTATAACGTTTTCTATCGCGAGACGGACTACGCCGACTCCGATATTTCCACGTTCTCCACCGACGCCTACGGCGCGGGCATCAACTTCGGTTACCCCATCAGTGAGCTGTCGCGGCTCAACTTCGGGGCGAGCATCGAAGACATCACCGTCAAGACCTACTTCGATACGGCCTCTGAAATTCGCCGTTACGTAGAAGACGAAGGTGACAACGCTCAGAGCCTGAAGCTGACCGCCAGCTGGACCCGCAACAACCTGAACCGCGGTATCATGCCGACGGCAGGTAATTACCAGCGTCTCTCGCTGGAAACCGGTGTGCCGGGCAGCGATGCAGAGTACTACAAGGTTCAGGCCCGCGCGCAGCAGCTCTTCCCGATCAACGACGATGAGACCTGGGCATTCAAGTTCAGCGGTAACCTGGGCTATGCCGATACTCTGGCCAGCAATGACCCTTACCCCTTCTACGAGAACTTCTATGCAGGGGGCCTGGGCTCGGTGCGTGGCTTCACGTCCAATACTCTGGGGCAGCGCACCACGCCCGCCCGCGAGGGTGCACGTGACCGTACCCTCGGGGGTAACGTGCTGGTTCAAGGCAGCGCAGAAGTCCTCTTCCCGATGCCGTTCGTCGAGAACCAGCGCTCGGTACAGCCTTCGCTGTTCCTGGATGCCGGTAATACCTTCCTGAGCTCCTGCTATGACGTGCTGGAAGAAGACGCGGGCCGCCAGCGTTGCAGTTCCGGCGTGGATCTGGGCGATTTACGCTACAGTGTGGGTATTGGCCTTTCCTGGCTGACGCCCGTGGGTCCCTTGACCTTCAGCATCGCAGAGCCGTTAAACGATGAAAGTGGCGATGATACGCAGTTCTTCCAGTTCTCGCTTGGCCAAACGTTCTAATTCAAGGAGTGTCATGATAATGCGTAAACTGACCGCCGCTGTGTGCCTGTTCGGGGCCATGACGCTACCCGCCTACGCGGCTGAAGTCGCTGTACTGGATTGGCGCGCAGCGCTGATGAACACTCAGTCGGCACAATCCTCGCTGAGCCAGTTGGAAAGCCAGATTGGTGGCCAGCAGCGCGAAGCTCAGTCGCTGGGTAACGAGCTGCAGCAGCTGCAAACTCGCCTGCAGCAGCAGGGCGAGACCATGTCGCAATCCGAGCGCGATGCGCTGATTGCCGAGCTGCAGCAGAAGGGCAGCCGTTTCGAGCAGCTTCGTCGTGAAGTGATGCAGGCGCAGCAAACCTCCGAGCAGCAGTTCCTCGAAAGCGCCGAGTCGAAGCTCGAGCGTGCCGTGGAGCAGGTGCTGGAGCGTCACAACATCGACGTGCTGGTAGAGCCGCAGGGAGTGCTGCACTCTTCGACGGATCTTCCCAACGTGACCAACGAGGTCACGCAGATTTTTGATTCGCTGAACTAATTCATGACCGTGGGTGCGGCGCTCGTTGGCCGCACCGCTGCTTTCCTGGGCTCCCATGACGCACGCTTCTCAACACCTCACCCTAGCCGATATCGCACGTCACTTGGACGTTGATTTCGAGGGCGACGCCGACCAGCCAATTCGTGGCCTGGCCACCCTCAAGGAAGCAACGCCCGATCAGGTGGCGTTTCTTGCCAATCGTGCGTATCTCAAAGACCTGGCCACCACGCGTGCAGCCGCCGTTCTGCTGCATCCAGAGCACGGCAAGAATTGCCCCGTGCCGCGGCTGGAAATGAGCAACCCCTATCTTGGCTATGCCAAACTGTCGCAGCTGTTTGACCCGTTGCCTGCGCGTGATGTCCCGGGTATCCACCCGAGTGCCATCGTGGCGGAAGATGCCACCCTGGGCGAGGGTATCTCGATTCAGGCCAATGCGGTGATCGAGTCTGGCGTGGTGCTGGGGGATCGCGTGGTGATTGGCGCAGGCAGCGTGGTGGGTGCCGACAGCCGGTTGGGCGACGATACTCGGCTGCACGCCAACGTGACGGTGTGCCACGGTGTCATCGTCGGGAAGCGCGCCATTTTGCAAAGCGGCTGTGTGATCGGTGGCGATGGTTTCGGCTTCGCTCATGATGGTGCCGGTTGGCACAAGATCGCTCAGTTGGGCGGCGTGATCCTTGGCGATGATGTCGAGGTCGGCAGCTGTTCGAGTATCGACCGTGGTGCGTTGGGTGATACGGTCATTGGCAATGACGTCAAGATCGACAGTCAGGTGCAGATCGCCCATAACGTCACGATTGGCGACCACAGCGCCCTGGCGGGCTGTGTAGGCATTGCGGGCTCCACCAAAGTGGGCAAGCACTGCATGCTGGGTGGCGGCGTTGGCCTGTCGGGTCACCTGACCCTGTGCGACGGGGTGCAGGTAACGGGCATGAGTCTGGTCACCAACTCGATTCATGAGCCAGGTGTCTACTCCTCCGGCACGGGCGCCATGAGCAACACTCAATGGCGCAAGAACGCAGTGCGCTTCAAACAGCTGGATGATATTGCCAAACGATTGGCGCGATTGGAAAAAAGCCAGCGAGAATCGTGAAGCAAACAAGGAATTCAAGGACGAGTGGCTTGAGGCTTGATAACAGCAAGTTATAATCCCTTGCCTTTTGGCCAGCAGGAGTGCTGGTACCTGCCTGACAGGGTTCAGGCGCTATGTCTATTTAGAGGTCGTTACGATGGTTATGGATATCAACGAAATTCGCGAATACTTGCCCCACCGCTATCCCTTCCTGCTGGTGGATCGAGTCACGGAACTGACCGTGGGCGAAGCCATCGTGGCGTACAAGAACGTAAGCATCAATGAGCCATTCTTCAATGGTCATTTTCCGCATCACCCCATCATGCCGGGCGTGCTGGTCGTCGAAGCACTGGCGCAAGTGTGTGGCATTCTGGGCTTCAAGACGGTCAACAAGCTCCCGGCAGATGGCTACGTCTACTATCTGGTCGGTAGCGATAACGTACGTTTCAAGCGCCCGGTCATGCCGGGTGACAAGCTGACGCTGGAAGCCAACGTCATTCGTGGCAAGCGCGGCATCTGGAAGTTTGCCTGTCGCGCCACGGTGGACGGCGAGCTGGCGTGTGAAGCAGAAATCATTTGTGCCGAGAGGAAGGTGGCTTGATACATCCTACTGCACTGGTCGACCCCACGGCACGACTGGCCGATGACGTCGAGGTCGGCCCTTTTAGCGTGATCGGGCCCGATGTCACCATCGGCGCCGGTTCCGTCATCGGCCCCCACGTGGTGATCAAGGGGCCTACCGTGCTCGGCGAGCGCACGCGTATTTTCCAGTTTGCCTCGGTGGGTGAAGATTGCCAGGACAAGAAGTACGCCGGTGAGCCGACGCGGCTGGTCATGGGCGACGATAACGTGATCCGTGAAGGGGTGACGCTGCACCGTGGTACGGTGCAGGATCGCAGCGAAACCACCATCGGGTCGCGCAACCTGTTCATGGCATACGTGCACGTTGGCCATGACTGCGTGATCGGCAACGACTGCATCCTGGCCAACCAGGTCACCCTGGCAGGGCACGTGACGCTGGGCAACCATGCTATTCTGGGCGGGCTCTCGGCGGTGCATCAGTTCTGCCACTTTGGGGACCATGCCATGGCGGGCGGTGGCTCGATCATCACCAAGGATACCCCGGCGTTCGTCATGATCAACGGCAACCCTGCCGAAGCGCGTGGCCTGAATCTGGTCGGCCTCAAGCGCCGTGGCTTCAGCCGCGAGGCGATTGCCGCCCTGACCACTGCTTACAAGCTGGTCTACCGCCAAGGGCTGACCGTCGAACAAGCTGTCAGCGATATGCGCAGCCGCTTCGACCTGCCGGAAGTCGTGCAGTTTGCCGACTCCATCGAGCGCTCCACGCGCGGTATCGTGCGCTAATACACCTCAACTGGCTGTCTTGTCTCCATGACACTGCAACGCGTATACCTTGTGGCAGGCGAACTCTCTGGCGATATTCTGGGCGCGGGGCTCATGCGTGAGCTACGCGCCCGGTTTCCTGACGTGGAGTTTCGCGGGATGGGCGGGCCACGCATGGAAGCGCAGGGCCTGCAAAGCCGCTTTCCACTGGAAACGCTATCGGTGATGGGGCTGGTCGAGGTGCTCAAGCACCTTCCCGAGCTGATCCGCGTACGCCGTACCCTGCGTGAAGACGCGCTGGCCTGGCAGCCGGACATCATGATTGGCATCGATGCGCCCGATTTCAACACGGGGCTGGAGAAACAGCTGCGGAAAGCGGGCGTGACCACGGCCCATTACGTCAGCCCTTCGGTATGGGCCTGGCGCCAGGGGCGGGTCAAGAACATTGCCAAGGCCGTGGATGGCATGCTGACGCTGCTGCCCTTCGAGGCCGACTTCTACCGTCAGCATCGCGTGCCGGTGGCGTTCGTGGGCCACCCCCTGGCGGATGAGCTGCCCTTGGTCAACGACCGTCAGGCGGCCCGTGAAGCATTGGGCTTAAAGCTCGACGGGCCGGTATTGGCGCTGCTGCCGGGCTCCCGTGGCAATGAAATCCGCTTCATGGGAGCGACCTTCCTGGCGGCGGTCACGCTGCTTTGCCAGCGCCATCCTGGCCTGCAGGTCGTGATCCCTGCGGCGACAGCCCAGCGGCATCGGGAGCTTGCCGAGCTGCTGTCCGGCTACCCCGCGTTGCATCCGTCGGTAACGCTGCTGGACGGCCAGGCAAGAGAGGCCATGGTGGCCAGTGATGCCGTGCTCCTCACCTCAGGTACGGCCGCTCTCGAAGCGATGCTGTGCCACCGGGCCATGGTGGTGGCCTACAAGATGGCACCCGCAACTCATTGGCTTGCCCAGCGGCTGGTCAAGACGGCCTGGATCTCGTTGCCCAACTTGATCGCCCAGGAGAGTGTGGTTCCCGAGCTGATTCAGCACGCCGCCTCGCCGGAGGCCATTGCCCTGCAGGTGGGCGAGCTGCTGGAGGATGCTTCCACCCGTCAGGCGCTGGAAGAGCGCTTTGCCGCCATGCACGCCGCGCTACAGCGCAATGCCAGCCAGCGTGCTGCCCAGGCCGTGGCGGCGCTGGCGGCGGGGCAGCCGCTGGAGGCCGTCACGGATGGCCATTGATGCGGGTGATTATCCCCCGCTGGTAGTGGCCTATACCGGCCCCTACTTGGCCGGTGTGGATGAAGTGGGGCGT
The DNA here is from genome assembly GCF_014651775.1 of Vreelandella hamiltonii. GTDB lineage: Bacteria > Pseudomonadota > Gammaproteobacteria > Pseudomonadales > Halomonadaceae > Vreelandella > Vreelandella hamiltonii. The sequence continues at coordinate 37,520 of NZ_BMXN01000002.1, forward strand.
GGCCCGCTGATCGGCAGCGTGGTGGCGGCGGCGGTGATACTCGACCCCCAGGCGCCCATCGAAGGGTTGACCGATTCGAAAAAGCTGACGGCCCGCAAGCGGGAGCAGCTGGACGTGCAGATACGGGAGCGGGCATTGGCCTTTGCGTTGGCCGAGGCCAGCGCCGCCGAAATCGACACGCTCAACATCTATCATGCCACGCACTTGGCCATGCGGCGCGCCATCGATGCCCTGATGCCCGCCGCCGAATACCTGCTGGTGGATGGCAACCGGCTGCCGGGGCACGCCTTGCCGGGCCAGGCCGTCGTCAAAGGCGATGCGCGCCACCCTGCGATTGCCGCCGCCTCGATTCTGGCCAAGGTGGCCAGGGACGCACAGATGGCCGCGCTGGATTTACGCTATCCTGAGTATGGTTTTGCGCGCCACAAGGGCTATCCGACCAAAGAGCACCTGGCGGCTCTGGAAGCCCATGGCCCGCTGGCCGAACACCGCAAAAGCTTTGCGCCGGTACAGCGTCAGTTAGCGCTGCTGTAGCGCTGCCTTTTTTCATTTGCGCTTTATGCTGAGAGTCTCATGACGGTTCCGTTCGTTCATCTTCGTTTGCACAGTGAATACTCCCTGGTCGATGGTCTGGTCAAGCTCAAGCCGCTGGTCAGCACCACCGCTGAACGGGGGATGCCCGCGCTGGCGCTGACGGACGAGACCAACCTGTTTGGCCTGGTGAAGTTCTACAAGGCGGCGCAAGGGGCGGGGCTCAAGCCCATCATCGGCAGCGACCTGTGGCTGGCCAATCCCCACGATGAAGCGCACCCGTATCGCATTACGCTGCTGGCCATGAACCAGGACGGCTATCGCAACCTCACCGAGCTGATCTCCAAGGGGTGGACCCACGGGCAGCGCCAGGGGCGGGCGATTCTCGACAAGCAGTGGGTACTGGCTCAGAGCGACGGACTGATTGCGCTGTCCGGCGGCCGCGATGGCGACATTGGCCGTCATTTGCTGTCGGAACACGAGCGTGAAGCGCGCCAACTGCTGGAGGAGTGGCAACAGGCCTTCCCCGACCGTTTCTACCTGGAGCTGGTGCGCACAGGGCGGCCGCTGGAGGAAGCCTGCGTGCATGCCAGCGTCAAGCTGGCCATCGAGACCAACACGCCGGTGGTGGCCACCAACGACGTACGCTTTCTGGCCCGCGACGATTACTGGGCCCATGAAACCCGTGTCGCCATCGGGGAAGGCAAGGCCCTGGACGATCCGCGCCGCGAGCGCCGCTATACCGAAGAGCAGTACCTGAAAAGCCCGGAAGAGATGGCGGCCCTGTTTGCCGACATTCCGGAAGCGCTGGAAAACAGCGTGATGATTGCCGAGCGCTGCAGCGTGGATGTGCGCCTGGGCGAGATATTCCTGCCGGAATTCGGCATCCCCGAGGGCATGACCCAGGATGAGTTCTTCCGCAAGGTCTCCCATGACGGCCTGACCGAGCGGCTCGACTTTCTGTTTCCCGCCGAGGAGTACCCCCGCGACGGCGACGCCTTCCGTGAGATCGAGCAGCGCTACCGTGACCGCCTGGAGTTCGAGCTCAACGTCATCATCCAGATGGGGTTTCCAGGCTACTTCCTGATCGTCATGGACTTCATCCAGTGGGCCAAGGACAACGGCGTGCCCGTTGGCCCTGGGCGGGGTTCCGGCGCGGGCTCGCTGGTGGCCTACGCCCAGAAGATCACCGACCTGGACCCGATTGGCTACGACCTGCTGTTCGAGCGCTTCCTCAACCCCGAGCGTGTCTCGATGCCCGACTTCGACGTCGACTTCTGCATGGAGAAGCGCGACCGGGTCATCGACTATGTTGCCGACCGCTATGGCCGCAACGCGGTCTCCCAGATCGTCACTTTCGGCACCATGGCCGCCAAGGCCGTGGTGCGTGACGTGGCCCGTGCCCAGGGCAAGCCGTACTCGCTGGGGGACAAGCTCTCCAAGCTGATCCCGTTCGAAGTGGGCATGACGCTGGCCAAGGCCATCGAGCAGGAGCCCGCCCTCAAGGAGTTCATCGACAACGATGAAGAGGCGGAAGAGATCTGGGAAATGGCCCTGAAGCTGGAGGGCACCACCCGGGGCACCGGCAAGCACGCGGGGGGCGTGGTCATCGCGCCCACCAAGCTGACCGATTTTTCGCCGCTGCTGTGTGACGAGGATGGCGCCGGGCTGGTGGTTCAGTTCGACAAGAACGACATCGAAGACGCTGGGCTGGTGAAGTTCGACTTCCTGGGGCTGCGGACCCTCACCATCATCGACTGGGCGCTGGAGATGGTGGACAAGGTGCGCGATGCAGCAGGCCAGGGCCCGCTCAATATCGATGCCATCCCGCTGGACGACGGAAAGACCTTCGAAATGCTCAAGCGGGCAGAGACCACGGCGGTGTTCCAGCTCGAATCCCGCGGCATGAAGGAGCTGATCAAGCGGCTGCTGCCCGACTCCCTGGACGACATGATCGCCCTGGTAGCCCTGTTCCGTCCGGGCCCGCTGCAGTCGGGCATGGTGGATGACTTCATCAACCGTAAGCATGGCCGGGCGGAAGTATCTTATCCACACCCGGATTACCAGCATGAGCTGTTGAAACCGGTACTGACGCCGACCTACGGCATCATCCTGTACCAGGAACAGGTCATGCAGATTGCCCAGGTGATGGCGGGCTACACCCTGGGCCAGGCGGACATGCTGCGCCGAGCCATGGGCAAGAAAAAGCCCGAAGAGATGGCCAAGCAGCGCTCCGGTTTCATGGAAGGCTGTGCCGCCAACGGTATCGACAAGGACCTGGCGGGCAACATCTTCGACCTGGTGGAGAAATTCGCCGGTTATGGCTTCAACAAGTCGCACTCGGCGGCCTACGCGCTGGTTTCTTACCAAACCGCATGGCTGAAGGCCCACTACCCAGGCCCGTTCATGGCGGCGGTCATGTCCACCGAGATGGACAACCTGGACAAGGTGGTACCGCTGATCGAAGAGTGCCGCCACCTGAAGCTCACCGTGACACCCCCGGATGTCAACGTGGGTGGCTACAAGTTCACCGTGGATACGGAAGGCCGCGTAGTTTACGGCCTGGGGGCTATCCGGGGTGTGGGCGAAGGCCCGATTGGTGCCATCGTCGAGGCGCGCAATGCCGATGGCCCCTTCAAGGACCTGTTCGATTTCTGCCGCCGTATCGACCCCAAGCGCATGAACAAGCGCACCCTCGAAGCGCTGATTCGCTCCGGGGCGCTGGACACCCTGGGCCCCAACCGTGCCGTGCTGGCTGCCGCCATGGAAGACGCCCTCAAGGCCGCCGCCCAGAACCATGCCAACCAGAATCTGGGCATGCTGGACATGTTCGGGGACGCGTTTGCTGCCGAAGAAGAGGCTGGGGATGTGTACGCCGAGTACCGCCATGCCCGGGAGTGGACCGACCGCGAGCGTCTTTCGGGGGAAAAAGACACTTTGGGGCTTTACCTCACCGGTCACCCCATCGATGAGTACGAGCGCGAGCTCAAGCGCTTCGTCTCTACGCGCATCAGCGACCTCAAGCCGTCCCGCGAGCCCCAGCGGGTGGCAGGGCTGGTGGTGGCCATGCGCACCATGAAGTCCAAGCGTGGCGACACCATGGCCTTCATCACGCTGGACGACCGCACCGGGCGTATCGAAGCGTCGCTGTTCGGTGAGCTGTTCGACCAGTTGCGCGGTCAGATCGAGTCGGATCAGGTCATCATCGTCGAGGGAGAAGTCTCCAGCGATGACTTCTCGGGCGGGCTGCGCCTGCGCGGCAAGGACGTCACCCCGATGGTCACCGCCCGGGTGCGCTATGGCCAGGCCGTGGAACTGGCGCTGGATGCCGGGCAGATCAATGGCCGCCTGGTGGATAGCCTGCGCGACAGCCTTGCGCCTTACCGGGATAGCGAAGGCCTGCCGGTGAGGTTGCAGTATCGCCATCCGGACGCCGTAGGGTGGCTGGAGCTGGCCGATGAGTGGAAAGTGGCCCCCAGCGACGACCTGCTGCTGGCCCTGCGTGACGTTCAGGGCCAGGTGGGGGTTCAGCTACGCTATCGCTGAGCCCTTGCGTGGTGGGGTCAGGGTGCGATAATGGCCCCAACCGAGATGCGTTTTGACAATGCCTTTTTATGACAGGCAGCTTACAGGCAGAGCCGATGAATCCAAATTATCTTGATTTTGAACAGCCCGTTGCCGAGCTCCAGGCAAAGATCGAAGAGCTGCGTCTGGTCAGCTCCGACAGCCAGGTGAACCTCTCTGACGAGATTGCTCGACTGGAAGAGAAAAGCCGCAAGCTGACGGAGTCGATCTTCAAGGACTTGACCCCCTGGCAGGTTTCCCAGCTATCGCGGCACCCGCAGCGCCCCTATACGCTGGATTACCTGGAGTACATCTTTACCGACTTCGACGAGTTGCACGGTGATCGCAACTTCGCCGACGACGCGGCGCTGGTCGGTGGCGTTGCTCGTCTGAACGATGCGCCGGTCATGGTCATTGGCCATCAGAAGGGCCGCGACGTCAAAGAGAAAGTGCGCCGCAACTTCGGCATGCCGCGTCCGGAAGGCTACCGCAAAGCGTGCCGGTTGATGGAGATGGCCGAGCGCTTCAAGATGCCCATTCTCACCTTCATCGACACTCCTGGCGCCTACCCCGGCATCGATGCCGAAGAGCGTGGCCAGTCGGAAGCCATCGCCTATAACCTGGCCGTCATGTCGCGGCTGAAAACGCCGATCATCTCTACGGTGGTCGGGGAGGGTGGCTCCGGTGGTGCCCTGGCGATTGGCGTGTGTGACGAGCTGCACATGCTGCAGTACTCCACCTACTCGGTCATCTCGCCGGAAGGCTGCGCCTCCATTTTGTGGAAGAGTGCCGAGAAGGCCTCCGACGCGGCTCAGGCCATGGGTATCACGGCCGAGCGCCTCAAGGAGCTGGGGTTCGTGGACTCGTTGATCAAGGAGCCGCTGGGCGGCGCCCACCGTCATCCCGTCACCACCGCAGAGCGGGTCAAGGAAGCGCTGACGGCAAGCCTCGATCGGCTCCAGGCGCTGGACCATGAGGCGCTGCTGGAGCGCCGCTACGCACGCTTGATGAGCTATGGCGCCCCTGCCGCCTGACGCACTGCTTGCGCTGCTCGACGACGCCCTGGCGGAGACCCCGCCGGGGCGTTGCGTTTGGGTGGCGCTCTCGGGCGGACTGGACTCCTCGCTGCTGCTGACTCTGGCTGCAAGGGCCTGCCAGCTGCGTGGCCGCAGCCTGCGTGCGCTGCACGTTCACCATGGTTTGCAGCCTGCCGCCGCCGACTTCGAAGCCCACTGTACAGCGCTTTGCCAGCGGCTCGGCGTCCCGCTCAGCGTGGCGCGGGTCAGCGTCGAACCGCAGGGGGAGGGTATCGAAGGCGCTGCCCGGCGGGCGCGCTATCAGGCCTTTTTCGAGTACCTCGCCCCCGGCGACACGCTATGGCTGGGCCAGCATCAGGATGATCAGGCAGAGACCTGGCTGCTGGCAGCGCTGCGCGGAAGCGGTATTCGTGGGTTGGCTGGCATGCCTTGGCGCCGTGAGTGGCAGGGGCGTGTACTGCTGCGCCCGTGGCTGCGCGTTCGGCGAGACCAGCTGCGCGAGGCTGCCCGGCACGAGGGGCTGGCGTGGTGCGAAGACCCTACCAATCAGGATACCTATTACGATCGCAACTACCTGCGCCACGCCGTGCTGCCCGTGCTCGGCCAGCGTTGGCCCGGGGCCGCCCGGGCGTTGGCCCGCAGTGCCGCCTGGGCGGGAGAGGCCGATGGGCTACTGGCCAGCTACGCTGCCGATGAGCTGGCCGGTTTGGCGCTGTCGCCCGGGTGTATCGACGCCCATGCCCTGGCCGCGCTGCCACTCCCTCGCCAACGGCTGCTGGTGCGGACGCTGTGCCAGCAACACGGGTTACCGACGCCGCCACAGGCGCGGTTGGCCAGCCTGCTGGACCAGTTGCGTGCTGCCGCTCAGGCGTGCGTGCACATCACATGGCCCGGGGCAGAAGCGCGGGTATGGCGGGGCGGGCTTTACGTGATGGCTCCGCAGGCACCGCTGGATGGCTGGCAGGCGGTGTGGGATGGCCGAGCAGGTCTGACGACGCCGCTGGGCACGCTGGCGCTCGAGGTAGCAACGGAAGCACAGGATGCGGCTAGCGCCTCATTCGTGCTGCGCGGGCGTCAGGGCGGAGAAGCGCTGGTGCTGCCGGGGCGTGGCCGTCGTGACCTGAAACGCTGGTTGCAGGAGCAGTCGATCCCCCCTTGGGAGCGTCAGCGGCTGCTGCTGGTGATGGAAGGAGAATGCTGCCTGGCCATATTGCAGCCGCCTGCCAGAGTGCTCTGGCAGGCGGCGGGGGTGACGGTGCGGTATCCTGACTAGCTGACGAGCGTCAGCACGAAACCCGCCCCCGCAATATGCCCCTGCTCTTGCTCCAGGTCGGTGCTCAGCAGGGTAGGCTCATCGCTCTGGGGGAGCGTGATCACCAAACCTTCGCCGCTGTCATCGACCACGATGTGTGGCAGCGCCGGGGGGCTTTCGGGCCGAGAGTGATTGAGCAGCACCGCCAGACGCAGCAGGCGAGCCAGCTTGCCCGCCGTGGGCTGTTGGGATGCGGGCAGTGCCTGCCACTCCTTGAGCGGAAACTTGCGTCGATGGGCGCGCACCAGAAAGGCCAGCAGGCGCTGTTCCGGGCGTGAAAACCCGGCCAGATCCGAATGCTCCAGTAAGTAAGCGCCGTGACGGTGGAACTGGCTATGGGAAATGGCGAGCCCGATCTCGTGGACATGGCTGGCCCAGTTCAGGAAATGTCCCTGTTCGTTGCTCAACCCCCAGGAGGGCTGGAGTCGTTTGAACAGCCGCCCAGCGGTGTCGGCCACGTTCTCGGCTTGCCGGGTATCCACATCGTAGGTGCGCTTGAGCAACTCCAGGGTACGCGAGCGAGTGTCTTCGGCACTGTTGCGCCCGGCCATGTCATACAGCACGCCTTCCCGCAGCGCGCCATCGGCAAAACGCATCTGGTGCAGGTCGAAGGCTTCGAAAACGGCATTGAGAATGGCGATGCCCGCCGGGAATACCCGGGCGCGGTCTGCCTTCAGGCCATCCAGCTCGACCTTGTCCAGGTGCTTGCACTTTACCAGCCGCTCTCTGAGCTTTTGCAGGCCGCTGCGGGTAATCACCCCTTCCTGGGGCGCATCGCCGTAGGCGAACAGAACGCTGGCGGCAGCCTTGATCGTGCCGCTGGAGCCCACCGGGTCATCCCAGCCCAGGCGCTGGTAAGGCCGCTGGATATTGGCCAGTTCCGAGAGTGCCGCCAGCTCGGCGCGGCGCATGCGCTTTTCGGTAATCTCGCCATCGGCAAAAAAGCGCTGGCTGAACGTCACGCAGCCCATGCGCAGGCTCTCCAGCGCCTTGGGCTCGAAGGCTTCACCAATGATGAATTCCGTGGAGCCCCCGCCAATGTCGACGATCAGGCGGCGGCCGTTCTCGGCCAGGGCATGGGCGGCGCCCAGATAGATCAGTCGGGCCTCTTCACGCCCCGCAATGATTTCAATGGCGTGGCCAAGCTGGGCTTCGGCGCGTTCGATGAAGTCCTGGCTATTGTGGGCGTCGCGCAGCGCGTTGGTGCCCACCACCCGCAGGTTGGCGCTCTCTATGTCGGTCAGAAAGGGCGCAAAGCGGCTCAGGCAATCCAGCGCCCGCTGCATGGCGGCTTCGCTGAGGTAGCCATTAGCATCCAGGCCTGCAGCAAGCTGCACCTTCTCACCCTGCCGGGCAACGACTTGCAGCCGCTCGTTCTGGTAGTTGGCAACCAGCAAGTGAAAGCTGTTGGAGCCCAGGTCAATGGCGGCCAGGCGCTGAGGGGCAGCGCTGTCTACTTCGCTGTTAGGCGCATCGGTGGGGAGCGAAATGTCCTTGGGCATGAGCTATCCTTCAAGTTGGCTATGCCAAGGTTGCGGCGCCCTCTGGCTATTGTCAATTGCCAAAGGCTTGCGTTTGTCGCGGGGCTTGACTACCATCGGGTAACTGGCCTGATCCGAGTTGGCTTGTACGTCCAGACAAGCGTGTTGACTCGGCACCCCGAGCAAGACGTATTCCGATGGCATCAGCCAGATGTCCAAGTCGTCAGATAACCTACCCTCACGCCCAGCGGTCACCAATTACGGCTAATGGCTACATCATGGCCGACGCGACTGCCCATACTTATCAATCGAGCGTGTGCCTGGATGGAGTCTGAACGCATCACTCGGCGCTTTGCCCTAATGACTTAGGCCTCGCCTCCTGTCTTATTCCCGGCGCTCGTCGCCCAGCTTTCATGAGCAATTTTCTAACACACCGATGAATCTCACTGAACTCAAGCAAAAAACCGTTCCCGAGCTGCTCGATATTGCCCGCGAGATGGGTATCGACAACCTCGCCCGTTCGCGCAAGCAGGACATCATTTTCGCCATCCTCAAGAAACACGCCAAAAGTGGCGAGGACATTTATGGCGACGGTGTACTGGAAATTCTTCAGGACGGCTTTGGCTTCCTGCGTAGCGCGGATAGCTCGTACCTCGCCGGACCGGACGACATCTACGTCTCGCCTTCACAGATTCGTCGTTTCAATCTGCGCAAGGGCGACTCCATTTCTGGCAAGATCCGTCCGCCGAAAGAGGGTGAGCGTTACTTTGCCCTGTTGAAGGTGAGTCAGATCAACTTTGACCGCCCGGAAAACGCCAAGCACAAGATTCTCTTCGAGAACCTGACGCCGCTGTTTCCCACCGAGCGTCTGCGCATGGAGATCGGCAACGGCTCCACCGAAGATCTCACCGCACGTATCATCGACCTGACCGCCCCCATCGGCAAAGGGCAGCGTGGTTTGCTGGTGTCGCCCCCCAAGGCGGGTAAGACACTGATGCTGCAGAACATCGCCACTTCCATCACGCGTAACAACCCCGAGTGTCATCTGATCGTACTGCTGATCGATGAGCGCCCGGAGGAAGTCACCGAGATGTCGCGCACCGTGCGTGGCGAAGTCGTGGCCTCGACGTTCGATGAGCCGCCGGCGCGTCACGTTCAGGTCGCCGAAATGGTCATCGAGAAGGCCAAGCGGCTGGTCGAGCACAAGAAGGACGTGGTGATTCTGCTCGACTCCATCACCCGTCTGGCGCGGGCCTACAACACCGTGGTGCCCAGCTCTGGCAAGGTACTGACCGGTGGTGTCGATGCCCACGCGCTGGAGAAGCCCAAGCGGTTCTTTGGTGCGGCGCGTAACATCGAAGAGGGCGGCAGCCTGACGATCATCGCCACGGCGCTGGTCGACACCGGCTCCAAGATGGACGAAGTCATCTTCGAAGAGTTCAAGGGCACCGGCAACATGGAAGCCCACCTGGACCGCAAGCTGGCCGAAAAGCGCGTCTTCCCGGCCATCAACATTCGTCGCAGCGGCACGCGTCGCGAGGACCTGCTGGCGTCGGAAGACGAAATGCAGCGCATGTGGATTCTGCGCAAGCTGCTCAACCCGATGGAAGATACGGCCGCGACCGAGTTCCTGATCGACCGTCTGAAAGATACCAAGACGAATCTGGAATTCTTCGAGGCAATGAAGCGCCGTTAAGGCGCTGCATTGTGGCGCCACCCGCTACGCGGCGACTGATATCCGGGTTGAGGAGAGGACCTTGAAGTACAACGACTTGCGCGATTTCATAGCAGCGCTGGAAGCTCAAGGTGAGCTCAAGCGCATTACCGCCGAAGTTGACCCCTACCTTGAAATTACCGAAATCTGTGACCGTACGCTGCGTGCCGGTGGCCCGGCACTGCTGTTCGAAAATGTCAAAGGTCACGACATGCCCCTGTTGGGCAACCTGTTTGGTACGCCCAAGCGTGTTGCGCTGGGCATGGGGCAGGAGTCGGTAGAAGCCCTGCGGGAAGTCGGCAAACTGCTGGCGTTTCTGAAGGAGCCTGACCCGCCCAAAGGGCTGAAAGATGCCTGGGAGAAGCTGCCGATCTTCAAGCAGGTGCTCAGCATGGGGCCGAAGAACGTCAAACGCGCCCCGGTCCAGGAAGTGGTCTACGAAGGTGACGACGTAGACCTGGACCGTCTGCCCATTCAGCACTGCTGGCCGGGTGATGCAGCGCCGCTGGTGACCTGGCCGCTGGTGATCACCAAAGGGCCGCACAAGAAACGTCAGAACCTGGGGATCTACCGCCAGCAAAAGATCGGCAAGAACCGGCTGATCATGCGTTGGTTGTCTCATCGTGGGGGCGCGCTGGACTTTCTGGAATTCCAGAAGGCGCATCCTGGCGAGCCCTTCCCCGTGGCCGTGGCCCTGGGGGCAGACCCCGCCACGATACTGGGAGCGGTCACCCCGGTGCCCGATTCGCTCTCGGAGTACGCGTTTGCCGGGCTGCTGCGCGGGTCGCGCACCGAGCTGGTCAAGTGCGGCCATGCCGAGCTGGACGTGCCTGCCTCCGCCGAAATCATGCTGGAAGGGTTCATCTACCCCGACGACATGGCCCCGGAAGGCCCCTTCGGCGACCACACCGGCTACTACAACGAAGTAGACCGGTTCCCGGTGTTTACCGTGACGCGCATGACCATGCGCCGCGACGCGATCTACCACTCTACGTACACGGGGCGTCCTCCCGATGAGCCCGCCATTCTAGGCGTGGCGCTCAACGAGGTGTTCGTGCCGATCCTGTGCAAGCAGTTCCCCGAAATCGTCGATTTCTACCTGCCGCCGGAAGGCTGCTCCTACCGCATGGCGGTGGTCACCATGAAGAAGCAGTATCCGGGCCATGCCAAGCGGGTGATGATGGGGGTGTGGAGCTTTTTGCGTCAGTTCATGTACACCAAATTCGTGATCGTGCTGGACGACGACGTCGATGCCCGTAACTGGGAAGACGTCATGTGGGCAATCACCACCCGCATGGACCCGGCCCGGGACACGGTGATGGTCGAGAACACCCCCATCGATTACCTGGACTTTGCCTCGCCGGTTTCCGGGCTGGGCTCCAAGATGGGCCTGGACGCCACCAACAAGTGGCCCGGGGAAACCGACCGAGAGTGGGGAACGCCCATCGTGATGGACGATGCCATCAAGACCCGCGTCGACCAGCGTTGGGAAGAGCTGGGTATCGATATTCCCCTGCCCGCACCGCGACACGGCTAGTGCTGCCGTGGGACTGAACGATTTGCCAAAAAGAGGCTTTCATGAGCGTTAATACGTCAACGTGTAAAACGCTGACCTGCCAGGTGACCGCCGTTGAAGATCTCACTCCCGATGTCTTCAGGGTGGCGCTTGCCGGACGCGCAGAGGCAATGCAGCATGCGCCCGGCCAGTACCTGGAACTCAAGCTGGACGACGATACCTGGGTGCCTTTCTCGATTGCCAGCGCCGACCGCGGCGACGGCACCTTGGAACTGCAGATCCAGCACTGGCCCGAGCGCGAGAACTCCCGTCGGTTACGCCAGTTGCTACAGGTAGCCAACCAGTTGACCGTACGCCTGCCCAGCGGTGTCTGTGTGCTGGATGGGCAGAGTGAGCGCCCCTTGCTGCTGATCGCCGCAGGAACCGGGTTCGCGCAGATGAAAGCCATCGTCGAGGCGGCCCTGCGTGACCAGCCACAGCGGCCGATATCGCTGTGGTGGGCAAACCGCGAGCACCGCGACCTGTATGCCGAAGACCTGGCATGCCAGTGGGCTCAGCAGGCCGAGCAGCTGTCGTTTCATGCAGTGACCGAGTTTCCGCTGACCGAACCTCTCGCTGCTGGCGAGCGTATTCACCACCACCAGGGGCGGGTAGACCTGGTGCTGGAAAGCCAGTTGGTGAAGGCGCTGGAAAAAACGCTGGGCACGCCGGAAGGCTGTGATATTTACCTCTCTGGTTCGCCGGGCATGGTGTACGCCTGTGTCGATGTGCTGGAGCGGCTGGGCGCGAGCAGTGAGCGTATGTTCTCGGATGTGTTTGCCTACGCTCCACGCCCTCACTAGAATGATCCACCGACGTAAGCAATAGAGCGGCAAGAGCCGCCTGTAGACCCTTGACGAGGAGGCTATATGGCCCATCATGATGAAGACTTCAAAGATGAATCCGGACTGCTGCCTATCGTGCTGGGCATCGTCGTGCTGGTCAGCATGAGTGCGCTGCCCGCCACCATCGGCTGGATTCAGGCCTTCAGTAACTGAGGCTGTCGCTGGCCTGGCGGGCAGGCCAGCCCCTTGAACGGAAAATCTTGCATGAAGAACCTCGAATGGCGGGTTGCCATTTGGCATTTTGGCAGGCAGGATTAAGCAGTATCGTCATTATGACTTTTCATGAGGAAGCCGCCATGCATCATGCTGCGTGTTCAGACCGCCGCCAGCGCCAACCGGAAACGGTGGCGAGCGCGTGGGCGAATACGTCGCTGAGCGTCGCGTCTTCCCAGTCCGTTTATTATGCAGCGTATTGGTTTAGCCAGGGTGTGCCGCTGGCCGACGCCTGATGTCGGGCCGGCAGGCACACCGCACAGGTGACCTGCCGCATGCAAAAAAGCCTCGGTGGGTTACCCCACCGAGGCTTTTTTCGTTTTACGCTGCGGTCAGCCAGGCTGGCCTGAACGGGCCACGGGTTTTCATTCAATGCAACACAGGAGCTGCACCATGTCTTACCGCAACCGCGCAATCGTTAGCCCCCAGGCCTTCCGTCATATCGGCTATGGCTATGGCTGGCGATTTAGTGACGCGCGGTCGGTGCAAGCTGCCACCTCCGACCGTGCTTGCCTGGGTGGCAAGGAAGGATTGCGATGTTTAGCGCTGTGTCCCACGATCTCGGAGAGTTGACCCATGAATGCCCCTATTGCCCCCCAATGCACGCCCCTGGCAGACGACCACGTCTCCTTGTCCTCCACGCCCTTGCCGTTGCCCGCTGAGCTGCGCCAGCGCATTGCCATCAGTGCCCCCTTGGCCGTACAGATTGCCGAGCAGCAGCGTGCAGTGCAGCGTATTTTGAATGGCCAGGATGACCGCCTGCTGGTGGTGGTCGGGCCTTGCTCCATTCACGACCCGGATGCCGCACTGGAGTATGCCGACCGCCTGGCGGCGCTCAGCGACGACATTGGCCAGCATATCCTGCCGGTCATGCGTGTCTACGTGGAGAAGCCGCGTACCACGGTGGGCTGGAAGGGGCTGGCCTACGACCCGCACCTGGATGGCAGTGGCGACATGCCTCATGGAGTTGCCCTGTCGCGGGAGTTGATGCATGCGGTAGCCTCGCGCGGCTTGCCGGTAGCGACCGAGCTGCTGCAGCCCATGCTGGCGCCTTACCTGGATGACCTGCTGAGCTGGGTGGCGATTGGCGCGCGGACCACGGAGTCCCAGCTGCACCGGGAGCTGGCCAGTGACCTGACCGCCGCAGTGGGTTTCAAGAATGCCACCAGTGGCGATGTGCAGGTGGCCATCGACGCCATGCAGGCCGCGGCGCACGCCCATCAGCGGTTTGCCATGGACCGCCAGGGGCGCCCCATCATGCAGGAAACCGCCGGTAACCCGCACACCCATGTGGTGTTGCGCGGCGGGCACGGCGAGCCCAATTACCAGGCCCACCACGTGCAGGCGGCCATCGACACGCTGCAGCGTGCGGGGCAGAACCCGCGCCTGATGGTGGACTGCAGCCATGCCAACGCTCGCAAGGATCATCGTCGGCAAAGCGAGGTCATGCGGGAGGTGCTGGCGCAGCGCCAGGCAGGCGAGGCCCGCCTGGTCGCGCTGATGCTGGAGAGCCATCTGTTCGAAGGCAAGCAGCCGCTGAGCCCGGGCCAACTGCGCTATGGCGTCTCGGTCACCGATGCCTGCGTGGGTTGGGAGACCACCGAGCGGCTGCTGAAGAGCGCCGCCGAACAGCTGGCCTGAGCGCGTTGACTGACCTGGTCAGCCCCGTATCATAAGAGGTTCCTTTCGATAACGAGGTTGGCCATGGCCTTTACCCTTGAGCAACACGATCCAGATACCTATCGGCGCAAGGCGCGCATCATCAGCATCATCATGGCAGGGCAGCTGGTGGTGTTCGGCCTGCTGTTCTCCATGCTGCTGACCGCGACTTTCGGCAGCAGCTTCTGGCTGAATGCCCTCGGGGTGCTGCTGGGCCTGTTGGCGACCAGCGCCATGTTTGCCGCCCTGCGTGAGCGGCCCTGGATGGTGGAGATGCGCTATGTCTGGCAGCTCAAGCACCACCTGTCGCGCATCAGCAGCTATCTGCAGCCGCTGCGTCGTGGGGTAGAAGAGGACAATCGTCTGGCGCTGGATATCCTGACCTTTTATCACCAGGGCATGTCGCAACTGGCCGAACTGAACGGCCGCACCACCGATGACGATGCCGAACGGCTGGCCGAAAAGATGCAGGTCAAGGTCCGGCGCGAAGCGCTCGGCTTGCCCGCAGAGGTAACGTCTTTCGATCCGCACGATCTCAGCGCCTTCAAACCGTCATAACGGGAACCTGCCTCATGATCGCCAAGCCCATTACCTTTCGTCCGCTGTTGGCCATGGCCTCGGTGGCCCTGCTGGCAGGCTGTGCCAGTGCCCCACCTGCGGCAGAAACCCCCACCCGCACCACGGTGCATAGCACCGCGCCCTTGTTGCCTTCTGCACTGTTTCCCGGCAGTGCGGAGCAGTTCCAGGCCTGGCATTGCCAGCCTGCTCATCAGGACCTGGTCACCGCCTTGAATGGCGACGAATTACGCTTGTGGTCGCTGCACGGTGCCTGGCGTTTGCCGCAGGCCGTGGTGGCCAGTGGTGCGCGTTATCAGGATGGCGAGATCAGCTTCTGGAACCGTGGCGAGCAGGCCCAGGTAGAGACGCCGCGTGGCCAGTTGCAGTGCCAGCAGGGGTTGGCACGCGCTGCGGCCACCCGTTCGGCACATCCGGGCGTCATGTTCCTGGCGCGAGGCAACGAGCCCGGCTGGAGTATCGAGCTGGCCCATGACGCACCGGTCATGACCTGGACCACGCAGTACGGCAGTGAAACGACCACGCTGCCTTATATGGTCAGCGTCATGGATAACGCCGCGGGTCGTGTGGTGATCGAAAACGCCGATGCCGAGTCGTTTTTCCGGGTAAGGATCGAATCAGGGGCCTGTTTTGACGACATGAAAGGCCAGCCGTACCCTGCCCGTGTCACGGTCAGTATCGGCGGCGAGCAGTACAAGGGGTGTGGCCAGGGCATTGCGCCCTGACCACAATTCTGAGCTTCCCTTCATGCGGGGTCAGCAGCGATAGAGGAAGGGCTCTGCTCGCCATTGAGGATCGACGAAGTCAGTGGCGCAGAGTGCCGAAATATCGCCGCCTGCCCGTGACGCCAGGCGCGCCAGCGTTTCCAGCTCCAGCCCGCGAGGGGTGCTGACCTGTTCGCTGCTCTCCAGCGGTACCCAGCGCTCATCTTCCCGGGTGGCCAGGGTGAAGTTGAAGGGGTGAAAGCCGGGGAACCCAAGACGAATGTCGGTGGCGACCAGCGTATCGACGCCATCGATCTGGCGGATCTCGTAGCGCAGGAATGGCCCCGTGAACCAGGCCAGGCGCTCCCCTTTGGGGTTGCCAAGGGCCGCGCTTTCCAGTGCCACGTTACGCCGCAAGGGCTCAAGCGTAGGTGTGCGCTGGCGGTCGAACACGCTGATCAGACTCTCGTAGTAGTGATCGTCGTCAATGATCGTGGCGCGCCATAGGGCAATATTGAAGGGGGTGGGCTGCACCATTACCGGCGCCTGCTGCAGGTTGGCCTCGGCCAGGGCGGGGGCCAGGCGCTGCTCGACGTGCCACTTGGCGCCCGCGGCCAGCAGCAGGTAGGCGCTGGACACCGCCAGACCCACGCGACACGCTTTTTGCACCTTGTGGGTCGAGGCGCCAATCAGCAGGGCCAGCAATAGCGGCAGCGTATAAAGCGGGTCGATGATGAACACGATCGGCCAGGCAGCCGGGGGCACGTCCAGCGGCCAGAACAGCTGAGTGCCGTAGGTGGTCAGGGCGTCCAGCAGCGGGTGGGTGGTGAGGCAGAGGACGTAAAACCACCACCAGTGGCGCAGGTGAACGGGGCGCTGCCGCGTGGCGGGCCAGCGGTAGGCGGTCAGGAGGGCCAGCAGCGTACCCAGCCCCGTCAGCACGAACAGCGAATGGCTGAAGCCACGGTGCTCGGTCACATTGGCCACCGCATCGCCGTAGTCCAGCACCACGTCCAGGTCGGGCAGTGTGCCCAAAAGCGCGCCCACCACGATGGCCTTGCGGCCCCAGCGGCGCCCCAATATCGCGCCGCCCACAGCGGCGCCCAATGCCGCCTGTGTAATCGAATCCACTGATGCCTCCCGGGGTCGTCCCGTCTATCGCGTGATGGTGTTAGTATTATACAGATCTTTAGTGATGGTGATGAAATGTCAAAAAAACGTCTAATAATGCCGCTGTTGATGATAGCAGGGCTGGCCGTATCGTTGTCGTCTGCACAGGCCGCTCCCGTGATCGAGGTACACAGTGACCCACACTGCGGCTGTTGCAGCGACTGGGTCAGCCATCTGGAAGAGGCTGGCTTCGAGGTCGACCACCACCGCCATGATGGGGTGCGCGCCATCAAGATAGAGCATGGCGTTACCCCTGAGCTGGCGTCCTGTCATACGGCGCTGGTAGAGGGCTATGTCATCGAGGGCCACGTGCCAGCGGGTGACATTCAGCGCTTGCTGGAGGAGCGCCCGGCTATTGCTGGCCTGGCCGTACCCGGTATGCCGCATGGTTCACCGGGCATGGAAACCGGCAGGGTAGACGACTACGCGGTGCTAGGATTCACCCGCGATGCGCGTCCGCCTGCTATCTTTAGCGAGTATCTTCAACCATAGCAAAGGGTTAGCGCTGACCTACTGGCGCTGCACTTGACCAGAGAGAGACGACTCAATGCAATTTCTACATACCATGGTTCGCGTCCATGACCTGGACGCTTCGCTTCACTTCTATTGCGACCTGCTAGGTCTCAAGGAAGTACGCCGTAAAGAGAACGAGAAAGGGCGTTTTACGCTGATATTCCTGGCTGCGCCGGACGATGAAGAGCGCTCAGCGCGCCTGACGGCGCCCGAGCTGGAACTGACCTACAACTGGGACCCCGAGGAGTACACCGGCGGGCGCAATTTCGGTCACCTGGCTTACCGTGTCGAGAACATCTACGACCTGTGCCAGAAGCTCCAGGACAATGGCGTCACCATCAATCGTCCGCCTCGGGATGGCCATATGGCGTTCGTGAAGTCGCCGGATGGCATCTCCATCGAACTGCTGCAAAAAGGCGATGCCCTGGCACCGCAAGAGCCCTGGGCGTCCATGGAGAACAGCGGCAGCTGGTGATTCAGTCGCGGTGGCGCTCCTTGTAGATGTCACCGCTGAATTCCATGTGGAGCTCTACGGTTTCACCGAAGGGGTTGATGGCGCGTAGCTCCACGTGGCGTGACTTGTACTCCACACCGCCCAGCGGCTGATACCCCGCCTGGCTTGCCTGCTCTCGGAAAAAATCATCATCGTTGCGTGGTTCGGCCAGCGAGGCGCGCGCTACGGGCGCCGAGCGGTCCAGCCGGTTTCCTGCCAGGGGGGGCGATGTCATTGGCTCGTCTACTTCTATCAGCGCGTTACCGATCACCAGCCAGCGTGCCTGCATGCGCTGGCCGTCCGGCAGGCCGAAAACCCCGACCTCGTCACCCGGTTGCACCTCGGTGTTGGCACTGCCTTCGGGCCAGGTGTCGATCAACAGTCGCCCGCTGGCATCTTCCAGCACGAAACTGGTGCCGAAACGCTCGCTGACCACGCCTTCGACGTACAGCCCCGCACTTTGTGCCGTGGCAATGGGCGTTGCGGGGGTGTCCAGGTCCGGTTGAGCCTGTGCCGGCAGGGCCAGGAGAGCCAGACACAGCGCCCCCAGGCGCATGAGCGGGGCGATGATGGCCGTCGCCTTCGCTTGCCAATGGTATAGCAGCATAGTGGTTACCCATGTTATTAACGCAATACGTTCGGCCATTATAGGCCCTGCAAGCTGACGGTAACCTGAACGGCAGCGCTGTTCAGTCAGGGTTAAGGCGATGCTGGCTATAGTAGCAAGCCCCATTTCAGAGTGGTCTTGCAAGGAGTCGCGACGATGATTAAACGCTTCAATCACATACGAGCCCTCATGCTGGGCGCCAGCTGGCTGTTGCTCGGGTTGCCTGCCATGGCCATGGCCCAATTGACCGCCAACGAGGCCATCGACATCGTTCAGCAGCGTTATCAGGGCGAGCTGCTGGATATCGAGGTCAAAAGTGGCCGAGGGTGGGAGAACAGCGACCAGGTATACGAGCTGCGCTTGTTGACCGAGCAGGGCAACGTGCTGAAGATTCGCATCGCCCGTGAGAATGGCCGTTTTCTGGAAATCGATGGCCGGGGTCAAATAGAGGCTCGTCTGCTGCCTGCCTCCGCCTCGGAGGGAACCTGACCCATGCGTATCCTGGTGGTGGAAGACGAGACGCATCTGGCCGAGCAAATGCGTGCGGCCCTTGAAGGCAGTGGTTTCGTGGTGGATGTGGTCGGCGACGGCAACGAAGCGGTCTACATGGGCAATCAGGAAAGCTACGATGCGGCAGTGCTCGACCTTGGCCTGCCGGGGCGTGATGGGCTCAGCGTACTGCACGATTGGCGGCACCACGGCCGCACCCTGCCCGTCGTGATTCTGACTGCACGGGATGGCTGGAGTGAAAAGGTCCAGGGGTTTCGCGCAGGCGCGGATGACTATGTCACCAAGCCCTTTCGCATGGAAGAGATCATCATGCGGCTGCGTGCGCTGATCCGCCGGGCGTCAGGTCATGCCGATGTGGTGCTGCGCTGTGGTGAGCTGGAGTATGACTCCCAGCTGGGGGTCTTCAGCTTGTCGGGTCTGCCTCTGAAACTGACGGCCTTCGAAACGCAACTGCTGGTATACCTGATTCATCACGCCGAGAAGGTGGTGAGTCGAACCGAGCTCTCCGAGCATTTGTACTCCTATGACAGTGACCGAGATTACAACTCGCTGGAAGTGATCATCAGTCGGCTGCGCCGCAAGGTCGGGGCCGGGCGTATCGAAACCCTGCGCGGCCAGGGGTATCGGCTGTGTCGTCAGCCATGAATCTCTCCTTGCGGGCTCGTCTGCTGGGGTCTGCGGGGCTATGGAGCGCCCTGGCGCTGATAGCGGTAGGCATCTTCATCTATTGGCTGTTCAAGGCGCATGCCGAACGCACCTTCGATGCACGCCTGGAAGCCAACTTGCTGGGGCTGATGGCGTCGGTGGAGTTCAACGAGCAGGGGCAACTGGTCAAGACGCGCGATGTTGGTGGGCCGCAGTTCGACCGTATCTATTCGGGCTGGTACTGGCAGATTGCCCACGAGGGGGAGGTGCTGATTGCCTCGCGCTCCTTGCTGGATGCCAGCCTGGCCGTGCCGCCCGTCTCGGCAGGTGCCTTTAGCCTGGCTGGGCCCGATAAGGAGCCTTTGCGCGCCAGGGCACGCCAGTTTTCGGCGCCCGGCAGTGGGCCTGGGCTCACCATTACCGTGGCAGGCCCTCAACAGGATATCGACCATGCACTCTCCCAGATCATTCTGCCTTTGGGGGCGTCGCTGGCGGCGCTGGGCATCGGGCTTGGCCTGGCGGTATGGTGGCAAGTGCGCTGGGGATTGACGCCGCTGACGCGGCTGCGGCGCGATCTGTTGGCGGTGCGACAGGGGCGTCGCGATCGACTCGCCCTTGCCACGGTAGAGGAACTCAAGCCGCTGGTGGAGGAGATCAATGCCCTGGTACAGCACAACCGCGAGGTGATTGCCCGCAGCCGACAGCACGTAGGCAACTTGGCCCATGGGCTCAAGACGCCCCTGGCAATGCTGGTCAATACCCTGACCAAAGCGCAGGTCAACGACCCTGTGGTCAGTGAAGCGCTGACCCGTCTTCAGCGGCTGGTAGACCACCATCTGCGTCGCGCTCGTGCGGTAGGCGCCGGTTATCATCTGGGCGAGCGTACCCCTGTGGCCGATACCCTGGAGGGCCTGGTGGTGGTAATGCGCCATGTCTATCCGCAGGTGGCGATCGACGTTCGCTGCGATCCTGAGCTTGCCTTTCGCGGGGAGTCCCAGGACCTGGACGAACTGCTGGGCAATCTGTTGGACAACGCCTGTAAATGGGCGCAGCGCCAGGTAACGGTGGAGGCCCATCTGGAAACCCCCAACACCCTGCATCTGGTCATCTCGGATGACGGCCCTGGCATGTCGGAGCAACAGCGTGTGAAGGCCGTAGAGCGAGGTGAGCGTTTCGATGAGTCGACGCCTGGCGATGGTCTGGGGTTGGCCATCGTGCAGGACCTGGCTCAGCTCTATGGCGGTCAACTGACCCTGGCTGAGGGCTCGGCGGGGGGGCTGAGTGTTCAACTGGTGCTCCCGGCTGCGGAAAGGCCGCCCGAAGGCGGCCCTGATGGGGCGAAGCGTTAGTTGAAGAAGCCCATGGTGTAGTGGCGTTTTTCACGGTAGACCTGGCCCGCATAATCGACGTGCAGTTCCACGGCTTCACCGCGACTGTTTTGGGCCAGTACTTCCAGGTGGCGGCCCTTGCTGTCGACGATTCTGGGGCTGGTGTAACCCTGCTGTGCGACCAGCTGGCTGACTTGCGCCATGGGCACCGTGCCCCACTCACCGGCACGCGGCCGCGACTTGCCTGGGCGATGGATGCGCCACTCACGGAAGCTGCCGTCATGTTCGAAGCGTACTTCTACCGGCATGCCATTGGCGGTGGTCTGTACACGAACATGGCTACTCTTGGGCTCTACCCGATAGATGTCACCAAAGCCACGCTCCTGCAACTGAGCCTGCAAGGCGGCGATATTGGCTTGTGGCGCATGCCACTGGCCTCGCGCTCCCTGTGCCATGTGGGGCGCGGGAGAGAACGCAGATGCGCTGCTGAGGGAAGTGCCATCACTGTTGAGCACTTCCTGTGCCTGCAGGGTGCCCTCGAAGCGCTGTCCGGTAACCGTGACGGTGTCTCCCTGGGTCACGTTGGCGCTGGCATGCGGAGATTGGCGAACCAGAACCCGCTCGCCGTTGGCTTCGATGACGAAGTCATGGCCGAAGTGCTCCTGTACTTCGCCCTCCAGGGTGCTGAACCCCGGGGTTTGGGCCACGCTGCTCAAGGCCGTGGCGCTGAGTAACAGTGCAAGCGTGGGGGTGATGACGCGACGCGTAAGACGTGTTTTGAGTGCTGTGTTCATGAGATGTCCTCTCTATTGGTCAGCAAGTCTGGTTGGCATGTGCCGGGTTATTGGGCGGGCCACTCGGGAAGACGTTTTTCCCGGTAAACATCGCCGCGGTAGTCCACGTGCAGCAATACCGTCTGCTCATCGGCATTGCTGGCGACCCACTCCATGTGTCGGCCTTTGAACTCCAGCAGCGTGGCATCGAGGTAGCCCTGCTCTGCCAGTGAATCGATCACGCTCTCTTGCGCCAGGCTGTCCAGCGTTTCGTCACGGTGGGGGCGGTCATGGCCTGGGCGCTTGATATGCCAGCTCAACAGTTCGCCCTGTTCATCGATGTCGCTGCGCACCTCGAAGCCATCGCTGTTGATGCTGGTGATACGGAATGTGGCGTCGCGGCGCTTCAGCTCCACCATGTCGCCGAACGCTCGCTCTGCCAGCAGTTGCTGGATGGCAGCCACGTCTGGCGCACGCACCGATGGGCGCTGAGGTTCGGCGTCCTGGTCACGCTGCTGTGGCGAGCCCACCACGGCCTCGGTGATGGTGTCGCCTTCCAGGCGGCCTTCGATGCGGATTTCGTCACCTACCTGAAAGGTCTGTTCAAGCGCTTCGGCAGGGCGAACCAGCAAACGGCGGTCGCCCTCGTCAATGATGAACAGATCATCGAAGCGCTCGACGATTTCGGCGTTGAGTTCCACGTTCTCCTGCGCGGCCAAGGGGGTGGCGAGCGCCAGGGTGCAGACGGCGGTCAATAGGGTTTTTAAAGGCAGTTGTGGCATGTCGATATCCTCTGATGGTGAAGTGAGGCATGCTTGTGGTGCGCTAGCCCCTCAGGTAACAATGTGAACTTTAAGCAATAGGGGCTGAACCCTGACTAAATCGCTGGTTCAAGTTTGATTCAGGTTAGGCATATCCCATGGAGAGACAGCAGATATGAAATACGATGGCGTGAAGTGGGTACTGGCTGCCTTGGGGGCAGCCGTGTTGGTAGGGTGCAGCAGCGCGCCTGAGCAGGAACGAATCGAAGCGCCGCAATCCACGCTGTCGGGGCCGGTCGTCGAGCAGCGCTGGAACCTGCTGCTGGTGGGGACCGATGAGCGTTTGTCGATGCCCAGTACGCCATTTTTCCGCATTGGGCGTGACGGCAAGGTGAGTGGTTCGGATGGCTGCAACCAGTTTACCGGTACGGTCAGCCTGGGAGAGAGTCAGCGCATCGAGTTCGGTGGGCTGGCGTCGACCCGCATGGCCTGCCCGAACATGGAAGATGCCAAGCGGGTCACGGACATGCTGGATAACGCCTACCGCTACCTGATCGACCATGATCGGCTGGTATTCTTCGGCCCGGATAGCCGGGTGCTGGGCGGCTGGCGCAAAGCCAACGGCTAGCAGCGGCAGGAGCGGTGTTAATGCGTGAAGGGCGGATTGAAGCGGGCAATGAAGCGCGCATCGATCCGCTTTTTCCATTTCCACACCCAGCGGCCTGAAAAACCGATGGCGCCTCGACTGGCAATAGCGCGACCGTCCCCCGTGCCAATCAGCGCCAGCACACGCCTGGGGGGCTTCCAGGTGGCCAACGGGGCGCCGTGGCAAGCGGCTCTCAGGTTGTCGGCCAGCACGGGCCCCATGCGCACTGCGTATACGCCAGCCTTGGGCAGTGGCGGCGTGTGCTGGGCCAGCGCTGCACAGTCTCCCGCCGCAAATATCCCCGAGTGGCCTGTGACTTCGAGGGTCGTGTCCACGCTGATGAACCCCCGTTCGTTGCGGGGCAGCGCGGTTTTCTCGAGCCAGGGCTGGCCCACGGCGCCGGTGGCCCAGAGCACGATATCGGCGTCGATACGTTGGCCTGCTTGCGTATGCACGCCGCCCGCCACCAGGGCGCTGCCCCGTAATTCCGCGTGTACGGCAATATCGGCCCGTTGAAGTGCGCGCAGCACCAGTCTGCGCGGTAGCCTGCCAGCGCCAGGCAGCAGCGAGGGGGACGCGCTGATGATGGCGCCTTTCCATGCCACGTCGGGACGCCGCTGGCGCAGCTGTGCCAGTACGCTCATCAGGGTTTCACAGCCCGCCGCACCGCCCCCCACGCTCACCACGTTCTGCCGTGTGCCGGGAGGCAACTGGTCGATATCCTCCAGCAGCGCCTGCCAGCGATGGTGCAGAGAACCGAGTGGCCGCATGGCCAGCAGGGCGGGCAGCGTGCGCTCAGCGTTTTCGGGGTGCTGAGGCTGCTGGAGAGTTGCGCCCACGTTGAGCGAGGCCACGTCGAAGGCCACCACATGGCCATCTGCCAAGGTGACCTGGCGTTTCGTGGGGCACAGGGCCACGGCCGGTGAGGCGATGAGTCGAGCCCCCGCCCGCTGGCAGAGCGCGGCGATATCCAGCTGGGTGTCGCGCAGCGTGCACTCCCCCGCAAGCCAGGCAGGCACGCCACCGGAATAGGCGGCAAGTGGACTATCGCTGACCACCGTGAGCGATATCGTCGGGTCCGGGCGCTGGGCAAACGCTTCCAGCACGAAGGCGTGGGCGTGGCCTGCGCCGATGAGTAGCAGCCGCTTGGGTGGGGGCATCGGGAGTGCTCTCTTGTCGAGGGCTGCAGGGCAGCATCAAGGGCTGCAGGGCAGCATCAAGGGCTGCAGGGCAGCATCAAGGGCTGCAGGGCAGCATCAAGGGCAAAGAACGCACCGGTTCTTGCCAGCCTGCTTGGCAAGATAGAGGCCCTGGTCGGCGCGTTCAAGCCATTGCCGAGGCGATTCATGGGCGTGTACCAGCGTGGCTCCCATACTGATCGAGACCGGCGCCGCCACGGCGAAGCGGGCGCTTGCGACGGCTAGCCGTACGCGGTTGGCAAACTGCAAGGTGCCCTCATGGTCGAGCTCCCTGGCCAGAATCATGAACTCTTCGCCGCCCCAGCGGCCAAGGTGGTCTCCCTGACGCAAGGTACCCTGCACCACTGCGACCAGATCGCGCAACACATCATCGCCTACCGCATGTCCATGAGTGTCATTGATGCACTTGAAATCGTCGATGTCGAACAGAATGAGCGCCATGGTGGTGTGGGTAGGGTCGATACTGTCGAGCACCAGTTCGGTATAGTAACGGTTCCAGCACTGGGTCAGGGCGTCCTTGTGCGCCAGAGTTTCCAGCCATTGATTCGTGGCGACGAGCTGCTGGTTGAGATTGGCGATTTCGATGGCCGTGATGACCGAGGTCAAGTCATCGGCCAGCTCGGCAAGGCTGTTGATCTCGGACGCGAGCCAGTAGCCGACAGGAGTATGCGGGCAGCTCAGTTCGGGCAGCAGTGGCACGGCGTGACGACGACGAAACAGCATCAGCCACGCTGGCTGTGCGTCGGCAACATGAACACTGACGGCAATCCCGCCCGCGCACTCGCCATCGAGCTCGATGGTCTCCGTGTCATCCAGTGGTGCTGCCAGGGACGCGATGGCCGCTAGAAGCTGGCGCTCAGGGGGGCACTGGCCAAAGCAGGCCAGCTCTTCCTGATAATAGAGCGCTATGCCGACCGCTTGAAAGATGCGACACCAGCTTTGTCCGTGACGTTGAACGAGATGGTCGATACTGCATGTGTGCTGCATGTCTTTGAGAATGGAGCGTCTTCGCCGCCTCAGGCGTATACGCCGCTGCGTTGCATTGGCAGCCTTCAAAAGACGCAGGCGCTGGCTGGCAAGGTCGATGAAGAGCGTGATCCACTGGGTTTGCTCATGAGTATCCGGCGTTGGATAAGCCACATAGCCCCAGGTGTCGAACTCACCTTGGATATCGCGATAGTCCAGCCCGAGCGTGGACAAAGAGGCAAGCGAGGTGATGAGCCGCAGCGCATGGGGGGCTGCCTGTTGGCCAGCAGGCGAAAGATAGTAGGTCAGGTGCAGTGCTTTGGCGTCGTGAAGACGGTACAGGGCGATGGGCTGCTGACGGTTGATATGGTAAAGCGTGCTGGCCAGCCCCTTCAGCAGCGTATCCGGGTCGGGGGCCGAACCAAGGGTCGATAACGCACGGTGCAGATAACTCGGTTCAGGAAGATAAGGCGTCTGGCTCATCCTGGCAGACTCCTGGCGCGCTAGTGGCCGTCTTGCGTATCTGTGGGGTGCGTGGGGGTGCATGCACGGTGTAGTTTAATTCGGAATTGAAGTAATGATTCAATCAGAAGGTTAACCGTTATTCAACTCTTATTGAAGAATCACTTCACATTGGCGGCATGAATGAAAAAAGCATGTTTGCCGAGCGTTTGATAGCCGCCATGCAAGCGGCAGGGTACGAAGCCCGACCCTCCGTTCTGGAGCGTGAATTCAATCTGCGCTATTGGGGAAAACCCATCACCTTCCAGGCGGTCAGGCGCTGGTTGCGGGGAGACTCGTTTCCAAGCCAGGAAAAGCTGCTGGTCCTGGCCCAGTGGTTGTCCGTCTCTCCGCACTACTTGCGTTACGGCGCGGCTGAGGTGGCGGGTGTCAAGGAGCCCGCCGCCGCCTGGCAGGTATCCCCCGATGCCGATGAGCTGAGGCTATTGGACCTGTATCGCCAGTTACCACAGGCACAGCGGAAACTGGTGCGCGACATCATGGAAAACTTCGTAAACGACCCTCAACGCCCCTGACCCATCGCACCCAGGCGCCCCTGCCCACGTTGGTCATTCGCCACGGCGCCAGTGAAAGTAGCGGTTCAACCAGGCCAGCACACGCTCGGGTTTGTGCGCGTTCTTCCATAGGCCTGCGGTGGCCTTGGCCGCTTCGCCCAGGGTAGGGTAGGGGTGAATGGTGCCGAGCAGCTTGTTCAGCCCCAACCCGTGTTTCATGGCCAGTGTGAACTCGCCCAGCCACTCGCCAGCGTTTTCCGCCACGATGGTGGCGCCCAGAATCTTGTCCTTGCCGGGCACGGTCAACACCTTGATAAAGCCTTCGGTAGCACCTTCGGCAATGGCGCGGTCGCTGTCGCGCATGGCGTAGCGGGTCACTTCGTAGGCAATGCCTTTGGCGGTGGCCTCTTTTTCATTCAGCCCCACCCGCGCCACTTCCGGCTGTACGTAGGTCACGGCGGGCATGAAACGGTAATCCACGGCGAAGCTTTTCAGCTCGCCAAACAGGGCGTTGACGGCGGCGTGCCAGGCCTGATGCGCCGCCGCATGGGTCAGCTGATAGGGGCCTGCCAGATCACCGCAGGCCCAGATGTTGGGCACCCGGGTTTGCAGCCGCTCGTTGAGGGCCAGGGTGCCGGCCTGGGTCGTACTGATGCCCAGTGTTTCCAGCCCCAGGCCTTCCACGTTGGCCTGACGCCCCGCGCTGACCAACAGATAATCGAACGCCAGCGTCAAACGCTCCCCCTGGTGTTCGATGACGAGCTGGTGCGCACCGTCTGCCTGGCTGACTTCCAGCGCAGTGGCGCCCGTCATCACCGTCACGCCTTCCCCGGAGAGCGTGCCTGCCACATGCTCGCCTACCTCGCTATCTTCCCGGCCCAACAGCTGGGGCGCACCTTCAACCAGGGTGACCTGACTGCCCAGCCGAGCAAAGCTTTGGCTGAGTTCGCAGCCAATGGCGCCGCCGCCCAGCACCACCAGGCGCTTGGGCAGCTCGGTGAGCGCCCACAGGTTTTCCGAGGTGAGCAGCGGCGCGTGCTCGATGCCGGGCAGCGGCGGCACCCGTGGGCGAGCCCCCGTGGCCAGCACGATATGGCGCGCGGTGAGCGTGGTGTCCCCCACGCGTACTTGCCAGGGCGTGACGAGCCGGGCGTGGTCCTGATACACCGTGACCCCCAGCCCGGTATAGCGCTCGACGCTGTCGTGGGGCTCGATGTCGGCAATGGCTTGATGGACATGGCCCATCACTTTGGCGAAGTCCACCTCGGGGGCACTGGCGCTGACGCCAAACCGATGGGCGGTGCGAATCTCGTGGGCCGCCCGTGCCGCCCGTATCAGCGCTTTGGAAGGCACGCAGCCGGTATTCAGGCAGTCGCCGCCCATCTTGTGCTTTTCAACGAGGGCTACCTTGGCGTTGACGGCGCTGGCGATGTAGCTGGTGACCAGCCCCGCCGAGCCACCGCCGATCACCACAATGTCGTAGTCGAAGCGCTCAGGCCGGGTAAAGCCCTTATAAGCCTTTCGCGTTTGCACGGCAGCGGCAATACGCCTGGCCAGCCAGGGAAACACCGCCAGCAGTGCAAACGAAGCCAGCAGCCCCGGCGAGACGATTCCCCCCAGGTTCTCCAGCTCACCCAGCTGGCCGCCCGCGTTCACATAGACGGCCGTGCCCGGCAGCATGCCCAGCTGGCTCACCCAGTAAAACGTGGTGAGCTTGATCCGCGTGAGTCCCATGACCAGATTGATCATGAAAAACGGGAAGATCGGCACCAGGCGCAGCGTGAAAAGATAGAACGCGCCGTCCTTCTCCACGCCCCGGTTGACCGTCTCGAACTGGCGGGGAAAGCGCTTTTCAATCGGCCCACGAAACAAGAAGCGCGAGAGCAGGAACGCCAGGGTGGCCCCCAGAGTGCTGGCAAAGGAGATGATCAGCAGCCCCCAGCCCAGGCCAAACAGTGCCCCGCCCAGTAGCGTCAACAAGGCTGCGCCGGGCAAGGAGAGCGCCGTCATCACCACATACACCGCGAAGAAGAGACCCGCCACTTGCCAGGGAGACTGCTGGAACGCTGCCTGAAACTGGCTGCGGTAGGCCTGCAAGGTCTCCAGGGTAAAGAAGGTGTGGGCGCCACTGACGTAAAAGCCCAGTATGGCCAACAGCAGCAGGATGATGAGCAGCAGACGCTGACGATTCATGGCAGGCTCCGGCAGAGGAAGAGGTGATGGTCAGTGACGATACGCGAGAGTGCCTTACACACTCGCTTGATGAAGTTGTTGCCAGCGAAACCAGTCTTCGGGGCGGTCGATGTCCCACATGGTGTCGGGGTAGGCGGCCTCCAGGCCCAGCGCGGCAAGGCGTTCGCGGGTCACGCTCAGCACCTGCTCGGTGCCCCAGGGAATCGCCATGAACAGCTCGGGGTAGTCCTGTTGGCTGCCAATCAGCCCGTAGCCGCCATCTTCGGCGGGCAGAATGACCACATCGAAGGTGGCCAGGGCTGCTCGGCAGCGTCGCAGCATGGCCACGCTGATGCTGGGGCAGTCGGTGCCCATGACCATGGCCGGGTAGCCTGACGTGTGATTCAGTGCCCGACGAACGCGCATGCCCACGTCGCCAGGCTGCTGGGCAGCCAGGGCAATGCCATGCTGCGCCTGCAGCTCCAGAAACAGCGGGTGATTATGCTCCAGCGAGGTCCAGAGCGTGACCTGGCTCGCCCCAAGGGCTTCGCAGGCCGTGGCCACGCAGTGGCGCACCATGGTGGCATGGGTATCGGCGGCCCCCTGAGGGCCCAAAGCGGGGATCAACCGGGTCTTGGCGTGGCCAGGCAGTGGGGCCTTGGCCAACAGGTGCAAGTGGGCAGGCAGCGAGTCAACGGGCATCACGGTACTCCTTGGCCAGTTGCGTGGCACTGACGCCACGCCAGTAGCGGTAGCGCAGCCGCCACATCAGGCAGATGGTTGTCCAGGCGCCCTGCTGGTCCCAGCGCCTGCCCGAGCTTACCACTTTATGGGGCAGACAGGCGGGCGGTGAGTACGCCTTCAGGCGCTTGCTGAGTTCGATATCTTCCATCAGCGGCTGGTCGGGAAAGCCGCCCAGCGCAAAAAACGTCTCACGACGCACGAACAGCCCCTGGTCGCCGGTGGCGATGCCGCTGAGCCGAGAGCGTCGGTTCATCAGCGCGGCGACGAGCGGCAGCCAGCGGCTTTGCCCTGCCAGACGAATGTCAAAGCGCCCCCAGTGGCGGTGCAGCAGCGCCTGGCAAAGCGCATCGATGGCCCGGGGTTCATTGCCCTGGGGCAGGTGGGTATCGGCGTGCAGGAACAGTAGCAGGGGCGCTCGCGCCTGCCGGGCGCCCAGGTTCATTTGCCGCGCTCTGCCCGGCGGGCTTTCGAGCACCGCGTCGGCCAGCGGGGTGGCGAGTGCCACGCTGGCGTCGCGACTGCCGCCATCCACCACCAGCACTTCGACGCCTTGCGAGCGTAGCGGTTGCAGGCGCATCAGCGTGGCGTGAATGCTCGCCGCTTCGTTGAGCATCGGGATGATGAGCGTCACCCTGGGAAGCCCGGGGCCGTGGTCAGTCGAGGACAAGCACGTCGCCTCCCGCTGCCGAGGCGTCGGCCTCGTCGTGGGTGACCAGCAGGGTCGGTAGCCCGGCGTCGCGGAGCTGCCCGAACACCAGCGCACGCATTTCCTGGCGCAGCGCCGTGTCCAGTTTGGAAAACGGCTCGTCCAGCAATACGGCCCGGGGCTGGGAGAGCAGCAAGCGCATCAGTGCGACCCGGGCTTGCTGCCCGCCGGAAAGGGTGGTCGGGTCACGTGCTTCGTAACCGGCCAGCCCGACCTGAGCCAGCGCATGGGCCACCTGAACCTGGGGTTGCGGGCTGCGCCTGGGCAGGCCAAAGCGCAGGTTGCCCGCCACGCTAAGGTGGGGGAACAGCAGCGGGTCCTGAAACAGCAGGCCGATACCACGCCGCTCTGCTGGCAGGGGGGAGAGCTCGCGCTCGCCCAGCCATAGTCGGCCTTCGGCACGAAAGGGGGCGGCGAGAAAACCGGCCAGCAAGGCCAGCAGGGTCGATTTGCCCGAGCCGGAAGGCCCCATGACGGTCAGCACGTCGCCGGGGGCGATGGTGGCTTCGACGTGGAGCAGTTCGCGCTCGGCCAGGAAAATGCGCACCTGTTCCAGGGTCAGGGCATGTCGAGCGGTGTTCATTACCGGGCTCCTTCATTGGACGAGACGCTGCGGGGCACTCCCAGCCAGCGGGGGATCGCCAGCGCCAGCATGAAACCCGCCAGCGGCAGAACGGCCTGCACCAGCGCCCAGACGCCAATCAAGCGTCGATTGCCGCCGGAGGCGAGGGCGACCGCCTCGGTGGTCACGGTGGAAACCCTGCCCGCCCCCAGCAGCTGCGTGGGCAGATACTGGCTGATGCTCACGGCCAACCCGACGGCCAGCGACGTCAGCAGCGGGGCAAGCAGCAGCGGCAGCCGCACCCGCCAAAACGCGCGGTTGGGCGTGACACCCAGCGACTGTGCCATGTGAATCCAGCGCGGGTCGAGCTGGCGATAGGCTTCCGCCAACGACAGGTAAAGATAGGGCAGCACGAACAGCAAATGGCCCGCCATCACCAATGCCAGCTGCGGGCGAATCCCGAGGCTTTCCGCCGTCACGATCAAGCCAAACAGAAATGCAATCTGCGGCACCAGTAACGGCAGGTACAGCAGCCACAGGGCACGGGAAGGACGAATCTGCTGGCGCTGCTCATGCTCCAGCGCCGCGACCACCAGTAGCGCCGCCACCCCCGTGGAGACCACCGCAATGGCCAGGGTCGTCCGCAGGGGGCCTGCGAGTTGAGGGGCGCTGCGCTGCCAGTGGTCCAGGGTCAACGCTTGCGGAAACAGCTCAGGAAAGCGCCAGAAACCGGCCACCGAAAACAGCGCAAGCCCCGCCAGGGCTGCCAGGGCGGCGACGGTTACCAGGGTCAGGCCGCCTCGGCCAGCAATCTTCACTGCCGTGGCGCCGCGCTGGCGGCTGCCGTTGACGAGCCAGCTCCGGCTTGATCGGCGTACACCCTGCTCCATGAGCCACCAGAGCAGCAGGGCCAGCACCGTGACCCCCAGTTGCAGCACGGCCGCGGCAGAGGCCATCAGGCGGCGGGTGATGTCCGGGTCGTTGAACCAGCCCAGAATCGACACGCTGAGGGTCGGCGGCAGGCGCGGGCCCAGAATCAGCGCCATATCCACCACCGAGGTGGCGTAGGCGATCACCGCGTAGACCGGCAGCCGAATCAGCGGGTAGAGCGAGGGCAGCACCACCTTCAACCAGCCGATTACCGGGGTATAGCCCAGCGACCGGGCAAGCCGAAGCCGCTTTTCGGGCTGCAGCTGGGGCAGCGCTGCCAGGCTCATCAGCAGGAGGAAGGGCGCTTCCTTGAGCACCAGGCCAAGGGTCAAGGCCACCCCCCAGGGGTCATTGACCACCAGCGCATCTGGCGGGCTCTCCCAGCCGGTCAGCCAGGGCGAGAAGAGCCGCGCCGTCAGGCCGGACGGGGCGATCAGGAAGGCAAAGCCAAAGGCCACCGCCGCATGGGGAATCGACAGCAGCGGCGACACCCATCGCCGCAGGCTGCGGTCCAGCCAGGTGCCCTGGCTGGCGGCCAGAAACAGCACCACCACCAGCAGCGCCAGGGCAGTGCTGGCCAGGCCGCTGAACAGGCTGACCAGCACCGAGCGGCCCAGCCCCGGCTGGGCCAGCAGCTGCTGCCAGGGGGCGAGGCTCAGCTGCTCGTGACCAATGACCGGCAGATAGCCAAAGGCGGGCAGCAGCACCATGGCCAGCCCTGCCGTCACCGGCAGGACCAGCAGCGCCACGAGGGTGATGGGCGCCAGCCGCAGCATCATGAACGAAAGGCCATGCTCAGTTGACGCCGTAGCGCTCGAGCCAGGCGGCTTGCAGGGCGGTCATCCAGCTGGGGTGGGGCTCGGCGAGGGTATTGGAGAGGGCGTCGGCAGGCAGAGCCGAAGGATGGTGGTCGCCCTCTTGGAACAGTGCCTGTTGCGCGTCGCTGAGCTGGTCGATGGCCAGCACGCTACGGTCGCCCCACATGCTCAGCGACTGCTTCTGCGCTTGCGCTTCCGGCGAGAGCAGGAAGTTGGCCAGCGCCATGGCGCCCGCCTTGTGGGGCGAGTTATAGGGAATCGCCACAAAGTGGACGTTGCCCAGGGTGCCCCCTTCCAGCACATAGCTGCGCACGCTGTCCGGCAACTCGTACTCCATCACGGCCACGGCGGCATCGGTGGGGTAGAAGGAGAAGGCCAGGCTGATCTCGCCATCGCTCATCAGCGTGCGCAGGTTGGGGCCGGATGCAGGGAAGCTGCGGCCGCTGCGCCACAGGTGGGGGTGCAGCGCATCCAGGTAGGCCCACAGCGGAGCCGTGATGGCCTCGAAATCCGCGTTTTCGACAGGCTGGTAGAGCGCCTCGTCTTGTTCCGTCAGTTCGATCAGCGCCTGCTTCAGGAAGGTACTGCCGGTGAAATCGGGGATGCGCGGATAGCTGAACTGGCCGGGGTTCTGCTGCGCCCAATCCAGCAAAGCCTCGATGCTCTGGGGAGGCGTGTCGATGTGGGCGCTGTCGTAGAAGAAGGTGATTTGTGCCTTGCCCCAGGGGGACTCATAGCCTTCGGTGGGCAGCGTGAAGTCCGTCACTACCTCGGGGTTGTCGTCGGGGTGGGTGAGGGCGAAATGGGGCAGCGAGTCGGCAAAGGGGCCGAACAGCAGGTCCTGGGCGCGCATGGCGGCAAAGTTTTCGCCGTTGATCCAGATCAGGTCGATACTGCCATCGTCGTGATTCCCCGCCTGCTTTTCCCCCAGTACCCGAGCCACGGCGCTGCTGGTGTCATCGAGCTTGACGTGCTCGATGCGCACGCCGTAGGTGGTACGCATCTGCCCGGCGACCCAGTCGATGTAGCGATTGGTGCGGTCATCGCCACCCCAGGCGTTCCAGTACACGGTCTGGCCTTCGGCATCGGCCAGGACGCTTTCCCAGTCCTGAGCATGCGGCTGAGCGTTCAAGGGCAGAGCCAGCGAGGCGATGGCGAGCGTGGTGGCGAACAGTGCGCCGTGAGATACGCGTAATGACATTATTCACCTCTTAATCAATGTTTTACAAAGCTGTTTGCAGGCGTTGTAGCTCGCCATGGACATGATCGATGATCGGCAACGAAAGATAATGGTTCACGCGTTCGCGGACATGCTCGATGACCGCGGGATTGGTCAACTCTGCCGACCAGTCCTCTCCCTGACGGGAGCCATCCTGACGCTTCAGGTGCTGCGCACGCCACTTGGCACACCAGGTCAGTGACCAGAGCCAGGTCGCTCGACGGCAGGCGATCAAATGGGTGGCGCTGAGCCCTGTCTGGCCATGGGTATGGTGCATCTGCTGGCGCCAGCGTCGATAAAAGGCGACCACGTCATCCAGTTCCAGTACCGCATGGCTGTGAATGTCCCACGTGGTGGAGGTATACAGCGAAGTGTGGGCCAGGTCGATGCCGGGCAGTCCGTAGCGGCACTTTTCCAGGTCGACCAGGACTGCCTTGCCCGTCTCCGTCACGATGAAATTGCCAGGGTGGGTATCGAAACTGATCAACGTGGGGGTGGCGTCCTCCAGGGCTTTGGGCAGCAAATCCAGCTCCTGCTGAATACGCAGATGAACACTACGGGAGAGCTGTGCCTCGTCCAGCCAGGCTGCCTGCTGGTGAACTTCATCGATCATGGCTTGCCAGGGCGATGCCGGGGCAAGCAGAGGCGCGTGCTGCTGAGGCTGCGGCTGGCAGTGCAGGCTGGCCAGCGCATCGGCAATGGCGGGCAAGTCGTGAGGTAACGTCGCCAGCTTCCCTGCAATGGCATCCACCAGTAAGGCGCCTCGGGGCAGTGCCTGGGTTGGTGGCAGCACATGGTGCAGGCGAGGTGTATGGCCACCCTGGCTGGCACGCTCATAGCAGGCGGCCTGGTAGTCCAGGTTTTCCTTGGGCGGCAAGTTCATCTGGCTCTGCTTGGGCAGCCTGGCGACCCAGTCGCCCCCCGCGCGGTGAATCCAGACATGGTCATGGGCCAGGCCGGTGTCGGCCATGGGGGAGAGCGACCGATAGTCGATCCCTTCGCGCTGCAAGGTCGCTGCCAACGCTTGCAGGCGTGGCTCTGAAAGAGTGGACATAGTCGTCATTCTGCCTGGTTGAGGCCATGGTGAAGCCGATGGATGAAGTGGTCACCGATGACGCTTGGTGTTTGTCATGGTGAATACCTTACACTGTTCATCCTGAAAAAAGATGACGACCGTGATGATGAATTTTCAGGGGCGCTGACCAAAACGGCACCCCAGGGGGTGCCGTCGTGTCGTGCATCAGCGGTGCAGCGTTACATGGCCGCAATCTTGGCCTGCTGCTCTTCCAGCAGCTGCCGAGTGGCCTGGAACTCGGCGAGTTTTGCCCGCTCCTTTTCCACTACCGCCACGGGGGCCTTGGCAATGAAGCCATCGTTGCCCAGCTTCTTCTCGATGCCGCCAATCAGCTTGTCCTGCTTGTCGATCTCCTTGGCAAGGCGGGCAAGCTCGGCGTCCTTGTCGATCAGGTCGGCCATGGGCACCAGCACTTCCATATCACCGACGAGCTGGGTAGCCGAGAGCGGCGCTTCATCCGGGTTGGCCAGCCACGTGACGCTTTCCAGTTTGGCCAGCTTGGCCAGGAAACGACGGTTCTGATCCAGGCGTTCGGCGTCTTCCGGCTGGCCCTTGGTCAGCAGCACGTCCAGTGGCTTGCCGGGGGCAATGTTCATTTCGGCGCGGATGTTGCGCACCGCGATGATCACGCCCTTCAGCCACTCGATATCCCGGGTGGCCTGCTCGTCGATCTTGCTCTCGTCGGCTTCTGGCCATGCCTGGTGCATGATGGACGCGCCCTCGCCCATGTAGGTGCCCGCCAGAGGGGCGACCCGCTGCCAGATCTCTTCCGAGATGTAAGGCATCATCGGATGGGCCAGGCGCAGGATGGTTTCGAGTACCCGCACCAGGGTGCGGCGCGTGCCGCGCTTCCGCTTCACTAGCGCTTCCGCTTCCGACGTCCTGTCTCCCGCGGCATTGGTACTTCCCTGTACGTCATCCTCCCACAGCACCGGCTTGGAAAGCTCGAGATACCAATCGCAATACTCGTTCCAGACGAACTCGTAAAGCGCCTGAGAGGCGTGGTCGAAGCGGTACTCGTCCATCGCCTTGGTGACCTGTGCTTCGGTTTTCTGCAGCTGGGAAATGATCCAGCGGTCGGCCAGCGAGAGCTCCACTTCCTCGCCCAGGGTGCCGCAGTCTTCGCCTTCGGCGTTCATCAGCACGTAGCGCGAGGCGTTCCACAGCTTGTTGCAGAAGTTGCGGTAGCCATCCAGGCGGTTCATGTCGAACTTGATATCGCGCCCGGTGGTGGCCTGTGAAAGGAAGGTAAAGCGCAGCGCATCGGTGCCGTGGGGCTCGATGCCATCTTTAAATTCCTCTTTGGTGGCTTTGGCAATCGCCTTGGCTTTCTGAGGCTGCATCATGTTGCCGGTGCGTTTTTCCAGCAGCGCATCCAGGGTGATGCCGTCGATCAGGTCGATGGGGTCGAGCACGTTGCCCTTGGACTTGGACATCTTCTGGCCTTGGCCGTCGCGCACCAGGCCATGAACGTAGACGGTCTTGAAGGGGACTTCGCCGGTGAATTTCAGCGTCATCATGATCATCCGGGCGACCCAGAAGAAGATGATGTCGAAACCGGTGACCAGCACGCTGGAGGGGTGGAAGGTTTCCAGCTCCGGGGTTTTTTCCGGCCAGCCCAGGGTGCCGAAAGTCCACAGGCCCGAGCTGAACCAGGTGTCCAGCACGTCTTCGTCCTGGGTCAGTACGACGTCAGCGCTCAGACCATGCTTCTCGCGGGCTTCCTCTTCAGTTCGAGCCACGTACACATTGCCGTCGGCGTCGTACCAGGCAGGAATGCGGTGGCCCCACCACAGCTGGCGGGAGATACACCAGTCCTGCAGGTCGCGCATCCAGGCGAAATACATGTTTTCGTAGTTTTTGGGTACGAACTGGATGTCGCCATTCTCTACCGCCGCGATGGCGGGCTTGGCCAGGCTGTCCACCGCCACGAACCACTGGTCGGTGAGCAGCGGCTCGATGACATCGCCGGAGCGGTCGCCGTAGGGCAGCGTGTTGTTGACGCTTTCCACTTGCTCCAGCAGGCCGAGCGCGTCCATGTCCGCAACGATCTGCTTGCGTGCCTCGAAACGGTCCAGGCCCGCGTATTTGGCCGGCAGGCTGGCATCTTCATCGGGCTGCGGTTGACCTTTCAGGTCGAAGATTTCCGCCTGCTCCAGGATGGTGGCATCCTTGGTGAAGACGTTGATCAGCAGGTGGTTCTGGCGCTTGCCGACTTCGTAGTCGTTGAAGTCGTGGGCCGGGGTGATCTTCACGCAGCCAGAGCCTTTCTCCATGTCGGCGTGCTCGTCGGCCACGATGGGAATGCGGCGGCCCACCAGCGGCAGTTCGATGAACTTGCCGACCAGCGATGCATAGCGCGGGTCTTCCGGGTTCACGGCCACGCCGGTGTCGCCCAGCAGGGTTTCCGGGCGGGTAGTGGCGACCACCACGTAATCCTTGCCGTCGTCGGTTTTGACGCCATCGGCCAGCGGGTAGCGGAAGTGCCAGAAGCTGCCCTGCTGCTCCTTGTTTTCGACTTCCAGGTCGGAAATGGCGGTGTGCAGGGTGGGGTCCCAGTTCACCAGCCGCTTGCCGCGATAGATCAGGCCCTCTTCGTGCAGGCGCACGAACACTTCCTGAACCGCCTTGTAGAAGCCGTCGTCCATGGTGAAGCGCTCACGGCTCCAGTCGACGCTGGCGCCCATGCGGCGCAGCTGGCGGGTGATGTGGCCGCCAGACTCCTCCTTCCATTCCCACACCTTGTCGATGAAGGCATCCCGGCCCAGGTCATGGCGGGTCTTGCCTTCTTCTACGGCAATCTTGCGCTCCACCAGCATCTGCGTGGCGATACCCGCGTGATCGGTGCCTACCTGCCACAGGGTGTTGTTGCCCTGCATTCGTTTCCAGCGCGTCAGGGTATCCATGATGGTGTCCTGGAACGCGTGGCCCATGTGCAGGCTGCCGGTGACGTTGGGCGGCGGAATCATGATCGAGAATGGTTGGCCATGACCCGATGGCGCGAAGCGATTGTCGGCTTCCCAGCGCTCGTACCAGCGGGTTTCGATCTGTTCGGGTTGGTAGGTCTTATCCATGGAGTCACTCACAGCAGAGACGCCCCGCCTGGCGAGGTATCGAATTCATAGGTCAAGGATGCAAAATGGCGACAAGTATAGCGCGACTCGCCTGGGGGCGTCAGGGGGAGGGTCGTCTCCTCCCGCTGGTTTAATCCCTCAGCGCACGATCACGGACCTTGACGACGGGCTCCATCAGGTAGTCCAGCACGCTGCGCTTGCCGCTGAGAATGTCGATTTCGGCCACCATGCCCGGAATGATCGACAGCGGCTGGTTGTCGGCATCGTACAGATAGCCTTCGGTGCGCACTTCGACCGGGTACATCAGCTCCCCCGTTTCCGGCATTTGCACGGCATCGGCAGCAATGGTCACCAGCTCGCCGTCGAGACCGCCGTAGCGGGCGAAGTCATAGGCAGTGAGCTTCACCTTGACCGG
The DNA here is from genome assembly GCF_014651775.1 of Vreelandella hamiltonii. Lineage (GTDB taxonomy): Bacteria > Pseudomonadota > Gammaproteobacteria > Pseudomonadales > Halomonadaceae > Vreelandella > Vreelandella hamiltonii. The sequence continues at coordinate 75,053 of NZ_BMXN01000002.1, forward strand.
CTGCCCGGGGTAGAGAAAGGCGATATCGGAAGGCCTGATGTGTGCCTCCACCAACAGCGCATCGTCGGCAGGGACGACTTCGATGAGCGGCTCGCCGGGGCGGGCCACGCCGCCAACCGTGCTGATGTGCACCTGATTGACCACACCGGCCACCGGCGAGCGTATCGTGGTGCGTGCCACCTGGTCGGCACGGCCGGGCAGCGTTTTTTCCAGCTCGGCGACCTGCGAGGTGGCTTCGGCCAGTTGCGCCAGCGCATCGGCTTCGAACGCGTTGCGCGCCGCTACCTTGCGGTCCTCGATTTCGGCGATGGAGGCTTCGGCCCTGGCCACGGCGCTCTGCTGGCGAGCCACGTCACCGCGCAGCTCGTTGAGGGTTTGTCTTACCCGCAACAGGGAGGTCTCAGGCTCGATGCCGCGCTGGGCCAGTGGCTGAATGATCGCCAGCTCCTGCTCGGCGAGCTGGACACCGGCTCGGGCCGTGCTGAGGGCCGCTTCCAGCTCGGCTTTCTCCTGGCGGCGCTGATAGCCTTGTTGTTCCAGTACCTGCAGCTCGGCCCCCAGCTCGAGCTGGCGACCGTGGAACAGGCGCGTTTCGCTGGCCGCGACGCTGGGCGCGCCTTGGCTCAATGCCTCATCCAGTGCCAGCGGCACCTGATTGATTTCGGCTTCGAGCCGCTGTAGGCGCAGTTGCAGTGACCGCAGGCGCTGCAGGCTCTCTTCGTAGTCCCCTTCCAGCGTGCCGCCGCTCAGGGTCATGAGCGTATCTCCTTGGGCCACCACATCGCCACGGCGCACGTTGATTTCCGTGACGACGCCGCCTTCCAGGCTTTCGACGACCTGCAGGCTGCGCGAGGGCACGACCTTGCCTTGACCACGCGTGACCTCGTCGACCTCCGTGAGGTAGGCCCAGATGAAGCCCACCACCAAAAAGCCGATGATGGTCATCAGCAACAGGCTGCTACCCATGGACCGCCTGACGCGGCCGTGACGCACGAAATGTTCGAAATCCAACGGAGAGTGCGACTGGCTCACGGGGCTGTTCCTTCACGCGTACGAGTGGGGGAGGCTTCTACCGGGCGCATCACGCTGGCCTTGGGGCCGTCGGCGATGATGCGGCCCTGGTCGAGAATCACCACGCGGTCGACCAGCTCCAGCAAGCTTGTCCGGTGGGTCACCACCACCAGCGTCTGATGCGTGCTGGCGGCCTTGAGCCGTGCGATGACCTCTTTTTCGGTCTGGATATCCATGGCGCTGGTAGGCTCGTCCATCAGCAGGATAGGTGGCGCCCCCAGCAGCGCGCGCGCCAGGCAGATCAGCTGCCGCTGGCCGCCGGATAACCCCTCTCCGCGTTCGCCAATGGGCATGTCATAGCCCTTCGGGTGACGGGCAATGAAGTCGTGGGCTCCCGCCAGCCTGGCAGCGTTCAGGATCTGTTCGTCGGTCGGGTGGTGTGCACCGATGGCGATGTTCTGACGTACCGTGCCGGAAAAGAGCCAGGCTTCCTGCAGGACACTGCCGATGTTGTGACGCAGATCCGCAGGGTCGATTTGCCTCAGGTCCGTGTCGTCCACCAGAACGGCGCCCTGCTCAGGCGGATAAATCCCCAGCAGCAGTCGCGCCAGGGTGCTTTTTCCAGAACCGACACGACCCAGCAAGGCGACCTTTTCGCCGGGATGGATGGTCAGGTTGATATTGACCAGCGCGGCGGTGGTCTGCTCGGGGTAGCGAAAGCTGACATCCTGCAGGCACAGCTTGCCGTCAAGCGAGGGGCGGCTCAAATAGTGGCGCCCGGCGGGGCGCTCGGATGGCATGCTCATGAGCTGGTCGAGGGCTCGGTACGAGGTGCGAGCCTGATTGATGCGCGTCATGGTCTGGGCCAGCTGGGCCAGCGGCGCGAGGGCACGGCCAGTGAGAATGACACAGGCAATCATGGCACCCATGGAAATCACCCCATCCCCGACCAGGAACACGCCATAGACGACGATGCTTACCTGGGCGGCCTGCTGCGCCAGGGCCGTGGCGTTGAGCGCAAACTGCTGAATGGCGCGACCTTGACGGCCCACCTTCGATTGCTGCTGAACGCTCTCTTCCCAGCGCTGGCGAATCATCGGGGCCGCACCGCTGGCCTTGATGGTTTCAAGACCCGCCACGGCTTCGATCAATACCCCCTGCTTGGAGCGGCTCTCTTCGAAGGCCTGCCCGGACAGCCGCTTGAGGAAGGGCTGCACGGCCACGCCAATCAGCAGCACCAGCGGGACCGCCACCAGTGGCACGATGGCCAAGGGGCCGCCAATCAAGTAGATGACGCCGACGAAGAGCAGTATGAACGGCAGGTCCACCACGGCCACGAGGGAGGCAGAGGCGAAGAAATCGCGCAGGGTTTCGAACTCCCGCAACGTATTGGCAAAGCCGCCGGTGGAGCCCCGCTTGGCGCTCATCTGCAGGTTGAGGACGTGATCGAAGATACGTCGCCCCATGCGCAGGTCCGCTTCCTGGCCTGCCCGCTCGATGAACAGCTGGCGCAAGGTCTTGACGGCAAAGTCGAAGACCAGCGCAATGCTCACCCCTATGGTGAGCGCGACCAGCGATTCGATGGCCTCGTTGGGCAGCACGCGGTCGTACACCACCATGATGAACAGCGAGGTCGCCAGGCCGAGAAAGTTGGTCAGGGCGGCGGCGATCACCACTTGGGTATACACCCAGCGGTTGTTCGTGAGGGCGCTCCAGAACCAGTGGCCGCCCTGTATCTCGGGGGCCTGATTGAGCGCGACGGGACGATAGCGGGCGCGCACGGCGATCACATGGCCGATATATTCGGCCTGCAGCGCTGCCAGGGTGGTCTCCACCGGCTGGTCACCCAGGGCCGGGTCGTAAAGCGCAAACCGCTGCTGATCGATACGCCCGATGATCACCACGGCGCGGCCATGCTGGAGCAGGGCAACGGCTGGCAGCAGCGAGTTACCCAGCGTTTCCAGGCCGTGCTCGCCCAGCGCCGCCACCATGCCATGGCGCTCGGCGGCGTCGATGAAGCCATCGGGGGTCATGGCGGTCTCGTTGCCAACGCGATGCGCCCGTACGGCTGCTGCCGACACCGGCAGCTCCAGATGCGAAGCGACAAACGTCAGGCATTGTTCAAGGGCGTCGGAGCGCGAATCAGCGGCGTTCAATATGTATCTCCAGGGCGTCCAGCAGTTCGCCGGTCACCGCCAGCTGTTGAAAGCTGGCCTGTTCCCAGCGTACTCGGCGATTGACCAGCTCGACGGCGGCTTGGAACAGGTCTCGTTGGGCATCCAGCAGGTCGTTGATGCTGCTGCGGCCGACGGCAAATTGATCACGGTATGCCAGCAAGGCCTCCTCTTCGGCGGCCAGGGTGGCGGTCTGGGCTGCCAGTTCGGCACGCCGGGTATCGGTATCGGTCAGCGCAGAGCGGACTTCGCGCTCCAGCTCGCGGCGCAGCGCCTGCTGCTCGTACTGGCTTTGCTGCTGGCGCTCGACGGCCTGGGCCACGCGCGCTGAAGTGGCGCCGCCGCTGTAGGGGGTGTAATCCACATTGAACAGCAGGGCCACGTCGTTATCGGACTCATTGAAGTCGTTGACATCGAACTGGCGACCCTCGACGGCGACACTGACGCTGGGTAGACGCGCATTGCGGGTGGCCTGCGCTTCGGCGCCGCTGGCTTCGCTGGCCAGGGTGCGGCTGCGTAACGCGGCATTGCGGCTGAGGGCGCTGTCCAGCAGCTGGTCTGCGTTGACATCGCGCAGCATGGCGGCGCTTTCAGGCAGCGCCAGGGTGTCCGGTGTCGTGAAGAAGGCTTCCTGATAGACATTGATGGCACGGGCCAGCTCGCCTTCCAGGGAGATCAGTCGAGACTCGGCATCGCTCAAGCGGCTTTGTGCGCGCAGAACGTCCGCTCGCGAGCCCGCCCCGGCATCGCGCCGCAGGCTGACATCCGTGAAAATGCGCTGGTGCTGCTGGAGATTGTGCTCTGCCAACTGGCGCTGCGTGGTCAAGCGCGCTACCTCCAGGTAGGCATTGATGGCGTAGAGGACTTCCTCTTCGATGCTGACCTGGGATTGCCAGAATGCCGCTTCCGCGCTGAGGTCGGCGGCGCGCAAGCGCTCACCGCTGGCACCAAAGTCCAGCAGCAGTTGGCTGAGGGTGACCACGGCGTCCATTCGCGAACCGCGGTCGGGCAGCGCCTCGGTGCGCTGGAGATCATTGCGATACTCGAGGCCTGCGTTGACTTGCGGGCGACGTACGGCGCGTACTTCATCGATCTGCAGCACCGACTCACGCTCCCGGGAGCGCTGAGCAAGAATTCTCGGCTGCTGTTCCAGCGCGCTCTGGAGGCGGTAGCGCAAGTCATCGAGGCCTTGGTGCCGTTGAGCAGAGCGACCTTCCTGCCAGCGGAACGCGTCCAGCTGCTGGCGCAGTTCGGGCGTAAACACCGGGCCTTCCAGTGACGAGGCGGGCAGGGGGAGCAGTTCCTCCTGAGCTTCAGATACAGGCTGTGCCACCAGCGGCGGGCAGGTCAGCAACAGCATGGCCCCCAGGCAACAACCCAGGCGTACTCGGCGAGGCAGCGCCATCACATTTACGTTCATACACTTTCCTGATCTAGGTGGTGCCGAGCACTCACTTACGGGGGTCTTGCCAGTGGTATTGCTCTTCATCGTTCAGCGCTTCCTGCCACTGTGCCAGGGTGGAAGACGTGTCGGCAGGCGAGGCGGCCGGCGCGGGGGGAGTGCGGCGCTGTCGATAGGCCAGCAGTCGCCCCATCTGGTGCTGCGATTGCAACTGAGCGTACACCAAAGGCACGGCTCCCAATTGCCAGAAAAGCCCCAGTTGTGTGTCGGTAAGTGATTGCCAGGCGCTTTCGTTCACCTGATGCAGCGTCACGCTCCCCTGGTAGGCCTTTGGCGCCCAAGGGGTGAGCAGCCTGGCCTGGTCGAGGGCGGAGAGCGCCTTTGCAACACGCTGGCAGCCTTGCGCTCGCTGGGTCAAAAAGCGCAGCACCTGTTGTGGAAAGTGGGCCAGGCCACCCTGTTGCTGAAACAACGGCTCGCCATCGAGGGCCTCGACCACACAGGGGGAGTGGGTGTCGATGCAGAGTTGCCCCGGCGCGTCGGGATGCAAGCCAAAGGGGTGGCTGCGCAGGGCCGAAGGAACGTAAGCGGCTTGCCAGCGGCCGTCGGCATCGACCAACAGGTTGTGGGTATCATCCAGGCCCAGCAGCGCCACCGCTTGCCACCCTTCATCACCGTTCACGAAGGCCATTGGAAAACAGGCAGCCGCATGCCGCAGCTCCGCATCGGCCAGGGGCGTCATGAGGGTGTGGCGGGCAAAGTGGTAACGGGTAAAACGTCGCCACATCAACGCGCCGTGGCGTTTTGGGTCCAGCGGTTCCCAGTGGGCTGCAAGGGTCATGGGGCACACCTTATATCGTCAAGCGCGCACCTTACCAAATCCAGCTCGGTGCGTCAGCGCAAGATCAGCCTGCGCATGGTCAACAGGCCAACCACGGGGCCTGGCAGCAGCCACCAGGTCACCCAGGGCCCCTGGCTTTCCCATAGCGACGTTACCAGCGCGATGGACGGGATGGTCAGCGCAAAGCCGATGGCATTCATCATGGCCAGGGCGGCACCCAGCCGCTCGGGGGGCGCGCTGGCCGACGCCAGGGCCGAAAACTGCGCCGAGTCTGCAATCACGCTGATGCCCCAAAGCGCCAGCAGGGCCAGCAGGAACCCTGGGGAAAGGCCCGCCAGCAGCGGGTATAGAAGGCAGAGGGTGCCGGATACTGCCAGCGCTACGAAGGCCACCTTTGCGCTGCCTATGCGACGGCTCCAGCGACCTGCCAGCACACACCCGGGCAGGCCCAGCGCGATCACGGCAAAGCTGAGCCACGGCTGAAGGCTGGCGGCGGCGCTGAGCCGTTCCAGCTCTCTGGCCACCAGCAAGGGGACCAGCGCCCACAGGGCGTAGAGTTCCCAGCAGTGGCCAAAATAGCCCAGCGACGCGGCGCGGAAAGCTTTCTGTTTGAAGGCGGCAAGCCCTGCCCAAGGGCGGCCTGCCGAGGCCTTGGCAGGCAGGTGAGGCCCTGTGCCCAGCCGCAGAATCAGCAGGGCGGCCAGCAGCGCCAGCACCGAGGAGAGCAGCAGCGGCCACTGCCAGGGCAGGTGCAGCGTGACGCCCCGCAGCAGGTGCGGCGAGGCAATGCCGAGGGTCAGCATGCCGACCAGCCAACCCAGTGCCGATCCTGCATGGCGGGGTGTCCAGCTGACCACCAGCTTCATGCCCAGCGGGTAGATGCCTGCCAGGCAAAGCCCCACCATGAAACGTGCCATGGCTGCCAGCGAGAGGCTCTCCACCACGCCAATGAAGGCGGCATTGAGCACGGCGCCCAGCACGGCCGAGACGGCAAACAGCTGGCTGGCCCGTACGCGGTCCGCCAGGCCCGTGGTGGCGATGGCCAGCGTGCCGGTAATGAAGCCCGCTTGAACGGCCATGGTCAGCAGACCCAGGTCGCGCTCGCTGAGCCCCGCCGCTTCCTGCAGCGCCAGGCCAACGCCGTTGATGCTGAACCAGAGCGAGGTACCAAAGAGCTGAGCAATGACAATGACGGCAAGCGGCCAGCGGGCCAGGACAGTTGACGGCATGGGGTGTCCCATCCTTGGAGTTGTTGTTATTGAATGATGCTTGGAGGACGGCAGGGGGTGAGTTGCTCGGAGCGCCTGGCCCTCAGCCTAATTTGTGCGGCACCACCTCGTGCCCCAGCTCCTTGTAGCGCTGCCAGCAGGCGCGCTTGGCCAGCAGCACCTGCTGGTGCTGGTTGATGATTTCCGCGACTCGGGCGTAATGCTCGAAACCCTCGGGGATCTCAGGGTGCAGATTAAGTAGCGCGGTCGCTTCCGTGGGCACCGGCAACCGCTGCCAGCCCAGAGTGATGGGCACGCTGGCCGCCAGCTCGCTGTCTTCCAGCGCATGGGGCAGGTAGGCATCGTCGCGAAAGTGCCACAGGGCGTCGTCGGCCTGCTCGGCCAGCGCCTTGTCTTCGCAGTGCAGGTGCAGGCGGTAGCCTTTGCGATGGATGGTCTCTGCCAGTTTACAGGCGAACTGCAGGCGGGCGTCGAGGGTGGTGTCGGGAAGAATATAGAAATCGATACGCGCCATCGGATGGCTCCAGCAGTCTGGCGGTGCTCCCCCCGGCCGAGCAGCGGCCGGGGGGCAAAGCCCGGTGTGATTAGACCAGGCGGGTCAGCCAGCCGTACTTGTCTTCGCTGCGGCCATACTGAAGGTCGAGCAGCGTCTTGCGGATGCGCTTGGCTATTTCGTTGTTGCCGTCACCCTGCAGGCGGATACGCTCGTTTTCGGTCACCAGTTCCCCCACTGGCGTGATCACGGCGGCGGTGCCACAGGCAAAGACTTCGGTGATCTCGCCGGAGGCCGCGCCTTCGCGCCATTCGTCGATGCTGATGGCGCGCTCTTCGGGCGTCAGGCCCGCATCCTTGGCCAGGGTCAGGATAGAGTTGCGGGTTACGCCTTCGAGAATGGTGTCGGTCAGGCGCGGTGTGACGATGCGGCCATCCTTGTAAACGAAGAACAGGTTCATGCCGCCCAGCTCTTCGATCCACTTGTTCTCGGCCGCATCCAGAAACGCCACCTGGCTACAGCCATTGGCAGCCGCTTCTTTTTGAGCTGCCAGGGAGGCCGCGTAGTTGCCGCCACACTTGGCAAAGCCGGTGCCGCCGGGAGCCGCGCGCTTGTAGTGGGAAGAGAGCCAGATGGAGACCGGCTCGATGCCGCCTTTGAAGTAGGCCGCCGCGGGCGACGCAATCACGTAGTAATCGACTTCGTGGGCCGGACGCACGCCCAGAAACGCTTCCGAAGCGATCATGAACGGACGCAGGTAGAGGCTGCACTCGTCGGCGTCGTTGGCGGGGGTGGGTACCCAGACGTGATCCTGGGCCAGCAGCGCTTTCAGCGAGCCGAGGAAGTCTTCATCGGAGAGTTCCGGCAGGGCCAGGCGGCGAGCACTGCGGCGGAAACGCTCGGCGTTCTTCTCGGGACGGAAGGTCCACACCGAGCCATCCGCGTGACGGTACGCCTTGATGCCTTCGAAGATTTCCTGGCCGTAGTGCAGCACCGAGGCGGCAGGGTCCAGGGTCAGCGGGCCGTAGGGGCGCACCTGATGGCCGTGCCAGTCGGCATCGATGGTCCAGCGCACGTGGGCCATGTGGTCGGTGAAGTGCTTACCGAATCCTGGGTTTTGCAGAATATTGTCACGAATCGCATCGGCCACCGGCTGGTTGGAGGGCAGCGTTTCAAAACGTGAGTCGAACTGAGCATCTGAAGCTGTGGGCACGGCGTGTTCTCTCCGCTAGAGCCAGGCCCCGAAGGGCGTAAAAGTCTTGTATGGGGTATCGCGTGTGCCGAGGTAGCCCCGGCACACGCTTATGCTGTCAGGTTTAACGGTTGCGCTACGGAAAGGCAACCATTGTTGGCCTGTTTTGGCGTCAGTCGCCGCTGTTTTCCACTTGGGCGTCGGCTTCACGGTCCAGCAGGTATTGGGTCAGCAGACCCACCGGGCGACCCGTGGCGCCTTTCTGCTTGCCGGAGTGCCAGGCTGTGCCCGCGATGTCCAGGTGCGCCCAAGGGAAGTGGTCGGCGAAGCGCGACAGGAAGCAGGCCGCCGTGATGGTGCCCGCTGGGCGGCCACCAATGTTGGCCAGGTCGGCAAAGTTGGAGTCCAACTGCTCTTGGTACTCGTCCCACAGCGGCAGGTGCCAGGCGCGGTCCCAAGCGGTTTCACCGGCGTCCAGCAGGTCGAGGGCCAGGTCGTCGTCATTGGCCAGCAGGCCGGTGGCGTGATGGCCCAGGGCAACGATGCAGGCACCGGTCAGCGTGGCGATATCCACGACGCTGGCCGGCGTGAAACGCTCTGCGTAGGTGAGTGCATCGCACAGCACCAGCCGGCCCTCGGCGTCGGTGTTGAGCACTTCGACGCTCAAGCCCTTCAGGGTCTTGATGATATCGCCCGGCTTGGTGGCAGCGCCGTCGGGCATGTTTTCGGCCGCAGCGACGATGAACACCGCATTGAGCTTGGGCTTGATGGCCAGCACGGCTTTGACGGTGCCGAACACGCTGGCGGCGCCGCCCATGTCGAACTTCATCTCGTCCATGCCTTCGCCGGGCTTGAGCGAGATGCCGCCGGTATCGAAGGTAATGCCTTTGCCGATCAGCACGTGGGGCGCTTCGTCGGCATCCTCGGCACCTTGATACTTCATCACGATCAGGCGCGAGGGTTCGCGGCTGCCGCGACCCACGGAAAGTAGCGAGTGAGCGCCCAGCGCTTCCAGCGCTTCCTCATCCAGGATGTCGACGGCCAGCGCACCTTGTGAATCGCGCCCCAGCGCTTCGGCCTGTTCGGCCAGGTAGCGGGGCGTGCAGACGTTGCCGGGCAGGTTGCCCAAGGTGCGAGTGAAGTTGATGCCTTGCCCAATCGCGCAGCCCAGCGCGGCGCCTTGTTTGGCCAGCAGGCCTTCGGCGGCGTCCGTCACGATCAGGTGAAGCTTGGCCAGGGTGGGCGGTTTGGCGGGCGCGAACTTGAAGTGATCGAAGCGGTAGAGGGCACGCTCGGCAGCTTCGAGGGTCTTGCGCGCTTTCCAGCTGGCATCGCGGCCTTCCAGCGGCACGTCGGTGAACGTGGCGCTGGCTTCATCGATGGGTAGCTTGACCAGCGCTGTCATGGCCGCGTCCAGTGCCTTGAGGAAAGCGGCTTCCTGGCATTTGCCGCGCTCTCCCAGCCCAACCAGCAGCAGGCGCTCGGCGCCCAGCCCTGGTGCAAAGGGAATCATCTGCACATTGCCCAGGGCGGCGTCGAAGTCACCGCGGCTCAGCAGTTGGCCGATCAGCCGCTCGCTGGCATCGTCGAGTTTGGCGACAGCGGGGAGTAAGTCGCTATCCTTGTAGACAGGCAGAACGAGACAAGCCGTTTCGGCTTTGGCTGGGTTTGCGGTCTGAACGGAAAATTCCATGACGTCTCCAACAAGACAAGCAACGAGTGATTCGGGATAATGCCCCGTCATTTACGACCAGTGTGATCAGTGTATCCAATTCGATGAATAGTGTACCCAAGCCACGGGCGCATTGCATGGCAACCTGTACCGCTAGCCGGAGAGTACGTTGATATTATTTCGGTACTTAACTCGTGAAGTATTACTGACCATGTCGGCGGTGGCAGGCATTCTGCTGCTGGTGATCATGGGTAGCCGGTTCATCCGCTATTTCTCGGATGCGGCCGAGGGCGATTTTCCCGTGACGATTCTGGGCAGCCTGATGGTGTTCCATTTGCCCGGGTTTATGGAGCTGATTCTGCCGCTGTCGTTTTTCCTCGGCATTCTGCTGGCGTATGGCCAGCTCTATATGAACAGTGAAATCACCGTCATGGTGGCCTGTGGCATGAGCCCGACCCGGCTGCTGCGGGTGACGCTGCTGCCCGCCTCCGTGGTGGCCGTGCTGGTGGGGCTGTGTAGCCTGTGGCTGACGCCTACCGGGGCTTTGCAAACCGCAACCACGCTGGAAGAGCAGCGCAGCCGCCTGGACGTCTCGGTACTGGCCCCCGGACGTTTTCAGGATTTTGGCGGCGGGCGTACCGCGTACATCACCGATTTCAGCAGCGATGGCCGACAGATGCAGGAAGTGCTGGTGCACGAACAGGCGCGGCAGGGGGCCGAACAGCCGCACAGCTACGTGACCCGGGCCGGGTCGGGCTACCAGGAAACCAGCGTCGAGACCGGCAGTCGCTTCCTGGTGCTGGAAAACGGTGAACGCTACGGCGTCACCCCAGGTCTTCTGAATGCCGAACGTCTGACCTTCGAGCGCTATACCCTGCGGCTGGGGTTGAGCCGAGGCCGTCAGGAGCTGGACTCTCTGGAGTATGCCAGTACCCTTGAGCTGTGGAACGACGCAAGCCCCCGCGCCCAGGCGCAGTTTCAGTGGCGGGTAGGCCTGCCGCTGATGGTCTTCGTGCTGGCCCTGCTGGCACAGCCGCTTTCTCGGGTGAACCCGCGCCAGGGGCGCTTTGCCAAGCTGCTGCCTGCAGTGTTTCTGTATGTCGCGTATCTTAGCCTGTTGCTGGCAGCGGTGGATGCCATTGGCGGCGGCTCGCTGCCTGCGGCTATCGGCGTGTGGCCGGTGCATGGCCTGTTCCTGGCCTTGGGCTGTTTGCTGCTGTGGCACTCGCAACGGAAAGGAATGCGCTAATGCTGAATGGGTTGATGGGGGCTGACCGACTGGATCGCTATATCGCCCGCAACGTGCTGGCGGCCATTATCGTCGTGCAGTGTGTTTTGCTGGGGCTGGATATCACGATTGCCTACATCGGTGACTTGAGCGACACCCAGGGCGACTACACTGCTCTGGATGTGCTGTTATACCTGATCATGCGCCTGCCTTGGCGGCTCTATCAGTATGCGCCGGTAGCGGTGCTGATTGGCGCGCTGATTGGCCTGGGGAGTATGGCCTCCAGTAACGAGCTGACCGTGATGCGGGCGGCGGGCCGCTCGCTGGCGCGTATCGTATGGGGCGTCATGAAGCCGGTGCTGCTGGTCGTCGTCGTGGTGCTGCTGGTGGCCGAGTTCGTGACCCCGCGCACCGAACAGTACGCCGAAGCCTGGCGGCTGGAGCAACGCCAGGGCGAAGGCGCGATGCTGACCAGTCGCAGCGGCTGGCAGTTCGAAGGTGACAGCGTCTACCGTTTTGGCGCCATCCGTGCCGACAACGTGGTGCTGGATTTGACCCGTTACCGCTTCGACGAGCGGCGGCTGGTGGAGGCGACCCATGCGCAGCGCGCGCACTGGGAAGAGGGCGCTTGGGTGCTGGAAGAGGTCACCACGACCCGGATATACGATGCGCGGACCGAATCGGATTACCAGCCAACGACTGCCTGGGACACGAACCTGACGCCGACGCAGCTGGAACGCTTGCTGCGCGATATCCAGAGCCAGGCACCCAGCGAACTCTGGGCCTATGCCCAATTCCTCAAGAGCCAGGGGCTTCAGGCCGACCAGCCGCTGCTCTACTTCTGGCAGAAGGTGCTGCTGCCGCTCACCATGGGCTCGCTGGTACTGATTGCGGCGTCCTTCGTGTTTGGCCCGCTGCGTACCGTGGCGGCAGGGACGCGGGTCTTCTATGGCGTGGTCACCGGCCTGCTGTTCAAGTACGTACAGGACCTGCTGGCCCCGGCCTCCACGCTGTTCGGGTTTTCGCCGGTCTGGGCTGTTCTGGTGCCCACCCTGGCCTGTGCGGCGGTGGGCATCTACTTCCTGCGCCGCAACGGTTGAGCGGGGCATACGCATTGAAAAGAGGATGGAAAGAGTGACCCACACAAGACGCTTCACCCAGTTAGACAGCGTATGGCCTGCGGGGCTAGGACGCCGTCTGGGCGCCATGATTTACGACGGTTTTCTGGTGCTGGCCATCTGGATTGCGGCCACCGTTGCCCATCTGGCGTTCTTTCGTTTCGTGCTGGGCCAGACGGCGGATGAAATCGGCACGACGGCGCTGGACATCTGGAGCTTACGGCTGATGCTGGTGTTCTTCGTGACGCTGTTTTTCGTCTATGCCTGGCGACGTGGCGGCATGACGCTGGGGATGCAGGCCTGGCGGCTTCGCGTGCAAACGCTGGACGGGCACGCCATCTCCTTGCAGCAGGGCCTGATTCGCTGTGCGGTGGCCTGGGTGTCGCTGGCAGCCTTGGGGCTGGGCTATTGGTGGGTGCTGTTCGACCGGCAGCGCAGAAGCTGGCCCGACATCGTATCGCGCACGGAAACCGTGGTGTTGCCCAAGAAGTGATAAAAAATAATGAAAAAATTCGAGCGACGAAAAGGATGAAAAATAGCTTTTCGTCAATCGGTTAGCTATCCATTAGCAGAGCCTCAAGAAGAATCGCTACTAAAGAGTAGTGTTTTCTACTTGAAAAGATGTATGCGAATCATTTACATTCACCTCATGTCCTTTATGAGGTGCCGCCATGTACGTATGCGTGTGCAAAGGAGTAACCGACCATCAGATTCGCCAGCAAGTGAGCGACGGAGCGCGCAGCTGGCGAGAAGTGCGTGAAGCCACCGGCTGCGGCACGCAATGTGGCAAATGCGCCTGCTATGCCAAGTCGCTGACCCGAGAAGCGGTTCAGGCGGCCCGCGCCGAAGCCGACATGAGTCTCGCTTACGCCGTATGACGCGAATCACTCTTGTTGGTTTTATATTTAGCAAATAGCTGATTTGCTTGAATTTTTTGTGTACCCGCCTATACTCCCGACAACGTTGGGAGTAAGCCTTTTTATGGCCTATACTCCTTGTTTGACGCAGCTGTAATCAACAGCACTGTACGCTAAAAGAAGGTGACGGCATGAAAGGTGATCCGAAGGTCATTCAGCATCTCAACATCGCACTCGGCAACGAACTGGTCGCCATCAACCAGTACTTCCTGCACGCCAAGATGTACAAGGATTGGGGTCTGAAAACCCTGGCCAAGTGGGAGTACGACGAGTCCATCGAAGAGATGCAGCACGCTGACAAGCTGATCGAGCGCATTCTGTTCCTGGAAGGCATCCCCAACCTGCAAGACCTCGGCAAGCTGCACATCGGCGAGAACGTCAAGGAAATGCTGGAAGCCGATCTCAAGATCGAGCACGACGGCCGCAACGACTACATCGAAGCCATCACCTACTGCGAAAGCGTCAAGGATTACGTGACCCGCGACCTGCTGCGCGATCTGCTGGCCGATGAAGAGGGTCATATCGACCACATCGAAACGCAGCTGAAGCTGATCGAGCAGGTCGGTATTCAGAACTACCTGCAAAAGCACATGGCGCTGGCGACCGACGAAGAGTAACGCGTCAAGCCGGGCGTGCACTGCATCGCCCCGCCAACCAAAACGGGCAGCCCCTTGGGGCTGCCCGTTTTTTATGCGCTTCGGGATGGATGGCGTGTCAGTGGCCCTGAGGCGCCAGTTGGCCCGCCGGATTCGCTGGGGCCTCGAGAACGGGTTCATCGACGCTGAAGGTCGTCCGGCTCAGGCGACGTACCCGCTTCATGAACAGCGCGATGCACACCAGCGTACCGCACGCGGCAACCACGTAGCTGACCTGCAGCGGCAGGTTGAAGCCAATGGGGGCGTAGGCGAGGTAGGTGAACGTTGCCATGGTCATGAAGACCGCCGGGATGGAGGTGATCAAGTAGGGCTTGCGGGAGAGTACCAGGTACATCGTCGCGGTCCACAGGGCGATGACGGCGGTGGTCTGGTTGGCCCAGGAGAAGTAGCGCCACAGCAGCGTGAAGTCCATGTGGGTGAGCGCATAAGAGGCCACGAACAGCGGCAGCGCGATCATGATGCGCTTGGCGATCGGTTTCTGGCCCACTTTCAGATAGTCGGCAATGATCATGCGCGCACTGCGGAAAGCGGTGTCACCGGACGTGATGGGCAGCACGATGACACCCAGTACCGCCAGCGTGCCACCGACGGCGCCCAGCATGGTGGTAGAGACTTCGCTGACCACGGCGGCCGGGCCACCGGACGCCAGCACGTCGGACAGGGTCTGGTCGCCGTAGAACAGGCTCATGGCGGCGGCGGCCCAGATCATGGCAATCACGCCTTCGGCAATCATCATGCCGTAGAAGATCTTGCGGCCGTTGGTTTCGTTTTCAGTGGTTCGCGAGATGATCGGTGTCTGGGTGGCATGAAAGCCGGAAAGCGCACCACAGGAAATGGTCAGAAACAGCAGCGGGAAAATGGGCGCATTGTCCGGGTGCATGTTCTGGAAAGAGAGTTCGGGAATGGGCGCCCCAGTGACCACGAGGCCGATGCCGATACCGGCGGCACTGAACAGCAGCAGCGCTCCAAAGTAGGGGTAGATACGGCCAATCACCTTGTCGATGGGCAGCAGCGTGGCCACCAGGTAATAGGCAAAGATGGCCAGGATGATCAGCGTGACCGAGAAAGAGGTCATGTTGGCCAGCAGGGCAGCGGGCGACGTCACGAACACCGTACCCACCAGCAACAGCAGCAAAATGGCAAAGCCGTTGACCACGTGCTTCATGGCTTTGCCCAGAAACTTGCCAGCCAGTTGGGGCAAGTGCGCGCCGTGATTGCGAATCGAGATCATGCCGGTCAGGTAGTCGTGAACGGCACCGGCGAAAATACAGCCAATGACGATCCAGACGAACGCCACCGGGCCGTACAGCGCCCCCAGGATCGGGCCGAAAATAGGGCCTACGCCTGCAATGTTAAGCAGCTGGATCAAGGAGTTGCGCGTCGTATTCATCGGCACGTAGTCGATGTCGTCGCGCATGCTGAAAGCGGGAGTCTGGCGCTTACGATCAGCGACAAACACGCGCTCGACGAACTTTCCGTAGGTAAAGTAACCCACGATCAGCAGCAGTATCGAGAGAATGAAGGTAATCATGTAAAGCACTCAACAGGTCTGGGGGAGTGCGTGGCCCTTGATGGGCCACGCTTATTTAGCCGGAAGGAATGTACAGAGACCTGTCAGGTCATGCCTTACAACTTTAGTGGTTGACGACTTTAGTGGCTTACGACTTTAGTGGAATTACGAGCTGATCACGCCACACGCCATGCGAGCACCGCCGCCGCCCAGGTGAGGTTCGTCATCGTAGGTGTCGCCGCCTTCATGAATGATCAGGCTGCGGCCCAGCACGTCTTCCATGCTCAGGCGCGGTGCCAGCACCGGCAGGGTGGCTTCTCCGTCCTCATTGACGGTCAGCACCGGCAAATCACCCAGGTGGCCATCGCCATAGGGGCCCTGGTGGGTGTCGGTCTCTTCGGGGTCGTAGTGGCCACCAGCCGCTTGCGCTGCGGTCATCTCGCCATCTTCGTTTTCAGCCGGGTCGCAGCTGGCATTTTCATGCATGTGAAAGCCGTACACGCCTGGCTCCAGATCACTCAAGGAGGGCGTGAAGAGCACGCCGTGATCGGTATGCTCGATGGCGATGGTACCAATCGACTCTTCGATACCTTCAGCGCTCACCTTGTGTATCTCGACGTCCAATGCTTCATTGGCCTGTGCCGCGCCTGCCAACAGCAGGGCCGCAGCGATACCGGTCAGCGGTAATGAATAGCGCATGTGATGGCTCCTTTCCTTGTCCATGGAAGCCCTGGCACAGCGTGGCGTGCCAAGGGGTACCTTATCAAGGTAGTTGGCGAAGGGCTAACCCGCCAACGTCAGGGCCATCTGCCGGTCACACACTTTCTCGATCAAGGCCGGGTCATGGCTGACCAGCATCACCGCGCAGCCCTGCTCCCGGGCCAGCTCGATGAGCAGGCTGAGGGTGTGCTGCTGAGTGACGGGGTCGAGCCTGGACGTGGGTTCGTCGGCGAACAGGAAGCGTGGCTCGAGCAGCAGCACGCGCAGCATCGCGAAGCGCTGCAGTTCACCGCCGGAAATCTCCCCCGGCCGGCGGGCCAGCAGGTGGTCGTCGAGCCCCAGGCGCTGCAGCAGCGGTGCTACCCGTGCCGGGTCGAAGCGGTGACGGCGCTGCAGGTCGGCCAGCAGCTGCGCCAGTGTCCAGTGGGGCGAAAAGGCGGCCGGAGGGTCTTGGTAGAGCTTCTGGCGGCCCAGTACGGGAATACTTTGATGGTAGTCGACGCGCCCCTGATTGGGCCGCGTGACGCCCAGCAGAATATCGCCCAGCGTGCTCTTTCCGCAGCCGGAAGGGCCCACCACGCCGATGATCTCGCCGGGGCGCAGGCTGACCTCCAGCTGGGAGAACAGCGCTCGACCGCCGCGCGTCATGGCAAGCCCCTGGGCGCTGACCACGGGGGCCTCGGCGTGGCCACGAAACACGGGGGGATCGGGCCAGCGGCTGGGTTCGGCGGCCAGCAGGCGTTGGGCATACTCGGTATTCGGGTGGTTCAGCAGCACCTCGGCAGGGCCGCGTTCGACCACCTGCCCCTTGCGCAGAATGATCACTTCGCCCCCCAGTCGCCGGGCGACTTCGATATCGTGCGTGATGGTTAGCAGGGCGCCGCCACGCTCGGGGGTGCTGGCCAGTAATTCGACCACTTCATCCCGGCGCGGGGCATCCAGCCCTTTGGTGGGCTCATCGGCAATCACCATGGCAGCCCCCGCAGCGCTGGCGGCCGCGAAGGCCACCCGCTGGGCCATGCCGCCGGAAAGCTCCCCCGGCAGTTTATGCAGCGCATGGGCAAGGCCCAGGCGGCTCAGCTCGGCCTTGGCGGCGGCTTGGGCGTCTGCTGCTGTCTTGCCAGCGACGAAACGATGGGTTTCTGCCACTTGTGGCAGGGCGCGCATGGTGGGGTCCAGCGCGTTCCAGGGCTCCTGGGGCAGCAGCGCCAGAGTGCGGCCCCACAGCGCCTGCCGGCTTTGCGGGGCGTTGGCAGGGTAAGTCACACCGGCAATTTCCAGCGAACCTTGCGCCGCCAGCCCCGGCGGCAGCGTGCCCATGATGGCCTGGGCAATCAGGCTCTTGCCCGAACCGGTTTCCCCCAGCAGGGTCAGACGCTGGCCAGCGGCCAGACGAAAGCTGATCGGGGCGATGGTGACGCCGTCGCCAGTGATCTCCAGATCACTGACATCCAGCAGTTGAGTGGTGAGCGTCATGGAGGTCATCGTGGGTCCTTCCCTGCCAGCAGGTTCAAGCTCAAGACCACCACGAACAGCACGAAAATCGGCTGCGCCATGGCCCAGGGAGCTTCGTGGTAGTAGGGCAACAGCTCGATCATCATCAAGCCCAGTTCCGCCGTGGGCGGCCGCAGGCCAACGCTGACAAAGCCCAGCGCGGCCATGGCGAGAATCGCGCTGGCGGCACCGAAGGCGGCCAGCGTGAACACCTGGGGCGCCAGCTCCGGCCATAAGTGGCGACGAAACAGCATCACCGGGCCAAAGCCCAGCAGTCGGCTGGCTTCGATCTGTGGCGAAGTGACCAGCGCTTGGGTGCGCGCTCGTACTACCCGGAAATACTCGATCCACAGCACCAGCGAGATCCCCACGTAGAGGGTCCAGAAGTTGCCGGGGGCGATGGCGGCCAGCAGCAGCACCAGCAACAGGCCCGGCAGCGCCAGGCAGGCATCGGCAACGCTACCCAGCAGGCGGTCGGTCCAGCCGCCCCGCCAGCCCGCCACGACGCCCAGCAGTACGCCGGGAATGGCGGCGGTGGCTACGCTGAGCAGTGCCATGCCCAATGAGAGCCGAATGGCGGCCGCCATACGCGCCAGCATGCTGCGGCCAAGGTGGTCGGTACCGAAGGGCTCGGCCAGCGAGGGTGCCTGCAGGATGCGGCTGAGCTGCTGGCGGGCGGGGTCGGCGTCGACCAGCCAGGGCACCAGCCAGGCAAACGCGAGCAGCAGGGCCAGCAGGCCCGCGCCCCACCATTGGCGCGCCGATAGCAGTGTCGTATGGCCATGCAGGGGGCGGGAGGCAGGTAGCCGTGACGAGGTAGTGCCCATCATGCTTGGCGTCTCCTTGGGTCGAGTAGGTGGCAGGCGATATCCACCGCCGTATTCAGCAGCACGAACAGCAGGCCCATGACCAGCGCCGTGCCCTGAATCATCGGCACGTCTCGGGCCACGATGGCGTGCACCAGGGCGTGGCCGATGCCGGGCCAGGCGAACAGGGTTTCGACCACCACGACACCTTCGATCAGGTAGACGAACTGGACGCCCAGATAGGCCACCACGGGCACCGATGCGTTGCGCAGACCGTGGCGCAGGAAGCTGCGCCGTGGCCCAAGGCCCTTGGTATGAGAAAAGGCGTAGTAGGCCGACTGGGAAACCTCGGCCATGGCGTTGCGAGCCACGCGGCTGGAGACCGCCGCCAGGCCCAGCGCCAGCGTCAGGGCCGGTAGCACGGTATGCATCGGCCCACCGTGGCCTGCCACCGGCAGCCAGCCCAGGGTGACGGCAAACAGCATGATCAGCAGTAGCCCGACGGCAAAGGCGGGCAGCGCGCGCAACACGCTGGCGGCGACTTCGCTGGTGCGATCCAGCAGGCCGCCGGGGCGGCGCCCGGCCGCCAGCCCCAGCGGGGGCCCAATCAGCAGCGAGAGCAACACCGCCACCACGGCCAGGCTCAAGGAGTGGCCCAACTGGTGGGAAAGCTCTTCCAGCACGGGCCGCCCGCTCACCAGCGAGCGGCCCAGGTCGAACTGGACGAGATCCCATAGCCAGCCCAGGTAGGCGCCCAGGCCCGACTGGTCCAGCGCCAGCTCGGCCCGCACGGCCTCGGCGGCGGCGCCATCCACCATGTCATGCCCATAGCGACCGGCGGCAATGCGGTAGGCCATATCGCCTGGCAGGGTGCGGGTAATGATGAACGTCAGCGTGCCCACCAGCCAGGCCACCAGCCCTGCCTGCAACAGCCGCGACCACAGTAGTCGGCCCAATCCATGGTTCCAGCGTGATATCACTCTGCCCACCCCATTTGGTCGATGCGGTAACTGCGCTCCAGCGGATCGATGGAGAACCCTTCCAGGGCGCTGTTGACCGCTGCGGTTTGCTGATACCAGGCCACGGGAATCAGCGGCATCTGCTGGTGAAGGCGCTCTGCGACCAGCGGTGCCAGGTCATCGAGGGTCTGCTCGTCGGTGGCTTGACGCAGCGCGTCCAGCCACTGAGCCACCTCTTCGTCACGCCAGTTCATGGTGCCCCAGTCGCCGCCCATCGAGTTGGCGTCACTGCCGATATCGTCCATCAGCGAGCCCAGCGGGTTGGGCACCAGACCGTAGTTGCGGCCAACCAGGCCGACTTCCAGGCTGTTGTCGTGGTGGCCGGAAGGGATCTCGCTGGCGTTACCCACGGCGACTTCCAGCGCGACACCAATATCGCGCCACTGATCCTGCAAGGCAGTGGCCACGACCGGAAGCTCGGGGCGATCCGAATAGGTGCGCAGGGTCAAGGCAAACGGCTGGCCATCGCGCTCCAGCATGCCATCACGCCCTGCTTCCCAGCCCAGTTCGGCCAGCAGCGCTTTGGCGGCTTCGATATCCTGGGCATCCGCAGGGTCAAGCCCCAGGTGCCAGGGGCCAAGGCTATCCGGGAAGAGTTCTGCGGCCGCGGCTTCCGGGGTGCGCAGCAGGCCCGCCGCAATGCCCTGCCGGTCGATGGCCATGCTCAGCGCCTGACGAGCGCGCGCATCTTCCAGCAGCGCATGGCCTGCATTCAGTTTCAGCATGATGGTGCGTGGCAGCGGCTCGGCGTGCAGCGCTAGCCGTGCGTGACGCGCCAGGCGTGCCTGGCTGGCGGGGTCCAGGGTATACACGATATCGGCGTCACCGCTTTCGGCCATCAGGGCGCGGGTTTCGCCTCGGCTAACGGCCAGGTAGCTGGCGCTGGCAATGTTGGCGGGCTCTCCCCAGTAATTCTCGAACCGCGTAACGGTCATGCGCTGCGGGGGCGAGAGCGCCTCCACCTGATAAGGGCCGCTACCGATCATCGCCACGACGTCGCCATTATCGGCAAACGCCGCATCGGCAAGAATCAGCGTGGTGGAGTGTGCCAACAGGGCCGGCAGGGGCGAGAAGGGGCTTTCCAGCTCGATGATCACGGCACCCTGGTCGGCCCGCATCTGCTGAATCGGGGCGCTGTCGAGTATGCCCGGTTTGGCGCGGGCGACTTCCAGGCTGTGGAGCGCTGCCTCGGCGGTCACGGCGCTGCCGTCATGAAAGGTGGCCCCCTCCCGCAGCGTGAAACGCCATGTCAGGCCGTCTTCGGAGACCTCCCAGGCGCTGGCGAGTCCTGGGGCAAGCTGTCCGTTCGAGTCGGTGTCCACCAGGGTTTCGGCCACGCGCATGCGGCCAAATACATAGCCCGAGATGGCCGGGTCTGGCCCCTTGATTTCCCACGGGGCGACGATATCCAGGCGCTGTTCGTTCGCCCATGCAGCAGGCGTTACGGGTAAAGCCAGTAGGAGGGTGACTCCCGCAGCAAAGGCGCGCTTCATAAGAAACTCCTGATAGATTAAAAGAGTTATCTTATAACATATCAGGCTGGATATGAAAGTCATTCTCGTCTGTGCAACGGATGACATTCACCTCTGTAGCCGCGACAATAGCCCGTCGGGCATATCGCCATCCGGGTCGTCGTTTCATGCCGCTAGTAGGGAGTTCCATGCCGCCACTCAACATCCTCTATCAGGATGAGCACCTCGTTGCCGTGCATAAGCCTTCCGGGCTGCTGGTGCACCGCTCCGCCCTGGCACGGGGGGAAACCGAATTTCTGCTCCAGCGTCTGCGCGACCAGCTGGGCAAGCGGGTATATCCCGTGCATCGGCTGGACCGGCCCACCTCCGGGGTCATGGTGCTGGGGCTCTCGTCGGAAGCGGCGGCGCTGCTGGCCGAAGCGTTCAGCGAACGCCAGGTGGAGAAGCGTTACCTGGCCGTGGTGCGCGGCAAGGCGCCTGAGCAGGAGCGGCTGGACTACCCGCTCAGGGAGGAGGACGGCACCCGACCCAAGGCGGAAATGCCCGCCATGCCCGCGATGACCGACATTCGCCGTCTGGACAGCGTCGAGCTACCCGTGCAGGTAGACCGCTACCCGGTGGCGCGTTACTCGCTGGTGGAGGCGCGCCCCCTGACCGGGCGACGCCACCAGATACGCCGCCACTTGTCCCGGCGCGGCTACCCGATCATCGGCGACGCCAAGCACGGCAAGAGTGTCCACAACCGCTTTTTTGCCGAACAGCTGGCAGCGCCACGCCTGCTGCTGGCAGCGACTTACCTGGCCTTCGATCACCCGCTGCTGGATAAGCGCATTCAGCTTGGCTGTGCCGTGGACGACACCATGAAGCACCTGTTCGAGCAGTTTGGCTGGCAGGGGCATTTACCCCTGGATAGCGTGCGAACGCCGCCCATTGCCAAGCCTTCTGTCCTCCAAGCCCTGTGAGTCAGCCCATGTCATTGAATGAATCCACGACCTCTTCCAGCGATTATGACTTCCGCTTTGGCGGTATTCGGCGCCTTTACGGCCAGCGTGCGGCGCAGGCATTTCGCCGTGCCCACGTGGTGGTGGTCGGTGTCGGTGGTGTAGGTAGCTGGACGGTCGAGGCGCTAGCCCGCTCAGGCATCGGCAAGCTCACGCTGATCGATCTGGACGACGTGTGCGTCTCCAACGTCAACCGCCAGCTCCACGCGCTGGATGGCACGATTGGCCAGCCCAAAGTAGACGTGCTGGCCCAGCGCTGCCGCCTGATTGCCCCCGAGATCGAAATCATTGCGGATACCGCCTTCGTCACGCCCACCAATCTGGCCGAACGCATTCCCGACGATGCCGACCACGTGGTGGATGCCATCGACAGCGTCATCGCCAAGGCCGCGCTGATTGCCTGGTGCAAGCGGCGCAAGATCCCGATTACCGTCACCGGTGCGGCAGGCGGGCAAACCGACCCCACGCGCATTCAAGTGGCGGATTTGACCCGCACCGAGCACGACCCGCTGCTTTCCAAAGTGCGCTCGCGGCTGCGCCGCGACTACGGCTTCTCCCGTAACCCCAAGCGGCGTTTCTCGGTGGAGTGCGTCTACTCCGACGAGCAGCTGATCTACCCCGGCGCCGACGGCGAAGTGTGCCTGCAAAAGCCCGGCAGCGGCGATGCCACACGGCTGGACTGCGCTTCCGGCTTTGGCGCGGCGACCTTTCTCACCGGCACCTTTGGCTTCGTGGCGGCCTCCAAAGTGCTGGAGCGGCTGGCCAAAAAAGCGCAGCAGCCCGCCGCCACACACACAACCGAAGAGGAAAGCGAATGACCACCCCCACCCCTGGCATTTACCGCCACTACAAAGGCAACCTTTACGAAGTGATGGGCACCGCCCAGCACAGCGAAAGCGAAGAACCGCTGGTGGTCTACCGCGCCCTCTACGGCGACTACGGCCTTTGGGTGCGCCCGCTGGCGATGTTCACGGAGAGCGTGACGAAAGAGGGCAACACCCAGCCGCGCTTTGCATTGGAGAAGGCGTTCTAGCCCTACTGATGCTGGTGTCGCAAGCGCTGACGCATCCGGTCATTGCGACATAAAAGTGTGTTTGCGCTAATCTGTGGGAAGCCAATGCATTGGGCGACTACCTGGGCAAGCACAGGTGCCGCCATCATCGCGGGCTGAAGCCCCCTCCCACCAGGTCATTGCCCAGCTCACCTGTGGGAGGCCAATTCATTGGGCGACTGCCTGAGTAGCCACCCCAGCCTGCTTGTGGGAGGCCAATTCATTGGGCGATTGCTTGGGCAGGCACAGGTGCTGCCATCATCGCGGGCTAAAGCCCCCTCTCACGAGGTCATTGCCCAGCTCACCTGTGGGAGGCCAATTCATTGGGCGATTGCTTGGGCAGGCACAGGTGCTGCCATCATCGCGGGCTAAAGCCCCCTCCCACCAGGTCATGTCCCAGCTCACCTGTGGGAAGCCAATGCATTGGGCGACTACCTGGGCAAGCACAGGTGCCGCCATCATCGCGGGCTGAAGCCCCCTCCCACCAGGTCATTGCCCAGCTCACCTGTGGGAGGCCAATTCATTGGGCGACTGCCTGAGCAAGCACAGGTGCTGCCATCATCGCGGGCTAAAGCCCCCTCCCACCAGGTCATGTCCCAGCTCACCTGTGGGAAGCCAATGCATTGGGCGACTACCTGGGCAAGCACAGGTGTCGCCATCATCGCGGGCTAAAGCCCCCTCCCACCAGGTCATGTCCCAGCTCACCTGTGGGAAGCCAATGCATTGGGCGACTACCTGGGCAAGCACAGGTGTCGCCATCATCGCGGGCTAAAGCCCCCTCCCACCAGGTCATTGCCCAGCTCACCTGTGGGAGGCCAATTCATTGGGCGACTGCCTGAGCAAGCACAGGTGCCGCCATCATCGCGGGCTGAAGCCCCCTCCCACCAGGTCATTGCCCAGCCCACCTGTGGGTGGCCAATTGATTCACGCCAGAATGCGATGAACCTTGTGTTTAGGGGCGTTACTCCCAGGCAGGGAAGGGGTCCGGGAGCTGCTTCCACGCTTCCATGCCTTCGAGCAACTCTGCTTCGCTCAGCAGGCACTCATCCAGCGCAGCACGCATGCGGGATTGATCCATGTTCTGGCCAATGAACACCAGCTCCTGGCGCATATCGCCAAACGGCTCTTGCCATTTCTCCAGGATGAACTGGCGGTATTCCGGGTCTTCCGGCCAGTTGGCTTCCGGAATGGCTTTCCAGAACACCCCGGCGGGGCCATGATGGGCTATGCCGCCTGCCTGGCTCCACTGGCCCGCGTAGCGGGGGCGAGTGGCCAGCCAGAAAAAGCCTTTGGAGCGCAGCAGGCCCTTGCCGAACCACTCGGCATTCAGCAGGTCGTGAAATTTTTGCGGGTGAAAGGGGCGGCGGGCGTGGTAGGCGAAGCTGCCAATGCCGTACTCTTCGGTTTCCGGCACGTGCTCTCCGCGCATCTCCTTGAGCCAGCCGGGCGCCTGCTGGGCGCGCTCGAAATCGAACTTGCCGGTATCCAGCACCTTGTCCAGCGGGACGCCGCCTTGGGTGATGGGCACCAGCTCGGCCTCCGGGTTGAGCGAGCGCAGGATCGCTTTCAGTGACGCCAGTTCGGTCTCACTGATCAAGTCCGTCTTGCTGATCAGCAGCACATCGCAAAACTCGATCTGGTCCACCAGCAGGTCGGCGACGTTGCGCTCATCGTCCTCGCCCAGGCTTTCTCCCGCCTCGGCCAGGCTCTGCGCTTCTTGGTACTGAGCCAGGAAGTTGGCGCCATCGACCACGGTGACCAGCGTGTCCAGTCTTGCGACCTGGGAAAGGCTCTGGCCGCTTTCGTCTTCGAAGGTAAAGGTTTCTGCCACGGGCAGCGGCTCGGAGATGCCGGTGGACTCGATGACCAGGTAATCGAATTTGCCCTCGCGAGCCAGTTGGCTCACCTCTACCAGCAGATCTTCGCGTAGCGTGCAGCAGATGCAGCCGTTGCTCATTTCGACCAGCCGCTCTTCCGAACGATTCAGTGCGACGTCACTGTCCAGCATCGGCTCGCCGGGGCCGCCGCGTACCAGTGCACCATCGATATTGACCTCGCTCATGTCGTTGACGATCACCGCCACGCGACGACCCTCGCGATTGGCGAGAATATGATTGAGCACGGTGGTTTTCCCCGCGCCCAGAAAGCCGGAAAGCACGGTCACGGGTAAAGGAGCGAACGCAGACATTGCCAGTACCTCTAAACGGGTTTATGTTATGTGATAATATAACATTTATTTGCCGATGAAAACGATACCTTGAATACTGGCTGATCAGGACGTGAGCTTACCGCTTGTATTGGGTTGGGCAGTAACCGCGCAGAACCTCTGGGGAGCGCAGTGCAGCATGCTTGGTGGTTCTACCTGATACCCGTTGGCGCCATAGGCGAAAAGAGGTCGGTTTGAGCTGGTGACGCATGATGGCGATCACCTCAGGCTCGCCTAGCCCGAACAGTGATGCAATTGCCTCGAAAGGAGTACGATCCTCCCAAGCCATCTCGATGATGCGAGACTGCTCGTCGAGTGGCAAACGATGAAAGCGTTTTACAGCAGCATGGGGCATGGCGGGGTCAATGGCGCAAAGAGTGGTACGTTCATTGTACGCTATGAGCAACTTGTATTGGTACTGTCTGGTTTGTCTTTGGCTGCCAGCAGGGCTCGAAAAAGCCCGTTCATCAGCACTGGCCGATCATGACGAATCCGAAAACCTGCCTGCGTCAGCAGCGGGGTTGCTTGGCGAGTGATGTCGGTAGCGATAAAAGAGGTCAGCAGATTCAACGCCCGTCGCCCCCTTCCCGCTGCGTGGGTGTCAGGCTGAAACTTGTCCAGGACGCACAGCTGCCCGCCGGGCTTCAAGACGCGAAACGCTTCTGCCAGCCCTTTTTCGGGTTGGGGCATGACCGCCAGGATCAGATGCATGACCACCACATCGAAATGCCCATCGGCATAATCCAGTGCTGCAGCATCCATGATCTTGCACAGCACGTCGCGCTGGTGGCGGTTGGCCCGGGCATCGGCGCGCTTCAACATGGCGGGCGTCACATCGGTCAAGTGCACTTCCAGCTCGCGGGGGAGAAAGTGAAGGTCCAGCCCCGTACCGGCTCCTACCACCAATACGCGCATGCCTGGCTCCCAATCCACGTGGCTCAGCGCCACCTGGCGCGGTTTACGCAGTGC
Source organism: Vreelandella hamiltonii (assembly GCF_014651775.1). GTDB lineage: Bacteria > Pseudomonadota > Gammaproteobacteria > Pseudomonadales > Halomonadaceae > Vreelandella > Vreelandella hamiltonii. Next base: position 101,234 of record NZ_BMXN01000002.1, read on the forward strand.
TCGTGAGATCAGAACGTCATAAACAGGTGCATACAGGCTATAGCGCAGACGATTCCAGGCGGTGGTATTCAGCATGAGCGTTACCTTGTGATGCGCATTGGGCAGTCGGGCGTGTTGGCGCGGAAGGCATGAACATCTATAGCATGAATATCGAAAGGCTACCAAGCCGTACGATTTATCCTTGGATACACTTTGAATCCATTTTGTTACTTATGGATACATTTTGTGGTGGTTTGACGTGGTGCGGAGGGGGAGATTACTCACCCAAAGAGGCCTGTTGCTGTAAGCGGTGGGCAAGACTTTCGGTAATGTCCAGTATCAGTTGTCGATCTTGTTGCTTTAATGGCGCTAATAAGAGTTTGATTCTTTGCGTCTGGTCATCGATATGTACACTGGCTTCTCCGAGTAATTCCGCGGCCTCACAATTGAAAATCTCGGCTAATTCAAGTAAGCGCACAATATTGGGTATGACCCGCCCTCTCTCAATACGTGATACCGCTTCGTTGCCTACCCCCAACCGCTCGGCAACCTCTTCTTGAGTGAGTTGGCAGCGTATTCGCTGCTTGGCAATGGCTCGTCCGATATTTCCAGCTAGCCGTTTCTGTTCAATTTTGTTCACACTTTCCTCCATATAGCCCTGAATGGTTGGGGAACGGCCTATTGACATGAAGGACTGTTTAGGTTGAATATCATCCTGATGGGTTGAGTGGTGATGAGGTCCCAAGCTTTTTTTTCACGCCAGCGCGCACGCGCAGCGTTAAACGGATTAACTTTTTTTAAATTAGTCATTTGATTAAATGTTGATGCTGGTGGGGAGAAAGTGAAGTGAGTTTCATTAGGTTTTGAAACCCAGTCATGAATCGTTTTTAAGATGACGAAAAAAGAGTCTTGTTGAGTGCGTTAAAACAGCAAGAGAGCGAGTACAGGTGAGCAGTACCTAAACTCGAATCAAGTCAGTGAGCCCGCTAAAGGGTTGACTACTCATACCATCACTGTATGGCTCAGGGATGATCACACAGCGGTCAATAAGGCTTATTAAAAAGCATTTGGCTTGCCATCGTGGCTGACCTATAGAACCCGAAGGCGCTAAATATCATGGCTTCCACGACGGCTCCAGAAATTTTTCAGCAACTCGCCGCCAGCTTGACGCGTGTCAGCCAGGGTGATTTTTTTTGTCACGTTGCTGAGTCCCTTGCTGCTCTGCTCGATATCGACCATGTCATGATTGCGCGTATCGAGCCTCGCAAGAAAAGAGCGCTGCCACTGGCCACATGGTCGTGCAGCGGCTTTGTCGATGCGCCGAGTTACGATTTGAAGCATACCCCGTGTGCCCAAGTGTCGTCAGACACCTGTTTCCACATGCCATCCCAGGTAGCTGCTCGCTTTCCTCATGACCCCAAGCTGGCGGTGTATGATGCCGAAGGATATCTTGGTGTGCCCATGTCGGACGCATCTGGGCAGTGTCAGGGCATCATTGCCATGATGCACTCGGCCCCTCTCGAATTGCCCGACTATGCCACTGAAGTGCTGCGTATCGTGGCTTCCCTGGCAGGGTTCGAGTTGTCTCGACGTCAGGTTGGCGCGAGAGCCGATGAACAAATCGCCAGCAAGCAGCGTGCCCTGAGGCTGTTGAATCGCGTCAACGAAGCACGTTTTCACGCCACGGACGAGCAGGGGTTGCTCCAGGCAGCCTGCCGAGCCATGGTCGAAGTCGGTGGCTACAGTGCTGCCTGGGTGCACGAGCGCCCGCCGTCGTTTGCCCAATGTGAGCTGGGGCCGGTCACGGCCAGCGTTGATGAAGAAAGTGGCGACCTGGCGTGGTTGAGCCCCAGGCAGTTGTTGATCGAAGGGGGCAGCCGTGCTCTGGCGCTGACGGCGCTGGAAACCCAAGAAGCCGTGGTCTGGGCCCCGTCGCTGGCGGGTGAATATTCTGAACAGGCCTTCATGCTACGAGAGCTTGGTGTCAATGCCTTCGTTGCACTGCCGCTGATCTACCGAGGGCAACGGCAGGGTGTCATGTGCCTTTACCAGGCAGAAGACGCGACGATAACCACAAGAGAGCTGCGGCTATTGAGTGAGCTGGCTGACGATGTTGCCTTCGGGGTCGACAACCTCTTGCATCGGCGATCCGAAGCGCGTATCCAGCACGCAGTGGCGCAGGTGGCGACAGCCGTTTCGGCTCAGCATGGGCAGGCCTTTCTGACCCAACTGACGGATCACATGGCCAATGCGTTGGCGGCCGAAGTAGGCTTCATTGCCACACTAGATGAGCGTGACCCCAATCTCGCCAACGTCTTGTCGCTGTTCGTGAACGGTCAGCCACAGGCACCTTTCAGCTACCATCTGGCCGGGGTGCCGTGTCAGGATGTGCTCATCGAGCAGGAGTGCGTCGTTCTTGAAGGAGCAGGTATCCGCTTGCCCAAGGAAGCCAACGGCGCATTGGAATGGGTCAATGCTTATGTGGGGCGTCGGCTGGACGATGTCGAAGGACGGCCCGTGGGCATCATCGGGGTCATGTTCAAGGCACCTTTGGAGGATGCCCATATCGTCTGCACCGTGCTGCAAATCTTCGCGGCGCGGGCTGCCTCGGAGTTGGGACGTCAAAAAGATGAAGCGCGCATTCGACAGCTGGCATTCTGCGATGCCGATACCCAACTCCCCAATCGGGCAGATTTCATTCAACACCTCGAAGAGCGAGTGATTCGCAAGACGAGTTCGCGCTTTGCATTGCTGCTCCTGGATCTCAATCACTTCAAGGAGATCAATGATACCGCGGGACATGACATTGGCGATCTGGTGTTGAAAAAAGTCGCCCAGCGCTTTCGTCATGCATTGCCTGCCGGGGAGTACCTGGCAAGGCTGGGAGGAGATGAATTTGTCGTGGTGTGTGACAACGCCAACGATAAAGGCCGTGCCTTGATAACCGCCGAGCGGCTATGCAACAGTTTAGAGAATCCTATTGTTATAGAGCAGCACTCTTGCGAATTATCGGTCAGCGTGGGCATTTCGCTCTATCCGGTACACGGGCAAACAGCGCAGGCGTTATTAAAGCATGCGGATATCGCCATGTACCAAGCGAAACGTCACAAGCTGTCTGCTCGTACGTTCGAACACTGGATGGGCCGCGCCGTGGCCGATCAACTACGCATTGCCAAGCGCCTGGCAGTGGCGCTGTCCAACCACTCCCTTTATCTCCACTTTCAACCTCAGGTCGACATGCGTACCGGCGAACTGATCGGTGCCGAGGCGCTGTGTCGCTGGCGGGACGATGAGCTTGGCGAAGTCCCGCCCAGTCAGTTCGTGCCTATTGCGGAAGATCGAGGGATGATCGTGGCACTGGGCAATTGTGTCATCGAACAGGCGTGCCAGCAGTTGGCTGCCTGGCAGCGTCAAGGGTGTCAATTGAGCGGCCAGCTCTCCATCAATATTGCCGCAGACCAGTTTGAAGATAGCGAACTGGTGGCCACCTTACTGAATAGCTGCCGACAGCATAGTATCGACCCCGACCAGCTGAGCGTCGAGATCACGGAAAGTGGCATCATGACTCACCCTGAGGACGCCATTGCAACCACCGAGATCTTGAAGGGTCATGGCCTGGGCTTATCCATCGACGATTTCGGCACGGGCTATTCGTCGTTGGCCTACCTGAAGCGTTTTGCCGCCGACCGGATCAAGATCGATATTTCGTTCATCCGTGACATGCTGGTCAGTGATAGCGACCGCACCATCGTGGCCACGATCATCGCCATGGCCGACACATTGGGGCTGCAAACCATCGCCGAGGGCATCGAGTGTCAGGCCCAGGCAGAAGCGCTGCTGGAAATGGGCTGTTATCAGGCGCAGGGCTATTTTTACGACGCACCGCTCGACCCGCAGCAGTTTGCCCAACGCTGGCTGCTACCTGGCTGAGACGAAGGCATGGCGGCAACGATGTGCCGCCATGCATTGACCAACGATCATCTTGGCGCGTTGATCATCGGTAACGTCTAGAACTCGCTCCACTCAGGTTCCAGAGGTTGCCGAGCGGTGGCGTTGCGAAGGCCCGCTTGAAGCTTGGCAGGCAGAGTGTTCAAGACGGTGGCGGGCTTGGCAGTGAAGCTGGCGCTTTTCTGCTGGCCATTGATCTTGAAGGTCGCAATCAGCTCGGCCAGCCGGTTCGCTTCGTCCTGCAAAGAAGCGGCGGCGGTGCTGGTTTCAGAGACGAGCGAGACGTTTTGCTGAGTGGCCGAGTCCATCTGAGTAATGGCCGTGCTCACTTGGCTGATGCCACTCTCCTGCTCATTGACTGCCAGCGCAATCTCCTGCATCAGTTCATTGACCTGCTTGACTGCCGTGACCGTACTGGCCATCCCTTCGGCACTGCGCTCGGATTGACGGGCCCCTTCCTTGATGCGCGCAGCAATATCATCGATGATCGTGCGAATCTGTCCAGAAGATTCGGAGGTCTTGGTCGCCAGCTTGCGAACCTCGCCTGCCACGACGGCGAAGCCCCGTCCGTGAGCGCCTGCCCGTGCGGCTTCTACCGATGCATTGAGCGCCAGAATACTGGTTTGAAACGCGATTCCTTCGATCACTTGAATGATGTCTTGCACTCGCTGCGAATGACGCTCCATATCTTTCATCAACGCTGTGGTTTGTTCGACTTCTTGCCGAGCAGCGCTGGCTTTGGCAGAGGCAGTGACCGTCAATTCACTGGCCGTACTGGAGGTCTGATTATTTTGGCTCACTGTCGATGACATCTGCTCCATGCTGGCGGCGGTTTCTTGCAAGGCGCTGGCCTGCTCTTCGGTGCGCGACGCCAGGTCTTCGCTGCCGCTGGCAATATCACGAGCATTTTGCGCCACCATCTGGCTGGTCTGAGAGAGTGTCAGCATCATCTCCGTAAGCCGGGTTTGCATCGCCGCCATCGCCTGGTAGAGCTTGCCGATTTCATTGCTTCCCTGATCGTTGATAGGGCGGGTCAAATCACCTTGGGCAATGTGGTCGCAAATTTCCACGGCTTGTCCAAGAGGTGACACGATGTACCTTCTCAGAACGACCTGCAGCGTCACCAACAGTATCAAGGAGGCGAACAAGACCCCCGCCACGATCCACACGATGTGCTGGTTCGTTGCTTTGGCCTCGCTCTGCATCTCGTCGGCAATCGTGTTGGCAAAGCGTGAAAACTCACGGGTGGCTAGCGTAAAGGCAGTCGCTGCGCTGTCCATCCGTCTCGATTCACTCTCGATGAGGGAGACATTGCCAGCAGCTACTGCTTGACGAAGCGTTGGAGTGATCATCTCGTTGTAACGCTGAATGACCTCCATGTAATAGGGGTAGCGCTGTTGCTGCTCTGTGACGTTATAGCCGTTGAGCTCTTCGAAGCGTTGGGTGGTACGCTCCAGGCTTTCACGCATCAGCGACTGTGCCTGGCTCATGTCGGGATGATTGTCTCGGGCCAGGTCCGTGTAGCGCGCCATGCGCAGTCGCAGTTCCATCAAATTGACGTCCATACGGTTCGACGCATTGACCTGTTTCGCCGTCAATTCATTCAGTTCACTCATGTTCCTGACATTTTTGCGTGCTGCGGTAATGGCAAATGCACCTACCAGCAGTATGAGTATGGTGAGAAGCACCATAGAGGCGGTCAGGCTATGCTGAATTCTAATGTTCTTCATGGGGTGTACCGTCGAGGAGTGAGTCAAGCAAGTGGGAGTAAGTTGTCAACGGCATAAATGAGGGAGGCAAACCGCCTTCGGCATTTTGTTCGTCATGTGGAATTTAGTGCGCCTTATAAATGCCCGCAATTTTTTTTGTACGGTTATGCTTAAGCTGTATGGGCCTTGTACTGCTTTTTGCTGCCTACCAAAGGACGAAATTTAAAATGCTGTTTCTTATACAAGGTTTTACAATTGGGGAAGATTCTTAACATTTTAATTTTAATAATGATAATCATTTGCTTTTTATATGCAGCGTATGTGATGGGCACTCGCCAAATTGACGCCGATAGTCGTGGGCAAACTGCCCCAAATGGCAAAACCCCCAGTACGTGGCAATCTCGGTGACCGTCTGGGGCGGCACGGCGGCGCGCAGGGCGCGTCGCACATGGTTCAGCCGCGATAGGCGTAAAAACTGAAGTGGGCTGATCCCCAGAATGGAGGTAAAGCTGTATTGCAGCGTGCGTCGGCTGACATGGGTCAGATCGCATAGCGCTTCCATGGTCATGGGCCCTTCGTGATGCTCTTCGACGTAGCGTTTGACGCTGTCCACCACTGCCTTGCGGTGTGCATGGCTGGGGGGCAGCTCCTCATTGGGTTGCCAGGTCCCCAACAGCTCCAGAAGGCCCATCATGACGATGTCCTGGTGCAGCCGTTCGGCAACGGGGGCTCCTTGTTCTCCCAATAGCCGCTCCAGAACGAACATCAAGGCGTGCCGTGTCGATGGGTGAACCATGCGTCTTGGTTCCCGCCTCCAGCGTTCATCCAAAGCAATACCCTGCTGCTGAGCGGCAGCGTAGAGTGCAGGCAGTCGCACGACCAGCCCGTAGATATCGAAGTGGCCTGGGGTCACCAGCTCGAAAGCCTGGCCACCCGGGCGGCACATGATCTGGTTGCTTGCCAAGGGTTGCCCATTGATGCGTGAGCCGTGGGGGCGAACGGGAATCCCCAGCCACAGCGAATCCTCCCACACCTGGCAATCCTGGCGCAGCGCCTGTTCGGTGTGCTCCTTGAAGAGCTGGACGGCGGGCAGCGCGATTTCATCCAGCCGCCCGTAAAAGCGGCCTGGGCTGAGCTGGTCGTACTGCTGCTGCCAGCGGGTCAGGTTCTGGGCGTGCTCATCGGCATCGCAGGCTTCCCATGTGCACTTTTGTGGTGCGTTATTCGACAACGTCATCGCCATGACCTGCTCCTGAAGGTGTCGCCATGTGGCTGCCCTGCGATGGGATTTCGGGCAAAGCTTTGTTTTCGTTTGTTTTTCGAGCCTGTCAGGTGGTTTGCCAAAACTCGATACTCCCCGTTAAGTGATAGCGCTATTGTGACAACAAGCAAGTTTTGTTCCGTTTACAAGCACGAAACAGCACAGCCCAATACGAGGCAGGGCAGGAGAGGCCTATGGCGCACTATCACTCGACGGTGGGCAGCCGCCATTATCGATTCAAGGGGCTGACCGAACTGATGGCCAAAGCTACGCCGCCGCGTTCGGGAGATCGACTGGCCGGCGTCATGGCAGAGACTGCCGAAGAGCGGGTGGTAGCCCAGATGGTACTGGCGGAGCTGCCGCTCACGACCTTCTTGAACGAAGCGCTGATTCCCTACGAGCAGGATGAAATCACTCGCCTGATCATCGATGACCACGATGCCCAGGCCTTTGCACCGCTGCAGCATCTCACCGTGGGCGACTTCCGCAACTGGCTGCTCTCTGATCACGCCACCAGCGAGGCCCTGGCCGCTGCCCGCCCCGGCATCACGCCGGAAATGGCCGCAGCAGTGAGCAAGCTGATGCGCAACCAGGACCTGATGCTGGTGGCGAAGAAGTGTCAGGTGACCACGGCGTTTCGCAACACCATCGGCCTGCCGGGACGGCTTTCCACTCGCCTGCAGCCCAATCACCCCACCGATGACGTGACCGGTATCGCGGCCAGCATTCTCGATGGCCTGCTGTATGGCAGTGGCGATGCGGTGATCGGCATCAACCCCGCCACCGATAACGTCGCCCAAAGCATCAAGCTGATGCGCCTGATGGATGAGGTGATTCAGAAATACGAGATTCCCACCCAATCCTGCGTGCTCACTCACGTCACCAATACCCTGGAAGCCATCGAGCAGGGCGCGCCGGTGGACCTGGTGTTTCAATCCATCGGTGGCACCGAAGCCACCAACCGCAGCTTCGGGTTCGATTTGAGCACCCTGGCGGAAGCCGAAGCCGCCGCACAAACGCTGAACAGAGGTAGCGTAGGTCGCAACGTGATGTATTTCGAAACCGGCCAGGGAAGCTCGCTCTCGGCCGACGCCCACCACGGGCTGGACCAGCAAACCTGCGAAGCCCGCGCCTACGCCGTGGCGCGCAAGTTCAACCCGCTGCTGGTCAATACGGTGGTCGGGTTCATCGGCCCTGAATATCTGTACGACGGAAAGGAGATCACCCGCGCGGGACTCGAGGATCACTTCTGCGGCAAGCTGTTGGGCGTGCCGATGGGGTGTGACGTGTGCTACACCAACCACGCCAACGCCGATCAGAACGATATGGATAACCTGCTGACGCTGCTGGGCGTGGCGGGCTGCAATTTCGTGATGGGTATCCCCGGCTCCGACGACATCATGCTCAACTATCAAACCACCTCGTTTCACGACGCGCTCTATGCCCGCCGGGTGCTGGGGCTGAAAGCCGCGCCGGAGTTCGAACAGTGGCTGGCCAGAATGCAGATCTTCCAGGATGTGAGCACCCATCGCCTGAACGACCAGCTTCCCGCTGCCTTTGCCAACAGCCTGCGTCACTTGCCGAAAGGGAACGACTAAGATGCCGAAGCAACTCCCGCAGGACACCAAGGCGCCCATCGTCATCGAAAACCCCTGGGAGCGCCTGCGCGCTTTTACCGATGCGCGCATCGGGCTGGGGCGTGCCGGGGTGAGCCTGCCCACCCATCAACTGCTTGCATTTCAACTGGCCCATGCCCAAGCCCAGGACGCAGTGCACTGCCCGCTCGCGTGCGAGGCACTGGCCGCTGAGCTCACCCGGCAACTGGCGTTGGGCAGCGCGCCGCTGGTGGTACACAGCCGCGCCGAACACCGGGCAATGTACCTGCAGCGCCCCGACTACGGCCGACGGCTCGACGAACCATCCCGGCAGGCACTGCAGCAAGCGGCGGAGAGCGGCCAGCGCTATGACCTGGCGGTGGTCATCGTGGATGGCCTCTCGGCCCTGGCGGTGCAGCAGAACAGCGCGCCGTTTCTGGCCGCCCTGTACGACGCACTGCAGCGCGACCACCACGACTGGAAGCTGGCGCCGCTGACCCTCGTCGAGCAGGGGCGCGTGGCCATTGGCGATGAAGTGGGCGCGCTGCTCAATGCCGACGCCGTGCTGGTGATGATTGGTGAGCGCCCCGGCCTCAGCTCACCGGATAGCCTGGGACTCTACATGACCTGGGCCCCTGAAGTGGGCTTGAAGGATGACCGACGCAACTGCATCTCCAACGTGCGCCCCGCTGGGCTGGCCTATGCAGAGGCGGCAAGGCGACTACTGCTGCTGTTGCGCGAAGCGCGGGAGCGCAAGCTCTCTGGCGTGAAGCTCAAGGACCGCAGCGAAGACAACGTGCTGGAGGGCAGCCACTCGACCCGGAATTTCCTCGTGGCCGATTGAAAAAACAGGCGACGGCTCAAGACGCAAGATGACTTCTCCGCTCGCGCTCTGAACGGCCATTTCCACACAACAAGAACATCGCCAATCACAACGCAAACAACGCAGCACGCCGCTGACACCCATTGCGTTCCACACTGAAAAAGGGCGAGACCATGACACAATCAACGGTTGATCAGACGTATCTGGCGAAGCGCCAGCTGCGTAAGGGTACAGCAGGCTGGATGCTGCTGGCGGGACTTGGGGTTTCCTACGTTATTTCGGGGGATTTTGCGGGCTGGAACTTTGGCATTGCCGAAGCGGGCTGGGGGGGCTTTGCCATCGCCGCCTGTCTGATGGCCGTGATGTACCTGGCTCTGGTGCTCTCCCTGGCCGAAATGTCCGCAGCGATCCCGGCGGCAGGCGGGGGCTACAGCTTTGCCCGCCAAGCCATGGGGCCGGCGGGAGGCTACTTGACGGGGCTGGCGGTATTGATCGAATACGCGCTGGCGCCTGCAGCCATCGTGATCTTCATCGGTGCGGCGGTCGAGGCCTTGTTGGGTGTCAACGGCCCGCTGGTGTATCTGCTGTTTTATGCGGTGTTCATCGGCATTCACCTCGCCGGGGTGGGCGAAGCGCTGAAGGTGATGATGGTGATCAGCGGCTTGGCGGTCTTTGCGATTCTGGCCACCGCCGTGGCGCTGATCGGTGACTTCGATGCGGCCAACCTGTTCGATATTGCCCCCACCGAGGCGGCGGGGGCGAGTACCTTCATGCCCTTTGGCTGGTACGGTATCTGGGCGGCACTGCCCTTTGGCATGTGGCTGTTCCTGGCGGTAGAAGGCGTGCCGTTGGCGGCGGAAGAAGCCAAAGACCCCGCCCGTGACATGCCCAAGGGCATCATCGGTGCCATGCTGTTTTTGCTGTTCACGGCACTGCTGGTGGTCGTGCTGCTGGCGGGAGCCACCAGCGCCGAGATGATCGGCCAAAGCGGCGTGCCGCTGGTGGATGCCTTGAATGCGGCAGGCAACCCGACGCTGGCGACCCTGGTCAATGTGCTGGGCCTGGCGGGCTTGATTGCCTCGTTCTTCTCGATCATTTATGGCTACAGCCGCCTGGTGTTTGCGCTCTCCCGGGCGGGCTATCTGCCTAAACGGCTGTCTCTGACCAGCGAACGTAAAGTGCCTTACCTGGCGCTCATCGTGCCGGGGGTGTTTGGCTTCCTGGCCTCGCTGAGCGGGGAGGGTGACCTGATGCTGGGCATGGCCGTCGTGGGGGCGACCATTTCCTATGCGCTGATGGCTTTCAGCCATATCTGGCTGCGCCTCAAACAGCCTGAGCTGCCGCGCCCCTACAGAACGCCGGGTGGTATCGTCACCTCGTCGGTGGCCCTGGTACTGTCGCTGGTGGCCATGACCGGTGTATACGCCTTCGACCCCCGCGCATTCAACTACACCCTCCTGCTGTTTGTGGCGGGGGCGGCTTACTACTTCCTGTACAGTAAAAATCATCTGGTGGCGAAAACGGCCGAGGAGGAGTTCGCGCTGGTCACTGCGGCGCCAGAAGAGATTGAGCCCCCTGCTGCGGGCGTCGCCGCCGCCAAGCTTTAATCAGCGCGGCGAATCACCTAGTCTGAAGCTCGGAAGCCCGCCTCTGGCCCTGGTGCCAAGGCGGGCTCATTGGCCAAGCGACAGAGGGAAACCGTGATGATGCTCGACTTTACCGACCCAGCACTGGGCGATGCCGAACAGGCGCGCTGGTACGCCGTGGACGATGGCGTGATGGGCGGCGTGTCCCACAGCGGCTTTCGTGTGGAAGAGGGGCATGGCTGCTTCTATGGAGAGGTCTCGCTGGAAAATGGCGGCGGCTTTGCCTCGGTGCGCCGTGAGCCCGGAGCGTTTGAGCCAAGCCTGGCCCAGGCCAAGGGCATCACGCTGCGGGTGCGCGGCGATGGCCGTCGCTATCAACTGCGCCTCAAAAGTCACGCGCTGGACGATGCAAGTGCCTACCGCGTGGCGTTCACGCCCAGCGCCCAGCAGTGGGAAACGCTGCATTTCAGCTGGGCGCAGTTCGACGCCGTGCGCCGGGGGTCGCTGTTGTCCAACGCACCGTCGCTCGAGCCCGGCACCGTTCACCAGTTGGGCTTTCTGATTGCCGACCGCACCGCCGGACCGTTTCAGCTGGAAATTGCCTTCATCTCGACGTATTCGCAGGACTAATTTTCACAGGACGACTCTTCACAGGGCTTATCTTCACAGGACGACTTTTCACAGGACTAAGGTCGTCTCGTATGTAGTTTGCCGTTCGAAGAGTCTGGGAAGCCTTCTATCGACGTGAGCCAGTCTGATGAAACACTCTCCGGCCTACCGCCTGGCGGCGACGGTACTGCATGGGTTCGATGAGTACCGTGCACGCTTCCAGCAGATTACTCAGGACGCCAGCCGCCGCTTTCGCGATGCGGCGTGGCGCGAGGCGCAGCAAGCCTCGGCGGCGCGGATCAATCTCTACGGCGAAAAAGTCCAGGACACGCTGGGGCGCCTGCAGCGTACGTTTCCCCAAGACGTGCTGGTCCACTGCGAGACCTGGCGCGAAGCCCGCCGACACTACGCCAACCTGATCGGCCAGCGGTTGGATTACGAGCTGGCAGAGACCTTTTTCAACTCGCTGTTCTGTTCGGTGTTCGAGCATCGTCATATCCGCAACGACTGGATGTTCGTCTACAGCTCCCGTGAAGATGCCGCGCACCGTTCGGGCATCGAGCTGTGCCGCCGTCATGCGGTCAACGGCGACTGGGCTGGAGCGCTGGCCTGGGCGCTGCAAGAGGCACCGCTGGAAACGCCCTTTGCCCATCTGGAACGCGATAGCCAGTTGGGGGCGGGCTTGCTGGAAGCCCAGCTGCCCGCCCGCCTCTGGCAGGCGGCGGATGCGCGGGTGGAGCTGCTCAACAGCGTCTTCTACCGCAACAAAGGGGCCTACCTGGTGGGCCGTATACTCGGCGGCGGCGAGCAGGTGCCGCTGGTGCTGCCGATTCTGCATGGCGAAGGGTACGGCGAGCAGCAGGGCGGTGACCCCCGCCTGCATCTGGATACCGTGCTCACCGAAACCGATGAAGTGTCGATCATCTTCTCGTTCACCCGTGCTTACTTTCAGGTCGATGTGCCGGTTCCCGGGGAGTTCGTGGGCTACCTGAAACAGCTCATGCCCCACAAGCCGGAAGGCGAGCTGTACGCCGCCATCGGCTTTTTCAAACACGGCAAAACCGAGTTTTTTCGCGCCCTGAACCAGCAGGTGGCCAAGCGCGAAGAGCGCTTCATCATCGCCCCAGGCGTGCGGGGCATGGTGATGGCGGTGTTCGTGCTGCCCAGCTTTCGCACCGTGTTCAAGATCATCAAGGACAAGTTCGACCCGGCCAAGGAGGTCACGCCAGCCATCGTGCGAGAGAAGTATCGGCTGGTGAAGCGTCACGACCGGGTAGGACGTATGGCCGATACCCAGGAGTTTTCCAACTTCATCGTGCGCCAGGATCACTTCGCGCCGGAGTGTCTGGCCCATTTGCTGGAAGTTGCCCCCTCCACGGTATCGCTGAAAGGCGACAAGGTGATCATCAAGCACTGTTACACCGAGCGGATGATGACGCCGTTGAACCTCTATCTGGAGCAGTGCAGCGACGATGAGCGGGTGACGGTGCTAAAGGATTACGGCAATGCCATCAAACAGATGGCGGCCGCCAATATCTTTCCGGGCGATATGTTGCTGAAGAATTTTGGCGTTACCCGTCACGGACGGGTGATTTTTTACGACTACGACGAAGTGAGCTACCTTACGGAGTGTCGCTTTCGCCACATGCCCAAAGCTCAGCAGGGCGATAGCTACATGGATGGCGGCGCTAGCCTCTCCATCGGCCCCCACGATATCTTCCCCGAGGAGTTCGGCCCGTTCATGTTTGCCAACCCCGAACTTCGCGCGCTGTTCATGGAGCAGCACCCGGAGCTGTTCGACCCGGACTATTGGTTAGGGTTGCAGCAGGCCATTCGCAATGGGCGGGTGATCGATGTCTACCCTTACCGCAACAAGCAACGGTTCTCCGGAACCATCGGCCAACTGGTACATTAGTCATGACTCAACCCCCTCACCTGGTGGTATTGACCGGATCGGGTATTAGCGCCGAAAGCGGCATCAAGACCTTTCGGGCCAGCGACGGCCTGTGGGAAGATCACCCCGTGGAGGACGTCGCCACGCCCGAGGGCTGGCGGCGCAATCCCGAACGGGTGCTGGCTTTCTACGACCAGCGCCGTGAGCAGATCCGCCGGGCAAAACCCAATGCCGCCCATAAGGCGCTGGCCGCGCTGGAGCAGGAAGGCTTCCGAGTCAGCGTGGTGACGCAGAATATCGACGACCTGCACGAGCGTGCCGGTTCGCGCCACGTGATGCACCTGCACGGCGAGATTCTCAAGGCGCGCTCATCCGTCGATGCCCGGCTGCGCTACCCGCTGCCCAAGGGAGGAATCCGCCTAGGGGAGGTGTGCGACAAAGGCAGCCAGCTGCGCCCGGACGTGGTGTGGTTCGGTGAAGCCGTGCCGCTCTTCGAAGAGGCCTGCGAGCTGGTCAGCCAGGCCGATTTCCTGCTCGTGGTAGGCACCTCGCTGGCGGTGATGCCCGCCGCGTCGCTGCTGACCTACATCGACTACGACACCCCCTGTGCACTGATAGACCCCGATGCCGATGCGCTCAGCCCGCCTGGCGTGCTGGCGATCAACACCACGGCGGGGGAAGGCGTGCCAGCGCTGGTTCACCAGTGGTGTAAGCAGGGGAACTTGCTCTTGCCTTGAGTCAACGACGGGGCGGGGTGAGCGAACCGATGGATGGCAGATTACCGGCGCGCTTCCAGAAACCACGCTTTCATGACTCCGGTAATCTGGATGAGCTCGACGTCCGTCGCAATATAGGCGGGCATGGTGTAGAGCCAGCGGCCAATGGGGCGCAGCCACACGCCCCGTGCTCTGGCAAACGCGGCCACGCCCGCCAGCGCCTCGCTGCCATGGGTCTCGATCACCGCTGTCGCGCCCAGCACCCGGACATCTGCCACTGCCGGGTGCGCGCGCAGCGCTGTGTCTTCCAGCAGCTCGCGCTGTAGCACTTGGCTGAGCGCGGCGATTTTCTCCAGGTAATGCTCCTCTTCGAACACCCGCAGGCTCTCCAGCGCCACGCGGCAGGCCAGTGGATTGCCCATGAAGGTAGGGCCGTGCATGAAGGCGTGGTGCTGACTGTCGCCAATGAACGCGTCGTGCACTCGGTCGGTGGCCAGCGTGGCCGCATGGCCCACATACCCGCCGGTCAGCCCCTTGGAGAGCACCATGATATCCGGCGTGACGCCCGCGTGGTCGGCGGCAAACAGCCTGCCGGTGCGGCCAAAGCCGGTGGCCACTTCGTCGAAAATCAGCAGCACGCCAAACTCGTCGCACAGCGCCCGGGCGCCGCGCAGGTAGTGCGGCGAGGTCATGTTCAGCCCGCCTGCCGCTTGCAGCAGCGGCTCCATCAGCAGTGCGGCGATCTCCTGGTGGTGGCGCGACAGCACCTCTCGGAGCGCAGCGAGGTCACGCTCTACCTGGGCTGGCGTGGCATCGAACGGTGCCTTAGGGGCCGGGGCGAAGTGGTGCTGAGGCAGCAGGCTGGCGAACAGCCCGTGCATGCCCTCTTCGGGGTCGCATACCGCCATGCAGCCGGTGGTGTCGCCATGGTACGCCTTCATCAGCGAGAGCATCTTGCGCTTGCCGGGCTGGCCGGTGAGCACCTGATACTGCAGCGCCATCTTCATGGCCACCTCCATGCCCACCGAACCGCTGTCGGAGAAGAACACGTGGTTTAGCCCCGGCGGGGTAATGCGCACCAGCGCCCGTGCCAGCTGGTCGGCGGGGCCGTGGGTCAGGCCCCCCAGCATCACATGGCACAGCTCGCTGGCCTGTTCGCGGATGGCGGCCACCAGGCGCGGGTGGCCGTAGCCGTGAATCATGCACCACCAGGAGCAGGTGGCATCCAGCAGGCGTTCACCGCTTTCCAGTGTAAAGTGGCTGCCGCTACCGCCCACCACCTTGGGGGCCGGTGTCTGGGTCTTGAGGTGGGCGTAGGGGTGCCACACGGGAGAGTTCATGGCGTAGGCTCCTGAGCGGAGAGGGAGAGCAGCGTATCCAGGAAGATAAAACGCTGCGCGATGTGGGCATCTGCCTGTAACAAATAGGGAATGAGCCCTAAACAGGGCGCAGGCAGAGCGCGTTCGAGCAGCGCCACATTGGCGGCAAACCGTGCGCTACTGCTGGCAAAGGCCGGGTCCACCACGCTGCCCACCCAGCCCGCCAGCGTCACGCCATCGGCGGCGATGGCCTCGGCGGTGAGCCGCGCATGGTTGAGACAGCCGAGTTTCAGCCCGACGACCAGAATCACCGGAAGGCCCAGCGCGCGAGGCAGGTCGGAAAAATCCTCCTCCTCATTGAGCGGCACTCGCCAGCCGCCGGCGCCTTCGATCAGCGTCAGGTCGCGTGGCGTTTGGCTCAGGATAGCGCGCAGCGCTTGAGTCACGCTTGCCACGCGCAGCACCATGCCCGCTTCCAGAGCCGCCAAATGGGGCGCAATGGCGGGGGCAAAGGCCCACGGATTGACCGTCGAGTAATCCACCGGCGGGAAGCTTTGTGCTTGTAACGCCAGGGCGTCACGATTGCGCAAGCCGCTGGGCGCGGCCTCGCTGCCGGAGGCAATCGGTTTCAACCCCAGCGTGGTGTACTGGCGCTGACGGGCAGCACACAGCAGTGCGCTGGCGGCCAGGGTCTTGCCCGCATCGGTGTCGGTACCGGTGATGAAATAGGTGTTGTTCATTTCGCGCTTTCCAGACATAGCGTCAGGCAGTGGTAGCTCACCGGCAGTCCCCGCAGCGTGCGTAGTGTTTCATAGCGCAACCGGGCATCGGTCAGTGCCTGGCGGGTGAGCTGCGCGTTGGGTCTTGCCACCTGAGCGCCCACGCCCTTGATGGAAGCCATGACGGCATTCAGGTCGGGATAGAAAAAGCGCCGCTGCTCGCACACGTGGTGGGTAAGCCGCAAGCCGCTTCGTGCAATTGCCCGTTGCACGGTGCTGGCGTCCGGCGTTTGCAGCAGGGCCTCGGGCCGCTGCCAGGCGGTGGCCACCTCATGAAGCGTGCCGGGCAGCAGGGTGGTGATGCGCGCCTGCCCGCCAGGGGCAAGCACCCGCGCCAACTCCTGCATGACATCCTCGATGCTCGGGCACCACTGAATCGCCAGATTGGAGAACACCAGCTCAACGCTGGCGTCGTTTTGCGGCAGCGCCGCGGCGTCCCCCAACTGCCAGCGGATGGCCTCGCCATAGGTTGCCTGGGCGTAGGCGAGCATGCCTGGGGCCAGGTCGAGCCCGGTGATGGCGGCCTCCGGGTAACGGGTGGCCAGCCTCTGGGTCCAGTAGCCGGTGCCGCAGCCCAGGTCGAGCACCTGCTGGGCGCTCTTCGGCAGCGTTTGCCAGAGCGCTTCGCCGATATCGCGCTGGGCGCTGGCGAGCGCGTCATAGCGCGGCGCCGCTCGGGAGAAGGCCCGGGCAACGCGGGTCTGCCAGTGGGGGACGGGGGTAGAGAGCAATGGTGAGTTCATCGCGGCACCTGTGTCGCCTGCTCGGCCAGCCGAGCGGCGAGCTGGGCCGGGCGTGAGAGCATCGGGCAGTGCCCGGTGTCTTCCAGCCGCGAGGCCTGTTGGCGAGTGCGGTTTGGCAGCAGCGGGTCCTGGGCGCCTGCGAGCAGGTGGATAGGACAGGGCGGTGCCGCGAAGTGCGCGCGGTTGTCCAGCGTGGCCAGCCATGTCAGGCCTTGGGCCAGGGTGGCAGAGTCCGCGCAGGGCGCGTCGCCCAGCAACCCACGGAGTTGGCGGTGGGCCTCGCGAGCGTTGGGTTCGCCCTGGCACTGCCAGCGTAGAAAGTGGCGCCATGTGGCCATGGCGTCGCGGCGAAAGGCGCGCTGAAAGCTGGCAAGCTCGCCACTGGTCACGCCGCCGTCTTTCGCGTCGTCGTAAAAACGCTGGCCAATACCCAACAAGAGCAGGGCGTTGGGAGGTGGCAAGTGATCGAGCAGCGCTGTGGCCAGCAACCCACCCAGCGACCAGCCGACCCAAACGGCATCGCTGGGTAGCTCGGGTGCCATCCGCTCGGCCAGTGCATCAAGGCCCGTCGAGGTAGGTAGCGCAGGAGATTCGCCGTAGCCGGGCCACTCTACCGCGCTGGGCTCGACAGGGCTGGGCCAGTGTTCCGAAAGCGTCTGCCAGATGCGGCGGTCGACGCCCCAGCCCGACAGCAGTATGAGCTTCATCGCGGCTCCTCGTGCAGGCAGGTCGCGGCCACGTCCAACAGTCGGTCGATATCGCTCTGGGTATGGCGGGCGCTGAGCGTGATACGCAGTCGCGCCTCGCCGTTGGCCACCGTGGGCGGGCGTATCGCGCCTACCTGAACGTTGTGTTTATCGAAACGGGCGGCCCAGGCCATGGTGCGCTGCTCGCTGCCCAGCAGCAGCGGCTGAATCGGCGTTTGGGAGTGGCCCAAAGGAAGCCCCAGGGCCGTGGCCTGCTGGCGGAAGTAGTCGATGTGGCGCGCAAGCCGCTGGCGGTGCTCCGGTTCCCGCTGGACGATGGTGAGCGCTTCCAGGGTGGCGGCGGCAATGCCGGGCGGTTGGGCGGTGGTGTACACATAGCTGCGGGCAAACTGAATCAAGTGTTCGATCAGGGCCGCATCCCCCGCCACGAAAGCGCCCGCGGTGCCCAGCGCTTTGCCCAGGGTGCCGACCAGAATCGGCACCTGCTGGCTATTGAAGCCTGCCACGCAGCCTGCGCCGTTTTCGCCGAGGACGCCAAGCCCGTGGGCATCGTCGATCATCAGCCAGGCGCCGTGTTGCTGGCTGAGGTGGGCGAGCTGTTCGATGTCGGCGATATCACCGTCCATGCTGAACACGCCGTCGCTGACCACCAGCTGATGGGTGGCCCGGCTGCGCGCCAGTAAACGCGCCAGATCCTGGCCATCGCGGTGGTGGTAGCGTCGGGAACGGGCGCCGCTCAGCGCGGCCCCGTCGAGTAGCGAGGCGTGATTGAGGCGGTCCTGAAAAATCGCGGTGTGGGAATCCGCCAGCGCTTGCAGCACGCCCAGGTTCGCCATATAGCCGGTGGAGAACAGCAGCGCCCGCTCGCGCCCGGTCCACTCGGCCAGCGCAGCTTCCAGGGCGTCGTGAATGCTCAGATGGCCGCTGACCAGATGCGACGCCCCAGCCCCGGCACCAAAGCGCTTGGCGCCTTCTGCCTGGGCGGCCTGCACCCGTGGGTCCTGGGCGAGGCCCAGGTAGTCGTTGCCGGCAAAGTCCAGCGCATCGTGAGACGCGACTCGGCGGGAGCGCCAGCGCTGCAGGCGCTCTCGCTGGTCGCGGGCGGTTGCCAAGCGCTGCTGCCACGCCTCAGACACTGGCGTCCACCGCCAGCGCCGCGGCGCGTTCGGCCTGGGCATTGCGCTGAGCCTGCTGAGCCAGCCGCTCGCTATGCTGCGTGTCGTCTTCGCAGGTATCGCGGCGCTCGGGGTGCAGGCCCAGCTTGGCAAACAGCGCGCGGTCGCGCTCTGCCTGGGGGTTGCCGGTGGTCAACAGCTTGTCGCCGTAGAAGATCGAGTTGGCACCGGCCAGAAAGGCAAGCGCCTGGGTGGATTCGCTCATCTGCTCGCGGCCTGCCGAGAGGCGCACATGGCTCTGGGGCATCATGATGCGCGCCACGGCAATGGCGCGGATGAACGTCAGCGGGTCCAGGTCCTCCGCGTTTTCCAGCGGGGTGCCCGGCACCTTTACCAGCATGTTGATCGGCACCGACTCAGGATGCGGGGAGAGCCTGGCCAGCTGTTGCAGCAGCGCGCTGCGATCCTGGGCGCCTTCGCCCATGCCGAGAATACCGCCAGAACACACCTTCATACCGGCGTCGCGCACGGTGGCTAGAGTTTCCAGGCGGTCGCTGTAGGTGCGCGTGGTGATGATCTCGCCGTAGTAGTCGGGGGAGGTGTCGAGGTTGTGGTTGTAGTAGTCCAGCCCCGCGGCGGCCAGCCGGGTGGCCTGTTCACCATCGACCATGCCCAGCGTCATGCAGGTTTCGAGCCCCAGCGCTTTCACCTGGCGCACCATCTCTTCCACCGCCAGCAGATCCTTGTCCCGGGGGCTGCGCCAGGCCGCTCCCATGCAGAAGCGGCTGGCGCCCGCCTCTTTGGCGGCCTTGGCCTGGGCCACCACTTTCTCTATTTCCAGCAGCTTCTCTTTTTCCAACTGAGTGTTGTAGTGACCCGACTGGGGGCAGTACTTGCAGTCTTCCGGGCAGGCCCCGGTCTTGATCGACAGCAGGGTAGACACCTGCACTGCGTTGGCATCGAAGTGTGCCCGATGCACCTGCTGGGCCTGAAACAGCAGGTCGTTGAAGGGCAACGCAAACAGCGCGTCGATTTCCTCGAGGGTCCAGTCATGGCGCGGAGCGGCATCAGCCGCGTGAGAAGCCGTCGTGTGAGTGGTCACGGGTAAACCTTTTTTAATTTGAAAGTTGACAGGACTCTAGCGGTGAGATGTCAAGGGTGTCAACTTTTAATGATTGGTTGGTTTACTGGAGGGCGGAGGAAGGGAACATTCGTCACGATGCACGGCCTGCTTTATACTCTGCGCCCTTTGATCACCACTGGAGCGCAGATGCCTGACGCGACCTCGCTGCCCCCTGAACATGACGCCTTGACCGACCGCGACCCGGCCACGGGGCACCCGCGACCGCCGCGGCGCGAATTCAAAGCGCGCGGCAGCTTCGTCAAGCGCTGCGAAGGGTGCAATCTGCCCGAGCTGAACTGCCTGTGCCCTTATCAGGTCAAGGCAGAGAGTGACGCCCAGGTGTGGCTGCTGACCCACTCCATCGAGCACTTCAAACCGACCAATACCGGCCGCCTGATTGGTGATGTGCTGACCAACACTCGGGTATTTACCTGGTATCGCACGGCGCCGGACGAGGCGCTGGCCGCACTGCTGCAAGACCCGCGCTATGCTCCGTTCGTGATTTTTCCTGACGACCAGCCGGATTACGCGGAACGAGTGGTGGGGCTGGAGGCCGTCCAGGCGGTCAAGCAGCAGTCGCGTATTCCAGTCTTCATCATTCTGGACGGCACCTGGCGACAGGCCCGGCGTATGTTCCGCAAGAGCCCTTACCTGGACACGCTGCCGGTATTGCCGCTGCACACCGAGCGCGAAACCCGCTACCGGCTGCGCAAGCCCGCCTCGAAAGCCCACCTGTGCACCGCCGAGGTGGCCATCGAACTGCTGCGTCAGAGCGGTGATGAAAATGCCGCCAGCGTGCTGGACGACTACTTCGACGTGTTCAACGACAGCTACGCCGAGAGCCGCTACTACCGCAAGATCGAGGAGCCAACGGCGGCCATGACTCGGCTGTTGGCCCGAAAGGCGGGGGATGCGCCGCGCTGATCAAGGCCTGGCGCCGGGGAGCCAGCGCAACAGCACCTTGCGCACCCAGTACCAGCGGTTGATCAGCAGGGCCGCGAAAATCAGCGCGCAGCCGGTGAGCTGAAGCGCCGACATGGTTTCGTTGAACCACCAGGCGGCCAGCAGCGCCGTCCAGACGGCCTCCAGCATCAGAATGACCGCTGCATGGCTTGGCGTGGTCATGCCCTGCGCCTTGATCTGAAGAAAGAACCGCAGTGAGCTGGCCAGCAGCACGCTGGCCAGAAACCAGCCCAGAATCGGGGCATCGAGGGAGAGCGTCTGCTCTTCCACTACCCATGAAACAGCGGTCAACACGATGCCCACGGAAAGCAGCTGCAGCGTCGTCAACGACAGGGCAGGCACATTGCGCACCACCCGCGTATTGACGTTGATCAGCAGCGCGAAGCACAAGGCCGCGCAAAGCATCAGCAGCTGGCTGGCCTCCACCCGAAAACCGGCATTCAGCGATAACAGCGCAAAGCCTGTCAGCGCGACGGGCAGGGCTACCCAGGTGCTGGTGGCGGGACGGTCGCCAAACAGCAGGCGGGCCACCACCGGCACCAGCAGAATGCCCAGGCTGTTGATGAAAGCGCTTTCTCCCAGATGCTGGGAGTGATGCAATCCCAGCACCCAGAAAGCGATGGCCGCACTGAACAGTACGCCTACCAGCAGGCCGCGCCGAATACGCCGGGCAGGCAAATGGCGCAGTGTCGGCCAGGCGAAGCCCAGCAGAATGACTCCCGCGAGCAGAAAGCGGGTGCCGATGAACAGCAGCGGAGGCATGCCTGCCAGCGCTTCCTTGGAAAATATCCACCCGCCTGCTGCCAGAGTGGTCACCAGCAGCAGCAGGGCATCGGCCTGCCAGGGGGCTTGCCGGATGGTGCTATGGCTCACGCGGCGCCGCCAAACAGCGCCCCGGCAATTCTGAAGCCTGCCACCCAGGTGCCAATGGCCGAACCTATCGTGGCGAGAATGAACACCAGCAGCGTGCGTGACACGCGGTTTTTCCACCAGCCTTTCAGTTGCGTCACGTCATGGCGCAGGGTGGAGAAATCGCGCACCTTGGGTTTGCGCATGTAAAGCTCGACCCCGGCGGCCACGAAACCGGCGCCAATGGTGGGGTTGAGCGACGTCAGCGGCGCAGCAAAGAAGGTCGCGATCACGGTGAGCGGATGCGCCAGGGCAATCAGGGTCGCCCCCCCGGATAGCAGGCCATTGATCAAGAACCACTCCATCACCAGCTGCCAGCCCAGCTCGGTATTACGCGAAAAACCGACCACGAAGCCGGTGAGCACCAGCGCGGTGATCAGCCAAGGCATGACTTTCCATAGCTTGGAGGGCGGCGGAGTAGCTTCCAGCGATTCCCGCTCCTGGGTCGGGTTTTCCGGTAGCGGTGTTTCCAGGTGCTCGCCGGTGCCTTTCAGGTGGCCTGCGCCGAGCACGACCAGCACGTTCGAGTAGCGCCCGGGAGGTGCCTCTTCGGCCAGGCGTAGCGCCATGTAGCGGTCGCGTTCGCGGATCAGCGGGGTGTAGAGCGTTTCTGATTCCGCTGCGAATTCGCTGAAGGTGGCTTCCAGCATATCGCCCTCCTTGAGCTTTTCGATCTCCTCCTTTGAGACATCCTGGCGGGAGAGCACGCTGCCAATCAGCCCGGAAAACAGCGAGAAGCGCTGCCACCAAGGCACGTTGCTGTAGATGCGCTTGAGCGTGATGCCCACATCGCGGTCCACCAGCAGCAGCGGCAGTTGGCGAGCACGGCACTCATCCACCGCCGCGCGCATTTCGGCGCCCGGCTGGATGCCTGACTGCTCGGCGATACGCTGCTGGAAGGCACCCAGCGCCAGGCTGGCGGCGACCATGCCGGCCTTGCCCTGCTTGAACACTTGAAACAGGTCCTGCTCGCCCATGGCATCGGGGTTGTCCATGCTGTGATGGCGGGCGTCACACAGCTCGATGGCCACCGCATCGAAATGGCCGGTAGCAATCAATTGGCGCACGTCGTCGGCGCTTTCGGCCGAGACATGGGCCGTGCCCAGCAGGGTGTAGCAGGTGTCGCCCACGGTCACGGTTTTCAGCGGGCCGCTAGTGGAGGGCAGGGGCGGCGTCGGTGGCCGCGTAGTGTCATCGTGGGTCATTCAACAGTCTCGATGTATAAGTATAAAAAGGTGAAAACGTACACAAGCCGTCAATACCGGGGCTCAGTGGTGTATCAACGCCGCCAGAAGGCCGGAGTAAAGAGCACCAGGACGGTGAAAATTTCCAGGCGCCCCATCAGCATGGCCAGTACCAGAATCCATTTGGCCAGGCTGGGTAAGTCGCCATAGTGGCTGCTGGCTTCGCCCAGCGCAGGGCCCAGGTTGTTGAGCGCCGAGCCCACCGCCGACCAGGCGGTCACTTGATCCACGCCGGTGGCCATCACGCCCACCAGCATCAGGAAGAACAGCATGACATAGGCCGAAAAAAAGCCCCATACCGCCTGCGCGATGCTGTCGGGTACGCTGACCTTGCCGACCTTCACCGCAATCACCGCGTTGGGGTGAATCAGGCGCATGACTTCGCGCATGCCCTGCTTGAGAATCAGGATGATGCGGATCACTTTCATGCCGCCAGCGGTGGAGCCCGAGCAGCCCCCTACGAAGGCGGCAATGAACAGCAGAAACGGAATTGCCCCAGGCCAGCCTGAGAAGTCGGCCACGGCGAATCCCGCCGTGGTAGCCACGGAGACGACCTCGAACAGCGCATGCCGCAGGCCGGTGATGTCGTCATAGGTCTTGGTCAGCCACAGGGTAATGACGGTAATCACGGTCAGACCCGTCAGGAACAGCAGCAGAAACCGGGCTTCCGGGTCCTGAAAATAGTGGGTCAGGCGCTTCTCGCGCCAGGCCACGAAGTGGAGGCTGAAGCTCACCGCCGAAATCAGCATGAAGCTGATGCAGATCAGCTCGATGGCGGCGCTGTCGAAATAGCCGATGCTCAGGTCATGAGTCGAAAATCCGCCGATGGCGACCGTGGAAAAGCTGTGGCCCAGCGCATCGAACCAATCCATGCCCGCGATCATGTAAGCCACGAAGCAGGCAAAGGTCAAGGTGGCGTAGATATACCACAGCGCCTTGGCGGTTTCGGTGATGCGCGGCGTCAGCTTGGAGTCTTTCAGCGGCCCCGGAATTTCCGTGCGGTACAGGGCCATGCCCCCGACCCCCAAGGTCGGCAGGATGGCCACCGCCAGTACCACGATGCCCATACCGCCCAGCCACTGCAGCTGCTGGCGGTAGTAGCGGATCGACTCGGGCAGAAAATCGATGCCGGTAATGACCGTGGCCCCGGTGGTGGTCAGGCCCGAAAAGGATTCGAAGACGGCATCGGTAATGCTCAGGGAGTCCTCGCCAAACAGCATCAGCGGCAGCGAGCCGAACAGTGCCAGCACGGTCCAGAACATGGCCGCGATGATGAAACCGTCCCGAATGCGCAGCTCCTTGCGCGCCCGGCGGTTCGGCAGGTAGATCAGCAGGCCGGTGATGACGGAAATCGCAATGCCGCTCATGAACGCATGCCAAACGCCGTCGCGAAACCATAGCGACATCAGCATGGGAGGCAGCATGGTGAGGCTGAACAGCATCAGCAGCAGGCCCAAGATACGTAGAATAATCCGCAGGCTCATGGCAGGGAGGGTCTCATTGCTGGCTGGTTCCTAGAAAAACGTCAATCCCACCTGGAAAAGCCGCTCGACGTCGCGGATACGCCGTTTGTCGATCACGAACAGAATCAGGTGATCACCGCTCTCCACGCGCACGTCGCCGTGGGCAATCATCACTTCCTTGCCGCGCACCACGGCACCGATGGTGGTGCCTTCGGGAAGCTCGATCTCATCGATGGTGCGGCCCACCACCTTGGAAGACTGCTTGTCGCCGTGGGCAATGGCCTCGATGGCTTCCGCCGCGCCCCGGCGCAGGGAGTGCACGTTGACGATATCGCCCCGGCGCACGTGGGTCAGCAGGCTGCCGATGGTGGCCTGCTGTGGGGAGATGGCGATGTCGATATCACCACCCTGGACCAGGTCCACGTAGGCGGCGTTGTTGATCAGCGTGAGCACCTTCTTGGCCCCCAGCCGCTTGGCCAGCAGCGACGACATGATGTTCACCTCGTCGTCGTTGGTCAGGGCGCAGAAGATGTCGCAATCCTCGATGTTCTCTTCTTCCAGCAGGCGCTTGCTGGTGGCGCTGCCGTGCAGCACCACGGTGCGGTCCAGCCGCTCCGAGAGCGTGGTGCAGCGCTCCAGGCTGTGTTCGATGATCTTGACCTGATGGCTATGCTCCAGATGCTCCGCCAGGCGTTCGCCGATGTTGCCACCCCCGGCAATCACCACCCGGCGGAAGTCGCGCTCCACCTTGCGCAGCTCGCTCATCACCGCGCGGATATCCCGCCGTGCCGCCAGGAAGAACACTTCGTCGTCGGCTTCGATGACCGTGTCGCCCTGGGGGATGATCGGTCGATTGCGCCGGTAGATGGCGGCGACGCGGGTTTCCACGTTAGGCATGTGCTTGCCCAGGAAGGCGAGATTCTGGCCCACCAGCGGGCCGCCGTAGAAGGCTTTCACCGCCACCAGCTGCACCAGCCCCCCGGCAAACTCCAGCACCTGCAGGGCGCCGGGATGCTCGATCAAACGGCGCACGTGGTCGGTCACCACCTGTTCCGGGCTGATCAAGACGTCGATGGGAATGGCTTCGTGGGCAAACAGGCCCTTGCGGGTGAGGTAAGCCGTGGAGCGAACCCGCGCGATCTTGGTGGGGGTGCGAAACAGCGTGTGGGCCACCTGACAGGCGATCATGTTGATCTCGTCGGTGTTGGTCACCGCGATCAGCATGTCGGCGTCTTCACAGCCCGCCTGGCGCAGCACGATGGGGTAGGAGCCCGCGCCGGTGACCGTGCGGATATCCAGCTTGGTGTGCAGCTCGCGTAGCTTGGCGCCGTCGGTGTCGACGACGGTAATGTCGTTTTCCTCGCGGGCAAGGTGCTCCGCCAGGGTGCCGCCGACCTGGCCGGCGCCGAGAATGATGATTTTCATCGCTAAGCATCGGTTCCGTTATGAGCGCCAGCGTTTTATCAGCACGCGGTGTGCGCTGCAACAAAGACGGCGGCCAGTGTAAACCAGCCGCCGTCGAAAAGCAGGTGACGATTACTCCAGCGTGAAGCCGACCTTGATCGTGACCTGCCAGTGGGCAACACGCCCATCTTCTATGTGACCGCGCGTATCGGTCACTTCCAGCCAACGCATGTTGTGCACGCTTTCGGACGCTTTGGCCAATGCGTTCTGAACGGCTTCCTCAATACCTTTTTCGGAAGAGCCGGTAAGTTCGATGTGCTTGTAGGTGTGATGACTCATGTGTTCTCCATCCTTGTCATGAATTCACTGCCTAATGCCCCTGAGGCCAGGCGCTTGCCTTAGGCAGTCTGCTTCTCCAGTCTGGCATAAAAAAAGCCATCGTGACTGTTTTGTGCGGGAAACAGTTGCCTGCCCGGCCCGCTGGGCTCGCCCCAGGCCACATCGTTCGGCGTGGTGGCCCGGGCGTCGGGGGTGCGGGCCAGGAAGGCCTCGATCTGGCCGCTGTTCTCTTCCGGCAGCACCGAGCAGGTGGCGTAGAGCAGCGTACCGCCGGGGCGGAGCAGCGGCCAAAGATTGTCGAGCAGGCGCTGCTGCAGGCTGGCCAACTGACGAATGTCCTCCTTGCGACGCAGGGCCTTGATGTCCGGATGGCGGCGAATCACGCCCGTGCCGGAGCAGGGGGCATCCAGCAAAATGGCATCGAACGGCGTCCCGCTCCACCAGTCGCGGGTGGTCGCATCGGCATGTTTCAGCTCTGCAGCGAGCCCTAGCCGAGCGAGGGTGTCATCGACACGGGCCAGGCGCTGATTGTCGCTGTCCAGCGCCGTCAGGGCGATATCGAACTGCTCCAGCAAATGGGCCGTCTTGCCGCCCGGGGCGCAGCAGGCATCCAGCACATGGGCGCCGGGCCTGGGCGCCAGGGCCGGGCCCAGCAGAGCGGCCGACAGCTGGGCGGCTTCATCTTGCACGCTGACGTGCCCCTGGGCAAAGCCGGGCAGTACGGTCACGTCGCAGGGGGTGTGCAGCGTAATGCCGTCCGGGGCGTGCAGGCACAGCTCGCCGCTCAACCCCTGCTCGGTGAGTCGCGTGAGGTAGGCTTCACGGTCGTTGTGACGCTGGTTGACGCGCAGCGTCATCGGGCCGGGCTCGTTGTTGGCCTGGGCGATGGCCCGCCACTGATCGGGCCAGGCGCTACGCAGCTTACCCAGCAGCCACTGGGGGTGCTCCAGGGCGACGCTTTCATCACGGTCCACTTCGGCCTGCAGCGCGTCGGCTTCGCGCTGCAGGCGTCGCAGGCAGCCATTGAGCACTCGTGTTGCCCACTCCTTGTCCAGCAGACGGGCGGCGCCGGCGGTTTCGCCCACGGCGGCGTGGGCCGGGGTACGCATGTAGAGCAGTTGATAAATACCGATCAGGAGCAGGGCCTGAACGTCGGCGTCGCGCTTCTTGAACGGCTGTTTCAGCAGGCGTTGGGCCAGCGCCTGAAGGCGCGGCAAGCGACGGCAGGTGCCATAGCACAGCTCCTTGAGCAGCGCACGGTCCCTGGCTACTACGCTGTGCTCGTCCAGCCCCGCCAGGGAGCCCTTGTCGGTGAGGATCGGCACCAGGCTTCTGGCCGCCACCGCGCGCACGTCCAGGCCGCTGCCGCCTTTGGTGGGTCGCTCGCTCATGGGTGCGCTCCTTGCGAGGCTGGCTGTGAAGGCTGTCCAAGGCGAACACCCTCGCTCAAGGGCGTTTGGCGGGCATTCAAAAGATCACGCACTGCCATGGCTTTGCCGCCGGGCAGCTGGGCACGGCTAACGCACAGCACTTCCTGGCCCTGGGCACCGCAGGCAATGCGCAGGTGTTCGTCGCCATGTGCCAACAGCGTACCGGGGGGCGATTGCGGCTGCTCACCTTGCTCGACGCTGGCCATGAGTAGGCGCAGGCGGTCGTTACCTAGCGTGCACCAAGCCACCGGCCACGGGTTGAAGGCGCGGATTTTGCGCGCCAGCTGCTCGGCGGGCTGGCTAAAGTCTAGCTCGGCCTCGGCTTTGCTGAGCTTGGCGGCGTAGGTCACGCCCTCGTCCGGCTGAGGCGTTGCCTCTAGGCTGCCGTTGTCGAGGTTGTCCAGCACGTGGATCAGCGCGTTGGCCCCTTGAATGGCCAGGCGGTCGTGGAGGTCGCCACCGGTGGTGCGGGAGGTAATTGGGGTACGCACTTCGTGCAGCATGGCGCCGGTATCCAGACCCGCATCCATCTGCATGATGGTGACGCCCGAGGCGCTGTCGCCCGCTTCAATGGCACGCTGAATCGGCGCCGCACCCCGCCAGCGGGGAAGCAGCGAGGCGTGTACGTTGATGCAGCCCAGGCGCGGCGTATCCAGCACCGCCTGGGGCAGCAGGAGACCATAGGCGACCACGACCATCACATCGGCGTTCAGTGCCGCCAGCTCGGCCTGGGCCTCGGCGTCTTTCAGGCTGACGGGTTGATACACCGGCAGCGCCTGGGCTTGAGCCAGCTGTTTGACCGGGCTGGGCGTGAGCTTGCGGCCACGTCCAGCGGGGCGGTCGGGCTGGGTGTAGACCGCCACCACTTCGTGTTCGCTGTCGAGAACGGCAGCAAGGCTGGAGGCGGCGAAGTCTGGCGTGCCAGCAAAAACAACGCGTAACGGTGACATGGTGGAGAGCCCTTGAGTGAAAAGAGAAAGTGCTGCCGATGAAACGCAGGAGGGCCGAGAGGCAGCGTTGTCGTCACAGGTAAGCTTGTGGGGCAACGTTGTCAGCTCGGCCCAGGGCCAGATGACGCAACCGGGGTCAGGCGTCGTTCATCTGCTTGTAGCGTTTCTGCATTTTTTTCATGACCCGGTCGCGCTTGAGCGGGGACAGATAATCCACGAACAGCACGCCTTCCAGGTGATCGTACTCATGCTGAATGCAGTGGGCCAGCAAGCCGTCGGCTTCCAGCTCGTAGGGCTCGCCGTGGCGGTCCAGCGCCGTCAGCTTGACCTTCAGGTAGCGCGGTACTTCGGCGTAATACTCGGGAATCGACAGGCAGCCTTCCGACAGCGGCTCACGCTCTTCGCCGATAGGCTCATAGCGGGGGTTGATCATCACCAGCGGCTGGGAGTTATCGTCGCTGACGTCCATGACCACCACCCGGCGGTGCACGTCGATTTGCGTGGCGGCCAGGCCGATGCCACGGGCGTCGTACATGGTCTCCAGCATGTCATCCACGAGCTGGCGGACCTCGTCGTCCACGGTTTCCACCGCGACCGCCTTGGTGCGCAGGCGCTCGTCAGGAAATACGAGAATAGGAAGTTTGGCCATGGCGTTACCGTCACCGTTTATGCAGAGTCTTGAAGATGAGCAGGCGCCGCGCTGTGTCGGCGGGCCTAAGTGCTTTATATTGACCACTATATCATGCCATAAGCGTTCCTGGGCACGCGCCGCGCCGTGGCGCCCCCGCAACTGCTTCAAACAATCACCAGGGGATAACGAGGGGAGAACGGATGGTGGCTAGGATGGTAGCTGGAAAGCCGTTTTATCACAGCGTGTTGGGAGTGCTGCTGACCTGGCTGGCGCTGAGCCCGGCGGCGCAGGCCTGGGAGCGGCTGCGCAGCGATGCACCCGAGCGCTACGAAGTGGTCGCCGGGGATACGCTATGGGATATCTCCGCACGCTACCTGCGCTCCCCTTGGCAGTGGCCCGCGCTGTGGCAAGCCAACCCGCAGATTCGCAACCCGCATCTCATCTACCCAGGCGACGTACTGGTACTGGGCGATTGCCAGGGCCAGCCGTGCCTGACGCTGGAGCGTGGCCAAAGCGTGGTTCGGCTATCGCCGCAAATGCGCAGCATTCCCGAGCGGGAAGCGATCACGCCCATTCCCATGGACGTGGTGCGCTCTTTTTTGCGCGATCACCGGGTGGTCGAGCCGGGTGAGGACATTCAGGAGTTGGCCTATGTGGTGGGTGGCGACAACCAGCGGCTGATCAGCGGTGCCGGGGATACGCTCTATGTGCGTGGCGAGCTGCCCGCCCGCCAGCGGCTGGGGATCTATCGCCCCGGCGAGCCTTACCTGGCAGCAGACGGCACCCTGCTGGGCGACGAGTTGATCAGTATCGGCGAAGCGCGGCGCATCAGCAGTGAAGGCGATATTTCACGTGTCGAAGTACTGCGTGCCAACCAGGAAGTGCGCAACAACGACATCCTGCTGCCGCTGGAAGATATTCCGGGCAGCGAGGCCTTTGCTCCCAGGGCGCCGCTGAACCAGGTGGCCGGGCGGATCGTGGCCGTGCCCAGCGGCGTTCGCTTCATTGGCTGGTTGCAGGTCGTGGCGCTGGATGTGGGCACCCAGGATGGCCTGCAGCCCGGCCATGTCTTGCGTGTCGATCAGCAAGGGGAAGTGGTCGACGACCCGCGCACCCAGGAGCTGATTCAGTTGCCTGCCACCGAAGCGGGTCTCGTGATGATCTTCAAACCCTACAGTCACATGAGCTATGCGCTGGTCATGCAGGCTTCCAATGTGCTGGCCGTGGGTGACGTGGTGAGAACTCCCCAGCACTAGTTTTCGTACTCAGCCTGGTTTTCGTACATGGCCTGGTTTTCATACATAGCCTGGCTTTCGTACATAACCTGTTAGGCCGCAGGTGTACTCGAACGATGAAAAGGAGGTGGCGATGGACGCCAGGGAGTGGCTGGTAATCAATGCATTGCCCGGCATGGGCGCAGCCCGTATTGCACAGCTGGTGGCCCGCTCGCCCCAGTGGCCACAGGGCTGGCTGGCGGCGCTGCCCAGTGCGGCGGCCAATGCCCTCAGGTTATGGCTGGCGCAGCCTCAGCGCAGCCCGCTTCAGCAGGTGGTGGAAGAGACCGAGGTGTGGTTGGGCAAGGCGCCCCATCGTCATCTGCTGCACCGCGACCACCCGGCCTGGCCTGCGCTGCTGAACCAATTGCCGGACCCGCCCGTGGTGCTGTGGGCACAAGGGGATTTGCAGGCGCTGGAGGGCCCGGGCCTGGCCATGGTAGGTACCCGTAAACCGACCGCCGAAGGCAGTGGCCATGCCCAGGCGTTTGCCCGTGAGCTGGCCAGCCGTGGCTGGTGTATTGTCAGCGGTATGGCGCTGGGCGTCGATGGCGTTGCCCAGCGCGCCGCGCTGGCCGCCGGTGGGCATTCGATCGCCGTGCTGGGGTGTGGGGTGGACGTCATTTATCCGGCGCGCCACCGCGAGCTGCACGAGCAGCTGAGCACCCAGCCCGGCGGGCTGCTGCTTTCCGAACACCCGCCGGGCACCGTGGCGCGGCCGGCCTTTTTTCCACGCCGCAACCGCATCATCACGGGGCTTTCGTTGGGAACCCTGGTGGTCGAAGCCACCGAGAAAAGCGGCTCGCTGGTGAGTGCCCGGCTGGCGCTGGAGCAGGGGCGAGAGCTGTTTGCCCTGCCGGGGTCGCTGCATAACGTTCAAGCCCGTGGTTGCCTGCAGCTGCTGCGCAATGGCGCGACGCTGGTGCGCCACGTGGAGGACATTCTGGCCGAGCTTCAGCACTGGGCACCGCATTATTGGCCGATGCTAACGCCCTCGGAGGAAGCGCCTGCCGAGAAGGCCTCGCCTGTGGCCCCCGCGCCGATGTCGCCAACGCCCTCTGCCCAGACAGACTCTGCCCAGACAGAGCCGCCTGACCGCCTGCTGCACGCGCTGGGACCTTCCCCCACGCCCATCGACTGGCTGGTGCAGAGCACGGGGCTGTCGGTCAGTGAGTGTCAGCAGCGGCTGTTGATGCTGGAGCTGGAAGGGCAGGTGGCCCAGCGTGCGGGTGGCTGGGTTCGGCTGACGGCAGCATGGTAAGATGGCGCTTTCTCGATCTGATGGTTCGATAGCCAGTAGGAGCGTCCATGAAAACGGCGGTTGACGTGAAAGCAGCGGTGCAGGCGCTACGGGAAGGGGGAGTGATTGCCTGCCCTACCGAGGCCGTTTGGGGGTTGAGCTGTGACCCGGACAATGATGAGGCGCTGGCGCACCTGATGCGCATGAAAGAGCGTGACCCGGCCAAGGGCGTCATTCTGGTGGCGGCCAGTATTCAACAGTTCCAGCCCTGGCTGAGCCAGCTACCCCTGGCGCTGCATGCGCCGCTGGCCGCCAGTTGGCCTGGTCCCAATACGTGGCTGGTGCCCGATAACGGCCGTAGCCATGGCCTCGTGCGCGGCGCTCACCAAAGTGTGGCTCTGCGCGTCACCGACCACCCGCTGATGAAAGCGCTCTGTGAAGCCTTTGGCGGGCCGCTGGTGTCCACCTCGGCCAATCGAGCCGGTGACCCACCCGCCATGAGCGCCGACGAGGTCGTCACCATTTTTGGCGAGGAAGTCGCGGCCATCGTGGCCGGAGAGCTGGGAGGCAATGCTAAGCCCAGCACCATCAGAGACCTGCTGACCGGCAAGGTGATGCGCGCTTGAGTCACTAGTGCCCCGACATCATCGCTTCGTCATCATCGGTTCATGACTTACGATTCACGATTCATCTCACCAGGAGCTACCGTGGCCCACGAACACCTCGACGACGTCAAACACTACCTTCTGGATCTGCAGGATCGGCTGTGCGCCGGTTTGAGCGCCGCCGATGGCCAGGCCACGTTCAGGGAGGATAGCTGGCAGCGTGAAGAGGGCGGCGGTGGTCGCTCACGCGTCATGACCGATGGGCGGGTGTTCGAAAAGGGCGGCGTCAATTTCTCGCATGTCTTTGGTGCTCAGTTGCCCCCGTCGGCCACCGCCGCCCGCCCGGAGCTGGCGGGGCGCAGTTTCCATGCGGTGGGGGTGTCCTGGGTCATGCATCCTGAAAACCCGCATATCCCCACCAGCCACGGCAATGTGCGCTTCTTCATTGCCGAGAAGGAGGGCGAGCCGCCGGTCTGGTGGTTTGGCGGCGGTTTCGACCTCACACCCTACTACCCTGTATTCGAGGATGTGGTGCACTGGCATCGCGTGGCGCGTGACGCCTGCGCCCCATTTGGGGAAGGTGTGTACGAGCGTTACAAGGCGTGGTGCGATGACTATTTCTACCTCAAGCATCGGGAGGAGACCCGAGGCGTGGGCGGGCTGTTTTTCGACGACCTCAACGAAGGCGGCTTCGAGGAGTGCTTTGCCTTTCAGCGCGCCGTGGGGGACAGCTTCCTGGCGGCGTACTTGCCCATCGTCGAGCGTCGTCAGGCCGATGCCTGGGGTGAGCAGGAGCGCGATTTTCAGCTCTATCGTCGGGGCCGCTACGTGGAGTTCAACCTGGTATGGGACCGGGGCACCCTGTTTGGCCTGCAAAGCGGTGGGCGCACGGAGTCGATTCTGATGTCCATGCCGCCCCTGGCGCGCTGGGAGTATGACTTCACGCCTGCCCAGGGCAGCCGCGAAGCGCAGCTGCACGATTACCTGGTGCCGCGTGACTGGCTGGGTGAAGCGGGCCAGTCCCCGCAGTCTCAGGCCCAGCCTCAATCGCAACGCCAGCCCAGTGGAGAGGCCTCATGAGCGACCGTTACTGCGTGTTCGGCAACCCCATCGAGCACTCCAAGTCTCCGATGATTCACGCTGAATTTGCCCGCCAGACCGAGCAGGCCATGGAGTACGTCGCGCAGCTGGCCCCCACCGACGGCTTCGCTCGTGCCTGGCAGGCCTTCGTGGTGGCGGGCGGGCGCGGTGCCAATGTGACCGTGCCTTTCAAAGGCGATGCCTTTGCGCTGTGCGACACGCTCAGCCACCGGGCCAAACGCGCGCAGGCCGTCAATACGCTGATCGTCGGCGGCAATGGCCGCACCTATGGCGATACCACGGATGGGGTCGGGCTGGTACGTGACCTTGCCTATCAGGGCGTGACGTTGAAGGGTAAACGCCTGCTGGTGCTGGGCGCTGGCGGTGCCGTTCGGGGCGTGTTGGAGCCGCTGCTGGCGGAAAAGCCCGCCTGCCTGCAGGTGGCCAACCGGACGGCCGAAAAAGCCACTCAGCTGGCCGCTGCGTTCGCCGACCTGGGGCCGATCAGCGGCAGTGGTTACGCGGCCATCGAGGGGCCGTTCGATGTGGTGATCAACGGCACCAGTGCCAGCCTCTCTGGTGCGCTGCCGCCGCTGCCAGAGGCGCTGTTCAGCGAGGGTGCCTGGGCCTACGACATGATGTACGGGGCCGAGCCCACGGTCTTTCTGCGCTGGGCCGAGGCGCAGGGCGCACAGCCGCTGGACGGCCTGGGGATGCTGGTCGAGCAGGCCGCCGAGTCGTTCTTCCTGTGGCGCAACGTGCGCCCCGAGACGTCTCAGGTGCGCACGCGGCTTCGACAGTCATTGACGGGCGGCTAGCGGGGTTTGGTATAGAACCCCACCATGCACATCACCAGCCCCACCACGGAGAGCAGCATGCCTCCGTTCACCAGCAAGGGAGAGCGCTCCAGCCAGGAGACGAACGGCTGGGGCGTCTCGCGGCAGGCGCTTTCCAGGTAGTTCCAGTAGCCCCCTTCGAGATGGCAGGCGCGCACGTCGCCCAGTTCCCAGAAATAGACGCTCAGCAGCACCAGAATCGGCAGTACCAGCAGCAGTAAACCCAGTCGGATCATCTAAACCTCAATGTCAGGAGCGTATATCAGGGGCGTGGGCAGTTGGGCGTGCGGCCGCTTTGGCGAGCTTCTTCGAAGCTGGCCATGGCGGGCTCCATGTTGGCCTGCAGGCCCTGGATGCGCTGCCCCTGGCTTGGGTGCGTCGACATCCAGGCGGGGGGCGCGCCACCGCTGGACGCGGCCTGCATGTTTTCCCACAAAGTCACGCTTTCGCGGGGATCGAAGCCTGCCTGTGCCATCAGCTGCAGGCCGATGACATCGGCTTCGCTTTCATGGCGGCGAGAGAAGGGCAGCGAAATGCCGTACTCGGCGCCCATGCCCAGCACGCCCATCAACTGCTGGCCCGCCGGGGTTTGCATACCGGAGGCGCTGGAAATGACCGACAGGCCAAGCGAAGTGGCGCTTTGGGTCGAGGCGCGCTCGTTGGCATGGCGTGCCAGCACGTGACCGATCTCGTGGCCGACGACCGATGCCAGCTGATCCTGGTTGGTGGCCACGTTCAGCATGCCGGTATTGACGCCCATGTAGCCCCCGGGGAGGGCGAAGGCGTTGGGCTGCTCGGACTCGAACACGCGAATTTGCCAATCCAGATTACGCTGTTCGCCGGGCAGAATGTCGACGATGGCGTTGGTGATGCACTGGACATAGCGATGGCTCGCCTGGTTGGCCGTAGGCACGTCGCGCTGGTACTGCGCGAACGCCTGCTGGCCCATCTGATTGAGCTGGTCTTCCGAGAGCAGCAACAGCTGCGAACGGCCGGTGGGGGACGTGGAGCAGGCAGCCAGAGAGGCGCACAAAGCGGTGACGGCAAAGGGTCGAAGCCAGCGCATAGACGGTTTCCTAATAGACGAGAAGGGATCCTTGCACACAAGATAACCACTGACAGCGGTAAATCAACTCTTATCATAACCTACTCTGAGGGCCACCATGGATGCGCAATTAAGCCAGCGCTTGACGCAGCTACTCGATCACATCGACCACTGGTTGCCGCCAGTGCCCACCCCGGTGAACTGGCAGACCCATGTGGCGGCCATTTGGCAGCGCCACCCGCTGGGCGGCCAACTGGTGCCGGTGCCGCCCCGAGATGGCATGACGCTGGACGACCTGCTGGGCATCGAGAGGCAGAAACTGGCATTGGTCGATAACACCCGCGCCTTTCTGCAGGGGCTGCCTGCCAACCATGCCTTGCTGTGGGGCTCTCGTGGCAGCGGCAAGTCGTCGGTGGTGCGTGCGCTGCTCAACTCTCTGGCCAGCGAAGGGTTACGCCTGATCCAGGTCGACCGCCATGACCTGGCAAGCCTGCCACGGCTGGTCGAGCAGTTGCGCCATCAGCCCCACCGCTTCGTGGTGTACTGCGATGACCTGTCGTTCGAAGGCAACGATGATGCCTACAAGGCGCTGAAAAGCGTGCTGGACGGCGCCTTGACTGGCCCTCCCGAGAACGTGCTGCTGTATGCCACTTCCAACCGCCGACACTTGCTGCCGGAGTCGATGGAGGATAATCAGGGAAGCCGTTTGGTAGGCGAAGAGCTGCACCATGGTGACGCCGTGGAGGAGAAGATCTCGCTGTCAGACCGTTTCGGGCTGTGGCTGGGCTTTCACCCGTTCAACCAGGCAACCTACCTGGAGGTCTGTGAGCACTGGGTCAACCGCACAGGTAGCGGTAACGACTGGGACGATGGCGCGCGGGCGGAAGCCGTACGTTTTGCCACCCTGCGCGGTGGGCGCAGCGGCCGAACGGCGTGGCAGTTTGCGGCCCAGTACGTGGGCCGCAAGCGGCTGCAAGAGGAGCGTCAGCGCGCCGATCAGCGCTGAGGAATCAGCTGCCCATCGGCGCCGACGTTCAAGCGGATGGTCGGCGTCAGCAGGCCTGACGGCAGCGTCATGCCCAGGCCGCGCAGATCCCCAGGAGTGATGGCCAGCTCGCTACCGGGGGGCAGCTCACCCTGGCTTGCCAACTGGCTGGCCAGCTCGATCATGGGCGTCATGCGCTGGGTGTCGGTGGCCAGAATATCGAACGCCACCGGCAGGCGCAGGTTGGCGTCGTCGCCTGGGGTGAGGGTCACGTCCTGTTGATACTGCCCCTGCACGGGGTCGACGCCCGGCATGTCCAGCGTCCAGCGAAACCCGGACATTTCAACGGCAGGCATGCCTGCCGGTAGCCCCAGGCCCATGGCCAGGGTGGCCTGCACTGGCAGGCTGCCAGCGCCCAGGCTCGAAGCCAGCAGGCGAGTCATGTCGCTGGTATCCAGGCCGGCATTCACGCTGTATGGCCCGATGCGTACCTCTTCGACTCCCAGAGAAGTAACGGCCAGCCGGAAGGCAAACAGGCCGGTTTGTGGCAGCGCAAGGCAGCCGGTCAGTAGAGCAGCGAGCAGCAGCAGAATCAGGCTGCGGCCACGGCGAAGGGCATGGTGCATGTGTTTCCCCCAGAGAAAGGGCAAAAGGTCAGTGTAGCGGATGCTCGAAAGCGCCGCTATTTGAGGGCCACCGCCCATGGCTGTCAAGCGGATTTGTTGGCACTGAAAGTTGCGCTGGTCGCAAAAACCGAAAAGCCATCGCCCGCCATATAGGCGGGCGATGCAGACAAGGCCAGTTTTCCAGCAGCGCCTAGCGGCGGCTCTTGCGGGCTTCCTTGGTGCGGTTCAGCTCGCGTTTCTTGGCTTTCTCCTTGTCGCTGGCACCTGCCATCTTGTCGAAAGGGTTGCTGCCTGAACGGAACTCGAAGCGCATGGGCGTGCCGCGTACCTTCAGCACCTTGCGGAAGGTGTTGATCAGGTAACGGCGGTAGGCCTCGGGCAGCGATTCGGTCTGGTTACCGTGGACCACGATGATGGGCGGGTTGCTGCCGCCCTGGTGGGCCATGCGCAGCTTGATCCGCCGACCGTTGACCATGGGGGGCGGATGCTGGCTGACCGCATCTTGCAGCAGCGTGGTCAGGCGGTTGGTGGACCAGTGGGCATTGGCTGCCTTGAAGGCCCGCTCGATGGAGGGGTAGAGGTCGCCAACGGCCGTGCCGTGCAGTGCCGAGATGAAATGCAGCTCGGCGTAGTCGGCGAAGCCTAGACGGCGCTTGATGTCCGCCCGCATCTTCTCCTTGGCTTCGCTTTCCAGCCCGTCCCACTTGTTCACTGCCAGCACTAGCGCCCGACCCGTGGTCAGGACGTAGTCCAGCAGGTGCAGATCCTGTTCGACCAGACCGCTGCGGGCATCCAGCACCATCACCGCCACATGGCTCTCCTTGATGGCGTCCAGCGTCTTGATGATGGAGAACTTCTCGGCAATTTCACGCACGTTCTTGCGTCGACGTATCCCGGCCGTGTCGATCAGCACATAGGGATGGCCGTTACGCTCGAAGGGGATCTCGATGGCATCGCGAGTGGTGCCTGCTTCATCGAACACTACAACGCGGTCTTCACCCAGCAGCCGGTTGACCAGCGTGGACTTGCCCACGTTCGGGCGGCCAATCACACCGATACGAATGCCTTTCGTGCCGGTGTCGGCAGGAATGGTCGGGTCGCGCTCGGGGAAGGGTTCCAGCACGGTATCGATGAGCAGCGACACGTTGCGCCCGTGGGCGGCGGCGATAGGCCACGGGTCGCCCAGGCCCAGCTTCCAGAAGTCGGCCATGGCAGAGTGCTCTTCGAGCCCATCGGTCTTGTTGACCACCAGCCAGGTTTTCTTCTGATTGACACGCAGGTGATTGGCGATGGCCTCGTCGGCCACGTTGAGCCCCGCCCGGGCGTCCACCAGAAACAGCACGATGTCTGCTTCGTCGATGGCGGCCAGCGATTGCTCTGCCATGGCGGCGTCGATGCCTTCCTCGTCGCCGCTGATGCCGCCCGTGTCGATCACGGTATAGGCCTTGTTACCCAGCATGCCGTTGCCGTATTTACGGTCTCGGGTCAGGCCGGGAAAATCCGCCACCAGCGCGTCGCGCGAGCGGGTAAGGCGGTTGAACAGGGTCGATTTTCCCACATTGGGTCGACCCACTAACGCTATGACGGGTGTCATGGAGTGACTTCCAGGGTTTCCAGGCGACCATTGTTGGCCTGGACATGAATGGTGCTGCCTTCAGTGACAGGGCGCACGCTGATACCGGAGCTGTGGACGCGGGTACGTCCTACCAGATTGCCTTCACGGGCATCCAGCAGGTGCACATAACCTTCGAAATCACCGACCACCAGACGGCCATCCGCAAAGGCGGGAGGCGTCAGCCAGCGATCTTCCAGATCCGTATTACGCCATACTTCCTGGCCGCTATTGGCATCCAGTGCAATGACGTGGCTATTGTCGCTCACCACCAGCAGCAGGTTGCCGACCAGAACGGGAGTATGGCGACTGGAAATGTTGGCTTCCCACAGCGTACCGCCCTGAGTAGCTTCCAGTGCCACCACACGGCCATTGTAGCTGGTGACGAACAGGCGACCATCCGGGCTCAATAC
The DNA here is from genome assembly GCF_014651775.1 of Vreelandella hamiltonii. Lineage (GTDB taxonomy): Bacteria > Pseudomonadota > Gammaproteobacteria > Pseudomonadales > Halomonadaceae > Vreelandella > Vreelandella hamiltonii. The sequence continues at coordinate 140,189 of NZ_BMXN01000002.1, forward strand.
CGGTTGACCAGAGAGGTCCACCAGACGTTCGACATCGCTACGGCCACGTGGTGTGGCAATCTGCATTTCCCAAAGGGGCTGGCCGCTGCGGTTATCCAGCGTCGCCAGGCGTCCGTTGGCCGTACCCACGAAGGTGACCGGGTCGATGACCATGGGCGTGCCGGTGCCGCGCAGTGTCAGCGCAGGCTGAGAGCTGGTGTAGACCCAGCGCTCTTCACCGCTGGCGCGATCAAGGGCCGTTATCTGGCCGTCGATGCTCTGTACCAGCAGCAGTTGCTGGTTGGCCTGGGGAGCGGCCAGCACTTCGCTGGACACGCGCGAACGCCAGCTCACGCTGCCGTCACGCTGGCTCAGCGCAATCACTTCACCGTTGCGGGTGCCCAGGTAAACTTGGCCGGCAATGGCGTTGAGTGCACTGGAGATGGGGGTATCCAGCTCGACTTGCCACTCACGCTCACCGCTCTGGGCATTGAAGGCGGTTATCAGGCCGTTGGCATCGGCGGCAAACACGGTATTACCCTCGCGCGCCGGTGCAATCGGGTAGCGGGCACGGCCAAAACCGTCGCCAACGCTGCGCCGCCACTGGCTATCCAGTGACGAGGTTTCGTTGAAGCTACGCAGCTCTTTGGGGGTGTAGGCAGGCTCACCCTTGCTGGCGCAACCCGCCAGCAAGGCCAGCGCAACGGCGCCCAGCGTGGCACGCATCAGCGAAGTGGAAAAACGTGGTTTTAACAGGCTGTTGGTCATCACTGATTCGCCTCCTCGGCGCCGATATCGTCGAGCTTGAACTGCACGCCATAAAGCGGCTGGTTCTGCGTTTGGGCAATCTCCAGCGCGGCTTGCCATGCTTCGCGAGCCTGCTCGGGCTGGCCAAGCGCCAGGTGAGCATCGCCGCGTACGTTGGCCTGTTGGGCGGCCAGCGTGTCGGTGATCGGCTGGTCCAATAGCTCCAGTGCCGCCTCGGGGTTGCCTTCGGCCAGTTCGATACGCGCCAGCCGCAGCCAGGCCAGGCTTTGAACATAACGGCGTGACGAGCCGTTGGCGACGCTGTCGAGGGCTTCTCTGGCCGTTGCCAGGTCGCCTTCCTGTACAGCCAGGCGGGCTTCCAGCAACTGGGCAAGCTCGGCATACAGAGTGCGGCCATACTGGTCGGTCAGTTCACCGATCAGTTCCCTCGCTGCCGCGAGCTGGTCCTCTTCCAGCGAGTTGGCGGCCGTGATGGTCACCAGCTGCTGGTAGCGGGCAGAGGCCGCTTCCGACTGGCCTTCCTGGTAGTTCTGCCAGGCATTCCAGCCGAACACACCGGCGGCAGCCAGCACCGCGCCGGCAATCAGCGACGTACCGTTCTCTTTCCACCAGCGCTTGACGACGTCCAGCTGCTCTTCTTCGCTTCTCAGATCCGCCACGGGCGGCCTCCTATTCAATCACTCAGCCGCCGCAGCGGCTGACAGGTATGCATCGCCCACACGAGACGCTCGGTGGGCAGCGTTTAGTGGGTCGCGTTGCCTGGTGTGGCGGCCAGCAGGTCGCTCAGCGTGCTGGCAAGACTGGCCTGGGCTACCTGTTGCTGCTCACGGTCATCGCGCAGGAATTTCAGGGTGGCCGTTTGCTGAGCCAGCTCGTCTTCACCCAGCAGAATGGCAATGGGCGCGGCGCTCTTGTCGGCCTTTTTCATGCGACTCTTGAAGCTGCCGCCACCGCAGTGCAGCTGCAGGCGCAGGTCGGGCAGTGCGCTGCGCAGCTGTTCTGCCAGGGTGAGAGCTGCCACGGTGGCGCTGTCATCCATCGGCACCAGGTAGACGTCGCAGCCGCCCAAGGCTTCTTCCGGTACCAGGTCGAGAGTTTCCAGCAGCAGAATCAGCCGCTCGATCCCCATGGCAAAGCCCACGGCAGGTGTGGGCTTGCCGCCCAGTTGCTCGACCAGCCCATCGTAGCGGCCACCGGCACAGACGGTGCCCTGGCTGCCCAGCGCCGTGGTGGTCCACTCGAACACCGTACGGCAGTAGTAGTCCAGGCCCCGCACCAGGCGCGGGTTGACCACGTAGGGAATGTTGGCCGCGTCGAGCATGGCCTTGAGCTGCTCGAAGTGCTCCCGCGAAGTCTCGTCCAGGTGATCCATCAGCTGCGGTGCGCCGTTCAGCATCTCGGCCATATCGGGATTCTTGGAATCCAGAATGCGCAGCGGATTGCTGGTCAGGCGACGTTTGGAGTCTTCATCCAGTAGCGCATGGTGCTGTTCGAAGTACGCCACCAGCTTGTCGCGGTAGGCTGCGCGGGCGTCGCTGGAGCCCAGGGAGTTCAGTTCCAGAGTGACATGTTCGAGAAGGCCCAGCTCTTGCCATAAGCGGGCAGAGAGCAGAATGACCTCGGCGTCGATGTCCGGGCCGTCGAAGCCATAGGTTTCCACGCCCACCTGATGAAACTGACGGTAGCGTCCTTTCTGGGGCCGCTCGTGGCGGAACATCGGACCCTGATACCAAATCCGCTGGGTCTGGTTGTGCAGCAGGCCATGCTCCATGGCAGCGCGTACGCAGCTGGCGGTGCCTTCCGGGCGCAGGGTCAGGCTGTCGCCGTTGCGGTCGTCGAAGGTGTACATCTCTTTTTCGACGATATCGGTGACTTCCCCGATGGAACGGGCAAACAGGGCGGTTTGCTCCACGATTGGCGTACGGATCTCATCAAAGCCGTAGCGCTGCATCAAGTGGCGTACCTTGGCCTCAAAAAATTGCCAGCGAGGGCTGTCGCTGGGCAATAGGTCGTTCATTCCACGGATGGCTTGAATCTTTTTAGCGGCGGACTTGCTCAATGAAAACTCCTTGTCTGGGCGGCAGCGCGAGGCGCAAGGCGTGCCGCCTGTTGCAGGCAACGCAGGTGTCAAACGCTGCGTGCAATCATGTTCTCTTGCTGCTGCTCTTTCTGGCGTACCTTGTCGCGGATCAGCTTTTCCAGGTCATCCACCAGATGGTCGTTACGCAGTTTGCTGGCAGGTTTGCCGTCGATGTAGACCAGGTTGGCGGGTGAACCACCGGTCAGACCGATATCGGTCTCCTTGGCTTCGCCAGGGCCGTTGACCACGCAGCCAATCACCGAGACATCCAGCGGGGTCATGATGTCTTCCAGGCGCTCTTCCAGCTGGTTCATGGTGCTGATGACATCGAAGTTCTGCCGTGAACAGCTGGGGCAGGCGATGAAGTTGATGCCTTTGGCGCGCAGTCTCAGGCTCTTGAGCATGTCGAAGCCGACCTTGATCTCTTCCACCGGGTCGGCGGCCAGCGAGACGCGAATGGTATCGCCGATACCATCCATCAACAGCATGCCGAGGCCAATCGATGACTTGACCGTACCCGAGCGCAGGCCACCTGCTTCGGTAATGCCCAGGTGCAGCGGCTGTTCGATGCGGGTGGCCAGGTCACGGTAGGCGGCCACGGCCATGAACACGTCCGAGGCTTTGACGCTGACCTTGAACTCCTGGAAGTCGAGCCGATCCAGGTAGTCGATGTGACGCATGGCCGACTCGACCAGCGCGGCAGGCGTGGGCTCGCCATATTTCTTTTGCAGGTCCTTTTCCAGCGAACCGGCATTGACGCCAATGCGAATCGGAATGCCGTGCTCTCTGGCCGCACTGACCACCGCGCGGACGCGATCTTCCCGGCCAATATTGCCCGGGTTGATACGCAGGCAATCCACGCCCAACTCGGCGACCCGCAGGGCAATCTTGTAATCGAAGTGGATGTCGGCCACCAGCGGCACATCGACCCGCTGTTTGATCTTGCCGAAGGCTTCGGCAGCATCCATGTCGGGGACCGACACACGGACGATGTCGGCACCGGCTTTTTCCAACTGCTGGATCTGACCCACGGTGGCGTCTACGTCCAGGGTGTTGGTGTTGGTCATGCTTTGAACGGCAATCGGGGCATCGCCGCCCACGGCGACGTTACCAACGTGTATCTGGCGCGAGGGGCGACGTTTGATCGGAGAAGGGGCGTGCATAGGACGGGTCACTCTCCTAGAGTAAAGCGGGCAACATTGTTGGCACCGGCGCGTTGCGCCAGGTTGACGGTATCGCCTTGATAGCGCAGCTCGACACCGGTGGCATTACCGATGGTCAGGCGGAAGGGCGGCGTACCCTCGACGCTGGCGGTGGTGCCGGGCGTTTGCAGGCCAACGAAGACGCGCTGGTTGTTGGCATCGAAGATCTCGGTCCAGGACTGCTCGTTGAAGGTCAGTTCCAGCAGATTGGGGTTGGCGACGGGTTCCGGCGCGGCATCTTCCGCGGGCGCTTCCGGCGCCTGTGCCTCGGCGACATCGGTCACCGGCTCGGCGCTGGCATCGGCCACGTCGCTGGCGGGTTCAGTGCTGGCATCGGCGTCAGTGCTGGCGTCTTCGTCCTCCATGCTGACTTGAGGCTCGTCGATCATGGGCGGGATCACCACGGGATCGGGCTCGACCATCGGCTCGGCGGGTGGCGGCGTCGCACTGTCGGCGGCATCCTCTTCCAACGTGGAAGACGTGCCCATGCTTGGGGGCTCGCTGCCGCCACGGCTTTGCCACCAGGCAACGGTGACGCCGATCAGGCCCACGATCACCAGCAGGGTGACCAGCTTGAATAACCAGGCGCCCACCTTTGATGGGGGGCGAGTGACGGCAACGGGCGCGATCTTTCGCTCGGTTTCGCTGCTGCCGTGGCGCGCTTGATAGGCATCCAGCACCAGCTTGTCATCCAGGCCCAGGTATTTTGCATAGGCACGCAGGTAGCCACGGCGATAAGCGGTGACAGGAATTTCTTCGTAGTTGTCCTTTTCCAGGCCTTCGACCACGGCGGTGCGCAGATTCAGCGCACGGGCAGCATCAACAATCGGCACGCCCAGCGCTTCACGTTGACGGGAGAGCAGTTCGCCAGCGGTGCTGGTGGAGGTAACGCTATCGTGTAACTGTGTCTCGCTCATGGCTGAGCATCCTTCAAAAAATAGGTGGTCAGGGCACTGATCAAGGGTTCAGCAGGCGTTGGTATTCGGCGGCCGCCGCGCTGTCGCCGCGGGCGAGGGCGATATCTATCGCCATTTCCAACGCTGCCGGGTCGGGGCCAGCCAACTGCAGGTAGCTTTGCAGCGGCTCCCAGGCCTGATCGTATCGTCCCTGCGAAACTTCCAGTTCGGCTAACATTAAATACCCGCGAGTGTTGCGCGGGTCGATACTCTGGGCGCGCTGCAAACGGTCGCGCGCCCTGTCGAATTCGTCAATCGCCAAATAGCACTGACCCAGGTTGGTGAATAGCTGGGCACGATTGGCATATTGGGCATCCTCAGAGGCGGCTTCCAACTGCTCGCAGGCCTCTGGGTAGCGCCCCTGCTGATACAAAAAGGCAGCATAGTTGTTGCGTGCCCGCGTAAACGAGGGCGAGGCGCTCAGCGCCTGCTGGAAATAGCGATTGGCGAGATCGCGCTCTCCCTGCTGCTGATAGACCAGCGCAATCGCCTGAAGTGCCTCTGGGTGGCGAGCATCCAGCTCCAGTGCTCGGTCCAGCGCGCTCAGGGCGCGGGGCAGGTTATCCCGCTCCAGGTAGGCCACCCCCAATTGGGCATAGGCATCGGCGGCATCCGGGTTGCTCTCGTTGAACGTGGGCGTCGAGGTCGCACACCCCGCCAGCAGCAGGCTGCCAGCAAGGACGGACAGCATGGGCACTCTGAAAAAGGAGAAGCACCTGCGATGACCGATCATGTATGTCCTCTTGAACAGTGCGGCCTTGCTCGCACTGATGACGTTAATAAAAAAACGTGACCATCAAAGCGCTGTGTTGTGTGGAAGTCAAGACAGCGGCCTTAGTCTGCATCCAGTTGAACCGATTGAATATAGCGCGCACTGCGCTTGGTGCGGTCTTTTACGCGTCCGACCAGTTGGCCGCAGGCGGCATCGATGTCATCCCCTCGGGTGGTGCGGACGGTGGCGTTGTACTCCAGGTCATAAAGCCATTGCTGAAAACGCATGACCTGGTTGCGCGAGGGCTTTTCATAACCCGAATTGGGGAACGGGTTAAAGGGAATCAGGTTGATCTTGCAGGGCAGCTCCTTGAGAAGCGCCGCCAGCTGTTCGGCGTGTTCCTGCTGGTCATTCACGCCTTTGATCAAGGTGTACTCGATGGTCACCTGACGGTTGTCCGGGCATTTGGCCAGGTAGCGGTGACAGGCATCCAGCAAGGCACGAATGTTGTACTTGCGGTTGATCGGGACGAGTTCGTTACGCAGCTCATCGGTGGAGGCGTGCAGCGAAATCGCCAGGCTGACGTCCATCTCATCGCCCAGTTTATCCATCATCGGCACCACGCCCGACGTGGAGAGGGTGACGCGGCGCTTGGAGAGGCCATAGCCGTTGTCGTCGAGCATCAGCTTCATGGCAGGCACGACGTTGTCGAAATTCAACAGCGGCTCGCCCATGCCCATCATGACCACGTTGGTCACCGGACGGTTGGCGGTATCCCGCCGAGGGCCAACGCTGCGTTGCGCTACCCAGACCTGACCAATGATTTCAGCGGCCGTGAGGTTGCGCTGGAAGCCCTGTTTGCCCGTGGAGCAGAAGCTGCAATCCAGCGAGCAGCCGACCTGTGACGACACGCACAGGGTGCGTCGCTTACCGTTCTCTGCCGGGATCAGAACCGTTTCGACATAGCTGCCATCTTCCACTTCGAGCACCCATTTGCGCGTGCCGTCGCTGGACGTGCCTTCATACACGACGCCTGGGCCGCGAATCTCGGCCACCTGAGCGAGCTTGTCGCGCAGCGGTTTGGACAGGTTGGTCATCACGGCAAAGTCATCGACGCCCTCCTGGTGGATCCACTTCATGACCTGGGTGGCACGGAATTTCTTCTCACCAATGGATGAAAAGAAAGCTTCCATTTGCTCACGAGAGAGCCCCAGCAGGTTCTGGCGTGCGGGCTCCGCCTGCGTGGCGTGGTCAGCGATGGATAGAGAAGACGGTGATGATGGAGCGACAGTGGTGGTCATGGCGGTCAGCGTTCAGAAAGAGGCGGGGGCCAGGCCCCCGCAAAAATGGCCGGCAACGAATGTTGAAACGGCAGCGCTGGTTTAGCGCGGGCAGATTTCGTCGTTACCGAAGAAGTAGCTAATTTCGCGTGCAGCGCTTTCGGCAGAGTCGGAACCATGGACAGCGTTGGCGTCGATTGTTTCCGCGAAGTCGGCGCGGATGGTGCCCGGAGCGGCTTCTTTAGGGTTGGTAGCACCCATCAGCTCACGGTTCTTGGCGATGGCGCCTTCACCTTCCAGCACTTGAACGACGACCGGGCCAGAGGTCATGAAACCGACCAGATCCTTGAAGAAGGGGCGCTCTTTGTGCTCGGCGTAGAAACCACCGGCTTTCTCTTCGGAGAGGTGCAGCATCTTGGCCGCGACCACTTGCAGGCCAGCCTTTTCGAAGCGTGCGATGATGTCGCCGATGGCATTCTTGGCTACGGCATCGGGCTTGATGATGGAAAGAGTACGTTCAGTCGCCATGCAGAGATCTCCTAGAAAGGGATAAAGCAGAAATTGCCGCCCCGGAAAGCCAGGGCGGCACAGGAAAATGTGTCCGGCCTTGTCTGGACGCTATGCCGCAGGCCGAGTGGCCGCGATTATAGCGTCTCACGCAGGGGATGAATACCGATGAGTGACGTCAAAGAGCGCTTAAACGGTAAAGCTTTCACCGCAGCCGCACTGATCCTTGACGTTGGGATTGTTGAAGCGGAAGAAGCGATTGAGCCCTTCGCTGACGTAGTCCACTTCGCTGCCGTCCAGCATCTCGACGGCATCGGTGGCCACGTAGACGCTGGCCCCGTGGGACTCGAAGTGCACGTCATCTGGCTGAGCCTCGTCGGCAAAATCGAGCACATAGCTGTAGCCAGAGCAGCCGCTGGGTTTGACGGATACCCGAAGGCCAAGCCCCTTGCCGCGCTCTTCGAGGACGCGGTGGATCTGCTCGGCGGCGGCGGGGGAAATGTTAAGCGTTGCCATGGAGCACTCTCCTTGAAAAGTCGGTCGGTCAGCGGCCAGGCGCAGTGGCCTGGCGCGCCGAAGCACGCAGGCCGCTGACGGCGTGGTGCAGTAGTGTCAGTGCGTGGTCGATATCGGCTGGCTGGGTAAACCGTCCAAAGCTCAAGCGCAGCGAAGAGAGCGCCAGCCGACGGGGCGTTCCGATGCCCAGCAGGACGTAAGAGGGGTCGACGCTGGCCGAGTTGCAGGCAGAGCCTGTAGACACGGCAACGTCGCGCAGGGCCATCAGCAGCGCTTCACCATCGACACCCTCGAACGCGAGATTGAGAATATTGGGCACCCCATGCTGCTGGGGCGAGTTGGGAATGACGCCCTCCAGCGTGCTCAGGCCATTCAGCAGTTGCTCGCGAAGGGCGGCAATATGCGCCTGATCCTGAGCTTGCTGCTGCTGCATGACGGCAAAGGCTTCCCCCATGCCCGCAATCTGGTGGGTGGGCAGCGTGCCGGAACGCATGCCGCGCTCGTGCCCGCCGCCGTGAATCAGCGCTTCGACACGCATGTCCGGATGGCGTTTCACGTACAGAGCGCCCACCCCTTTGGGGCCATAGGCTTTATGGGCAGACAGCGACATCAAGTCGATGTGCTGTTCGACCACGTCCAGCGGGATGCGTCCTACCGCCTGAGCGGCATCGGTATGGAAGGCCGCGCCAAAGTCGTGGGCCACGGCTGCCAGCGCTGCGATGTCGTTGATGCTGCCCAGCTCGTTGTTCACTGCCATCAGCGACACCAGGGCGGTGTCATCCCGCATGGCCTCGCGCAGCTGTTCGGGGGTGATGCGCCCGTCCCGCTGGGGCTTGAGCCAGGTGACCTCGAAGCCTTCGCTTTCCAGCGCCTTGGCGGTATCCACCACGGCCTTGTGTTCGATGGACGAGGTGACCAGGTGCATGCCGCGCGGGCGGTTGGCGCGCATGAAGCCGATCAGCGCCAGATTGTTGGCTTCGGTAGCACCGCTGGTCCACACGATCTCGCGAGGGTCGGCATGAATCAGGTCGGCCACCTGGCGCCGTGCCTGCTCTACCACCTGCTCTGCCTGCCAGCCCAGCATGTGGCTGCGCGATGCCGGGTTGGCAAACAGCTGGTCGACGGTCAGGTAGCGCGTCATCACCTCGGCCACGCGCTCATCTACCGGCGTAGTGGCGGCATAGTCGAGGTAAATGGGCAGTGAGGGCGTGGCTGTCATGAGTTTGAGTTCCAACGGGCAGTGAATGGCGTCAGGGGGAAGAGGCAAGAATCCCGGCGTCGGCGCGCTGCTTCTGTCGAGCGGCAATACGAATGACGTCCGGGCGTTGCATCAGCTGCGCCAGCGTCACGTCATCCAGAAAGTGGCGTATTTGCCCCGAAAGTTCGCACCACAAGTGATGGGTCAGGCAGGTGTCGCCCTGCTGGCAGTCGGAAAGCCCCTGGCAGCGGGTGGCATCGACGGTTTCATTGACCGCATCGATGACCTGGGACACGCTGATCTCGGCGGCAGGCTTGGCCAGTAGATAGCCACCGCCAGGGCCACGCACGCTGGTGACCAGCCCGCTGCGCCGCAGCCGCGCAAACAGCTGCTCCAGATACGAGAGCGAGATCTCCTGGCGCTGGGATATATCGCCAAGGCTGGTAGGGCCTTGAGGCGTATTGATCGCCAGGTCCAGCATGGCGGTAACGGCGTATCGGCCTTTGGTAGTCAAGCGCATAACAGGTACCTCGTCGCTGAACCTCAGCGCACTGGCGGCAAGTGTAGCGCCATTATGGAAATCCTGAGTGCTTTGGTCAACTATTGGGGCGCGTGTCGGAGGTTTCGGCAGCGCTGACCTTGTCACTGCGGTGTTTGCCTGACCCCGCGCAGCCCGATTCGCCTTCGTCGAGAATGTCGGCGAAGTCCTCATCCCTGAGTTCGGGCAGTTGGCCGTCACGGTAACTGGCATCCAGCTTGCGCAGGGTAGAGCACATGCGTTCGATACGCTCGTCCACGGCGTGCATATGGTCCAGCATGGCCTGCATGGAGCGTGCTACCGGATCGGGCATGTCCTGGCTGACGCCGTAGGCATCGAAACCGAATTTCTGGCAGATGGCTTCGCGGCGAGCCGGGTCGATATCCAGCGCTTCCTCTACATCAGGCTCGGCGCGCTTGACGATCTTGCCAGGAATGCCGACCACCGTTGCGCCCGCGGGCACCTCTTTGGTCACCACGGCGTTGGAGCCAATCTTGGCACCGGCTCCAACCGTGAACGGGCCCAGAATTTTGGCACCTGCCCCGACGATCACGCCATCTTCCAACGTGGGGTGACGCTTGCCTTTATTCCAGCTGGTGCCGCCTAGCGTGACTCCCTGGTAGAGCGTCACGTTGTCGCCGACCTGGGCGGTCTCACCGATCACCACGCCCATGCCGTGATCGATGAAGAAGCGCCGACCAATGGTGGCGCCGGGGTGGATCTCGATACCGGTCATCCAGCGGGAGAAGGTAGATACCGTGCGCGCCAGCCACTTGAAGTTCTTCTTCCATAACCAGTGGCCACAGCGGTGCAGCAGCAGAGCATGCAGGCCCGGGTAGTTGGTCAAGACCTCGAGAAAGTTGCGTGCCGCTGGGTCGCGGTCGAATACGCTGTTGATGTCTTCGCGCAGGCGTTGAAACATGGGAGTGTCCTTGGGCGTAAAAGCGGCAGCAGGGCAGGCTGTGCTGGGGTCGGCCCCCAAATGTGGGGGCACCACCGGATAACTTCAAGTTTAGGCCATCGGGCTGACCGTGGCGCGTATCAACGAGGTGTCGTGTGCTGTTGGGCTGCCTTCTCCGTGGCCGACAGGATACCGCGCAGGATGTTCATTTCCATTTTCTCGGGGCGAGCTCGCAGGTACAGGCGGCGCAGGCGTGCCATCAACTGGCGCGGCTGTGCGGGGTCATGAAACTCGATGGCGATCAGCGTGCGCTCCAGGTGCTCGAAGTACCGCTCCAGCTCTTCGTGGGACGCCAGCGCGGCCTCTTCGTCATCCTCTTGAGCGGGGGGCGCGTCGGCCTGCGTCAGCCAGGCCATGCGACACTCGTAGGCGAGTACCTGTACCGCTGCCGCCAGGTTCAGCGAGCTGAAATCCGCATTGGTGGGAATGTGTACGTGGGCATGGCAGCGCTGCAGCTCGGCATTGGTCAAGCCGCTGTCCTCGCGCCCAAACACCAGCGCGATGCGCGCATTGGCAGGGCGGCACTCGGCTGGCAGGCGTTCGGCCAGCTCTCGGGGAGAGATCATCGGCCAAGGCAGCGTACGTGAGCGGGCACTGGCACCCACGGCCAGGGTGCAGTCGGCCACGGCATCTTCCAGCGTGGCATGAATGGCCGCCTGATGGAGCAGATGGTCGGCCCCTGACGCCCGTGAGATGCTCTCCTGAGTGAGCACGTCGCAGCGGGGGGCGACGAGCGCCAGATCCGCCAGGCCCATGTTGTGCATGGCGCGTGCCACGCCGCCAATATTGCCAGGATGGCTGGTGCCAATAAGAACGATTCGAATGCGGTCAAGCATGATAAGCCCGGTTCACGACGTAAAAAGCGCAGTTTAGCACGAGTCGATGGCATGCCCGAGGGGCCTCTGGTAGAATTGCCCGCCATCAAGGTGTCCTGCGCCTGCCCCCGTTCTTTAACATCACTGTGACAAGGCCCGATCATGAATCCAATGGTCCAATTTACGCTGCGCGCTGCGCGTAGCGCGGTTGAACATTTTCTGCGTGTCCGTGAGCGTATCGAAAACGCCCACGAAGAATTCAATCTCGACCGCCTGCTGGAAGACACGGCCCGCAAGGCCGAAGCCACCATCGTTCAGCAACTGCAGCGCGGCTATCCGCAGCATGGCTTCTCCGGCCGCTACACCCCCCATCAAGCGGGTGAGGGTGAAGGCGAAGAGATCGTTTGGAAGATCGAACCCCTGCATGGCTATTCCAACCTGGCCGTGGCAGGCAAGGGCTTTGCACTCTCAGTGGTGTGTCTGATCAAAGGTCGCCCCGAACACGCGGTGGTGGTCTCTCCCTTTGGCGATGACGAATACATCGCCAGCCGTGGCCGTGGCGCCCAGCACAACGACAAGCGTATGCGCGTGAGCAAGCCCACGGCCATTCCCGGTACCCGCATGGCCATGAGCCTGCCGGAAGCCTGGCTGCGCCCCAGCCATCTGCCTGCCTACCTGACCGTGACGCAGCAACTGGCCCCCCAGGTGGAAACCCTGGTCGCCACGGGCTCTGGCCTGCTGGACATTTGCGAACTGGCCGCTGGCCGCGTCGACAGCGTGTTCGTTCTAGGCCTGGAAGAGCAGGACATGCAGGTCGGTACGCTGCTGCTGAAAGAAGCCGGCGCGCTGATGGGCACGCCCAACGGCCAGCCCACCGTCACCGCAGAAGGCCAACTGATGGCCGCTGGCCCGCGCCTTTATAAAGCACTGATCAAACAGCTGGCGCCGCATTTCTGAGCGTGATGTCAGTTCCCTGATGATATGAAAAAGGCCTTGTCGCGTAAGCGGCAAGGCCTTTTGCTGAAGAGAGCATTCGCGCCTTACGGCAGCTCTTCTTCCTCTTCATCGCTCTCTTTCTTGGTCGGGATCAGGTCTTCCCGAGAGAGCTTGAGCGGGATCAGCAGGGCGCCAGAGATATAGATGGAGGAGAAGGTGCCCACCACGATGCCAACCAATAGTGCGATGGCGAAGTTCTCGATCATGTCGCCGCCCAGCAGCAGCAAGGCCAGCAGCACCAGGATGGTGGTACCCGACGTTGCCAGCGTACGCGAGAGCGTGGCATTGATCGCTTCGTTGATGATTTGCCCCATGTTGTCGATCCGCGACGTGCGAATGGACTCGCGGATACGGTCGTACACCACGATGGTATCGTTGAGGGAATAACCGATGACCGCGAGCAGTGCGGCCAGTACCGTCAGGTTGAAGTCGAGCTGGAACAGCGCGAAGACACCCACCACGATGACCACGTCGTGCATCAGCGCCAGCAGAGCGCCGACGGCGAACTTGTACTGAAAGCGCAAGGCCACGTAGACCATCACGACGCCGAGGGCCACCAGCATGCCCATGCCGCTCTGGTCGCGCAGTTGCTCACCTACCTGAGCACCCACGAACTCCGCGCGCACCAGATTGACGTCAGCGCCATCGGCGCGCAGCAGCCCGACGATTTCGCTGCCGATGTCGGGGTCAAAGGCCTGCTGCAGGCGAATCAGAATTTCGGTAGAAGCACCGAAGGTTTGTACGGACACATCCTGAAAGCCGCTGTTTTCCAGCAGTTGGCGGATGGCATCCAGTGACGGTGCGGCACCGTAACGTACTTCGACCAGGGTGCCGCCCGTGAAGTCCAGCCCCAGGTTGAGCTGCTGAAAAACGATGGCACCGATAGAGACGATCAGCATCACCGCCGAGACGATGAACGCAAGGTTGCGTCGTCCCATGAAGTCGATGCGTAGCTGCGATAGGGGTTTCATTACCACCTCTTCAATTCTGTGCGGAGCGCGTATGTCTGCTTCACGAGATCAGATCCAGAGCTTCTTGACGGGCTTGCTGCCATAGGTGAGGTTGACCATGGCTCGTGTGACCATCAAGGCCGTGAACATCGAGGTCAAGATACCGATGGAGAGCGTTACCGCGAAGCCTTTGACCGGGCCAGTGCCAATCGAGAACAGGATGATGGCGACCAGCAGGGTGGTGATGTTGGCATCCACGATCGAGGTGAAGGCACGCTCGTAACCCGCATGAATGGCTTGTTGAATCGACAGACCGTTGCGCAACTCTTCGCGTATACGTTCGAAGATCAGTACGTTGGCATCTACCGCCATACCCAGGGTCAGCACGATACCGGCAATGCCCGGCAGGGTGAGGGTGGCCCCCAGCATCGACATCACGGCAATCAGCAGGGTCAGGTTGAGCGCCAGCGCCACGTTGGCAAATACGCCGAACACCTTGTAGCGCACCAGCATGAACATCACCACCAGCAACAGGCCAATCTGGACCGAGAGCAGGCCGCGTTCGATGTTGTCCTGACCCAGGCTCGGGCCGATGGTGCGTTCCTGCACGAAGTAGATGGGCGCAGCCAGAGAGCCTGAACGCAGCAGCAGGGCCAGTTCGGCAGCTTCGGTGGGCGAGTCGAGCCCGGTAATGCGGAAGCTGTTGCCCAGCGCGCTCTGGATGGTCGCCAGGCTGATCAAGCCGCGCTCCGTGTAAGGCTCGCGAATGATGGTCTGCTCGCCAGTCTCCGGGTCGGTCTCGACGCGGTCTTCGCTCTTGTGCTCGATGAACAGCACCGCCATGTTGCGCCCGATGTTGGTGCGCGTGGCGCGGTTCATCAGCGTACCGCCAGTGCCATCCAGGTTGATGTTGACCTGTGGGCGGCCATTTTCATCGAAGCTGTGGCTGGCGCTGGAAACGCTGTCACCGGTAATGATCACGTCCCGCATCAGGTCCGCAGAACGGCCGCTGTCGTTGCGGAAGTCGAAGCGCTCGGTTTCCATGTCGGGCGTGTCGTTACGTGCTTCCAGACGGAACTCCAGGTTGGCCGTGGCGCCGACGATGCGCTTGGCTGCCACTGTGTCCTGAATGCCGGGCAGTTCGACCACGATCTGGCTGGGGCCCTGGCGCTGTACCATCGGCTCGGCCACGCCCAGCTCGTTGACACGGTTACGCAGGGTGGTCAGGTTCTGGTTGACCGCATAGTCCTGAATTTCGCTGACCGTCGCGTCGCTCAGCGACATGACCAGGCTGGAAGCGCGGCCATCGCCCTGGTTGCTGTAATCGAAGTTGGGGAAGTCGCGGCTGATCACTCGACGCGCAGCGTCGCGATCTTCGCTGCTGGCAAAATCGATGGACAGCGAACGCTCGGCGATCTCCGTATTGCGGTAGCGGATACGCTCGCCACGCAGCAGTTCACGGATGGCGCTGGCATTTACTTCCAGGCGCTGGGTCAGGGCTGCTTCCATGTCCACTTCCAGCAGGAAGTGAACGCCGCCGCGCAAGTCCAGACCCAGCGTCATGGGCGTAGCGGAGAAGGCCTGCAGCCAACCGGGCGTGGCTTCCGCCAGGTTCAAGGCAACGGTGGCGCCGCTACCCAGCACGTCAGCCGCGATATCCCGAGCATTCAGCTGGTCATCGTTGCTTTGCAAACGAATCAACCACTGCCCGTCGACCTCTTCCACGGCCTTGATGGCAATGTCGTTGTCGTTCAGCGCTTGTTCGACGCGATTGATTTGCCGCTCATCAAGCATGTTGCCTTGGGCATCGCTCACCTGAATGGCGGGATCGGCGGGAAATAGATTGGGAAGTGAATAGATAAGGCCAACCACCAGGACGACCAGTATCAGCAGATACTTCCACAGGGGGTAACGGTTGAGCATGCAAGCCCTGCCTTCAATTACAAACGGAATCGCTGTGCACAGACAAGCTGTGCACAGCAACGTTCACCATCGACGCTACCATGTCACCCCTGCCGGGGTGGCTGGCACGGAGTCGGCAGGGGGGAGGTGCGAGCGTTAGATGGACTTAATGGTGCCCTTGGGCAGTACGGCAGCCACGGCATTCTTCTGCACGTTGACTTCGGTACCTTCCGATACTTCCAGGGTCAGGAACTCATCGCTGACTTTGGTCACGCGGCCTACCAGGCCACCACCGATGACCACTTCATCACCCTTGGCCAGGCTGGAGACCAGCTGACGGTGCTGCTTGGCACGTTTTGCCTGGGGGCGCCACAGCAGGAAGTAGAAAATCAGCACAAAGCCGACGAGCATGACGATTTGCGCAATACCACCGCCAGCGGCGGCTTCCTGGGCATGGGCTGGTGAGATGAAGAAATCCAGCATTGCAGAGAACTCCTGAGTTAGAACAATGGGTGAACCGGTTGACGCCACTCAGCATGGCCGGTGGCGGTTAGTTATCAGGTTTCAGGTCCCGCAAGGGGAGGCACCGGCAAGCCGCGCCGTGCATAGAAGCCTTCCACAAAGGTCGTCAATGTACCCGCTTCGATTGCTGCGCGCAAATCAGCCATGACGCGCTGGTAGTAGCGCAAGTTATGGATGGTGTTGAGCATCGAGCCGAGCATTTCGTTGCAGCGGTCCAGGTGATGCAGGTAGCCACGGGAAAAATTCTGGCAGGTGTGGCAATCGCACTCTTCATCCAGCGGACGCGTGTCGAAGCGGTGCTTGGCATTGCGGATCTTGACGATGCCGTCCGAGGTGAACAGGTGCCCATTACGCGCATTGCGGGTCGGCATGACGCAGTCGAACATGTCCACGCCGCGGCGTACGCCCTCGACCAGATCCTCGGGTTTGCCGACCCCCATCAGGTAACGCGGGGTGTCGTCGGGCATCCAGGTGGGCAGGTAGTCGAGGACCTTGATCATCTCTTCCTTGGGCTCACCCACCGACAGGCCGCCGATGGCCAGGCCGTCGAAGCCAATGTCCAGCAGCCCCTTGAGCGAGCGTTCGCGCAATTCAGGGTACATGCCGCCCTGAATGATGCCGAACAGCGCCGAAGGCGAATCACCGTGTGCCGTGCGTGAGCGCTTGGCCCAGCGCAGCGACAGCTCCATCGACTTCTCGGCCTCTTCGAAGGTGGCTGGGTAGGGGGTGCACTCATCGAAGATCATCACCACGTCAGAGCCCAGCGAGCGCTGCACGGCCATGGACTCTTCCGGCCCCATGAACACTTTGCTGCCGTCCACCGGCGAGCGGAAATGCACGCCTTGCTCGGTGATTTTGCGCATCTCGCCCAGCGAGAAGACCTGAAAGCCGCCTGAGTCGGTGAGGATCGGCTTGTCCCACTGGGCGAAGTCGTGCAAGTCGCCGTGGGCTTCGATGACATCGGTGCCCGGGCGCAGCCAGAGGTGGAACGTGTTGCCCAGGATGATTTCCGCGCCGATCTCTTTCACCGACTCGGGCGTCATGCCCTTGACGGTGCCGTAGGTACCCACCGGCATGAAGGCTGGCGTTTCTACCGTGCCCCGTGGGAAGTGAAGGCGGCCCCGGCGCGCACGGCCGTCTTCCGCAAGGCGCTCAAAGCGCATAAAGCATTCGTTTCGCATCACAATCGCTCGTTGATCTATCGGGTGGCACAGCGCTAGCGGGTGAGCAGCATGGCATCGCCATAGCTGAAAAAGGCGTAGCGCTCTTCTACCGCCGTGCGGTAGGCGTGCATGATGTGTTCATAGCCTGCAAAGGACGACACCAGCATCAGCAGCGTCGACTCGGGCAGGTGAAAGTTGGTGATCAGTGCATCGACACAGCGCCACTGGTAGCCAGGGTAGATAAAGATATCGGTATCGCCGCTGAACGGGGCGATCTCGCCGTCGCTGCTTTTCATGCAGGCACTCTCCAGGCAGCGCACGCTGGTGGTGCCTACCGCCACCACGCGCTTGCCGGCCGCCTGGGTATCACGCACCTGCTGGCAGGTGGCTTCGGTGACCTCGATCCACTCGCTGTGCATGTGGTGTTCGAGGATATTGTCGACGCGCACGGGCTGAAAGGTGCCTGCGCCCACATGCAGGGTCACGAAGGCACTTTGAATGCCTTTTTCGGCCAGTGCATCCAGCAGCGGCTGATCGAAGTGCAGCCCCGCCGTAGGAGCGGCCACGGCACCGTCGCGGCGCGCATACACGGTCTGATAGCGTTCGCGGTCGCTCAGCTCGTCTTCCCGAGTGATGTAGGGCGGCAGCGGCATATGGCCGTGCTGCTCCAGCAGAGCAATCATCGGCGTGTCGCCCAGAAAGCGCAGCTCGAACAGCGCATCGCGGCGGCCTTCCACCACGGCATGAATGTCGCCTTCGAAGATCAGCTCGGTGCCCGGCTTGGGCGACTTGCTGGAACGCAGATGGGCAAGCCCACGGTGGCTGTCCAGCGGGCGCTCCAGCAGCATCTCGACTTTTCCGCCACTGGCCTTGTGGCCGTGCAGGCGTGCCGGTATCACTCGGGTGTCGTTGAATACCAGCAGGTCGCCTGGCTCCAGCAGCTCCAGCAGATCGGGAAAGCGACGATGCGCCAGCGCACCGCTCTGGCCATCCACACATAGCAAGCGGCAATCGCTGCGCTGCTCGGACGGATAGCGGGCAATCAGCTCATCGGGTAGCTCGAAATGGAAATCTGCTCGCTGCATGGGGAGTGCTCTTTCGGTGGTCAAACAAGCCGCCTAGGATAGCGCTTTAGGCGCATAAAGTCAGTTGATGTGATTGACCTTGCAGGTTAACTCCGTATAATGCGCCTCCTATGCCGGTGTGGCGGAATTGGTAGACGCAGCGGATTCAAAATCCGCCGCCTTTACGGGTGTGCCAGTTCGAGTCTGGCCACCGGCACCAAACATGAAGGGCCTGACGTTCAACGTCAGGCCCTTTTTTGTTCTGTCCAAAGTGTCCTTTCGTGTCACGGTATTCTGCCCGAGAGCGCCCATGTGTTTTCTAATGCTCTTAAACAGGGCATTACCCCCTCTTTTTTCAGGTTTCTTTCCTACTTCTTTATGAAATACTTGACCCCATTTGAATGGCGCCTTTCCGTGAGGCTGCCGGGGCGATGTTCGCCTAACTAACTAGAAAAAGCATTCGCCATGGGCGCTTGCGAACCTTCAGTGGAGATGTGCTCAATGGCGATGTCATCAGCCGATATTCTCAAGTCGACGCAGCCTGGCGTTGTCAACGGTCATTTGCTCAATGGCGTCAGGGTCAGCAGCGTAGAGGCTCAGGGCGCTTGGCAAGCACTTGCCGACACCCGTAGCGACGTATCGCGCATTGAGATACCGGCGGACCCCCATGAGCGTGTGGCCTTCGTGCGCCGCTGGATGGAAAAGAACCAGAAGACCCTCAAGCAAGGCGGTATGGCCGCTACATTGGTGCTGCCCTTGCTCGCCCAGCAGGCCTTGGCCGACAAGATGGTGCCAGTGAATGACCTGCAAGGCGTGTCAGAAGTCATTCGCCAGCCCAACGGCAGCCTCACACTGATGATGAACAGCGGCCAGCGTATCGAATTGATGGCGGCAGACGTGGCGCTGGCCAACGGACGTGTCGTGGTCGATGTGGACGCTCTCATGCAACAGCTCGGTAATGACAGCGGTCTTTTGGTGCCGCTCAGTCAGCTACCGGATGTGCAAACCTGGGAGCTGTTGCCTGACGGGAACGCTCTGGTGACGATGGCCGATGGGTCGCAGGTCGTGGTGCCACGCTGGGCGGTGGTCGAGCAGGGTGACCTGTTGTTGATCAGCCCCAGCGATGCCCTGCAGCAAGGCATTGCCGCTGGAGAAGATTTCGGTAATTTACTGTTCGTGCCAAGCGCCTCGTTTACGTCGGCACCATCGGGCGCCGCTGCCGCGGCGGGGACCACTGGCTCGAACAGTGCGCCGGTCAGCTCGTTTGCCGATATCCCACCATGGCTCTATATCGGTGGTGGTGCCATTGCGGTAGGTGCGGCGGCTGCCGGTGGTGGTGGCGGCGGTGGCAGCTCGCCACCACCTGAGCCAGCACCAGAACCAGAGCCAGAACCAACGCCAGAGCCGCCTGTAACGGTGAGCGGTTATGTCATTGATGGCTATATTTCAGGCGCTACCGTTACACGAGCGCTTGACGCTAATAGTGTGACGACCAATCGAGAAGGCTTTTTTGAGGGCTTGCAGGGCAGCGGTATCTTGACCGCGACTGGCGGGGTCGATATCTCGACCGGTCTGCCTTTTGTCGGTGAGCTGCGGGCGCCTGAGGGGGCGACCGTCATTACACCGCTCACCACTATGATGGTACAACTGGCTCAGCAGTTTAATTTGAATGATGCGGACGCCCAAACGGCTATTAAAACGGCGTTAGGACTCGACCAGCGTATTGACCTGGTGAACACTGACCCACTGGCTGAGTCGTCGCCGAACGCAGACTTGCTTATTGCCGGTGTCAAGGTTTCGAGTTTGTTGGCCATGGCTGCGACGGCAGGTATCAGTAATGAGGATGCTCTGTCTCTGCTGGCTGAGGCGTTTAATGAGGCTGATGATGTCGATGCGCCACTCAGTAATCAGGAAATGGCCGATTTACTGGGTTTGCCGACAATTGCAGGCCAAGTGACGCAGGCGCTGGATGCCATTGATGCGGCGGGTGAAAATCTGAATGTAGAGGCCTATCGTGAAGGTGTGCGTAACCCGCTGCGCGATGCACAGCGTGATGCGCAAAACCCTGATAGCAGCCTATCCGACACTATTGAAACCCGTGCTGACCTACCCTATTTGACGTTACAGCAAGCCGTTACGCTGTCACAAAATAACGAATTACCCTCTCAGTATTTGCTTAATCCGGACCAGCCCTTTGCGTCCGGTAATCTCGGGCTAACGGTGGCAGCTGACCGCTTGGTGCTTGTGCAGCAAATTCTGGAAGGTGACTACGATGCTGATAGTGCCCCCATCGCGCTTGAAGATATATATACGTGGGCTATTCGCGCACGTGTAGAAGATGTATTGGTGACAGGTGGTCTTGAGCGCCCAGCGGTATTGGGTGCCACACGTGTCATGGTAACCAACGACACCATTAGGCCTGACCAGTTTGCAGATTTAAACACGCTGGATAACTTTGTGTTGGGCAACACGATAGTACCTTATCGTTTGGAGCAGGCGCTTAATACATCTGAAATGCCTGCGAATTATACTCTTGACCCAGATACTCTACTGCTCAAAAACGACTTGACGCTTCGCGAAGCAGCGGAGTTGATTGATGCAACACGTTTGCTGATAGACCGTGCAGTTAATGCCGAAGAAGATGGTTTGACGCGAGAGATGCTGCTTGACTGGACTGTTTTGGATAGCTTCCAAAACGTTATTAGCGCGTCCAGCGCTGATCCTCAGTTGAATGAGGCGGGGCGTGTGAGTGTGACCGAATCCATAATTACACCGGCTCAATTTTCACAGCTGAGCAGGCTTGATAATTTTGACCTGGGTGTCACAGACGTTATTTATACCTTGGAGAATGCGTTGGCGGTAGAAACATTGCCCGCTAATTATGTTCTCGATTTAGATGCTCCATTGGATGCTGGTGTGGTCACTGTTTCTCAGGCGATTGCATCATTTGCGGATGTCTCTCGGGTTTTGCAAGGAGCTAATAATCAACCCCCTGTGTCATTGTTCCAGTGGTCGGTTAGTGACACAGCAAGTGCTATTATTGATAGTATTGAAGAGAGCGCCGTTACTGGGGCCAACCCTGTCGTGATTAGTGATCGTGCCATCACTGTAGAAGAGTTTGAGCTTCTTAATGGTCTGGATAATTTCCAGTTGGGAGAAACCGTCGTAAGTTATACGCTTTATCAAGCGGTTAACGCAGCGGTGATTGCGGAGAATTACGATATTTCAGATAGCTCTGTGTTAAATGCAGGTAGTTTGAGTGTCGTAGAGGCAGAGCAGTTGCTGAGCTCGGTAGAGTTGATTTTGTCAGGTGCTATGAACGCACAGTCCTTAGACGCGGACCAGCTCTTTAATTGGACTGTTGTAGATAGTGCGGATAATATTTTAAGTGCGGATAATGTGCCGCACCTGCTGAGAGCAACGTCAGTTAGCGTCAGTGATGACTTAATCACACTGTCAGAGTATGAAAGCCTCCTTGGTTTAGATAGTAACTACATAAGGACTGGCGAAGTCGTCGAATACACGCTGGAAGAAGCTATCCGAGCGGATGATAGAGGAACCTTGCTGAATGGCTATGCGATTAGTGTAGACAGCCTGCTTGACGCAGGGGAGGTGAGTGTTGCGGAAGCACAAGAGGCCTACCTACAGATCACTGAACTGGTAGACAGTGCTGAAAATCGTGACAGCTTAGGCGAGCGTCTACCTTTCCATTGGGTAGTCGTTGATGATGCCACCGTGATTATTGAAGACTTGTTCGAGAATCACGTTGCGTTAGCTGATCAGGTGTTTGTTTCAAATGCTGAAATTAGCCAGCCAGAATATGAGCGTCTTATCGAGTTAGAAAATTTCGACTTAGGCTCCACGGTCGTGCGATACACGCTTGAAGGTGCCGTCAATACAGATGTTGCGTTACCCGATAGCTATTTATTAGAGACAGATACCTATGCACCAAGTGAGCTGAGTGTTGCTCAGTCTCGCTCGACTCTTGAGCGTGTGGAGTTGGTTGTAGGTAGTGCTGATAATGCTGATAGTTTAAATGTCGACGAGCTTTTTAATTGGATCGTTCAAGATAGTGCAAGTGCCGTTCTAGCAATCGAGCAAGGTGCTGCTTTCATGGTTGGTGCTGACGAGATTCGTCTTACTGATCAGCAGATTACAGTTGATCAATTCGAATCTTTATTGGCGATTGAAAATGATAATCGGGGTTATCAGCGCGGCAATGAACAGGTTGAATACACCCTCGGCCAGGCATTTGAGCGAGGCCCCGATGATGTGGTAGATAATTATCTTATCAATACACAGCCGCAGCTTGTTCTGGAGTCCCTGGCAGCGGAAGATGCCATCGAGAATCTGTCTATCGTTCGCGAGTTGTTAGGTGGGGCAGAGAACTCGCCTGACCTGAGTAGCGTTTACTCCTGGAGCATTCTGGATAGCTACAACAATATTCAGTCACGCTTGGGTGCTTCTGCTCCTGACGGCCTCCAACTTGCTGAAAGTGTTGAGGTGACAGACGAAACGCTGACAGCAGCTCAATATGAGCAACTGATGGGTAGATTAGATAATTTCAGTTTAGGGGAAGAGGTAACCGTAGTTTACGCTGATATCAATGATGCACTTCGAGCTCAGTCGGCGGATATATTAGCGCCTGATGGTCGCTTCGTGCTGAATGATACTGCAACACCTTTTGTAGCGAAACTCGTCGTTGAAGAGGCTGCAAACGAGCTAACAAATGTGCGTGCAGTATTAGAAGCGGGTCGAAATGTAGAGAGTGATAACGAGACCGCTCAACGTCTGTTTGACTGGACGGTGAACGATACGGCAAGCAATATTATTCAAGCTATTGCACAAGATCATATTGTCTTGGCCGATCGTGTTCAAATTACGGATGCGCAGTTGACTTATGAACAGTACCAGTCACTCATTGGTCTTGGCAACTACGATTACAATAGTGATCCGGTGGAGATTTTGTATACGCTTGAAGAAGCGTTAGAAATCATTGAGTCAGAAGGGGTGGAGGCGCTTGTCAAGGGAGAAGAGGGCAATAGTGCAGGCTACCGTCTTGCTGATACAGAACTGTCGATTGGTGTTTTGACGGCGGAAGAAGTAAGACCCATTGTAGAGAGCGCCGTACTCGCCCTTTCAGGTGCGAACGCCCCTGTTCCCGCGGTGAATGAGCTGCTGAAATGGAGCGTTATCGACTCAGCTTCTGC
This sequence comes from Vreelandella hamiltonii, assembly GCF_014651775.1. Taxonomy (GTDB): domain Bacteria; phylum Pseudomonadota; class Gammaproteobacteria; order Pseudomonadales; family Halomonadaceae; genus Vreelandella; species Vreelandella hamiltonii. The sequence goes on from NZ_BMXN01000002.1 coordinate 163,508, forward strand.
CTTGTTGGCTACCCAATCGAATAATCAGTTTCCTTTGTATTTGACAGGCGCAGAACAGGTGTCGGTCAATAATGATATTCTCGCCATTGCAGACCTTCAGCGGTTACAACGGCTGAGTAATTTTGAGCTGGAAGATACGCCTGTCAGATTTATCTTTACCCGCAACTTGACGCTTGGTGATATCGAAAACATTGCTGATAGCTATGAAATTGTGGCAAGCAGGGTTGAAATACCCAACTTCTTACTTACTAGCGTGCCTAATGCTGAGACACGTTATCAGGCTACACAAGCCATTGTAGATGGAGCGCTTAATCGTCAAGCGGTGAGTGTTGAAGCACTGCAGACGTGGAGCATCACGAGCGCTCAGCCAGACGAGCTTCTTGCTGCGGGCGCCGCTCCGTGGATCAGCGGAGCGGACACGATTACATTGGATCTGGGTAGTAGTGCATCTCTGACTCCTGAGCAGTACGAGGCCTTTGTTACCTTAGGCAACGTAGATCTCGATAATGTTAATGTCAGCTATTCGCTAGAGGAAGCGATTGCTGAAGTCAATGCAGGGGGGGAGCTGCCCGGCAGTAATGAGGGGCGTCCGGGTAGCTATGAAATTAATGCTGGACAGCCATTCGATGCCGCATCGTTAGTGGTCAGTGAAGTAGAGTCTCTGTTAGTGACGGTAGAGGAGATTCTCTCAGGGGCAAGCAATGCTGAAAGTCTCGACCGTGAAACGCTGTTAAATTGGGTAATCGAAGATAGTGTTGATCAAGTGCTCAACTCAATAGGTAGTGAGGCTTTGTCTGCCGCTAGCAGTGTTCGGGTGAACGTGGACGAAATTAGCTTCCAGGACTTTGAAGTGCTCAGCGAGCTACCCAACTTTGACCAAGAAGGGCTGACCGTCACGTACCCACTAAGTGCTTTGATACAGCGCTCTCTGGATGGCTTAAGTCTTCCCGAGAATTATGCCTTGCAAACGGATCAAGCATCGTTCTTTGATGCAGGGGCGTTGGATGCTCGGGCAGCCGAGCGGTTGTTCGAGACATCGACATTACTCTTGGAGGGAGCGGTCAATAGCGATACTCCTCTATCGTCATTAGCCACTTGGGTAGTCCAGGATACCTATGCGAATATTTATACACTCAATGTAGCGGGTAATAATGGTGTTCCTGCTGAATTCTTGATCGATGATGCAGCAAGTATTGTCATTATTGATGACCCGCTCGAAAGTGATGATGAGCAAGACCTGAATATCACTTTTACGGTCAACGGCTATACCCACCAGCCAGGCGCCGCACCGGGGGGGAGCGTCACGCAGCTATCCAAAACGTTTAATGTTGACGGCCAAGCGGCTGACGGTATTGAGCTGATCACGGATTTCCGAGTAGGAAGTGAACCAGGCTTCGATCAGCTGTTCATCGACCTGACGGCCAATGAGTTCGATGCGCTGCGCGGTGATGAGCCTGGCTTTGAGCGCTATGACGATTTGACTGCGTTAGGTGAGGATATTGCGTTTGCCGTATTTACCACTGAAGAGTTCATGAATGGCACGGCAGGTTGGCTGGATCAACTTGGCCTGAACAGTGACGAAGTGGTGTACCTGTTGGCAGGTAATGGAGACACCCCCGACATTGAAGATGATGCTCAGCTATTCCGTGTTGAGCTCACAGGCAGTGACTTCGATACCCAGTTACTCGCCAACTTCGAAAATCTGGACCTCAACGGCTTCCTCGAAGAGAACTGGAATACCAACTACAGCATCACTTGATGCATGCGAAAGCCCCTGCAGTGGCAAGATAGGCCTGGCAGGGGCGGGCTTGTGTTGGTGTGCAGCGTAAATCATGCCACTATCAGCGCGTGGCCAGGCAATTGGCTGGCCACACATGTCATCACTTCATCAACCCAATGTCGCGGGAGACAACCCCATGGGCGTGACCTATCACGAAAGCAATGCGCGTATGAGCCAAGTGGCTGTTCATAACGGAACCGTCTACCTCGCGGGCCAGGTGCCAGCCGATGCCACGGTGGGCATGCGTGGCCAAACCGAGCAAGTGCTGGCGCGTATCGATGAGCTGCTGGCGCAGGCGGGCACTTCCAAAGAGCACCTGATCTCTGCGCAGGTATGGGTCACCGACATGGCCGAGTTCGCGGAAATGAACGAAGCGTGGGAAGCCTGGGTGGTACCGGGTCGTCCGCCGGTGCGTGCTGCGCTGGAAGCCAAGCTGGCCAAGCCCGAGTGGAAAGTGGAAATCATGGTCATCGCGGCACTGCCCGACGCCTGATCGGTTGCTTCAAGGCTGTCACGAGGGGGCGTTAACCGAGCGTTAACGCCCCCTCGATTTTTATTCTACGATCGTTTTATAGTGGAGCCTGCTTCTCTCACTTCCCGAACGGTACGGTCATGGTCCAGTTCGAGCTGCATAGCCGCAATCTGGCGCAAGAGCAGGTGGCGCACACCCACGATTTTCACCAGTTGATACTGGCCACGTGTGGCGTGACGGAACTGTCCATGGAAGGCCAGGGGGAGCGGGTGACCGCTCGCCGGGGCTGCTTGATCCCTTCGTCACGCCATCACGAGTATCAGGGCGATGGCAGCAACCGAACCCTGGTGCTGGATATCCCCGTGCAGCACTTGGCCACGCTGGAAAAGGGCAGTGAGATCGAGCGGCTATTCGATAAACCGCGCTTCTTTACCGTTCCCCCCGCCTTGAACCAGCTCACCCACGCGCTGGCCCATCAGTTGGAACAGTGCCCAGCCCTGCAAAACGAAATTGCCGCACTGTTACTGCGGGCGCTCTACATGTACCTGCAGGATGCACCGCTCCAGACGGCAGCCCAGATGGGCGCGCGCTGCATCAGTGAGCGGCTGGACCTGGAGCGCCTGGATGCCTGGCTCGATCAGCACCTGGCCGATGACATTCGTGTCGAGCAGATGGCCGCACTGTGCGCCTTGAGTCCCGGCCACTTTCATAGCTGCTTTCGTGAGCTGACCGGGATGACGCCGCTGGCCTATGTGCAGCGCAGGCGGCTGGAGCATGCACGTACTCTGGTACGCCATAGCGCCATGAGCCTTGGCCATATCGCCATGTTGGTGGGTTTTCGCGACCAGGGCAGCTTTTCCCGCGCCTACCGTCGTTACTTCGACATTTCCCCTTCGTCGGATCGCTAGCGTCTGAAACCGCTGCCTACCTGACTTACGGGCAAACTTGCCAGAGTTTCGGGCAAGCAACCGCTGCTGCATCGTCGTAGTCTCAAGAGAAGTTCGATGACGCTGGAGAGCGCTGATGCTACCACCCTTGTTTTATCCCCATACCCACACGCACGCGGTGGCCTTTGCTAACCATCGGGCCATTGTGCAAGGCCTCGTCTATCACCTGCAGGGGGAGTGGGCATGAAGGTCATTTCTGCCAAGGAAGTCGAGCAGCTTCTAGCCTGGCCAGGCCTGATCGAGCGCCTGCGCCACACCTTCGTGAACGGGGTGGAGTCGCCACCGCGCCACCATCACGCCATGCATCGGCCGGATGGCGAAGCCACCATGCTGCTGATGCCCGCCTGGGAAGCGGCAGGCTATATCGGGGTGAAGATGGTCAACGTGTTTCCGCAAAATGCCGAAAACGGCCTGCCGGCCATTTCCGGCCTTTACCTGCTCAGCGAAGGCCAACACGGCCAGCCGCTGGCGTGCATCGATGGCAGCGAACTGACCCGCCGCCGCACCGCCGCTGCTTCTGCGCTGGCGGCTCAGGTGCTGGCCAGGGAAGACGCCGAAACGCTGCTGGTGGTGGGTACCGGCAAGCTGGCCCCCATGGTGATCGAAGCCCACGCAAGCGTCAGGCCCATCAAGCGCGTGCTGGTCTGGGGGCGTAACCCTCACAAGGCAGCCGCCATTGCCGAAGAGTATGCAGACCGCTTCGATACCCAGGTCGTCGATACCTTGGCCACCGCCGTGGCAGAGGCCGACATCGTCAGCTGCGTGACGCTCTCCACCCAGCCCATCATCCGGGGCGAGTGGCTGACCCCAGGCACGCACCTGGACCTGATTGGTGCCTTTCGTCCGCAAATGCGCGAAACCGATGCCGAGTGCCTGCGCCGTGCCCAGGTGTTCGTGGATACCTACGCGGGGGCACAAGGTGAGGCGGGCGACATCCTGCAGGCCATCGAGGCAGGCGCCTTCCAGTTCGAGGAGATCCAGGCGGAGCTGGCCGACGTCTTGCGTGGCGAGAAGCCCGGGCGCACCAGCCCGCAGGCCATCACGCTGTTCAAGTCGGTGGGCGCTTCTCTGGAAGATTTAGCCGCGGCGATCGAGCTCTGGGAGTCGTTACCCGCTACGCTGAAGTAGCCCTTGCTAGCTCCAAATGGCCAAAGGACGGTGACCATGAAGTGTTTTTATCATCCTGATCAGGCGCTGCATGCGCCGCCCACTTTCCTGCTGCGTGGCCAGCTGGCGCCTTCCCCGGAAGGGCCGATGCGGGCCGAGCTGCTCACTCAGGGGTTGGCAAAGGTGGGCTTGGCGCTGGTGGCTCCGGGCGCGTCGGACTCGCCCCAGCTGCGCAAGCGGCTGGCGCGGATTCATACGCCGCGCTACCTGACCTTTCTGGAAACGATCCATGCCCGCTGGCAGGCGTTGCCCAACGCCGCCGCGCTGGTGGCGCCCAACATTCACCCCTGCGGCGGCGGCCACCACTACCCCCGCCACCCCATAGGCCAGGCGGGCTGGCACCTGCACGACATGGCTTGTCCGCTCAGCGCCACCAGTTTCCAGGGCGCATTGGCCTCGGCTGCTACGGCCGAAGCGGCGGCAGAAGCGGTGTTGGCAGGGGAGACGGTGACCTATGCGCTGTGTCGCCCACCCGGCCACCATGCCGGGCCCGAGCGGGCAGGCGGCTTTTGCCTGCTGAACAACTCGGCGCTGGCCGCGACCGTACTGCGTGAACGCTTTGCCAGAGTGGCGATCATCGATGTGGATTTGCACCACGGCAACGGCACCCAGGACATTTTCTACGCCAGAGACGATGTATGGACCGGTTCGCTGCACGCCGACCCCAGCGACTTCTACCCCTTTTTCTGGGGCGGGCCCGACGAAGAAGGTAGCGATGACGGCGTGGGCGCCAACGTGAACCTCCCCCTGCCGGTGGGCAGCGACGGTGAGGTCTATCTGGACGCGCTGGCGATTTTGATCGATCACTTGCAGCGTTTCGAACCGGATGCAGTGGTGGTCGCTCTGGGGCTGGATGCCCATAAGTCAGACCCGCTGGCCGGTTTGAACGTGGAAACCGAAGCGTTTATCGAGGTAGGCAAGCGTTTGGCCGCGCTGTCGCTCCCCATGGTGATCGTGCAGGAAGGCGGCTACCCCACCGAACATCTCAGCGCCAACCTGGCGGCCTTCATGGAGGGGTTTAACGCATGAGCGGTACCGGCTTCTACTGGCACGAACGCTGCTTCTGGCACGACCAGGGGGCCATCGGCGTGTTCTCGGCGCCGGGTGAATTCTTGCAGCCCCAGGCCGCCTCGGAAAGCCCCGAAAGCAAGCGGCGGCTGAAAAACATTCTGGAAGTCAGCGGGCTGATCGACGAGCTTTACGTGGTCAAGCCGCCCGCCGCCACGCTGGAAGACCTGCTGCGCTTTCACACGCCGCGCTACCTGGAAGAACTTCAGGCAGGCGATGCGGCAAGGGGCGGTAACGGCGGCGACTGCGCGCCCTACATGCCGGGCAGCTGGGCCGCCGCGACCCACTCGGCGGGCTTGGCCATCGCCGCCGTAGACGCCGTCGCCCGGGGCGAAGTACGCAACGCCTACGCCCTGTGCCGCCCGCCGGGCCATCATGCCGAAGCCGATCAGGGCCGTGGGTTCTGCCTGTTAGGCAATATTCCCGTGGCGGTGATGCGTGCCCAGGCGCTGGGCCAGGCCAGTCGCGTGGCGATTCTCGACTGGGACGTACACCACGGTAACGGCCAGCAGGCTGCGTTCTATCGCGACCCGAACACCTTCACCATCTCAATACATCAGGCAGCCAACTACCCACTGGAGAGCGGCGCTTTCGAAGAGCAGGGGGAGGGCGCTGGAACCGGGACGAACCTCAACCTGCCGCTGCCCCCTGGATGTGGCCTGGGGGCCTATGCGTATGCCATGGAAAGGCTGGTACTGCCTGCGTTGGAAGCCTTTCAGCCCGATCTCATCATCGTTGCCTGTGGCTACGACGCCTGTGCCAAGGACCCGCTGGGCAAGATGCTGCTCAACAGTCAGGCCTTCGCCACCATGACGGCGCAAGTAAAGGCCGTGGCGGAGCGCTGTTGCGCTGGCAAGCTGGTGATCGTGCACGAAGGCGGCTACTCCGAAGGCTACGTGCCGCTCTGCGGCCATGCGGTGGTCCAGACGCTGGCGAGCAGCACGACCGCCGTGTTCGACCCGCAAAACGACGAAATCGCCGCCTGGGGGTATCAGGCGCTGCAGCCGCACCAGCAGGCATTGATCGATACCTGGCAACGACAGTGGGAGCAAACCACCCGATGACACCTCTTCATGATCGAGACGGCTGGATCTGGCAGGACGGCCAGTGGCTTGCCTGGCGAGATGCCAGGGTTCATGTGTTCACCCATACGCTACATTACGGGATGGGCTGCTTCGAGGGCGTGCGGGCCTACGCCGGTGCGCAAGGCCCGTGCTTGTTCCGGGTGGAGGAGCATACCCGCAGGCTCGTGGAAAGCGCCCACGCGCTGGATATTCCGCTGCCGTTTCGTGAAGCCGAGCTGATCGATGCTCAGTGCAAAAGCATCACCAAAAACGGCTTGCAGGATGCCTACCTGAAGCCCACCGTGTTTCTGGGTTCAGAAGGCCTCGGGCTGCGCGCCCAGGGGTTGACCACCCATGTGATGATCGCCGCCTGGGATTTGGGGCCGTACCTTTCACCGCAGGCCGCGACCCATGGATTGCGTGCCTTGACCTCTTCCTGGGCGCGCCACCATGTCAACATCAGCCTGTGCCGCGCCAAGACCAGCGGCCACTACGTGAATTCGATGCTGGCGCTCAACACGGCGGTCAAGGCCGGGTTCGATGAGACCATCATGCTCGACCCCGAAGGGTACGTGGCCGAGGCCTCGGCGGCGAATGTCTTCCTGCTGCGCGATGGCGTGCTGCACACCCCGGAAGTCACCTCTTGCCTGCAGGGCATCACCCGAGACAGCGTCATACAACTGGCCCGCGACGTGCTGGGCATCGAAGTGAAAGAGCGGCGTATCACCCGCGATGAGCTGTACACCGCCGACGAAGCCTTCCTGACCGGCACCGCTGCTGAAATTCTGCCGCTCAGGGAGCTGGATGGACGACGCATTGGCCATCGTGCCGAAGCGCCGCCGCCCAGCGAGCCGATACCTGCCCACAGCGTCACGGCGCAGCTGCAGCAGCTCTATCGCCAGGTGGTACGCGGCGAGCTGGAGGCCTACCAGCACTGGCTGACCCCGGCATGAGAGGGGAGTGGCGCCGGGGCCTGCGCGGCTAGCCGTGCTGTCGAAGCGCTTTTTCCAGCGCCGCCAGCCTGCCCGGCTGCAGTGCCTCTTCTACCGCCGTGATGCGAATCACGTTGGCCAGTTGCGGGTGCGCAAGGCGGGCCACCAGCACGCCATCGTCCAGCAGCTCCTGATGCACGGTGGCGGCCAGCTCGGCGCTGGATAGGCGGATGCCGACGAAGTTGGTGGCGCTGGGCAGCACGTCTGCCCCCAGCGCCGTGAAGTGCAGCGCCAGCTGTTCACGGCGCGCTTTGACATCCGCAATATGCTGCTGCACTTCCTCGGGGTGGTCGAGCACGACCTCGGCGGCGGCCTGGGTGAAGGAAGAGACCGCGTAGTGAATACGCACTTTCATCATCATCGCCAGCACGTCGGGCTCGGCAATTGCGTAGCCAATCCGCATGCCCGCCAGGCCATGGGCTTTGGAGAGCGTGCGCAGGCGAATCACCCCCGGCAGCGCCTGGCCCAGAAACTCACTTCCCGCATCGTCACGAAAATCCCCGTAGGCCTCATCCAGCAGCAGCCAGCAGTCGTTGGGGAGCGCCTGGCGAAACTTGAGAATGGCGCTATCGCTGTGCAGGTGGCCGCTGGGGTTGTCCGGGTTGGCCAGGTACACCAGCCGCGCTTGCTCCTGATGGGCCGCTGCCGCCAGCGCTTCCAGATCGGGGGCGAGCACGCCAGGCGCTTCATGGTAGCTGGGCTCGACCAACCGGCAGCCCTGGCCCTGGGCAAAATACCCGAAGGTGGGGTAGGTGCCTGCGGTGCTCACCACGGTCTCGCCCACGGTGCAGGTGGTGCGCAGTGCCAGGGCGATCAGGCTGTCGGCACCGGCGTCCACCAGCAGGTGGTCAAGGGGAATGTCTTGCTGGGCGCTGATGCGCTGGCGAACGCCCAGTGCTTCGGCATCGCCATAGCAATACACGTGTTGTGCCACGGCATCACCGAAGTGTTCCCGCAGCGCGCGGTGGGGCATGTCCAGCCCCTCGTTGGAGCCCAGGCGGTGAGGGATCTCACGGCCGAGCCGCCGCTCCAGCACCTTGATGCCGGGGAAAGGGTTCACGGGGCCAACGCCCGTCAGGTGGTCGGGGTAGCGGGGCATAATCAGGTCCTGATCAGTTCAATGTTCAACGCAATATTTTGCCACGGTTCAGCAGCTTATGAGGGTCGAGTGCCTGCTTGAGGGTGTGCATCAGCGCAACTTCCTCTGCCGAGCGGCAGGTCTCCAGCCATGGGCGCTTTTCCAGGCCGATCCCATGTTCGGCAGACACCGAGCCGCCCAGCGCCGCCAGGGGTTGATACACCAGGGTCTCGACCTCCCGGCGTACCGCCAATTCATGACTGCCCACGCACACCGAAATATGCAGGTTGCCATCGCCCAGGTGGCCAAAGACCACGAGCCGGGCATCGGGCCAGCGCTGGGTCAGCTGGTGCTCCAGGGCATCGGTGTAGCGCTGCATATCGGCAATCGGCAGGCTGACATCGAACGTCAATACCGGGGTCATGGCCTGGACCAGGCCTTCGATGTCTTCACGAATGGCCCACAGGCCGTCTCGCTGGGCCGCTGACTGAGCCAGCACCGCATCGACGATCAGCTCGTTCTCTAGCGCGCTCTCCAGGGCCTCTCGGAACTGGGTCGTATTGCGCTCGGCATCGCTACCCAGGGATTCGATGATGACATAAAACGGATGGCTGGTGGCAATGGGGGGCGTGTGGCGTCCCGAGGTTTCCGTCAGCAGGCGGTAATGGTTCTGCCACATGACCTCGAAAGCCCCCAGGCTACCGCCCAGCGCCTTGCCCATGTGGCGGAGCAGGGCCGTCAAGGCCTCGAACGAGGGGCAGGCCACCAGCGCGGTTTGTTCGCTGGGCGTGGGCGGCTGCAAGCGCAGCACCGCGCGGGTCACGATGCCCAGCGTGCCTTCACTGCCAATGAACAGCTGCTTGAGATCGAACCCGGCATTGTTTTTCAGCATGCGGTTCATGGAGCTCACGATACGGCCATCGGCCATCACGGCTTCCAGCCCCAGCACCTGCTGGCGCATCATGCCATAGCGGATCACCCGCACGCCCCCGGCGTTGGTGGCGATATTACCGCCAATCGTGCAACTGCCCCGGGCGCCCAAATCCAGCGGGAACTGCAAGCCCGCGTCGCTGGCGGCTTCTTGTACCCGCTGCAAAGGGGCACCGGCCTGGACGGTCAGCGTACCGCCAACGTGGTCGATCTCTTCGATGGCGGTCATGCGCTCCAGTGAAATCACCAGCTCCTCTTCGCTGGCGTCGGCGCCATGCACCAGCCCGGTCAGCCCGCCGTGGGTCACCACCGGCTGCCGGACCTCGTGGCAAGCGCGCATCACCTCGGCCAACGCTTGGGTGCTGGCCGGGCGCACGATGGCACCGGCAAGGCAGGGAGCGCCGGTCATCCAGTCGACGCGGCGGCTACGCACATCGTCTCCGGTGAGTACGTGCGCGGGGCCGACGATGGCGCGAAGCGCCTCCAGGGTAATCTGCATGCCTGTTTCCTTACGTGACGTTCCATTGTTGTGTGAAGACAGTTGTTTGAAGACAGTTGTGTAAATAAAGACGTATGAATCAACACTCATGAACCAGCGTGTGACGCATCAAAGGCTAATCAGGCCGACGCGGCGGCAGGCGCTTCGCGCCCCGGAATCGCATCGAGCAGCGAACGGGTATAGGCCGCCTGGGGGGCCAGAAATATCTGCTCGGCGCTGCCTTGCTCGACGATGCGCCCATGCTGCATGACGACGATGCGATCACAAATCTGGGCGGCCACCCGCAAGTCGTGGGTGATGAACAGTAGTGACAGCGACAGCCGCTGTTTCAGCGATTCCAGCAGCTCCAGCACCTGCGCCTGAATGGAGACGTCCAGCGCAGAGACCGCCTCATCGGCCACGATCAATTCAGGGTTGAGCGCCAGCGCTCTGGCAATGCCGATGCGCTGGCGTTGGCCGCCTGAAAACTCATGGGGGAAACGCGTCACCGCACTGGCACCCAGCCCCACCAGCTCCAACAGCTCACCGGCCTGGCGGAGCGCGTCGGCCTTCGGAGTGCCGTTGGCCATGGGACCTTGGGCGATGGCCATGCCGACCCGGGTGCGCGGGTTCAAGGACGCATAAGGGTCCTGAAAAATCATCTGCACCCGGTGGCGCTCGCGGCGCAGCGCGCTGCCGCTCAACTGCGAAAAATTGACCCCATCCAGCAGCAGCTCGCCATTATCCGGGTGCTCCAGGCGCACCACGCAGCGGCCAAGGGTCGATTTGCCCGAGCCGGACTCGCCCACGATACCCACAGTCTCGCCTTTGGCCAGCGTCAGCGATACGTCATCCAGCGCGCGCACTTCCCGAGTGGCTTTGAACCAGCCCCCGCGTGAACGAAATACCTTGTTGAGCCCCTTGATCTCCAGCAGGGGCGCCGAGGCGGCGGGTGCCCGGTGCGGCGGAAGGGCGTTGCTGGGAATGGCGGCGATCAAGGCCTGGGTATACGCATCCTGGGGGTTCTCCAGCACATCCCGAGCATTGCCGATTTCGACGATGCGGCCATGGCGCATGACGCAGACACGGTTGGCGATTTCCGCCACTACGCCAAAGTCGTGGGTGATGAACATGACGGCCATGCCACGCCGCTGTTGCAGGTCACGAATCAGCGCCAGAATCTGCGCCTGGGTGGTCACATCCAGCGCCGTGGTGGGCTCATCGGCAATCAACAGCACCGGTTCGAGCGCCAGCGCCATGGCAATCATCACCCGCTGCCGCTGCCCGCCGGAAAGCTCGAAGGGGTAGGCGCTGATGGCCTTTTCTGGCTGCGGGATACCCACTTCCACCAGCAGTTCCAGCGCCCGCGCCTGGCGCTGCCGGGGGCTGAGCTGGCCATGGGCCTCGAACACTTCGGCAATCTGTGCGCCCACGCGCATCAAGGGGTTCAGTGCTGTCATTGGCTCCTGAAAGATCATGCCGATCTTCAGGCCGCGCAGCGTTCGGTGCTGCTTTTCGCTCAGGGCCAGCAGGTTCTGGCCTTCGAACGTGACGCTGCCCTGCACGGGGCGAACGCCCTTGGGCAGCAGGCCCATGACCGTGTTGGCGGCCATGGACTTGCCCGACCCGGACTCCCCGACCACGCACATGATCTCGCCACGGTTGACGCTATAGCTGACATTCTCCACCGCCAGCGGCCGGTCTGCGCCTTTGGGCAACGCCACGCTCAAGCCTTCGATCTGTAGTACGGCGGGCGCCTCGTCCTGGCCAGCGGGTTGCACGACATCGTTCATGGCAGGCTCCTAACGCTCACGGGAAAGTTTGGGGTTCAGCGCATCGTCCAGCCCTTCACCGACCAAGTTGAGTGCCAGAACGGTCAGCAGAATGGCCACGCCAGGGAAGAAGCTCAGCCACCATGCCTGGCGAATCACGGTACGCGCGGCACCGATCATGTAGCCCCAGGACATGACGTTCGGGTCGCCAAGCCCCAGAAACGAGAGCGACGACTCCAGCAGAATCGCCGTGGCCACCATGAGCGAGGCCAGCACGATGATGGGCGAGAGCGTATTGGGCAGGATCTGGCGCAGGATGATGGTGGTATTGGACTGGCCGACCAGCCGAGCGGCCTCGACGTACTCCCGGTGGCGCAGCGACATGAACTCTGCCCGCACCAGGCGGGCCACGGGCGGCCAGCTCACCAGGGCAATGGCCAGCACGATGGAGGTCACGCTGGGCTGCATGATGGCCACCAGCACGATGGCCAGGGCAAAGTTGGGGATGGTCTGAAAAAACTCGGTGATGCGCATCAGCACGTCATCGATCCAGCCACCGTAATACCCGGCAATGGCCCCCAGCGGCACGCCAATCAGCAGCGCCACGCTGGTGGACACCAAGCCAATCAGCAACGATACCCAGGCGCCATGCATCAGGCCCGCCGCCACATTGCGGCCCATGGTGTCGGTGCCCAGGGGAAACCCCTCCTGCGAGAACGGCGGCAGGAAGGGGCGCTGCACCATGCGCCAGGGCGATTCGGGAAACAGCAGCGGGGCAAGAAGGGCCATGGCGATGATCACCAGCAGGATGACCAGCCCCACCAGCGCCCCGCGGTTCTGGGCGAAACGTGCAAAAAAGCTCATGAGGCCCCCTTGATGCGTGGGTCTGCCAGGCGATACACCAGATCGGTGAGAATGTTGAACACGATCACCAGCGCCGCAGAGAAGAAGAAAATACCCAGCAAGAGGTTGTAGTCACGCTGTTGCAGCGCTTCGAACATCAGCCTGCCGATGCCGGGCCAGGCGAACACGGTTTCGGTGAGGATCGCGCCGCCCACCATTTGCCCGGCCTGCAGGCCCGCCAGCGTGATGATGGGAAGCAGAGCGTTGCGCAGCACATGGCGGCGCTGGATGACGCCCGGCTTGAGCCCCTTGGCCCGGGCCGTTTTGACATAGTCCTGCTGAGCGGCATCCAGCATGGAGGTGCGCGTCATGCGGGTGTAAATCGCCATGAAAAAGAGCGCCAGGGTCGTGGCAGGCAGCACCAGGTGTTTCGCCACGTCCAGCGCCAGGGCCAGCCCGGTATGGCCAGCGCCCACGGTGTACAACCCATAGGCAGGCAGCCAGCCCAGGTACACCGAGAACACCACCACGGACATCAGCGCCACCCAGAACAGCGGCGTTGCGTAGAACACCAGTGCCAGCGCCATGATCAGCGAGCCCGATGGCTTCTTGGCTCTGGCCGCCGCCATGGAACCGGCAATGATGCCCAGCACCAGCGAGAGCACAAAGGCGGTACCGGTGAGCAGCAGCGTGGCGGGCAAGCGCGCCATGATCAGGTCGAAGACGGGCGTGCCCAGCCGGTAGGAGTAGCCAAAATCCAGCATGGCAATGCCAGAGACGTAGCGCCATAGCTGCACGTAGATAGGCTGGTCGAGGCCGAAGCGCACGCGCAGCTGGTCGAGAAACTCCTGGTCGGCGGCACCGGCTTCCCCGGCCAGAATGGCCGCCGGGTCGCCGGGGGCCATCTGAATCAGGAAGAAGTTGAAGATCACGATCAAAAAAAGGACGATCACGGCTTTGAACAGCCGCATGACGATCAAGCGGGCATATAACATGAGCATATTCCTGACATAGCTGAAACACCCGGGTCGCCATGGCGGCCCGGGTGGCACCTACCTAGCGGTCCAGCCAGGCATCCTTGAAGCCATCGTTCACGCCGACCCCTGAGGTCACCAGGTCCTGAACATCACAGCGGTAAAGGGTGGGGAAGCCAAGCTCCATCAGCCAGCCAACCGGAACATCCTCATGCAGAATTTCCTGCACTTCACGGTAGAGGGCTTCGCGCTCCTCATCAGGAAACGCCGTGGCGGCGGCATTGAACAGCTCATCTACCCGCTCGTTCTCATAACCCTGAACGTTATTCCAGGGGGAGCCCTTGGCGATGTTGTCAGACAGATAGGTACGTGAAATGCCCAGCGCAGGGTCGCCGTACTGGAAAAGATAGGTAAAGGCCAGGTCGTAATCCCAGTCACCCAGGCGCTGGTTCCAGCCGCCCACGTCGGTGGCCTGGGTGCGGACGTTGATGCCTACTTCACGCAAGTTCTGCTGCACGGCTTCTGCCCAGCGGGTCCAGGTCTCGCCGTAAGGCAGCGGCAGAATGGTGATCTCTTCGCCGTCGTACTCCATTTCTGCCAGCAGCTCCCGAGCGCGCTCGGGGTTGTGGTCGTAGGGCTCCAGGCCGTCATACTGGAAGCTGGCATTCGAACCAAAGGCCGACAGCGGTACATTGCCCAGCCCATTCCAGAGCACGTCGCGGGCAAATTCGCGGTCCATGGCGTACATCACGGCCTGGCGGAAGCGCTTGTCGGCGGTGGGGCCTTCCCGGTTGTTCATCCACAGCATGGCAAAGGGGCTGAAATACTCATGGCCCTGTTCGGTCATGCAGACGTTATCCATGGCCGAAAGGCGCGGAATATCGAAGTTTTCCACGGTGCCGCTGGGCAGGACATCGATGGTGCCATTCTCGAAGGCCACAGCCCGAGAGCCGCCATCGGGAATCACGTGCCAGTTGACCCCATCCAGGTAAGGCAGGCCCTCTTCGTAGTAGTCGTCGTTTCTGACCAGCTCGATGACCGTGCCACGCTCCCAGTTGGCGAACTTGAACGGCCCCGTGCCAATCGGGTGGTCATTGTGCTCGTTATTGCGGAAGTCGGTGCCTTCGTACAAGTGCCTGGGCACCATGGTGAAGGTGCCCGCCTCGAACGAGATCAGGAAGGGGCCGAAGGGCTCGGTCAGGGTAAACACCACCGTGTGGTCGTCGCTGGCCTCGATGCTTTCCACATGCTGTAACACGGCCCGTGCGCTGGGGTTCAACTCACGGTGGAAAACATCGGCAGAAAACACCACGTCGTCGGCGGTGAAGGGCTCTCCATCGTGCCAGGTGACGTTATCGCGCAAATGGAACGTATAGACCCGGCCATCGTCGCTGACCTCCCAGGACTCGGCCAACTGGGGCGTGGGCTCCAGGTCGGTGGTGTAGCGCAGCAGGCCTTCATAGATATTGCCCGCCACGGTACGCGTGGGGGCGTTCTGAATCATGCCCAGTACCAGCCCCGGCGGCTCGGGTTGAATGATGGTGTTGACCGTTCCACCGGATTGCGGGTCTGCGGCCAGCACGGATGTGGAACCCAGCGCAAGCGTGACGGCAGAGAGTGCCAAAGCCAAAGGTGTTTTCATGTTTCCTGCTCCTCGGTTTATTGGTACGTAAAAGCTTTACGTCGTCGTTAGTCGAGCGAGGCGTGACGTGTCTGGGCCTGATTGTGGTGTTTTTTGGCGGCCCTTTTTGACCATAGCAGCGGCTGGTAAAACTGTCGACAGTCGTCAATCGTCCGTCGACAAGTGCGGTTTTTTTGTCATACTCAAGCCATGTCATGGCGACCAAGAGTAAACTTTATGGCCCCTTTGCCAACGGCGCCGCAGGCGGTTATCCAGCAGCACAATCTGGTCGAGCAGGTGGCGGACTACCTGACCCAAGCAATTATTCAGCAACACTTTTTACCCGGCGAACGGCTTTCTGAAGTGCAGCTTTCTCGTGCGCTGGGGGTGAGCCGTGCGCCGGTCCGTGAAGCAGCGCGCTTGCTGGAGAGCCGCGGTTTGCTGATTTCGAAGCCGCGCAAGGGCTTCTTCGTACGTGCGTTGAATACCGTTGAACTGGAGGATGTCTTCGACCTGCGGCTGTGCATGGAGCGGCACGCCATTCAGCGCCTGTGCGAGCGTTACACGCCCGAGGCCGAACAGGCCTTGAAGCAGCAGGTAGCCGTGCTGTGCGAGGCTGCCGCCGGAAACGACGGCACGCGCCGCATCGAAGAAGACCTGACGTTCCACCGCCTGATGCTGCACTACGCAGGCAACGAGCGTCTGCTGCGGGCCTTCGATGACCTGGCCCATGAATTACGCCTCTGCATCGCGCTGATCACCAAAACCCATGAAGCCCCCGAGACCATCGCCACCAGCCATTTCAAGTTGCTCGACGCCCTGGCCACGGGCCGCCCGGAAGCCTGCCGCGAGGCCATCGATTTTCATATCGGAGTGGCCAGAGACTTCGTGGTGAAGGGGGTGGGCGAGAGTGAGAGCGAAAGCGAGAATGGAGACCCGGCCAATGAAGACCTTCTTTCACGCTGAACAGCGCCGGCACCATCCGCGCACCTACTTCTCGCGGGGCAAGATGCGCGCCCCGCAGGAAGTACCCGAACGCGCCACGGCGCTGCTGTCGGCCGTGCACCGGCTGGGGTTTGATGTGCAGGCTCCCATCGACCACGGCGTCGCGCCGTTGAGGGCCGTGCACTCGCTGGCCTACCTGCGTTTTCTGGAAAGTGCTTATCGGCGCTGGCATGCGCTGGACGAAGACTGGGGGGACGAAGTGATCTCCAACATCTTCGTGCGCTCGCCCAACGCCCTGCGCGGTATCCTGGCCGAAGCGGCACGTTACCTGGCCGATGGCAGCGCGCCAGTGGGCCAGCACACCTGGCACTCGGCGTACTGGTCGGCGCAAAGTGCCGTGTCCGGGGCGGAGGCGTTATTGGCTGGGGAGCGCTTCGCGTATGCTCTGTCACGCCCGCCAGGCCACCATGCGGGCATCGACTCCGCCGGTGGTTTCTGCTTTCTCAACAATGCCGCCATTGCTGCCCAGCATCTCACCGCGCGGTTTCCGCGCATCGTCGTGCTCGACCCGGATATGCACCACGGTCAGGGCATACAGGAGATCTTCTACCAGCGCGACGATGTGCTCTATATCTCCATCCATGGCGATACCACCAACTTCTACCCGGCGGTTTCCGGCTTCGAAGAGGAGCGCGGGGAAGGGGCCGGGCTGGGCTACAACCTCAACCTGCCCATGCCCCACGGCTCGGCAGAAGCGGTGTTTTTCGACCGCCTGGCCCAAGCCTGCCAGGCCATTCGCCTGTTCGAGCCCGATGCGCTGGTGCTGGCGCTGGGGTTCGATATTCATGAGCGCGACCCTCAGGCCAAAGTAGCGGTATCGACACCCGGTTTTGGCGAGTTGGGACGCACCATCGCAAGCCTCGATGTGCCCACCCTGGTGGTACAGGAAGGCGGCTACTACCTGGAAGGGCTGGAAGCCAACGCGGTGAGCTTTTTTGAAGGATTGCTGGGAGCGAAAGAAAGAAGGGAGAACGATTAAGCCAGTATTTCCAACCCCTTTTCGGCCACCAGGTTTAGCAGCTTGAGCGAAGGACCATTGGGTTTTTTCTGGCCTTGTTCCCACTTCTGGATGGTAGACACGCTAGTGTTCAGGTATGCGGCGAACACGCCTTGGCTGGCGTGATTCCTGGTGCGGATCTGCTTGATCTGTATGGCTGTATACTCTTTGACAGGCGGCAGACAGAGCGCATCGAACTCACGCAGCGTGGTGTCTTTCATCACACCCGCCGTGTGCAGGTCTTGAGCCGTTTCATGCACCATATCCAGAATTGATTTATCCATCGTTTTTAACCTCGATCAATGCGCCATACCTGATGGCTTCGGTCAATGCCGTGTCATTATAATTCTTATCATCCATGTGTGGCACTCGGTGCTATATATGACTTGCCCTTTTTGAACCGCGTAGCTGCTTTGGTCTGTGTCTGGCAAGATAGCGTTTTCGGACGTTAAACGATCAAGGACACGGCATGGCGCATCTGCTACGCATCGTGATGATTCACGGCCACCTGAACGGCGTGGTCGAACTCAGTGTGGACGGCCACACCAATATTTGCGGCACCAACGCGTCGGGTAAAACCACGCTCCAGCGGCTGGTGCCGGTGTTTTACGGCGAGCTGCCCAACAAGGTGGTGCCGAAAACCCGCATGAAATTCGATGCGTTCTATTTGCCCCATCGCAACAGCTACCTGGTATACGAATACCGCCGCGAAGCGGGCAACGTGTGCCAGGCGGTGCTGACCCGCAAGCAGGAAGGCGGCGTGGAGTATCGCTTCGTCGGCGCGCCTTACCGCCCGGAAGACTATCTGGTCGAGACCGAGCAGGGCCCGCTGGCGCTGGACTACACCCAGTGGGCCAGCGGGCTGCGCCGCAGCGGCACGCCGGTGTCGCCTAAACTGGGGGCCACCTCCGAGTTCCGCTCGGTGATCCAGAACGACTTTACCCAGCTCCACGGCAACAGCCGCGATGGCCTGAAGCTGCGCCAGATCGCTGCCCAGTTCAGCCTGGTCAATCCCGAGCGGCGCATTCGCCATATCGAAAAGCTGGTCTCGGCGGTGCACGCCAAAGAGGGCAAGATGGACACCCTCAAGACCATGCTGGCGGCGATTTTCGAAGAGGACGGTGTCGAGCTGCCGGTTACCCGCATTCGCAGTGCCAAGGCCCGCGAGTGGATTCACCAGATGCGCCAATCCATGCGCCTGGAGCCACTGCAGGCCGCGTTGGCCAAGCTCTCTGGCATCGACCGGGAACTGGCCGAGCTTGATACCACCCTGTGGCAACTCAAACCCCAGCTGGCCGCCGACCGCGAACAGGCCCAGCGGCAGGTCGCTGACCTGGAAGGTGAACTCAACCGCCACCAGCGGGAGTTTCAGGCCGAAGAGCAGGCCTACGGCGAACGGCGGGATGCGCTCAACGACCAGCACAGCGAAGTGGCAAGCCAGCTGCAGCACGCCCAGCACCGCCTCAACGACCTGCAAACCCGCTTCGAGCAGTACGCCGATGCCGACATGCCCGGCCTGGAGCGGGACATCAACGCGCTGCCCCAGTGGCGCGAACAGCGCGACCAGCTGCAGCAACACCTGCAAGTGATGCAGGACGCAGTCAAGGAAAGCCAGGCGCGCCTGGATGGCCGACTGCGCGAACTCTCCGAAAACCTCGCCCGCCAGACTCAAGAGAACCAGGAACTGATCGACGCGCTGGTGGAGGAGAAAGCCGAGCGCCGCGAGCAGCAGTGGCAAACCGAACAGCAGCATAACGAGCGCTACCAGCAGGCCCGCCAGCGGCTGGAGAGCGAGTATCAGGCCCAGCTGGAGCTAGGCGTCGAGCAGCTGGCCGAGCTGAAGGCTCAGCTGGCCATGCCCAGCCAAACCCGCGAAGAAGCCCAGGAGGCCGAGCTGGCCCAAGCGCGGCTGGACGACGCCCAGCAGGCCCGCAGTGCGGCCGGGGCCACCCTGGAAGCGCTTCGCCGCGAGCTGGAAGCCCACAAGCGCGAGCGCGACACCGCCGAACAGCATCTCGTGCAGTGCCGTCAGCAGCGGGAGCGCGCCGAGCAGCACTGCTACACGCTTTATCAGCAGCAGACCCCCGAACAGGGCAGCCTGCGCCACTTCCTGCGCTACCACCGCCCCGGCTGGGAACAGCAGCTCGGCAAGGTGATCGCCCCGGAACTGCTGGAGCGCCGCGACCTCGCCCCCCAACTGGCCGACCACGCCAGCGACGACCTGTTCGGGCTGGCGCTGGACCTTTCCGCCATCGCGCTGCCCGACTACGCCCAGGACGAAGCCAGCCTGCTGGCCGCCATCGAGGAAGCCGAGAGCACCAAGGCCCGAGCCCACACCGCCTGCACCGCCGCTGAAAAGGCCCTCAAGCAGCACAACGAGCGGGTACAGCAGGCCGATGACGCCCAGGACACCGCCCGCCTGGCCCACCAGCGCGCCGAGCAGGAGGTGGAGTACGCCCTGGAAGCGCGCCGCCAACAGCAGGCCCGCCACGCGGAGAGCCAGAAAGCCCGCCGTGCCCACATCGAAGCCGCCCTGGCCCGCCAGGAGCAGGCCCAAACCGAGCTGCGCGACGAGAAGCGCGACGCCCTGGCCGAGCTGGCTGAAACCCATCAAGGCCAACTGCTGGAACTCAAGGCCGATGCCCAAAGTCAGCTCGATAGCCTCGATGCCCAGCTACGCACCTACAAACAGCAGCTCAGCGATGCCAACGCCGAACACCAGCGCCAGCGCGCCGAGCTGGAAGAGGCCTTCAGCCAGGAGCTGGTCGAACAGGGCGTCGACCCCGCCCAGCTCAAGGCCACGCGAACCCGCCTGGAAGCGCAGAACGAGCGCATTCGCAAAACCGCCGCCCGCCAGGAGGAGCTGGCAGAGTACCAGCGCTTCATGCGCATCGAGTGGGGCCAGCACAAACCCCAACTGGTGGCGGAAGAGGCCGAGCTGGCCCAGCGCGACCAACAGCTCAAGCGCGACAAAGCGCATCTGAAAAACGCCTTCCACGCCGCCAGAGAGGCCCACCAGCAGGCGGTGAACGGCCTGAAGGCCCAGCGCGACAGCGCCCGTGGCACCCTGGAAGCCCTGACACCGCTGCTCAACCAGCTGGAAAGCCTGGAGCTGGTGGCCGAAGGCGCGCCGCTGGAAGCCAGCCTGGGCGATGTGGACGAGCGCATCGAGCGCACCCGCCAGGCCCTGGCCAGCCGCCACCAGCAGCTGGAGCAACTGCGCCGAGGCTGTCTGGACGTCGAAAGCCAACTGATCAAGGACGCCAGCAGCGGCTTTGCCGATGCCCTGCAAAGCGAGCGCGACAAGCTGCCCAGCGACAGCCCCCGGCTACTGCTGCCGCTGCTGCGCGGCATGCTCAAGCTGCTGGAAGACCAACAGCAGCAGCTGATTCAGGAAGGCCGCAACCTCAGCGATGACCTGGACAAGTTCTTCAGCGTCTTCCGCGACCTGAACCGGCGCATCAGCGCCCAGAGCCGTCGGCTTTCGGAGGAGGTCGCCGACGACCTGCGCCTGGAAGGCATCACCAAGGCGGAAGTGCGCATTCAATCCACCATCGACGAGCTGGGCTTCTGGGAACCGCTCAAGCTGTTCGCCCAGCGCTACAAGACGTGGCGGGAGTCCGGCCAGACGCTGCCCAGCGACGACTACCTCAACGCCCTGGCCGACGTGGTCGATTTGCTGCGCAGCGACCAGCAGTACAGCTTCGAAAGCCTGCTGCGCCTGGAGCTGCACCTGAACGAAGGCGGCACGGACCTGGTGATCAAGAACGACCGCCAGTTGCTGGAGTCCTCCAGCCACGGCATGGCGTATCTGATTCTGTGCAAGTTCCTGCTGGCGTTTACCCGCCTGCTGCGGGGCGATGCGCACATCGCCATCCACTGGCCCATCGATGAGATCGGCACCCTGGCCTACCACAACGTCGAAAAACTGTTCGATGCCTGCGACAGCAACCGCATCCATATCGTCGGGGCCTTCCCTAACCCGGAATCCGACGTGCTGCTGCTGTTCGCCAACCGCTACCTCATCGAACGGGACGCCCAGCAACAGCGCCAGCTCAAGCGTATCGAGCCGCGTCTCAGCGCGCTGGCGCAGAAAATCAAGCAGCGCCAACAGGAGGTGAGCGCATGATCGAACACGGCCCCCTGCTCGAACGCCTGCTGGCAGGCGACTTCATCTGCGCCGTCAGCGACGACAACGCCTACCGCCACCTGGCCAACGAAGAGACCCGCGAGGCCATCGACGCCTACCTGCGCCCGCTCAATCGGCGGCTGGCCAGCAACGAGGATGCCAGCGTCTACTTCCTGGCCTGGCGGCAGCTCAACGACACCGCACGGGAGCAGCTCTCCCGCCAGCTCGCCGACACCCTCAACAGCCTGCTGCCCATGCTGGAGTGGCTGCAACTGGTGCAGGAAGCGCTGGGCCGCGACGCCCTGGCCGCCCCTGGCGACGTGCTCAAGCCCGCCGAGTTCAGCGCCAAGTGCGAAGACAACCAGAGCCTGCGCGAGCGCCTGGAACGGCTGGCCACGGACAGCTTCTTTGGCTCCCAGAGCGACCAGCTGGATGCCCAGGTGAAGCAGATCTTCAAACGGCTGAAAGAGCACGGCTACCTGATGCAGCCCCACAGCGAACGCCAGGTGTTCGTGGTGACCGGCAAGATGGACTACCTCGTGGACGTGGTGCGCTTCATACGCGACGAAGAGAACCTGCCCATCGATGCCGACGAGGACACCGGCACGCAGGAGGCCCTGCTGTGAGTAGAAGTATGGGCAATGGGGCGGGCAGTGGCGTGGGCGAGCTGGAGAGCCGCCTGCTCAAGACCGGCGCGGAACGCCTGGCACTGCTGGGCAGGCACGCCGAACGGCTGATGCAGGCCTACACACGCGACGACGTACCGCTGGAAGGCCTGAGCGACGGTGCGCTGCGCAAACTGCTGGCCGCCCGAGTGCTGTGGCGGCCCGACGAGCAGAGCGGCGTCAAACTCTCGCCCAAGGTGCGCGACCTGATCGCCGAAATGCTCGCCGACGAAACCCGCCGCCACGTCAATGCCGATGTGGCCGAAACCCTGGAGCTGATTCGTACCCAGGTAGATAGCTACCGGGAAGCCCGCAGCAAGGGCGAACACTGGCGCCAGGAACAGCAGCTACTGCGCCTGCGCCAGGAGGTAGACGACCTCAACGGCCGCTTTGCCGACGCCATCGACAGCCTGTGGCAGCGGCTCAACAGCGATTTCGGCTTCGTCAGCCAGCTCAACGACAAGATCCGCGAGAACGACCGCGCCCAGAAGCAGATCGTGCGCCTGCTCGACGGCCTCGCGCTGATCGACTTCGACGAGCTGATCGCCCTGGTGGGCAGCGACGGCAGCCTACGCAAGCTGCTCATCAGCCAGCTCCAGAACCGCTTGAGCCACCACTACACCAGCCTGCGGGAAGTGCAGCGGCGGCTGATCGAACTCATGGCCCGCTTCCGCAAGCAGCAGGCCCGCAGCCGCCTGATGACCGGCATGGCCGCCTTCATGCGCGAACACCCGGGCTTCGTGCCCGGCAACTACGCCCAGCGCAGCGAGGTGCCCGCGCTGTTCAACCGCGCCGCACCGCTCAACGCCGCCGCCGCCCCAGCGCTGGACCGCCCCCTGGACACCCGGGTACTGGCTGAGCTGCTGCATGAGCTGCCCGCCCCACGCCACGCCGCGCAGAACGTCGCCGTGGCCAACGCCGTGCAGCTCGCCGAAGAGAGCCTGGCCGCCGCACGCCAGCAGGCCCTCAAGCTGGACGTCGAACGCTTCTACCTCGCAGTGCTCGACCAGCCGCCTGCCGAGCCGGTCAGCGCCCTGGCCTACCTGCAACAGAGCGGCCTGGAGTGGGCAGATGAAATCTGGCTGTTTCAGGTGATCGCCGAATACCAGGGCCTGCCGCGCCGCGAGCAGCAGGCCTTTCGCCTTCACCAGGAAGAGAGCAGGGCCAGCGCCTATAACGACCTGCGGTTGATTCATGATGTGGCCCTGGCGGTGGCGGTATGAACCTGCCCAGCCGCGCACGGGCAGGGCTCAACGGCGTGGCCCGGGAACTCAACCGCCAGCCCACGGTGGAGAAGCCCCGCCGCCAGTGGGTGGAAGACGTGGTGGCCTGGTGCCGCCAGCAGGATATCGATCTCGGCTTGCGGCTTTCCAGCCAGACCCTGCGCTTCGATGCCGAGCTGCTGGCGCAGATCGATAGCGTTCTGGCCAGCGCCCACCTCGCCCCGCTGGGCCGCTCGCTCAGCGGCCTGAGCAGCACCGCCCAAGCCAAAGAGGGCGTAGAGGAGGACAAAGCCACCCGCGAAGGCCCCCGCGCCTGGCGCGTACTGCTCAACCTGCCGCCCCAGCCCACACCAGGGCTTTCCAACGAGCCGCGCTGCAGTCGCGACGTGGACGTTCGCAACCTCACGCTGGGGGCCTTCGGCGCGCTGGTGCAGGTGGAAAACCTCGACAGCTTCTACGCTTTCAACCCGAACATCAGCGCCCTCAGCGGCTACGCCCAGCCGCTCATCGCCTACCGAGGCGACAGCCACTACGGCGGCGGCTTCGCCCACTTGGCCGAGGTATGGCGCAAAAACCGCAGGCCGCACCTCTACGCAGGCGACTTCGACGCCAAGGGTGTTACCCTCGCGCTGGACAGCGGCGCCACACACCTGCTGCTCCCCGACATGGCATGGCTCACCCAACACGCCACCCCCCTGCACCAGCCCGCCGGGCAGCTCCCCTACCAACGGCGCCTGCGCCAGCTCCACGTCAGCCTACCGGCCCAACACCCGCTAAGGCCCTACCTCACGCTGCTGGAAAAACAGCGGGGGCTTAAGCAGCAGTGGTTTGAGGGGGACGTGGTGGCGGTGGGGGTTGGTTAGCGGCTTGTGGGCTTTGTATGGTGCATCCGCCGCGCAGTGCGTTTCTGGTAATTTAATGAGTCAAAGCAAAACGCGCCAGCATGCGAATGTTGGCTTTATCGCCGAAATTCGCATGCTGTAGAATCAGTGGGTAGGTTCGATTTGGTGGCTATGAAACCTCAGTCATTGTGATGTCGCGTTCATTGAGGTTTCATGGCAGGGCGTTTAATCACTGTTAGATTTTAAGGAGGTTTCATGGATGGCAGTGGCTCAGGATATAATATCCAGTCTCATAGACTGAACTCTGGCGACACTATGCGCTTCCATAATCACCAGAGTTCGCCGCTGAGAATTAGAGTTACCACCGAATGTGGAACGCAGACGGAGACCGAGTTGCATCCAGGAGCGGTATTCACTTTGAAGGTGGGGAATGCGCCGGCGAACGTAGACATGTTACCTCCTGAGGATGAGTACACGGGCTTAAAGTCAGTCGACTGAGCAGGTGGGCGTAAGGTTAGACTCGGTACGAAAATCTAACCAGTCATTCTAGTTCATTCCGGCCCTGGCGGGCCTCCACCGGACGCCCTTTTCTCCGCTTCGCTGCGTTAAGTTCGCCGCTGAACATTGGCGTTATGGCTTCAATTAAGCATGGGGGGATGCATGAACAATGAGCTTGACCTGGAGTTGTTCTCTAGATTGAGAGCCTCAGTATCTGGGACCGTCGAACCTGACATAGACAAAGAAATTATGTTAGCAGGGCAGTCAATCCATAGATGGTTAAAATATTGCCTGTACCATTACTCTAACTTGCCGCACTCAAGTGATCGACCAGACCTTGTGCTAGACCGGATTGGGCAATACCGGAGAGGCGGGGAGAGTGTTGAGTATCGCTATGTATATGAAGCAAACATAATTGGATTTCTAAATAGCCTTCATGCGCTCCTTGATTCATTTCCCCATTTGCTGAATTTGGTCATTCCCACAAAGCCCACTCTTAGGCCTAGCAATATTAGATGGAGCGAAGACTTCATAAACCGGTATGAAAGTCATGTTTTCTATAGCGCGCTAAAGGGTTTTATGATTGAAAAAAGCTTCAACGTCGTTAAATCATACGTCAATATTGCAAAACATAGGCACCTAATCAGAGTTGCTAATAACTGGGATGTTTTGGAGTTTGAAGAGTTCGAAGCCAAGTTGCCAGTTGTTGATGATAGAGGAAAAATCGTCTACCGCACTTCGCATATTCATAGAAGGGATGCCGTTCAGTTTCTGATGGAGTGTCATGACGAGCTGGTTCCAAAGTTTTTTGATTTGTGCAGAGATGTTACGAGTTCGTGCGGCTTTCACAGTGTAGTGGGTCCATAACCATGCCAGACACGGAGACGGTTACTGCATTGCGGCTGCGCCTCCATTCCGAAGCCGCCCGTGCTGAGCGGCGTTGAGGCTGTAGAAAAAAACCTTTGACAGCCAGGTTTTGGTAGGATCGGGAAAACAGACGAGGAGTGGTAAGCATGCCGCGCTTCAAGGTTTACAATCACAATCAGAACGCCATGGCGGTGATGAATTACCAGCATTCGCTCCAGCCCGAGATGTAGATCTGTTGCAAGACCAGCCTCACCGGCAAAGCTTTTCTTTGATACTGTACCGCATGATACCTCGCTGACAGGCCTTATAGTTCGATGTGCCCGATGTTAGGACAAGCGTTGTTGATTTCAATTTTGGCGATGAGCGCTAGACGGTTGTTGCGCGGTGCGCATCATGCTATGGTTTCTTCATGATTAAATCATTCCGGCACAAAGGGCTGAAACGGTTCTACTCGACTGGCAGCACCGCTGGCATACAGCCGGATCATGCCAAGAAGCTACGTATGCAGCTTCTTGCTCTGGATACCGCCACTTCAGTCGAAGATATGAACATCCCTGGCTTTAGGCTTCACCCATTGAAAGGGAAAGACAAAGGGCGATGGTCGATTTGGGTGAACGGAAATTGGCGTATGACGTTCGAATTTCAGGACGGCAACGCCTACATTCTTGATTATGAGGATTATCACTAATGACGATGCATAATCCGCCGCATCCTGGTGAATTTATTCGGGAAGTGTATCTGGAACCCTTTGGCATTAGCTCGCGTCAGCTTGCTTCGAGTCTGGGCGTTTCACCGTCCACGTTGTCCCGGCTGCTCAAAGGAGAAAGTGGCATTAGCCCGGAAATGTCGCTGCGCCTTTCCAAAGTGCTGGGGCGTAGCCCTGAGAGCTGGTTGGCGATGCAGGATATGCATGATCTCTGGGTGGCGCGGAGTACGGTCAATCTGGATGGCCTCCATCCACTGGAATTTAACGCCGCTTGATAAGCGTTTGACATGGCGGCTTTGCCTCCATGAGGTTGCCGCATCCTGCCAGTGTTAAAAGCCGGTGATCGCCAGGTCCAGAGCCCCGACAATTTGGTCTCTAACATGCGAGAGAGAGCCGATGGGATTCTGGAGATGTTTTTCAGGCACCGACGAAATCTGTGGCGTTAACAGCAACAGCGCCTGATCGCCAAAGCTGATTTCTGGAGTGAGTCCTTGCAGGGTGTCGTTGCCGAAGGTGGAACGGTTGCCCAGCGGGATGACGATGCGAGTGGCCAGTTCGCTTAGCAAACTGCTTTGCACATCCACAAGGTAGGGGTAGTGCGCTTTGCTGGTTTTGCTTGGATTAGGGTATACATCGAACTGTGCCATTAAAATTCCCTGAATTCGTCGCCAAAGCATCCGTGTCGTTCGACAAAATCGTTATAACTTTTTATCGCAGCTCGATTTTCTTCGACCCATCGTTGTGCTTCGCATTTGGCAAGCTCTTCTTTCAGCGCTCGCTCCAGGGTGGCAGACAAGTTAATGTTCAATTCACGTGTCCTGCGCAGCAAGTCGCTATTGATGGAGAGATTCGCTGCTTTTTTGGGGGCGGCTGCATCGTAGAGTTCGGCCATCGTCGTCTCCTGGTGGCTCTTGATGTATCGTCTGATTTTATGCGCATGGTAATGCGCATTCAAGCACGCCTCGTTGCTTCGAACGTCATCCCTTAACGCTCATTGTTGACTCGCCAATAAGATATGAACCTACTCTTCCTCGGTACTTCCGCAGGCGTGCCTACCAAACAACGCAACGTCTCTGCCATCGCCTTGCAAGAGAGCAAGGGCAAGGGTTGGTATCTGGTCGATTGCGGGGAGGGCACTCAGCACCAGGTGTTGCACACCAGGCTGTCGTTTCATTCGCTGAAGGCCATTTTGATTACCCATGTGCACGGCGACCACTGCTACGGGCTGCCGGGCATTCTGGCCAGTGCGGCCATGGGTGGGCGCACGGCGCCGCTGACCCTTGTGGCACCCAAGGGTATCCAAACCTGGCTGGAAACCACCTGTGCGGTCACCCAGCTCTGCCTGCCCTTCGCGCTGGAGTTCATCTGCGCCGATGACCTGCCCAGCATCGAATTCGAGAACATGGCGGTGGAAACGAGTGCGCTTTCCCATCGCGTGCCGTGCTACGCCTATACGTTCACCGAGCGCAACGTGGAGGCCGCCCTGGACGTGGGTAAATTGGATCGGCACGGCATTCCCAGAGGGCCGTTGTGGGGGCAGTTGAAGCAGGGGAGGGAGGTAGCATTCGAGGGCAAGCCGCTGCGCAGCCAGGATTACCTGCTGTTCAAACACGCCCCCAGAAAAGTGGTGATTGCCGGGGACAACGACCAGCCCGAGCTGTTGGCGCAAGCCTGTGCCGGGGCGCAGGTGCTGGTACACGAAGCCACTTACACCGAAGCGATGGCCGAGAAAGCCGGTGAGGTAGGGCATAGCTACGGCAGGCAGGTGGCGGCGTTTGCCGAGCAGGTCGGCTTGCCCCACCTGGTGTTGACCCACTTCAGCCCCCGCTACCCGCTCATTTCCCATACCGTGCCTTCCATCGCGGATATCCAACGCGAGGCACAAAGCGTTTACTCAGGCGCGCTCTTCCTGGCGCAGGACTTTAGCGAGTACCACCTGGATAAAGCGGGCCATGTCACCGAGCAAACCCAGGAGCCGCCTGGTTAATCGTTGCTTGCAAGTGAGTTTGGCGTTGGACTTGGCGGTGCGGTCTCGGCATAGTGCCCCTCGAAGAGTACGACTTAAGTCGCTGGGTAAAGGGCTGACGTACCGTTGCATTCCACCATGAAGGGCCATGACCAGCATGTCTGAGCAAGACAGGATCTATGAAAGCATTGCGTCGCGCATGAACGGGTTTCTGTACCGCTGCCGCAACGATGAGCACTACACCATGCTGAACCTGAGCGGCAGGGTTCAGGAGCTGACGGGCTATGCCAGCCATGATTTGATCGGCAACCGCCAGCAATCTTACGTGGCGTTGATTCATGCTGAGGATGCGCCGGGGCTGGATCAGGCCATCGAGCGGGCCATCGCCGCCGACAAGAACTGGCACGCCGATTATCGGGTGCGCTGTAAAGATGGCCGCCTGCGCTGGGTGAGCGAGTACGGCGGTGCCGTGAAAGATGACCAGGGCAACGTCATCTGCCTTGAAGGGGTGGTCACCGACATTCAGCAGCGGCGGCAAAGTGAAGAGCAGCTGGGCACCATCAGCCGCGACATTGCCACCGAAACCGAGAAAATTGCCCATTCACTGAAGATGCTGCAACTGCTCAGCATCAATGCGGGTATCGAAGCGGGGCGGGCAGGCGAGGCTGGCAAAGGTTTCGCGGTGGTTGCCGAGCACGTGCGCCGCCTGGCGGATGACACCAGCAGCTCGGCAAAAGTGATTACGGGATTGATGAAGCAATTAAGAGAGTTGCAGGATTGAGCGGATTTTCGCACTGAAAGGGATACCGTCATGCGTAGTTTCGACCTGAGCGACGAGAGCGGCGTACTGAGAACGTCCATTGCCGTCACGCTGGTGATTGCGGGGCTGGGCATCGGCTTTGGCCTGATGTCGGGGTCGTTTTCGATCATGTTCGACGGCATCTATGCCCTGGTGGATGCCAGCATGAGCCTGCTCTCGTTGCTGGTGGTCAACCTGATTACCTCGTTCGTGTCGTCGAAAGGGCTGTCGCGCAAGCTGAGAGAGCGCTTTTCCGTGGGCTTCTGGCACCTGGAGCCCATGGTGCTGGGGGTCAACGGCACGCTGCTGATTGGCGTGGCGGTGTATGCCCTGGTCAACGCCATCAGCAGCCTGCTGGAAGGCGGGCGCGAGCTGGAGTTTGGCTGGGCAATCGTCTACGCGGTGATCACCCTGGTGGCGTGTGTTGCCACCGCTATCGTGGAGGCTCGCGCCAATCGCCGTATCGGCTCTGACTTCGTGCGCCTGGACGTGCGGGGCTGGATCATGTCGGCAGGCATCACGGCGGCGCTGCTGGTGGCGTTCTCGCTAGGCTATCTGGTGCAGGGCACGTCGTGGGAGTCGATCTCGCCCTACATCGACCCGGCGGTGCTGGCGGTGGTGTGCGTCATCATCATTCCGCTGCCGATTTCCACCGTGCGCCGCGCGTTGGCGGATATCTTCCTGGTCACCCCGAGCGCCTTGAAGCAGCATGTGGATCAGGTGGCACAGGCTTTCGTGCAACAGCACGGGTTTACCACCTACCGCGCCTATATTGCGCGGGTGGGTCGCTCCAGGGAAATCGAGCTCTACTTTATCGTCCCCGCCGATGCGCACCCGCGCACCATTGGCGAATGGGATGCCCTGCGTAACGAAGTCAGTGACTTGCTGGGCGACGAAGGGCCGCACCGCTGGCTGACGGTCGTGTTTACTGGAGACCTGGAGTGGGCGGACTGAGGCAGTGGCATGGCCCCATCTGCCGGATGTTACCCATGATGAATGAACCCAAAGGAGACACCCCATGCAAAAGGTAAGAATCGATCTGGTATCCGATGTGGCCTGCCCGTGGTGTGCGATTGGCTATCGGCGCCTGGAGCAGGCGTTGGAGGTGCTCGCTGGCGAGATCGAGGTCGAGCTGGTCTGGCAGCCTTTCGAACTGAATCGGGACATGCCGCCCGAGGGCGAGCCGATTCTGGAGCATCTGTGCCGCAAGTACGGCAAGGATGCGGCCACCATGGAACAGTCCCAGCGCGAGATCATGGCTGCCGCCGAAGCGCTTGGCCTGAATTTCCGTGGCGCGCTGGAGCGCCGAGCGAACAACACCTTCGCCGCGCACCGTGTGCTGGCCTGGGCCGGCACGCAGCACCAGGAAACGGCGCTGCAACTGGCGCTATTCGAGGCCTACTTCGGCGAGGCGAAAAATCCCGCCGACCCCTTGGTGCTTCGCGAAAAAGCCATCGAGGTGGGTCTGGATGGCGACACCGCCGAGGCCATCGCCCGCTCCGACCAATACGCCGAAGAAGTTCGTGAGGCAGAGCAGCGCTTCATGGACATGGGCGTCAGTGCCGTGCCGGGCTTCATTCTCGATGGCCGCTACCTGATTTCCGGCGCCCAGCCCGCCGATGTGCTGGTCGATGCGTTGCGTCAGGTGGCCGAGGAAAACGCCAGCGGCTAATGTGTGAAAAGCGCTGCCTGAAGTATGGGCAGCCTTCGCTGCACAATGTTTCCAGGCCTCGAAAAGGTGAATGAATCCATGAAAACCATCGGCTTGATCGGGGGCATGAGCTGGGAGTCCACCCAAACCTACTACCGCCTCGTCAACCAGCATGTGCGCACGGCGCTGGGCGGGCTGCACTCTGCCAGGGTGGTGCTGTACAGCGTGGATTTTGCCGACATCGAGGCGCTGCAGCATCAGGGTAACTGGGAGGCGACTGCCGAGATATTGGCAGCGGCGGGCAGCGCGGTGGAGGCCGCGGGGGCCGATTGTCTGGTGCTGTGTACCAACACCATGCACAAGGTTGCCGAGCCGCTGGAAGCGGCGGTCTCCATTCCGCTGTTGCATATCGCCGATGCCACGGCCTGGGTGCTGCAGCGCCAGGGCATTACCTGCGTAGGTTTGCTGGGCACGCGGTTCACCATGGAGCAGGCATTTTATATCGAGCGTTTGCAGCGCCACGGTATCGAGGTGGTGGTGCCCACCGAATCACAGCGCGAGCGCGTGCACACGGTGATCTACCAGGAGCTGTGCCTGGGCGTGGTGAAAGCAGAGGCCAAAACCGACTACCTGGAGATCATCGAGGCGCTTGCCGAGCTCGGCGCGCAAGGGGTGATTCTAGGCTGCACCGAAATCGGCCTGCTGGTTCAACAGGCCGACACTCCCGTGCCGCTCTTCGATACGACCGAGATCCATGCAGAGCAGGCGGTGCAGTGGGCGCTGGAAAGCCGCTAGCGAGATTGGCCTTCCAGGCGCTGTGTCACTCCAAAAACGCCCGCAGCGTATCGCTGGCTTGCTCGATGGCTACCACGCCATCCAGGTGGCCTCGGCTGCCTTCCAGCGTTTCTAGCGTCACCTCAGTACCGTCGGCTTCGATCAGCTCGGCGGTGCGGCGTACGCCCTCGGGGGCGAAGACCAAGTCGTTCTCGCTATACAGCATCAATGTGGGGGCTTCGATGGCGGCCAGCCCCGCTTCCAGCGAGTCGCCGTATCCAGCCATGAAGGTCTGGTTGGCGCGCACCAGGTAGAGCAGGTGGTTGGCATCGGAAAGCGCCGCACGGGCGGCGGCGATGTCATCCAGGGTTTGTTCGATGGCATAGCGGGCGGTGATGTCCTGGGCGGGGTCGCGCGCGTCGTCGGCCCAGTCGCGGTTGAACGCTTCGTTGGCCCACTGCCAGTGGTTGGCATTGAGCGTCACCAGCTTCAGCGCCTCTTTAAGCCCGTCGGTGGGCGGTTCGCCGTCGTAATAGTCGCCTTCGTTCCAGTGGGCATCCAGGCGAATCGGCGCGGCCCAGGCGCTGAGCGTGGCCAGCAGCCACGGGTCGGCCACACCGCCACCAATCACGGGAATCAACCGCTCGACCCGTTCTGGGTAAGCGCTGGCCCACTCGATGGCCTGCAAGGCACCCATGGAAGCGCCCATGACCGCATGCAGTGATTCAATGCCTTGGCTTTCCAGCAAGGCGCGCTGCACCTCGACAAAATCACGGATGGTCACGACGGGAAAATCCATGCCCCAGGGCTCGCCGGTATCGGGGTTAAGGGAGGCAGGCCCCGTGGTGATCACGTTCGGGTCGTTCGCCCCCAAATTGACCAGCGTATCGGACGAGATGATGTAGTACTCATCGGTATCCAGCGGCTTGCCAGGGCCAATGATGGCATCCCAGTAGCCGGTAGCCTCACCCTCGGCCTCGTAACGGCCTGCGGCGTGGCTGGTGCCTGAGAAGAAGTGAGTAATCAGAATGGCGTTATCGCGCGCCTCGTTCAGCTCGCCGTAGGCTTCCCAGCCCACCGCCACGTTGGGAATCGTCTCGCCGCCCTGGGTGGTAAAGCTCTCGATCTCGAACCGCTGCTTCTCGACCATGCCATCCCAGGCCCATAAGGGCGTGGCCAGCAACAGGCCAATGCTGGTGAACGAGGCGGCCGTTACTAGCGCGAATGGTTGCTTGCGTCGCATGCGCTTTCCTTTTTTGAGGGGTTATTGTGGTTGTTTTAGGGCTGCTTTCCGCAGCCACTCCCTCAGCATAGTCAGCTTCAGCCCACCTTGAACGGATTCAACCCATTGGCCTGCTGCATCATCATGCGTTTGGCAAACGGCACTCGCTCGGCGAGGTGCAGGCTGAGATCACCCAGTTGGCGGAGCGGCTTGGCCCCGGTGAAGAGGTGGTGGAAGCTGTCGGTGGCGGCAATCATCGCCTGGTTGGCCAAACGCCGGTGGCACTCGAAACGGTGCAGGCTGATGTGGTCGCCAGGGTCACGGCCTTTGATGATCAGCTCGGCCAGGGTGTCGGCGTCGTGCAGGCCGATGTTCAAGCCTTGACCTGCCAGCGGGTGCACCACGTGGGCGGCGTCGCCGATCAGCGCGAGCCGTTTGCCGATGTAGCGTTTGGCGTGCTGGCGCTTGATGGGGAAACTGGCCCGTGCCACCACCCGGGTCAATTTGCCCAGCCGTTTGGGGAAGGTGGTTTCTATGGCGTGTTGCAGGGCGTCGTTGGAAAGCTGTTCACGGGCCTTGGTGGCCTCATCGCTGTCGTACCACACCAACGAGGCGCGGTGGCCGGGCAGCGGCAGCATGGCCAGCGGGCCTGTGGGGGTAAAGTACTGCCAGCTGACATCCTGCTGGGGCAGCTCGGTCTCGACGTTGATGATCAGCGCCCGCTGGTGGTAGTCGTAGCTGCTGGTGGAGATGCCTGCCAGCTCACGCAGGGTTGAACGTGCGCCATCTGCGGCCACCATCAACCGGGCGCTGAGGGTCTTGCCGTTGTCCAGCTCCAGCAGCCGATGGGTGCTGGCGGCCAGCGTACTCACCGGGGCACACTGGGTGTAGCAAGTGACGCTGGGAAGCTGCTCCAGGCGCTGCCAAAGGGCGTACTGCAGGGCGCGGTTTTCGATGAAAATACCGAAATCGTTCATGCCGCTGTCGTGGGCCGAGAACAGCGAGTGACCGCTGCCATCCAGGTTGGAGACATCGATGTGCCGGAACGGGCAGCAGCGCTCTCCCGGCAGGACCGCACCGCTGGCTTTCACGAACGCCAGCGAGCGGGCGTTGAGTGATGAAATACGCAGGTCGTAATCGCCGCTGGGGGGCGTGGGAGCGCTGGCGCGCTCTACCAGGCCAACCGACATGCCCGCCTGGCCCAGCCTGGCCGCCAGGGCCGCGCCCACCATGCCGCCACCAACAATGACAATCTCGTGATCCCACTGCATGAGAGGCTCCTTAATCCGCTATCGAGGGCACATTGCATGTGCTTATATTGTCCTACAGTATCGTTGACTTGTCGCAGTATTGCCTAGGGTGATCCATTGACGCAGGCCGTGGAAAGTGTCGAAAAACGTGAGAGCAGCCAAGTGGCCGGGGAAGCACTGGCCGCCTTTATCAGGCGCTACCCCAAACTCTGGGTGATTACCGGGGCGGGCGTCAGCACCGACAGCGGCATCCCCGATTACCGCGATGCCGATGGCCAGTGGAAGCGCCCGCCGCCGGTGCAGCACGGCGATTTCATGAGTTCCTTCGCCGTTCGTCAGCGCTACTGGGCGCGAGCGCTGGTAGGCTTCAAGGCCATGCGTGAAGCCCAGGTGAGCGGCGCGCATCGTGCGTTGGCGAAGCTCGAGGCCATGGGCCATGTGGAGCTTCTCGTCACGCAAAACGTCGACCGCCTGCACCAGCGGGCGGGCTCGAAAAAGGTGATCGATCTGCACGGCAGGGCAGACGTGGTCGCCTGCATGGCCTGTGGCTACCAGATGATGCGCCACGCCATGCACAGTGAAATGGCCCGCATGAACCCCGCCTTCGCTGCGCTGGAGGCCCGCCACGCGCCGGACGGCGATGCGGATCTGGAAACCGATTTCTCCACCTTCGAGGTGCTGGACTGCCCGCGCTGCCGGGGCATCCTCAAACCGCAGGTGGTCTACTACGGCGATGTGGTCCCTCCGGCGCGGCGCCTGGCGGCTCAGGAGGCGCTGCAACGTGCCGACGCGGTGCTGGCAGTGGGTACGTCGTTGATGGTCTATTCCGGCTACCGGTTCTGTCGCGATGCCCACGCCATGGGCTTGCCCGTGGCCTCGCTGTCGTTGGGCGTGACCCGCGCCGATGCATTGCTGACCCACCAGTGGCGCGCACCGCTGACGCCGGTATTGGAGCAGGCAGTAGCCTGCTTGCAGAACGCTTAACGCGCTTTAGATACCCAAGGGTTGCCCTCGCTCCACAACCGCCAGGGGGCGTCGCGGTCGGCGGGCTGGGCGTAATCGATGCCCACGCGTGGGCCGCTGGCAACGGCGCCGGGTGGTTCGCCCGGTGAAATCCATAGCCCGTTCGTGGGGTCGTCGCGTTGCGTCATGTCGTGGCCGTAGAGGGCGTTGTCGATACGCAGTGCACGGGTGAGTTTGCCGGGGCCGTTGCTGAGATTGCGCCCCGCCACGCTGCGCCATGCCCGCATGGCAGGCTCGCCGATCACCGGCTCTACCGCTCGAATCAGTACCGCGCAGGGGTTGCCTTCCGGCTGTGTCACCACGTTCAGCAGCCAGTGCATGCCGTACACCAGATACACGTAGGCGTGGCCAGGTGGGCCAAACATCGCCTCGGTGCGCGGGGTTCGGCGCCGATGGGCATGGCAGGCGGAATCTTCCGAGCCCCGGTAAGCCTCGGTTTCCACGATGCGTGCTGCCATGAGTTCGCCATCGAGCTGGCGTACCAGTAAACAGCCCAGCAAATCGCGGGCGACCTCCAGCGTATCGCGATTGTAGAAGGCCTGGGGCAGGGGCGTGAAAGCCTCTTGTTCCATCGGTAATTTAATACGGGTTAAAGCGTCTCTATGCGGCATGCTATCGCCCATTACTTGAGTAAGCTGCTAGGGTATTCTGTAGGCCATTCATTGAACAGCGGAGTTGCCCGTGCTGACTTTCGAACACCAGTTCGCCACCTTGCCAGAACCGCTCTGGGCGGCCTGCCAGCCCACGCCCGTGGCGCAACCCACCCTGATCGCATTCAACGAACCCTTGGCCGTGGCGCTAGGCATGCAAACGCGGCCCGACGATGCCACGCTGGCCCAATGGTTCAGCGGTAACCGGCTACCGCCAGGGGCCGAGCCTAGAGCGCTGGGCTATGCCGGGCATCAGTTCGGTAATTTCGTGCCTCAGTTGGGCGATGGTCGGGCGCTGCTGCTGGGGGAGGTGGTGGATCAGCAGGGCCAGCGGCAGGACGTGCAGCTCAAGGGCAGTGGTCGCACGCCGTTTTCACGGGGCGGGGATGGGCGCTCGCCGCTTGGCCCAGTGCTGCGGGAATATCTGGTGAGCGAGTTCATGGCCGCCGTGGGCGTGCCCACCACTCGGGCGCTGGCGGCCGTGACCACGGGGGAGCGCGTGGTACGCCAGATGGCCGAGCCGGGGGCCATCCTGACCCGTGTGGCTCGCAGCCATATCCGCGTGGGCACCTTCCAGTTTGCTGCCGTGCGTCGCGATGAAGCGGTGCTGAAAGCGCTGGCCGACCATGTGATTGCTCGCCACTACCCAGAAACGGCCAATGCTGACGATCCGTACCTTGCCCTGCTGGAAGCCGTTACCGCCCGCCAGGCGGCGCTGGTGGCGCGCTGGATGAGCCTGGGCTTTATTCATGGCGTGATGAACACCGACAACTGCAGCATTGCTGGCGACACCATCGATTACGGCCCCTGCGCGTTTATGGAACAGTTCGACCCGCAGAAGGTGTACAGTTCCATTGACCAGGGCAGGCGCTACGCCTTCAATAATCAGCCGGGCATTGCTCAATGGAACCTGGCCCGCTTTGCCGAAACCCTGCTGCCGCTGATGTGGGAAGAGGGCGAGGCCGTTGTAGAGCAGGCCACCGAGGTGCTTCGCGGCTTTACCGCTCGTTTTGGCGCCGAGCAGCGCCGCCTGCATGCCGACAAGCTGGGCCTTGCTCCGGAAAGCGACCGCGCCGTAGCGCTGATGGAGGCACTGGAAACCCAGATGCATCAGGGCCGCATGGACATGACCGCGACGTTCGACGCGCTGACGCACTATGCCAAAACGCTGGGTGCCCAAGCCTTGAGCACGGGCATCCCAGCCCACTCCCAAAAAGAGGCGCTGCTGGCGCTGACCACTCAGCCAGATGGCTTTGCCGCTTGGCTGGCCGACTGGGAGAACGCCCAGCAAGCCAGCCAGCAGAGTGAGCGCCTGGAGGCCATGCGCCGCGCCAACCCGGTGGTGATTCCCCGTAACCATCGCATTCAAGCGGTGATCGACGCGGCAACAGAAGGTGATTTCGAGCCTTTCCACACGCTGCTCGCGGCGGTCACTCAGCCTTTCGATGAATCGGAAGCCGCGCGCCAACTGGCCGCCCCTGCCACGGCCAGTGAGCAGGTGCTGCGCACTTTTTGTGGTACGTGACGGTGGCACACCCTGTGATAAACTGTGCTTTTTTACAGGTAAGGGCGGAGGCAAGGTCGGCCTGTGCGCAAAATCATTCACTGCGACTGTGACTGCTTCTATGCGGCGGTCGAGATGCGCGACAACCCCGCGCTGGCGGAGATTCCCATTGCCATTGGCGGCAGTGTGGAGCAGCGCGGGGTGGTGGCCACCTGTAACTATCCTGCCCGCGCGTTTGGCATCCACTCCGCCATGCCCATGGCTCAGGCGCTCAAACGCTGCCCCCACCTCACGGTGATTCGTGGCGATATGGCAAAGTACAAGGCCGTGGCACGCCAGGTGTTTGCCATCTATCGCGATGTCACCGAACTGATCGAGCCGCTCTCGCTGGACGAAGCCTTTCTGGACGTCTCGGACGTCACCCAGTATCACGGCAGCGCCACCCGCATGGCAGAAGCCATTCGCCAGCGGGTGAAAGAGCAAGTCGGCATTACCGTGTCGGCGGGGGTGGCACCCAACAAGTTTCTCGCCAAGATCGCCAGCGACTGGCGCAAGCCCGATGGGCTGTTTGTCATCACGCCAGACGACATCGACGCCTTCGTGCAGCAGCTGCCGGTGAAAAAGATTCATGGGGTGGGGCCGCGTACCGCTGAAAAGCTGGCCGAACTGGGGATTCAAACGGGGGCGGATCTGCGCGCCCGGTCGCTGACCGAGCTGGTGGAGCGCTTTGGTCGCTTCGGCCATCGGCTGCACGAGCTTAGCCACGGGCGAGATGAGCGACCGGTCAAGACCCACCGCGAGCGCAAGTCGATCAGCACCGAACAAACCTACTCTCGGGACTTGCCGACCCTCGACGCCTGCCGCCATGAGCTGCCAGAGCTGATCAGCGACCTGGAGCGCCGCTACGCACGCCTCGACCCGGCACCCGCCGTGCGTGGGCTGATGGTGAAGGTGAAGTTCAACGACTTCACTCAAACCACCGTCGAACACGCCGACCCGGCGCCCGATCTGGAGCAGTTCGAAACCTTGCTGAACGTGGGCTGGGCCAGAGGTGAACGCCCCGTGCGCCTGTTGGGGGTGGGGTATCGGTTGGCGGAAGAGACGGCAGTCCAGCAGCTCTCGCTGTTTTAATTAGCCGGTTAACCCTTGGGTGGATTGACGGGTACTCAGGCTCGCGTTAAAACAGTTGTATGATAGGGCTTGCGTGACAGCCCTTATGTGATAGCCCTTATGTGATCGCCCCCGAACCGCCAGATGACCCACGAGCCCGCCATGCCTGCCGATGCCACCCAACGCCCCCGTTTAGTGTTTGCCCATGCCAACGGCTTTCCCGGCTTGAGTTACCGCAGCCTGTTAGAGCCGCTGGCGGAATCGTTCGATGTTCACCCGCTGGACCGCTTGGGCCACCACCCGGATTACCCGGTGAACCACAACTGGGGCAACCTGGTAGAGGAGCTGTTGAGCTACCTGCCCGACACAGATGCACCGCTCTTGGGGGTAGGGCATTCGCTGGGCGGCACGCTGATGGCCATGGCCGCCGACAAGCAGCCGGAGCGTTTTCGCGGTGTGATCATGCTCGACCCGCCGCTGATGCTGGGGCCAGACGCCTGGGCCATGAAAGCGGCCAAACGGTTTGGGTTCATGGACCGTATCACCCCAGCGGGTAAAACCAAGGGGCGGCGCACGGTGTGGCCCAGCCGTGAGGCCATGGCGACGTCGCTGCGGCGGCGAGGGCTGTTTCGTCGCTTTACCCCCGAGGCACTCAACGACTACATTGAAGCAGGCACACGGCTGCTGGACGATGGCAGCGCCGAGCTGACCTTCGACCCGCGCATCGAGCTGGAGATTTTCCGCCACCTGCCGGATCACCTCTCCGGCTTGCCCCAACGGGTAGGCGTACCCGTACAGCTAGTGGCTGGGCTGGAGTCGCACTTGATGACGCCATCGCGGGTCAAGCGCATCGCCCGCCGGGGGTTGCCGGTCAGTACGGTGCCGGGCACCCATATGTTTCCCATGGAGCACCCGGAGGAGACCCGCTCGGCGATTCTGGCCGCGTGGCAGCAGTTTCAAACAGCGTCGTCATAGGGCGCTCAAGGAGTCGATATGTACCTTTCCGTACAGCTGAGCTACTACCCGCTGGCCGATGATTTCAAGCCCGTGGTGAAAGAAGTGGTCAAACGCCTGGAGGCCACCGGGTTGGAAGTACACCCCAACCGAATGAGCACTCAGGTATTTGGCGAGTTCGATGAGGTGATGGCGGCACTCGGCGAGGTGATGAAGTGGTCGTTCGAGACCCACGGCAAAGCCGTGTTTACCGCCAACTTTTTGGAAGGTGATCGGCGGCCCCGGTAAATGAAACCCTCTCGCGCGTGATGTTCTTCATAGGGCTAAAAAAGCTCAATAGCTTGCCCAGCGTTTCCATCCCCCGTTCGCTGCGCTGGGTCCATGGGTGGCCATAGCTTAAGCGGATGCAGTGGCGAAACTGCTGGGTCGCGGAGAAAATCGGCCCAGGCGCGAGGCTAACGCCATGGTCGAGCGCTATACGAAACAGCTGAAGCGAATCGACGTGTTCGGGAAACTCCACCCAAAGGAAATAACCGCCCTTCGGGCGGGTAATGCGAGTTCCTGATGGAAAGTAGCGATCTGCTGCTGCCAGCATGCTGGCTTGCTGGGCTTCCAAGGCATGGCGTAGCTTGCGCAAATGGCGGTCGTAGGCACCGTGTTGCACGTAGTCAGCAATGGCGGCCTGGGCGGGGATTGAGGGGGAAATGGTGGTCATCAGCTTTAGCCGCGAGATCTCCTGAGCATAGCGACCGCCCGCTACCCAACCCACCCGATAGCCGGGTGCCAAGCATTTCGAAAAAGAGCTGCAGTGAATCACCAGGCCCTCATCATCAAAGGCTTTCACGGGGGTGGGTGGCGTGCTGCCAAAATAGAGCTCGGCATATACGTCATCCTCTAGCATGGGCACTTGGTACTGCTTGAGTAACTGGTAAAGCGTCTGCTTGCGCTCGTTGCTTAGGCTGGCACCGATGGGGTTCTGCAGGTGGCTCATAAACCAGCAGGCTTTGATGGGCAGCGCCGCTAATCGCTCTGCCAGCACCTCCAGGTCAATCCCTTCCCGAGGGTGAACCGGAATTTCCACCGCGCGAAGCTGGAGCCGCTCCAGTACCTGCAAGCTGGCATAAAAAGCAGGCGACTCAACGGCGACCAGGTCCCCCGGCTTGGTCACGCACTGCAGGGCAAGATTGAGCCCCTCCATCGCCCCATTGGTAATTACCAGCTCGTCCATCGGCAATTGAATGCCGCCCAGCACGTAACGTAAGGCAATTTGCCGACACAGGTCGGTATGCCCGGTGGTCATCTCGGCCACCACCTGTTGGGGCGAAAGTGCCCGCAACCCGCGCGTCATGCTGATACTCAAGCGAGAGAGCGGAAACAGTTCCGGGCTCGGGAAGGCCGAGCCAAACGGCACCGTTTGGTCATCCTGCAGTGAATCCAGCACCGAAAACACCAGCTCGCTGACCTTCACTTCTGCTGGGTCGGTGGGGCGTAGCGTGACGCGGGGTTCGTTGATCAGGCGCCGCGCATGTTCACGAACAAAGTAACCCGAGCGTGCCCGTGCGATGATCAGCCCTTGGTTTTCCAGTAAATAGTAGGCCTGAAACACCGTCGAAGGGCTAATGCCGTGATGGCGGCTCGCCTGGCGCACGGATGGTATGCGCTCGCCAGGGCCCAGTACGCCCTGGCGAATCAGTGTGGCTATTTCGTCGGCAAACTGTTCATAGCGTTTCATGGCTTAAATCCGCGGGTGCTAGGCGCTGGTGCTTTGGGTGATCGACAGGATCGATACTCTCAATCAACAGCATATCAAAACTGATACGGCTTTTTTCTCTAAAACTGCATCTGTTTTACTGGTTGTCCAGAAGGGCATAGTGGCAGCTCATTCGGTGAAGCCTCTCGACCGTACAGCTTGCCACTCTCTCTTTCCTGGATATCGGTATGACGCAACGCATTCCACTGCAAGACCTGACCACCGATGCAGCCGTTGAACACCATTCGCCTCAGGTGAAACCTGCGGGTCACTTGCCATCCAGATCTGGGCATATCTATGTGCGAGAGATACGGGGGTTTTTCCAGCGCATAAGGCGTTATTCCAACTGGCTGCTGATCGCGCTCTATGTGGGCCTGCCGTGGCTCCAGTGGGGTGACCGCCCCTTGGTGTGGTTTGACCTCTCTGCCCAGGAGTTTCACCTCTTTGCAGCGACGTTTTACCCTCAGGACTTTATCCTGCTGACCTGGATTCTGGTGCTGTGCGCCTTTGGTCTGTTTTTGATCACGGTGGCAGCGGGGCGAGTGTGGTGTGGTTATAGTTGCCCACAAAGCGTATGGACGTTTCTGTTTATTTGGTTTGAGCATCGGCTGGAAGGACCAAGACACCGTCGGATACGCCGCGATAATGCACCTGGCACGCTGGAGTCGTTATGGCGAAAAGGCGCCAAACATACCGCTTGGCTACTGATCGCGCTGGTAACGGGCATCACCTTCGTGGGTTACTTTACGCCGATGGTTGGGCTCGTGAAGGATCTCCTCAGCCTGGAGGTACACCCTTGGGCGCTTTTCTGGATTGGTTTTTTCACCCTGTTTACCTACCTGAACGCTGGCTGGTTGCGCCATCAGGTATGCCTGCACATGTGCCCCTATTCACGCTTTCAGTCGGTGATGTTCGATAGCGATACGCTGATCGTTTCTTACGATGTCGCCCGTGGTGAACCGCGTCGTGACCATCGAAAAGAGGTTGCGAAAGCGGTTGTTGGAGACTGTATCGATTGCGAACTGTGCGTTCAGGTATGCCCCACCGGGATCGATATTCGTGATGGCCTGCAGTATGAGTGTATCGGCTGTGCGGCATGTATCGATGCCTGCGATGGCGTGATGGCGCGTATCGATAAGCCGCTGGGCCTGATTCGCTACACTACCGAGCGCGCGTTGAAAGGCCAGCCTACGCGGTTTTGGCGCCCTCAGCTGTTTGCTTGTGCGGCCGTTCTGCTGTCTATGGTGATTTTGCTGATGGGGTTCTTGATCGCTCGAGTGCCTATTGATGTAGATATTGCTCGAGATCGTCAGACGCTATTTGAAAGTACGGCCGAGGGGCGCATTATCAACTACTACACCGTGACGCTGCGCAATCAGGATACGCAGGAGCAGCGATACGCGTTATCTGCCACTGGTTTGCCAGGTCTGCGCTTGCAAGGTGCCAGCACGCTCATCCTGGCCGCTAATGAGACGAGGCAGCTACGCGTATCGCTCGATGCTGAGGCGTCAGTGATGACCCAGCCGAGTCACCCGGTGGTGCTGCATATCACTGTGTTGGATGAGCCCGCGATTTACTACAGCAAGGAAACGCGGTTTTTAGGACCGGCTCGTCAGTAAGCGTGAGGCCAGGCAGTAATGAGGAAAGATACATGATGACCATGCTGATTTTTTTGATGATATTCGTGGGCATAACAGCCGCTTGGTATCAGATTTACCAAATGCATTTCAAGATCAATACCCCTGACGAAACGGCGCTCTCGGGCAATAAAAGCAGGCAGATGGATACGCTCACGGCAGCTCTCGAGCGGTCATCGGATGAGGTGGATACTCCACGATTTGATGAGGCGGCGACGCGTATCTTTGGACCTGGGGTCAACCTGGAAGCCCTGCGTATTGCGTTCTCTCAGGAAGGGCGCAACCGCTATGGTGTACCACTTCTGCGACGTAAGAGAGTGCTCATGAGCGGTCCGATGTGTCCGGCAGAAGAGGGAGGTATTCGCGCTCGCCATCTGCGGCTGTTCAAGACGAGGTTGCCCTCTATCGATGTCAGGAAGGGATGCATACTGGCGGTCATCGCGAACTGCGGAATCGTACAGCTATTGGCGGCAATGAGTGTGTATACCATTCACTACTCTGTGGACGTATCGGCATTTGCGTGGGTCAATCAACCGGTGATGATCCTATCGGCGATATGGGGTGTGGTGGTCTTGAATATCCTGATCTTCAAGCTCGATACCTATCTTCATGATCTTTATCAGGCGAGACAGTTGAATCAGCTAACGCCCCTGTTCAACTAAAAATAAGCCGTGTGAAACGACAACGCCGCCTCATGGGCGGCGTTGTGGGTAGTGCAACATACTCAGATCAGCGATTCCAGGCAGGACTCGATGATGTCCAGGCCTTCGTTCAGCACGTCGTCTTCGATGGTGACGGGCATCAGGAAGCGGATGGTGTTGCCGTACATGCCGCAGGAGAGCAGGATCAGACCCTCTTCACGGGCTTTTTTGCACAGCGCCGCCGCCAGCTCCGGGTTCGGGGTGCGGTCGGTCTTGTTGTTGACCAGTTCGAAGGCGGCCATGGCGCCCATGTTGCGCACGTGGTCGATGCAATCGAACTTGTCTTGCCACTCGTTGAAGCGCGACGCCAGCTTCTCGCCCAGTGCCTGGCTTTTCTCGAGGATGTTCTCCTCTTCGAAGATTTCCATGACGGCCAGCGCAGCCGCACAGGCAGTGGGGCTGCCGGTGTAGGTGCCGCCCAGGGAGTTGGGGCCAGAGGCGTCCATCACCTTGTCGGTACCGACGATGGCCGAGATCGGCATTCCGTCGGCCATGCTCTTGGCCATGGTCATCATGTCCGGCTCGACGCCGCTGTGCTCGATGGCGAACATCTTGCCGGTGCGGCCAAAGCCTGACTGCACTTCGTCGATGATCATCAGCATGCCGTGCTCATCGCAAATTTCGCGAATCTTCTTCAGGAAGCTGGTCGGGGCGGGGTAGAAGCCGCCTTCACCCAGCACCGGCTCCAGAATGATGGCGGCAGTGTCTTTGGGGTTGGCGTCGGTTTTCAGCGTCATCTTCAGGCCGCGAATCGCTTCGTCTTCGCTGACGCCGTGGTAGGGCACCGGGTAGGGCGCGCGGAATACGGTGCCAGGCATCGGGCCGAAATCGGTCTGGTAGGGCGCGACCTTGCCGTTCATGGCCATGGTGTAG
Source organism: Vreelandella hamiltonii (assembly GCF_014651775.1). GTDB lineage: Bacteria > Pseudomonadota > Gammaproteobacteria > Pseudomonadales > Halomonadaceae > Vreelandella > Vreelandella hamiltonii. The sequence goes on from NZ_BMXN01000002.1 coordinate 207,490, forward strand.
AAGGTACGGCCGTGGTAGCCGCCATCGAAGCAGATCACGTTGGAGCGGCCGGTGGCGGCGCGGGCAATCTTCACCGCGTTTTCCAGCGCTTCGGCACCGGAGTTGGCCAGCATGACTTTGGCATGGCCGCGTACGGGAACGAGATGGCTGAGCTTTTCGGCGACCTTGACGTAGCCTTCATAGGGCATGACCGTTTGGCAGGTGTGCATGACCTTGTCGAGCTGGGCTTTTACCGCCGCGACGACCTTCGGGTGGCGATGCCCCACGTTCAAGACACCGATACCGCCCGCGAAGTCGATGAAGCGGTTGCCGTCGGCGTCCCAGATCTCAGCGTTTTCGGCGCGGTCCGCAAAGGCGGTGGCGGGGCTTGCAGCGCCCGCCGCGACGTATTTCTGCTTTAGTTCGTTTAGCTCGGCATTGCTCATGGCTCAACTCCTTTGGGTTGGGGTGTGCTTGTCAGCATCTTGTAAGCATAGTGCGCATCTCGACATCGTGTGCATCAGCGTGTATCACACAGATGACGATGCGATGACGACGCGATTGCGTCCTGCCTGCTTGGCCTGATACATGGCCTTGTCTGCCTGATCCAGCATCCGAGTGCTGGAGCCTTTACTGTAACATGCGATGCCTGCCGACAGCGTCACGGTGAGCTGGTGCTGGGTATAGGGCGTTTGTGCCACCTCTTGGCGGATGCGCTCCAGGGCGGTTTGAGCCCCTTCGGCGTCGATCTCCGGCATGATGATCAGGAACTCTTCGCCTCCCAGACGTATCTGGACATCCGTGGTGCGCAGCTGTTGGTTGACCACCCGCGTCAGCTCCTGGAGCACGCCGTCGCCGGCGCCATGCCCATAGGTGTCGTTGATCTGCTTGAAATCATCCAGGTCGAAGAGCGCAATGCTCAGCGGGTTGCCGTAGCGCTGGCAGCGTTCGATGGCTTCCTCCAGCTTGGCAAGCCCCTGGCGACGGTTGAGCAGGCCGGTCAACTCATCGTGGTGCGCCAGATACTCCAGGCGCTCGTTGGCTTGCTTCAGGCGCTCTTCCAGCCGCTTGCGCTGGGTGATATCGACGATGAACGTGACCTTGCGGGCCAGGCCATCATCGCCCTCTATGCGAGCGGCTTCGGCGATGATGGTGCGTACTTCGCCATTCTTGCAGCGCACTTCCCACTCCTGGCGCAGCTCGTGCGTATCGTTGCCCTTGATGAAGACATCGTGAAGCTGGCTGATCTGTTGGCGATACGCTTCGGGCACCACGATGGTGAAGTGCTGACCAATCAGCTCCTCTTCCTGGTAGCCGTAGAACTGGCAGTAGGCCGGGTTGACCATCTCGAAATGACCATGGGGGTCGGTGATGCAGATACCCAAGGGTGCCGTCTTGATAACGTTCTCCGTATTGCGCTTCGAGCGGTGTATCAGCTGGTACAGCTGGTCGGTGCTAATCGCGTTCATTCAGCGCTCCGTGCCTGACGATATCTCGTGACGTAGTGCTTCCAGCATAGGCGTAAGCCCAGTGGCCAGCTCGCCAATCATGGGCTTTGCATACAAGAAGCCCTGTTGCCGGGTGATGCCTGCCCGAGCCAGCCACAGCGCTTCCTGGCGCGTTTCCACGCCTTCGGCAATCAGCGTCATGTCCAGTTCCCTGGCCAGCAGGATGATCGCATTGAGCAGGGCCTGACGGCGTGGGTGCTGATCGCAGTTCATGACCAGCTCACGGTCGATCTTGAGCTTGTCAGGTGCCAGAACGGTCAACAGATCCAGATTGGCATAGCCGTTGCCAAAGTCGTCCAGGGCCGTTTTGAAACCCATGTTGCGGTAAGCATCGATGATGTTGCACAAGTGTTGGCGGTCGCGTACCCGCTCGGTCTCGGTGATCTCGAAGATCAGTTTGTCGGTGGGCCATCCCACCCGTTGAGATACCTCCAAGGTGGCTTGAATGCAGGCTTCGGGTTCATATACGGCGTTGGGCAGGAAGTTGATGGAGAGATCGGTCTCCATGCCCAGCTCGCTGGCCAGTTCGATGGCACGGACCCGGCACGCCTGATCGAAGCGATACAACAGGTCGTCGGTCACTTGGGACAGGATGCTCCAGGCAGAAGCGCCATCGAGGCCGCGAACCAGGGCTTCATGGGTCACCACGCGGGCCTGGGAAAGGTCGACGATGGGTTGGAAGGCCATGGTGAACTCAAAGGGCAGCTCGCCTTCACAGCGTTTACACACTCCGTTCACTCGCGCACAGTTAGCCATGCCGTTACCCCATGTCGTCTTTCATTCGGCCGACGGGTCACGTCGCCTGGATTGGAAATCGTCGAAAAGCACGTGCTCGCATTGGCAACGTGCTGCCAAGAGTTAAGCTTAGTCTAGCGATAACGGCATTGTCTGTATAGGTTTTGTATAGAGTGGCGATGGCAGACAAAAAAAACGCCCGGCTGGGCGTTTCAAGGGGTACTACATCGACATAGGTTCATAATTAAAGTGGGTAATAGTTAAAGTGGGTCATATTCGCAAGAGAGCAGTACTAGATGATGCCTGCCGCGCGAAGCGCCGCGCGCTGCTCGTCACTGATGCCAATGGCATCCAGCACGCTATCGGTGTGCTCGCCCAGGGTCGGGGGAGCGCTCTGGGCACTCAGTGACTGCCCGTTGATACGAATCGGGTTGGCGACGAGATTGACTTCGCCTGCCAGTGCATGGGGCAGCGTCTGCTTGAGCCCGCGTGCCTTGACATGAGGATCGTCGAACACGCGATCAAGGGTATTGATAGGCCCGCAGGGCACACCGACCGCTTCGCAGGCTGCCAGCCAGGTATCGGTAGGCTGTGCTGCCAGGGCGAGCGCCAGGATCGGCACCAGCGCTTCGCGATGCTGTACACGACTGCCATTGGTGGCAAAGCGTTCGTCTTGCGCCAGGTGTGGCTGGTCGATGACCTGGCAGAAGCGTTTGAACTGTTCGTCGTTGCCGACGGCCACGATCATGTGGCCATCGGCGGTAGCAAACGCCTGATAGGGCACGATGTTCGGGTGCGCATTGCCCAGCCGCTGGGGTACCTGGCCGGAGGTCAGGTAATTGAGTGCCTGGTTGGCCAGCACACCTACCTGTACGTCCATGAGCGCCAGGTCGATATGGCAGCCTTCGCCACTATCGCGGCGCTGGTATAGCGCTGCCAGCACCGCATTGGTGGCATACAGGCCCGTGAAAATGTCGGTAATGGCGACCCCCACCTTGACCGGGCCGCCACCGGGTTCACCGTCGGGTTGGCCGGTCAGGCTCATGAGGCCGCCCATGGCCTGAATCATGAAATCGTAGCCCGCTCGATGGGCGTAGGGGCTTTCCTGGCCAAAGCCGGTAATGGAGCAGTAGACCAGGCCAGGATTGAGTGCTTTCAGGCTCGCGTAGTCAAGGCCGTACTTTTTCAGCCCGCCGACCTTGAAGTTTTCCAGCACCACGTCCGATTGGGCCGCCAACTGCTTGATCAGTGCCTGGCCTTCGGGCTTGGCCATATCGACCGTCACCGAGCGTTTTCCGCGATTGGCGCACAGGTAGTAGGCCGACTCGTTGCTGCCGGAGAGCCAGGGTGGCCCCCAGTGGCGCGTGTCATCGCCGCTTTGGGGGCGCTCTACCTTGATCACCTCGGCACCCATGTCGGCCAGCATCTGCCCGCACCAGGGGCCTGCCAGTACCCGAGAGATATCGAGTACCTTGATGCCTGCCAGGGGCTTTGCGACTGTGCTCATGGGGTGCCTCGCTGAGTGATGACGACGTTAGAAGAACGACTGAATGCCGGTTTGTGCGCGGCCCAGAATCAGGGCGTGCACATCGTGCGTACCTTCATAGGTATTCACGGACTCCAGGTTCACCATGTGGCGGATCACGCCGTACTCGTCGGAGACGCCATTGCCACCGTGCATGTCGCGCGCCACCCGGGCGATGTCCAGCGCTTTGCCACAGTTGTTGCGTTTGATCAGCGAGATCATTTCCGGCGCCCAGTTGCCGCTGTCCATCAGGCGGCCCACCTGCAGGGCGGCTTGCAGGCCCAGGGTGATTTCGGTCTGCATGTCGGCCAGCTTCTTCTGGATCAGCTGGTTGGCGGCCAGCGGGCGGCCAAACTGCTTGCGGTCCAAGGTGTACTGACGGGCAGCGTGCCAGCAGAATTCAGCGGTGCCCATCACGCCCCAGGCGATGCCGTAGCGTGCTTTGTTCAAGCAGCCGAAAGGACCTTTCAGGCCGCTGACGTTGGGCAGCAGGTTCTCTTCGGGAACGAAGGCGTTGTCGAGGACGATTTCGCCGGTGATCGATGCACGCAGAGAGACCTTGCCTTCGATTTTCGGGGTGGAGAAGCCTTCGGTGCCACGCTCGACGATGAAGCCTTTGATCTGGTTATCGTGGGCAGCGGACTTGGCCCAGACCACCGCGATATCGGCAATCGGGCTGTTGGTGATCCACATTTTCGCGCCGGTCAGGCGGTAGCCACCATCGACTTTTTCCGCACGGGTGATCATGGAGCCCGGATCGGAGCCATGGTCGGGTTCGGTCAGGCCGAAGCAGCCCACCATCTCGCCACTGGCCAGCTTGGGCAGGTATTTCTGTTTCTGCTCTTCGGAGCCATACGCTTCGATGGGGTACATCACCAGCGATGACTGCACGCTCATGGCCGAGCGGTAGCCGGAATCGACACGCTCCACTTCACGGGCGATCAGGCCATAAGCCACGTGGTTGACGCCCGCGCCGCCGTATTCCGGGGAAACCGTGGCGCCCAACAGGCCCAGCTCGCCCATCTCGGACATGATGTCACGATCGAAACGCTCTTCGCGGAAAGCGCTCAGCACACGTGGTTGCAGGTTTTCCTGGCAGTAGTCGTGGGCGGCGTCACGAATCTGGCGCTCTTCATCGGTGAGCTGGTATTCGAGAAGCAGCGGGTCGTCCCAGTTGAAGCGTGTCATGGCGTTGAACTCCGAAAGATGATCTTGTTGAGCCCAATGTATCGCCGTTATTTAAAAATATCTACATTTTTTTAAAACGCAGAATTTAATCGCCCGGCATTCAATCGATGCCGCGGGCTTGCAGTACCCGTGTGATGATAGGCACCGGGGTCATCAGGTGGTCGCGCATCAGGTCGGCCGCCTGCTCGGTGTTGCGGGCGAGAATGACGTCGACCAGCGCAGCGTGCTCCTGGCGCTTGATGTCCAGCGCCTGGGGCGACATGACGGTCTCTTGCAGCCACAGGTGGCGATAGCGCTCTACCTGATCGAACAGGGTGTTGCGCATCTGCAGCAGGTGGGGGGAGTTGCAGCCGCTGGCAATGGCGGTATGGAACGCCTTGTGGCGTAAATCCCAGCCGTCCAGCAGTTCGTCGGGGGAGCTGACGTCGGTGACTTTGGCCAGGCGGTGTGCCGTGGCCAGGACGTTGGCTTCCCAGTCGTCGTCGCCACGTTCGATGGCGAGGCGCAAAATCAGCCCTTCCAACTGAGCGCGAGCGTCGTAGATATCGTTCAGTTCGGCCAGCGACATGGCCGCCACCCGGTAGCCCCGTTGGCTGATGGCCACGACCAGCCGGTCGGCGACCAGCTGTGACAGCGCTTCACGCAGGGGGCCGGTGCTCACGCCGTAATACTCTTTCAAACGGCTCATCAAGAGCTTCTCTTCGGGGGCATAGCGGCCACGAATGATGTCCTGCTTGAGCGCGTGGTAAGCGCTAATCGCTAGGTTCTGGCGCGGTGCATCGTGCTCCATGGGGACTCCTTGGATCAGTGTGGCTTAGACCAATGTAGGGGCGTGGCGGTCAACGTAGAATAACGGCTATTATCAATAAATTTTGAAAATTTGGCACAGGTAACGACATTCATGTGGGATTTCATCATTGTCGGCGGCGGCATACTGGGTTTTTCCACCGCCATGCAGTTGCAACAGGCCTACCCGGACAAACGCTTGCTGGTGTTGGAAAAGGAAGCAGGCCCCGCTCAGCATCAAACCGGCCATAACAGCGGCGTGATTCATGCCGGGGTGTATTACACGCCAGGAAGCCTGAAAGCGAAGTTTTGCCTGGAGGGTAACCGTGCGACCCGCGAGTTCTGTGACCAGCATGGCGTGCGTTACGACATCTGCGGCAAGCTGCTGGTGGCCACCAATCCGCTGGAAAAGCAGCGTATGGAAGCGCTCTGGGAGCGCACGGCGGCCAACGGTCTGGAGCGGGAGTGGTTGGAGGCCGCGGCGCTCAAGGAGCGAGAGCCCAACATTACCGGTGTGGCGGGCATTTTCGTGCCTTCCAGCGGCATCGTGAACTATGCCGAAGTCACCCAGGCGATGGCCGCCGAGTTCACCCGGCTGGGCGGCGAGATTCGCTTCGATCACTGCGTGACGGGCCTTGACGAGCGGGCCGATGAGGTCGTGGTGACCACCGAGCACGAGACCTTCACCAGCCGCTATCTGGTCTCCTGCTCGGGGTTGATGGCCGACAGGGTGATCCGCATGCTGGGCAAGGACCCCGGTTTCACGATTTGCCCCTTCCGTGGCGAATACTACCTGCTTCCCGAGCGCCACAACCGCATCGTCAACCACCTGATCTACCCGATTCCCGACCCCGCCATGCCTTTTTTGGGTGTTCACCTGACCCGCATGATCGACGGCACGGTCACCGTTGGGCCCAATGCGGTGCTGGCGCTCAAGCGCGAAGGGTATCGCAAGCAGGACATGTCGCTACGCGATATGGGGCAGATGTTCAGCCACCCGGGCATCCTGAAAGTGCTGGGCAAGCATCTCAAGCCTGGGCTGGTAGAAATGAAAAACTCGCTTTACAAGCGCGGCTATCTGGAGTTGGTACGCAAGTACTGCCCGAGCCTGACCCTGGAGGATTTGACCCCTTACCCGGCGGGCGTACGCGCTCAGGCGGTCTCCAACGATGGTCGGCTGGTGGATGACTTCCTGTTCGTGAATACTCCGCGCACGGTCAACGTGGGCAATGCGCCATCGCCTGCGGCGACCTCGGCGCTACCCATTGGTGCGCATATCGTGGAGCAGGTGAAAACGTTGTTGGATTAGTATCTAACGCGACTGCCGTGCTAACGTTTAAATACCGTTCTCGGCGCCGCTGACGGCGGCGAGAAACTGGCTCCTTACCTCCTTTACGTCAACCATAATCAATAAGTCCAAGCAGGACGGAGGCAATTCCAATGAAAAAACTAAAATATACCGTTGCAGCGACCATGATGGCGGCTGCTCTGCCCGCCAGCGCTCAGCAGCTCTCCATCGCGACCGGCGGTACCGGCGGCGTTTACTACCCGATCGGTGGTGGCTTTGCCGAAATGATCAACAACCATATCGATGGCGCTCAGGCGACCGCCGAAGTGACCGGCGCTTCCGTCGAGAACATGGGGCTGATCATGCGCGGTGATGCCGATCTGGCCTTGGTCCTGGCCGATACCGCTTATCAGGCCTATACCGGTACGGGTGATTTTGAAGGTCGTCAGATCGAGAATACTCGCGCACTGGCCTCGGTCTACCCGAACGCGGTGCAGCTCGTGACGCTGGCCGAGTCGGACATTCACAGCATTGCGGATCTGGCTGGAAAACGCGTCTCCGTGGGTGCGCCGGGTAGCGGCACCGAGCTGAACGCGCGTGCTCTGCTGGAAGCCAATGGCGTCAGCTACAGCGACTTCACTCCCCAGCGCCTGAACTTCAACGAAACCGCCGATGCCATTCGTGATGGCGATATCGACGCCGGTTTCTGGAGCGTTGGTCCGCCCACCAGCTCGATTCTCAACCTTGCTGCCACGCGCGATATTCGCCTGATCGGCCTGTCCGATGAAGAGATTGCCAACGCTCAGGAAGTGGAAGCGGTGTTTGCGCCTTATGAACTGGCCGCGGGCATGTACGATGGCATGGACGAAGCGGTCCAGACCATTGGTATTCCCAACGTACTGGTCGTCAATGCCGATATGGACGAAGAGCTGGCCTACCAACTGACCCACCTGCTGTTCGAAAACATCGATGAGCTGATCGCCGTTCACCCGGCAGCCAACGACACTACCGTCGAGTTCACCATGGGCTCTACGCCAGTGCCGCTGCATCCGGGCGCTATCCGCTACTTCGAAGAAGCCGGTGCGGATATCCCTGACAACCTGCGCCCGTAATCGCGGAGCCGCTATGCGGTGGTATTTTCCACTGGTGGCGCTTCTCACGATGAGCGGCATGTGCGCCGAAGCGGGGGCTACCCCTGCTTCGGCGTCGCAGCGTCTGGTCGTCACGACCGCAGACCATCAGGCGCTGCTGGATGTCGCGGCACCCAGCGGCAGCCGCTGGTGCATCCAGTGGCAGCACTCGGTAAAGCATTTCACGGTCCTGGACTGCTACCGTAATGCGGCAGGAACGCTGCAGCTGGAGCGTAGCCATCAGCCGGATTTTGCCGCTGGGCTCGGGCATGTCCTGGGACGTGGCGAGCAAGTGTCGGATGGGGAGGGTGGCTACTGGATCAATGAGATTAACGAATCGGTGCCCAATAACCGCTACGCACTACGGGTGGGGGCTCTCGCGGTAAACCATCAGGTGGTCTGGCCCGATGGTGAGCATGCCGCGTGCAGCTTGAGCGAGCGGGTGGCTGGGCAGCGTGTCACGATTCAACTGATGGAGGCTCGCGACGTCTTGCCCCATGACGATATCTGTCAATGAAAGCTGTTGCCAAGCACATCACATAAAGCCGGGTGTACCACGCCTGGCGCTATTACATAACGTATAAGTTAGCTAACGCTTCCGAGGACTTCATGAACGAATCCACTCCACCGCCGGTCATCATGCCGGGCGGGAATGCGATTCAACCCCGCATTGTGCTGTGGTGTATCACCATTGTTGCCGTGGGGCTTTCGTTATTCCAACTCTATTCTGCGGGTATTCAACCCCTGGGTCTCTTCTATCAGCGCAGTATCCACCTTGCGCTGATCATGCTGTTGGCGTTTCTGATGTTTCCGGCTTTTGGCCCTCACCGTAAACGCGGTGTGCTGGGCTGGGGGATCGATTTTATCTTCTTCGCCGGGGCGCTGATCACCGGGGGGTACCTGGTGCTCAACCTGGACGCCATTTTCAGCCGCGCCGGATTCTGGAACGAGACGGACATTCTGGTGGCCTGTATTGCCACGGTGACCGTACTGGAAGCCAGCCGCCGTGCGGTGGGCCTGGGCATGACGATCATTGGCCTGCTGGCGATCATCTATGCCTTTGCCGGGCCACGGGGCGAGCTGCCCTGGCTGGGCGAGTGGATGCCCGGCATCATGGCTCACCGTGGCTACAGCCTCGACCGCGTGGCGGGTCAGCTCTACCTGGGGCAAGAAGGCATCTTCGGCCTGCCGCTGGGCGTGGCCGCCACTTATATCTTCATATTCGTCCTGTTTGGTGCGTTTCTGGAAAGCACGGGCGCAGGCAAGTTCTTCATCGACATGGCTTACGCAGCCACGGGCAGGCAGCGTGGTGGCCCGGCGAAGGCGGCGGTGCTGGCATCGGCGGGCATGGGGTCGATTTCTGGCAGTGCCATCGCCAACGTGGTGACCACCGGAGCGTTCACCATTCCGCTGATGAAGAAGCTGGGCTACAAGCCGAAGCAGGCGGGAGGCATCGAGGCGGCGGCTTCTACCGGTGGGCAGATCATGCCGCCGCTGATGGGGGCCGGGGCGTTCCTGATTGCCGAGTACACCAATACGCCGTACCTGGAAATCGTCAAGATCAGTATTCTGCCGGCCATCATGTACTTTGCCACGGTGTATCTCTTCGTCCACATCATCGCCTTGAAGCAAGGCATGCAGGGCATGCCCAAGAGCGAGCTGCCGCAGATGCGCCAGGTAATGAAGGATGGCTGGCATTTCCTGCTGCCGCTGGCGGTGCTGGTATGGCTGCTGGCCATGAGCATGTCGCCCATGCGGGTGGGCTACTACGCGGTGGTGACCATGGTCGCCGTGGCGGTGATCCGCTATGCGCTGTGGTACTTCTTCGTGGCTCCCAAGCAGGGCCAACCCGTGACCTTCGAGCGCACCAAGGGGGTGCTGTGGGCCGGGCTGGTGAAGCTGGTTCAGGGGCTGGAGCTGGGCGCGCGCAACGCCGTGGCGGTTTCCATGGCCTGTGCTGTGGCAGGGATCATCGTGGGCGTCGTGGGGCTGACTGGCCTGGGGCTCAAGTTCTCCTCCATGATGCTGGCCTTCTCTGGCGGTAACCTGGTGCTGGCACTGTTGATGGTCCTGCTGGCGAGTCTGATTCTGGGCATGGGTCTGCCCGTGACGGCCAGCTATATCGTATTGATCGTGCTGGTCGGCCCAGCCTTGACAGCCGAGTTCGGCGTGCCGCTGCTGATCGCTCACCTGGTGGTGTTCTGGTACTCCCAGGACTCCAACGTGACGCCTCCCATCGCCTTGGCAGGCTTTGCCGGGGCAGCGATTGCGGGCAGTAAACCCATGGAAACCGGCGTGCAGGCGTGGAAGTTTGCCAAGGGGCTCTACCTGATCCCGCTGTTCATGGTGTTCAACCCGGAGATCATCGTGGGTGGGCCGGTACCGGTGGTGATCTGGAACGGCGTCATCGCCATTCTGGCGCTGGGGGCGTTTGCCGCGTCGCTGGAGGGCTACCTGTTCACGCGCATGTCTTGGGTGCCGCGTCTGGCCATTGGCGGCGCGATCTTCGCAGTGTTCTACCCCAGCCTGTGGACAGAAATCGCAGGCGTGGTGGTCATGGCGGTGGTCATTGCGGCCAACTGGCAAGCCAGCCGACGTGAGGCGCTGAGCGTAGCGAGTTAACGGCCATCCCTAACAGAAAGCCCGGAAACCTTGAGAGGTTCCCGGGCTTTTTCATGCCTGCGGTTCAGGTTGGACTGTCGACCTCAGGGCGGGCTGGCGGGCAGTTAGAAGATCGATTCTGCTGCGCCTGAGCCCTGTGAGCCGCTGGCTTCTTCCAGCTCCTGGCTGATCCGGCGTGCCTGGTAGTCGGGCAAGTGGTCACGGTGGAACAGCTCGGAAATACCGCCCGGCTGGTCATCGTGCAGGCGACGTCCCGTTTCCGAGTCTACGCGTGCCGAGACCACCGTGTCGGGGCGATCCGGAATCGCCGACGGTGAGCCTGCCAACGCATCCCCCATGAACTCGATCCAGATGGGCAGGGCGGCATTGGCACCATACTCGGCGATGGTTTCATTGCTGTCCTTGCCGACCCAAACGGTGGTCACCAGCGCGCTGTTGAAGCCCGCGAACCAGGCATCTCGCTGGCTGTTGGTGGTGCCCGTCTTGCCCACGATATCATCGCGATTCAAGCTGAGCGCCGCACGGCCAGTGCCCGAGGTGATGACGTCGCGCAGCATGTCACGCAGGATATACACCGCCGCTGCATCAGCCACACGGGGGGCAATCGGGTAGGTCTTGCCGTTGATCTCCACGCTTTCCTGGCCTTCGGCACAGCTGGCACAGGCCACCTGCGGGGTGGCTTCGTCGATCAACTCGTTGTCGTCATCGCGGGTAATCCGGTCGATGAACCAAGGGGAGACCTGGAAGCCGCCGTTGGCAATCACGGCGTAGGCATTGGTCATTTCCAGCGGCGTCAGGTCGGCACTGCCCAGCGCCAGCGACAGGCCACGTGGCAGGCGCTGGGGCGCAAACCCGAACCCTTCCAGGTACTGGATGGTGTGATCCAGCCCCATGGTCTGCAGCACACGAATGGTGACCAGGTTGCGAGAGCGAGCCAGCGCAGGGCGCAGGCGCATGGGGCCCTGGAAGTCACGGCTGGAGTTCACCGGGCGCCACAGGGCGTTGCTGCCGTCGTCCAGCACTACGGGGGCATCATTGACCACGCTGGCGGCGTTCATTTCGCCATCTTCCAGTGCCGCCAGATAGATGAACGGCTTGAAGATGGAGCCCGACTGGCGCTGAGCCTGTACGGCGCGGTTGAACTTGCTGGCGTTGAAGTCGAAGCCACCTTGCAGGGCCAGAATCGCACCGGTACGCGGGTCCTGGGCCACCAGGGAGCCTTCGGCATCCGGGCGTTGAGAGAGACGCAGGGAGCCGTCGTCATTCTCGATGACACGAATCAGGTCGCCACGCTCGGCAATCTGGCTGGCGCTGCTGGGTTCGGCACCTCGGCTGCGCGGGCTGAGGTAGGGGCGCGCCCAGCTCAAGCCGCTCCAGGCGATGGTGTGCAGTTCACCGCCACGGGTGAGTACCTGCATTTCGCGGCCACTGCTTTCGACCACGATGGCGGGACGCAGCAGGCCATAGTTGGGCGTGCGTTCGAGTACCTGCAGCCAGTTGCTCACGTCGCCATCGACACCTTCCACTTCCGTCTGGCTGCGCTGGGCGGCCTGACGAGCGGTCTGGCGAATTTCAGGTGACTCCGAGAGCTCCTCTTCGAGGCCCTGGGTATTGGTCTGCTCCTGGGCTTCGACCAGGCTAGGGGCGATTTCGCGCTGTTCGGCACCGCGCCAGCCGTGACGCAGGTCATAGGCAATCAAACCGTTGGCCAATGCCTGGCGGGCGAAAGGCTGCATGGTGCTGTCGATGGTGGTGTAAATGCGGTAGCCGCCGGTATAGGCCGCATCGCCAAAGCGCTCGATGGCGTACTGACGGGCCATTTCAGAGACATAGGCCGCATCCACCTCGGTTTGGGTGAAGTGGCGACGAGCGGTGACCGGGTCCTGCACCGAGGCTTGGTAAGCCTCGTTGTCGATGTAGCCCAGTTCGCGCATGCGGAACAGGATCCAGTTACGACGAATCAGCGAGCGCTCGGAGTTGGCCAGCGGGTTGAAGGCAGATGGCGCCTTGGGCAGGCCTGCAATCATGGCAGTTTCGGCCAGGCTCAGCTCGGCCAGCGGCTTGTTGTAGTAGGTCTCCGCCGCTGCGGCGATACCGTAGGCGCGGTTGCCAAGGAAGATCTTGTTGACGTAGAGCTCGAAGATTTCCTCTTTGCTGAGCACTTTTTCCATCTGCAGGGCCAGCAGGATCTCGCGTATTTTACGCGTGAACGTCTGGTCCAGTGTCAGCATGTAGTTACGCGCCACCTGCATGGTGATGGTGGAGCCACCGGACTGGATGGAACCCCCGCTCTGAACGAGCTCGACCGCTGCCCGGGCCAGGCCGCGCGGGTCGACACCGGCATGGTTGAAGAAGCTGGCATCCTCGGCGGCAATCAGCGCGTTGACCATGTTGTCCGGGATGTCATCGAAGTCGATCGCCATGCGGCGCTCTTCGCCAAATTCGCCAATCAGCTTGCCGTCATTGGTGTAGATACGGAGCGGCGTGTGCAGCTCGAAATTCTGCAGTTGCCGAACGTCGGGCAAACCCGGAGAGAAGTAGATCGCCGCGCCGATGACCGCCAGTACCGTGGCGCCCATCAGCGCAACGACCAGCGAAAATAGCGACAGCACTAGAGTTCGTAAAAACGTCATGAACAGTGGGCACCCATGAAAAGAGAGTAGGTATGGTGGTGTAACCGCCATAGCGCGCAATGGCTGCCATTATAGGAAGGGGAAGCAGCGGCCACCAGTGTTGATATGGCGTAGAGGCATTGGCGTGTGCCTTAAGCAAAAATCATGTAACCTCGAAACTTGCACGATAGGCAGGCGGAGCCGGACTCAACATGCGCTTACTAGCACCCAGTAAAGGGTTGATTGGTGTCGATATTACCTCGGCGACCGTCAAGCTGCTCGAACTCAAGCAGTGCAATGACAATTTTCAGGTAGAAAGCTACGCCGTGCGCCCCCTGCGTGAAGGCGCAGTGGTCGAGCGACGCATCCGAGATATCAACGATGTGGCCAACGTGTTGAGCCGGGCAGTGGAGCATGCCAAGCCTTCGACCCGCAAGGCCGCCGTCGCCGTTCCTGCCAGCGCTGCGATTACCAAAACGCTGCAATTTCCCGTCTCGCTCAGCGAAGACGAGATAGAAGAACGGATCATCGCCGAGTCTGACCGCCATATCCCCTTTCCGTTCAGTGAAGTGGCGTTCGATTTTCACTGCCTGGGCCCTGCGCCTTTCGATGAAGAGCAGCAGCAGGTCATTCTGGTGGCTTGCCGTCAGCAGGATGTCTCCCAATTGACCGAAACCCTGGAGCGTGCAGGGCTCGAACCCGCTGCCGTCGACGTGGAAACCTTCGCCATGGAGCGCTCGTTGGCCGAGCTGCGCCGCCAGCTGAAGGTGGATAGCGACCCCAACGCCTGCGTAGGCCTGGTGGATGTCGGGGCCAACATGAATGCCTTCCATGTAGTGCGCGGTGGCCATATCGTCTACAGCCGCGACACGGTGTTTGGTGGCCGACAGCTGACCGATGCCATCCGTGACTACTATTCGCTCAGTATCGAAGAAGCCGGGTTTGCCAAGAAACGCGGTGGCTTGCCCGATGACTATCAGGAGAAAGTGCTCAATCCCTTTCTCGACACGGTCGTCCAGCAGGTGGGGCGCTCCTTGCAGCTTTATTACACCGCTGGCCGCCAGCATGAAGTGCAGCATATCGTTCTGGCCGGCGGGTCGAGCGTGATACCCGGCCTGGCAGAGCGCATCTCCGAAGATAGCGGCATGACGGTGACCATTGCCAATCCGTTTCAGCGCATGCGGATCAACAAGCGTCTCAATATCGAAGGGCTCACCAACGATGCACCGGCCATGCTGACCGCGGGTGGGCTGGCCATGAGGGCCGGGCTATGAGCATCACCATCAACCTGCTGCCCTGGCGTGAGGCGCGACGGCAGCGACGCACGCGACGCTTCGCGCAACTGGTCATCCTGATGTTGCTGCTGGGCGTGGGGCTTGGACTGGGCGCTTCGCAACTTTATCAGCAGAAGCTGGCGGCGCAGCAGCAGCGCAATGCGTACATCACGCAACAGCTCGAGCGTTTGAACAGTGAAATTGCCGATGTGCAGCGCTATCAGGCCTCGGTCGCTCGCCTGGGTGAGCAATTGACGCTGTTTCAAACGCTGCAGGGCGAGCGGGCCAGCACGGTCAAGTTGTTCAATGACATCGCCGCCAGCGTGGTCGATGGCGTGGTGTATCAGCGTCTGGCGCGCAGTGGTGACCGTGTCAGTATTTCGGCCATGGCCGGTAACGAGCGGCAGGTATCCGAGCAGCTTCGTCAAATCGCCGACATGCCAGGCTTGGGAGTGCCGCTGTTGTCGGAAGTCGCCAGCGGCCAGGATGGCACCAGCCGGGTTTTTCAGTTCGAGGTGGTGCAAGTGCTGCCCGGTAGCAAGGAGTCAGCGCCATGATCTGGAGCCGACAGCGGTGGCGTGACGAGTGGCAGCGTCTGCAGAGCGTCGATTGGCAAGCGCTGGATGTAAAAGAGGCGGGCGAGTGGCCCACCTTGTTGAAAGGCCTGTGCTGCTTGCTGGCATTCGTCATCGTGTTCGGCGGTCTGAGCTGGTGGCTGGTCGGCGAGAAACGCATCGCGCTGGAAGCGGCGCAGCGCCAGGAAGTGCGTTTGCTGGGTGAGTATCGTGGCAAGGTGGGTGAAGCGGCTTTCTTGCCGGAGGTACGCGACCAGTTGACGCTGTTGGAAGAGCAGATTTCCTCGATGCGTGCCATGCTCCCCACCAGCGCCGAGATCCCCACGCTGCTGGACGGTATCAGCGATGCTGCGGTGAGCAACAATCTGACCATCGAGACCATTCGCCTTCGCCCCACGGTACTCAATACCCACTATGTCGAGCACCCCTTCGATATCCAGGTGAGGGGCGGCTTTCATGAGCTGGCACGCTTCGTGGCGGATATCAGCCAGCAGGCGCGGATCATCACCCAGCAGGATGTCACTCTGGTGCCTATCGAGCAGGGCAGTGATACGCTGCGCATGTCGCTGCTGGCGCGCACCTATAGCTATATAGATGATGCAGAGCAGGGGGGCACACCATGAAGCGTTGGCCCGTCCTGGTAGGGTGCCTGTTACTGCTGGCTGGCTGCGGGGATGCCAACCTGGCTCAGTTGGACGAACAGCTCAATGACATTCGGCGTAGCCCGGCGGGGCAGCCGCCGATAGAAATACCGACGATTCCCGATTACCGAGTGGTCGATTATCGTTATAGTGATGCACGTAGCCCCTTTTTAGCACCCGAGAGCATTCGTACGCAGGCCTCGTCGGCCTTGCTGGAAAGTGCCCTTGCCCCGGACCAGCAGCGCCCTCCCGAGCCGTTGGAGCAGTTTCCGTTGCCATCGCTGCGCCTGGTGGGCACGCTGCGCATGGGCGGTCAGCAGGTGGGCATGATTGCCGCTCCGGATGGCAGTGTGACCAGCGTCAGGGTGGGCAACTACCTGGGTACCGACCATGGACGCATCACGGCCATTGAACCGCAGCAGGTGCGGCTGACCGAGCGCATTTTCAATCAGCAGCAAGGCTGGCAGGAGCGCCCGGCGGCGCTGACGTTGGAGTAAGCCGCAAGCGCCCTGCCACATAACGTGTTTCGACCTTTTTCAGTTACTGGATGACTTTTTATGGCCATCACGCTCCGCCAAATAACGCTTTCCCTGTTTGCCATGATGCCTGCGCTGGCCTGGGGCTCCGTGCTCACTGCGCTGGACGTTCGAGAAACCTCGCGTGGCGATGTGGAGCTGCTGCTGCAGTTCAGCGGTGGCGTGGCGGAGCTGAGCGGCTATCGCCTGGATGCGCCGCCGCGTCTGGCGCTGGACTTGGCCGATACGCAAAGCGGCTTGGCACAGCGTCGCATCAATGTCGGCAGCGCAGACGTCGAACGCATCACGGCGCTGGAAGGCAATGGCCGAACGCGGTTGGTGGTCGACCTGAGCCAGCCGTTGGAATACACCTCACGGGTCGACGGCGACCGGTTGAGGATTACGCTCTCGCCTGATGCCTCGCCTCAGGGAGGCCTGGAAACGTCGCAAGGCCCCCAGGTCAGTGATATCGACTTCCGCCGCGGTACGGATGGCTCGGGGCGCCTGTTGGTGACCTTCGACCGTGACGGTGTCGTCACTCAGGTGCGTGAAGGCAGCGGGGGGCGCGTGATTGCCGAATTGCGAGACGTGGACATCCCCGATGCCTTGAACCAGATTTACGATGTCACCGATTTTGCTACGCCGATTACCCGCATCACGCCCCGTTCCGGGCAGCGTGACACGCTGCTGGAGCTGCAAACGGAAGGCCCTTACGCCATGTTGTCCTCGCAGAGTGGCCGCACGTTGACCATCGAGGTCCAGCCGGTGAGCCAGGCACCGCAGCAGCAGCGCGAGCGCGAAGGGCAGTCGTTCACGGGTGATCGCCTGAGTCTCAACTTTCAGGATATCGAAGTGCGTGCCGTGCTGGCGACGCTGGCCGAGTTTACTGGCCTGAACCTGGTGGCCAGCGACAGCGTGACGGGGCGCGTCACCTTGAACCTGAACGAAGTCCCTTGGGACCAGGCGCTGGCATTGATTCTGCAAAGCCAGGGGCTCTCCAGTCGCGAGCAGGGCAATGTCATCGTGGTGGCCCCCGCCAGCGAGCTGGCTGACCTGGAGCGGCAGGAGATCGAGGCGCGCAACCAGCAGCAGACCCTTGCCCCGCTGATCACCGAGTTCGTTGAGGTCAAGTACGCGCGGGCAGAAGACCTGGCGCAGCTGCTGCGCGGTGGTGACGGGTTTGGCTTGTTGACCGACCGTGGCCGCGTCAGCGTCGATCAGCGTACCAATACGCTGCTCATTCAAGACACGGCGGAACAGGTGCGCGACATCATGCGTACTCTGGACAGGCTGGATGTGGCGGTGCGTCAGGTGCAGATCGAGGCACGTATCGTGATTGCCCGAGATACCGCTTCCCGGGAGTTGGGGGTGAACTGGGGCGTCTCCAGCACGCGAGGCTTCCTGGAAAACGAAGCCGGGCAGTTCGTGCCGCGCAACATCAATCCTGGCGGCCTCAACCGTGCCCAGGGTGGGCTGGCCGTTGACCTGGGTTCTACCGCCGCGGCCAGCACGGGCTTCAGCTTTGGCTATCTCTCGGGGGATATTCTGCTCGACCTGGAGCTGCGCGCCCTGGAAAGCGAAGGCAAGAGCCAGACCATTTCGCAGCCACGCGTGATTACCGCCAACCAGCGTACGGCCACCATCCGCCAAGGCGAAGAGCGGGCCTTCCAAAGCGTCGATGCCCAAGGCAACCCCGATACCGAGTTCAAGGAGGCGGAGCTGTCGCTGGAGGTCACGCCGCAAATTACCCCGGACAATCGCATCATCATGGATCTGGTAATCAAGAACGACAGTTTCCGTGAAAGCGAGTTTGGCGGCGAGCCGCCCATCGACACCAATCAGATCGAAACCCAGGTGTTGGTGGACAACGGTCAGACGGTGGTACTGGGCGGTATCCTGACCACCGAGCAACTGAGCCAGATGGCCAAGACGCCGCTGCTGGGTGATCTGCCCTTTATCGGTCGGCTGTTCCGCTATACCGAAGAGAGCAATGAAAAGGTAGAGTTACTGGTCTTTATCACTCCCCGATTACTTGATGATGGTTTGGCGGTTCGCTGATGCAGGATTTACCCAATATTTTTTTGATCGGCCCCATGGGGGCTGGCAAGAGCACGATAGGTCGCCTGTTGGCGGCGGAGCTGTCGCGCTCCTTTCATGATAGCGACCATGCCATACAGGATCGTTGCGGTGCCGATATCCCGTGGATTTTCGACGTGGAAGGGGAGCCCGGTTTTCGTCAGCGCGAAATCCAGATGATCGATGAGCTGACACGGCTTGCTGGCGTGGTGGTGGCCACCGGAGGTGGGGCGGTGCTGCGCGAAGAGAATCGCCGTGCACTGCGTGAACGCGGTACCGTGGTATACCTGATGACCACCGTAGAGCAACAGCTCAAGCGCACGGCCAAGGACCGTAATCGTCCGCTGCTCCAGTGTGCCGATCGGGAGCAGGTGCTCAACGACATGTTCGCCACCCGTGACCCCCTCTATCGCGCCACGTCCGATATTACCGTACGTACGGATCGACGCAGCCCGCGTGCCGTGGTCAATGAAATTCTGCGCCGGGTCCACCGGCTGGTCGACCCGCTGGAAGCAACAGGCACAACGCAAACAAAGGTATCGTCATGACACAGCCCTCAGGCATAGAACGCACTCTGAACGTGGATCTGGGTGAGCGAAGCTACCCCATTCATATCGGCGTGGGGTTGTTGAACCGCCCTGAGCGGTTCGTGCCTTACCTGGCGGGTGAGCAGGTCATGGTGATCACCAACGAGACCGTTGCGCCGCACTATCTCGACGCGCTGTGCCAAAGCTTGCCCGAGCACCTTGACGTACGCACGCTGGTGCTGCCCGATGGCGAGCAGTACAAGAGCATCGAACAGGTCAGCCGTATCTGGGATGCCTTGCTGGAGGCGGGGTTCAACCGCCGCTGTACGCTCATTGCGCTGGGCGGTGGAGTGATTGGCGACATGGTGGGCTATGCGGCGGCCTCCTATCAGCGTGGCGTCGCGTTCATTCAAGTGCCCACCACCCTGCTCTCGCAGGTGGACTCCTCGGTGGGCGGGAAGACCGGGGTGAACCATCCGCTGGGCAAGAACATGATTGGCGCTTTCTGGCAGCCCAAAGCCGTCATCGTCGATATCGATACCCTGGTCACGCTGCCGCCCCGGGAGCTGTCGGCGGGCCTGGCAGAAGTCGTGAAGTATGGCTTCATTCGTGACGAAGACTTTTTGGGCTGGTTGGAAGCGCACATGGATGCCCTGCGTCAGGTGGAGCCAGGCATCGTGGCCGAGGCGATTGCCAGAAGCTGCCAGATCAAGGCCGACATCGTGGCCGAAGACGAAACCGAGCAGGGGGTTCGCGCACTGTTGAACCTGGGGCATACCTTTGGCCATGCCATCGAAGCGCATCAGGGGTATGGCAACTGGCTGCACGGTGAGGCGGTGGGGGCGGGCATGGCCATGGCGGCCACGCTGTCATGCCAGCTGGGCTGGATCACGGAGGATGCGCTGGCGCGCACTCGGTCGGTGATCGAAAGTGCCGGACTACCGCTGGCCGCGCCGCGCGATATGAGCGCAGACGACTTTCTGGTGCGCATGCGCCTGGACAAGAAAAACGTCGATGCGCGCCTGCGGCTGGTGCTGCTCAAGGCGCTGGGGGATGCCTGCGTCAGCGATGCCACGCCCCCGGAACTGCTGACCGAGCTGCTGACCGGCTACCCTCGCGCCTAGGCTTTGTACGAAAACTGCCTACGCTCGCCCATACGGCGTTAAAAATCGGCTCAAAGTACTCATTTACACCTTGTAAACTCCGTCTTTTCGCCGATTTTTGCCTTGTCTGGCCATCGCTCGCCGACTTTTCGTACAAAGCCTAGCGAGGTAGCGCCGGATGCTGATCATGCGTCAGTCATGACAATGGCAAAGCCCGCCCAGCCACGGCGGGCTTTTTATTGGCTGTCAGTACCCAATCAGCATGGCTTATGCGCTATCGGCATGGGTTTTTTGCTTTATTTTAGACCAAAGTCTAATGCTTTGTAGGCAGCGTTTAAAAATCGTGCAATGACTGTGCAAGTGCTTGAAGTGTATGTATTTTTTTGTAGTTTGAGCATGCAACTACAGGATTTGACAAGGTTTTTTTGCAGTTGGCGAGTTCTGGGTGATTGCGCTACGCGGCTGCAAATCGCTATGCTGAGCAACCATTTTCTTGCAGCAGCGGATGCGGGAAAGGCCTTATTTCAGGCGGGTAATAAGAGTCATAAAAAAAGAAAAACCCGAAATAATACCATAAAAACGCTGCTGGTAAAATACGCTGACTAGAGGCACGCCCAATGAATAGAGGTCTTCACCAGCCTGGCGAGTTTCGCGATAACTGTGGTTTTGGCCTGATTGCCCATATGGAAGGGCAGGCCAGTCACGACTTGCTGAAAACGGCCATTGAATCACTTACCTGCATGACGCATCGCGGTGGTATCGCGGCAGACGGCAAAACCGGCGACGGTTGTGGTCTGCTGCTCAAGATGCCAGCGCAGTTCATGCGTGCGGCAGCTCAAGAGGCGCTCGGTGTGGCGCTGGGCGAGCGCTTTGCCGTGGGCGTGGTATTCCTGCCTGACGACGATGCGCGTGCCAGCAAGGCCAGGGAAACCCTGGTCGGCGAGCTGAGCGCCCGCGGCCTGGACGTGCTGGGCTGGCGAGTCGTGCCCACCGACTCCAGTGTCTGTGGGCCCATGGCACTGGACTGCCTGCCGCGTATCGAGCAGCTGTTCGTGGCGCCCGGCAGCAGCGACAACTTCGATGTCGACCTGTTCATGGCGCGCCGCTATGCCGAGCAGGCCCTGCGCAGTGATGAAGACTTCTACGTGGCGTCGCTTTCCAGCGAAGTGGTCTCCTATAAAGGCCTGGTGATGCCGGAAGACCTGCCAGCTTTTTACAAGGACCTGAACGACCCGCGCCTGGAAACCGCCATTTGTGTTTTCCACCAGCGCTTCTCGACCAACACGGCGCCGCGCTGGCCCCTGGCGCAGCCGTTCCGCCTGCTGGCACATAACGGTGAAATCAACACCATCGAAGCCAACCGCGGCTGGGCGAACTCGCGCAAGGCGAACTTCGTCAACGAGCGTCTGCCCGATATCGCCAAGCTGGATGAAATCGTCAACACCACCGGCTCCGACTCCTCCAGCATGGACAACATGCTGGAAGTACTGCTGACCGGGGGAATGGAGCTGCACCGCGCCGTGCGCATGATGGTGCCACCTGCCTGGCAGAACGTGGAAACCATGGATGCCGAGCTGCGGGCGTTCTACGAATACAACTCCATGCACATGGAGCCCTGGGATGGCCCCGCTGGCGTGGTCATGACCGACGGCCGTCAGGCTGTGTGTATGCTCGACCGTAACGGGCTGCGCCCGGCGCGCTGGGTGATCACCAAGAATGGCTACATCACGCTGGCGTCGGAAATCGGCACCTACGGCTATCAGCCGGAAGACGTGGTGGCCAAAGGTCGAGTCGGCCCTGGTCAGATGCTGGCCGTGGATACCCACACCGGCGAAGTGCTGCACACCCAGGACATCGATGACCGCCTGAAATCTGCCTACCCCTACAAGCGTTGGCTGAAGCAGGAAGCCAGCTACCTGGAGTCGGCGCTGACCGAGCTGGCGCGGTTCCAGACCATGGATACCGACGCCCTGAACGTCCAGCAGAAGATGTTCCAGGTGACCTTCGAAGAGCGCGACCAGGTGCTGCGTCCGCTGGCAGAAAGCGGCCAGGAAGCCGTCGGGTCCATGGGCGACGATACGCCCATGGCGGTCCTGTCGAGCCGTCCGCGCCTGCTGACCGACTTCTTCCGTCAGAAGTTTGCTCAGGTCACCAACCCGCCCATCGACCCGCTGCGCGAAGCGATCGTCATGTCGCTGGAAACCTGCTGCGGTGCCGAGCTGAACGTCTTCAAGGCCACGCCGGAGCACGCGCACCGCTTGATCCTGACCACGCCGGTGCTGTCGCCACGCAAGTTCACTGCGCTGGTGAGTCAGGACGACCCTGCATTTGCCAGCCATCTGCTGCCGCTGGGTTACGACCCGGAAAGCACCAGCCTCCAGCAAGCCATCGTGGCGCTGTGCCAGGAAGCCGAAGCGCAGGTCAAGGCGGGCAAGGTAATTCTGGTACTGAGCGATGCCGAACTGCCCAAGGGCCAACTGCCCATCCAGGCAGCCCTGGCCGTGGGTGCCGTGCACTCGCACCTGGGGCGTCTGGCGCTGCGCCCGAATGCCAACATCGTGGTCGAAACCGGCTATGCCCGCGACGCCCACCAGATGGCCGTACTGTTCGGCGTGGGCGCCACGGCGGTCTACCCGTGGCTGGCCTATCAGGTGATGGCCGACATGCACCGCACTGGCGAACTCACCGGTAACCCGGCAGATGCCCGCGAGAACTACCGCAAGGGCCTGCAGAAGGGGCTGTTCAAGATTCTTTCGAAGATGGGTATCTCGACGCTGGCGTCCTACCGTGGCTCCATGCTGTTCGAAGCCGTGGGCCTGGCCGATGAAGTGATGGATACCTGTTTCGTCGGCATGGCGTCGCGCATTCAGGGCACCGGCTTTGCCGAGCTGCAGCTCCAGCAGGAGCTGCTGGCCAAGGACGCTTGGATTCCGCGCAAGGGCATTTCTCAGGGCGGTATGCTCAAGTACGTGCACGGCCACGAGTACCACGCCTATAACCCGGATGTGGTCAAGGCGCTGCAAGCGGCGGTGCAAGAGGGCAGCTACACCAAGTGGAAGAAGTTCGCGCAGCTGGTGAACGAGCGCCCCGTGGCCACCATTCGTGACCTGCTGAAACTCAAGCCTGCGGCTACGCCGATTCCGCTGGAAGAGGTCGAGCCCATCGAAGCGCTGATTCCACGCTTCGACAGCGCAGGCATGTCGCTGGGCGCACTCTCCCCCGAGGCCCATGAGGCGCTGGCCCAGGCCATGAACGAGGCCGGAGGTCGCTCCAACTCCGGGGAAGGCGGTGAAGACCCAGCCCGCTACGGCACCATCCGCAGCTCGAAGATCAAGCAGATCGCCTCTGGCCGTTTCGGCGTGACGCCGGCCTACCTGGTCAATGCAGACGTATTGCAGATCAAGGTTGCCCAAGGGGCCAAGCCCGGCGAAGGCGGCCAGCTGCCAGGCGGCAAGGTCAATCAACTGATTGCCCGCCTGCGCTACTCGGTGCCCGGCGTGACGCTCATTTCGCCGCCGCCGCACCACGACATCTACTCCATCGAAGACCTGGCGCAGCTGATCTTCGACCTGAAGCAGGTCAACCCTGATGCCCAGGTGTCGGTGAAGCTGGTCTCCGAGCCCGGCATCGGTACCATTGCCACCGGCGTTGCCAAGGCCTACGCGGACCTGATCACCGTATCGGGCTACGATGGCGGCACGGCGGCGAGCCCGCTCACCTCCATCAAGCACGCCGGTTCCCCCTGGGAGCTGGGCCTGCCGGAAGTGCATCAGGCACTGCGGATCAATGGCCTGCGCGACAAGATTCGTCTACAGACCGATGGCGGCCTGAAAACCGGACTGGATGTCGTCAAGGCGGCCATTCTGGGGGCCGAAAGCTTCGGCTTTGGCACGGCGCCCATGGTGGCGCTGGGCTGCAAGTTCCTGCGCATTTGCCATCTCAACAACTGTGCTACCGGTGTCGCTACTCAGGATGACTTCCTGCGCGGCGAGCATTTCCGTGGCACCGTGGACATGGTGAAGAACTACTTCCGCTTCATTGCCGAGGAAGTGCGCGAGCTGATGGCCATGCTGGGCGTGAGCAAACTCACCGACCTGATTGGCCGTACCGACCTGCTGGAAGTGCTGGAAGGCAACACCGCGTCGCAGCGCAAGCTGGACCTGACGCCGCTGCTGGCCAACGATTTCGTGCCTGCCGACGCGCCGCAGTTCTGCGTGGTCAGCCGCAACGTGCCCCACGACCCCGGTGCCAAGAACCAGGAAGTGCTGGCGGCGCTGAAAGAGGCCATCGACACTCAGTCCGGCGGCACCTTCGATTTCACCATCACCAACTGCGACCGCAGCGTGGGCGCGCTCACCTCGGGGGCGATTGCCAAGCGCTACGGCGAGGATGGCCTGGAAGCGGCGCCGGTCACCGCGCGCTTCAAAGGGGTGGCGGGCCAGAGCTTTGGTGTCTGGAACGCGCGTGGTTTGAATCTCTACCTGGAAGGCGACGCCAACGACTACGTGGGCAAGGGGATGAACGGTGGCAGCATCGTGATCGTGCCGCCCAAGGTCAGCCAGTTCGAAAGCCACAAGACTGCCATCATCGGCAACACCTGCCTCTATGGTGCCACCGGCGGCACGCTGTTTGCGGCGGGTACGGCAGGCGAGCGCTTTGGCGTGCGTAACTCTGGCGCCACGGCGGTGATCGAAGGCGCCGGGGACCACTGCTGCGAATACATGACCGGCGGCCTGGTCTGTGTGCTGGGTGAGACGGGCGTCAACTTTGGGGCAGGCATGACCGGTGGTTTTGCCTACGTACTGGATGAAGATCGTACCTTCGTGGACAAGTACAACCACGAGCTGGTCGAAATCCACCGGGTGAATACCGAAGCGATGGAAGCCTATCGTCGTCACCTGCGCGAAATGATCGAAGCCTACGTGGCGGCGACCGGCTCTGCGCGTGGTGCGGCGATTCTGGAAGACTTCAGCGACTACGCACGCCACTTCTGGCTGGTGAAGCCCAAGGCCGCCAGCCTGGGTAGTCTGCTGGATCAATCCCGGCGTCAGCCGCAATAACCGTCCGCGCCTACGCTTCGAGGAGAGAGATCATGGCCAACCGTTTGAATAACGATTTTCAGTTCGTCGACGTGGGTCGTAAAGACCCCGAGAAAAAACCGGCACATACCCGTGCCAAAGAGTTCGCGGAAATCTACGAGCCCTTCAAGCCCACCGATGCGGCCAGTCAGGCGCATCGCTGCTTGCACTGTGGCAACCCGTACTGCGAATGGAAGTGCCCGGTACATAACTATATTCCCAACTGGCTGCAGCTGGTGGTGGAAGGCAACATCATCGAAGCCGCCGAGCTGTCCCACAAGACCAACTCGCTGCCGGAAGTGTGTGGCCGCGTGTGCCCGCAGGATCGCCTGTGCGAGGGCGACTGCACTCTGAACGATGGCTTTGGTGCCGTCACCATCGGCTCCGTAGAGAAGTATATTACCGATACCGCCTTTGCCATGGGCTGGCGCCCGGACATGTCCAAGGTGGTCTGGACCGACAAGAAGGTCGCCATTGTAGGGGCGGGGCCTGCGGGCCTCGGCTGTGCCGACATTCTGGCGCGTAACGGCGTCAAGCCCGTGGTGTTCGACAAGTACCCGGAAATTGGCGGCCTGCTGACCTTCGGTATCCCGGAGTTCAAGCTGGAAAAGAACGTCATGGAGCGCCGCCGCGCGGTCTTCGAGGAGATGGGCGTCGAGTTCCGCCTGAATACCGAAATCGGCACCGACATCGAGTTCGAGACGCTGCTGCAGGAGTACGATGCGGTGTTCCTGGGCATGGGCACCTACAAGTACATGCAGGGTGGCTTCCCCGGCGAAGACCTGCCCGGTGTCTACAAGGCGCTGGACTTCCTGATTGCCAACGTCAACCGCCGCCTGGGCTTCGAAAAAGACCCCAGCGACTTCATCTCCATGGAAGGCAAGCGGGTCGTGGTGCTGGGTGGTGGCGATACCGCCATGGACTGTAACCGCACCTCGATTCGTCAGCGTGCTGCCAGCGTGACCTGTGCCTATCGCCGCGACGAAGAGAACATGCCGGGTTCGCGCCGTGAAGTGGCCAACGCCCGGGAAGAGGGCGTCGAGTTCCTGTTCAACCGCCAGCCGGTGGCGGTGGTTGGGGACGACAAGGTCGAGGGCGTGAAGGTCGTGCGGACGCGCTTGGGCGAGCCGGATGAAAACGGTCGCCGTCGCCCGGAAGTGGTGCCCGGCTCCGAAGAGATCATTGCCGCCGATGCGGTGGTGGTGGCCTTTGGTTTCCAGGCAAGCCCGGCCCCATGGTTCAAAAGCGCCAATATCGAGGTCAACGACTGGGATCTGGTCAAGGCACCCGAGCATGGCCAGTATGCGTTCCAGACCAGCAACGAGAAAATCTTTGCTGGTGGCGATATGGTGCGCGGTTCGGACCTCGTGGTGACGGCCATTTATGAAGGCCGCCAGGCCGCCGAAGGCATTCTGGACTACCTGGGCGTTTAAGCGTGTAACGAGGCGGCTGATAGGGGGTGCCTGAGGCACCCCTTTGCCCGATAAATCGGCCTCCCACTGCTTATGGGTAGCCAGTGGTTAGTGTGGGAGGCAGCTTTAGCTCGCGACCCGGCACGGCGCTCATTTCAGTTCAAATTGAGCCGAAGGGTGTAATCTGCTATTCTGTCGTCCCATCCTGGTGTGGCTTTCTGTTACGCCTTTTGATCACGTTTCGACAGGTTTTCCATGACACGATATATCTTCGTGACCGGCGGCGTTGTGTCCTCTCTTGGCAAGGGCATCGCGTCGGCCTCGCTGGCGGCGATTCTCGAGGCTCGCGGCCTTAAGGTCACCATGCTCAAGCTCGACCCGTACATCAACGTGGATCCGGGCACCATGAGTCCTTTCCAGCACGGCGAGGTGTTCGTCACCGAGGATGGCGCCGAGACGGATCTGGACCTGGGGCACTACGAGCGCTTCATCCGTACCAAGATGACCCAGCGCAACAACTTCACCACCGGCCGAGTGTACGAGCACGTACTGCGCAAGGAGCGTCGTGGTGACTACCTGGGCGGCACGGTACAGGTCATTCCCCATATCACCGATGAGATCAAGCAGCGTGTCTACGCCGGCGGCGAAGGCTTCGACGTGGCGCTGGTGGAGATCGGTGGCACGGTCGGCGATATCGAATCGCTGCCCTTCCTGGAATCCATTCGTCAGATTCGCAGCGAGTTGGGCGCCAGCCGCGCCATCTACATGCACCTGACTCTGGTGCCCTATATCAAGACCGCTGGCGAAACCAAGACCAAGCCGACCCAGCACAGCGTCAAGGAGCTGCGCTCCATCGGTATCCAGCCGGACATTCTGATTTGCCGCAGCGAAGTCGAGCTGGAAGAGAGCGAGCGTCGCAAGATCGCGCTGTTCACCAACGTGGAAGAGCGTGCGGTCGTGCCGCTGCAAGACGCCGACACCATCTACCGCATTCCGCTGATGCTCCACGAGCACGGTCTGGACGATATCGTCTGCGACAAGCTGCGCCTGGAAGCGGCACCGGCCGATCTTTCCGAGTGGATCAAGGTACTCGATGCCAAGCTCAACCCGCTGAAATCCATCAGCATCGCCATGGTCGGTAAGTACATGGAGCTGCTGGATGCTTACAAGTCATTGAACGAAGCGCTGATCCACGCCGGTATCCAGGGGCGTATCAAGGTCAACGTGGACTACATCGACTCCGAAGATATCGAGCGTCACGGTACCGAGCGCCTGGCTGGCAAAGACGCCATTCTGGTGCCGGGCGGCTTTGGTGAGCGTGGCGTCGAAGGCAAGATTCTGACCGCCCAGTTCGCCCGTGAAAACAACATCCCCTACCTGGGTATCTGCCTGGGCATGCAGGTGGCGGTGATCGAGTTCGCACGTAACGTGGCAGGCTGGAAAGACGCCAACTCCACCGAGTTCACCCACGACACCAAGCACCCGGTAGTGGGGCTGATTACCGAGTGGATCAACGCCGAAGGCAAGATCGAGCTGCGCGATGCGGCCTCTGATCTGGGCGGCACCATGCGTCTGGGTGGCCAGGTGTGTCACTTGACGTCAGGCAGCAAGGCGCGCGAGGCGTACGGCGCTGACGAGATCGTCGAGCGCCATCGCCATCGCTTCGAAGTCAACAACCAGTTCATCGACGAGCTGGAGCGTGCAGGCCTGGTGATTTCAGGCAAGAGCGTGGACCAGTCGCTGGTGGAGATGGTCGAGCTTGCCGACCACCCCTGGTACGTGGCGTGTCAGTTCCATCCGGAATTCACCTCCACGCCGCGTGATGGCCATCCGCTGTTCTCCGGGTTCGTCAACGCCGCGCTCGAGTACAAGACGGCACGTACCCGTGCCCACGCCACACCTCAGGAATAAAGGGGGAAGCATGTCTTCTCAATCCCAATTCCCAGAGCATCACATCCACGTTGCCGGCTTAACCGCCGGCAATTCTTTGCCACTCATGCTGCTGGGCGGCATGAACGTGCTGGAGTCGGCGGAACTGGCCGATGAAGTCGCGCAGGCTTACGTGGCCGTGACGCAAAAGCTGGGCATGCCGTATGTGTTCAAGGCCAGTTTCGACAAGGCCAACCGCAGCTCGATTCACTCATATCGTGGCCCTGGGATGGAGAAAGGGCTGCAGATATTGGCCGATATCAAGGCGCGCTATAACGTGCCCATCATTACCGATGTGCACGAGCCCTGGCAGGCTGCGCCTGCGGCCGAGGTAGCCGATATCATCCAGCTTCCGGCTTTCCTGGCGCGCCAGACCGATCTGGTGGTGGCCATGGCCAAGACGGGCGCTGCCATCAACATCAAGAAGCCTCAGTTTCTGGCACCCCATGAAATGCGCCATATCCTCAGCAAGTTTCAGGAAGCGGGCAATGACCGCCTGATGCTCTGCGAGCGCGGCACCAGCTTTGGCTACAACAACCTGGTGGTGGACATGCTGGGCTTTGGCGATATGAAGCACACCGGCTATCCGGTGTTTTTCGACGTGACCCACGCCCTGCAGCGCCCCGGTGGCCGTGCCGACAGCGCCGACGGCCGCCGTGCCCAGGTGGCCGAGCTGGCCCGTGCGGGCGTGGCGGTAGGCCTGGCGGGGCTGTTTCTGGAAGCCCACCCGGACCCGGACAACGCCAAATGCGACGGCCCGTGTGCGCTGCCGCTGGACCAGTTGGAGCCCTTCCTGACGCAGCTGGCGCAGTTGGATACCTTGGTGAAAGGCTTCGACCCTTTGACCATCCGTTAATCGCTGCGATAAACCGTGGTATACATTGGACCTAACCTCCATCAGACCGACAACCAAAGGACACTGTCATGACCAAAATTGTTGAAATCAGTGCGCTGGAAGTGCTCGATTCGCGCGGCAACCCGACCGTTCAGGCAACCGTGCGTCTGGAAAGCGGTGCCGTAGGCAGCGCCTGCGCGCCCAGCGGTGCCTCTACCGGCTCCCGCGAAGCACTCGAGCTGCGTGATGGCGACAAGGCGCGTTACCTCGGCAAAGGCGTGTTGAAAGCCGTGGACGCCGTGAATGGCAAGATCCGTGATGCGTTGTTGGGGATGGATGCACGGGACCAGCGCGGTCTGGATGACGCCATGCTGGCGCTGGACGGCACCGACAACAAGGCCACCTTGGGCGCCAACGCCATTCTGGCCGTGTCGCTGGCCGCTGCCAAAGCCGCTGCCAACGCCAAGGGCGTACCGCTGTATGCGCACATTGCCGAGCTATACGGTCAACCAGGCCAGTACAGCATGCCGGTACCGATGATGAACATCCTCAACGGCGGTGAGCACGCCGACAATAACGTGGATATTCAGGAGTTCATGGTGCAGCCGGTCGGCGCTGCCAACTTCCGTGAAGGCCTGCGCATGGGCGCGGAAATTTTCCACGCGCTGAAGAAAGTGCTGTCTGCCAAGGGGCTGTCTACCTCGGTAGGGGATGAGGGTGGCTTCGCGCCCAACCTGACATCCAACGCCGAGGCACTGGCCGTCATCAAGCAGGCGGTGGCCGATGCCGGTTATACCCTGGGCAGCGATGTCACCCTGGCGCTGGACTGCGCTGCCTCCGAATTCTACAAGGACGGTCAGTACGACCTGGCCGGAGAAGGCAAGCGTTACGACTCCGAAGGGTTTGCCGACTACCTGGCGGGCCTGTGTGCGGACTACCCCATCGTCTCTATCGAAGACGGCATGGACGAATCCGACTGGGCGGGCTGGAAAGCCCTGACCGACAAGCTGGGCGACAAGGTGCAGCTAGTGGGCGATGACCTGTTCGTGACCAACACCAAGATCCTCAAGCGTGGCATCGACGAGCAGATCGGTAACTCGATCCTGATCAAGTTCAACCAGATTGGCTCGCTCTCCGAAACCCTCGATGCGATCAAGATGGCCCAGGACGCTGGCTTCACGGCGGTCATCTCTCACCGCAGTGGTGAGACCGAAGACACCACCATTGCCGACCTGGCCGTGGGCACGTGTGCAGGACAGATCAAGACCGGCTCGCTGTGTCGTTCTGACCGTGTGGCCAAATACAACCGTCTGCTGGTCATCGAAGCAGAGCTGGGGGAAGTGACCTACCCCGGTTTGAAGGCCATCAAGGGCCAATAAGCGAAAAACCAGAGGCGGCGTGTAAGAGATCTCTCAAAAATTTGTAAGAGATCTCTTACAAATGCCGACGACATTCGCTCGAAACCTTGTAAGAAAAAGCGAAATTTTTCACTAATCCAACTTTAAGTGATTGTCTTGGTTGGGTTTTATGAAAGAAAGGCGAGCCCCTTGGGCTCGCCTTTTGCGTATTGGGTCCGCTTGAGAAGTTGCGCTGTTCTGCCACAATGCATTCAGGACAAGGGGAGGCAAGGATGCTTCAGGCAGGATGCAACGGGATGTATGCAGGTGCGCCGGGTGACACAGTGATGTGAGCCCTGGCAAGGAAGTCACCTGAGGAGGTTGACCCAGGGAGTGGTCAGAGGAAGTGCTTGGAGCGGGCGGCCTACGGGCCGCCTTTTTTTTGCGTGCGCATTAGTCAGGCCAAAAAAAACCAGCGCGAACGCTGGTTCTCAGGAAATGCCGTGTCGCTGCGATCAGCGCTCCAGCTTTTCGAGCTTGCCGGGCTTGCCGTCCCACTCTTCGGCATCGGGCAGCGGGTCTTTCTTCTCGGCAATATTGGGCCACACGTCGGCCAGCTCGGCGTTGATCTCGATGAACTGCTCTTGCCCATCCGGTATCTCGTCTTCCGAGAAAATGGCCTCGGCGGGGCACTCCGGCTCGCAGAGGGCGCAATCGATGCACTCATCCGGGTGGATGACCAGGAAGTTGGGGCCTTCATAGAAACAGTCGACCGGGCAAACTTCCACGCAGTCGGTGTACTTGCATTGGATGCAGTTCTCGGTAACGACAAACGTCATCTCACTATCCCTCTTGCGGGACCGGAGCGTTCTCCGGTCGTGTTTAATCGCGAATGGTTATAGATTAGCCGTTTTTTATAAGCTAAATGTGGCGCCATTTTAGTAGTGCTGCCCCATGGCGGCAAGCGCCAGGCATCAATCTCACCCGTGTTTACAGCATCGAGCGCCACTGGTAGAGCAGATCCAGCGCCTCGCGTGGTGATAAATCGTCGATGTCAGTGCTGGTCAGTGCGTCCACTACCGGATGTGGCGCGCTGGCAAACAGGTCGTTCTGCTGAGGCGCCTGGGAGCCTGACAAGGGCCGCTGCTGAGTGTCCACGTCGCGCTGTTCCAGCGTCATCAGCTTCTCCCGTGCGCGACGAATCACCGGCCCCGGCACCCCGGCCAGTTGAGCGACCTGTAGCCCGTAGCTCTGGCTGGCGGGGCCGGCTTCGATGCGGTGCATGAAGACGATGCCATCCCCGTGCTCGGTGGCCGTCAGGTGAATGTTGGCCACCCCCTCGGCCTGCTCGGGCAGCGCGGTCATTTCGAAGTAGTGCGTCGCGAACAGCGTCAGCGCGCGGGCCCGGGCCAAATGTTCGGCGCTGGCCCAGGCCAGCGACAAGCCGTCGAAGGTGCTGGTGCCGCGCCCGATCTCGTCCATCAGTACCAAGCTGTGCTCGGTGGCATTGTGCAGGATATTGGCGGTTTCGGTCATTTCCACCATGAAGGTGGAGCGCCCGCCTGCCAGGTCATCGGAGGAGCCGATACGGGTAAAGATGCGATCGACGGGGCCAACCTCGGCGGCATCGGCAGGCACGAAACTGCCGCTGTGTGCCAGGAGGGCAATGAGTGCCGTCTGGCGCATGTAGGTCGATTTACCCCCCATGTTGGGGCCGGTAATGATCAGCATGTGCTGTTCAGGCGTCAGCATGACGTCGTTGGGCACGAACGGTTTGTCGCTGACCTGCTCCACGACCGGGTGGCGGCCCGCGGTAATGGTAATGCCCGTGGTCGCGACCAACTGTGGGCGCACCCAGTTGAGCGCCTCGGCGCGTTCGGCAAAGGCGCACAGCACGTCCAGCTCGGCCAAGGCCCGCGAGGTGGCTTGCAGGGCATGCAGCTGCTCATTCAGGGTGGCCAACAGCTGTTCGTAGAGCCATTTCTCTCGGGTCAGTGCGCGTGACTTGGCGGACAGTGCCTTGTCTTCGAACTCTTTCAACTCGGGAATGATGAAGCGTTCGGCGTTTTTCAGCGTCTGGCGACGAATGTAGTCTGCAGGCGCCTGCTGGGCCTGGGAGCGGGGCAGCTCGATGAAGTAGCCATGGACGCGGTTGTAACCCACTTTGAGGTTGGCCAGGCCGGTGCGCTCGCGTTCGCGCAGTTCGAGCTGGACCAGGTAATCGCCCGCGTTCTCGGCCATGCCCCGGTGTTCATCCAGCTCGGCATCGAAGCCATCGGCAATCACGCCGCCGTCACGAATCACCACCGGTGGGTTGTCGACCAGGGCTCGGTTCAGCGTCTCGGCCAGCGTCGGGTAGGGGCGGATGTTCGGTGTCAGGCCGTCCAGAGCGCTACCGGTATCGATATCGGCCAGCAGCGCTTCCAGGGTAGGCAGCGTGGTGAGGGCGTCACGCAGTCTTGCCAGGTCACGTGGGCGAGCGCTGTACAGGGCAACCCGGGCGAGAATCCGCTCCACGTCGCCTACATCGCTCAGCGTCTCGCGCAGGCTCATGTAAGCGGCATCGATGGAGAGCAGGGCAACGCCCGCCTGGCGTCCTTCGACGATGTCTCGTTGGCGCAGGGGGCGGTTCAACCAGCGTTTGAGCAACCGTGAGCCCATGGCGGTGGCGCAGGTGTCCAGTACGCTGGCCAGGGTGTTGTCGCCGTTGCCGCCGAGGTTGATGTCGATTTCCAGATTGCGGCGGCTGGCCGCATCGATCACCACCGCGTCGTCGCGATTCTCCACGCTGATGGACGTGACATGGGGCAGCCGCGAGCGCTGGGTGTCCCGGGCATAGTCGATCAAGACGCCTGCGGCCACCAAAGCGGTGGAGAGATGCGCGCAGCCAAACCCGCGCAAGTCGCTCACTTCGAACTGGTCGCACAGGCTGCGCGTGGCGCTTTCCAGGTCGAATAGCCATTCACCCTGGCGGCGCAGGCTGCGCTTGTGCGACCAGGCGTCGGGCAGCGAAAGGCTTTCAGGCACCAGCAGTTCGGCAGGTGACAGGCGGGTCAGCTCGGCCAGCATTTCGGCCTCGCTCTCTACCTCCAGCACGTTGAAGCGCCCGCTGGAAAGCTCCAGCCAGGCAAGCCCCCAGCCTTCCTTGCCCGGGGCCACGGCCACCAGCACGTTGTCGCGTCGGGCATCCAGCAGCGCCTCGTCGTGCAGCGTACCAGGGGTCACGATGCGCACCACCTGGCGCTCGACAGGGCCTTTGCTGGTGGCGGGGTCGCCAATTTGCTCGCAAATGGCCACCGATTCGCCACCCGCTACCAGCCTGGCAAGGTAGCCCTCGGCGCTGTGATAAGGCACGCCTGCCATGGGGATCGGCTTGCCGCCCGACTGACCGCGCTGGGTCAAGGTGATATCCAGCAGCGCTGCTGCCCGTTTGGCGTCGTCAAAAAACAGTTCGTAGAAGTCCCCCATGCGGTAGAACAGCAATACCTCGGGGTGCTCGCGTTTGATTTTCAAATACTGCGCCATCATCGGCGTATGGGCGGGGCTGGCCTGTGACATGAGCGTCCTGATTGAGCGTGGCGCAGACCTGAACGGCATGCGGCATGTTCGTTGGGCAATTTCGTTGAGAAAGCTAAACGCAGTATTCTACGCTACCCTAAGGTCTTACATGAAGGAGTCACCATGGCCCCCAGTGTTTCCAGTCTCAAGAATCTCGATTTATCACTGTTGGCTCAACGACTTGGGCGGCTTTGCCAGCAGCTGCACGTCGAAGTGACCACCGCCGAGTCGTGCACGGGAGGTGGCATTGCCAGCGCCATTACCTCCACGGCCGGTAGCTCGGCTTACTTCACCGCAGGCTATGTGACCTACTCCAACGCTGCCAAGACTCGCCTGCTGGGGGTCGAGCCTGCGCTGCTGGAAGCCCATGGCGCGGTCAGTGAATCGGTCGTGCGGGCCATGGTAGCGGGCGCCTGTCGTGACAGCGGTGCCGACCTGGCCGTAGCGGTCAGCGGGGTTGCCGGGCCGGAAGGCGGTAGCGAGGAGAAACCGGTGGGCACCGTGTGGCTGGCCTGGGGCGATGCCGAGAGCCAGCAGGCAGAGCGTTTTCATTTTCCAGGTGACCGCCAGGCGGTGCGCGAGCAGGCGGTCCGTGAAGCTCTGGCAGGGTTGGTCGC
Organism: Vreelandella hamiltonii; assembly: GCF_014651775.1. GTDB lineage: Bacteria > Pseudomonadota > Gammaproteobacteria > Pseudomonadales > Halomonadaceae > Vreelandella > Vreelandella hamiltonii. Next base: position 242,340 of record NZ_BMXN01000002.1, read on the forward strand.
TCGGCTTTCTGCCCTGGCCGCCAAGAAATAATCGTTAAAGTTGCCGCCGAGGATTTGTTTCATCGCTGATCTTTGGCATACTACTGGCTAATTATACAGCTTGTTATGAGGAATCTCTGCATGGCTCAGGAAGACAACCGCACAAAAGCGCTGAACGCGGCACTCAGCCAGATCGATCGTCAGTTCGGCAAGGGCACCGTCATGCGTCTGGGCGATGCGCCTCGCGTCGTCATGCCGTCTGTCTCCACCGGTTCGCTGGGGCTGGACATTGCGCTCGGCATCGGCGGGCTGCCGTTTGGTCGTGTCGTCGAAATCTTTGGCCCAGAGTCATCCGGTAAAACCACGCTGACCCTGTCAGTCATTGCCCAGGCGCAAAAGCAGGGCAAAGTGTGTGCCTTCGTGGACGCCGAGCACGCGCTGGACCCCAGCTACGCCGAAAAACTCGGCGTCAACCTGGACGACCTGCTGGTCTCCCAGCCCGATACGGGTGAGCAGGCGCTGGAAATCACCGACATGCTGGTCCGCTCGGGCGGCGTGGACGTGATCATCATCGACTCCGTGGCGGCGCTGACGCCCCGTGCCGAGATCGAAGGCGAAATGGGTGATTCCCACGTGGGCCTGCAGGCGCGTTTGATGTCCCAGGCGCTGCGTAAAATCACCGGTAACATCAAGAACGCCAACTGTCTGGTGATTTTCATCAACCAGATCCGCATGAAGATCGGCGTGATGTTCGGCAGCCCCGAAACGACCACCGGGGGTAATGCCCTGAAGTTCTACGCCAGCGTGCGCCTGGATATCCGCCGTACGGGCTCCGTGAAGTCTGGCGACGAAGTCACGGGTAACGAAACCCGCGTCAAGGTCGTGAAGAACAAGGTCGCACCGCCGTTCCGCCAGGCAGAGTTCCAGATTCTCTACGGCAAGGGCATTTATCACGCAGGCGAAGTCATCGACCTGGGCGTGCAGTGCAGCCTGGTAGACAAGGCGGGCGCCTGGTACAGCTACAAGGGCAGCAAGATCGGCCAGGGCAAGGCCAATGCGGCCCAGTACTTGGAAGAGCATCCCGAGATCATGGAAGAGATCGAATCTCAAATCCGTGAGCAACTGCTGGCCAAGGTAGAGCCGAAGAAAGAAGAAGCCCCAGCAGCAGATGTGGCAGCCGAGGGTGATGACGATCTGCTTTGAACCAGGCTGTTGGCGTTGTCGGGCAGGAGACGTGAATGTTTTCTGCTAAAGCCGATGCTTCGCCAAGAGAGTGGGCGATTCAGTGGCTGGCTCGGCGCGAGTACTCCCGCGCCGAGCTGGCCCGCAAGCTCGAGCAAAAGGCCTTCGAGGCTGACGAGATCAGCGCCTGCCTCGATGCGCTGGCCGAGCAGGCGCTGCAGTCGGACGAGCGTTTTGCCGAAAGCTTCATCCGCTCACGCATCGCTCGCGGACAGGGAGTGATTCGCATCAAGGGAGAGCTGCGCCAGCGCGGTGTCGATGCGCAAACCTTTGCCGCTGCGCTGGTGGCGGTGGAAGCGCGCGAAGCCGTGGACTGGTTCGAGCTGGCCCGCCAAACGTTGGAGCGCCGCTTCAGCTCGCCGGGCGAGACGCCCAAGGAGCGCGCCAAGCGAGAACGTTTTCTGGCCGGGCGTGGCTTCGATTTCGAGCAAATTCGCTATGCAATCTCCTGTTTGTCGCCCTCTTCTTAACCCGTTCAGGGGTTTCATCTGCCTGCTCAGGGCTGTCTAGTACCTCGCTCAGGGTTGTTTATAAGCCCGCTCAAGGCTGTCTATAAACCCGCTCAAGGCTGTCTATAACCCCGCTCAGGGCTGTTTATAAGCCCGCCCAAGGCTGTTCACCACGCGGTTCCCTACCTCTAAATTATCGTGCCACCCGCCCTCTATTTATTGTGTCATTAGGGGCTCTGCCACTATCTGCGGCTTTAGTCGTTTGACAACTGCGTTATAATGGGCGTTTTGCGACCCCAGCGGGTAGCGGCGACAGCGCCCTGGGGCATCACGCTTTCTTGTCACGGATACCCTATGAAAAGCGCAGAACTCAGACAGGCCTTTCTCGATTATTTCGAACAGCAGGGGCACACCGTTGTGCCCACCGGCTCCTTGGTGCCGGGCAACGACGCGACGCTGCTCTTCACCAATGCAGGCATGGTGCCCTTCAAGGATGTGTTCCTAGGCCGAGATCCGCGACCCTACGTTCGTGCGGCATCTGCGCAGCGCTGCGTGCGTGCTGGCGGCAAGCACAACGATCTGGATAACGTCGGCTACACCGCGCGCCACCACACTTTCTTCGAAATGCTGGGCAATTTCAGCTTTGGCGACTATTTCAAGCGTGATGCCATTCGCTTTGCCTGGACGTTCCTGACCGAGCGTCTGGGGCTGCCTGCCGAAAAATTGTGGGTCACGGTGTTCACCGAAGATGACGAGGCCTACGCCATCTGGGCCGATGAGATTGGTGTGCCACGCGAACGCATTGCGCGCATTGGTGCCAAGGACAACTTCTGGCAGATGGGCGACACCGGCCCCTGTGGCCCATGTTCCGAGATCTTCTTCGATCACGGCCCGGAAGTCTGGGGTGGCCCGCCCGGAACGCCTGAGGAAGACGGTGACCGTTTCATCGAAATCTGGAACCTGGTCTTCATGCAGTACGACCGTTCAGCCGATGGCACGCTGCACCCGCTGCCCAAGCCGTCGATCGATACCGGCATGGGGCTGGAGCGCGTGGCGGCGGTGATGCAGGGCGTACACTCCAACTACGAGATCGACCTGTTCCAGAACCTGCTGCAAGCCGCGGCCCAGGCGACCGGGCATCAGGACACGACGACGCCATCACTGCGCGTGATTGCCGACCATATTCGCTCGTGCGCCTTCCTGATTGCCGACGGCGTGCTGCCTTCCAACGAAGGGCGCGGCTACGTACTGCGTCGTATCATCCGTCGCGCCATTCGCCATGGCCACAAGCTGGGCGCGGCCGAGCCGTTCTTCCACAAGCTGGTGAGCGCGCTGGATGCCGAAATGGGCGATGCCTACCCCGAGCTGCGTGAGGCCAGCGAGCAGATTGCTCGCGTGCTGCTGAAAGAGGAAGAGCAGTTCGCCCGTACGCTGGATCATGGCATGGGGCTGCTGAATGCTGCGCTGGAAGAGTTGCAAGGCGACGTGCTGCCCGGTGAGACCGTGTTCAAGCTGTACGATACCTACGGTTTCCCCTTCGATTTGACCGCCGACGTGTGCCGCGAGCGGGAAGTCACCCTGGATGAAGAAGGCTTCCAGCGTGAACTGGAAGCGCAGCGTGAACGCGCGCGTGCCGCCAGCCAGTTCGGGGCCGACTACACCGCCTCCATCGAACTGGAAGGCGAGACGCAGTTTACCGGCTACGAGCAGTTGGAAGATCGGGCCACCGTGACGGCGCTCGTGGACAGCGAAGGCAATGCTCTGGCGGCCCTGGAAGCGGGCCAGAAGGGCACCGTGGTGCTGGACCGCACGCCATTCTACGGCGAGTCCGGCGGCCAGGTGGGCGACACGGGCTACCTGCACGTCGATGGTGGCCGCTTCCAGGTCACCGATACTCAGAAGCAGCGCGGCCATCACCTGCATCAGGGGGTGATGGTGGAAGGCTCGCTGAGCGTGGGTGCCCACGTACGCGGTGAAGTGGACGCCAGCTTGCGCAGCGCGACCATTCGCAACCACTCGGCGACCCACCTGCTGCACAAAGCGCTGCGTATGGTGCTTGGCGATCACGTTCAGCAGAAAGGCTCGCTGGTCAACGCCGAGCGCCTGCGCTTTGACTTCAGCCATTTCGAGCCGATGACCGCTGATCAGCTCGCTGAAGTGGAGCGCATCGTCAACGCTCAGATCCTGGCCAATGCTCCGACGAAGATCGAGCAGATGAGCCTGGCCGATGCCAAGGCCAAAGGCGCGGCGGCACTGTTCGAGGCGAAATACGCCGACAACGTGCGCGTACTGACCATTGGTGCCGACGATTTCTCCATCGAGCTGTGTGGCGGTACTCACGTAAGCCGCAGTGGCGACATCGGCTGCTGCCATGTGGTCAGCGAAGTGGGTATTGCCTCCGGCGTACGCCGCATCGAGGCGATCACCGGAGAAAACGCGCTGGCGTACTTCCGCGAGCAGGAGGCCCGAGTACAGCGCCTGGGCGAGCGTCTGAAAACCAAGCCCGAGCAGGTAGAAGCGCGCGTGGAATCGCTGGTCGAGCGCAACCGCAGCCTGGAGAAAGAGCTGGAGCAACTGAAGGCCAAGCTGGCCAGCGCGGCAGGCAGCGACATGCTCAGCCAGGTTCAGGAAGTGGCTGGCGTGAAGCTGCTGGTCACTCAGCTCGAAGGCGTCTCTGGCAAGGACTTGCGCGGCGTGCTGGATCAGCTCAAGAACAAGCTGGGCTCGGGCGTCATCATGCTGGGCGTGGCCGATGCCGCTGCTGGCAAGGTCAGCCTGATTGCCGGCGTCACGGACGATCTGTCTGGCCGTGTGAAGGCTGGCGAGCTGGTCAACCATGTGGCCTCCCAGGTCGGCGGTAAAGGGGGCGGTCGTGCCGATATGGCTCAAGCGGGCGGTAGCCAGCCCGATGCGCTGCCAGGAGCGTTGAATAGCGTTCCGGCCTGGTTGGAAAACACGCTTAGCTAAAAAGGAAGGCCGGTGGCATTATTTGCTGCCGGCCTTTTTGTTCGTCAGGAAAATTGGCAATAACAACATTCACCCTCCATTCCCGAACGTAAAGGAAAAACGGCATATGGCACTATACGTACAGAAGTTCGGCGGCACTTCGGTGGGCTCTGTCGACCGTATCAAAGCCGTGGCGGAAAAGGTCAAAGGCTTTCGTGACCAGGGGCACCAGGTCGTCGTCGTCGTCTCTGCGATGAGTGGCGAAACCAACCGCCTGACCGATATGGCGCATGCCCTGAACGAAGACCCCGCCCCGCGTGAAATGGATATGCTGCTCTCGACAGGCGAGCAGGTCACCATCTCTCTGCTGGCCATGGCGCTGCAGCACATTGGCGTCTCGGCAACGTCCCATACCGGTGCACAGGTAGGCATTCATACCGATAGCGCGTATACCAAAGCGCGTATCCAGCGTATCGAAACCGATGACCTGAAAGCCGATCTGGATGCTGGCAAGGTCGTGGTGGTCGCCGGTTTCCAAGGGGTGGACGAAAACGGCAACATCACCACGCTGGGGCGTGGCGGCTCGGACACCACTGGCGTGGCGCTGGCAGCGGCCCTGGGGGCCGATGAGTGCCAGATCTATACCGACGTGGACGGTGTCTACACCACGGACCCACGCGTCTGCTCCAAGGCTCAGCGCCTGGAGAGCATCACGGTAGAGGAAATGCTGGAACTGGCCAGTCTGGGCTCCAAAGTGCTGCAGATTCGCGCGGTGGAATTCGCTGGCAAGTACAACGTACCGCTACGGGTACTGTCGAGCTTTGAAGATGGCCCTGGCACCCTGATTGTTGCAGACTCTGACCAAGACGAGGACTCTATGGAAGAACCGCTAATCTCCGGTATCGCGTTTACCAAGAACGAAGCCAAGCTGACCCTGCTGCACACGCCCGATGTGCCCGGCGTTGCCTCTCGAATCCTGGGCCCCATTGCCGACGCCAACATCGAAGTGGACATGATCGTCCAAAATGTAGCACCGGCCGGTGACTACACCGATTTCACTTTCACGGTAGCAAAAGGTGACTACAAGGCCACCAAGAAGCTGCTGGAAGAGACCGTCATTCCCGATCTCGGCGGCGGCGAACTGCGCGGCGACGACAACATTGCCAAGGTGTCGCTGGTGGGCGTAGGTATGCGCTCGCATGCTGGCGTGGCATCGAAAATGTTCCGCGTGCTGGCCGAAGAGAACGTGAATATTCGCATGGTATCGACGTCTGAGATCAAGATTTCCGTGGTGATCGACGAAAAACACATGGAACTTGCGGTCAATGCCTTGCACAAGGCATTCGGCTTGGACAAGGCCGATATCGAATCTGAATAACAATTGTCCCTCAAACCTTCTACGCTGAAGGTACTCGCTACCGAGTGGTGGTGGGCTTCCATTCAACGGGAGGTTAAGGTGTCATAGGGTTAAAGCCATTGGTGGCAGGGGTCACCATGCCGCATAATGGCGTGGTGACGCCACCGGCGGACACATCCCGTTGTATAAAAACGTCTGAGAAGGAGATCAGCCATGCTCATCCTAACCCGCCGCGTTGGCGAAACGCTGATGATCGGTGATGAAATCACCGTCACAGTGTTAGGTGTGAAAGGTAATCAAGTGCGCATTGGTGTGAACGCACCAAAAGATGTCGCGGTACACCGTGAAGAGATCTATCAGCGCATTCAGCGTGAACGTAATAGCGAAAGCGAAGCAGAATAAATGGCCGCCAGTGTCGCGCTCACAAAGGGCGCTTTAGCGGTAACTATCAGGTCGGCGCGAAAAAAAATCGGCACAGGGGTGGACACCAGCCCTCATAATCGGTAACATTCGCGCCGTGCTGTTGAGGAGAGGTGGCCGAGTGGCTGAAGGCGCTCCCCTGCTAAGGGAGTATAGGGTTTATAGCCCTATCGAGGGTTCGAATCCCTCCCTCTCCGCCAGCCGCACCATGTAACATTGTTTGATACGTAGCATCGTTCGATACGCGCCCGTAGCTCAGCTGGATAGAGTACCTGACTACGAATCAGGTGGTCGGAGGTTCGAATCCTCCCGGGCGCGCCAAGTTGCAAACGTAAGGTTTTGATGTTACAGTAGTTTCATTGCTTTTCGAGAAAAGCATGACTGTCAAGCGCCCGTAGCTCAGCTGGATAGAGTACCTGACTACGAATCAGGTGGTCGGAGGTTCGAATCCTCCCGGGCGCGCCAGATTCCAAAACCCGCTCTCTTATCAGAGGGCGGGTTTTCTGCTTCTAGCCTGATCGACGTGGCTCGCGCGTTGATCTTGCGATCGTGTAAAGCGCCCCCGCATCTTGCGGAAGGGCGCTTTTTTTTGCTCGGTAGTTTATGGTTCGGTGGGTTCAGGTTCGATAGGTTCAGGTTCGATAGGTTCTGGTTCGATAGCTTCTTGTTCGTAGCGTTGGGTTCTGTGCCAGAGGGCGAAGCGTTACGGCACAAGGCTGTCGAGCAGTATGTCCAGGTCCGTGACCCGCTTCAGGCGCTGAAAGTGCTGCTCGGCTTCGGCATTGCCTTGGCGCATTTGTGCCAGCCACTGTTTCACCAGAGAAACCACGACGCGATCCGGCAGCTGCTGACGCTGATGCTCGGCGTACTCTTGTAGCACGCTGGCGCGCATTGCCCAGGTGGTTTCTGGCAGCCGCTCGCCGGTTTCCTGCCAGTGGCGAATACGTGGGGCCAGCCAGGGGTCTGCCAGGGCGCTGCGGCCCAGCATGACGTCACGGCAGCCCGACAGCGTGCGCGCCTTCCAGTAGTCCTCCAGCGTCCATATATCGCCATTGGCCACCACGGGGATGTCCACGTGGTGACGAACCTTGCCGATCCACTCCCAGTGCGCGGGCGGGCGGTAGCCCTCATCGCGGGTTCGGCCATGTACCACCAGCCGCGCGGCGCCGCCTGCCTGGGTCGCTTGGGCGCAGGTCACGGCCAGGCGTCGATTGGCGAAGCCCAGGCGTATCTTGGCGGTTACCGGGATCTCGCCTGCCAAGGCGTCGGCCACCGCCCTGACGGCCTGATAGACCCGTTCGGGCTGGCGCAGCAGAGAGGCCCCGCCGTCGTGACGATTGACCAGCTTGGCTGGGCAGCCAAAGTTGAGGTCGACGCTGATGGCGCCCAGCGCCAGCGCCTGACGAGCATTTTCGGCCAGCGCGCTGGGGTCGGAGCCGAGCAGCTGCAGGTGCACCGGAATACCGCTTGGGGTGGCCACAGGGCGTTGCTGGAGCTCGGGGCAGTGCTTGTAGAACACTCTGGGCGGAAGGCGTGTATCCACCACCCGTACGAACTCTGTCACCGTCCAGTCGAAACCGGGCTGGCGGGTCAGCAGGTCGCGGGTGAGCGCGTCGATGACCCCTTCCATTGGCGCAAGGCCGATCTTGCCTTTATGTAGTAAATTAACAACCATGACTTCCACTATGGCGCGATTGCATTCTATTCTGGATGTGGCAGGTTAGTGTATTACCCTTACTCCGCCAAGCGCCTCTGAGGGCGTTTGGTGTGCCAACCACCTTAAACAACAAGGAGAGCACGCTATGCAAGGGTCGGAGTTACTCCAGGAGGGGCTCGCCCTGATGGGGCTCGGCATGGGGTTTGTTTTTGTTTTTCTTACGGTTTTGGTGGTCAGCGTAACGCTGATGTCGAAACTGGTAGGGCGTTTTCAACCGGCGGTGGCGGCTCCCGCTGCTGGCCGAAAAAAACGTCCGGCCACTGCTCAGGCCGGGCCTGACGACGAGGTCGTGGCCGTGATCAGTGCTGCAGTGCATCGTTATCGAGCCGCCCAGCGCCGCTGAGTACGGATACAGAAGGCGCCATGGCGGCGTTTCAAGAATAAGTTTTGTTAAATTTACTACAAATCAATAATGCTAAACGGTGAGTCACGACCATGAACGACGTAAAACGCCCGTTAGGAATCACTGATGTTGTGCTGCGCGATGCCCACCAGTCGCTATTCGCGACTCGGCTGCGGCTCGATGACATGCTGCCTATCGCCGAAAAGCTCGACAAGGTCGGGTACTGGTCGCTGGAGACCTGGGGCGGCGCCACCTTCGATGCCTGCATTCGCTATCTGGGTGAAGACCCCTGGGAGCGCATTCGCGCCCTGAAAGAGGCGATGCCCAACACGCCGCAGGCGATGTTGCTGCGCGGGCAGAACCTGCTGGGCTACCGTCACTATGCCGACGACGTGGTCGACAAGTTCGTCGAGCGAGCCAAGACCAACGGGGTCGATGTGTTCCGCGTGTTCGACGCCATGAATGACCCGCGTAATCTGGAGCGTGCCATCAAGGCAGTGCGTGCCGTGGGTGGTCATGCCCAGGGGACCATTTCCTATACCGTCAGTCCGGTACATACCCTGGATAGCTGGGTAGATCTTGCGAAGACCATTGCCAACATGGGCGCAGATTCACTGGCTATCAAGGATATGGCGGGACTGTTGACGCCTTACACGGCGTTCGACCTGGTGACGCGCCTGAAGAAAGAACTCTCCATTCCCGTCCACCTGCACTGCCACGCGACCACAGGGCTCTCGACATCCACCATTTTGAAGGCCGTGGAAGCCGGCATCGATAACGTGGATACGGCCATCTCATCGATGTCGATGACCTATGGACACAGCCCCACCGAATCCGTGGTGGCGATGCTCAAGGACACGGACCGTGACACGGGGCTGGACCTGGAGCTGCTGGAAGACATTGCCGGTTACTTCCGTGAGGTACGCAAGAAGTATGCGGCATTCGAGGGCTCGCTGCGGGGTATCGACTCACGCATTCTGGTGGCGCAAGTGCCGGGCGGCATGCTGACCAACATGGAGAGCCAGCTGAAAGAGCAGGGCGCTGGCGACAAGCTGGACGACGTGCTGGGTGAAATTCCGCGCGTACGTGAAGACCTGGGCTTCATCCCGCTGGTGACGCCGACCTCGCAGATCGTCGGCACCCAGGCAGTGATGAACGTCATGATGGGCGAGCGCTACAAGTCGATTTCCAAAGAGGTCCAGGCGCTGTTGAAAGGCGAATACGGCTCGGCACCTGCCCCCTTCAATGCGGAGCTGCAAAAGCGCGTGCTGGAAGGCGGCGAGCCGATCACCTGCCGTCCTGCGGACAACCTGTCACCAGAGATGGAGCGCCTGGCCACGGAGCTGAAAGAGAAAGCCAGTGCCGACAAGCTGCGCCTGGCAGAAGGCGAGCGGCAGGTGGATGACGTGCTGACCTACGCACTCTTCCCGCAAATTGGCCTCAAGTTCCTCAAGAACCGTGACGACAAGGAAGCCTTCGAGCCCGCGCCACAAGTAGAAACAAAGGCAGCCGTGCCTGCCAAGGCAGAACCGGCTGCACCTGCTGCTGTGGTCAACAGCGGTCCGGAAACCTATACCGTCAAGCTCAACGGCAAAGCCTATGTGGTCGAGGTATCTCCGGGTGGCGATATTGGCGAGATCAAGGAGCAAGCTGCCGTCAGTGGAGGCGCTAGCGCTGGAGCGGGTGCGGCAGAAAGCGCTGGAGGTAGCGGCGAAAGTATCGATGCGCCGCTGGCAGGCAATATCTTCAAGGTCAACGTACGCCCCGGCGACCAAGTGGCCGAAGGCGACGTGGTCATCATCCTCGAAGCCATGAAAATGGAGACCGAAGTGCGTGCCAGCAGCGCTGGAACGGTATCCAAGGTCAATGTCAGCGAGGGCGATAGCGTCGCCGTTGGCGATGCGCTGATCGAGCTTTAAGGGCACCCGCATGGACAAACTAATCACCTTATGGGAAGGCTCCGGGCTCTATAACCTGGAGCTTGGCCAGGCGGTCATGATTCTGGTAGGGCTGGGGCTTTTGTACCTGGCGATCTACAAGAAATTCGAGCCGCTGCTGCTGGTGCCGATTGGTTTCGGTGGCATCCTGGCCAATATTCCGGAAGCTGGGCTGGCCATTTCGGCGCTCGATCAGGCCATCGAGGTGGCCAAGCCTGCCGTGCTGCAACAGATGGCGGCTGCGCTGGGCGTTACCCTGGACCCCTTGGCGGGGGTCGAGGGGTGGCGTGAGGTGCTGAAAGCCGTCGCTCACGATACGGCGGCCTACGATCAGCTACGTGTGGCCAAGGACATTGCCCTGGGCGCAGGCTACAACGATGGCATGCTCTACAGCTTCTATCGTGTTGCCATTGCCTCGGGCATTGCACCACTGCTGATCTTCATGGGCGTAGGTGCGATGACCGACTTTGGTCCTCTGTTGGCCAACCCGCGTACGCTGTTTCTGGGAGCGGCCGCCCAGTTCGGGATTTTTGCCACGCTGTTTGGTGCAGTGCTGCTTACCTCTCTGGGCGTCATGAACTTTTCGCTCAATCAGGCGGCCGCCATCGGCATCATCGGTGGGGCGGACGGGCCTACGTCGATCTATGTGTCCAGCGTCCTGGCGCCAGAGTTGCTGGGAGCCATTGCCGTCGCGGCCTATGCCTACATGGCGTTGGTGCCACTCATTCAGCCGCCGATCATGCGGCTGTTGACCACCGAGAAAGAGCGCAAGATCACCATGACGCAGCTGCGTCCGGTCTCCAAGCTTGAGAAGGTGATCTTCCCGCTGATGCTGCTGATTGCCGTCGCGCTGTTCTTGCCGGATGCAGCGCCGCTGCTGGGCATGTTCTGTTTTGGCAACCTGATGCGTGAGTGTGGCGTGGTGGAGCGGCTGTCGGACACCGCGCAGAATGCGTTGATCAATATCGTGACCATCATTCTGGGCTTGTCCGTGGGCTCCAAGCTGATGGCCGACAGTTTCCTGACGTTCGAGACGTTAGGGATTCTGGGCCTGGGCATCGTTGCCTTTGGTATCGGGACGGCGGCGGGTGTATTGATGGCTAAGCTCATGAACATGGTCAGCAAGATGCCCATCAACCCGTTGATTGGCGCGGCTGGCGTCTCGGCAGTGCCGATGGCGGCGCGGGTTGCCAACAAGGTGGGGCTGGAGGCAAACCCGCATAACTTCCTGCTGATGCATGCCATGGGGCCGAACGTGGCCGGGGTGATCGGCTCGGCGGTGGCCGCCGGGGTCATGATCAAGTACCTGGGATAGAACGGGTGACTGGGATAGAGCCGAGTTGAACCTGAGCCCTTTCACGGCTTGCCGAGCTTTCATCGGCAGGCCGTGAACTTACTTACAGCGCTTCGAACGCCACGGTCGTTTTCAGTCGATTCTCCAGGCTGCCGATATCCAGCGCTACATCGCTGGGCCAGCCGATGGTCAGGCACACGCCATGCCCATCGTATTCAGCCTGTTCCACAGGCAGTGCCTGCTCTTCACACCAGGCTCGGGCCTGCGCTTCATGGGCGAAGCCTACGCGTAACCGATAGCTGTCGCGTTCGATCACTTCCCGAGTGGGCAGGGTTTCCAGCCCTGCATTGACGGCCTGGGCATAGGCTCTGGCCAGGCCGCCGGTGCCCAGCTTGGTGCCGCCAAAGTAGCGAATCACCACGCAGCCCACTTCTCCTAACTGGCTGCCTTGCAGCGCCTGGAACATGGGCCGTCCCGCCGTGCCACCCGGTTCGCCGTCATCCGAAAAGCCAATGCGGGTCTGCTCCCCTGGTGGGCCGGCGATAAAGGCGGTGCAGTGGTGGCTGGCATTGGGGTGGGCCAGTCTGGCGGCCTGCAGCAAGGCGTCGAAGGCGCTGGGGCTGGGGGCGTGGCATAGCCAGGTCAGAAACTGGCTTTTCTCTACCTCGGTCTCGGTGGAGTGCCACGCCTCGGGGGCAATGTCGGGAACGTGGTAACGCAAGCAGGACTCCTGGCCAACATAAGCGCGAATCAGTGGTGCCGAGTCTGCCGGGTGTGGTGCGCCACGCCCATGACCATGCCCAGCACCTGGATGTCGCCATTATGCAGGAATAGCGCGGGCACTGCTGTATCTTCGGGGCGCAAGTGCACCCCCAGGCGGGTAATCGATAAATGGCTCAAGGGAAGCTGGCGATCGTTGATGGTCAGGGTCGCCGTTTCCTGCTGGGTGTCGTGCTGATGCCGGTGGATAATGACCAGATCACCGTCGAAGAGCTGGCTGGCCTGCAGGCGGTCGCCGCGAATGCGCAGGGCATAAGTGTTGTGCCGGGTCACTTGACCGTCCTGGTTTGCCTCGCGGGGGTGAGGGGCAAGGCGCTGGCGCACGTTGGACGGTGGCAGCGGTTGAGAAGGTACGTGAGACGTTACCTGAGGGGCGAGGCAGATCGTCATTGTGTGTTCTCCCATGCAGCGCCTGTGCCAAGGCGGTCGAGTGAGTGAATGGACAAACGGGGTTTGATGGGTGTCTATTCATACAGTGGTTACAGTATAAGCCTGTTTTTGCATACAGTGCTAGTGCTGTTTGACGCGTCGCTTTTATGGCGAGAGCTTGAGCTGTGTCATGCTGCGACCCCTGGCCGCAGAGGGTGACTGGCGAGAAAGCGCCTTTCCGTGTAGAGTTCGACCCAAAATTAATGCGTCTGGAGAGTCTTTTGAGCCTGTGCCTGCAAGCCCGACAACTGGCCTGTGAACGCGATGATCGTTGGCTGTTTGAAGGACTTGACCTCGACATCAAGGGCGGCGAGATCGTCCGCGTCGAAGGCCCCAACGGCAGTGGTAAAACCACGTTGTTGAAGATTCTCTCCGGCCAACTGACCGACTACCGTGGCGAGCTATTCTGGAACGGTGCCCCCATGCACCAGACCCGTGAACATTTTCTCGCAAACCTACTCTATCTAGGGCATGCCCCCGGCGTTAAAGCGGGTCTCACGCCGTTGGAAAATCTGGCGTGGTATCAAGCGCTCAATGGCGAAAAAGGCAGCGATAAACAGCGCGAACAAGCGCTGTCCGAGGTTGGCCTTGCGGGCTTTGAAGATGTCCCGGCAGGGCAGCTTTCCGCTGGTCAGCAGCGCCGTATTGCCCTGGCCAGGCTGACGCTGACGCCGCGCGCGCTATGGGTCCTGGATGAGCCTTTCACGGCGATTGACCGCCACGGTGTCATGGCGTTGGAAGCGCAGCTGGTCGCACATGCCCAGTCTGGCGGCTGTGTCCTGGTGACGACCCACCATGCACTGACCGAATCATCGGTGCTGAGACGTATTCAGCTGGGGTAAAAAGGAGTCAGCGTTGCAACGTTCACACGCCCTATCTTCACATGCCCTGTCGAGTGCTCCTGAGGTGGTTCTGCATACACCGCAGGGGGGGCTTGGAGTGGCCATTCATGCCACGCTCAAGCGCGACCTGACGCTGATGCTGCGGCGCAAGGGTGAGGTGCTCAATCCGCTGGTGTTTTTTGCACTGGTCATCACGCTGTTTCCCATTGGCATTTCGCCTGACCCTGTCTTGCTGGCCAGCATCGCGCCAGGACTGCTGTGGGTAGCGGCGCTGCTGGCGGCCCTGCTGTCGCTGGATAGCCTGTTTCGCAGCGATTACGAAGACGGCAGCCTGGAGCAGCTGCTGCTGGCCCCCCAGCCGCTGGCGGCGCTGGGGCTTGCCAAGGTGGCCGTGCACTGGCTGTTGACCGGGCTGCCGCTGGCGCTGATGGCGCCGGTGCTGGGCATCATGCTGTCGCTGCCAGCAGGCAGCTACGGGGTGCTGGCGCTGTCGTTGGCGCTGGGCACCGCGAGCCTGAGCCTGATAGGGGCCATTGGCGCAGCGCTGACCGTGGGGCTGGCCAAGGGCGGGGTACTGCTCTCCCTGCTGGTACTGCCGCTGTATATCCCGGTTCTGATTTTTGGGGCAGGCGCGGTGCAGGCCGCCATTCTGGGCGATGGGATGGCCGCTCACCTGGCCATACTGGGAGCGCTGCTGGCGGTGTCGCTCATGCTGGCACCCTGGGCGATTGCCGCGTCGCTACGCATCAGCATTAACGGTTAAAGGATGGGAAAACCATGTGGGGCTTTATAAACAAACTGCGATCTCCCAAGTGGTTTTATGCGATCAGTGCCAAGCTGCAACCCTGGTTCTGGGTGTCAGCCGCGCTGTTGCTGGCCGTGGGCACCGTATGGGGGCTGGTGTTCGCACCCGCCGACTACCAGCAGGGCAACAGTTTTCGCATCATCTACGTGCATGTGCCTGCTGCGTTTCTGGCCCAGTCCATCTTTGTCTCCATGGCCATTTCCGGGCTGGTGTTCATGGTCTGGAAAATCAAGGTCGTCGACATGCTGGCCACCGTGATTGCCCCGCTGGGCGCCGCCATGACCTTCATCGCGCTGTTTTCGGGCGCCGTCTGGGGCGTGCCCACCTGGGGCACCTGGTGGATGTGGGATGCTCGGCTCACCTCGATGCTGATCCTGCTGTTCCTCTATCTGGGGGTCATCGCTCTGCGTGGCGCCTTCACCAGTCGTGACAGCGGGTCGCGGGCGGCTTCCGTGCTGGCCATGGTGGGCGTCATCAATATCCCGATCATCAAGTACTCCGTCGATTGGTGGTACACCCTGCACCAGCCGGCCACGTTCACCATCACCGGGCGCGCGGCCATGCCGATGGAAATGTGGGCGCCGCTGCTGATCATGGTGCTGGGCTTCTACAGCTTTTTTATTGCGCTTGCCTTGATGCGTACCCGCAGTGAAATTCTGCGCAGGGAAGCCAACAAGCGCTGGGTGCGTGAACTCGCCGAGGAGGTGGGCCAATGACCTTTGCCTCGCTGAACGAATTCTTTGCCATGGGCGGCCACGGTCTCTATGTATGGGCTGCCTGGGGCGTAACTGCGCTTCTGATGTTGGGGATCCTGCTGCACGCTCGCCTGGAGCGGCGGCAGTTGATCAAGGTCGTCAAACGCCGCATGCGTCGTGAAAAGGCGCAGCGCACGGCTTCCCCCTATAGCGCTACGCCTGCGCAGAACCCGGTTAACTCTGCTCAAGGGGATGTTCGCAATGACGCCTAAACGCAAGCAAAAGCTGTTTATCTTTCTGGGACTGGTCTCGCTGACCGCCATCGCCGTGGGGCTTACGCTGTATGCGCTGCGCGCCAACATCAATCTGTTCTTCAGCCCGGTACAGATCGCCCAGGGAGATGCTCCTCTGGATCGCCAGATTCGTGCCGGTGGCATGGTCAGAGAAGGCTCGGTACTGCGTGACCCCGACAGCCTCGACGTAGCGTTCACGGTGACCGACTACGTGGACGACGTCGAGGTCTACTACAGCGGCATCCTGCCCGACCTGTTCCGTGAAGGGCAGGGCGTGGTGGTGGTGGGCCAGCTGCAGGCCGATGGCCGACTCTACGCCGATAAAGTGCTGGCGCGTCACGACGAAAACTACATGCCGCCGGAAGTCGCCCAGGCACTGGAAGAGGCTGGCTACTCGCCCGCTGATTTCCAGGCCAAGGCCGCCGAAGTGGGTAAGCGCCTGGAGCAGCAGGGCGTTCCACAAGCAAGCGATTACTAACGGCTTACCCCTGCACCATTCGGTAATGCCTAATGCCTAATGCCAATGCGGAGCGCTCATGCTGATTAAAATGATTCCTGAAATTGGCCACTTTGCGCTGGTCATCGCGCTATTGATGGCGATCGTGCAGGCCGTGATGCCACTGCTGGGAGCCGCCACCCGCCGCCCCCTCTGGATGGCCTATGGCTACCCCATGGCAACCGGCCAGTTCCTGTTCGTGGCCATTGCCTACCTGTGCTTGACCACCAGCTACATGCTGGATGATTTCAGCGTGGCCAACGTGGCCAACAACTCCAACTCCCTGCTGCCCTGGTACTACAAGTTCAGCGCCGTCTGGGGCAACCATGAAGGTTCGGTCCTGCTCTGGAGCCTGATGCTGGCAGGCTGGGGCTATGCGGCCTCGGTGTTCTCCAAGGAGTTGCCTCGAGACATGGTGGCCCGGGTGCAGAGCGTCATGGGCATGGTGTGTGTCGGCTTCCTGCTGTTCATCCTGATGACCTCCAACCCTTTCGAGCGGCTGCTGCCCAACATGCCCGCCGACGGCGCTGACCTGAATCCGCTGCTGCAGGACTTCGGGCTGATCGTCCACCCGCCGATGCTCTACATGGGCTACGTGGGCTTCTCGGTGGTGTTTGCGTTTGCCATTGCGGCGCTGCTGGGTGGCCGCCTGGATGCTGCCTGGACCCGCTGGGCGCGCCCCTGGACCAACATTGCCTGGGCGTTTCTGACCGTGGGTATCGCGCTGGGTAGCTGGTGGGCCTACTACGAGCTTGGCTGGGGCGGCTGGTGGTTCTGGGACCCGGTGGAGAACGCTTCGCTGCTGCCTTGGCTGACGGGCACGGCGCTGGTGCACTCGCTGGCGGTGACCGAGAAGCGCGGCTCGTTCAAGAGCTGGACCGTACTGCTGGCCATCTCGACTTTCTCGCTCTCCTTGCTGGGTACGTTCCTGGTACGTTCGGGCGTGCTCACCTCGGTCCACGCGTTTGCCAACGACCCGTCCCGTGGCTTTTTCATCCTGATGCTGCTGGCCATCACGGTCACCCTGTCGCTGCTGGTATTTGCCCTGCGTGCTCCGCGGGTCAGCCACAAGGTGGGCTTCAACTGGCTCTCTCGTGACTCCTTGCTGCTGATCAACAATGTCCTGCTGGTCATCATGACCGTGACGGTACTGCTGGGCACCGTGTATCCGCTGATTCTGGATTCGCTGGGGCTGGGCAAGATCAGCGTCGGGCCTCCCTACTTCAATGCCCTGTTCGTTCCGCTGACCGTGGTGATGTGTATCTTCATGGGCCTTGGCCCGCTGGCCCGCTGGAAGAGCATGAGCGGCAAGGAACTGTGGCGCAAACTGTGGCTGGCGGGCGCTGCTTCGCTGGCGCTGGGCATCGCCATGCCGCTGGTGTATGGCCGTGAATGGAACCTGTGGGTAGCGCTGGGCATCATTTCGGCGCTGTGGATCGTGCTGCCCATGGTGCGCGACCTGTTCGACAAGACACGCCACGCCAGTTCGTTCGTGGCGGGCCTGCGCAAGCTGTCGCTCTCCTATTGGGGCATGGTGCTGGGCCACCTGGGCGTGGCGGTCACCATCGTGGGCGTGGCCGTGGTGTCGAACTACAACATCGAGCGTAACGTGCGCATGTCGCCGGGTACGACGGTGGAAGTTGCCGGATACCAGTTCACCATGACCGAACTGACCAATCGTCGTGGCCCCAACTTCCTGGCGGATACCTCGATCATTCAGGTTCAGCGCGGTGAAGAAGGACGCAGCTTCGTCATGCGACCGGAAAAACGCCTCTACCTGGCCACCGGCATGCCCATGACCCAGGTAGCGCTGCGCCCCGGTTTTTTCCGTGACCTCTACGTGGCCATGGGCGAAGACCTGGGCGATGGCAGCTACGCCATGCGCGTGCAATACAAGCCCTTCGTGCGTTGGCTATGGTTGGGTGGCCTGCTCATGGCCTTCGGCGGCATCTTGGCCGTAGCGGATAAGCGCTACCGCCGCGCAGCCGCGCGCCAACCTGCATCCTCACGTAGTGATCAATCTCCGTCACAGGAGGCCACGGTATGACACGCCGCCTGCTGCTGCTTCTTTTACCCATCGGTTTTGTGGGCATCGCGCTGTTTCTCTATCAAGGGTTGGGGCAGGACCCTTCCCAGCGGGATTCGGCCCTCATGGCGCGGGAGTTTCCCGAGTTTCAGGCCACTACCTTGCGTGACGCCGAACGCCAGGTAGACCAGTCGCTGCTCACCGGCGAAGTGACGCTGGTCAACGTCTGGGGCGAGTGGTGCCCGGCCTGCAAACAGGAGATGCCGCAGCTGCTGTCACTGGCGGATCAGGGTATCCGCATGGTGGGCATCAACTATCGGGATACCCGCGAGAAAGGCCTGGAGTTTTTGACCGAATTCGGCGACCCCTTCGAGATCAACATCTTTGACCCGGATGGCAGCCTCGGTTTCGACCTGGGCGTGTACGGCGCGCCGGAAACCTTTCTGGTGGATGCCGAGGGCGTGATTCGCTATCACCACAAGGGCTATGTCTCCCCGGAAGATGTCCGTGACCGTATCCTGCCGGAGGTAGAAAAATGGCGATAATTCGTTGGATAGTGACGGCCATGCTGCTGGCCACCGCCGGTAGCGTCATGGCAGGCGGAATCGAAGTGCGCGAGTTCGATGATCCGGTACTGGAGAAGCGCTACCGCGACCTGACCGCCTCCATGCGCTGCCCGCTGTGTGAAAACCAGGCCATCGACGACTCCGATGCGCCCATTTCGGCGGACATGCGCGAGCGCGTCTACGTGCTGCTGAACGAAGGCTACGCCGATATCGAAATCATCAACCACATGGTGCAGCGTTTCGGTGACTACATTCTCTACAACCCGCGTCTGGAGAACCGCACCTATCTGCTGTGGGGGTTGCCCATCGTTCTGGTGTTGATTGGCCTGGTGGTCGTCATCATGGTGGTGCGTGCCCGCCGCAACGCCTCTGCCAAGGCCCTGAGCGCAGAAGAACGCGCCCGCCTGAATGCCCTGATTAACCGCGAGAGGTCGTCATGACACCGGTCTGGATTGCGATTGCTTTACTGCTGATACCTGCGCTGTGGCTGCTGGTGGCACCCATGCGCGGCGCTCGCACGCTGCGTGACCAGTTGGAAACCTTCGAGGCCAACGACACCACGGCCGAGCAGAACGTGGCGATTTTTCAGCGCCGTCTGGCCTCGCTGGAGGCCGCCCGGGATCGGGGAGACATCGACGACGCACGCTACCAGGAAGATCGCCTGGAACTGGAGCGCAGCCTGCTGGAAGACACCGTCGACGAGACCCGTCGGCCGCTGAAATCAGCCAGTGCTGGCCGCTTGATGGTGCCGCTGGTGATGGTGGCCGTGGTCGGTGCCAGCACGTTCTGGTACCAGCAGTATGGTGCCGAAGGTGACCTGACGCTGTACGCCATCCAGCAGGAAGTGCGTCAGCACCCTGAAGGCTCGCTGAGCATGTTCACCGAGCGGATGGAAGCCGAAGCCGAGCGCCAGCCCAACAACCCCAACGTGTGGAGCGCGCTGTTTCCCATTTATCGCGACACTGGCCAGCCCGAGAAGGCCGAGGAAGCGCTGGAGCGTTTGCTGGCCATCGAAGGGCGTATCCCGCCCCTGCTGGCGCAAATGGCACAGCTGCAGTTCTTCATGGCCGAGCGTCAGTTGACGCCGGAAGTACAGGCGCTGGTAGACGAGACGCTGGAGCTAGACCCGCGCCAGCCCACGGTACTCGGCCTGCTGGGCATTCACGCCTTCGATAGTGGCGATTACGAAACGGCCATCGACCGCTGGCGCCGGGCCGTGGCCAACATCGAAAATCCGGAAACGACGGCCTCCCTGCGCGACGGTATCCGTGTGGCTCAGGAGCGGATGGGTGTCGTACCGGAAAATGCTGATGCTGCGGCCGCACAAAGCCAGGGAATTCGGGTGAATGTTTCGCTGGACGCCGAGCTGGAAGGCAGCGTCAGTGACGACGCCACGGTGTTCATCACCGCCCGTGACATGGACGGTGAGCTACCGCCCCTGGCGGTGATTCGTGCCCAGGTTTCAGAGCTGCCGATGACGGTAGTGCTGGACGATGCGGCGGCGATGTCGGCGGATGCCCAGATCTCACAGGTGCGTGAAGCGCGCCTGATGGTGCGTGTGTCGCCTTCGGGTCAGGCCACGCCGCAACCCGGGGACCTGTTCGGTGACCTGGAGAGTGTCACGGTAGGCCCGATCACGGACGATGAAGCGGCCGAGGTGGTCATCAACCGCGTTTTTGAGTAACCTCCGCGACTTTCGCTGCAGGAAAGGATCACAATGCGCTTAACCTCCATTCGTCTTGTCGGGTTCAAGTCCTTTGTCGATCCGGTCACCGTACCCTTCGATGGCAACATGACCGCCATCGTGGGGCCCAACGGGTGCGGCAAGTCCAATATCATCGACGCCGTGCGCTGGGTCATGGGCGAGTCGTCTGCCAAGACCTTGCGCGGCGAATCCATGGCCGACGTGATCTTCAACGGCTCGACGGGGCGCAAGCCCGTCGGGCAGGCCTCTATCGAACTCAAGTTCGACAACCGCGACGGTGGCATGGGCGGTGTCTATGCCCAGTACGCTGAAATTGCCGTCAAGCGCCTGGTCACCCGAGACGGGCAGTCCAACTACTTCTTCAACGGCCAGAAGTGCCGCCGCCGGGACATCGCCGACCTGTTCATGGGTACCGGCCTTGGCCCGCGTTCGTATGCCATCATCGGCCAGGGCATGATTTCGCGGCTCATCGAAGCGCGCCCCGACGACCTGCGTGCCACCCTCGAAGAGGCCGCCGGTATCTCCAAGTACAAGGAGCGCCGCCGGGAAACCGAAAACCGCATGCGCCGCACCCAGGAGAACCTGGAGCGCCTGGACGACATCCGCGACGAGCTGGACAAGCAGCTGGAGCGCCTCAAACGCCAGGCCGAAGCTGCCAAACGCTACCAGGAGCTCAAACAGCAAGAGTACCGCTTAAAAGGCGAGTTGGCGCTGCTGCGCGGCCGCACCCTGCGGGCCGAACAGTCTCACCAAGAGAGCCGTGTCCGCGAGCTGGAAATTGCCGTCGAGAAAGACGTGTTTGGCGTGCGTCAGTGCGAAACCCGCCTGGAGCAAGCCCGCGAACAGCACGACGAGCTGGCCGACGTGCTGGACCGCCACCAGCAGCAGTTTTATGAAACCACCACGCGCATTGCCCGCTTAGAGCAGGACCAAGCCCACCGCCGCAGCCGCGAAGCGCAGCTGGCTAACGACATTGCCACCGCCCGACGGGATCTCGACGAGCAGCGCCAGGTCAGCGAGGGCGACCAAGAGCGGCTCGCGGTGATCGACGAGCGCTTTGAGGAGCTGCTGCCCGAGCACGAAGCGCTGGAAGAGCAGCTCGAAATGCTCGAACAGACCCTGGCCGACGCAACGCCAGCGCTGGAGGCCGCCGAGCAGCAGTGGAGCGATGCCGAGAATCGCTGGCGCGAAGCCAGCCGCGATGCCGACCGCCGCCAGGATCAGCTGCGTGATCTGGAGCAGCGAATTGCCCGCCTCCAGGCCCAAGGCCAGCGCCGCCGCCAACAGCGCGGCGAGCTGGCCGACATGGCCGCCTTGCGCCAGGAGCACGCCGAGCATCACGCTCGCTTGGCCGAGGCCGACCAGCGCGCCGCCACGTTCCAGAGCCAGCGCGAGCAGTGGCAGCAGCGCTTCAGCGATGCCAAGGCGGCTTATCAGCAAGCCCAGGAAGCGCGAGACCAGCAGCGTCAGGCGCTCAGCCAGCAGCAGGGCGAGCTGGCATCGCTGCAAGCATTGATCGATGCCGCTCTGGCGGACCACGACCCTCAATCCAGCGAGGCGCTGGCAGCACATGGCTTGGCCGAGGCGCCGCGGCTGGGCGAGGCCATCGACGTGTCGGCGGGCTGGGAACGAGTGATTTCCTGGCTGTTGGCCCCCTGGCTCAACGCGCGGCTGGTGGCCACCCAACAGCTGCAGGCGCTACCCGAAGCACTGGCCACCGACTGGTGCCTGATCGACCAGGCGCTGCCCGCCGGGCTGCCCAATACGGGCCAGCGGCTGCACGCACTGGTCACCGGGGCGGGGGCCTTGAGCGAGTGGTTGGCGAGCATTCACTTCGTCGACAGCGCGGATGACATTGAGGCGCTGCTGCCCAGCCTGGCCAAGGGTGAAAGCGTGGTCAGCCGCGATGGTGTCTGGCGTGGGCGGGGGTGGCTGCATCAGCAGGCCAACGGCGAAGGCGTGGATGCCCTGCTGGTGACCCGCCGCCGCTTCACCGAGCTTGCCGAGCAGCGCGCCCAGGCCGAAGAGGCGCTGGCGCTGCTCGATGCGCAGTGCGACACGGCCAGCGAGGCGCTGGACGCGCTGGAGGAGCAGCGTGAGCAGCAGGCCGAGCAGGAGCGTGATCACGCCAGCGCCCGCCAACAGCTGGCCATCCAGGAGCAGCGCCTGGCCCAGCGGCTGGAGCATCTGCAAGGCCGTGCCGCCGAGCTGGACGATGAGCTGGCCCAGCTGCAAGAGGATGAGGCGGAGTTAACGCTTACTTTGGAAGAGCAGCGCGCCCGCTGGCATACCGCCATGGAGCAGCTGGAAGCCGCCTCCGAAGCCCGAGAAACCAGCGCCGAGCAGCGCCATCAACAGCGTGAGCAGCGCGAGCGGCTCAATCAGCAGCACGCCCCGCTCAAGGCACGGCAACAGGCGCTGGCGCTAGAGCGGGAAAGGTTGAAGGCCGAGCGTGACAGCCTTCAAGCCCAGCAGGCCCGCTCCAGCGATAGCGAGGCGCGGCTGACCCTGCGCATTGCCGAGCTGGAAGAGTCGCGGGAAATGCTGGTAGAGCCGGATGAACTCGCCAGCGAAGAGCTGGAAGAGCTGCTGCATCAGCGCGAGCAGCAGGAGCGCCGCCTGAACGAGACGCGCCAGCAGGCCCAGGCCCTGGCCGAGCAGCTGCGCAATGACGAGCTGGCTCGCCAACAGCACGAGCGCAATCTGGAGCAGAGCCGCGAACAGCTACAGCAGCGGCGCATGGATGTGCAAGCGCTGGCGCTCAAGGCGGCCACCCAGGACGAGCAGCTGGCGGAACTGGGGCACAATGCCGATGAACTGGCCGAGACGCTGCCCCAGGACGCCAGCGAACCCACCTGGCAGGAGCGGCTGGAGAATACCTCCGAGAAGATTCGTCGCCTGGGCGCCATCAACCTGGCGGCCATCGAAGAGTATGACCAGCAGGCGGAGCGGCGCAACTACCTGGAAGCCCAGCATGCAGAGCTCAGCGAAGCGCTGGAGACTCTGGAGCGCGCCATCAAGCGCATCGACCAGGAAACCCGGGTGCGCTTCAAGGAAACCTTCGAACAGGTCAATACCGGGCTGCAAACCCTGTTCCCCCGAGTGTTCGGTGGCGGGGCTGCCTGGCTGACCCTGACAGGAGACGACCTGCTGGAAACCGGTGTGGCGATCATGGCACGCCCACCGGGCAAGAAGAACAGCACCATTCACCTGCTGTCCGGTGGCGAAAAAGCGCTCACGGCGCTGTCGCTGGTGTTTGCCATCTTCCAGCTCAACCCCGCGCCGTTCTGTATGCTCGACGAGGTAGACGCGCCGCTGGACGATGCCAACGTGGGGCGCTATGCCAAGCTGGTCAAGGAGATGTCGGAGAACGTCCAGTTCATCTACATCACCCACAACAAGATTGCCATGGAAGCCGCCGAGCGCCTGATGGGGGTGACCATGCAGGAGCCCGGCGTCTCGCGGCTGGTGTCGGTGGGCATCGACGAAGCCGCCGCGCTGGTGGATTAGCCTTCGCCCAGCTCCCGCATCACCGCGTACAGCGCCGATTTCGCTTCGAAGCCCACGCCGGGAATGTCCGGTAACCCCACGTAGCCATTCTCGACGCGAATGCCGTCGGCAAAGCCACCGAAGGGCTGGAAAACATCCGGGTAGGACTCGTTGCCTCCCAGGTGCAGCCCCGCCGCGATATTCAGCGACATTTGGTGGCCACCGTGAGGCACCACGCGGCGTGAGGACCAGCCAAGCTCATCCATGACTTGCAGCGTGCGCATGTACTCCACCAGGCCATAAGAAAGCGCGCAGTCGAACTGCACGAAATCTCGGTCTGGGCGCATGCCGCCATGACGGAGCAGGTTGCGCGCATCCTGATGGGAGAACAGGTTTTCGCCGGTGGCCATGGGCAGGCTGTAATGGTTGGCCAGTTCCGCCTGCAGCGCGTAATCCAGCGGGTCTCCGGCCTCTTCGTACCAGAACAGGCGGTAAGGCTTCATTGCCTCGGCGTAGGCAATGGCCGTTGGCTGGTCGAACCGCCCGTTGGCATCGACCGCCAAGCGGCTGCCATCGCCCACCACCTCCAGCACGGCCTCGATACGGCGCAGGTCTTCATCCAGAGAGGCCGCGCCAATTTTCATCTTCACTACCTCGTAACCGCGGTCCAGGTAGCTACGCATCTCGTCTTGCAGCTTGGAATGGTCTTTGCCGGGGTAGTAATAGCCTCCTGCCGCATAGACCCACACCTTGTCGTCGGCCTGCCCGCCGCGATACCGGTCGGCCAGCAGGCGATACAGCGGCTTGCCCTCGATTTTCGCGACGGCATCCCAGATGGCCATGTCGATCGTGCCTACCGCCACGGAACGCTCGCCGTGGCCGCCTGGCTTCTCGTTGGTCATCAAGGTTTTCCAGATCGCGAACGGGTCCAGGTTGTCGTTCGCATGGTCGATCAGGCTGTTCGGGTCGGCCTCCTTGATGCGATCCAGGAAACGGTCGCGCATCAGAGCACCCTGGCCATAGCGTCCGTTGGAGTTGAATCCGTAGCCAATCACAGGCTTACCGTCACGGATGACGTCGGTGACGACTGCCACCACCGAACAGGTCATCTTGGAAAAGTCGATGTACGCATTGGCGATGGGGGAGGCGATAGAGACGGTTTTCTCACGAATTTCCAGAATACGCATGGCAGGCTCCTCAAACAGTGGTCGCATCACCATAGGGGGTGACAGTGGCGGCTGACTAATGCTATTAGTCAGCTACCCCATGCTGAAATGGCATTGCCCGCGATGGAACTGAACTGGTTGGAAGACTTCAATGCCCTGGCCGAACACGGCAGTTTCATCCGTGCCGCCCAGGCGCGCCATGTGACGCAACCCGCGTTCAGCCGTCGAATCAGAGCGCTGGAGCAGTGGATGGGGGTGGCCCTTTTCGTGCGCACGCCCCAAGGCACCACGTTGACCGAGGCGGGCCAGCATATTCAGGCCAGTGTCATCGATTCCACAGGGCGACTCTATCGTTTACGCAGTGAAGCCCAGGAAGTTGCCCAGCGTGCAACGGCGGCGCTCCAGTTTGCGGCCACTCATTCACTCTCGTTTACTTTCTTTCCGCGCTGGATACGCCAACAGGAGCAAAGTGCCGCGCTGCATGCCGTACAACTTCACTCCGATACCATGGCCAACTGCGAGCAGCTCTTACTGCGCGGAACGGCACAGTTTTTATTGAGCCATCGAGACCCCGCCGTCGACTCGCCTCTGGAAGCGGAGCACTTCGAGAGTCTCACCGTCGGTCAGGATCGATTGATTCCTCTGGTGGGGCGCGAGCTGGGGCTTGGCGCGGCTTCCTCTTTTTTTCCTTATTTAGCGTACACTGACGCCTCGGGGCTAGGGCGCATCTTGCGCCATCGTCTGGGTCAGCGGCAGCCAGCCACACTCTCTTCCCAGGCCCATTTCAGCAGCCATCTGGCCGCCGTGCTGATGTCCATGGCCATCGAGAACAAGGGGTTGGCCTGGCTGCCTGAAAGTCTTTCCGAACAAGAAGTTGCGGAAGGGCGCCTGGTGCGCGCGCTGCCCCCGGAGTGGGACGTGCCGGTGGCCATTCAGCTGACACGGCCACGCCAATTGGCCAGCCCCTTCGCCAGCGCGTTTTGGCAAACGCTGGTGGCTACTCAGAGAGGTCAGAAAGTGATCACTCGATAGCGGCACTTTATGGGCTTGATAAGGTCTTTAGATTGGCCTAAAAAGCGTATATGCAAGTTTAAAAGTGCAAATGCCTGCAAAAAGTGGCCCTTTTTGTAATAATCGCGCTATGCTTGGCACTAAACGTATCTTGATAAGAAGGTCCCCCATATTTGGGTGCCGCGCACGCGCTGCATCTGGTAACCGGTTAGTTGACCCATGGAATGCTCGACATGGAATTAAGAGAGTGGTTAATCATTCTAGGACTGGCTCTGGTGTCGCTCATCGTCGTTGATGGTGCGCGAAGGCTTCAGCGTCAACGTCGTGTCCCGCAGCTGGATCAGGCTGGCAAGGATCTGCCCGCCGTCAAGCCGGAAGAGTTGAGTGACGAGGCCAAGGAAGCGGAAATCAACTGGGAACTGCCCAATGGCGGTGCTCGGGTCGTCAAACCCGCCGATTACAGTGGCCTGGGCCAAAAGCCCAAGTTGAAGCGTCAGGACCACCCCGGGCCTTCCAAAGTCCTTTCTGACTTCCGCCGCTCGTTTGCTCAATCCGTGACCGCAAACGCCAAGTCGTTTACTTCGAAGTCTTCCAAACCTGCCGTGGCCCAGTCGGCAGCAGCGAACGGTGAGACCGCCAAGCGCAGCGAGCCCCCGAAGGCGGCTCCATCACGTGCCGAACCGTCGATGTCCCCGTCGCCCGTCTCAACTCCTGTTGCACACAGTGCCGTGCCCGAGGCAGCGTCCGCTGCTTCCCGAGAAGCCGCCCATAGCGAGCCTCGCCGTGAGCCCAGCCTGTTCGCGGGTGAGCCGGCGTCTCAGCATGAAGCTGTAGCTCCAGAAGCCACTGTTTCAACTGTTTCAGAAGCCAATGCTCCAGAAGCCATCGCTTCAAAAGCCATTGCTTCAGAAAGCACCGTCTCAGAAGCCAAGACTCCAGAATCTCTGGTGTCAGAAGAAACTGCAGCCCCAGAAGCTGTGGCTCCTGAAGCTATCGCCGTGGCGTCTGCTGCTCCGGTTCCCGTCGAGTCAGCCATCCAGCAGCAGCCTTCTCCAGAAACGGCTGCTCCTACGGTATCCGAGCCTGCGGTTGAGCCCGTATCCACCGCAGCGGCTGCTGAAGACGACCACAAAGCCACGGCGGCCGCTGCCGCTGAGAGCGTCGAGCCTGTTCTGTCCGCCACGGACACGCCGGAAAGCACGCCGCTGAGCGCCGTAGAGCCGGAACCCGATGCCGAGCCGGTGCTGCGCGCCGAGCCGAAAGATGCCGTCTTTGCCAAGTCCTCCGAGACGCCCAGGCGTCGGCAGCTGCGTTCGGATATCGCAGGCGACGTGGACGAGCTGGATGACGACGAGGTAGACCGCTACCGCCTGGTCGACTTCGAAGGTATTGGCCGCTCCTTCAAGCGCCGTATCATCGAACGCCGCAAACAGAAAGCGATCAAGAAAGCCGAAAAAGCCAAGCGTGCCGAAGCGCTGGCCAAGCAGAAAGCCGAGCGCAAAGCCCTGGAGGCCGAGCAGCGCCGCGTGGCCAAGGAAGCGGCAGAAGCAGAGAAAGCGCGCATTGCTCAGGAAAAAGCCCAGGCTCGCGAGCTGGCGGCGACGGACGCTGCTGCCAAACGCACCTCGCGTGGCAAGGCCCCGGCGCTGGACAGCTACGATGACGCCGACCGCTACGCAGCCCCCGCCGCTGCCCGCGGTGCCTATGACGATGCTGCTTCCCATCATGATGACCGCTATGCGGCTTATGATGCGGGTCGCACCGATGCTGCCGACTACGATGATGCCTACGCAGAATTCGATGGTGCCTATGAAGAGCCTGCCTATGAGGCACGCGAAAGCGTGGTACGCGCTCATCCGACGCTGGAGAAAGCGCTGCGCCACGACGTCAACGGCGAACACGCACGAGAAACCCTGGCCGATGCCGAAGAGATGATCGTCATCAGCGTGCTGTCTCGCGACCCGGAAGGGTTCGACGGCAGCAAGCTTCTGGAACTGATGATGGCGTGTGGCCTGCGTTACAGCCGTACCATGGGTGTCTTCCACCGGTTCGAAACCGAAAGCGCCGAGAGCGAGCTGCAGTTCTCCATGGTGAACGTGCTGAAGCCCGGCACTTTCCCCATCGAAGAGATGGACGAGTTCGTCACCCCTGGCATCACCTTCCTGATGCCGCTGCCCGGCGCGCTGGATAGTGCGGCTGCCTTCGAGGCCATGGTGGAAACCGCCATGGTGGTGGTGCGCCACATGGGCGGCGAATTGAAAGACGAGAACCGTAGCGTCATGACGGCGCAAACCATCGAGTTTGCCCGCCAGCGGGTGCGCGAGTTCGAGCGTCGTCATCGACTGCATCGCCAGTTGCAGGCACGCTAAACGTTTCTGTCATGCCCACACCCGCCTTCTACCCGAAGGCGGGTGTTTTTGTTATTGCCGTTTCGATTGCTGCGCGTTTTTAATACTGTCCATTTTTATGTCGCACTGACCCCTTTTTTCATCTGTTTCGGAATGCCCGCATGAGTTCGCTAGACCCCGCCCTGCTAGAAGAGATTGGCCAATTGCGCGCTGATCTGGATGACGCCAATTATCGCTACTACGTGCTGGACGAGCCCACGCTGACCGATGCCGACTACGACCGCAAGCTGCAACGTTTGCAGCAGATCGAGGCAGAACACCCTGACCTGATATCGCCAGACTCGCCCACCCAGCGAGTGGGCGCGGCACCGGCGGAAGGCTTTCCGGAAGTGGCCCATGCCATTCCCATGCTGTCGCTGGACAACGCCTTCAGCCGTGAAGACATCATCGCCTTCGCCCAGCGGGTGGCCGAACGTCTGGAGTGCCAGCCCGAGGAGATCGAATTCAGCTGCGAACCCAAGCTGGATGGCGCAGCGGTCTCGCTGGTGTACGAACAGGGTGTGCTGGTCAGCGGTGCAACGCGCGGCGATGGGCGTACGGGCGAGGGTATTACCTCCAACCTGCGTACCTTGCGCTCGGTGCCGCTGAAGCTGATGGGAGGCACGTTGCCCGAGCTGGTGGAGGTGCGTGGCGAGGTCATCATGCGCCACGCCGGGTTCGAAGCGCTGAACCAGCGTGCCCGAGACGAGGGCAGCAAGGTGTTTGCCAACCCGCGTAACGCGGCAGCAGGCAGCCTGCGCCAACTCGACCCGCGCATCACCGCAACGCGACCGCTGGAGTTCCACGCCTATCAGGCGGCGCGGTTGGAGCCCGATATGGGCGATACCACCCATAGCGCCTTGATGGCCAGGCTCTCCCAACTGGGGTTCAAAACCAGCGCCGAGCTGAGCGTATTGCAGGGGCCAGACGCCGTAGCCGACTACTGTGAACGGCTGGGCGAAAAGCGTGACCAGCTGGGCTACGACATCGACGGCGTGGTGATCAAGGTCAACGACCTGCGCCACCAGCGGGAGCTGGGCTTCGTGGCCCGCGCGCCACGCTGGGCGGTGGCTTTCAAGTTCCCTGCCCAGGAAGAGGTCACGCTGCTCAACGACGTGGAGTTTCAGGTCGGCCGTACCGGCGCGATTACCCCGGTGGCACGGCTGGAGCCGGTCACGGTGGCTGGGGTGACCGTGTCCAACGCCACGCTGCACAATGCCGACGAGATCGAACGGCTGGGCGTCATGATTGGCGACACCGTGGCCATTCGGCGGGCGGGGGACGTGATTCCTCAGGTGGTACGTGTCGATGTCGAGAAGCGGCCTGCCGAAGCCCGCGCCATTGTGTTCCCTGACCAGTGCCCGGTGTGTGGCTCCGAGGTCGAGCGCCTGGAAGGCGAGGCGGTGGCCCGCTGTTCCGGCGGCCTCTACTGCGCGGCCCAGCGCAAGGAAGCGCTCAAGCACTTTGCCAGCCGCAAGGCCATGGACATCGACGGCCTGGGGGAGAAACTGATCGAGCAACTGGTCGAGCAGGACTGGGTCAAGACCCCCGCCGAGCTGTTCCACCTGACCGTCGAGCAGCTCAAAAGCCTGCCGCGCATGGGGGAAAAGTCCGCCACCAATCTGGTCAATGCGCTGGAAAAAGCCAAGCAGACCACGCTGCCACGGTTCATTTACGCACTGGGCATTCGTGAAGTGGGCGAAGCCACCGCTGCCAACGTGGCCAACCACTTTGGCACGCTGCAAGCCCTTCAGGAGGCCGACACGCCCGCGCTGGAAGCGGTCAACGACGTGGGGCCCATCGTGGCGAAACACATCCATACCTTTTTCCGGCAGCCGCACAACCTCGACACCCTGGATGCGCTGATTGCGGCGGGGGTCGTCTGGCAGGAAACCGAGGTGGCCCAAGGGCCCACGCCGCTGGAAGGTCAGTCCTGGGTGCTGACCGGCGCCATGGAGAGCATGACCCGTGACGAAGGCAAGGCGCGTTTGCAGGCGCTGGGGGCCAAAGTGGCGGGCAGCGTGTCCAAAAAGACCACCTGCCTGGTGGCCGGTGAGGCTGCGGGCAGCAAGCTTACCAAAGCCGAGGAACTAGGCGTCGAAGTGATCGACGAAGCCACCTTTATCGAGCGTTTGAGCGCGTGGGAGCAGAGCGAATGAGCCGTTTCATAGAAGTACCCGCCCGCATGCTGCCGCCCGAGACGCTGGATGCGCTGCTGGAGGCGTTCGTGACCCGCCAGGGCTACGATACCACCGATACCGGTGAAGGCATGCGCGGCTGGGTCGCCGAGGTCAAGCGGCAGCTGGAGCGTCACGAGCTGATCATCGCCCATGACCTGGAGCTGGAAATGACCGAAGTGATGACGCTCGCCCAATGGCGTGCCTTTGGGCGAGAGCTGGCCGATGACGAGGAAGAGGGCGATTACTGAGCGCGGATCAGCGCACTGATCAGGCGCCTTCCCGGGTGCAGGTGGTCCACCAGCGGCTGCTCCAGGGGGAGCGGCTCATCGCACAGGCTGGAAGCCAGCACTTCGGCGCACAGCGGCGCGCTGGCCAGCCCACGAGAGCCGTGGGCAGTGGAGATCCACAGCCCGCCATGGTGTTGGCCTGGGGTCTCTGGCACCTTCGAGGCATCCTTGGCCAGCGCCGCGTAGGCCGTGCGCCACGCCGCCGCGTCGGGCACTGGCCCGGCATAGGGTGTCTTGTCGGGGCTGGCGGCGCGCAAGGCGGCTCGGCCCGTCAAGGTGCTGGGCGTCAGCGGCCCTGTGGCGGCCTCCAGCGCCGCGACCCAGTCAGGCAAGGCCTGGCGCAGCTCGTCGATATTGCGCTGATGGTCTGCGTCGGCGGTGTGGGTAGTGGCATCGTTGGGCACGAAGCTGGCGCCGAAGGTGAGCACGCCCTCCAGCGGCGGCGAGACATAGCCCCCCGCACACACCACGCGCTGAGGAGCCGCCGTGCCCTCCGGCAGCGGTAGCTCGCTCACCTGGCCGCGCACCTGCTGCAGCGGCAGCTCCGCCGTCTGGGCGAAACCGTTGGCCAATGACGCCGTGGCAATCACCACCTGGTCGGTGGCCAGGGTGTCGCCGTTGGCCAGGGTGATCTGCCAGCCCGCTGGCGTGGCGTGCAGCGCCGTGGCTTCCCCGTGGCGCAGGGTAATGCCGGGGTGTTGCAGCAGTTGCTCGCACAGCCGTTTGGGCTGTACCCATCCCGCCTGTGGGTAAAAAAGGCCCTGTGCCGCTGCCGTGGGCACTCCGGCCAGCGCGTCGGGGGCCTCGCTGGCCGCGACCAGCGTTTCAGGCAGCGGGTGGTGGGCCATGAAGCGCTGCTGGCGGCTCGCCTCTTTCTCGCTCAAGGCCAGCTGCACTACGCCGCAGGGCTGCCAGAGCGGCGGCTGCTGTGGCCCCGCGGCCGCGAGTTGGCCCAGCCAGCGCTGGCTGTAGAGCAGCCCCGCCAGGTAGAAGCGGCTCTGCAGGTTGGTTTCCACCGCAAGCTTCACGTACAGCGCCCCCTGCCGATTACCCGACCCGCCCGCGCCGGGCTGCTCACGCTCCAGCACCGTTACCTGGCGGCCGCGCCGTGCCAGGGCGGCCGCCACGCTGCTCCCGGCCATGCCTGCGCCAATCACCACGATGTGCTGTGAGCGAAGGGTGGGCGGTGGCGTAAACCACGGCGTCCGCTGGCGGCGGTTGTCCACAGGCGGTGTGGCAATACTGCCGGCCAGCATTTCCCGCTTTCGACCGAAGCCAGGCACCTTCTGCCAGGCGAAGCCTGCGGCTTTCAGGCCGCGCTTGACGATCCCCGCGCAGGTGAAGGTGGCAAAGGTGGCTCCGGGCCGCGAACGGGCCGCCATGGCAGCAAACAGCTCGGGCTGCCACATCTCCGGGTTTTTGGAAGGGGCAAAGCCATCCAGGAACCAGGCATCCACCTGGCCTTGCAAGGCTTCCAGTCGTTCGGTGGTGTCGCCAAAGTGCAGGTCCAGGGTGACGCGTTCGCTCAGGTGCAAACGGTGAACGCCGCTGACGGGATCGGGCCACAGGGCGCAGAGCGCCTGTGAATAACTGGCCAACGATGGCCAGGCGCTCAGGGCACGCGCCAGGGCAGTGTGGCCTAACGGGAATTTTTCGGTAGAGAGCAGGTGCAGCCGTGCCCCTGGCGGGGCGTGGCGTTCGAAGCAGGCCCAGGCACACAGCATGTTCAGCCCGGTGCCAAAGCCGGTTTCTCCAATCACGAATGCTCGGGGTGCCTGCCACTCGGCAAACCGCTGGGGCAGGTGGTTGGCCGCCAGAAAGACGTGTTCGGTTTCCGCGCGACCGTCCTCCCGGGAAAAATAGACGTCACCGAAGGCATCGGAGTGCGGGGCATCGTCGCTCCAGGAGAGCGTCGGGGCGGTCATGGCCGCCAGCGGGGGCAGGTCAGTGGGGCGCTGGGTCACGCGAATATCCGTGGTGGTCGAAGGGTGAACGAAGGTGGTCAAAAAATGATCAATTTGTTCAGCAGGGCGCTATCTCTGGCTTATAGAAAAGCGTCCGCCGTGTTTTCACAGAGTTTTCCACAGGCTCTGTGAAAAAGCAGGCGGACCCTCCACAGTCGCCCTTGTGGGTCAAGGCAAAACTTTCTTGAACGGCTTAACAATTACCTTGGCATAGACCCCGGCAATGATGTATGGATCGGCGTCCGCCCAGGCCTTGGCCGCTTCCAGGCTGTCGAATTCGGCCACTACAAGGCTGCCGCTAAAGCCCGCTTCGCCGGGGTTGTCGGTGTCGATGGCCGGGTGGGGGCCAGCCAATACCAGACGGCCTTCGTCACGCAGCGCTTCCAGCCGTGCCAGATGGTCCGGGCGGGCGGCCAGTCGGCGCTCCAGGCTATTGGCCACATCTTCACTGATAATTGCATACAGCATGGGGATAACTCCTTGAAGGCAGTGCGGTTGGGGAAGCCTTGCAATCGCTCCCGGCATTGACCGCGTGCTGGTTAACGCGCACCATGGCGAGCTGTTGTTGTACCACACGCCTATTCTGACAAACTCGCCACACGGCGTCATGCTAATGCCACGACTTCCTGAAGCTTTTCCCCCTGCACTGCCCCGTGTGTTCGATGCCGATCAGCGCTACCCGGTCGATTTGCACATGCACTCTACCGCCTCGGATGGGTCGCTGCCGCCTGACGAGCTGGTGGCGCTGTGCGCCGCCCGAGGCATGACGCACATTGCCCTCACCGACCACGACACCATGGATGGCACGGCAGAAGCCAGCCTGGCCGCCGAGCAAGCGGGCCTGTGCCTGGTGCCCGGCTGCGAGTTATCCACGCGCTGGCAGGGCATCAATATTCACGTGGTGGCGTTGATGCCGGGCGGCCTGCAGGGAGCGCTGGTGGAGGGCCTGGAGCAGCAGCGCCAGGCGCGTATCCAGCGGGCTGAAGTGATAGCCGAGCGGCTGGAGAAAATGGGCCTGCCCGATGCGTTGGCCAAGGCCCGCGCCCAGGCCGGCAGCGACCGCCCGCTGGGGCGCCCGGATTTTGCCCGTGCCTTGGTGGCGGAAG
The DNA here is from genome assembly GCF_014651775.1 of Vreelandella hamiltonii. Classification (GTDB taxonomy): domain Bacteria; phylum Pseudomonadota; class Gammaproteobacteria; order Pseudomonadales; family Halomonadaceae; genus Vreelandella; species Vreelandella hamiltonii. Next base: position 276,251 of record NZ_BMXN01000002.1, read on the forward strand.
GCGTGGTGGCCGACTGGGCCGGAGCCTTCAAGCGCTACCTGGGCAGCGGCAAGAAGGGCGATGTGAAAGCCCACTGGCCCGAGATTGCCGATGCCGTGGGCTGGGTGGTGGCGTCCGGCGGCGTCGCGGTGCTGGCCCACCCGCTGCGCTACGGGCTGACCCGGCGCAAGCGCGGCCTGTTGCTGGATGCTTTCACCGCCGCAGGGGGCGAGGCGGTCGAGCTGGTCAGCGGCCAGCAAAACCCGGACAGCACCCGTGACCTGGCGCGTCAGCTGGTGGAGCGCTCGCTGTACGCCTCGCTGGGCAGCGATTTTCATTTTCCCGGCAGCCACGCCGCCCCCGGCAGCATGAGCGTGGTGCCACGTACCGCCGCGCCGCCCATCTGGGAACACCCCCGGCTGGCGCACATGCGCGATGCCGCGCCGGGCATGCTGGCGGCTGGGTGATCACGCGCCGTATCGGCTAAGCTGTAGGTATCGCGCCAACGAATGTGCAACGAACGGACCGCCGAACGGCAGGAGCAAGCGATGAGCCAATATTTCCAGATTCACCCCGAGAACCCGCAAAAACGGCTGATCGATCAGGCCACCGAGATCATTCGCAAAGGGGGCGTGGTGGCGTACCCCACGGATTCCGGCTATGCGCTGGGCTGCCACCTGGGCGAAAAGAAGGCCATCGAGAAGATCAAATGGCTGCGCTCGCTGGACGACAAGCACAACTTTACCCTAATGTGTTCGGACCTTTCCGAGATCGGTACCTACGCCAAGGTAGACAACGCCGTGTTCCGGCTGCTGAAAGCCCACACGCCGGGGCCTTACACCTACATTCTGGATGCCACCACGGAAGTGCCGCGCCTGCTGCTGCACCCCAAGCGCCGCTCGATAGGCGTACGCGTGCCGGACCACCGGATTACCCACGCCTTGCTTGAAGCGCTGGGTGAGCCGCTGATGAGCGTGACGCTGATTCCGGTGGGGGAAACGCTGCCCATGAGCGACCCGGAAGAGATCCGCGAGCGCTTTGGGGCGCATCTGGATCTGATCATCGACGGCGGCGCTTGCCACCTGGACCCGACCAGCGTCATCGACCTGCGCGAACTGCCGCCGACCATCGTGCGGGAAGGGCGCGGCGACACCACGCCTTTCCAGTAGCGTTTCACTCGTTCTCTTTCACAAGCCCTTTTTCCAGCTGGCCATGACGCCAGCGCTTCCCGGCGCTGGCGTTATTGTTGGGGGGCTTCCTCGGGCGGTTCTTCCTTGGGCTTGCGCGGGTCTTCGCTCTCTTCGTCCAGCCAGGTGCCACAGCGCAGGCAGTAACGGGCGCGCTTTTCGTGGCGGTCGTGGCCGCAGCCGGGGCAGGCTTCTTCCGAGTAGCGGTCTTCGCGGATGGAGCGGATCACCTGGGCCGAGAATACCCCGGTGGGCACGGCAATGATCGAGTAACCAATCAGCATCAGGATGACGGTGATGGCCTTGCCCAGCGGCGTAGCGGGCACGATGTCGCCGTAGCCCACCGTGGTCATGCTGACGATGGCCCAGTAAATGGAGATCGGGATGCTGGTGAAACCTGCCTCGTCGGACTCGATGGTGTACATCAGTGCGGCAAACAGCGTCACCAGCATCAGAATGCTGAAAAAGAACAGCAAAATCTGACGCAGGCTGCGCTTCAGGGCATCCAGCAGCAGCCGTGCTTCCCCGACGAACTCCATCAGGCGCAGGATGCGGAAAATGCGCAGCACGCGCAGAATCCGCACGATCACCAGCGCATGGGCGCCGGGCAACAGCAGCACCAGCCAGGTGGGGATGATCGCAATCACATCGACCACCCCGTAAAAGCTCTTGAGATAGACGGTGGGCCGCTCCAGGCAGTAAAGACGCACCAGCAGCTCAAGGCTGAACAGCAGCGTGAACATCCACTCCATGTAGAAAAACAGCGAGTCATAGCGCTGGGCGTACTGCTCTACGCTGCCCAGCAGAATCACCGCCACGCTCAGCAGGATGGCGATGATCAAGGCGATATCGAACGCTTTGGCCCCCGGGGTATCCGACTCGAAAATCACGTGGAATAACCGCGTGCGCAATCCTTCGGCACCGGGGCTGAGGTCAAAGCTCATGGTTTCGTCCTGAAATAAGCGGCCAAGGGGGATGCGTTTCAGCGTAGCGCGGTTTGCTGGCCAAGGCGACGGGCCAGCGTCAACGCTGCAACGCCGTACGCCGCCGTGGGCTGGCCGGTGGTGCCCAGCTCGGCCGTCAGCGTGAGGGCCTCGCGCCGTGCGGTGTCATCCAGCGCTGGGTGTTGGGCCAGTTCACTCAGCGCCTGTTGGGCCGCCGCCAGGTGCTCGGGGTGGCCACTGTCATGGAAGGCGTCCAGCGCCACGGTGGCGCGGTGCAGCCATGCGCTGGGGGTGCTGGCCTCGGGCAGTGTCCACTGCTGCTGGCCCAGGGCATTGCCTCGGGCGGCCTTGCTGCTGTCGGAAGGGCGCAGTGCCACCCGCTCTGCCAGTGCCAGGGCCAACCCCCATAGCGCATCGGCGCTGCCCTCTTTCAGCTCCAGTTCGACCTCGCCAATAGGGGCGCGGGCGCTGCCCGCCACGATTTCCCCTTCGTCCACCACCAGCTCGATGGCGCTGCCTTGCCATGCCAGCTGCCAGGTACGGCGGTGGAAATCGGTGCTCAGCGTGGGTTGCAGCGCCGCTATCTGTTCGGCCAACGGCCCTTGAAACGGCGGCAGCTTGGCCAGCCCGACCTGGTCGAGGGCGTGCTCGTCCAGCGGCCACTCCCACTCTTCACGACGCGATAACCCGCCGCCGCCCTGGCCTGCGGTCTTGACCGTTTGCAGCACGCGCTGGCCCAGTCGGCGCAGCCGAACGGCGACCCGGCCAGCGGCCAGATGGCCCTGGGGAGTATCGAAATAGGTGTTGGTCAAGGCCTGCTGCTGGGGCGGCTCTGCCAAGAGCGGATGGGCCAGCAGCGCGTCGAGCGCGCCGGGCCCCAGGGCCAGCTTCAGTTCGACTTCCTGAGGGGCTGCCGGATGAGGGTGTTGGGTCATGACGCTTCCTGCCAAGTGGTCTATGTTGCTTATTGATGACGGTTGAATGAACTTTTTATGACGAAGCCGAGCGCACTCTTTATACTGTCGCCCGCCATTTCCAGGCTCCCCGAAAACAGGCTAAAGGCTCTATGGTAACCTCCAACCCTTTTTCCGCGATGTTTGGCCGCTCGCCATTCCAGCCGCTGCTGGCCCACATCGTCAAGGCCAATGAATGCGCCGACCTCCTCCTGCCGTTCTTCGAAGCGACCCTTGCCGGTGACTGGGACGCCGCCGCCGAGCTGCGCGAGCAGGTGACTTCTCTGGAGCACGAAGCCGACACCCTCAAGACCGAGCTGCGGCTCAACCTGCCCAACAGCATGTTCCTGCCGGTATCGCGCTCGGACCTGCTCGACTTGATCAGCGTACAGGACAAGATCGCCAACAAGGTGCGTGACATTACCGGCATCATGCTGGGCCGTAAAATGCGCGTGCCCGACGAGCTGGCCGATTTGATGCGCGAGTACATGGCCACCAGTGTGGCCTGCGTGGCCCAGGCGCGCCAGGCGCTGGAAGAGTTGAAGGACCTGCTGGAGTCCGGCTTTGGGCGCAACGTCTCGGACGTGATGCAGAACATGATCCGCGAGCTGCACGTGCTGGAGCACCAGGCGGATGATCAGCAGGTGGCGATTCGCCGCCGTCTTTTCGAGCTGGAAAGCCAGCTTCCCCCCGTGGACGTGATCTTCCTCTACAAGATCATCGACTGGGTCGGCGAAGTTTCCGACCGCGCCGAACGCGTGGGCAGCCGCCTGCAGATCCTGACCGCACGCTAAGGGGCTCCCATGCAGATTATTGCTCAGCACGGTGACATCTTTATCATTCTGGCCTGCCTGTTTGGCTTCTTCATGGCCTGGGGGGTGGGTGCCAACGACGTGGCGAACGCCATGGGCACCTCGGTGGGATCGAAAGCGATCACCATCAAGCAAGCCATCATCATTGCGGTCATCTTCGAGTTCCTGGGGGCCTGGCTGGCCGGGGGCGAAGTCACCGCCACCATTCGTGGCGGCATGCTGGACCCGGCACTGCTGGAAGCCAACCCGCAACTGCTGGTATACGGCATGTTGTCGGCCCTGCTGGCGGCGGGTATCTGGCTGATGATTGCCTCGGCCAGAGGCTGGCCGGTGTCGACCACCCACTCGATCGTGGGCGCCATCGTGGGCTTTGGTGCCGTGGGACTGGGCGTGGAAGCCGTGGCCTGGAGCCGCGTGGGCACCATTGCTTCCAGCTGGGTCATTTCGCCGCTGTTGGCGGGCACCATCGGCTTCGTGCTGTTCAAATCGGTGCAGTACCTGATTTTCGAGAACAAGGACCCGTTTGCCGCCGCCAAGCGCTACGTGCCGGGCTATGTGTTCCTGGTAGGCTTCATCGTCTCCATGGTCACCCTCACCAAGGGGCTGACCCACGTGGGGCTCGACCTGAGCTTTGGCCAGAGTTTCCTGCTGTCGATTCTGATCGGCATCGTGATCATGGGCGTCGGGGTGGTCATGCAGCGGCGTATCAAGTACGTGCAGAGCGCCAGCGACCACTTCGGCTATGCCAACGTGGAGCGGGTGTTCGGCGTGCTGATGATCTTCACTGCCTGTGCCATGGCGTTTGCTCATGGCTCCAACGACGTGGCCAATGCCGTTGGCCCGCTGGCGGCGGTGATCAGCGTGGTGCGCAGCGACGGCGTGATCGACAGTTCCGCGCTGGTGCCCTGGTGGGTGCTGGTGCTGGGCGGTGGCGGCATCGTGTTTGGCCTGGTGACCTACGGCCATAAGGTGATTGCCACCGTGGGCACCGGCATTACCGAACTGACCCCCAGCCGTGGCTTTGCCGCCACGCTGGCGGCAGCCACCACCGTGGTGCTGGCTTCGGGCACCGGGTTGCCCATCTCGACCACCCACACGCTGGTCGGGGCGATCCTCGGCGTGGGCCTGGCCCGCGGCATGGCGGCGCTGAACCTGCGGGTGATCGGCACCATCGTCATGTCCTGGCTGATTACCCTGCCCGCCGGGGCTGGGTTGGCCATCGTGTTCTTCTTCATGTTCAAGGGCATGTTCGGCTGATACACCTCTCCCCAGGCTAACGCTTGGCGGGTATACGGCGGCACCTTCGGCAGCCGGTCTCGACAGGAGATCGCTGCAATAGAAGGTGCCGCTGTTTTTTATGCTCTGTTAAAGTAAGCGTGATCACTTTCATTCACCTGCTGCCGGAGAGCGGCCCTTGGACACACGTTTCCCCTTTGTCGACTGGTTTCGTAATGCCTCCCCGTACATCAATGCCCACCGGGGGCGAACCTTTGTCATCCTGATTGAAGGCGAAGCCATGGCGTCGGGCCGAGGAGAGCAGCTGATTCAGGACCTGGCCTTGCTGCATACGCTGGGCGTGCGCCTGGTGGTGGTGTTCGGCATTCGCCCCCAGGTGCATGAAGCGTTGACGGCCGCCGGCGTGGAGCCCACCCGGGTGGATGGCCGCTGGGTCGCCGACCGCGCCGTGATGGCCCATGTGGAGCAGGTAGCGGCGCACCAGCGGCTCTGGCTGGAAGCGCGGCTCTCGTTGGGGCTGCCCAGCACGCCGCTGCACGGCGTGGAGCTGAGCGTGATTTCCGGCAATCTGGTCACCGCCAAGCCGCTGGGCGTGCGCGAAGGCGTAGACTTCGATCACAGCGGTGAGGTGCGCCGGGTGCGCGCCAGCGCCATCGAAGGGCTGCTGGAGAAGGGCTCGCTGGTGCTGCTGCCGCCGCTGGGGTTCTCCAGCACCGGAGAAGTATTCGACCTGGACGCCTCGGAAGTGGCCCAGCACGCCGCCGTGGCGCTCAAGGCAGACAAGCTGATTCTGCTGGGCGAATCCGAAGGCCTGGAAGACGAGCAGGGCGCGCTGCTGCGCCAGCTTTCACCTTTCGAAGCCGAACCGCGCTTGCAGCAGGCCGTACCCGGCAGCGAGCTGGCGCGCCATCTCAACGCCGCCTGCACCGCCGCCCGGGAAGGCGTGGCCCGCACGCACCTGCTCTCCTGGCGCAACCATGATGCGCTGCTGGGGGAGCTGTTCACCCGCGACGGCGTGGGCACCATGATCACCCAGCACCGCTACGAGCAGCTTCGCCCGGCCACGCTCAATGACGTGGCGGGCCTGCTGGAGCTGCTGGAACCCCTGGAGCGGCGCGGCATGTTGGTGGCCCGCTCCCGGGAGCGTCTGGAGCATGAAATCGACGACTACATGGTCATCGAGCGCGACGGCATGGTGATCGGCTGTGCGGCGCTGCACGTCTTCCCCGAGACCACCGTGGGCGAGTTGGCCTGCGTGGCCGTGCATGGCAACTACCGGGGCGGCGAGCGCGGCGAGCGACTGGTCGAAGCCCTGGAACGACGCGCCCGCCAGCGGGGGCTTTCCGATATGTTCGTGCTCACCACCCATACCGCCCACTGGTTTGTGGAGCGCGGCTTCCGCGCCGCCAGCCTGGAAGACCTGCCCCCCCTCAAACGCGAGGCCTACAACCACGCCCGTAAATCCAAGGTGCTGGTGAAAAATCTGGCGGGTTAGTATTGGCGTGAGGAGTGAGGGGTGAAGAGCCAGTAGCAGTATCGTAGCGCGTGGTAACGAGCGCAGCGAGGCACCCGCGAAGGGGCGGCGAGGAGCCGCCCCGGAAGGCTGCTCAGGTATTCAGAATCACGCCACCGTTCAGGTGCAGCGTTTGGCCGCTCATGTAGGATGACTCTTCACAGGCCAGGTATACGTAGGCCGGGCCGATTTCACTGGGCTGTCCGGCACGTTTCATCGGCACCTGATTGCCGAACTCCGCGACTTTCTCTTCATCGAAGCTGGCCGGAATCAGCGGTGTCCAGATGGGGCCGGGAGCCACGGCGTTGACACGGATGCCTCGGTCCATCAGCGACATCGCCAGCGAGCGTATCAGCCCCTGAATGGCACCCTTGGTGGCGGTGTAGTCGATCAGCGTGTCATTGCCCTTGAAGGCGTTGATGGAGGAGGTGGCGATGATGGTGTCGCCTTCGCTCAGATGAGGCAGCGCCGCTTTGGTCAGATAGAAGTGGCTGAACACGTTGGTCTGGAAGGTGCGCTGCAGCTGGTCGTCCGGGATATCGGTGATGTCATCCCAGTCGTACTGCTCGGCTGCGTTGTGAATCACGATATTGATCTTGCCGAACTCCTGCCGGGTGCGGTTGACGATTTCTCGGCAGAAGCTGGGCGCAGCCACATCGCCTTTCAGCACCAGGCAGCGGCGGCCTTCGGCCTCTACCAGCCGCTTGGTCTCTTCGGCGTCGCGGCTCTCCTTGAGGTGCACGATCACACAGTCGGCCCCTTCACGGGCGTAATGCACCGCAATGGCTCGGCCGATGCCGCTGTCGCCACCGGTGATGATCGCCACTTTATCCAACAACTTCTCGGCACCGCGATAGCTGTCGCGAATGTACTCGGGCTCGGGGCGCATGGCATGCTCATCGCCCGGCTGTTTTTGCTGATGCTGTGGGGGTTGCTGTTGGTCGCTCATGTGCGGTCACTCCTTTTTAGGCACAGACACGTAACTCCTTCCATGAAGGCCAATACACATTTCATGAAGGCAAGTACACACGACGCTGCGACGAGCGCTGCCACCCGCATCCTGGGGTGCAGAGCGCTCCAGCGCCGTGCTTACAACGTAGACCAAAGGCGCAGGCCGGGGCAAATGCCTGAGCAGGCCAATCACTTCCGATAGCGACAATTAATAAATGCTATTTAAACACTGCATGAGTGGGTGCCAAACGGGCCGGGAAGGGGGTAACTCGCTGCTTTGGAAAGAGAAGCCTGAAAACCAGGCAGGGCATTGCACGGCTCAGCGGTGCGGCCTTCATGGCAAGCGGGTGGGGAGCGGCTATAGTGAGGGAGGCAACACACACCACCAAGGATCAGGAGGTAGCATGTCCCCGGATAAACACGACCAGAAGCAAGAGCAGAAAAAAGACCAGCGCGACGATCATCACGACGACGCCAATCCGATGCCGGATACCCATCACGTCAATCCTTCCCCGGACGAGTCATCGGACAAAAAGTAATCACCCGTGCGGCGCTATTTCTGATAGCGCCGTTTTACTTCCACGTTCAAACGCCCCTCACCCAGCTTCAATTTGAGCAGCTGGCCTGGCTGAGTATCCTGGGCGCGGCGCACGATCTGGCCTTGTTCGTCCTGGGCGATGGCATAGCCACGGCCTAGTACCGCCAGCGGGCTGACCGCGTTGAGTGCCCGGGCGGCGCTGTGCAGGCGTGCCTGGCGCGCTTCCAGCTGGCGCTGCATGGCGCTGGCCAGGCGGCGTTGCAGGCGTTCGATGCGCTCGCTTTCTGCCCGGTGCAGCCGGGCCATGTCCTGGCTGGCCAGCCGGCGGCCGAGCTGGCCGAGCTGGCGCTGCTGTTGGCTCAGCGTGAACTGCATGGCGCGCGCTAGCCGCTGGGTAAGGGCTTGAAGGTGCTGGCGCTGGTGGGCCAGCCGCTCTCCTGGGTGGCGGAGCCGAGCGCGCAGGGCGTCCAGCCGCTGGCTATCGCGCTCCAGGCGGGTTTGCAGGGCGCGCTGCAGGCGCTGTTCGGCCTGTTGGAGCTGGCGCTTGAGGGCGTGCTGGTCGGGCACCAGCCGCTCGGCGGCGGCGGAAGGGGTGGGGGCACGCATGTCGGCGGCGAAATCCGCCAGGGTGACATCCACCTCATGGCCCACGGCAGACATCACCGGCAAACGGGAGTGGAAGATGGCCCGGGCCAAGTGCTCGTTGTTGAACGCCCACAGGTCTTCCAGGCTGCCGCCGCCTCGGGTGATCAGCACCGCATCCTGGGCGGGGTCGAGCCGCGTCTGGCGGTTGAGCAGCGCCAGGGCAGAGATCATTGCCGGGGCCGCCTCTGCGCCCTGTACCGGCACGGGGATCAGCGTTACGTCGGCCAATGGCCAACGCGCTGCCAGCACCGCCAGCACATCGCGGATGGCGGCGCCGCTGGCGGAGCTCAGAATCAGCAGCTTACGGGGCGGAAAGGGCAGCGGGCGGGCGTTGGCAAACACTCCTTCGCCTTCCAGCTGCGCCTTCAGGCGCTCGTAGGCCGCCAGCAGCTCGCCCAGCCCCGCCGCCTGCACGGCGTCGGCGATCAGCTGGTAATCGCCGCGGGGCTCGAACAGCGAGACCCGGCCGCGCAGCTTGACCTGGTCGCCATCGCGCATGGGGGCCGAGACGAACCGTGCCCGCTGGCGAAACAGCGCGCAGCGCACCTGGGCGCGGTCATCTTTCAGCGTGAAGTAGATATGCCCGGACGCCGGGCGCGACACGTTGGAAAGCTCGCCTTCCACCCACACATCGCCCAGGTCGTTCTCCAGCGCCTTGCGCGCCTTGAGGTTGAGTTGACTGACCGATAGCAGGGGGGCGTTGGGAGCGCTCATGGGGGTTTCCAGTCGCGGGTGAAAGCGGGGATGCGGCCGCTCATTAGACAATACGTGCAGGGCGCACAGCAATGGCCTTGACGGGTTCTCTGGCGTACCATGCGCGCGGAAGGCGGCGCTGCAAGATAAACGTCATCAAAATGTCACAAAACCATGCTAGGGTGCCCGCCGACACAAAAGTGTCACGAAAGCGTCACAATAGATGTTCACCAACAGGGCAGATTGCTCATGTCGAATCTCGGACCTTCACAAGATCGTCCTGCGCTGGCTCGCCAAGCGCCTCACGAAGTGCCCGCCTGGCTAAGAGGTATCTACGCTGGCTTGTGCTTGTATCTGTTCCTGGCTGCTCTGAACGTTCTGGGTGCGGGGTTAGGCACCTTCGGCAGCGACAGCGACGTTCTGACCCGCGCCTTCGCCTATGGCCAGAACCCCTTCATTGCCTTGATGGCGGGCGTGCTGGTCACCATGATCGTGCAGAGCTCCTCGTTCACCTCGGCGCTGATCGTGACCCTGGTGGCCAGTGGCGAAATGACCCTGGGCACGGCGGTGTTCGCCATCATGGGGGCCAATATCGGCACGGCCGTCACGGGCGTCATCGTGGCGTTGGCCAACGTGCGCATCAAGCGTAACTTCCGCCGCTCGTTCACCGCGGCGCTGATGCACGACCTGTTCAACATCCTCACGGTGCTGCTGATCTTCCCGGTGGAGTGGCTGACCGGCATGTTCCACGAGCGCGGCTACGGCATCTTCACCCGTTTGGCGGCCTGGCTGGCAGACCTGATTGGCCTGGAAGAAGTTGCCCGCCCCAACAGCCCGATCAAGACCATTACCGCCCCGGTGGTGGATGCCGCCAACTGGCTGGGCGCGGCGCTGATGCCCACCACCGCTGCCGCCGGGCTGATGGTGGCTGGCATCGGCCTGCTGCTGATGTTCACCGCCCTGGTGTTCATGGTGCAGAACCTGCGCGGCGCGCTGCTGCGCCATATGGATGGCCTGTTCCGCACCTACTTCTTCCGTACCGATGCGCGGGCTTACGGCGTGGGCGTGGTCTCGACCGTGCTGGTGCAGTCCAGCTCGATCACCAGCAGCCTGATGGTGCCGCTGGCGGGGGCAGGGGTGGTGCGCCTGCGCCGCGTGCTGCCGTTCATGATGGGGGCCAACCTGGGCACCACCGTGACCAGCGTGCTGGCGGCGACCGCCAACCCGATTGCGGCGGCGATGACGGTGGCGCTGTTTCACGTTATCTTCAACCTTACCGGCACCGCGATCTGGTGGCCGCTGCGGGTCATTCCGCTGCGTATTGCCACCTGGTATGGACGCCTGGCAGGGCAGCACATTCGCTATGCGTTCCTGTTCCTGATCGGTGTGTTCCTGATCGTGCCGCTGGTGGGCATCACGCTGACCGAATTCTTTATCCGCCTGCGCTAAGCGCGGCCAGTTGAGAGGTTTCCCCATGTTCAAACAGCTTTTTAGTGCGCTTACCTCGGAAACCAGCATCGACCAGGCCTACGCGGACCTGACCCAAATGCTGGAGCATGGCGCCTGGATGTTCTCCCGAGCCAACGAGGTGCTGTACAGCACCGTGGCCGCCGAGGACGTACGCACGCCCCTGTACGAGCGCGATGTGGCGGTCAACGAGCTGGAACGCTCGATTCGCCGCAAGGTGCTGCGCCACCTGACCGTCAACCCCGGCCACGATGTGGCCATTTGCCTGGCGTTGATGAGCGTGGCCAAGGACGCCGAGCGTATCGGCGATTACTGCAAGAACGTCTTCGAGGTAGGCGCGTTCTACACCGAAGGCTTCCATGTAGACCGTTACCAGAAGCCCCTGGACAGCATCTCCGAGCGCTTGCGGGGGCTGTTCAGCGAGCTGATTGCGGCCACGCGCAACTCCGACGAGAAAAAGGCCCACGGCATCATCACTGCCACCCGGGAGATTCGTCACATCAGCGACGAGCTGATCGAATCTCTGCTGCGGGAAGAGGACAGCATCGAGTTCCACGAAGCCGTGGCCTACTCGCTGCTGGCGCGCCACTACAAGCGCGTGGCCTCGCATCTGGCCAACATCGCCACGGCGGTGACGGGCCGCCTAGAAGACCTCGACTTCCCCAGCGAAGCCGACGACCGCGCGCTGGACTAAACCGCCCTCGCCACACCGCAGTGGGCTTCGCCCAGGCCAACGCAGAGGGCCACCTTCAGCAGATCATCGCAGGATGGTTTGCTGGGGTGGCCCTCGAAACGTTATAATGGGCGATTAACCTTTCACGCCCCATCTTCCCACTTTACATTGGGTGTTGCCGCTATGCTACGTATGGCCCAAGAAGCGCTTACGTTCGATGACGTACTTCTCGTTCCTGGCTTCTCCGACATTCTGCCCAAGGATGTCAGCCTCAAAACCCGCCTGACTCGTAACCTCTCGCTGAATATTCCCCTGCTGTCTGCCGCCATGGACACCGTGACCGAAGCGCGTCTGGCAATTGCAATGGCCCAGGAAGGCGGCATCGGCATCATCCACAAGAACATGACCATGGCCCAGCAGGCCGCGGAAGTGCGCAAGGTGAAGAAGCACGAAAGCGTGATCGTCAAAGACCCGGTCACCGTGAGCCCCAAGGCCAAGCTGGAAGACCTGCTGGCCATGGCCCGCGAATACGGCTTCTCCGGCTTCCCGGTGGTGGAAGGCGAAACCCTGGTGGGCATCGTCACCGAGCGTGACATGCGCTTCCAGCCCAACGTGGGCGACAGCGTGGCCGACATCATGACGCCCCGCGAGCGCCTGGTCACCGTACCGGAAGGCACCGAGCTTGAAGTCAGCAAGGCCAAGATGCGCGAACACCGCATCGAGAAAATGCTCATCGTCGATGACGCTTTCCACCTGCGCGGCCTGGTGACCTTCCAGGATATCGAAAAAGCCCGCACCTACCCCATGGCCGCCAAAGACAGCGATGGCCGCCTGCTGGTAGGCGCCGCGGTGGGCACCGGCCCGGAAACCCCTGACCGCGTGGCGGCCCTGGCCGAAGCAGGCGTCGATGTGATCATCGTCGACACCGCCCACGGCCACTCCAAGGGCGTCATCGACCGCGTCCGCTGGATCAAGGAACACTTCCCGCAGATTCAAGTGATCGGGGGCAACATCGCCACCGCCGCCGCCGCCACCGCGCTGGCCGAAGCGGGTGCCGATGCCGTGAAAGTGGGTATTGGCCCCGGCTCCATCTGCACCACGCGTATCGTGGCTGGCGTGGGCGTGCCACAGATCAGTGCCGTGGCCAACGTGGCCGAAGCGCTGAAGCCCTTCGACATTCCGCTGATTGCCGACGGCGGCGTGCGCTTCTCCGGCGATTTGGCCAAGGCCATTGCCGCTGGCGCAAGCGCCGTGATGGTAGGCGGCCTGCTGGCCGGTACCGAAGAAGCACCGGGCGAAGTGGAGCTGTACCAGGGCCGTACCTACAAGGCCTACCGTGGCATGGGCTCCATGGGTGCCATGTCGCAGAGCCAGGGCAGCGCCGACCGCTACTTCCAGGACAAGGACGCTGGTGCCGAGAAGCTGGTGCCGGAAGGCATCGAAGGCCGCGTACCCTACAAGGGCATGATGAGCGCCATCGTTCACCAGCTGATGGGCGGCCTGCGCGCCTCCATGGGTTACACCGGCTGCCGCGACATTCAGGAAATGCGCACCAAGCCCGAGTTCGTACAGATTACCGGCGCTGGCTTCAACGAGTCTCACGTTCACGACGTGCAGATCACCAAGGAAGCACCCAACTACCGGGTGAGCTAACCAGCGCAGTTAGTGACACGGCGGCGGGCATTGCCCCGCCGTCTGCTTTTTAGCCAATGCGGGCATTCCGCGTTATAGAGGCTTCGCCATGAGTGACATTCACGCCCACAAGATTCTGATTCTCGACTTCGGCTCCCAGTACACCCAACTGATTGCCCGCCGCGTGCGCGAGATCGGCGTATTCTCTGAAATCCGCGCCTTCGACATCACCGAAGAAGAGATCCGCGAATACAACCCCAACGGCATCATCCTGGCCGGTGGCCCGGAATCCGTCACCGAGCTGGACTCCCCCCGCGCCCCCGAGTGCGTGTTCCAAATGGGCCTGCCGGTGTTTGGTATCTGCTACGGCATGCAAACCATGGCCGAGCAGCTGGGCGGCAAGGTGGAAGGCTCCAACCAGCGCGAGTTCGGCTACGCCCAGATCCGTCTGGATGCCGAAACTGCCCTGTTCAAGGACATCAAGGACCACGTAGACCCCGCCACCGGCAACGCCCTGCTGGACGTGTGGATGAGCCACGGTGACAAGGTCGCCAAGGCCCCGGACACCTTCACCGTGACCGCCTCTACCCCGAGCTGCCCGATTGCGGCCATGGCCTGGGAAGAGAAGCAGTTCTACGGCGTACAGTTCCACCCGGAAGTGACCCACACCCTGCAAGGCCAGCGGATTCTCGAGCACTTCGTGCTGGATATCTGTAAAGCCGAAAAACTGTGGACCCCCGCCCAGATCATCGAAGACCAGGTACAGCGCGTACGCGAGCAAGTTGGCGACCGCCACGTACTGCTGGGCCTTTCCGGCGGCGTAGACTCCTCCGTGGTAGCCGCGCTGCTGCACAAGGCCATTGGCGAGCAGCTTACCTGCGTATTCGTCGACAACGGCCTGCTGCGCAAGAACGAAGGCGACCAGGTCATGGAAACCTTCGCCAAGCACATGGGCGTGAAAGTGATCCGCGTGGACGCCGAAGAGCTGTTCCTGGAGAAGCTGCACGGCGAAAAGGACCCGGAAGCCAAGCGCAAGATCATCGGCAACACCTTCATCGACGTGTTCGATGACGAAGCCAGCAAGATCGAAGGCGTGGAATTCCTGGCCCAGGGCACCATCTACCCGGACGTGATCGAATCCGCCGCCTCCAAAACCGGTAAGGCGCATGTGATCAAATCCCACCACAACGTGGGTGGCCTGCCGGAAACCATGAAGCTCAAGCTGGTGGAGCCGCTGCGCGAACTGTTCAAGGACGAAGTGCGCAAACTCGGCCTGGAACTCGGCCTGCCCTACGACATGGTCTACCGCCACCCGTTCCCCGGCCCCGGCCTGGGCGTGCGCATTCTGGGTGAAGTGAAGAAAGAGTACGCCGACATCCTGCGCGATGCCGACGCCATCTACATCGAAGAACTGCGCGCCGCCGGTTGGTACGAAAAAACCAGCCAGGCCTTCGCCGTGTTCCTGCCGGTGAAATCCGTTGGCGTGGTCGGCGACGGCCGCCGCTACGAATGGGTCATCGCACTCCGCGCCGTCGAAACCATCGACTTCATGACCGCCCGCTGGGCCCACCTGCCCTACGAGCTGCTGGAGAAGGTCTCCAACCGGATTATCAATGAGTTGGAAGGCGTGTCGCGGGTGACCTATGATGTGAGCAGTAAGCCGCCTGCGACGATTGAGTGGGAGTGATACTTGTTTAATGATTAGCCCTGCTATTCTGCAGGGCTTTACTTTTTAGATGTCTTTTGTAATCGCTTATTACAAGCTCAAATCTGTCTAGTATTTTGATAAATTTTTTAAAGTTAATGTTTTTTAAGTCTTTCTGAACTATTTTTTGGGCGAACTCATACTTACCATAGAAATTTTTTCCAGAGTGATCGTTTTTTCTATTGAATACTCTTCCGTTTATTTTTCTGTTAAGAGTTTTTTTGTAGAAAAAATCCTCAATGGTAGTGTTCTTATTCCCCATTATGTCGGGTATTGGTATGACATATAAATTGTTGTTTATGAAGTAATAATCTTCATTTCCTGTCACTGTACTCGTTTCTCTTTTTAAGCTTTTTATTAAGGAAAGTATTTGTTTTCCACCCTTGTCATTATCAATTAATACAATTACAGGATGCAGTTTTCCTGGTGCGCGTATTTTAGTGCATTTTTTGTCATAAGCTGAGATGAAGTTTTTTAAATTCCCCTCGCCGCCTCTTAGTTCAAGCAGTCTTCCCTTTTGGCTATCTCCGCCTTGACTGCGGGAGTATTTAAAAAAATCTATTTTGAAATCTTGCTTGTTGTTTGGATGAATTAATTTCGGGTATTTTGAGTCCAATGATTTGATGGCGCATTTCAAATATATATTATCAGTTTTACCTTCGCAGATAATGAGAGGCTTAGTTGGAGCGTAGCAATATTTGTAAAATAAAAAGTCTGCAAAATCATTTTTCAAATGATGATTTTTTTTCTTCTTTAGCTGCTGGCAAAGAGTGAGGATCATTGCTATGACCATGTTTTGTGACTAATTTTACATGATCAATAAAAGATAGGATGCCGTGAAGCTGTTCAACTGATGCCTCTTGTTCTTCTTTAGGCATATGAAAACTACCTTTCATGATTAGTGATCTAACCATTGCTCTAGCATTTTTTCTATACTCAATGGGCGTATTGATGATTCTATTTGTAGTAAGGCCTGTAACCTCTTGTCTTGAAAAATGAAGCTGCATTCGAACTTTTTGGTAATTTATGTTAAAGCCATTTTTTAATATTAGTTTTGTTAGTTTTTGGGAGGGTGACCATATTTTATCTTCACTCTCGTAAGCTATTTCTGGAGGGAATTCTGTTAAGTTTGTTGAAAAAGTTATATCATCTGCATATCGTGTATAAAAACATTTGTTTTTTGCTGATAATTCAATTAAGCGCATGTCTAAGATATGGCTTATCAAATTTGAAATTATAGGGGATGCGGGAGAACCTTGTGGTAGTCTATTGCGGTAGCATGCTATTTGGGCTATTAAAGTTGCAATTTTTGGGTCAAGCTCGAAGTTTTTGTTTTTGATAAAAAATCCACGAACTCTGCCAAAATTTATTGAGCCAAAATAATTTTCAATGTCAAGATTGAATAGAAATCTTTTTTTCCTATGAAGAGAAGCATTTGTGATTATTGACTTTTTGGGCTGAAAAGCCTGAGATGCTGTGCTTTTGATTTGAGATGTTTTCTCAATCTCTGTTAGGCACTCTTGTAGCAAGTATGCTAAGTTGGACTGTAGGTTTTTAAGTTTAGGTTCTGGCGCGTCGATAGTTCTTAGTCCGCCAGATGATTTCTTTATCTCGAAGCTAGAGTATTTTTCTTCTTCTTTTAGTCTGTAAATTATATAAGCTATGTTTGAAGACTTGAAATTTAAAAGTTTAGCCAAGTCATTTATGTCACATGCTGATTTTAATTTTTTTAAAGCAGACATTTTGATCCTCATTGATGCTTGCAGACACTCTTATGCGCGTTCAGGTAGCATCGCTACCGTCAAGGAATGCTAAATGGCAAAGCCCCTAACATTGATTTCACCTGTCACGAAGCATGACAAAAAAATCTGTCTGCAAGCAACCTAAAGGTAAATTTTTTTATGGCGCTATGTCAAGAGTTAAATGGCTGTGTCATGTCGCCATGTTTTGCACATCCAGCATTAGCAGCGTAGGGTATGCAGAAGAAATCTGGGAATATTACACTAATCATTTAAGCCCATAGAAAGCGTGCAACGTCGCCAGCTCGTCCAAGCCTTGGACGAGCATTCGCCTATACCCAGCCCTGTCAATAATAAACGGCGAAAAAAGACTGTGACCTAGCCACTGATCGAAACCGTCCTGCGCAGCGCTCGCCACTGCCATCCCTACAGAGCGCACATCTTCAAAGCGCCCATACTGGGGGGTATCGATACTAAGGTTGTCGTAAACGTATGGCGTACTGTCTCTCACCTCTCCCCATCGCATGAAGGAGGCTCTTCTGACCTGACACGGAACACATCGCCCGCAATGCTTATACCCAAAACGCTGAAAACGCCCGCAGCTGGTGGATGTCACTGCATACTGTTTGAGTAAATGCTGGTTAAGACATCCCGCCATCATCTCACCTTTGGTCTTCAGCGCGTATGGGTTCTGAATCTGAACATTGATGCCAGCAGCATCGAAGATCTGTTGCAATCGACCTAGGTATTCCGGATGAGCGGTGCGGGTACTCAAGCTACCCAGCCGGGTCACAGTCAATGGAGGGTTGATCGCGATGAAGCCATTCTCGCAGATGTAAAGAGGTACGCGATCACCCTGATGGTAACGATCAAGTGATGTCGCAACGGCCAATCCAAATGCCAGGAAAACGATGGATCGTGCCCGCTGGGAAGGCTCTTGAAGTCCTGGAGACCTGGCAACGTGATTGAGTCCAATCCTGGACAACTCAAGACTCTGAGCGAAATCGTCTTGCTTCTGCCCATCACCACGGACAATCTGGCTGACGGCATAAGGATTCCGCCCTTGGCTGACCAAGTCGATGGTGCCGATCAGGCTATCCATCCCGCCAGAAAGCAAGGCGACAGAATCCTCTTGAGGATGAAATGCTTGCAACTGAGCAGGTGGTCCATACCCACCGGAATGAAAGACGAACGTCCAAATGTCTGTCGTCAAAAAGCGCAACGCAGCTTCCAACGCTCGTGCTTGGGCATTCCAGAATACAGGATCCTGAACTGCAATATGAAGTTCGAGTGTACGCGTCCAGCCGTCTGCGCTTTTGGCGCGTAGATCGGAGAAATCTGCCGCAACTATGGAAAGGGCAATACTCAGAAAATCCCAGGCCTGAGGTGAGATTTCCAAGTGTGTTTTCTTAATCAGGTGACGGGTGTATCCCCCAACACTGACTTGCCCCTTTTCCGCCTGGCCATAGATCACCACCGGCATTGCGGGATCGACAGCCTGCACCTGAAATCCTGCGGGGCCGCAAACAAACTTCATTCGATATACCCCTCGAAGACCTCAAAAGTCTCCTGTAGCGCCTGGGTTACGACTTGGGAAATACGTCCGGTCGTCAGCCGAACTCCAGTGGCTGCAATGGAGCGAAACGAGGCCGAGACGCACTCTTTGATGTATTCCTTGATCTCTTTCAGCCGACGTACCGCAACTAGAGCCGATGAGGCTTTCTCTTGTACGGTTTTCCCCAGATCAAGCTCGTACCGGTGAAACACATCCATTGCGGTGAAGCGTTCGATCGCGTAGGCCCGCTCTTCAGGGGCCAAGTTCAGCAGATCGGCGTTAGGGTACTTCACGAGAACATCGGACAGCGACCCCCGAATCGAGGCCCGCTCTGCCTCTGCATCTTGAGTCCCATCCACAGGTCGAACGGCCTCGACCAGCGCGTCCATGACTTCTGAGGCAGATCGACCTTTCAGCAGGACGGGGTCAATGAGGTTCGCGTTGGTCTGACTGGTTCCTTCTGCCACCGACTGAAGGGTACCGCCCAGCATCGCGGCAACTGCCGCTGTACCACCAAATCGAGCCGTAGTGGTCTTAGCACCGCCGTACCCATGTTTGACGTAGTGCTTCAGGCTGCGTTGGAGGCCGCTGCGATCACCGTTCCTGGCGTAGTCACTTAATCCCTTGCGTGCGCCCCCAAAGCGGCCTGGCGGCGCTAATGGAGGTGGCGACTGCGGTGCAGTCTTGGGCTTGTTATCCCCCTCAGGGGGGCCATCAGAATGACTATCCTGATCAACCTGATCCTCTTCAAGATCTGGCGGCTCAGGGGCTGGCGGAGCCGGTGGCTCTGGAGGCTGAGGTAGTTCCGGTGGCATCGGCGGCAATGGAGGCGTCCACGGAGGCACCATTGGCACTCCCTTGCCTGGCCCATCGCTATTTTGTGATGTTCCCATTCATTTTCCTTATCGCGGCCTTCACAGGAGGGCTGACATCAAGGCTTTGCCAGTAATCGAATACGGACTTCGCCCAGCTCTCATCTTTGAGCTTTGGCACGATCCCAGCCTGGATCTGTGCGGGTGGGCGCTCTTTCAAAAAGGCAGCGAGGCGCGGGCCCTGCAATCCATCGATGCCAGCGATGACCAGCATCGCATCCAAAACGGGCGGTACGCCCCATTCCTGCTCGTTACCCGCGTTGTCGAGTAATCGATCCATGATGACGCTGATCTCGACGGGAGCAATCTGCCCAAGAGCCCCCCTGAGTTGAGGTGCCATATCAGGCGAATCGAGCAGCGCGGTTAGTAGCTCGGCAGCGTTCGAAGAAAGGCGATCTTCGTCCGTGATGATCGGTGCATGCTCGCGGCTGACGTAAATGGCACCTCGCAAATCTTTGTCTGCCAGCGCAGGTGGCAAGGCTAGCCACTCCTTCACAAACGGGTGATCCCAAGGCTGATTCAAAGATAAATCCTTGCCTTGTTTCACATCGGTCTCCCAACCAGCGAGTATTGCTGGCTTGCCGTGCTTATCCGCCGCAACCGCTTTCATAAGTTCTTCGAAGGCCTTCGGATTACCACTACGCTCAAACAGCATCAGTTTGACCAGTGCTGCTTCATCCACACCCACGCCATGGGCGCGTGAAATGCTCATCCGAATCGCCAGGGCGTTAAGAAAACGTTTGATGAGCCGTGGGTTGCCGTGAATACCTGACGCTGAGGTCATCACCGCCGCGAGACGTTCTGCTGTATCGAATTTCCCAATCAGTTCCGCAGGGTATTTCTTGGATAGGGACTGCATGAAAGTCCGGTCGACCCGACCACCTTGCCATGTTGTTCGAAGCTGATCGCGGACTTTGATGCGGATGGACTCGATTTCCTCCCTAGGTAACCCGCTGTTCTCGGTGAACAGCATCATCATGTACGCCCGAACTTCCTGCGTCCCCAGAGGTGGTACTCGAATTGGAACCTGAATAAGCTTGTCGAAGTAGCTGGTGACAAGCACGTCATCCGGGACACCACTGAAGTGACGACGCACCGCATGCTTGATCATCTCGTTGTCTGCCGCGATGACGAAGGCCGTATTGCGCAGGAACAAGAACAGCCTAATAGCCTCAAGGGTTGATATAGTCGTTTCGGGCAGGCAGCGATCCAGATCGTCAATCAGCACAACGAGGGTGACGCCTAACTCATCCAAGACAGCTTCGAAATTATCTCGTAGTGCTTGGATTTCCTTGGGCGGTGAAGGCATCTGAGGTTGAGCTTTGATGAACTGTTTGGCTTCATCCGCTACCTTTCCAGCTTTGTCATGGGTTGCGTCAATTGTCGCCTGATTGACGTCCCCAGACCACCATTGCTTGGTCAAACTCCACGCATCACCTATCAGGCCAGGCATCGGTACGCCGGCTGCTACAGAAGCTGCCGACATACCCATCATCTTAGCAACCCGCAGCCAATTCACACGTTGACCCAGCTCGTAAGCCTTGTCCAGAGCGGTCTGACGCGCCTTAGCTTCTTCCTGTAGACGGGATGCTATTACGTCCATCAACGCCGCACGGGCGTCGTCATAGCCTTGGTACAACCAAGCATTGAACTCGACAAAAACGAAGTCTTTTTCAGGCTTATGCCCCGACTCAGGCGGATTGCGCAACGACGCCTGAATAAGCTTGATCATTGACGATTTGCCAGCCCCCCAAGCGCCAGAAACACCAATGGAAATGGGGCGTCCATTGGCTTGGTAAACGATCTCAGCAACGGTGTCGGCAACCCCGGAAAAATTGAGGAAGTCTGTATCTGTTTCGTTATCGACCCACATCATGCCTCTCCTTGGCTGCTGTCAGCATGAATATTTGTAAAAGTATACATAGTAGCGGATAAGACGTAGACAGTGGCCTCTATTCCTCTACTACTTTTGGCAGTATGAGGTCTAGATAATTCGTCACCATGAGAGAGTGCCCATCAGTATTCATCTATCTTTAACAAGTCAATAAGATATGCATGCCCGAATCCTAGCAAACGCGGCATTGTGCATTTTAACAATGGATGCGGATATCTCTAAGAATCTGTAGTAGGAGCGTATAATTGCAGATCTCATCGAAAGCAAAGCAATAATTGTTGCTATGAGCTCTAGCACCTTACACTCTGAGTACCGCGATGAGGCCCTGTAGAAAGTCTCAAACATGGATATCATGACCGACGTAGCTGCTGACAGACCGCTACCGACACCATACCTTCTCGCGTTATCTGGAGCCAGGACTATGAGCTCTGGTGAAAACCGCTGACCATTGGGTGCTAGATAACGGCACTTTCCTAGCTCGGACCCCGTCCCCGCTTTCTAAAGCCAACCGTGCTGATGCCGAGTGGTTTTTAGCCGGGATGCTGGTGATTTTTCCGCTATTGGGTATCGATGCGTCGAAGCAGCTAGCAGCCAAGCCGCCGGGGCATCTTCAGAGCAAGTCGAGCCGCCGCTGACGCTTTACCTCAACGAACGTGGGGCCGAAGGCACGGGTAGAGAAGTTGCTGATGGCTTTGTGGTACTCAAATGCTCATTGGCACGTATTGAGGAGACGCTTTCCATCCATGACTACATGCGCGAGCAGCGGCAACTTCTGCAAATGCGTGGCGTACTAGCACCGCAAAATGGAAAGTTGATATTCACTCAGGATTTTCGATTTTCCTCTCCTTCAACAGCAGCGGGCGTCTTGGTTGGCGGTAGCGCCAATGGCCGTTTGGCTTGGAAGGATCTAAATGGAGTAACGTTAAAATCTTTGCAGGATGCGCGCTTGGCAAAGATTTAGTAACTGCCAATTGTGACAAGAGCTGTCGTCACAATAGAGAGCACTATACCAATTATAGAGGAGCCGCTGAGCTTCTCCTTTCTTACAATTGATCCTAGTGTTACCGGGATTAATGGGTACATGGATACAATGATGATGCTCACTATAGCAAGCTGACCTGCCTGTGAGATGGTGTATAGAGCCAGTCCTGCTACACTGATTCCACCTGCTGTGAATGATAAGGTGTAAAACGTTTTTTTTGTTTTTTTAGTGTTTAGGCAAAAGGGGAGAAGAAGAATTGCTCCGCTGGCCATACTGATGGATATTCCATAAAAATTCGCTTCAGTGGATATTTTTCCCAAGAAGTGAAGTTGTACGGCAAACCCAAGTCCTGCGAGTAGTGCGAGAATTAAGCCGGATTTTTTATGTAATGAGGGTAGTCTTTTTCTTAATGATTTTCCACCTGAAATCAACCAGACAGCAGGTAAAGATATTGCTATTCCAAGCCAAACGGCTAAGTTAGGGTTTTCTCCATTAAAAAATAATGACAGTAGAACTGATATCAACACCATTGATACTGCGCTGAGGGGTACAACGATACCAAAAGGCGAGGTTGATAGAGCTCGATATAGAAAAAGGGCTCCTAGTGCTGAGCCTATTCCTGATAGCATACCCCATATCATCGCATCGTTGTGCCATTTAGATAATGAAAATGATAAAATTAACCCGCAAAAACTACCGCCGATATGAGTGCATAAAGCAATTTTTACGGCAGGGCAATGTTGGGATATCATGCCATTGATAAAGTGAGTCATGCCAATTAAGAACATTGCAGATAAAGCAAGTGTGATGCTCATTGATCATCCTGTTTAATATGATCCGTTTTCATTGTGTCTTTCGTCACCTTTGCATGCTGGAGTGAAAATGCACACTCCGCGCATTCTTTCGTGCGTCTTTAATAAATGCCTTTCGTTTTTTTCTACATGATATATTGTGCCGGGTTTTAAGAGATGTTTTTCTCCCGTTTTATAGTTGTGTAGCTCGCCTCTTCCTTCAATTACATAGACGTACTCATCATGGTTTTCGTAACATAATTCTAATGTTTTGTTTTTATGAACTGTTGTTTCGTGAATCGAAAATAATTTATTGTACTGGCTAGTTATTGCTCTTATGCTTGTAAATTTTTCTTCTGTAATAGTTGTGCAGTTTTTCATTTCTGGTGTTGTCAATACTTTCATTTTTGTTTCTCCTCAAAAGGTCCTACTCTGACCAATATTTCTTTATGATGACTTTCATTGAAATGACTTTGGTCGAAAATATCTTCTTTTTCTATAGTGGTGTCTAGTAATCTAGAGATTCCGATAAGGGTCCTTTCAGCAACTTTGTTTTCTGGTGAGATTGTTGCTTCAATGTGTTTTGCTCCTGATGCTTTGCATGTTCTTGTTAGCTTGTGTAGTAGTTTTATCCCAATTCCTTTGTTCAGTATTCTTTTGCTCATGGCCTGTTGCCATATGAGCAAGGTTGAGGGCTCATTAGGTCGCATGTAGCCTATGATAAATCCTTCTATACGGTTGTTTTTCTTAGCTATCAGCGAGGTGTTTTTAAAGTCCCTGCACCAAAGTAGATAAAAATATTCAGGGTAACTGTCCAGTTGTGGCGTTTGCTGGGCAAGTTGGTAGATGTATGGCGCATCTTCAATGCCAGGATGTATAAACTCATAGCTCATGTTTTTTTCCTTCGGATTTTAAGAATGATTGATGTGATTTTATTTTTTAAATGGTTTTTGTGTAAAATTCGATTAGCTCATCCCAGCCATGAGGAGAGGTCATGATCCGGGGCGCAGATATCACCATTGCTCAGTTACGGGCACTGTTGGCCGTTGAGGAAGCGCAGTCGTATACCCGTGCAGCTGAACGTTTGGGTGTTAGCCAATCAGGGGTCAGCCATGCCATGCAGTCATTGGAGCAGCGTGTCGGCGGTGCCTTGATGGTGAAAACACCGCAGGGAGTCGAGCCGACGGCGCTGGGTGAGTTAGTACTCGCTAGCGCGAGAAAGATCATGGGTGAGCTACAGGTGCTCAGTCATCAGGTATCGCACCACCATCATGAAACCGACACGACGCTCAAGATTGCCGCGATACCCAGTGCGCTGCATGGTTGGTTAGCCTCGGTGCTGTCAGTCTTTTCGAGCCGATACCCAGAAGCCATGGGGCTGGTGCTGGAAGGCGTGGAGGAGGAAATCAAGGAGTGGGTAGAAAGCGGCGTGGTGGATGTTGGCATCACAACGGATACCACGCGGCTCAACCTGGGCTATTGGCGTGAGCACTTTGATTGGCAGTTGATCAGACAAGACGAGATCGTTGCTGTGCTGCCCAGCAGCCATTCGTTGAGCCAGCACGCCAGCGTAAGCGTCTCAGCGCTGGCCGAGCACCCGTTGGTCATGTCATCCGGGGGCTGTGAGGCGTTGATTCAGCAAATTTTTGCAAACTCCTTGGAAGCATCGGAAGGGGCGGTGCAGGTCGATTTTTGGGTGCGCGATACACGCACGTTGCTACAGATGGTGGCTAACGGTGTGGGCGTCAGTCTGGTGCCCACGTTGGCGTTGGTGAATAAGCTCAACGCCGATCTTGTGACGCGCCCGTTGTCGCCTCGTGGCGTTCGCCAACTGATCGCCTTCTGGCCCAAAAAGAAGCCGCTTGGCCCCGTCGGGCGGCAGCTGCTGCAGGCGTGCCGTGCCTAACCAGTCAAGAAGTCGGAGAGCATATTCATCGCTTTGTGAGAAGTAGCATCATCTTGATGCACTCTTGGCCCATCAGAGAAAAGAGTGGGGGATGTCGCCGGGGCAAGCCCATCCACTAGCCCATGAGCCGAATATCAACCATAATCGGCTCATCATCTGAGCCGAATAGGCGCGGTAATCGGCTCATGTGCTTGGGGCAGCCAGGTTGGCTGCCAACTGAAGCAGCTGCCTGCCTTCCATAAACCTCATTCACCTCCGCATCATCCTGAATCGTGATAGAGATTGCGTTGACGTGGCACCCACCTGGCGGGGTTACTTGATGAATGAATGCACATGACGCTTGATTATTTCGTGGCGAACTATGGCAGCCTCGGCTTGTTCGTGGGGGCGAGCCTGGAGGGTGAAGCCGTCGCGATGCTGGGCGGCATCATGATGCATCGGCACCTGATCGGGTTTGGTGAAGCGGTGCTCTCGCTTGCCTTGGGCGCTTTCCTGGCGGACCAGGTGTTCTTCCTGCTCGGGCATGGGTGGCGCAATAGCGCCATCGTGCGCTCGGTTCAGCGTAGCGCGGCGGGTGGGCGGGTACTGGCGACGTTCAACGCCCACCCGAATACGTTCGCGTTCTCCTTGCGGTTCCTTTATGGGCTGCGCATGGCCGGTGCGGTGACCATCGGCACGACCAACTTTCCCTGGCCCCGTTTCATCGTGCTCAATGCGCTGTCGGCGCTGATCTGGTCGGCCGCCTGGGTCACGCTCGGTTATCTGTTTGGTCAGGCGCTCGCGCCACTGTTTGAGCGCCTGAGCAGCCTTTCCCATGTGGTGTTGGCAGGGGTGGCCGCCGTGCTTTGCGTCGCGATTGTGGCCGTGGTGGCTGCCAAGCGGAGAAGGGCCCAGCGCTTGAAGATGCGCGATTGAGCGCAGCCACCCCTGCACACGCATTACCCTATCGTTACCGCCTCCGCCGAGATAGCTCGGTGAGCAGCCCCAGCGTGAGCGCTGCCATGCCGCCGGTGTAGGCAATCAGCGGCCAGGCCGTGCTGCCATCCAGCATGACCACCACCGCAGTGCCCACGCCACCCACGATCAGGCTCTGCACACAGAAGTGCAGCGCCACGGCGGTGCCTGCCATGTCGCTGAAGGCGTGCAGCGCGCCGTTGGCGGTCACGGAGGTGATCAACACGATGCCCACGGCGGCGAGCCACATCGGTAAAACAAACGACCACAGGCTTGGCGTGAAGAACACTTCCCCCAGCCCCAGCAGGCCTGCGCTGGCCAGCAGAATCAGCGCGCCACGCAGGGCGCAGCCGGGAATGCCCCAGCGCGTCACGAAACGTTTGGCAAAGCGCGCCGTCACGATCATGACCAGGGCCACCGTCGCAAAGGCCACGCTGAACCCCAACTCGCTAAAGCCCGCCCCTTCGATGAGCACTCGGGGAGCCGTCGAGAAGAACACGAAAAACGCCCCCATGGCGGTCCCGAACGCGACCGTATAAACCCAGAAATGAGCGCTGTTGAGCACGCGCCCTATATCCGCCAGGCGGGTGGGGGCGTATGCCTTGCGTGTTTCATGCCATCTCGGGAAGGCGTAGCCGAGGGTCAGCAGGGCCAGAATGCTCAGGGTGATGAACAGGGCGCTCCAGCCCAGGTAACGGGCTATCAGCGCGCCCGCGATGGGCCCCAGCGCAGGCACCACCGCTAGCATGGCATTCATCAGGCTGTAGATGACCGCGCTTTCCGGCGTGTTGGCGTACACATCGCGCACCGTGGCGAACATCGCGACCAGCATGGCGGCGGCCCCCATGGCTTGCACCAGCCTGAGCCCCACGAATAGCCAGGCTTCCGTGGTGAACGCCAGGAAGAAGGAGGCCGCCGCAAAAACGAGGGTGCCGCCGATCAGGATGGGGCGACGGCCCAGGCGGTCCGAAAGCGGGCCAAAGAGGATCTGGCCCACGCCCAGCATGATCATGTAGAGCGTCAACGTAAGCTGAACGACCTCGGGCGTGGTATCGAGAATGCCCGGCATGGCAGGCACCACCGGCAGGTAGATATCCATGCCGAGTGAGGC
Source organism: Vreelandella hamiltonii (assembly GCF_014651775.1). Lineage (GTDB taxonomy): Bacteria > Pseudomonadota > Gammaproteobacteria > Pseudomonadales > Halomonadaceae > Vreelandella > Vreelandella hamiltonii. Next base: position 302,983 of record NZ_BMXN01000002.1, read on the forward strand.
AAGCAGATTGAAAGGGGCCAGCAACGCCAGCGCCAGGGGTAGGCGATAAGCCCAAGGGCTTGGGTTTTGAATAGGCACAGGAAAAGCTCCGTACGAATCAGCGTATTCGACGGCGGCCTGCAGGGCATCGATGGGATGGTCAGGCTGCCGCAACAACGAGTGAAGCAGGGTTGTTGCGGCCTAGCGGTCTGCTTTTTTGGAACCCATGGGTGCTTTCCGTGAGGTGACGACGTTGCGGTGCCTTTGGCGTTGTTAGCGTATCAGAGACGAGCCATAAAAGGCTATTCAGCCCATGGCCAGGCAATGGCGGGGGAGTATCCTTGTAGCGGCCAAAAACACTGGGCCAAGATATATCGCGTACCATGGGAGTACACTCATTGCCGAGGCCCCCATGCCATGACCCGCGTTGCCATCTTCGTAGACACTCAGAACGTTTACTACACCGTACGCGACGCCTACGGCAGGCACTTCGATTACCGTCGTTTCTGGGCCAAGGCAACGGCGAACCGGGAGGTGCTGGCCGCCCGCTGCTATGCCATCGACAAGGGCGATGCCAAGCAGCGTGAGTTCCAGAATATCCTCCGTTCGATTGGCTTCGAGGTCAGGTTAAAGCCGTTCATTCAGCGCGCGGATGGTTCGGCCAAGGGTGATTGGGACGTAGGCATCACCCTCGATGCCATCGAATACGCCGAGAAGGCGGATGTAGTGGTGCTGGTCTCCGGCGATGGCGACTTCGACCTGTTGGCGCAGAAGATCCGTGAGGCCCACGGCAAACGGGTGGAAGTCTACGGCGTGCCCCAGCTCACCGCCGCTTCCCTGATCAACGCCGCCAGCAAGTTCATCCCCATCGAGGGTGACTTGTTGCTGGGGTGATACAGAATGCTGAGCTGAGGGGGTGGTTTGCTTCGCTTCAGGAAGATAAGGTCAACTTGTTGAAAAGCCTTGGGCGAGACGTCAGGCGTTTTTCAATCACCTCTGTACGCTCGCCTGTCTCGAGCGCGCTTGAGCTGGCGACGGCTCGCACAATACGCTCACGAGAGACGATGACTTTATCTGTGGGGGGATTGCGAACCATCACCGCGCTCCTTGAGTCGTTCTGTAGTGTTCACTATAGCAGCTGTCCCTTGATGACACTCCCCCGCTGATGACAGCAGGAGAGTGTTTGCTTATCACACCTCTTCAATACCCTCTACCAAAAAGACGCGGTAATCGGCGCCCAGGAAGCGGTGCTGACGGGCTTCCTGGTAGGCGGGGCTTTGGTACCAGGCGCGGGCGGCGGCCATGTCGGGGAAGCGCAGGATCACGGCGCCTTCCATGGCGCTGCCTTCCAGCACTTCGAAGTCTCCGTAGAAGGCCAGCGGCTTCGGGTCGTGGCCTTCCCGAGCGGCTTTGGCCTTTTCGCTGTAGCGCTGCATTTCTTCGCTGTTGTGGGTGTGTTCACGGGTCAAAACGACATAAGCAGGCATCGTGTTTCCTTGTTGGTCGACGCTACGGCGTCTCGGTCGGGGGGGAGTCATCGGCTGGCGCTTCGGGGTCGGCGTCGGCCATCGGTTCGATTTGACGGTTTTCCAGGGCGGCCAACGCGACCTTGTAGCAGTCTTCGATGTGGCTGTTGCCCATGTATTTCATGGCGGTAAAACTGATGCCGCCCGCCACGGCGCTGCCAATCAGCGGGACGAATTTGCTGGTGCCTTTGGCGGCAACTTTGATGCCCATCTTGCCAAGCAGGGTCACGATCAGGTTTTTGGTGATGTACCTGCCCGCCATCTTGCTGCCGGTATTGGAGATGGCGGTCATGACGAACAGCTTGCTTTCGGTATCCAGACGGTCGATCTGCTCCGGCGTTAGCCCAAACTGGCTGTTGATCTTGGGGATGATGCGCATCAGGATCGCCACGTCCGAGCCAATGTCCAGCCCCGGCACGGGAATCATCGCCGTACCTGCGGAGAGGCCGGCGCTGCGTGTCACCATGGCATGGCAGGACTTCTTGATGGCGTCGAGTTCTTCCCTTGTTTCGATCATTGCGCAATCCCTTTTAACGATGGAGTGTCATCACCTTAGTGGATGTTGGCCCTCTCTACACAGTGTCTTTCGTACATTATCTTTCGTACGTTGTCTTTCATAAGTTGCTTCGTGGTCAGTCGGCTCGGCCAAAAAGGATGCTAATCGCTGTGCCGCCATGCAGCCATTGGCGGGTAAGCAGCTTGGCAGATTTTAGCGCTATAGTGACGTCTCTTTTCCCTTACTGGCTGAGCGCTTCTATCACATGACCTCATTCAGAGCCGCGCTACATCGGCAGTTAGCTCCTGAAGCTCGCCTTCAGCAGGGCTTGTCGGACACTAATCGTATTATCTGTCTGTTGATTCTATTGGCATCGATCACGGCGATCCTGGAAACCGAACCCACGCTGCGAGCGCTGTCACCGAGGCTGTTTTCGACGCTGGAAGCGATCTTCGTAGCCATGTTTATGGTCGAGTACCTGTTGAGACTTTATGCCGTTGGGGAGGACCCGCGCTATCGGGGAGTGACGGGGCGGGTGCGCTATGTGTTCTCGTTCTGGGCGTTGGTCGATTTACTGGCCATCGTGCCGTACTTTCTGGGCTTCATGGCCCACAACAACGCTTTCCTGCTGCGCCTTCTGCGCTTGGTGCGAATGCTGCGGCTTGCCCGTCTGGGCCGCTTCAGCCAGGCGTGGGCAGCCTTGGCGGCAGCGCTGAAGTCGCGCTCCCATGAGTTATGGCTCAGTGCAGGCGTGGCCGGTTTGCTGCTGCTGTTTTCGTCTTGCTGCTTGTATCTGGTAGAGGCCGCCGCGCAGCCCGAAGCGTTTGGCAGCGTGCCCCGGGCGCTGTGGTGGAGTATCGCCACGCTCACTACGGTGGGCTATGGGGACGTCACACCGGTCACGGCGCTGGGCAAATTTTTTGCGGGCTTAACGGCCGTGGCGGGCATTGGGATCATCGCCATGCCAACAGGGATATTGGCGGCCGCATTCAGCGATGCGTTTCAGCAGAAACGTGACCACCTGGCAGAGAAATAGAACAGGTATGACAAGTGGTGTCGTGTTTGCCTATCTGCACTCTGGGGGCAAGCGCTTCGCTCATGGCTTGCCACCGTGGCCAAAACGGGAAAATCCGACCCAAACGGCGGTACCCGCGAAAATGGTGACAACCAATGAGTGTGCAAAACCAAACGGCATCATGCCCCAGGCACCCCGTGCATGTATCAAGACATTCACAAAGCCGAGCATCCACGTGAGCAGCAGTAGCGCAGGGTATACCAGTAGCATCATGCTGCGTGGCTTGGCACGGAAAAAGCTGATCATGGCGCTGAGTAGCGCAATGCCTGCAAAGAGCAGCCCGCCCGCGTTGAGCCAGAAAGCAAGGGTCGCCCACTGAACCTGATAGCTGCTGTAGTAGGCGTAATTACTGAGCGTGGCCCCTAGAAAAAACGGAAGGCACCCCACTAACAACACTGAGTGAAAGAGAGGGAGACCCGGTCGGTAGGTGTGTGTATGGGTAGCTTTCACGGCATGCTCCTTATGCTGATCTAGCGAGTGACTATCCTTGGCGGGTGTCATGCTGAGCCGCCAAGCAACGACTTCCTGTGTTGCTTGAGCAGTGTAGGTCAGTAGCCTGCATATACCCAAAGCGAAGCAAGCATTTTCAAAGGGTTGGCGGTTGATGGCCCTGTCGATGTCATCCCTGCGTGCCTACTCAGGCAGCCTTGCAATGACCTTGATTTCAAAGTCGAATCCCGCCAGCCATGTGACGCCGACCGCCGTCCAGTTGGGGTAGGGCTTTGCTGGGAACGCGCGGGCCTTGGCTGCCATCACGGTAGCGAATTGGGCCTCGGGGTCGGTATGGAAGCTGGTCACGTCGACGATATCCTCGAAGCTGGCACCGGCCGCTTTCAGGACATTGGCCAGATTGTCGAAGGCCAGCTGCACCTGGGCGGCGAAGTCTGGCTCCGGTGAGCCATCTTCACGGCTGCCTACCTGGCCCGAGACAAACAGAAAATCACCCGAGCGTACCGCCGCAGAGTAGACGTTGTGATCGACCCTTGATTCATGGTGGGAGCACTGTAAATCTGGCGTGCGTGTGGATAAACGCGGGATCATGATCAACATTGTTTGCTGTGGCCAAACAATCATGGAGGGAAGACAACCGTGGATCGCTTTGATGCCATGCAGGCGTTTGCCCGCGTGGTGGAAACCGGCAGCTTTACCAAGGCTGCTGACACACTGCAGATCAGCCGAACCAGCGTGACGCAGCAGGTTCAGTATCTCGAAGCGCGCCTGCGGGTCACGCTGCTCAACAGAACGACGCGAAAAGTGAACGTCACGGCTGACGGGGCGGCCTATTACGAGCGCGTCATCAAGCTGTTGGCCGAGCTGGATGATGCCGAGACCAGCCTTTCCAATGCCGCCGTTCTCCCTCGTGGTCGGCTTCGGGTCGATGTGCCTAGCCCGTTTGCGCGCATGATGCTGATACCCGCGTTGCCTGCCTTTCACGCGAAATACCCCGATATTCAACTGGAGATGGGGGTAAGTGACCGCATGGTGGATATCATCGGTGAGCGGGTGGATTGCGTGGTGCGGGGCGGCGAGCTGACCGATCTGTCCTTGATGGCGCGTCGTGTGGGCGAGTTGACGATGGGGGTTTATGCAGCCCCCAGTTACCTGGAAAAAGCGGGTTCTCCGTCGCATCCTGAAGCGTTGTCGGCGCCTCCGCATTATCTTGTGGGGTTTCGGTCGGTGCGTGCGGGAATCGCTTCTTCGTGCGTGCTGCACCGGGGCGGTCAGCGTGTTCAGGCACAAGGCCGCTACATCGTTTCGGTCGATGATGGCAATGCCTGCTTGGCTGCGGGCGTGGCGGGGCTGGGGGTCGTCTGCCTTCCTGATTACATTGCTCAGGGGCATCTGGCGCGCGGTGAGCTGGTGCGCCTGTTCGAGGATTGGGACATCGCGCCCATGCCGATGTACATCGCCTTTCCCCCCAACCGACACGTCAGCGCCAAACTGCGCGTATTCATCGATTGGGTGGTCGAGGTCATGGCGTTCTAGCGCTTGTGTTGGCGCTGGGGCTAGCGGGTGTCTTTATAAATACGCCCGCCTTTCATGATCAGGCGCAGGTTCTGCTCGGGGTCGTTCAGGAAGTCCAGGTTGCGGCTGGGGTCGCCGTCGACCAACAGCAGGTCTGCCCAGGCGCCGGGCTCGATTTTGCCGAGCGTGCCGGGGTAGGGGTTGCGTGGGCCGGAAAGAGCCAGCAGTTCGCCGTTACGCCCGGTGGCCATGGCCAGTACGGTAAGCGGGTCGTAGAAGCGCGTGAGCTTGGCGAGCTGGCGCAATTGGTTGGGCGTATTCTGAGGGCTGAACAGGATGTCGGTGCCCCAGGCGGTGTGGATGTTGAAACGCTGGGCCAGCTCGTAGGCACGGACGGTGCCTTCGGCGACTTGCCGCTGGGCTTCTCGGCGGGCGGCGTCTGGGTAGACGTTGGCATCTTCGTCTTGCAGAAAGGGCTGCAGGCTCCACCAGGCACCTTCACCGGCCATCATGCGGGCGGCTTCTTCATCGGCCAGCTGGCCGTGTTCGATGGATTTCACCCCGGCTCGCAGCGCTCGCTGTATGCCTCTGGAGGTGTAGACATGCACCATCACGTAGGTGCCCCAGTCGTCGGCGGCCTCCACGGCGGCGCGCAGTTCGCGTTCGGTAAACTGGGTGCTGTCGAGTGGGTCGTAGAGGGAAGCCACGCCGCCGCCCGCCATCAGCTTGATTTGCGACGCGCCCAGCATGAGCTGCTCCCGGGTGCGTCGCAGGACTTGGTCTTCACCATCGGCAATGGCCGCGACGCCTTGGCGTTCCTGTTCGCTGAGCGGCGTGTTGCTGCCTCTGGGTACCTCGTGACGCAGGCGAAAGTCGCCGTGTCCGGAAGTCTGGGAAATCATGGCGCCTGCCGGAAAGATACGGGGGCCATCGACGATGCCTTCATCGATGGCGCGCTGGAGGGCAAAGGCGGGGCCGCCCACGTCGCGCACCGATGTCACGCCGCGCATCAGCGTGCGCCGGGCCTCCTGAGCTGCCACCAGGTGAAGGTAGCCCACATCGGCGGTCATGGCGGTGGTTTGGGTGATGGCGGCCAGCGTGGTGTGCCAATGGGCGTCGATGAGCCCAGGCATCAGCGTGCGTCCTCCACAATCGATGACCTCGGCCCCTTCAGCGGCGGCATCTGCGGGCAGAATGGCGCGAATGCGGCCCTCTTCGACCCGTACGGCCACGTCCCGTTGCAGCGCGCTGCCGCTGCCATCGAACAGCTGTAGATGGGTCAATAGCAGCGGGCCATTCGCGGTGCGCGGCTGGGCGCTGGCCAGCGACGGCAGTTGCAGACCGGCGAACATGGCCATGACGGCTGCGGTGCCCCCCAATACCTGCCTACGGCTCACGTCGGCCATTACCCGTTCGTGAAACTGTTGCAGTAGCGGTGAACCGCAGCAGCAGGCGCCGTGGGCATGGGGGGCAAAGAGCGGGGCGTTCAGCGCAGCAACCGTCATGGGTAGCCTCGTGTGGGTGGGGTGCTATCTCTGCATCTTAGGGCAGCGGTGTGGATTAAGCGATGTTGGCCCGTAGCGCGCTGCTAGACGTAATGCGGTGGCAGTCGCTCGGCCAGAAACTCCATGAACAGCCGGGTACGATGGGAAAGCGTGGCCTGCCGGTAGTAGACGGCATGGATGGGCTGTGTGATCAGCGTGGTGTGGTCGGGCAACACTTCCACCAGCGCGCCACGCTGGCGTGGGGCCTGGGTCATGAAATCGGCCAGGCACACGATACCGACGCCTGAGATTGCCAGCTCCAGCAGGGTGGTGCCGCTGGATGCCGCCAGGGTGGGCGTGATGTGCAGCGGCTGGCCATTGGCGCCGTTCAACGGCCAGCGGTTGAGGTGGTCCAACTGGCTGAAGCCGAGCAGGGTGTGCTGGGCCAGTTCCGCTACCTGAGAGGGGGTGCCATGGCGCGCCAGGTAGGCGGGGCTGGCCAGCACGCGCAGGGCGCTGTGGCCCAGGGGGCGCGCATGGAGCGACGAATCTTCCAGCGCGCCAATGCGAATGGCCAGGTCGACCCGCTGTTCCAGCAGGTCTACAAAGCGGTCATGGGTATCCAGCTCCAGGGTGATTTGCGGGTAGCGGGCGCGAAACTCCTCGATCAGCGGCACCACCACGAATTGCATGAAGCTGGGCGCGGCATTGATGCGCAGCCGCCCGCTGGGCTGCTGATGACGATCTTGCACGGCCTCTTCGGCCGCTTCCACGGCGGCCAGGATGCTGCGGCAGTGGGCCAGAAAGGTATCGCCTTCCTCCGTCAGCTCCAGCCGCCGGGTGGTGCGGCGCAGGAGCGTGGTGCCCAGCTTCTGTTCCAGCCGATGCAGGGCGCGGCTGACGCCGGAGACCGTCATGTCCAACTGCTCGGCGGCGGCGGTGATCGAGCCACAGTCCACGACGGTAATGAAGGCTTGCTGCTCTTCCAGAGTACTTTGCATGGCTATCAGGCCTGGTCGTGGCAAGTGATTGTTGATTTGTAACTATTCAGCACCGGTTGGCTGAGTCGGGGCTTCTTGCTGCATGAAGGCTGGCACCTCCCCCGCAAACAGTTGCTCCAGTGCGGTATGCGCCGCCACCC
>NZ_BMXN01000003.1 GCF_014651775.1 Vreelandella hamiltonii
TATGTTGGGCATGGCACTGTCTGGGTGAATGGCGATAATGGCTATATTGCCATGCAGGTCAGTGGGTTAGAAGTGCTTCCGGGGGCCGGTCTCACGGATTCAGGACTCACCAAAACTTAGGAAATCTAATCAGCCAAAAACTTCACCATCAGACAATATTACTAGAGCCATCCTATGCTTTTAATATGACATTTTAAGTTCAACAAGCCACTCACCGCCTCGACGTTGTTTAAGCATCAAATATATTTTCACCTTATCACCTCAGCCATCCGTACATACCACTACCCGATCACGCCCTGCTCGCTTGCCCACATATAACAGTTCATCGGCGCGCTGGATCAGGTCTTCAAGTTCACTATGGCCATCCTGGGCAGTGGCTACACCAATAGTCACGCTCAGGCGCAGCGATGCCATGTCGCCCGTACTGGCCAGTTCTGCTACCCGCTGCTTCAAGCGTTCGGCTACCTGCTGAGCATCGCTGGCAGTCGTATTGGGCAAAGCGACGATGAACTCTTCCCCACCAAAGCGGCCGATGACATCACCCGGCCGCAGCGACTGCTCGCATACCTCGGCAATACGCGTCAGCACCCAGTCACCATAGAGATGTCCCCAGGTATCGTTGATGCGCTTGAAATGGTCCACATCGATCATGAACAAGCTAAAAGGCGCTTTCTCGACGCCACAGCGCTGCAACGATTTGTTGGCCAGCATCATGAAGTGCGCACGGTTATTGAGCCGCGTCAGCGCATCGTGCTCGGCCACGTGGCGCAACTGTTCTTCCAATGCTTTTCGGCGAGCTATTTCCTGATGCAGTAGCTGGTTCTGACCACGCTCTTCACAAAGCAGGGCATACTGCTTGCGCTGTAGGCTCTCAAGGCGCAACAGGGCGCAGAACCCCACCACGACGCCCATGATCAATAGCAGCGCAATACGCAATGCAACAATGGCATCGATACCCGTAAATTGCAGTGCCGCCAAAAGAAATCCAATATTCAAGAACAGGCTAGCGGGCAGCGCCACGGTGAGCAGATTAGGGATCAACAGAAAAAACGCCATGGTAGCGACCACCACCGCCGTGATTTGAGTAGGCAGGCTTTCAGGGCGCAGCGGAACGATCAGGATGACGCCAGTGGCCAGCACCCATAATGGCAGCGCATGCAGCCAGTGGCGGTAGACATTCCCACCCCAATGCCTCACGAAAAATGCCACCCACAAACAGCTCCCAACCACCACCGCACGCATGGCCATTATTCTTTGGAACCGCTCACCGGGTCCCAACAAAAAGTAATCAGAAATAGCGAACATGGCGAATACCAGCGCCGCCACACTGACAGCGAGGCTAAACGTATGCCGTGCCCCCTCCATCATGGTGCGACGATAATCCTGCTCCAGCATGGCGTCGCAGAATTGTCCCGTCCATTCATGTACGCGATATTGTTGTTTTAATGCCAACTCCGCCACTCCCTTCAGTATCGCGGCCATATTATTGTGGGCCGATACGTGCATGTATCGGCCAAAATGGCTCACGAAATCACGATGCAGGCTCCCCTACTGCGCCTGCGGTTTGGGCTTACGATACACTGCTTGCCGCGCATAAGGTTAGACGAGGTTTCCACGTTTCCAGCGTTCGTCCATCCACCATGCGAGCTACCTGACTCTCAACACGATAAGCTTGACGCACACCCTCGATGACGGCTTGTACCATGACCACCCACTGGATTCTTGGCCCCGGGGCCATCGGCCGCTTGTTGGCACATTCACTGGCACCGCTTGCTGAGGTGGCCGTCATTGGCCGTCGCCCACTGCCTGGGCAGCAAATACTGACCACGCCGGAAGGCGAAACACGTGCGCAACACTTACCTTCGTTCACCGCTGAACGATTGGCGGCTGGTGCGGCGGCACCGCCAGCTTTCGTGCACATCACTACCAAAGCGATGGTTGCCGAGGCGGCGCTGGCGAGTGTCGCCTGCGTACTGCCCCCCTCGACTCCCCTGGTGCTATGGCAAAACGGTTTTTATGCCCAGCCGCGCATCAGCCAAACGTGGCACGGCCCGGTGCTGTGTGCGACGACCACGCAAGGCGCTTATGTAACCGGCGATGATCGTGTCGTCCACGCTGGTCGCGGGCCTACGTTTGTGGGGGATTTGGACAATCAGCACACAGCATTAGCGACCACCCTGGCAGCACTGCTGAGTAACGCCGGATTTACCGCCACGGCGGTAGGTGATACTCGCAGCCGCCTATGGCAGAAATTAGCGGTGAACGCGGCAATCAACCCGTTGGTAGCCCTGCATGGTGTGCGTAATGGAGCGCTGCGCGGCGATACCTACTCAGGCCGTGTGATAGCTGTGGTAGAGGAAGTGGCGACGATTCTAGAAAAAGAAGGTATTGCACCGCCAAACGGTGGTGAAGGGAAAGCCGCTTGGCTGGCGTTGGTGTGGCAGGTGGTAGAAAACACCGCAAATAACAAGGCTTCGATGTTGCAGGATGTGGAGGCGAGGCGGCTTACCGAACGCGGCGCTATTTTGGGGCCGTTGATCGAGAGCGCGGAACGGCATGGGCTGGGGTGTGAGGTGTTGAAAGGGTTGGATCAGGAGCTGGCGTTGCTGGAGGCGGAGTTTTAATTGGGTTTGGGTGGTTTGATCGTCGCGCGCTAAAGCGCCCTCCCACAAACACACCCAAAGTGAGTGCTGTACTAACGGCCAACAGATTGATTGAGCATGACGACAGCCGCCCCGGCAGTTGCGCCCCCTTTCCTTCACGTTACAGGAATCATCACGACCTTACGGTACGCGGGGCGTTCGGCGAGCTGCTCTGTCCAGCGCTGTAGATGGGGGTAGGTTGACCAGGTGAGGCCGCTGTTGAAGAGGTTGTAGGTGAACGGGGCGATGGCGATATCGGCCAGGCCGAAGTCTTCACCGGAGAACCAGGGCTGCTGGCTCAACGTGGTGTCCAGTTGAGCGAAGAGTTTTTCACAAGTGGCGATGGCGGGATCGAGTACCTGACTGTCGCGCTGCTCGGGTGGAGTGCGTACATAGCCCATCAGAATGGTGCGATGGGCAGGCGTGAGCAGACTGGTCGACCAGTCCATCCACTTTTCCATGCGTGCCCGCTGGGCGGGTGCCTCGATCCATAAAGGGTTGGGGCCGTACTGCGCCGCCAGGTAGCGAAGAATGGTATTGGACTCCCACAGCAGGCTTTGAGTGGCGTCATCCTTGAGCAGGGGTACCAGGCCACTGGGGTTCATGGCGAGGTATTCCGGCGTGTCGTTTACCCCGTATTGCAGACCTGCCATGATCTGCTCGTACGGCAGTTGCAGCTCTTCCAGTGCCCAGAGCACTTTCTTGACGTTGGTGGAGTTGTTGCGGCCCCAAAGTGTAATCATGGCAGTCCTTGTGTTTGGCTCAATCGGTTGTTGAGTGTGCCTTGGGTGGGTGTGAGTGGTGAATGGCATACTTACGGGGCAAGGGGCTTAGTCAAGGGATTAGCCAACCGGTCGCGAGCTAAAGCTGCCTACCACCCCACCCATATGCCCATACTCACGACTCACTTTTTACGACTCACTCCTCACTCTTTATCACTCAACTACTCGCTTTTATCCTGATACAGCTTGAGCAGGCTGGAGAAATCGAGTTTGCCGTTGCCACCCGCCTTGTGCAAGGTGAACAGCGCTCGGGCAGCGGAGCCCATGGGAATGGCAGCGGCGCTTTGCTGGCTGACATCCATGGCCAGGCCCAGGTCCTTGATCATCAGATCCACCTGGAAGCCGCCCTGATAACCTTTGGAGGCGGGAGCGTTTTCCATGACTCCCGGATAGGGGTTGTAGACGTTGAGCGCCCAGTTGCCACCGGAACTCTGCTTCATGATTTCCGACAGCACGGCGGGGTTCAGGCCGTTCTTGACGCCCATGTTGATGGCTTCACAGGTGCCTGCCATGAGGATCGAGAGCAGCATGTTGTTGCATACCTTGGCCACCTGCCCTGCCCCGTGGTCTCCGGCGTGGAAGATGTTCTTGCCCATGGCCTGCAGCACGGGCTGCGCCTGAGTGAACTGGACATCCGAACCGCCCACGATGAAGGTCAGCGTGCCCGCCTGGGCACCGCCCACGCCACCGGAGACTGGCGCATCCACGAAGCCGATGCCCTTTTCAGCGCCAGCGGCGGCGACTTGACGCGCGGTGTCGGCGTCGATGGTCGAGCAATCGATCACCAGGGCGCCCGCCTTGATGACGTCGAACAGCGGCGCGTCGCCCTCCATGTACAGCCCCCGCACATGTTTGCCCGCCGGCAACATGGAGATCACGAAATCGGCATCGGCCGCTGCGGCCTGGGCGGTGGCGGCGGTGTCACAGCCTTGGGCACGGGCGGTTTCCAAGGCCTCGGCGGCCAGGTCGAAGGCCCGCACTTGAAAACCGGCTTTCACGAGATTGGCTGCCATGGGGCCGCCCATATTACCCAGGCCGATGAAGGCTACGCTGGTCATGTTGTTATCCTTGTTGAGATTGGTCAGCAGTCGATTGAATAGCGCTCTCGAAAGAGACAGCGCGCGTTATTGAAGATCCGCCAGAGGGCTGGTCTCCCAGGGGGATGTCAGCAACTCCTCCATGAAGCTGGGCGGCACCGCGGCCACGTCCGGGAAACGCCAGCGCGGCTGGCCATCCTTGTCGACCAGTAGTGCACGCACGCCTTCGGGGAACTCCTCATGGCGGCAGCACTGCACGGAAAGCGCCAGCTCGAACTGGAACACTTCAGCCAGCGACATGTGCCGGGCGCGCTTGAGCTGCTCATCGATCAGCCGCAAAGAGATCGGGCTGCCATGGGCCAGAGTGCGCTGGGCTTTACTGAACCACTGGTCGTCGCTGTCGACTCCCAGCACCGCCGCCACCTGCTGCTCGACGGTATCGTGGTCCATCAGCTCGCGTATCAGTGAAGACGCCTTGTAGACAGGCGCTTCCAGCTCGGCAAACGCCGCCTGAGAAGCCTGCTCCAACTCGCGCAACACGCGGTTGACCACGCCATGAGCGTCGGTTTTCTCCCCCTCTCCCCAGCGGGCGTCCAGCAGCGCCTGGGCCAACGCCTCGCGGTGGTGGCTGGCAATTGCTCGATCTGCCAGACCCAGATGCAGCGCATCGGGGGCATTGATCTGGCCTCCGGTCATGGCCAGAAAACGCCCGGTGCCATTGGGCAGGCGATTGAGAAACCAGCTGGCCCCCACATCGGGGTACAGGCCAATGGTCACTTCCGGCATGGCCAGCCGCGACGTTTCAGTGACGATACGGTGGCTGCTGGCACTGAGCAGCCCCATGCCACCGCCCATCACGATGCCATGCCCCCAGCAGATGATCGGCTTGGCGAAGGTGTGCATCAGGTAGTCGAGCCGATATTCACGCTCGAAGAAACGCTCGGGGAAGTCCGGCTCACCATCGCCGGTGATGGCCTTGTAGAGATTGACCACGTCGCCCCCTGCACAGAAGGCTTTTTCGCCTGCGCTGTCCAGCAGAATGGCCACCACACGCTCATCCTCCTGCCACTGGGTCAAGCGGGGCAGCAGCGCGTCGATCATCTCCAGGGTCAGCGCATTCAGCGAACGCTCGGCGTTGAGCGTGATCTCGCCGATCACATGGCCGTCCTGGGTCGTGTGCTCTTCAAACAGTACGCAACTCATTGCCTCATCCTTATCTGCTCGGGCGCCGGGGCTACAGTTCGGCGGCGCCATCGGCCAGCACACGGCGGGATATGATCAGCCGCATGATCTCGTTGGTGCCTTCCAGAATGCGGTGTACGCGGGTATCACGCACGTAGCGCTCCATGGGGTACTCCTTGATGTAGCCATTGCCACCGTAAAGCTGCAAGGCTTCATCGCACACCTTGAACCCTACATCCGTGGCAAACCGCTTGGCCATGGCGCAGTAGGCCGTGGCATCCGGGTGGCCAGCGTCCAGCTTGGCCGCGGCCATGCGCACCAGTTGGCGGGCAGCCACCAGCTCGGTCACCATGTCGGCCAAACGGAACTGCAGGGCCTGGAAATCGGCCAGTCGCTTGCCGAACTGCTTGCGCTCCAGCAGGTATTCACGGGCTTTGTTGAGCGCTTGCTGGGCGGTGCCGATCGAGCAGGTGGCAATATTGATGCGTCCACCGTCCAGCCCCTTCATGGCGATCTTGAAGCCGTCGCCTTCCTTACCCAGCAGGTGGCTGGCAGGCACACGCACGTCTTCGAAGGTAATCATCCGGGTGGGCTGGCTATTCCAACCCATCTTGTCTTCCTTGCGGCCGTAGCTGATCCCGTCACTCTGGGCATCCACGGCAAAGGCAGACACACCGCCCGCCCCTTCGCCGCCGGTACGGGCCATCACCACCAGGAAATCGGTGCTGCCTGCCCCGGAAATGAACATCTTGCTGCCATTCAGCACGTAATGCTCACCGTCGCGCCGGGCGGTGGTCTTGAGCGATGCGGCGTCGGAGCCCGCGTTGGGCTCGGTCAGGCAGTAGGAGCCCAGCAGCTCACCGGTCGCCAATCGCTCGCCCCACTGCTCCACGGCTTCTGGCGTGCCGAAATCCGCCAGCATCCAGGTCACCATGTTGTGGATGGTGAGGTATGCCGTAGTGGAGGTGCAGCCCATGGAGAGTTGCTCGAAAATGATGCTGGCATCCAGCCGCGAAAGCCCCAGCCCGCCCACACGCTCCGGGGCATACAGGGAGCAGAACCCCAACTCGCCTGCCTTGCGAATCACGTCCACCGGGAAAAAAGCCTCGGCATCCCATTTAGCGGCGTGGGGCTCCAGCTCATTCTGGGCAAACCCACGCGCCATATCGGCAAAGGCAACCTGGTCTTCACTCAGCTCAAAATTCATGGCGGTCTCCGCTGCGGCGAGCCCCTGAACTCAGTCAGAAGCCTCGCCCACTATTATCGTTATCGGTCACGTTGACGTTTACGTTAACTTATATTTTTAGGCGGATTTGCGCAACCGAATCCCCCACGACCTTTGGCGTAGAAACGCCACCCTACCCAAGCCAAGCCCCCTCAAGCCAGCTGCCGTCTCACCCATAAAAAAGGGTGCCGCAAGGGCACCCAAATCCACAGACAGACGCAGTTTCTCGGCCCTTCCCGGGCGCTACTTGAAGTTCTTGCGGTATATCTTGGCCAGCTCGCCCACGATACCGCTGCGAAAGCTCAGCACACACACCACGAAAATGATGCCCAGGATGACGCTTACCCAGTTGCCCAGCGGCGATTGGGCCAGAATATGCTGCAGGCTGACCACCAGACCCGCCCCCATTACCGGCCCGAGCAGCGTACCCACACCGCCCAGCAGGGTCATCAGAATCACCTCGCCGGACATGTGCCAGTGAGCATCGGTAAGCGACGCCAGCTGGAACACCACGGTCTTGGTCGCCCCGGCCAGCCCGGCCAGCGCCGCCGACAGGACGAACGCCAGCAGCTTGTAGGCATCGACGTTGTAGCCCAACGAGATGGCACGGGGCTCGTTCTCACGGATGGCTTTGAGCACCTGCCCATAAGGGGAGTGCACGGTGCGCTGAATCAGAGCAAAGCCCAGCAGGAACACGGCAAACACGAAGTAGTACATGCTCAGGTTGTTGCGCAGGCTGATGAACCCGAACAGATGCCCTCTCGGTACCCCATGCAGGCCATCCTCTCCCCCTGTAAAGGGAGCCTGCACGAACACGAAGAACACCAGCTGAGCCAGCGCCAACGTGACCATGGCGAAGTAGATCCCCTGGCGGCGAATGGCCAGCAGCCCGAAACCTGCCCCCAACAGGGTAGCGGTCAGCGTGCCTGCCAGTATGCCCAGCTCCGGAGTCAGCCCCGGGTAACTGGCCAGCAGATACCCGGTCACGTAACCGCCCGTTGCCAGAAAGGCCGCATGGCCAAACGACAGCAGCCCGGCATACCCCAGCAACAGGTTGAAAGCGCAGGCAAACAGGGCAAAGCAGAGAATTTTCATCAAGAACACGGGGTAAGCGACGAAAGGCGCCACCAGCCCGACGACGATGAGTGCAAGGTAGAACATGTTGCGACGCAGCCTGGCCCGACGCTGACGCTCCTGCACGGCGGAAGGCAGCGCGACGGCTGATGAAGTATGCGACGTTGCCATGATTAAGCCTCCTTACCGAACAGCCCAGCGGGGCGTAACATGAGCACCAGGATCATGACCAGGAAAATGACCGTGTTGGAAGCTTCGGGGTAATACACCTTGGTCAATCCTTCGATGACTCCCATGCCCAATCCCGTCACGATAGCGCCCAGAATCGAGCCCATGCCGCCGATGACCACCACCGCAAACACCACGATCAGCAGGCTGGAACCCATGGTGGGTGAAACGGGGTAAAGCGGTGCCGCCAGCACTCCGGCAAAGGCCGCCAGGCCCACGCCGAACCCGTAGGTCAAGGTGATCAACAGCGGAACGTTGACGCCAAACGCCTGCATCAATTGAGAGTTCTCGGTACCGGCCCGCAGATAGGCGCCCAGCCGCGTACGCTCGATCATGAACCAGGTGAACAAGCACATGGCCAATGCCGCCACCAGCACCCAGGCCCGATAGGTGGGCAAGAACATGAAGCCCAGGTTGAGACCACCCTGCAGAATCTCCGGGGTGGCGTAACGCGCCCCGGAAACCCCGAAGAAGTTCACCAGAGTGCCTTCAAAAATCAGCGCCAACCCGAACGTCAGCAGCAATCCGTACAGGTGGTCCAGGTGGGCAATGCGACGCAGCAGAAAACGCTCCATCAGCATGCCGAAACCACCCACCACTACGGGCACCAGCACCAGGGCCAGCCAGTAGTTGATACCCAGATAGCGAAAGCCCAGCAGCGCCGCGAAGGCGCCCAGCATGTACTGCGCCCCATGGGCAAAGTTGACGATCTTCAGTAGCCCGAAGATAACCGCCAGGCCCAAGCTAAGCAGCGCATAAAAGGCTCCATTCACAAGCCCAAGCGTTAGCTGGCCCATGAAGACGGCCAGTGGCACGCCGAATATCATCGTCATGGTGTGATTCTCCTTGTCACCAGGCGGGGGCTGCCCGCCTGGTGCTGTTCAGCGTGATGTGCCGATCAGTTGTTCACCAGTGAGCACTGGCTTTCAGAGAGCGGGCGGTAGGCTTCTTCGGCGGGAATGGTGCTGAGGATGTTGTACAAGTCCCACTCACCGGTAGACTCTTCCGGCGTTTTCACCTGAGCCAGGTACATGTCGTGAATCATGCGGCCATCTTCACGAATACGGCCATTGCGGGCAAAGAAGTCCTCTACCGGCATCTCGGCCATTTGCGCACGAACGGTCTCCGGGTCATCGGTACCAGCGGCTTCTACGGCCTTGAGGTAATGCATGGTGCTGGAGTAGATACCGGCCTGAACCATGGTCGGCATGCGACCCACTTGATCGTAGTAACGCTCGGCCCACTCACGCGACTCGTCGTCCATGTCCCAGTACCAGCCAGTGGTCAGCAGCAGCCCTTGGGTGGCTTCCAGACCCAGCGCGTGCACGTCGTTGAGGAAGATCAACAGGCCCGCCAGTTGCTGGCCGCTTTGGGTCAGGCCGAACTGGCTTGCCGTGGTGATGGCATTCACGGTGTCTGCCCCGGCGTTCGCCAGGCCCACGATCTTGGCACCGGACCCCTGAGCCTGAAGAATGTAGGAGGAGAAGTCGCTGGTGGGGAACGGATGGCGGACACCGCCCACCACTTCACCGCCATTGACGGCTACCACTCGGGTCACGTCGCCTTCCAGAGCATGACCAAAAGCGTAGTCAGCGGTCAGCATGAACCAGGTATCGCCGCCCTGCTCGACGACCGCCTTGGCGGTACCGTTGGCCAGGGGATAAGTGTCGTAGACCCAATGAATATGGTTGGGGGTACAGTGCTCGTTGGTGATACTGGAGGCTGCCGACCCGGACACGATACCCAGGCCGTTGTTCTCTTCCAGCACCTTGGTGACCGCAATGGTCACCGACGAAGCCACCAGACCGCCCACCATGTCCACGTTGCGCTGGTCGATCCACTCGCGCACGGTGTTGGCGCCAACGTCCGCACTATTGCGGTCGTCGGCGCTGAAAATCACGATGGGGGCACCGTTGACGCTACCGCCGAAGTCGGCCACGGCCATTTCCATGGCCGTTTGACCGCCCGGACCCGCCAGATCTCGGTAAGTGCCCGACATGTCGGCCAGATAGCCAATGCGCACTTCGCCGTCGCTGATCTCGGCTTGGGCGGCAGACGCCATCATGCTGGCAGTGGCAGCCACGGCAATGCTGGCGGCCAGCGTTTTCTTGGTAAAGATCATGTTCGTCTCCTGGCCCTTGGGGCCTTTGTTGTTGTGATGCGGACGCTGTGGTGATGCGGACGTTCAATGGTTGTGGTTGTGCTTGTGTTTGAGTGAAGCGTGAGCAGTGCAATCAAATGATGCGTTGTGTGCGGTCTCTATACCCCCAGCATGCTGTTCAAGTGCTCGCGGCGCGAAGGCAGCTGCGCCGCCGTGATCTCTTCGACGATCTGGCCGTGATCCATGACGAAATGGCGGTCGGCCAGCGGCGCGGCAAAACGGAAGTTCTGCTCGACCAGTACGATGGTCATGCCCCGCTCTTTCAGCTGCACCAGCACTTCGCCCAGCTTCTGCACGATGACCGGCGCCAAGCCTTCGGTAATCTCGTCGAGCAGCAGCAGCCGCGCACCGGTGCGCAGAATGCGCGCCATGGCCAGCATCTGCTGTTCACCGCCCGAGAGTCGGGTTCCCTGACTCTTGCGCCGCTCGTACAGGTTGGGGAACATGGCATATATCTCATCCAGGCTCATTCCACCGGAACGTACCGTGGGCGGCAGCAGTAGATTTTCGTGCACGTCCAGGCTGGCGAAGATGCCGCGTTCTTCGGGGCAATAGCCAATACCCAGACGAGGAATATGGTGAGGCTTCATGCGCAGGGTTTCGCTGCCATTGATGACGATGGAGCCGGTGCGGCGCCCCACCATGTTCATGATGGCCTTTAGTGTGGTACTACGCCCTGCACCGTTGCGACCCAGCAGCGTCACCAGCTCGCCCCGCTTGACGTTGAAATTGACCCCATGAAGGATATGCGACTCGCCATAGAAGGCGTGCAGGTCCTGCACGCGGAGCATTTCCAGGCTTTGAGTCTCTGCGACCGGATGTTCGAGGGCTTCTGCAGTCTTCATACGGCGGCCTCCTCACTGGCAGCTTCGCTGCCCATATAGGCTTCACGTACCAGCGGGTTGCGGGAAACGCTGTCGTAGTCGCCTTCCGCCAATACCGCGCCTCGGGCCAATACCGTAATGCGGTCACACAAGCGGCTGACCACGCTCAGGTTGTGCTCCACCATCAGCACGGTACGCCCCTGGGAAACGCGCTTGATCAACGCCACGATGCGGTCCACGTCTTCGGCACCCATGCCCTGGGTAGGCTCGTCCAGCAGCATCATGCTGGGGTCCAGCGCCAGAGTGGTCGCCACCTCCAGGGCACGCTTGCGGCCATAGGGCATTTCGACCGTCAATGTATCGGCATACTCACGCAGCCCCACTTCATCCAACAAGGCCAGGGCACGATCATTGAGGTGATCCAGCGTTTTTTCGGACTTCCAGAAATGAAACGACGTTCCCAACTGGCGCTGCAGCGCAACACGCACGTTTTCCAGCGCCGTCATGTGCGCAAACACCGCCGAAATCTGAAACGAGCGCACCAGGCCCAGCTGGGCAATTTCATTGGATTTCTTGCTGGTAATCGGCTGGCCACGGTAGAGAATCTCACCGCGCGTTGGAGGCAGGAACTTGGTGAGCAGGTTGAACACCGTGGTTTTGCCGGCACCGTTGGGGCCGATCAGGGCGTGGATATGCCCCTCCTGCACCTGTAGGTTGACGTTATCCACGGCCGTAAAGCCGCGAAACTCTTTGGTCAGCCCTCGCGTTTCGAGCACTGGCCTCTGGGTCACTTCATCTGCACGCATGAGGTAGGACGCCTCTTGTTGTTCTTGTAGGGTGGGAAGCGCGGCGGAGTAACCGACAACGCATCCTTACCTGAACGTAAGCTGTAGGTGCAAACTAGCAACCCAGCACCGGGTATTACAATTACAACTTTGGTCTACGCACCACGATAGCGCAGCGCTTGAAAACGCTGAAACAACCAAATTTCAACAGCTTGCAAATTTTAAACGCTTGCCAACGATAGCCACTCGCTACTTTACGTTAACGTAAACTTGTTTTAGCCTCATGGTCAGTGTTCCATAGGGACATTCCCCTATCGACGAGAATAACGATCATGAGCAAAACCTACACGATCAGCGAGTTGGCCAGCGAGTTCGATGTCACCACGCGCAGCATCCGTTTTTACGAAGACCAGGAGCTGCTGCACCCTTCTCGCCGTGGGCAAACACGCATTTACAGCAGCAAGGACCGCGTACGCCTGAAGCTGACCCTGCGCGGCAAACGGCTGGGCTTTTCACTGGCCGAGATTCGCGAACTGTTCGAGCTGTGGGACGAAACGCGCAGCGGCAGCGAAAAGCAGTTGCACCTGATGCTCAGCAAGATCGGCGAACGCAAGGCCGCGCTGGAGCAGCAGATGAAAGACATCACCATGGTGCAACTGGAGCTGGAGAGTGCCGAAATCCGCTGCCGCCAGGCGCTGGAAGAGTTGAACGAGAAGCACCCGGCCACTTCCAAATAAGCCGCTCGAATACCGCCAGCAGACACGGTCCATTAACAATCAACAAGCAACGACGACAAGGTGATTGAGCATGTTTTCCCACTACACAGAACTGAATTTTGGCCTCGACGACGAGCTGAACATGCTGCGCGAACAGGTCAATGCGTTTGCCGCCAGCGAAATAGCGCCCAGAGCCGCCGAGATCGACCGTAACAACGAGTTCCCCAACGACCTGTGGCAGAAGTTTGGTGACATGGGGCTGCTGGGCATTACCGTCCCGGAAGAGGATGGCGGTAGCGGCATGGGCTATCTGGCGCACTGCATTGCCATGGAAGAGATCTCCCGTGCCAGTGCGTCGGTGGCCCTCTCTTATGGCGCGCACTCCAACCTGTGCGTCAACCAATTGAAGATCAACGCCTCCGCCGAGCAGAAAGCCAAATACCTGCCCAAACTGATCAGCGGTGAGCACGTGGGCGCGCTGGCCATGTCGGAGCCGGGTGCCGGTTCCGATGTAGTGTCGATGCAGCTGCGCGCCAAGGACGATGGCGACCACTACGTGCTCAACGGCAACAAGATGTGGATCACCAACGGCCCCGATGCCGACGTGCTGGTGGTCTACGCCAAGACCGACCCGGAAGCAGGCTCCAAGGGCATCACCGCGTTCATCATCGAGAAAGGCATGCCCGGCTTCTCCACCGCCCAGAAGCTCGACAAGCTGGGCATGCGCGGCTCCAACACCTGCGAGCTGGTGTTTCAGGACTGCCGCGTGCCCGCCGAGAACGTGCTGGGCGAGGTAGGCAAGGGCGTGCGGGTATTGATGAGCGGGCTGGATTACGAGCGCACCGTGCTGGCCGCCGGCCCCATCGGCATCATGCAGGCCGCCATGGACGTGGTCATTCCCTATATCCACGAGCGCAAGCAGTTCAACCAATCCATTGGCGAGTTCCAGCTGGTACAGGGCAAAGTGGCCGACATGTACACCACGCTGAACGCTTGCCGCGCTTACCTGTATGCCGTGGCCAGCGCCTGCGACCGGGGCCAGACCTCGCGCAAGGATGCCGCCGGGGTGATCCTGTATTGTGCTGAAAAGGCCACCCAGGTCGCGCTGGACGCCATTCAACTGCTGGGCGGCAATGGCTACATCAACGAATACCCCACCGGCCGCCTGCTGCGCGATGCGAAGCTCTATGAAATTGGCGCCGGCACCAGCGAAATTCGCCGCATGCTGATTGGTCGCGAACTCTTCACCGAAAGCCATTAATCGACTCAGGAAGGTTTGCGCCATGAGCACACTCTCGACACAGATCAACCCGCGCAGCGATGTTTTTCAGGCCAACGAGGCCGCCATGCTGGGGGAAGTGAACAAGCTGCGTGAGCTGACCGCGGCCATCGCCCAGGGCGGCGGCGCCAACGCCCGCACCCGCCACGAAAGCCGTGGCAAGCTGTTCGTACGTGACCGTATCGACCACTTGATCGATGAAGGCTCGCCGTTTCTGGAATTTTCTGCGCTGGCAGCCCATCACGTTTACGACAGCGACGTGCCCGCCGCCGGGGTGGTCACCGGGATTGGCCGGGTATCGGGGGTGGAGTGCGTGATCGTGGCCAACGATGCCACGGTCAAGGGCGGCACCTATTTCCCGCTGACGGTGAAAAAGCACCTGCGCGCCCAGGAAGTGGCTCGCAAGCACCGCCTGCCATGCATCTACCTGGTCGATTCCGGCGGAGCTTTTCTGCCCCGCCAGGACGAGGTCTTCCCCGACCGCGACCACTTCGGCCGGATTTTCTACAACCAGGCCACGCTCTCTGCCGAGGGTATCCCGCAAATCGCGGTGGTCATGGGCTCCTGCACCGCAGGCGGTGCTTATGTGCCCGCCATGGCGGACGAGTCCATCATCGTCAAGGAGCAGGGAACGATCTTTTTGGGCGGCCCACCGCTGGTCAAAGCAGCGACCGGGGAAAACATCAGCGCCGAAGACCTGGGCGGCGCCGATGTGCATACCCGCATCAGCGGCGTGGCCGACCACTACGCCGAAAACGACGCCCATGCGCTGCAGCTGGCACGGGCCTGCGTGTCCCGGCTCAACTGGCAAAAGCGTGGCCAGCTCGCCATGCAACCCCCCAGGCCGCCAAGACTCGACCCCGCAGAGCTGTACGGCATCGTCGGCACCGATCTGAAAAAACCTTACGATGTGCGCGAAGTGATCGGCCGTATCGTCGATGGCTCTGATTTCGATGAGTTCAAGCGCTACTACGGCGACACCCTGGTGACCGGCTTTGCGCATATCCACGGCTACCCGGTGGGTATCGTCGCCAACAACGGCGTGCTGTTTTCGGAAAGCGCCGTGAAAGGCGCGCACTTCATCGAACTGTGTGCCCAGCGCAAGATTCCGCTGGTCTTCCTGCAGAACATCACCGGCTTCATGGTGGGCTCCAAATACGAGCACGAAGGCATCGCCAAGCACGGCGCCAAGCTGGTCACCGCCGTAGCCTGCGCCAACGTACCGAAGTACACCGTGCTGATTGGCGGCAGCTTCGGTGCTGGCAACTACGGCATGTGTGGCCGAGCCTACGACCCCAATCTGCTGTTCATGTGGCCCAATGCGCGTATTTCCGTGATGGGCGGCGAGCAGGCGGCAGGCGTACTTTCCCAGGTGAAGCGCGAGCAGTACGAACGTGAAGGCCGGGAATGGAGCAAGGCAGACGAAGAGGCCTTCAAACAGCCCACCCGCGACCAGTACGAGCACCAGGGCCACCCCTACTACGCCAGCGCGCGCCTGTGGGATGACGGAGTCATCGACCCGCTGCAAACCCGCGACGTGCTGGGTCTCTCGTTGGCCGCCGCCATGAACGCAGAAATCAAAGAGACGCGCTTCGGCGTGTTCCGGATGTAAGGGGCATCACATGGCTTACTCAACCCTGGTTATCGAATCGGGTGTCGCCCGGCTGACCTTGAACCGTCCAGAGGTGCACAACGCCTTTGACGATCGCTTGATCGCCGAACTGAACGGTCATCTGGAGAGCCTGCACGATCTGGCCAGCGCAGGCGACGTGCGCGTAGTGGTCCTCGGCTCCGAGGGCAAGAGCTTTTCGGCCGGTGCGGACCTGAACTGGATGAAGCGCATGGTCGATTACGACCTGGCCGACAACCTGGCCGATTCACGCAAGCTGGCGGCGCTGATGCACGGCCTGGACACGCTGCCCTGCCCCACCCTGTGCCGCGTTCAGGGCGCCGCGTTCGGTGGCGCGGTCGGGCTTGCCGCCTGCTGCGACATCGTCATCGCTTCCGAGAAGGCTCGGTTTTGCCTGTCGGAGGTCAATATCGGCCTGTCACCGGCCGTGATCAGCCCTTACGTCCAGCGCGCCCTTGGCCAACGGCAGATGCGCCGCTACGCGCTGAGCGCCGAAATCATGGATGCCCCTACCGCGCTGCAGCTGGGGCTCGCCCACCAGGTAGTCGAACACGATGCGCTGGATCACGCCATCGATACCATGATCGACACCCTGGCCAAGGGCTCTCCTCAGGCGCAGCGGGCAACCAAAGCCCTGCTGGCCAGCGTGGCCCAGGCCCCGGATTCGGATGCCACCCGCGAGCACACCTGCCAGGTCATCGCCCAGCTGCGGGTCAGTGAAGAAGGCCAGGAGGGCCTGGCCAGCTTTTTCGACAAGCGCCGCCCCGCCTGGACATCCCCCGAAGAACACCAACACGCCGCGGAGCCACGCTCATGACGCCTACCCCGACCCCCTTCGATACCCTGCTGGTAGCCAACCGGGGTGAAATTGCCTGCCGCGTGATGCGCACCGCCCGCCGTCTGGGGCTGAAAACCGTGGCGGTCTACTCGGATGCCGATGCCACCGCCCGCCATGTGCGGGAAGCCGACGAGGCCGTGCGTCTTGGCCCGGCGGCCGCCCGGGAAAGCTACCTGAACATCGAGGCAGTGATCGACGCCGCCCAACGCACCGGCACCGGCGCCATTCACCCCGGTTACGGCTTTCTGTCCGAAAACGGCACTTTCGTCAAAGCGCTGGAACAGGCCGGTATTACCTTCGTTGGCCCGCCCGCTTCCGCCATTGCCGCCATGGGCGACAAATCGGCGGCCAAGGCACGCATGGCCAACGCGGGGGTGCCGCTGGTACCGGGCTACCACGGCGACGATCAGGATGACGCCCTGCTGCGCGCCGAAGCCGACAAGATCGGCTACCCGGTGATGCTGAAAGCCAGCGCAGGCGGCGGCGGCAAGGGCATGCGCGTGGTCGAAAGCGGTGAAGGCTTCAAGGCGGCGCTGGACGGCTGCCGCCGGGAATCGAAAGCCGCCTTTGGCGACGACCGCATGCTGATCGAAAAGTATCTGGTGCAGCCCCGCCATGTAGAGGTACAGGTCTTTTGTGACCGCTACGGCCAAGGCGTGTACCTCTTCGAGCGCGACTGCAGCGTGCAGCGTCGCCACCAGAAAGTCATCGAAGAAGCCCCCGCCCCCGGCATGACGCCCGAGCTGCGCTCTGCCATGGGCGACGCCGCCGTTCGCGCTGCCAAGGAGATCGGCTACGTGGGCGCGGGCACGGTGGAGTTCCTTCTGGACGCCGATGGCTCGTTCTACTTCATGGAGATGAACACCCGCCTGCAGGTGGAGCACCCCGTCACCGAGATGATCACCGGCCAGGATCTGGTGGAGTGGCAATTGAGAGTCGCCATGGGCGAGCCGCTGCCCTGTCGTCAGGACGAGCTGACCATCACCGGTCACAGCTTCGAGGCGAGGCTCTACGCCGAGGACCCGGAGCAGGACTTCTTGCCTGCCACCGGCCTGCTGTCCCGCTTCGAACTGGACACCGAAGGCGCGGGCCTGGCCGCCGACCAGGTGCGCCTGGACAGCGGCGTGGAGAGCGGCGATCGCGTGTCGATGCACTACGACCCCATGCTGGCCAAGCTGATCGTGCACGGTGTCGACCGCGACGCCGCGCTGGCTACCTTGAACCGGGCGCTGGCCGCGCTGGATGTGCAGGGGGTGGTGACCAACCGCGCCTTCCTGCAGCGGCTGGCCAATCACCCCGGCTTCAAGAACGTCGAGCTGGACACGCGCTTCATCGAACGCAACGAAGCGACGCTATTCGCGCCACGCCGCTATACCACGCAGGACTATGCCAGCGCTGCGCTGATCGGGCTGCACCAGCTGGCTCAGGAGTGCGAAAGCGACTCGCCCTGGGACCGCCACGACGGCTTCCGGCTCAATGCCCCGCATACCATCCGCATCACGCTGTGCGACCCCAGCGCGGCGCAAGGCCCGGAGAGTGACAGCCTGGTCGTGGTGGAGGGCAAACGCACGAGCCTGGACGCCCAGTGGCAGCTGACCGTCGGCGAGCACACGCTCAGCGCCAGCCTGCAACCGCTGGCAGGCGATGCGGTGGCGGTGACCCTCGACGGCCATCGCCGTCGCCTGCAGGCCTACCGGGATGGCAATGTCGTCGTGATGGCCGAGCCCAGCGGTGAAACCCGCCTGCTCTGGCAGCGTATCGACGCCATCGACCACGGCCATCAGGAAACCGAGGCGACCCTTACCGCCCCCATGCACGGCACCGTCGTGGCGCTGCTGGTCGAACCCGGCACCACGGTAGAAAAAGGCATGCCCTTGATGGTCATGGAGGCCATGAAAATGGAGCACACCATGACGGCACCGACCCACGGCAGCGTGGCCACGTTCCACTTCCAGGCAGGCGACACGGTCAGCCAGGGTGACGTGCTGCTCGACTTTGCCCCCAGCGAATAGGAGCTTCTCCATGGCACTGCCTACGGCTATCAAGCTGTTTGAAATGGCCCCTCGCGACGGGCTGCAGAACGAACCGGGCACCCTGGTGCCCACTGCCACCAAGATCGCGCTGATCGAGCGCCTGGCAGCGGCCGGCCTGCGGCATATCGAAGCCGCCAGCTTCGTTTCTCCCAAGTGGGTACCGCAGATGGGCGATGCCGCCGAGGTGATGCGCGGCCTCAAGCGCCAGCCCGGCGTGGTGTATTCCGCCCTCACGCCAAACCTGAAGGGGCTGGAAGGCGCTCTGGACGTGGGCGTCGAGGAGGTCGCCGTGTTTGGCGCCGCCTCGGAAGCGTTCTCGCAGAAGAACATCAACTGCTCGATCACCGAGTCGCTGGCACGCTTTGAGCCAGTGCTCGCGCGGGCCAACGAGGCAGGCGTGCGAGTGCGTGGCTACGTATCCTGCGTGCTGGGGTGCCCCTACGAAGGGGACATCGCCCCGCAGAAAGTCGCCGAGGTGGCGAAAGCGCTCTACGACATGGGCTGTTACGAGATTTCCCTCGGGGACACCATCGGTACCGGTACGCCGCTGGCCGCCAAGCGCATGATCGAAGCCACCGCCCAACACGTGCCCATCGAACGGCTGGCCGCGCACTTCCATGACACTTACGGCATGGCCATCGCCAACCTGTACGCCGTACTTGAAGAGGGCGTCAGCGTCATCGACGCCGCCACGGCAGGCCTCGGTGGCTGCCCCTATGCCAAGGGCGCTTCCGGCAACGTGGCCATGGAAGACGTGCTGTACCTGCTGCAAGGACTCGGCATCGAGACCGGCATCGACCTGCAAGCGGTGATCGACACCGGCGACTGGATCACGCGGCAGTTGGGCCGCCAACCCAGCGCCAAAGTGGCGCTGGCCAGAGGGTGCACACAGCGCACTCCCGGCTAGTACGGCCCGGCCCTAATAATTAAAAACGCTTCACTTCCCGTTCAGACAACAAAAAGATTTCGGAGAGACTCACCATGGCATCATCTGCACCGCTTTCCAGCGCCCTGCCCAGCTACACCAGCAGCACCGCCGACAAACCCTTGCTGGGCATGACCATTGGCGACAAGTTCGACCAGATTGCCGCCCAATACCCGGACAACGACGCGTTGATCGCGCTGCACCAGAACATTCACTGGAGCTACCGAGAACTGCAGCGGGAGGTGAATCGCTGCGCTCGGGCCCTGCTTGCCATGGGGGTCAAGAAAGGCGACCGGGTCGGCATCTGGGCACCCAACTGCAGCGAGTGGACGCTGAGCCAGTTTGCCACCGCCAAGATCGGTGCCATTCTGGTCAACATCAACCCCTCTTACCGTACCCACGAGCTGGAGTACGCGCTCAACCAATCCGGTGCACGCTTTTTGATCACCGCCCACCAGTTCAAGAGCTCCAACTACACCGCCATGCTGTACGAGCTGGCCCCCGAGCTGAACCACTGCGCCGAAGGGGCGCTGAACGCCCATAAGCTGCCGCAGCTGCAGTGCATCATCAACCTCAGCGACGAAAAGCACAGCGGCATGTGGCGCTGGGCCGACTTCATTGGCCAGGCCGACACCGTCAGCCAGACCGAAGTGGACGACCTGCAGGCCACCCTGCAGTTCGACGACCCGATCAACATTCAATACACCTCCGGCACCACGGGGTTTCCCAAGGGTGCCACGCTCTCCCACCACAACATTCTCAACAACGGCTTTTTCGTGGCAGAGAGCATGGGCTTTACCAGCGCCGACCGGCTGGTGATCCCCGTGCCGCTCTACCACTGCTTCGGCATGGTCATGGGCAACCTGGGCTGCATGACCCATGGGGCCGCCATGATCTACCCGGACGAAGGCTTCGACCCCGGTAAAGTCCTGAAAGCCGTCCATGAGCAGAAAGCCACCGCCCTCTACGGTGTACCCACCATGTTCATTGCCGAGCTCGAACACCCCGACTTCGCGTCGACCGACTTTTCCTCGCTGCGTACCGGGATCATGGCTGGCTCCATCTGCCCTGCCGAAATCATGAAGCAGGTCATCGACAAGATGAACATGAAGGGCGTGCAGATTGCCTACGGCATGACCGAGACCAGCCCGGTGTCGACACAGACCGGCGCCAACGACACCATCGACAAGCGCGTTTCCACCGTGGGCCGCACACAACCCCACCTGGAAAGCAAGATCGTCGACCCCGGCAATGGCGGCATTCTGCCCCGTGGTGAAATCGGCGAGCTGTGCACCCGTGGATATAGCGTGATGCTCAAGTACTGGAACAACGACAAAGCCACCGCCGAAGCCATCGACGAGGCAGGCTGGATGCACACCGGCGACCTGGCCACCATGGATGACCAGGGCTACATCCAGATCGTGGGACGGATCAAGGACATGGTGATTCGCGGCGGTGAAAACGTCTACCCGAAAGAGATCGAAGAGTTTCTGTACGCCCACCCGGCCATTTCCGAAGTCCAGGTCACCGGCGTGCCCGACAAGAAGTATGGCGAAGAGCTGATCGCCTGGGTGAAGCTCAACGCCACCGCGGGCGAGATCACCGGTGAAGACCTGCGCGAATACTGCAAGGGCAAGATCACCCACTTCAAGATCCCACGCTACTTCAAGTTCGTGGATGCGTTCCCCATGACCGTCACCGGCAAGATCCAGAAATTCAAGATGCGCGAAATCTCGATAGAAGAGCTGGGCCTGGACGAGCAGAAGTAGCCGCCATGGCAAAGCCCCTGGCGCATCACTACGATCAGGGGCTGCGCGACCAGGAGATCCTCCAGCAGTTGCGCAGCCATTATCCTGAGGGTCCGACGCTGCACCAGCTCGCGCCACTGGACCAACTGCATATCGGTGGCCTGGCCGCCTCGGCCAGGCTGTTGGCCCTGATTGAGCCGCAAAGCGAGGTGCTGGACATCGGTGCCGGGCTGGGCGGGCTGATGCGCCAGGGCGCGGCCATGGGCCTGCACATGACCGGGCTGGATATCACCCACCGCTTCAGCGCGCTCAACCGGGCCATCAGCCAACTCACCCCCACCCCCATGGGCGGAAAATTGCGCTGGGTGACGGGAAATGCCAGCGCTCTGCCGTTTACCGACGCGAGCTTCGATGCGGTGGTGTTTCAACACAGCCTGATGAACATGCCTGACCCGGAAAACGTACTGGCCCAGTGCCGCCGAGTGCTGCGCCCCGGTGGGCAGCTGGTGATGCACGAAGTGGTGGGCGGCCCGAACCAGGCGGCGCTGCGCTACCCCGTGCCCTGGGCGGAAGGGCCCGAACATTCACACCTGCTCAGCCTGGAAGCACTGACTACCCTGCTGCAACGGCAAGGCTTCACCTTGCAACACCACGAGGATTGGAGCCAGACCGCCCTGGCCTGGCGCCAGCGTCAACGCCAAAAGGAGCAGACCGCCCAGCCTGCGGTCGTCTCGCCCCAGTGGGTATTTGGCGAGCGCTTCCTGACCATGGGCAAGCACCTGCTGGAAAATCTCGCTCAACAGGCAATTAACGTGGTGGAAATCAGCGCCCGTTGCTAACCTGTAACGGTTGGCTCGATAAATGGCGACAATCACGCATAACGACAAGGTCACGATCAAGGACAAGAGGAACGCCAATGAACCGCCTGGCAAGCACCCTGTTCCTGACGCTGGTGAGCGCCGCGCCCTTCGCCACTGCCCTGGCAAATGACGATACGGCACTGCTTGCCTATGCGGCCCCCGACGGTGAGTGGATTCGGCTGGATAACGGCGTGGTGCTGGAAGGCAGCGACCTGAGCAGCCTCGACACCAACACCACCGGCTTTCGGCTGACCGCGGGCTTCAGCCCCGAACGGCTGCCCCGGCTGGATATCGGTGCCGAGATCGCCTATCGCGAAAGTGAAGAAGTCCCCATTACTTCCCAGGTGAACCCGCTGCTCATGGACACCCTGAGCCTGGGTGGCGCCCTGGTGGCAGGCGTGCGCATGGGCGCCGTCAGCATTTATGCCAAGTCCGGCTTCACCGAGTGGCGTGGTGAAGCGTACCAGCCCCAGGCCGATGATGGCGGCACGGCGCTGCTGCAAGGCTTCGGCGCCACCATGACCATCAACCGGTTGATCAGCCGTTTCGAGTACGAACGTATCGATGCACCCACGCTCAGCCACCTCAATATGCTCAGCGCTTCGCTACACCTGCCGTTTTAATCCCAGTTTTCGATGCTGCCAGCCGAGATGTCTCTTGACCCGGCGTTTATCCGTGTTAATGTACTAGCGTACTAGTACATTAACACGGATTACATCGACCGCTGGTGACTCACTCATGACCCTCTCTCCGTCACACTATCAGACTGAGCTGGTACGCCATCTGGTGGCCATCGAGACCCCCGAGGCCATGGACGCTGCGCTGGCCAGCCTGCTGACACCAGCGGAGTACCAGGAAATCAGCAAGCGCCTGCAGATTTTCAAGCTGCTCAACGAAGGGGTGCCCCACCGCAAGATTGCCGACACCCTCGGGGTCGGTATTGCCACGGTATCCAGGGGCTCTCGCGCACTGAACCAGTCATCTTCATCACGGAACGACCCTTTATGAGCACTCACACTCAGGCCAACACCACTGGCCCAACGCCGTTTACACTGCCTCGTAAACCGCACTACGTGACGCTGGCGGCAGACTGCGACTTCTTCGCCCTGTTTCAGAAAATCGAGCGCCGCTTCGACACCTGCTACATGCTGGAGTCGCTGGGCGAAGATAGCCATATGGCACGCCACTCGATCATTGGCTTCGATCCCGAATATACGCTGTACGCCAATGGCCACACGCTGACCATCGAAAACCGCGACGGTCAGGCCGAGCAGTACACCAGCGAGAACCCCTACGAGCTGCTGCGCAGCCTGATTCCGCAGAACATCATTTCCCGCAAGTACGCCGGCGGCCTCAGCGGCTATCTGGGCTACGACGCCATGCAGTACTTCGAGCCTTCGCTGACGCTGAAAGCCAGCGACGACTTCGATACGTTCCGCTTCGGGCTTTACAAGGATGGCTTGATCCTCGACAAGATGACCGGGGAAGTCACCTACTTCTACTACGACAACAGCCGCTATGATTTTCTGCAGACACTGATCGAAGCAGCAGACGAGCCTGCCGGGGCACTCAGCATTACCGCGCTGGGCGACACCATGAGCAAGGCCCAGCATGCCGAAGCCGTGGCCAAAGTGAAGCAGGACATCATCGACGGCAAGGTGTTCCAGTGTGAAGTGGGATTCAAGAAGCGCTTTCGCATCCAGGGCGATACCCTGGCGCTCTATGACCAGCTGCGCACCATCAACCCGTCACCACAGATGTATTACGTCAAATTCGGTGAACAGAAGCTGATCGGCGCCAGCCCCGAGCTGCTGTTTCGCCTGCGCCAGGGCGAAATGGAAACCTTCCCGCTGGCGGGCACCACGCTCCGTGGCCAGACCCCCCAGGAAGACACGCAGCTGGCCCGCGCACTGCTCAACGACCCGAAGGAGATCGCCGAGCACAACATGATCGTGGACCTGCACCGCAACGACATCGGCCGCGTGGCCCAGTTTGGAACAGTGAAGGTACGCAGCCTGATGGACATCAAGCGGTTCAGCCATGTACAGCACATCTCCAGCGAGATCGTCGGCATCATCGCCGAAGGCGAAGACATGTTCACCGCCCTGGCCAGCAACTTCCCTGCCGGAACGCTGACCGGCGCTCCCAAGATCGAGGCCATGAAGATCATCGACGACCTGGAAACCGACGGTCGCGGCCCCTATGGCGGCGCAGTGGGCCAGTTTTCCTTCAATGGCGACTGCACCTTCGCCATTCCGATTCGTACGGTGTTCGTCAACGGTGAACGCGCCTACGTGCAAACCTGCGGCGGCAACGTCTACGACAGCAACGCCGAGGATGAGTACGAGGAGATTCGTCGCAAGTTTGCCGGTACCCGCAAGGCGCTAGCCCCCTTTATGAGCACGGAAACGGAGAGCCCCGCATGAAGGTGCTGATCATCGACAACTACGACTCGTTCACCTACAACCTCTACCAGTTCATCGGTGAAATTCTCACTACCGAAAAGAATCGCGGGGAGCTGCCGCATTTCGAGATCGTGGTGAAGCGGAACAACCAGATCGACTTCAAGGCCATCGAGGCCATGGCCCCGGACCGCATCATCATTTCGCCGGGGCCGGGCTCGCCGGACGACCCGCGCTACTTCGGGGTGTGTGCCGAGGTCATCGAAAAACTCGGCAAGACGACGCCACTGCTGGGAGTGTGCCTGGGCATGCAGGGAATCGTGCATGTCTTTGGTGGCAAAGTGGTCAAGGCACCGCTGCCCATGCATGGCAAGATCAGCCCCATTCACCACGATGACCGCTCGGTGTTTCAGGGCGTCCCCGACCAATTGGAAGTGATGCGTTACCACTCCTTGATTGCCGACGCCACCACCCTACCCGAGTGCCTGGAAGTGACCGCCACGGTCGGCGCGCTGACCGCCGAGCATTTTGCCGAGCGCAGCGCCTGGCAGGCCGCAGGCGAGTTCGAGCTGATGGGCGTGAAGCACCGCGACTACCCCATCCACGGCATTCAGTTTCACCCGGAGTCGTTTGCCACCGAAGGCGGCAAGGAACTGATCGCCAACTTCCTGTTCAACTCGGCCAAGGTTGCGTAAGCGCCAGAACAGCCGCCAGACAGGCCAGGTTGAGCACCACCGTGACCCAGAATACTCGCCGAAAAGCGGTTTTCTGGGTCTTGTGGCGCAGCTGCTGCTGAGCGCACCACGCGCCTGGCCAACCCCCTAACAGCGCCAGCCAGTGCAGCGTTTTTTCGCTCACCCGCTGGCGCTTCTTGATCGCCGCCCGCTTGTCCCATGCATAGGTGGCATAAGTCACGACGCTGGCCGCTGCATAGAGCGCCAGCCCGAAAAGCATCCATGAATTCATGATGTGCCCTGGCTGACTATTTGCGCCGGGAAGACGGCTTACCGGCGGCTGTTCTGCCCCCACCAGGACGACCACCCTTGATAGCACTCTTGCCCGCGCCCGGCTTGCCACCGGGTTTACTGCCGGGCCTGCCCTTGCCTTTGGCAGCCGGTTTTCCCGTTGGCTTTGCTTTGGCGCCTGGCTTACCCGACGCGGCTACTTTTCCCTTGGAGTCCTGACGGCTCTTGCCACCCGAACGGGCACCTGGTGAGGCCTTTTTCGCTGCCGGTGGTTTACCTTTCGCGCCATGTCTGTTGCCGCTGTAGTCAGGCCTGTCGCTTTTTTTCTTCTCCGGTGCGGCTTGCGAGGTTTCGGTCAGGGCAATGATGGTCTCGATCTCACGGGGCGTCAGATCGCGCCAGTCGCCCAGCGCCAGGCCTTTCAGGGATACGTTCATGATGCGTGTACGCACCAGTTGCGTCACTTCGTAACCGAAGTATTCGCACATACGGCGAATTTGACGATTCAGCCCCTGCACCAGCGTAATATTGAAGACGAAAGTAGACTCCTTGACCACGCGACACTTTTTGGTCACCTGGCCAAGAATGGGCACCCCGCCCTGCATACCGGCAATGAACTCATCGGTGATCGGCTTATCCACCGTCACCACGTACTCTTTCTCGTGATGATTGTTGGCGCGCAGAATCTTGTTGACCAGATCGCCATTGTTGGTGAGAAAGATCAGGCCTTGGGAGTCCTTGTCCAGCCGTCCGATGGGAAAGATACGCGTGCCGTGCTTGACGAACTCGACGATGTTGTCCTTCTCGGCAGACTCCGTGGTGCTGACGATGCCCACCGGCTTGTTCAGCGCGATCAATACCAGGTCTTCTTCTTCCTGCGGTTCGATCTCCTGGCCGTTCACCTTGACCCGATCTCCCGCCACCACCTGATCCCCCGTGGTGGCCCGGCGACCGTTGATATAGACATTGCCCTGCTCCACGAAGCGGTCGGCTTCGCGGCGGGAGCACAGGCCGCTTTCACTGATGTACTTGTTGATACGGGTAGAGGTTCTTAACGGCATAAAGCGCTACGTCATCCCATTGGGTTAAAAAGAGGAGCCCGGCTGCTGGAGGAAGGCGACTTCTTCCGGCGCGGCGAGGGCAGGCGCTAAGGTTTGAAACCAGAAGACCATCACGGCCTGAGCATCTGCGTGCATGGTGCACCTCCCCTGGAGTGCGTCGATAAAAGCTCAACGAAAACAGCAGCCCAACATAAACAAAAGCGCCGCCACCCGAGGAGTGACGGCGCTGGCCCACGGTGCGACTAGCCGGTATTGCGCAGCCCGGCAGCGATGCCTGCCATGGTGACCATCAGCGCCCGTGAGAGATCGGCGCTGATGGCGCCGTCAGCATCCCGGTTACGCTGCAGCAGCTCGGCTTGCAGGCCGTGGAGCGGGTCGATGTAAGGGTTGCGAACATCGATGGCCTGACGGATCAGCGGCGTATTCTCCAGCAGCCGCTCCTGCTGAAGAATGTCCAGCACCACCAGCTCCAGCCGCGCAAAGCGTTCTCGCAGCTGCTTGCCCAACGCCTTCAGCGCAGGCTCGTCGACCAGGCGATGCTCGTAATAAGCCGCAATGGCCACATCGGCCTTGGCCAGCAACATCTCCAGCATGTCCAGATAGGTGCCAAAGAATGGCCACTGCGTACGCATCTCCTGCAGCACTTCCAGGCCGCCCGGCTCCTCCAGGCGTCGGGCAAAGGCCTCACCACTGCCCAGCCAGGCGGGCAGCATCAGGCGAATCTGCGTCCAGGCAAAGATCCAGGGAATCGCCCGCAGCGTTTCCACGCCGCCATCCTGGCGACGCTTGGCGGGCCGCGAACCCAAGGGCAGCCTGCCCAGCGCGCCCTCGGGCGTCACCGCGCGGAAATAGGGGACGAAATCCGGGTCTTCACGCACCACGCCCACGTAAGCCGCGTGGGCAACCTTGGCCAGCTGGTCCATCTCTTCGCGCCAGTGCGGTTGTGGTGCAGGCGGCGGGAGCAGCGTGGCTTCCAGCACCGCGCAGGCGTAGATCTCCATGGAGCGCAGCGCAATGTCCGGCTGGCCGAACTTGAAGCGAATCATCTCTCCCTGCTCGGTTACCCGCAGGCTGCCGTTCACCGACCCCGGCGGCTGAGAGAGAATCGCCGCATGGGCCGGGCCGCCACCACGGCCTACCGTACCGCCTCGGCCATGGAACAGCGTCAAATCCACGCCGTGCTTCTCGCACACGTTGACCAGCGCTTCCTGGGCGCGGTACTGCGCCCAGGCCGCCGCCAGTTGCCCGGCATCCTTGGCAGAGTCGGAGTAACCGATCATGACTTCCTGACGGTCCTGAGTGAGCGCTCGGTAACCCGGCAGCGACAGCAGCTGATCGATGACAGCACCGGCGTGGTCCAGGTCGTTGAGCGTCTCGAACAGCGGCGCGATGGGCAGCGTCACTTGGCCGCCCACCTCTTTCATGAGTAGCGCCACGGTCAGTACATCGGAAGGCTCGCCTGCCATGGAGATGATATAGGTACCCAGCGCTTCGGCATGCTCCTGGGCAATCACCTTGAACGTATCCAGTACTTCTCTTGATTCGGCGGAACACTCCCAGCGGCGCGGGATCAATGGACGGCGCGAGGCCAGCTCGGAAAGCAGGAACTCCTGACGCTGGGGCTCGCTCCACTCCTGATAATGACCAAGGCCCAGGGCACTGGTGAGTTCTTCCATGACCTGGGCATGGCGGCCCGCTTCCTGGCGCAGATCCAGCTTGGTCAGGGTAACGCCGAACACGGCGACCCGTCGCAGCGTATCCAGCAGCGCGCCGTTGGCGATGGTGTCCAGCCCCACATCGCACAGCGAGCGATAGCAGGCCAGCAGCGGCGCATACAGCTGATCACGGGTTTCGATGATGGGCCCGCCATCGTAGTTGCGCCCCTCCAGCTGTGCCTTGGCCCAGTCACGGGTAGCTTCCATCTTCGTCAACAGACGCTTGAGCAGCTCCCGGTAAGGCTCGGCGACATCGCCCACTTCGGCCTTCAAGGCGCTGTTGGCCTTCCACATGGAAAGCTCGGTCTTCAACTGCTCCAGATCGCGCAGATAGAGGTCTGCCGCCATCCAGCGCCCCAGCAGCAGGACTTCCTGGGTCACCTTCGCCGTGACATTGGGGTTGCCGTCGCGATCGCCACCCATCCACGAGGCGTAGCGAATGGGCGCCGCATCCAGCGGCAGGCGCTCGCCTGCCGTTTCCAGCAACAGGCTATCCAGGTCGCGGTGAAAATCGGGCACCGCCTGCCACAGGGAGTTCTCGATGACCGCAAAGCCCCACTTGGCCTCATCCACCGGGGTGGGACGTTCGTGACGAATCTCGTCGGTGTGCCAGGCCTGGCTGATCAGCTCTTCCAGCCGCCCCTGAGCGCGGGCGCCACGCTCCGGGTAATCCTCGGAGCTTTCAATGGCGGTCAGGCACTCGTCGATGGCGTCATACTTCTGAATCAGGGTGCGGCGAATGACTTCGGTGGGGTGGGCAGTGAGCACCAGCTCCACGCGCATGTTGGCCAGGGTTTCGACCAGTTTGCGGGGGGAGTTGCCCGCCTGCTGGGCGCGACTGAGCAGCTCGCCCAGCACTGGCTGGGTGCCTGGCTTGTAATCCTCCACGCGACGAAACCGAGCGCGGTAATGCTGCTCGGCGATGTTGGCGAGGTTCAGGAACTGGTTGAAGGCACGGGTGACCGGCAGCAGGTCGCGCTCGGGAAGCTGGCGCAGATACTCGATCAACTGCCGCTGTTGAAGGGTGTCGCCCTGGCGACCCCGCTTGGCATGGGCACGAATGGTTTCAATCTTGTCGACGAACGACTGGCCCAGATCATCGGCGATGGTACGCCCAAGACTATCACCCAGAATACGGACATTATCGCGCAGCGACTCGTGTAGATCATGGCTCATTGGCGGGGCCTCCTTGCGGGGTCGCGTTGATATTATGAGATATTAGCGTTGTTCCTGGGCTTTCGCGGCTTGCCAGTGGTGTTCCATTTCTTCCAGGGTCGCCTGACCCAGCGGTCGCTCGGCCCTGGCAAGTGCGCCTTCGACATGGCGAAAGCGGCGCTCGAATTTGCTGTTGGTCTGGCGCAGGCACTGCTCCGGATCGGCCCCAAGGGTACGCGCCAGGTTGGTGACCGCAAACAGCAGGTCACCCACTTCTTCCTGCGCATGCTGGCGGTCGCCGGCGGCCAGCGCCTCTTCGACCTCTGCCAGCTCTTCACGAATCTTGTCCAGCACGCCCCGGGCATCGGGCCAGTCGAAACCCACTCGGGCGGCACGCTTGGAGAGTTTGGTCGCCCTGCTCAGCGCAGGCAGGTTACGCGGTACATCGTCGAGCACCGATACCTCTTCGACGCTGCGCTGCGCGCGCTCTTCGGCCTTGAGCGCTTCCCAGCGGCTGTTGACCTGCTGGGTTTTGACGGCGTCTGCGCTCATGCCAGGCGGGCGGCGAGACGCCAGCGTCCCCTCTGGAAACACATGCGGATGGCGACGCAGCATCTTTTCCGTCAACGTATGGACGATATCGTGGAAATCGAAGCGCTGCTCCTCGGCGGCGAACTGGGCGTAATAGACCACTTGAAACAGCAGGTCACCCAGCTCTCCGGGCAGCTCATCGAAAGCACGCCGCTCGATGGCATCGGCAACTTCGTAGGCTTCTTCCAGGGTATGCGGCACGATGGTGTCCCAGTGCTGCTTGACGTCCCACGGGCAGCCCTGCTGCGGGTCACGCAGCACGGCCATCAGCGTCAACAGGTCTTCCAGGCGGTAGCGCATCAGGCCCCTCCTTTACGGGCACTTTTTTCGGGGTCGGCGTTACGCAGGCGGCGAACCTCGGTCACGTTGGGCAACTGCTGAATACGCGAGAACAGCCGTCCCAGGGACTCCAGGCCATCCACCTCCAGGGTGATGCGCAGGCGGGCAATGCCCTCGTCGGTATCGGTCAGCGTGTTGACCGCCAGTACATTGACCTTTTCATTGCCCAGCAGGCCCGTGACATCGCGCAGCAAACCCGAACGGTCCCAGGCCTGAATCTCGATGGTCACCGGGTAGCGGGTATGGGCGCGCTCGCCCCACTCCACTTCGATAATGCGCTGAGGCTCCTCCATGCGCAATTGGAGAATATTGGTGCAATCCTGACGGTGCACGGTGACCCCACGCCCTTGCGTGATGAAGCCGACAATCGGCTCGCCGGGCACCGGTCGGCAGCAGTTGGCCATGCTGGTCTTCAAGTTGCCCACGCCCAGCACGGTAATGTCGCTTTTGGTGGCCTTGCTGGGCTGGCGGCGAGGCTTGGCCAGCAGTCGGTCCAACTGCTCCTGGTCATCGGTCTCGCCAAACAGCTGCTGCGCCTGATGCAGTACCTGGCCTATCCGCAGGTCACCGGCGCCCAACGCGGCGTACATGTCGTCAGCGTTCTGGTAATTGACCGCCTTGGCCAGTTTTGGCAGGTCGAGCCCTTCCACATCCAGACGACGCATTTCACGCTCGAAGAGCGTGCGCCCTTCGTCCAGGTTCTGGTCCCGGGCCTGATGTTTGAACCACGCCTGGATCTTGGCCCGCGCCCGCGAGGTGCGTACGTAGCCCAGGCTGGGGTTGAGCCAGTCGCGGCTGGGGCCACCCTTGGTCGCGGTGAGAATCTCGATCTGCTGGCCAGTCTTGAGCTTGTAGGTCAGGGGCACGATACGCCCATTGACCTTGGCACCTCGGCAGCGATGGCCTATTTCGGTGTGTACCCGGTAGGCAAAGTCGATGGGAGTAGCGATACGCGGCAGGTCGATCACGTGGCCGTCAGGGGTGAAAACATAGATTCGGTCCGGCGCCACGTCGCTGGAGAGCCCCTCGCGCAGGTCTCCAAAGCCGCCCACTTCGTCCTGCCACTCCAGCACCTGCCGCAGCCAGGCGATCTTTTCTTCGTAGCTGCGACTCTTGGCATTGGTATCGTGGCCCTTGTAGCGCCAGTGGGCACACACCCCAAGCTCGGCCTCGTCGTGCATACCGAAGGTGCGGATCTGAATTTCCAGCACCTTGTTTTCCGGTCCCATGACCGCCGTGTGCAGCGACTGATAACCGTTTTTCTTGGGGTTGGCGATGTAGTCGTCGAACTCGTTGGGCACGTGGTGCCAGCGGGAGTGGACGATACCCAGCACGGTGTAGCAGTCGGTGACTTCGGGTACCAGAATGCGCACGGCGCGCACGTCGTGGACCTGGGAAAAATCGATCCGCTTGCGCTTCATCTTGCGCCAGATGGAGTAGATATGCTTTGCCCGGCCACTGACATCGTAACGATGGATATGCTGGGCTTCCATGAGGGTCTTGAGGGTTTCGACCACATCGTGAATATAGCGGTCGCGGTCCAGGCGCTTCTCTGCCAGCAACTTGGCAATCGCCTTGTACTCGTCCTCATGCAG
Organism: Vreelandella hamiltonii; assembly: GCF_014651775.1. Taxonomy (GTDB): domain Bacteria; phylum Pseudomonadota; class Gammaproteobacteria; order Pseudomonadales; family Halomonadaceae; genus Vreelandella; species Vreelandella hamiltonii. The sequence goes on from NZ_BMXN01000003.1 coordinate 31,793, forward strand.
GTAGCGGAACGAGAGGTCTTCCAGCTCCCACTTGATCTGGCCAATGCCCAGGCGGTGGGCCAGCGGCGCGTAGATATCGGCCACTTCCCTGGCCACCTGAAGGCATTTTTCCCGGGGGGCGTCCTTGACCTGACGCAGCGCGCAGGTGCGTTCGGCAATCTTGATCAACGCGACTCGTACATCTCCCACCATATTGACCAGCATTTTGCGCAGGTTTTCCTGCTGGTTATGCTGGCTCATGCCATGGTTGGGCGCCAAGGGGTAGCTGATGGCGGCCATCTGCAGTACGCCATCGATCAGCTTCGCCACTTCATCGCCAAAGCGCTTGGTCACCGCGTCGAGGCTCAGCAACCCTTCGCGCACGGCGCGATACAACACGGCAGCTTCCAGCGTGGCTTGATCGAGCTTGAGATCCGCCAGAATATCGGCCATTTCCAGCCCCATGCGAAAACTGGAACCTGGCGACAGCCACACACGATGGGTGCGGGGAGCTTCTCGCTCCAACTGGTCGGCCAGCTCGCAGGCCTGAAGCAGGCGCTCGGGCTCACGCAGGCGCACATCTTCCTGAAGGCGCGTTAACCATTGTTGTATGTCCACCTTTCCGCTTTCTGTCAGCGGCTGGTCTTCACGCACTTTCACCATGACAATGACTCATCCTTTTGGGTGGCGGCTTGCTGCAAATGGCACGCTAGCCCGTATATTCAAACAGCATCAGCGTTTCCATGTGCGCCGTATGTACGAACATGTCGGCCACGACAACGTGCTTGATAGCATACCCTGCATGCACAAGATGTGCCGCATCGCGAGCCAGGGTTGCCGGGTCGCAGGAAACATACGCGATCTTGGCAATGCGATGGCGGCCCAGCGCCTGACACACCGCCTCGGCACCGCTACGCGGCGGATCCAGCACCAGCGCCTCCACGGGGTGCTGCCGCAGCACCTTGGCCACGGCCTCGGCATTGCTGAGATCCGCTTGTTCCGCGCTGACCGCCAGGACTGCATCGGCATCGCGGGCGTTATGGGCATTGTCGCGCAGCCGTTCGACCATGCCTTGGCTCCCTTCGACCGCATGAACGCGGGCGCCTGCAGCGGCCAACGGCAGGCTGAAATTGCCGATACCGGCAAACAGATCCAGCAGCACCATGCCGGGCTTGGGCGCCAACCAGCCTACCACTTGTGCCACCATCTGCTGGTTCACCTCGGCATTGACCTGCAAAAAATCTCCCGGCACAAAGTCAAGCGACAGGTTGGATGGCAGTGTGCTGGCGTCGATGCCCAGCGCCTGCATGTCAACGCGCTCTCTCAGCAAAGGTGGCGCACCATACCAGTGCAGCTGGGGCTCTTCGCGCCCCAGCCAGGCACCGGCATGTACCTGGTGCTGCTCAGCGAAACGCTGCCAGCGCAGCTCATCGTCAGGCTGTGCCTTCAACTGACGCACCAGCACTACCGTCGCATCCGGGGTCGCCAGCAGTTCAAGGTGGCCGACCAAGCGCGGGGCTTCCAAGCTCGCCAACAGCGCTCGCAGAGGGGCAATGAGCGCCTGCAAGGCAGGCACCAGCACTGGACAGGCGTCGATATCTACCAGCCGATGCGTGCTGGCGGCGCGAAACCCCAGGTGCACCTTGCCCTGGCTATCCACCTTGACACCCAGCCTCGCCCGACGGCGATACGCCGTGGTCTGCCCGTGGAGCAAGCCGATGGCATCATGGGCCAGGCCCTGCCGTGCCAGCAGCTCAGCGACCACCTCACGTTTGTGATGGCGCTGGGTGTCGAGTGCCATATGCTGCAAATCGCACCCTCCGCACTGGCCAAAGTGGGCACAGGGCGGCGTCACGCGCAGGGGCGAGGGAGTCAGCAGAGTTTTGACATGCGCCTCATCGAAGCGTTTGCGGGTCACATGGACCGCGACCTCCACTTCCTCGCCGGGCAGCACCCGGTCGATGAACACGGTCTTCCCGGCAGCGTTGTGGGCCACCCCTCGGCCATCATGGGCCAGCCGCTCGACGACCAGCGGCGCACCGGAGAGCTCGCCAGTCTGCTCTTTTGCGGCTCGCCCACTTGGCGTGCGTGCCAGGCCCGAATGGCCCGAGGCGGGGCGTGGAGGCCGCCGCTTACCCAACATGGCCATTCATACCTCCGGGGCGAACAAGCCCGTGGAGAGATAGCGATCACCACGGTCACAGACGATGAACACGATGACCGCGTTTTCGGTTTGTTCGGCGATGCGCAGCGCACCTGCCAGGCTGCCGCCGGATGAAACCCCTGCCAGAATACCCTCTTCCCGGGCCAGGCGACGCATGTGCTCTTCGGCTTCCTGCTGGGCGATGTCCAGCGTGACATCGACTCTCGGCGCTTCGAAGATGGCGGGCAGGTACTCCTGGGGCCAGCGGCGAATGCCGGGAATACTGGCGCCATCGGCCGGCTGCAGCCCGACGATCTGCACGGCCGGGTTCTGCTCCTTGAGATACCGTGACACGCCCATGATGGTGCCCGTAGTACCCATGGAGCTGACGAAGTGTGTGATCTCACCGTCGGTTTGCCGCCATACCTCCGGGCCGGTGGTGCGATAATGCGCCAGCGGGTTGTCCGGGTTGGCAAACTGGTTGAGCGGCTTGCCCTCGCCTCGGGCAATCATGGCGTCGGCGATATCGCGTGCCTCTTCCATGCCCCCCTCCTTGCTCGCCGAGATGAGCCTGGCGCCATAGGCCGCCATGGCTTGCTTGCGCTCGGCGGAAGCATTTTCAGGCATGACCAGCACCATCTTGTAACCCTTGATGGCGGCCGCCATGGCCAGCGCAATGCCGGTATTGCCCGAGGTCGCCTCGATCAGCGTATCACCGGGACGAATGTCACCACGGGCTTCTGCTTCGCTGAGCATCGACAGCGCTGGGCGGTCCTTGACCGAGCCTGCCGGGTTATTGCCCTCCAGCTTGGCCAGCAGCGTATTGTTGCGGCCTGCCGTGATTCTTTTCAGACGTACCAGCGGTGTGTTGCCGACCACATCTTCAAGCGTGGGATAATTCATCACACATTCCTTATCGTAACCGTTATGCTGCATTATATCGGTGCTGCCCATGCCTGGACAGGCAACCTTCTGGATTCGATGAGCTTCTTTCATGTCTTTAAACACGCGCCTGCTGTTTGCCCTGCTGGGTTTTCCACTGTTGGTGTATGCCATGATGGCGTTTCTGTTCGTCTTTCACGCCGACGCCACAGGCCGTGCGGTACTTGAGGAAAGGCTGGTCAGTACTGGCGAGCTGTTGGCTCCCAGCCTGGGCGAGGCCATGGCCGATGGCGACTCGCAACGCCTGGAGAGCCTCGCGGGAAAACTGCTCGAACAGCGCCACCTACGAGCCGTCACCCTCTTCGATGAACAAGGCAATCGCCTGCTGGTGATGGGTACCTCGCTGCCACCCCCGGCTCGACTGCACGCCCCGGAAACGACGACCATCGCCATGGAAGACGATCTGTGGCGCGTTCAGGTACCGCTGACTAGCGAGTCACTGAGCGGTCGTGGGCGCACGCACAATGGCTGGCTGGAAGCCGAGATGGATATCCGCACGCTGGTGCTGGAGCGCTACAAGCTGATTGCCAGCCTCAGCCTGGGCGGCATGCTGCTGGGCCTGTTGCTGTTTCTGATCGCCTTTGCCATCAGCCGCTATGTTACCCGCCCCATCGAAGAAGCCAGCCAGGCACTTTACCGACTGTCGAGAGGCGATGACCGCCTGCAGATCACTCCTGCCAACCCCATCGAGCTGCGCCAACTGGCCCAGCATATCAATCGGCTGGCGGAGTATTTCCAGCACGCCCGGCGCAACATGCAGAGCCAGATCGAGCAAGCCACCAGTGAACTCCAGGAATCCATGGAGACCATCGAAGAGCAGAACATCAAGCTTGATCTGGCACACCGCAGCGCGCTGAGAGCCAACGCCGTGAAGTCTGAATTTCTGGCCAACATGAGCCATGAGATACGTACACCGCTCAATGGCATCATCGGTTTCTGTCGGCTGCTGGGCCGCTCGTCGCTCGACAGCCGCCAAAAGGAGTGGCTGGATCATGTGCGCCGGGCCTGTGACAACCTGCTGATGCTGGTCAACGACGTGCTGGATTTCTCGAAACTGGAAGCAGACCGCCTGACACTGGAAGAAGTGGACGTGGATATCGTGGCGCTGGTCGATGAAGTGATTGGCCTGCATGCCCCAGAAGCGCAGCGCAAACAGCTCAACCTGGTCGCCATGGTGTATGACGACGTGCCGACCCCGCTATGCGGTGACCCGCTACGCATCCATCAGGTGCTGAACAACCTGCTTGGCAATGCCCTCAAATTCACCAATGAGGGCGATGTGATCGTGCGCGTCATGCTGGACAACCAGGAGGGTCAGCACGTCGTCCTGCACATCAGCGTCAGTGATACCGGTATTGGATTGAGCGACGAACACCAGCAGCAGTTGTTCAGCGCCTTCTCTCAGGCAGAGCCCAGCCACTCCCGACAGTTTGGAGGCAGCGGTCTGGGCCTGTCGATCTGCCGCCAACTGATTCAACGCATGGGCGGCGAGATTGGAGTCGAAAGCGAGTTGGGCAGAGGGTCGACTTTTTCGTTTACGCTCCCCCTGCTCGCCCATCAGGCAGACGAGCGCCCTCCAGAACTGGTGCTGGACAATCCGATCGTGCGCTTGCACGAACCTCACTTGCCCACTCGAAACGTGCTGGAACACTTGCTGGAACGCTGGGGCGCACGCCCTGTATCGTTCATCGATGCCGGCAATGAGGCACTGCTGATGGTCAGCCTCGAACACGATGATTTTGACGGCGAACGTAAGGGCTATTGGCAGAACATCATTGCCCAGACCCCCTGCCCAGTCATCATTCTGGCCAACACCACCAGCTTTGAACTGCCCCACTGGGACCTTCCCCATGGCGGTGACATGCTCTGCAAGCCCTTCACCCGCGCCCAACTGGTCACGATGGTACGACGCTTGCTGCAGCCCACGGTACTGCCAGCGGGTCAGGAGCCGAAACCCCTGGAGCTTGCCAACAAGCCTGCCTCAGGCGCCCCTTTGACGCTGCTGATCGTTGACGACAACACTGCCAACCGTGAGCTGCTCAAGGCCATGCTGGAGAGCAGCACGCTGCGCATCGTCTTGGCTGCCAGCGGCAGAGAGGCATTGGAGTTCGCGCGCCAGCATACCGCCGACATGGTACTGATGGATATTCGCATGCCCGACATGAACGGCATCGAAACCACCAAAGCGCTGCGTCGCGTCAACGGCAGCTGGGCACGCTGCCCCATCATCGCGGTCACCGCCCACGTACTGAATAACGAACGCCAGCAGTGGCTGAGTGAAGGGCTGGACGATGTGTTGATCAAGCCCATCAATGACGTACAGTTGCAGCAGCTCATGCAGCGGTTTCTGGGTATTACGCCTGACCCGGGGTATCAAGACATCACGCCAACTTCTACTGAAGCAGATACCCCACCGGCCACACCAGAGCCCTTGGCAGAACCCTTGGCATTGCCCAGCGCCCTGCCTGCCGTGGATCTCGCCCTGGGGACGCGCTTGGCAGGCGGCAAGATATCATTGGCCAAGCAGCAGGTAGTCAGGCTGATCGACAGCCTGGAAGAGCACGAACGACAAATGCGCGAGGCTTTCCAGGCAGACGACCTGAACGAACTGCTGGACTGGGTGCACGGGCTGAACGGGGCCAGCCGCTACTGCGGTGCACCAGAGCTGGCCCTGCTGGTGGAAACCCTGGAAACTCGGCTACGCACCAGCGGGCTACGCCATGTCGATACGCTGCTGGAGGAGCTTTACGCCGCCATGGCGCGACTTGCCCAATACCGCGATGGCTTAATGGAGTAAACAAGGAGAACGGCATGTGATGGGGGCGATCAGCGCTCCAGCACCACAAACGCCACGGCATACTCGGCTTCGTCACTGAGGGTAATGTGCGCCGTGGCGGCGCCGCTGGCTGCGAAGAGCCGCTGGGCCTCACCATGCAGGTGTAATCCGGGCTTGCCCAGCGCGTCGTTAAGCACCTGGATGTCTCCCCACTGCATGCCCTGGCGCAAGCCAAGGCCCAAGGCTTTCACGAAGGCTTCCTTGGCCGCGAAGCGCTTGGCCAGATAAGCCACCGGGCAACCTTTGGCCCGCCATACCTGCTGCTCCTGCTGGCCCAGAATGCGTTCGGCAAAACGCTCACCGTGGCGCTCCAGGGCCTGACGAAACCGAGCAACGCGAGCAATATCAGAACCGATGCCAACGATCATTCAATGCCCGCAGCAGCCGTGATGGCCATCATGCGCGTCATGCGCGTGCGCGTGCTCGTGCTCATGGGCATCCAACGCGGCCATCAGGCCAGCTTCCTGACCGGCGATCATCAGCCGCTTCATTTCCTGAATGGCTTCTTTCAGCCCTACGAACAGCGCGCGCGCAATGATCGCGTGACCGATGTTCAGCTCGTTGACACCCGGCAAGGCAGCAATGGCTTCCACATTGTGGTAATGCAGACCATGCCCGGCATTGACCACCAGTCCAAGCGAGACGGCATGGACCGCTGCTGCGCTAAGGCGGTCATACTCGGCGTTGGCCGTTTCGCTGCCCGGCCGAGCTTCGGCATAGGCACCGGTGTGCAGTTCGATGGTGGGCGCTCCAGCGCGCTTGGCCGCGTCGATCTGGGACTCATCGGGGTCGATGAACAGCGATACGTCACAGCCCGCGGCTGCCAGACGCTGGCAGGCAGCGGCAATCTGTTCGAACCCACCCACCACGTCCAAGCCACCTTCCGTGGTCAGCTCTTCGCGCTTTTCCGGCACCAGGCAAACGTGGGCAGGCCGCACTTCTTCGGCCAGGGCCAGCATCTCTTCGGTCACGGCCATTTCGAGGTTCATGCGCGTATTGAGCATCTCGGCCAGCAGGCGTACGTCTCGGGGCTGGATATGACGGCGGTCTTCACGCAGGTGAACCGTGATGCCATCGGCACCGGCCTCTTCGGCCAACAGCGCTGCCTGAACGGGGTCCGGGTAGCGGGTGCCCCGTGCTTGGCGCAGGGTGGCGACGTGATCGATGTTGACACCCAGTAGAATACGAGGAGGATGCATCGTGACTCTCCATTGGATGGCACACAGAGGCCATCATTGCTTGTCTGAGTATTGCTTGTCTGAGAATTGCTTGTATGAGAGAGGCCCGCCTAGCGCTGACGGCGGCGGGCCAAATCCATCATCAGCTCTCGCGAGCGTAGTGCCACTGCCCCCAGGTGGGGCGCCAGCGCTGCTCGCATGAGCGCTTTCAAGGCGCTGGCCAGGCTCTCTGATTCCCAGTCACCCTGCTCGATATAGCGCAAGGCACGGCCGTCGATCCCTCGCTCGGCGGGCAAGAATGCACGACTGGCCACCTCGAATCGATAACGGCCATGGGGGTCCAGAGGGGTACCTTGAGGCGTGCAGAAGCGCGGCGTGGCTTCCAGGGCTTCCAGTAGCGCCCACTCATAGCGTCTCAGCGCCAACCCGCGCGCGGCGGGCACCGGAAGTGCCTCCAGCAGCGCACTGTAAAAGGCAAACACATTCGCGGATGCCAGTTCCAGCGGCAGCAAGCGGGTGGCAATTTCATTGGCATAAAGGCCACACAACAGCCCTTCACCCGCCAGCAGCGCGGTCTGCCCCCGGGACTCCATCAAGGTAAGCCGCTTCAGCTCACGCTCTCCGCGCCAAGCGATGAACAGCGGCGTAAAGGGTTGCAAACGCTGGCGCGATTTCGAACCGGGGCGCTGCCCGCCCTGAGCCACCGCACGGATGCGCCCGTGGTTGAGCGTCAGCAGGTCGACCAGCGCGCTGGTTTCCCGATACGCCTTGCGGTGCAACAGAAAGGCAGGCTCGGGGGTCATGGCCGCGCTCAATCCAGGTCGTAACCCAGGCTCTTCAAGGCACGCTCATCGTCCGACCAGCCTCGCTTGACCTTGACCCACAGGTTGAGCATGACCTTGGTGCCCAAGGCACGCTCCATGTCCAGCCGCGCCTCTCGGCCGATACTCTTGATCCGATCGCCGTTTTCACCGATCAGAATCACTTTCTGGCCCTGGCGCTCCACCAAAATCAACGCGCTGATATGGGTCACCCGCTCGGTCTCGCGAAACTCCTCGATCTCGACGGTCATCTGATAGGGCAGCTCGTCGCCCAGCTGACGCATGACCTTTTCGCGCACCAGCTCGGCGGCCATGAAGCGCAGACTCTTGTCGGTAATCTGGTCTTCAGGGAAGAAGTGAATACTTTCTGGCAGGTGTTTGGCCACCTCATCTTCCAGCGCTTCGACCTGCGTGCCGTGCTTCGCTGAAATGGGGATGACGGCAGCAAATTCACGCCGTGCCCCCACCTCCGCCAACCAGGGCAGCAGGTCGGCCTTGTCCTGCAGGCGGTCGACCTTGTTCACTGCCAGAATCACCGGCGCCGTGACATGCTCCAGACGCTTGAGCACCGCCTGGTCTTCCTCGGTCCAGCGCGTACGATCGATGATGAAGACGACACAATCCACGTCACGCAGCGCCTGGGTGGCTGCCTGGTTCATGAATCGGTTGATCGCCTTGTTGCGATCCTTGGACATGATGTGCATGCCCGGGGTGTCCACGTAGATGAACTGCGTCTCATCGACGGTCTTGATACCCATCACCTGATGGCGGGTAGTTTGCGGCCGCCGAGAGGTAATCGAGATCTTTTGCCCCAGAATCCGGTTCATGAGGGTTGATTTGCCTACGTTGGGACGGCCAACGATGGCCACGAATCCGCAGGTTTGGCTCATGATTTGTCTCCAGGGGGTTGTTCAAGATAGGACAGAGCTTCTTCCGCCGCCTGTTGCTCTGCATGTCGGCGGCTAGGACCTTTACCAGTGGTATGCTCGCTCAACAGATCGATATAGCACTCCACGGTAAACGTCTGGGCATGCGCCTCGCCCTTGACCGAGACCACTTCGTAGCGAGGCAACGCGGCCTGGCGTGACTGGAGAAACTCTTGCAAGCGCGTTTTGGGGTCCTTCTGAGTATCCTGAAGAGAGATGTTTTCCAGCCTCTCCGCATACCAGGCCAGTACTCGGTCACGCACGGCGTCCATACCTGCATCCAGGTAGATGGCCCCGATCACGGCCTCGACGGCATCGGCCAGGATGGATTCACGGCGGTGACCGCCGCTTTTCATCTCTCCCGAGCCAAGTCGCAGGCACTCGCCAAATGACATTTCACGGGCCAGCTCGGCCAAGGTCTGCCCCTTGACCAGACGCGCGCGCAGACGGGAAAGCTGACCTTCTCGCGCCTGGGGGAAGCGCTGAAACAGCGCTTCGGCAATGACAAAGTTGACGATAGAGTCACCCAGAAATTCCAGGCGCTCATTGTTGCGACCACCATAGCTGCGATGGGTCATGGCCAGTTCCAGTAGCGTTGGGTCGCCAAAGGTATGGCCGATTCGTCGGCAAAAAGCGGTTAAGGAATTGCTCACGGTGCTCCTACGTCATTGACGTTATACAAAATAACCACGCTGACCTTGTTGTTTAACAGGTGCTTCATTCGATGCGACGCACGCTGCTGAAGCTGGGCAAACCACCATCCCAGTGCATCCAGACTGCAAAGGCGCGCCCGACGATGTTTTCTTCCGGAACAAAGCCCCAGTAGCGGCTATCGTTGGAGTGATCACGGTTATCGCCCATGGTGAAATAGTGCCCTTCCGGCACCACTACCTCACGCATTTGCGGGCCAGGATCACGCGGATTGTTATAAATGAAATGGCTCACTTCACCCAGCTGCTCTTCGAGCAACAGCTGCTGAGGAGACAAGGCCGGGCCTTCTTCGACCAGCACCTTGCTGACTGCTTCGCCGTTCACATAGAGCTGCTTGCCTTCATACCGAACACGGTCGCCGGGCAGGCCCACTACGCGCTTGATGAAATTGACCGAGGGCTCGTCAGGGAAGCGAAACACCATGACATCACCACGCTCCGGGTCGTCCACTTCCAGAAAGCGGTGGTGCACCACGGGCAGGCGCAGGCCATAGGCAAACTTGTTCACCAGGATGAAGTCGCCTACTTCCAGCGTCGGCTTCATGGAACCCGAGGGGATCTGGAACGGTTCGACGATGAAGCTACGCACCACCAGTACGACCAGCAACACGGGAAAGAAAGAGCGAGAGTAGTCGACCGGCCAGGGCTCCTTGAGAAGCTTTTCCCGGCTGGCATCGTCCAGCCCGTCTACCGTGGCGGCTTCGGCAGTGGCCACCCGCTCACGGCGCTTGGGCCGCAGCACCAGTACATCCAGCAGAAAGATGGCCCCGGAGAGTACGACGGCAAGTACCAGTAATAATGAAAAATCCATGTGAGGTCGAGTCCCTAGTCGTTGACCTTGAGCACAGCAAGGAAGGCATCCTGGGGAATTTCGACACGCCCCACCTGTTTCATCCGTTTTTTACCGGCTTTCTGTTTTTCCAGCAGTTTTTTCTTGCGGCTGACGTCACCGCCATAACACTTCGCGGTCACGTTCTTGCGAAGCGCCTTGACCGTCGAGCGCGCGACCACCTGCCCGCCAATGGCAGCCTGGATGGCCACGTCGAACATCTGCCGCGGAATCAGCTCTTTCATCTTCTCCACCAGCAGACGGCCGCGGGTGTGGGCATGATCCCGATGGATGATGACCGCCAGCGCGTCTACCTTGTCGCCATTGATCAAGACGTCCAGACGCACCAGCTTGGCGGCTTCAAAACGCTCGAAGTTATACTCCAGCGACGCGTAACCGCGAGAAATCGACTTCAGACGATCGAAGAAGTCCATGACCACTTCCGACATCGGCAGCTCATAAGTGAGCTGAATCTGGTTGCCCAGAAACTGCATGTCCAGCTGGGTGCCACGGCGCTGCTCGCACTCGGCAATCACGTTGCCCACGTACTCCTGGGGCACCAGAATACTGGCCCGCACGATAGGCTCGCGCATCTCGTCGACGTCGGCCATGTCCGGCAGTTTGGAGGGGTTGGAGACGTATTTGATGTCGCCATTTTTCATGCCCAGCTCATACACCACCGTGGGTGCTGTCGTGAGCAGATCCAGGTCGTATTCGCGCTCCAGGCGCTCCTGGATGATTTCCATGTGCAGGGTGCCGAGGAAGCCCACGCGGAAACCGAAGCCCAGGGCATCCGAGTTTTCCGGCTCGTACTCCAGCGACGCATCGTTCAGCGCCAGTTTCTCCAGCGCATCGCGGAAGTCTTCATAGTCATCGGCGCTGACCGGGAACATACCGGCGTATACCTGCGGCTTGACCTTCTGGAAGCCCGGCAGGCGTTCGACATCGGGGGTTTTGGTGTGGGTGATGGTATCACCGACCGGGGCACCATGAATTTCCTTGATCCCGGCAACCACGAAACCGACCTCACCCGCGCGCAGAATATTGGTCTCTTTACGCAGCGGTGTGAAGATGCCTACTTCGGTGGCGTTCCAATCCCGCCCGGTCGATTTGATGCGAATCTTGTCGCCCTTGCGCAGCGTACCGTCGAACAGCCGCACCAGCGAAACGACGCCGAGATAGTTGTCGAACCAGGAATCGATGATCAGCGCCTGCAAGGGCGCGTCCGGGTCCCCTTTGGGGGGCGGAATGTCACGCACCAGGCGCTCCAGCAGTGCGTCGATACCAATACCGCTCTTGGCCGACACCTGGCAGGCATCGGTGGCATCCAAGCCGATGATTTCTTCCACTTCCTGAGAAACGCGGTCCGGGTCGGCCTGGGGCAGGTCGATCTTGTTGAGCACCGGCAGGACTTCCAGGCCTTGCTCGATGGCGGTGTAGCAGTTGGCCACCGACTGAGCTTCGACGCCCTGAGCGGCGTCCACTACCAGCAGCGCCCCTTCACAGGCGTACAGCGAGCGGGATACTTCGTAGGAGAAGTCCACATGCCCTGGTGTATCGATGAAGTTGAGCTGATAGACCTGACCATCGGCCGCGGTGTAGTCCAGCGTGACCGACTGCGCCTTGATGGTAATGCCGCGCTCGCGCTCGATATCCATGGAGTCGAGCACCTGCTCCTTCAGTTCACGCTCGGACAAGCCACCACAAGTCTGAATCAAACGATCGGAAAGCGTCGATTTACCGTGGTCGATGTGGGCGATGATGGAGAAATTGCGAATATGCTTGAGCTTTCCGCCGGAAACGTCATGAGACATCGAGTGTGTTCTGCCTTATTGGTACGCAAGCGATGGTGTTGGGGACAGCGCCAACAAGGCGTAACGTGAACACCGCACCACTGCATTGCCAAAGTTCGTCAAAAGATAAGCGCTATTGTAGCGATATGCGGGGGATAGGAACAGCAGTCCGGCGAGAACCGCCGGACTGGAGGGAGCGAAAAGCGTACTTATTCCAGACGCAGCGCTACAAAAAGTGAGCGTCCATCACGATACAGGCGCAGCGGGATGGCACGATCGGTGGGCAAGGCTTCGACGATTCGCATCAGCTCATCCGCAGAAGCAACGCTACGGTGGTCGAGGCTGACCAGAATATCTCCCGGACGGAGCCCCGCCTGGGCGGCAACGCTGTCCGGCTCCACCTGACGAACCTCCACGCCACCGGTGATGTTGAGCCGCTCGCGCGTGGCTTCATCCACTTCGGCCACAGCGACACCTAGTCGCATCTGATTGTTGCTGCTGGAAGCTTGCTCGACGCCTTGGGCATCCGGCCAGCTTCCCAGTTCGATGGTTTCAGTCACCTGCTCACCATCGCGCATCAGGGTAAGCTCCACATCGCTGCCAGGGGCAACACGCCCGATGAGGCGCGGCAACGTGCTGGAACGATCGACCTCTTCGCCATTGACTTCCAGAATCACATCCCCAGCCTGCAGGCCACCCTGCGCGGCGGGACCTTCGGGGTCCAGGTCGGCAATCAGCGCACCGATGGCTTCGTTCATACCAAACGACTCGGCCAAATCACGAGACACCGGCTGGATCATCACGCCCAGCCAACCACGGTTCACCTGGCCATCTTCACGAAGTTGGCTGGCAACGTCCATGGCGACGTTGATCGGAATGGCGAACGACAGACCCATGAAACCACCGCTACGGGTGAAGATCTGCGAATTGATACCGACGACTTCACCTTCCAGATTGAACAGTGGACCACCGGAGTTGCCCGGATTGATGGCCACGTCGGTCTGGATGAAGGGGACGTAAGCGTCCTGTGGCAACGTACGGTTGATGGCACTGACGATACCCGCAGTGACCGAATGGTCGAAGCCGAAAGGCGAGCCAATGGCCGCCACCCACTCCCCTACCTTGAGCTCATCGGAATTCCCCAAAGTGAGCACGGGCAGGTCGCTGGCATCGATCTTGAGCAAGGCAACGTCGGTCTGCACATCGCTGCCGATCAGCTCGGCGGGCAGTTCGCGACGGTCGTTGAGGCGCACCAGAATTTCATCGGCATCCTGCACGACGTGGGCGTTGGTCATCACGTAGCCATCTTCACTGATGATGAAGCCAGAGCCCAATGACTGTCGTTCCTGGCTACGCCCCTGACCACCACTGGGCGGCGCTGGAAAACTGTCACCAAAAAAGTGGCGAAAGATTTCGGGAATTTCCTGACCACCAAACCCTTGTGCCGACGGCGAGCTGCTGCGCTGCACCGTGCGCGTGGTAGAAATGTTGACGACGCCCGGCGCCGCTTCTTCTACCAGCACCGTGAAATCGGGCAAGGTTTGCGCCTGGGCACTGTGGCCCACCATGAACAGCGCAACCAGGCATAACCATAACGTTGAGGGGAGAACCAAGCGCTTCATGAAACAGCTCCTAGTCAAGCAGGGACGACACCATGGAAGTGCAACTCTTAGCGAGCTACAGGACAACTAACTGACCAAACGCGGACGGAAGCGTTCCATCCCCCCGCGCATGAGAAATCTAAGCGCCACCAAGGCGCACGCCAAGGTACCAAAAAAGACACTCGCGCTGATCCATTGACTCTCTGCCACCCTGGCAATCGCCCCCGACACGACCAGCGCCAGCAGCATGGGCGCGGCATAGACCAAAAGCGCCAGATAGCCAACGGCTTGCCGCTCCACCGTCAGCGTCACCGCACTGCCCAAAGGGTAACGCTCTGCCAATTGGCTTTCCAGACACTCAGGCCGCACCTCGACACGCTGGTGCTGGCGGCGCGCCAGCAGGCCCATGCCACAACCGCGCCCCTTGGCGCAGGCATCACATTCACTGGCCACCGATACATCCACCACCAATCGCCCTTCGACATGCCCTGTTACTCGGCCAGTGCGATAGAGCGCAGAACAGGGTGCGGGCTCGGCCAATGACATCAGGGCTGAATCACGATGGACTGAACGATACGGCGCATGACAGCAGCTGGCAGCTCACCAACGCCTACCAGCTGCCAACGCTGATCATCGACCTCCACGACCGATACCGTGGCCGTAGAAACGCCTAACTGATGGCTACCTTCCGAGAGCGCCTGTTGCTCCACGGGCGCTGCAAACAAGCTGACCGAAGCCAAGCCGTCGCTGTAGACACGCTGACTCGATAACGAACTCGTTTCGACCGGCTGAGAAACGAAGCCATCCGGCAGCCACTCCGCCTGCCAATTCACTGCTGACTCCTCCGGCGAAGCAGGGTTTGCAATCACGCCCTCATAAAGCACCGGCGACTGTAGCTGTGTGATCTGAAACGTTTCCAGCGCCCGCGATTGACTATCGCGCATGACATGCTTGAGCAGCAGCCCCGTCTCTTTGTCCAGCCACCACTCATGCTGATAGCGCTCACCATCCTGAGGCACGAACTTGAGCTGCACGGCTTCGCGGCCCGCCACGCGATCATCGTTGAGCAGCTCGATCTCATAATAATGGGCCACGTGAGCCGCCCAGGCTTCCGCTGCGCTGCCGGTCTCTTGATCTTCAGGAATGAAGCGGGCGCGATAGCCCACGGCCGACTGACGCTCGACACTGACAGAAGGCCCATCCAGGTGTTGGACGACCTGTTGTCGAATGCCATCTCGGATACGATGCGAAAGCGCCAGAGTGCGCACTCCCAAGGCATCGATGGAGACGGCTCTGGCCTGGAAATCGTAGCAATGACCGGCCTGTTTGCTGAGCACCAGCCACTCTTGAGCACTGGCAGGCTCGGTCAATGAAGTGAGGTCATCGCAGCTGAAAGCGGACTGCTCTGCGATGACCGGCATGGAGAAGGAGAATAGGCTTACCAGCCCAGCAGACGCGACGGCCTGAATTCCCCACTGTCGGCACTTGTCCATCGCCATAATGCTCAGGCTACCCTGTCCGCCATCAACGCTGGCCCAACGGCTCAGTGACCGAGGAGCGCATCAGCGGCATCCAGCTGTCACCACCGCCACTGGCGGCGCCTTGGGCGTGCTGCTCCAGATAGGACTGCAACAGGCGCAGTTGATCGATATCGATGGACGTTGGCTGCTGAGCCATGACGCTTTGCGGCGCAGACGGAGCCGCGAAACCGGCTTCGCTGACGTTCATCAAGCCGCTATTGCCTGCCTGCCCATTGATCCGGAACGGCGTGGGCTCGAACATCGGCATATCGGAGGCTGCCAGGGCTCCCGTCTGGGCACCAGACAAACTGACCGGCTGTACCTGCGCACCCACTCCAGCGCCGGGCTGAACGGCAATGTTGCCATCAGGCTGGCCGCTCGACCCTGTACCGCTATTGAAGAACTGTACGCCCGTGATCACCATCAGTGATACGGCCGCTGCCACGCCAGCACCGCGGGCAAACGAGATGCCGCCCGCACGATGATTCGCCGCCGTGACCGGCTCGGTGATCGGTACCGGCTCGTCACGCAGTCGAGCCATGATGCCCGCCGAAAGGTCGACGCTGACATCCACTTCGCGCTCACGCTGCATCATGCTGCGCGCCAGATGATAGCGGCGCCAAGTCTCTGCCGCGTCGGCGTCGTCAGGTAGTGATTTCAACACTCGGCGAAGTTCCAGCTCATCACTTTCACCGTCCATCAATGCGGAAAGTGACTCCCGTGTGTTTTGACTCATACTTCACACCCTCACACTGTGTTGGAAGAAGCTTCACGACAACACGGCTAGTGCGTGTTTTAGCCGCAAAACCTCACAGGCCAAGACTCAGATTATCTATCACCGTCTGCACAACGCCATTGCCAAGTTGGCAGGCAACATGATTGGGCTGCTCGGCGGCTCAACTCAATAACGCTGGCAGCCCTTATGACGCCTGACTCGCCAGACAGTTCACAAAAAAAGTAAAAACGTAAATGTTTGTGTCCATGCGCAGGCAGCGGCCCGACGCTCAGGGCTCTTCACGGCTGTTGCGCGCCGTGGTGACCAGCGGGCGGATATGCTCGTCTACCGCCTCCCTGGCACGAAAAATACGCGAACGCACCGTACCCACCGGGCACTGCATTATTTGCGCGATGTCCTCGTAGGCCAACCCATCCAGCTCACGCAGGGTAATGGCCGTGCGCAGGTCATCCGGCAAGCGTTCGATGGCTTCGAACACAGCGGCTTCCAACTGGTCCCGCGCGATGGAAGCTTCGGGAGACTCGGAGTCGGCCAAGCGGCCGCTTTGATCGACGATTTCGGCATCGACGATATCCAGGTCGCTGCCGGGTGGACGACGCCCTCTGGATACCAGGTGGTTCTTCGCGGTATTGATGGCGATCCGGTACATCCAGGTATAGAAAGCACTTTCTGCACGAAACTTGCCCAACGCACGGTACGCCTTGATGAAGGCTTCCTGCGCCACATCCTGCACTTCGGCGTGGTCGTGCACGTAGCGTCCTATCAGGCCAATGATCTTGTGCTGATACTTCTTAACCAAAAGATCGAAAGCGCGTGTATCGCCTTTCTGGGCACGCTCAACCAACTGCTGGTCCGTTTCACGAGTGCCCATTCACACGCTCCTTCCGCGCCGGTATCACACCGGCCGCTTCATATTCTTGTCGCCCTGTTGATCGGGCCTTCACAGCAAGCAGCATAGTGTCCCTTGGGCATTGGTTAATCGTCATGGAGAGCTCGAGGCCCATGAGGCCTGGTGGCTCACCTGTTCTGGAGGGCGTTTGGTGGCATAACGCCAATGTCATCTAGTGTTACGCGTTCTTAGCAGCGCATCAAGCGCTTCCCCCTTTCTTGAAACCCTGTGGCTGACATTTTTCCTTAATGCAAAGTTCCGTAACAATTGATTTTTACCACCGTGACGCGCCATAGTAGTGACCACTTTTCGTCCATCGCGCATGTACAGGTAGCAAGATGTCTGATCAACAGGTTAGCAATCTCAACGTCCTCGCTCAGGATGTTCTCACCACCCCCGACGCTCTGAAGTCGGCCATTCCCCTCACCGAAGCCGCCGAGCGCTCCGTCGTGGAAGGCCGTCGCGTCATTCAGAACATCCTGGATGGCAACGACCCGCGCCTGCTGGTGGTCGTGGGCCCCTGCTCCATCCATGACGTGGATGCCGCGCTGGATTATGCCCGCCGCCTGCGCGCGCTGGCCGACAAGGTGAGCGATAGCCTGTACATCGTCATGCGCGTCTATTTCGAAAAACCGCGCACCACCGTGGGCTGGAAAGGGCTGATCAACGACCCCCACCTGAACGACTCGTTCGAAATCGACGAAGGCCTGCACATCGCCCGCAAACTGCTGGTCGACCTAGCCGAGATGGGCTTGCCCCTGGCCACGGAAGCGCTGGACCCGATCTCGCCCCAGTACCTGCAGGACTGCATCAGCTGGTCAGCCATTGGCGCCCGCACCACCGAGTCACAAACCCATCGCGAGATGGCCTCAGGCCTCTCCTGCCCGGTCGGTTTCAAGAACGGCACCGACGGCAGCCTGGATGTCGCCATCAACGCCCTGCAGTCGGTGGCCAACCCGCATAACTTCCTGGGCATCAACCAGGCCGGCCAGGTCGCCATCATCCGCACCCGGGGCAACGCTTATGGCCACGTGGTACTGCGCGGCGGCAACGGCAAGCCCAACTACGACAGCGTCAGCGTCGCGCTGGCCGAAAAAGAGCTAAGCAAAGCCAAGCTGTCGGCCAACATCATGATCGACTGTTCCCACGCCAACTCCAACAAGGACCCAGCCCTGCAGCCCTTGGTACTGGAAAACGTGACCAACCAGATTCTGGAAGGCAACCGCTCCATCATCGGCCTGATGGTCGAGTCCAACATTGGCTGGGGTGCCCAGAAAGTGCCTGCCGACCTGAGTGAATTGCAGTACGGCGTCTCGATTACCGATGCCTGTATCGACTGGGACACGACCGTCGAAACCTTTACGCGCATGAACGAAAAGCTTGCTCCGGTGCTGGCCAAACGTATTGCCTGAAGCCAACCTGTCGACGCCCCGCCAGATCCCTCTGGCGGGGCGTTTTTCATTAGCATCACCCGCTGCCGAGTTCAGGCCTGAATGTCACGCCTGAAGGGCGGCAAGGCATCCAGCAGCGCCTGACCGTAGCGCCGCGTGATCACGCGGCGGTCCAGCAACGTGATCACGCCCCGGTCGTTCTCCTTGCGGATCAACCGACCACAGGCCTGTACCAGCTTGATGGAAGCATCGGGCACGCTGATACGCATGAAAGAGTTGCCGCCCTGGCTTTCGATCCACTCGGCCAACGTGGCACCCACCGGGTCATCGGGCACCGCAAAGGGTAACCGAGTGATGACTACATGAGTCAGGTAATCCCCAGGCAGGTCGATGCCCTCTGCAAAGCTGGCCAAGCCGAAGATGATGCTCCCCTTGCCGCTATCGACCGCAGCACGATGCCGCTCGATCAACTCGCGTTTGGGCAGCGCATCCTGCGCCAGCAGGCGCTCTTTCAAGGCTGCTGGCAGCACTTTTTCCACCGCCCTGAGCTGGGCCCGGGACGAAAACAGTACCAGCACCGCTTCATCCTCCCCCAACTGGGAGACACAGCGCACGATGGCACGCTCATGGGCCTCTCGGTCGCTGGGGTCCGTGGCTTCCGCGGGCACGCGCAGCACCGCGTTGGCATAATCGAAGGGGCTGGGCAGCGCCTGGTACCGATAGCGACTGGCCAGGCCAGCGCGCTCCTGAATACGTTCGAAGCGCCCCAGTGCCGTCAAGGTGGCGGAGGTGACCACCGCACCATGGCAGCGCCCCCACAAATGCTTGGCCAGCGTGTGCGCCGCCGAGACAGGGCTGGCGGAGAACTCGATTTCGGGCTCCCCGGCCACACGACTCAACGTGATCCAGCGCGCACAGGGCGGCGCATTGGGCGGGTCCTGCTCGCTGAACGCCTGCCAGAGCGCGTGGGCTTCCAGGGCGCGACCATGCAGCAGCGCCACCAGCGGTAGCCAGGCTTCGGCCTGATCGCGGTCCAGCCCCGTCTGCTTGTCCGGGTCCAGGCTCTCACGCAGGATATCGGCTATGCTTTCCAGGCTGCGTGATAGCGTGGCAAACATCACCAGCAGCTGCCGCGCCTGCTCGCGCAGCGCTTCCGGCACCTCGCCCTTCTCGAAACGCTGCTGGTGGCTGGCCTCTTCATCCGCCAGCCCCTGCTCGCGCCCGGCCAGCTGGTGCCCCAGGCTGAACACGTCCCCCAGGGCAGGCTCCAGGCCATGCAGCACTTCAGGCAGGCTGGCCAGCAGCCGGGCCACGGTGGGCTGAACTGACAGCCCTTGGTGGAGATCGGTCAAGCTGCTGCGCAGCGTCTTGAGCCAGCGCAGACAGCCATGCACCGCGAAGCGGTGGGCAAAGTGCGACAGCGCCTTGTCCGGCAGGTGATGACCTTCGTCGAAGATGAAGATACAGTCGGCAGGGTCCGGCAGAATGGCGCCGCCCCCCAGGGCCAGGTCCGCCAGTACCAGATCGTGGTTGGCCACGATGACATCGGCATCTTCCAGCTCACGGCGTGAGCGGAAGAACGCGCAAGCACCGAAATGGCCGCAGCGGCGCCCGGTACACTGGCGGTGATCGACGGTGAGCTGACGCCAGTGGGCATCATCGATGGTGTCAGGCCAGGTATCACGGTCACCCTGCCACTCGCCTTTGCCATAGGCATCGGCAAGGTCGCTGGCAAGCACCTGATAGTCGCTGCTATCGCTTTGCAGGGAGTGCTCGAACAGCGACATGGTCGGGTTCGGCTCACTGCCCTCCAGGGCCTGATCCAGCCGCGCCACGCACACATAGCGCCCGCGTCCTTTGGCCAGCGCGTAGCGAAAGGCGATGCCACTGTGCTCGGCCAGCGAGGGCAGGTCCTGATGCAACACCTGCTCTTGCAGAGCCACCGTGGCCGTGGACACGATCAGCCGCTTGCCCTTCGCCTTGGCAATGGGCAAGCCTGCAATCAGATACGCCAGCGTCTTGCCCGTGCCGGTACCGGCTTCCAGCACACAGACGTGGCTGTCGCTGGTGCGCTTGCCATCGCTGTCGCACTGAATATCGCCCAGGGTGCGGGCAATCTCGGCAATCATCAGCCGCTGACCGTAGCGTGGGGTCAGCGCTAACTGCTCCACCACGTTACGGTACGCTTGCTGAATATCGGCCTTGAGCGCGTTATCCAGCATGTGCGTTACAGCATGCCTTCCGGCGGATGCTCGCAGGGCAGCTTGCCGTTGATGTAGCGCTCGATTTCCGGCAGCGAGAAGGCGTCTTCTTCACCCACGAAGCTGATCGACACCCCTTTGGCACCGGCACGACCGGTGCGGCCAATACGGTGCACGTAGTCTTCCGGGTCTTCCGGCAGGGTGTAGTTGATCACGTGGCTGACGTCTTCGATATGGATGCCACGACCGGCCACATCGGTGGCCACCAGCACCTGGATCTCGCCTTCGCGGAAGCTTTCCAGCGTCTTGATCCGCTGATTCTGGGGCACGTCACCCGACAGCATGGCGGCACTCACGCCTGCCTTTTTCAGCAGGTCATCGAGTTTGCGCACCAGATCCCGACGGTTGCCGAACACCATGACCCGCTCGAAGCTCTCCTGTTCCAGCAGCTTGACCAACAGGCGCTGCTTGTCGTCATCCGACACCAGGTATACGCGCTGGTCGATATCGGCCTGATTCTCTACCGTGACTTCGATCTCGACATGGGCCGGTTCCTGTGTCCACTGGCTGGCCAGATTGAGAATGTCGTCGGTGAAGGTGGCCGAAAACAGGAACGTCTGACGCTCCTCTTTCTTGGGGGTATAGCGGATGATGCGCTTCACATCCGGGATGAACCCCATGGAAAGCATGCGATCCGCTTCATCGAGCACCAGTACTTCGGTTTCGGACAGGTCGATATCGCGCTTCTGATGGAAGTCGAGCAGACGGCCAGGCGTGGCCACCAAAATATCGAGTTTCTTGCCGAGGCTCTCACGCTGTTTCTGGTAATCCATGCCACCGACCACGCTGGCCACGTTCAACGACGTGAAGCGGGCGAGCGCCTTGGCGTCTTTCTCGATCTGCAGCGCCAATTCGCGGGTGGGGGCGATGATCAGCGCACGGGGAGCCCCCGGCTTCTGACCGTCCGGCGCGGGCTCTTCCAGGAAGTAGGCCAGCACTGAAATCAGGAAGGCAGCGGTCTTGCCAGTGCCCGTCTGGGCCTTGCCCACAATGTCGCCACCCAGCAGCGTGTGGCGCAGCGCCTCTGCCTGAATGGGAGTGCAGTATTCATAGCCTTGGGCATGAATAGCGCGCATCAAGGGCAGCGGCAGATCAAAGTCATGGAAGCGCCACTTGCCGGCAACGGCGGGCACCTGAAACTGACGAAGATCCCAGTTCGACTGACGACGACGCGGCTTGCGACGACGGCGTTTAGGCTTGCGGTTCTGGTCCGATGCTGTGATCTGTTCCGACTCGCTCATAGGCTGTGTATCTGTCCATTGCTGTGGAGGTTAGGCATCACGAATCGCGCATTGTAGCAGGGCTTGGCGATAAGAGCGCGCTCTGCTGTCGAAGGAGCGCCCTTGCCTGTTAGAATGAGGCATAAATTAACCCAAGGAGCGCGACGATGACGCGTAAGAAAAAGACTCGTTCACTGGCAGACAAGGTGACGATCCGCACCGGTCGCCGCAAGGATTACAAAAAGTGGCGCCATGAAAACCCGGATCAGGTGACCTCATCACGCCGTTTCGTGGCCAAGAAACAGCAACAGCGCAAACTGCAGGCAGTGCGCAAGCTGGCACGCCAGCAAAGTGGCCAGAACATTGCCATCCACCCTGACAAGGGGAGCGACTCCTCTTCGGGAGAGCCCTCCTGATGCGTCTGGTGTCTTTCAATATCAACGGTATCCGGGCAAGGCTGCATCAGCTTCAAGCGCTCATCGACACCCATCGCCCTGATGTGATCGGCCTGCAGGAAATCAAGGTGCAGGATAGCGAGTTTCCCTTGGCCGACGTGGAAGCCATGGGGTACCACACCTTTCATTATGGCCAAAAGGGCCACTACGGTGTGGCCTTGCTCTGCCGACAGAAACCTCAGCAGGTCTTCTACGGCTTTCCTGATGATGAGGAAGATGCCCAGCGACGCATGATCGGCGTGCGCCTGCTGACCACCGACGGCCAGCCGATCACCGTGTGGAACGGTTACTTCCCCCAGGGCGAAAACGTCGATCACCCCACCAAATTTCCGCACAAGGAGCGCTTTTACCAGCAGTTGGCCAATCTGCTGGCCACGCAGCACTCCTCGGAAGAGCATCTGGCCGTCATGGGTGACTTCAACATTTCACCCGAAGACCAGGACATCGGCATTGGGGAAGCCAACCGAAAGCGCTGGCTACGTGATGGCAAGGCCAGCTTTCAACCCATCGAGCGGGAGTGGCTGGCAGGCATCAAGGCGTGGGGGCTCAGCGACAGCTATCGGCTCTGCCACCCCGACAACAGCGAATGGTTCAGCTGGTTCGACTACCGCTCGAAGGGCTTTGACCAGGAACCCAAGCGCGGGCTGCGCATCGACTACATCCTTGTCTCGCCTCCCTTGGCACAGCGAGTCACCGATGCAGGTATCGACTATCCCCTGCGTGCCATGGAACGATCTTCGGATCACGCTCCCACCTGGAGCGACTTTTCCCTGACCCTGGCAGACTGACCGCCCCTTGGCTGCCGCCCACTCGGGCGGCACGGCTCACCCCCTGAGCCCCCTCAATCGAAATAGCCAAGCCACTGCTCGGCCTGTTCGTCGCCCAGCTCCGCCGCTCGCGAGAGCGCCTCTTTCGCCAGCGACTCATTGCCCCACGCGTAGGCCAACTGACCATACTGGCGCCAATCGTCAGCCGCCCGAGTGGTTTCAGCCAGCGCCTGCCAAGCGTTCAGGGCATGCTCGACATGCCGGGCCTGCTGCCAGGCCGTGGCTCGCAGGCGCAGCGTCTCTTCATCATCAGGCAGCTCCCCTGCTTCCAGCGCTGCCTCCAGATGCTCACCGGCACGCGCTGGCGTGCCCCCTGCCAGGTGCAGCCGAATCAGGGTCAAACGATCCTCGGGCGCAGTGAACTTGCCCATCTGCCAAGCCGCTTCCCAGACGCCGGCGGCAGCGCCCAGCAGCCCCGCCTGCTGCGCCAATCCAGCCGCCTGACGCCACTCCTCGGCGCTGCTGCGCTCGCTCAGGTTTTCCAGCAGCCAGGCCAGCGCCTGCTCGCCTTCGCCTGCATGGCGCAACACGACGTTGACCAGCGCCTGCTGGGCATCACTCAGTTCTCTGCCCGGCTCCAGCTGGGGGGTGAGCCATTCGAGGGCCTCTTCCCAGCGCTCCTCTTCTGCCAATAGGCGCACCAACGCCCAAACCGACTCAAGGTAGCGCTCATGGCCCGCCGACTCGCCGAGCCACTGCGCGTAGAGCTCGATGGCCCGAGAGCGCTGTCCTGCCGCACGGCGCAGGGACGCTTCGTCACGCAACCAGCGCAGCCGTTGGCTGTTCGGCACGCTGGTACGCTGGCGGGCACTGGCCAGCTCATCCGCTGCCGCCTCGGGCGCCTCTTGACGCACCAGCGCACTGGCCGCCAACTGATGATATAGCGCGCTGGCCCACTGATCGGCTCGATTGCCCGAGGCCAGCCTGGCGGCCTGGGAGCGCGCACGGCTCAGAATGGTGTCCAACGACTCATTCTCTGCACCAGAACCGGAAAGTTCCGCCAACTGGCTCTGCAACCCATTCAGGTCGAGAATGATATCTTCACTCAGTGGCACATCCGCCACCGCCATCGTGCTCCACACACCGAGCACTGCAATTGCCAATAAACGCTGCATAACGCTCCCTCGACGGGCTTACCGCAACTGAAATTCGATGCGCTGAGTGGCACGGCGCAGCTGCTGACTCGGCTCGAATTGCCAGCGTGCAATGGCCTCCTCCGCCGCCTGCTCGAACACCCGGCGCGGCTGGGCATTGACGACGCGAATCGTCCCGCCATCGACGCTGCCATCACGCCGAATGACGAACTCCACCTCGACAAAGCCCTCCATGCCACGCCGCTGGGCACGGGTGGGGTACGTGGGATTGACGCGACTCGTGGGCGCCACCTGCCCGACACTCACCGGCTCATTGGAAGGTGCTGGTTCTGCCGCAGGCGCCGCTTCACGCTCGGCCGTCGCGGGTGCCGTGGATGGCTCGGAGCGCGACGCGGGCTCTGCGGCAGGCTCCGGCGTGGGTTCTGACGCAGGCTGCGGCTCCGGACGTGGCTGTGGCGTCGGCTCTGGCCTTGCCTCGGTCAGCTCCGGCAGCTCACTCTCCAACTCCAGCGGCTCTACCGGTGCATCCGGCAAAGCCAGATCGGGCAGTGCAATCTGACTCGTCGCGACCGGCGCAGGGGCAGGCGCTGGTACAGGAGGGGGAGCCGCAGGAGCCGCCTGGGCAGGCTCTGGCGGCGGCGTTTCCGGCTCGGCAGCCTGCTCAGGCGCTTCCACCATGGTCATGGCCATGGACATGACCGGCTCGTCGACGCTGCGCTCCGGCGGTGCCACCAGCAGCGCCAGCATCCAGAACAGCCCCATCGCCAGCGCAGCACCAGCCAGCAGCGAGAACCCGTGGCGTATCATGGCGCACTCCGACTAGCCGCCACCGCCACTTGCTCGACGCCTGCCTGCTGCAGGCGATCCATCACTTCGATCAGCAGTCCAGTGGTGGACGCTCTATCGGCCTGGATGACCACCGAGCCATCGCCACTGAGCATGCCGGCCACTTCCTGACCGATGCGATGGGCATCGACCGGACGACCATCCACCCAGACGGCTCCTTCCGGCGTAATCGCGATCAGCACCTGGGCGTCCGGACGCTGTGTGGCGGCGGCCGCTTCCGGGCGCTCGATCTCTACGCCACTCTCCTTGATAAAGCTGGTCGTCACGATAAAGAAGATCAACATGATGAAGACCACATCCAGCATCGGGGTCAAGTTGACTTCATTGCTCTCTTCGACGGCCTCTATGGAACGGCGTCTACGCATCATTTTCCTCCAGGGCACGTGCCAGGCGATCATGCAGACGCTGGTCTTCTCGCCGAATCACGTGCTCCAAACGGCTGATAAACAGCATACCCACCACGGCAATGGCCATGCCTGTCAATGTAGGTAGCGTGGCTCGGGCCACGCCATCGGCCATGGCCCTGGCCTGATGGGTGTCACTCATGGAAAGGCTGTCGAACACGGTGATCATGCCAGTGACCGTGCCCAGCAGACCCAACAGCGGGCACAACGCCACCAGCAATTTGATCCACGGCAGCGGCCGACGCAGCTTGGCCACCAGGGCCGCACTCCACACATCGCGCAACGTTCGTGCGCTCCAGCTGCGATGGTCGCTACGCGCTGCCCAGCGGTGCACCAGCTGACGACGCGCACGTCGCCAGCTGATGCGGTAGTACCACCAGCGTTCGATGGCCATGGCGAACACCAGCACAGCCACCAGCGCCAGCACCACCAGCACCGCTCCACCGGCGTCCAACAGCCGCTCTACCGGCTCCAGCCAAAGGGGCAACGTCGGCATATCAGTTCACCGCTTGCCCGGGATGGGCAGACTGCGCTTCCAGATGATCGGCCAGGGTGGCGCTGGCCTCCCCTTCGATCACTTGCGTAATGAACCGGCTTCGGCTGGACAGTGCCGTTTGTGCGAACAGCAGCGGCACCGCCGTCACCAGCCCCAGCACCGTCGTCACCAGCGCCTGACTGATCCCACCGGCCATGAGCTGCGGATCGCCAGTACCGAACACGGTAATGGCCTGAAAGGTGACGATCATGCCCGTTACCGTACCCAACAGGCCCAGCAGCGGCGCAATGGCTGCCAACAGTTTGACGATGGGCTGGCCTCGCTCGATGCGCGGCAGCTCTGCCAGCACCGCTTCATCCAGGCGGGCTTCGAGGGCTTCGGGGGTTTGATGTTTGTCCATGTCCTTGAATCGCTGCAGCACTCGGCCCAGCGGATTGTCGGCTCGCGGCTGCTCCAACTGACGGCGTTGACGACGCACCCGTGCGCTCACCAGCAGCAGATAGAGGTATTGCGCCAGCGCCACCAGCAGGCCGACACCCCCCAGCACCACGACCACATAGCCGACATACCCCCCCTGCTGGAAACGCTCCCAGAGACTGGGCTGCTGTGCCAACGCCTGCAGTACGCTGCCCTGGGTAGGGTCGATGGCAAATTCACGACTGTCGCCTTGATGGTAGGCGGCGAGCAGACGGCGGATTTCCGACGGCGTACGCGGCAGCTCGGCCAGGCTCTGGTCATCCTGCCCCTTGCGGAGCAGTACCGACTCCGTGAAAGCGGCAAAATCCCCCAAACGAACCACCTGACGAGGCGCAATCTCGCCCGCTCCGTCTGCCACGGGCAGCTCGAGACGCTCGGCCTGCCCAGTGTTCATGGTCAGGGCTGCCAGGCGGTCTACCACGCTCTCCAGGTGCTCACGCTCCAGCACCTCGACGTCGTTGAGGCGCGGAGGCAAAGCGTCAGGCGTCAACGTCAGCCAGCTCTCCCCTCCCAATTCGTTGCGCAACTCCTCGCTGTGCCGCGTCAGATCGGCCAACAGTGCCGTAAGGGCCTCCCCCTGCTCATCCTGACGCTGAGCCAGAACCTCGGCCTGTTCGGCCTGCTCTTGCTGTTGCGCCTGCAGGGCAGCTTGCTCCTGCTCGGCTGCTGCGTGCGCAGTGCGCGCTTCCTCCAGGGCCGCGGTCAGGGCGTCCTGATCTTCCAGAAACGACTGCAGCCGCGCCTGGTCTCGCGCTTCTGCTGCTTCGCGGGCATCACGCAGCGTCGTGACATCACTGCTTTGGGCGATGGCCGGGGCGCTCGCCCAAACGCTCATGGCCAGCAGCAGGCAGGCCATCTTGTGCACGCCGCGCCGATAGCTGGATAGTTTCATTACGGCGCTCCTGTGGCGGTGATCGATAGCGGCAATTGCAGCAGTTCAGGCGTACGCTGATCATCGGCAATACGCAGGCCATTACGCACTTCTCGGCGTGCACGCTCTTCCAGCGCCAGCCATTCGCCGCGCTGCTGGTCCCATACGCCGCCCTCACGGCCATCCGGCGTCAGGTAATAGAGGCCAATACGCCCAATACGCAGATAATCGACTTCCCGAGGAGCCCCGCCGTCGCGTTGCAAACGCCCCCGCCAGCTACCTACCTGGCGGCCGTATGCCAGCTCTGCACGCCAGGCTTCGAGCAGCTCGGCAATCCGTTCGGCGCTCTCCTGGGAGGATACCTCTACCCCTTCTACCCGTGCCAAGCGCTCGCCACGCAGGAAAGGCAGATCCGACTCTATCCATCGGGTGAGCTGTTCGGCCATATCCTGCTCGATGGCCGGCAGCGCAGCACGCGTATCGCTCAGCGTATCCAGCGCCTGGGCCAACCGCTGCTGGCGCTCCGCCTCACTGGCCAGGCGACTGCTCAGGGCAGCATTGGAAGCGCTCATCTGCCGCGTCTCCTGCTCCAGTTGGCGCAGTTCTTCCAACTGTTCTCGCGTTGCTTCGTCGGCCCTGTCGATTTGCTGCTGCAGCTCAGATTGCACTTGCTGGGCCTCGACACTCTGGGCCGCCTGATCCATCGTTTCATCGCTCGCCATCAGCGATGTACTGGCCAGCATTCCAGCAAGCCAATATCCGCTCAAGGCAAAGAAAGGCCTTTTCAGCACGTCGTCTCTCCATCACTGCTCAGCGCGCCATCTGCATCAGCTCGCCAAGGCTCACCAAATATAAGAACGATTTGCGTTTAAATCGTTAGCGTGCATAGCCTACCATCAATAGAAGAAATGACAATATTTATCATTAACATTCAATAACGAAATCTTTTCATCGTCCATAAAAAAACGGGAGCCCTGAGGCTCCCGCTGAGTGGCACACTAATGGACTGATCAGAACGACCAGTCGTCGTCTTCGGTAGCGACCGCCTTGCCGATGACGTAGGACGAGCCGGACCCCGAGAAGAAGTCGTGGTTCTCGTCTGCGCTGGGGGACAGCGCCGCCATGATCGTCGGGTCGACGTCCGTGACGCTGCTGGGAAACAGCGGCTCGAAACCGAGGTTCATCAACGCCTTGTTGGCGTTGTAGTGCAGGAACTTCTTCACGTCTTCGGTCAAGCCCACCGCATCATAGAGCGACTCGGTGTAGCGCACTTCGTTGTCGTACAGCTCCAGCAGCAGCTCGTAGGCATAATCCTTCACTTCCTGCTGACGTTCCGGGGTGGCTTCCGCCAGCGCCTGCTGGAACTTGTAGCCCACATAGTAACCGTGTACCGCTTCGTCACGAATGATCAGACGAATCAGGTCAGCGGTATTGGTCAGCTTGGCATGGCTGGACCAGTACATGGGCAGATAGAAGCCAGAGTAGAACAAGAACGACTCCAGGAAAACGCTGGCCACTTTGCGCATCAACGGGTCATCGGAGCGATAGCGCTTGAGGATCAGCTCGGACTTCAGCTGGAGCGACGGATTCTCCTCACTCCAGCGGAACGCATCGTCCACGTCCCGGGTGGCGCACAGCGTCGAGAAAATCGAGCTGTAGGAGCGCGCATGCACCGATTCCATGAAGGCAATGTTGGTATACACCGCTTCTTCGTGGGGCGTACGCGCATCTTCCATCAGCACCGGCGCACCCACGCTGCTCTGGATGGTATCGAGCAGCGTCAGGCCGGTGAAGACCCGGATGGTCAGCTGCTTTTCCTGCTGAGTCAGTGTGTTCCACGACTGAATGTCGTTGGACAGCGGCACTTTTTCCGGCAGCCAAAAGTTGCTGGTCAGGCGGTTCCACACCTCCAGATCTTTATCGTCCTGCAGACGGTTCCAGTTGATCGCATTAACCCGCGACAGGCGTTGCATCGTTGTCATCAGCGCTCTCTTCTAAACGTCATCACATGCCAGTGGGGATATCGTTACAGCGTGCAGGAGACACAGCCTTCTACCTCGGTGCCTTCCAGCGCGCTTTGGCGCAAGCGAATGTAGTAAAGGGTCTTGATGCCCTTCCGCCATGCATAGATCTGCGCCTTGTTGATATCCCGAGTGGTAGCGGTATCAGGGAAGAACAGTGTCAGTGACAGCCCCTGATCCACATGCTTCGACGCTTCTGCATAAGTATCGATGATTTTCTCAGGGCCAATTTCATAGGCATCCTGGAAGTAATCGAAGTTGTCTTCATTCAAGAACGGCGCCGGATAATAGACCCGCCCCAGCTTGCCTTCTTTACGAATCTCGATTCTCGCCGCCACCGGATGAATGCTGGAGGTGGAGTTGTTGATATAGGAAATCGAGCCCGTGGGCGGCACTGCCTGCAGGTTGCGGTTGTACAGGCCGTGCGCCATGACCGAGGCCTTCAGGGCCTGCCAATCTTCCTGGGTCGGCAGTGCAATACCACTGCGTTCGAACAGCTGGCGTACTTTTTCGGTACGCGGCAGCCAGGCCTGGTCGGTGTACTTGTCGAAGAACGTGCCCGACGCGTAGGTGGAGTCTTCGAAACCGGCGAAGGTGGCGCCATGCTCGATGGCCAGCTGGTTCGAGGCACGAATGGCATGGAACGCGACGCAGTAGAAGTACAGGTTGGTGAAATCCAACCCCTCTTCCGAGCCGTAATAGATGTGCTCACGCGCCAGGAAACCGTGCAGGTTCATCTGCCCCAGACCAATCGCACGCGACTTGGCATTCCCTTCGGCAATCGAGGGCACGCTGCTCAGGTTGCTCATCTCGGACACGGCAGTCAGGCCGCGAATGGCGATCTCGACGCTGGTGCCGATATCGCCCGAATCCATGACCTTGGCAATGTTCATCGAGCCCAGGTTGCAGGAGATGTCCTGACCGATGTCGCGGTATCCCAGGTCGTCGTCATACTCGGTCGGCGTGTTGACCTGCAGAATCTCGGAGCAGAGGTTGCTCATGTTGATGCGACCGGCAATCGGGTTGGCGCGATTGACCGTATCTTCGAACATGATGTACGGGTAACCGGACTCGAACTGCAGCTCAGCCAGCGTCTGGAAGAAGGCGCGAGCATTGATCTTCTGCTTGCGAATGCGCGCATCCGCCACCATTTCATGGTACTTCTCGGTGACGCTGATATCGCCAAACGGCACCCCGTAGACCCGCTCTACATCGTAGGGGGAGAACAGGTACATGTCGTCGTTGCGCTTGGCCAGTTCGAACGTGATGTCCGGAATGGTCACGCCCAGCGAAAGCGTCTTGATGCGGATCTTTTCGTCGGCATTTTCACGCTTGGTGTCGAGGAAACGCAGAATGTCAGGGTGGTGAGCATTCAGGTACACAGCCCCGGCACCCTGACGAGCCCCCAGCTGGTTGGCGTAAGAAAACGCATCTTCCAGCAGTTTCATGATGGGGATGATGCCCGACGACTGGTTTTCGATACGCTTGATCGGCGCGCCAGACTCACGGATGTTGGTCAGCAGGAACGCCACCCCACCACCACGCTTGGAGAGCTGCAGCGCCGAGTTGATCGACCGACCGATCGACTCCATGTTGTCTTCGATACGCAGCAGGAAGCATGACACCAGCTCACCGCGCTGCTGTTTGCCGCAGTTCAGGAAAGTCGGCGTGGCTGGCTGGAAGCGACCACTGATCACTTCATCCACCAGCGACTTGGCCAGCGCTTCATCCCCACGAGCCAGCGTCAGCGCAACCATGCACACGCGATCTTCGTAGCGCTCCAGGTAACGCTTGCCATCGAAGGTCTTCAGCGTATAGCTGGTGTAGTACTTGAAGGCACCCAGGAAGCTGGGGAAGCGAAACTTGTAGGCATACGCCTGCTCGAACAGCGACTTGATGAATTCGAAGCTGTACTGATCGAGTACGTTGGCCTCGTAATAGCCCTCTTCCACCAGGTAGTCCAGCTTCTCTTCCAGCGAGTGGAAGAAAACCGTGTTCTGGTTGACGTGCTGAAGGAAGTACTGACGCGCCGCTTCGCGGTCCTTGTCCAACTGCAGTTCGCCGTTGGCACCGTACAGATTGAGCATCGCGTTGAGCGCATGATAATCCAGCGTACGCGCTTCGGTGGTACCCGCAGCAGGACGTTTCGCTTCTGCCGACTTCTTGGTAGCGGCGCTGGTGGACGCTACGTTGTTAGAGACTGAGCTTGACGTTTCCAAAACTCTTCTACTCCTTTGCGGACCTTGGCGACATCGTCATCGGTGCCAAACAGTTCAAAGCGATAAAGCAACGGTACCTGGCACTTTTGCGCGATGATGCGCCCTGCCAACCCGTAAGCTTCACCAAAATTCGTATTACCCGAGGCAATGACACCTCGAATGAGGTGCCGATTGTGCTCATCGTTCAAGAAGCGAATCACCTGCCCCGGTACGGCGCCTTGTGCATGGCCACCGCCGTAGGTAGGCGTCACCAATATGTAAGGCTGCGTGACGCGTGGAGTGGGCTCTTCACGATTCAATGGCAGCCGCTGGGCACTCAAGCCAAGCCTTTCGATAAACCGGTGGGTATTGCCTGACTTGGTGGAAAAATAGACCAGCGTACCCGCCTGTCTGGTTTCCACCGTGGCCGTGTGCATGGCGGCGGAGCTACGCCAGCGCCTGGATACGGTCAGGGCGGAAGCCGGACCAGTGATCCTCACCTACCACGACGACCGGCAGCTGACGATAGCCCAGAGCTTCGACCTGCTGCTGCGCGCCTGACTCTTCCGTAATGTCGATCACGGTGTACTCCAAACCCTGCTTGTCCAGCGCACGATAGGTAGCGGTGCACTGTACGCAGGCAGGCTTGCTATAAATTTGGATTTCCATGGCTATTTTCCTTTTCATAGCGACACTTTTCGGGTAGCGCATGGCAATGGCGCCACCCCTCTGAAATTCTCCACGCATACTATATATAGACCACCAGAAAATCAATTCAAGCATATATGGTATTTTTTCATCCACAGGTTATTGACAAGCCATACCCAGCGCTATACCCAGAAACAAAAAAAGCCGCCCCCTGAAAGGGGGCGGCTTTGGCTGCAAAATCACGCGCTCAGGCGCAATTTTCGACCATTATCAGGCCTTGGCAGCTTGGTAGCGACGCTCGACGTCTTCCCAGTTCACGACGCTGAAGAATGCGTCAACATAGTCGGGGCGCTTGTTCTGGAACTTGAGATAGTACGCGTGCTCCCATACATCCAGACCCAGCAGCGGCGTGTTGCCATGCATCAGAGGGCTATCCTGGTTGAGCGTGTTCTCGACGACCAGCTTCTTCTCGGGTGTGACAGATAGCCACGCCCAGCCGCTGCCAAAACGGCCCAGCGCCGCTTTCTTGAAAGCGTCCTTGAACGCATCGAGGCCACCCAGCTCGGCGTCGATGGCCTTAGCAACATCACCCTGGGGCTGACCGCCACCATTGGGAGACATCATCTGCCAGAACATGGAGTGGTTGGCGTGCCCACCACCGTTGTTGATCACGGCCTGACGCTTCTCTTCCGGCACGCGATCCAGATTGGCAACCAGCTCTTCTACCGGCATATCTTCCAGACCAGTGCCTTCCAGGGCACCGTTCAGGTTGGTCACGTAGGTGTTGTGGTGACGAGAGTGGTGGATCTCCATCGTCATCGCATCGATGTGCGGCTCGAGTGCATCGTAAGCGTACGGTAATTCAGGAAGGGTATGGGCCATGCTATCTTCTCCTTGAGTGGCTTCTATAACGTTCACTACCTAAGGTGCGGTCTTGCTTCACCCTTTTCAACTGCCGCCCCGGCAATTTTTCTACCAGCGCGACGACTTCTTTATCCCAGTACTTTAGTCAACTATTTTCAGTTTATCGAATTCATCGCCATTAAAAAAGCCGACCTCTTGCGACGTCGGCTTTTGGTAAAACGGCGTTCCTGCTTACAGCTTGCTCTCCAGCTCCGGCAGGATCTCGAACAGATCCCCCACCAAGCCGTAGTCGGCTACCTGGAAGATCGGGGCCTCTTCGTCCTTGTTGATCGCCACGATCACCTTGGAGTCTTTCATCCCCGCCAGGTGCTGAATCGCGCCGCTGATGCCCACGGCAATGTAGAGCTCGGGGGCGACGATCTTGCCGGTCTGGCCTACCTGCATGTCGTTGGGCACGAAGCCTGCATCCACCGCCGCACGAGACGCGCCAATGGCGGCGCCCAGCTTGTCGGCAATGCCGTCCAGCAGTTTGAAGTTTTCGCCGTTGCCCATGCCACGGCCGCCGGAGATGACGACCTTGGCACCGCCGAGTTCCGGGCGGTCGCTCTGGGCCAGCTCCTGCTTCACGAAACGGGACTGGGCGTTGTCGACGACCACGTCCACGGCGTCCACGCTGGCGCTGCCGCCGCTGCCTACCGCATCGAAGGCGGTGGTGCGCACGGTGATGACTTTCAGCGGGTCGTCGCTTTTCACCGTGGCGATGGCGTTACCGGCGTAGATCGGGCGCAGGAAGGTGTCGGCGCTCTCGACGCCAATCACTTCCGACAGTTGGCTGACGTCTTTCAGCGCGGCCAGCCGGGGCAGCACGTTCTTGCCGGTGGTGGAGGCGCTGGTCAGCACGTGGGTGTAGTCGTCGGCCAGGGCGACCAGCAGCGCGCCCATGGGCTCGGCAAGCTGATGGGCGTAGACGGCGTTGTCTGCCACGCGCACCTTGCTCACGCCGTCGAGTGTCGCGGCGGCTTCGACGGCGGCCTGGACGCCTTCACCGGCGACCAGTACATCGATATCGCCACCGATCGCCTGGGCGGCTGCCACGACGTGGGCGGTGGCGCTGGCCAACTGACCTTCATGCAGGTCGGCAAGTACCAGAATGCTCATGAGATCAGCTCCTTTTAAAGCACTTTGGCTTCGTTTTTCAGTTTATCGATCAGCTCGTCCACCGAGGCGACCTTGATACCGCCCTTGCGCTCGGCGGGTGACTCGACCTTGAGCAGCGTGACGTTCGACGCGACCTCAACCCCATAGTCGGCGGGGGTCTTGACGTCCAGCGGCTTTTTCTTGGCCTTCATGATGTCCGGCAGCTTGGCATAGCGCGGCTCGTTGAGGCGCAGGTCGGTGGTGACGATGGCGGGCAGCGTGAGGGCGACGGTTTGCAGGCCGCCGTCGATTTCACGGGTCACGTTCACCTTGTCGCCATCGATGGCGACTTCCGAGGCAAACGTGCCCTGGGGCAGATTGGTCAGCGCCGCCAGCATCTGGCCGGTCTGGTTGTTGTCGGTGTCGATGGCCTGCTTGCCAAGAATCACCAGACCAGGCTGCTCTTCATCCACCACCTTGGCCAGCAGTTTGGCCACCGCCAGCGATTCGACGCGCTCGTCGGTCTCGATGTGGATGGCGCGATCGGCGCCCAGCGCCAGCGCGGTGCGCAGCTGCTCCTGGGCAGCCTTGGGGCCTACCGTCACGGCGACCACTTCACTGGCCGCTCCCTTCTCTTTCAAACGCACGGCCTCTTCCACGGCGATTTCGCAGAAGGGGTTCATGGCCATCTTGACGTTGGTCAGATCCACATCGGAGTGATCCGCCTTGACGCGGATCTTGACGTTGTAGTCGATGACGCGTTTTACCGCGACCAATACTTTCATAGGTTCCTCGCTTGGCCTGGATGACAGCCGTTGACCTGAACAGACGCTGCTCGGATGGCAGCGTAAAAAAATTCATGCAAGCGTTTGATAGGCTAGTAAATGAAAAACCCTATCAATTTGCCACAGCCTACCTTTATGCAACAACACCTAATCACTGCGGCCTTGGTCGTAGTCGCTGGCGGCTTTTACCGTAAAGTGCGCTTTTGCCATCGTAGGGGTTACCTGACACAGGTATTATGCCTATCATGGGAGACAACCAGAAGCAAACGACCGTTTTAAATTAAGGCCATCTTTTCATAAGCTAGTGCTCAATCGCTAGCATCGGCGGGTGGCGCTTATGAGAATAAGGAGAAACCAGGTGGAAACCGTTGAACGCGATGTAATGGATTTTGACGTGGTCATCGTGGGCGCAGGCCCCTCTGGCTTGGCCGCCGCCTGCCGTTTGATGCAGCAGGCCAACGAAGCGGAGCAAGAGCTGACCGTTTGTGTGGTCGAGAAAGGGTCTGAAGTGGGAGCGCATATTCTGTCTGGCGCGGTATTCGAACCCCGTGCCCTGGCGGAGCTGTTTCCCGACTGGGAAGAGCGCGGCGCTCCCCTGAATACGCCCGCCACGCGCGACGATGTCTATTTGCTGAAGGATGCCGAAAAGGCGCAGAAAATCCCCAATGCGCTGGTACCCAAGAGCATGCACAACACCGGCGGTGAACTGACTCGCTACGTGATCAGCGCAGGCAACCTGTGCCGCTGGCTGGGTGAGCAGGCAGAATCCTTGGGCGTCGAGATATTTCCGGGCTTCGCCGCCCAGGAAGTGATCATCGAGGATGACGTGGTGCGCGGCATCCTGATTGGTGACATGGGCATCGGTGCCGATGGCACACCCAAGGATGGCCATATGCCCGGTATGGAGCTGCGCGCCAAGTATACGCTCTTTGCCGAGGGTGCCAGAGGCCATCTAGGCAAACGTCTGATCAAGCAGTTCTCGCTGGATGCTGGCCGAGACCCCCAACACTACGGTATCGGGCTAAAAGAGCTGTGGGATGTACCCGCCGACAAGCACGAGCCCGGCCTGGTGGTTCACGGCTCTGGCTGGCCACTGGACAGCAAGACCCACGGCGGCTGGTTTCTCTACCACGCAGAAAACCAGCAGGTCGTGGTAGGGCTGATCATGGACCTTGGCTACCAGAACCCGTGGCTCTCGCCCTTCGACGAGTTCCAGCGCATGAAGCATCACCCGGTGCTCAGCCAATATCTGGAAGGCGGCAAGCGGGTGGCTTATGGCGCGCGCGCGATTGCCAAGGGAGGCTTCAACTGCCTGCCCAAGATGACCTTCCCTGGTGGCCTGCTGATTGGTTGTGACGCGGGCACGCTGAACTTTGCCAAGATCAAGGGGCTGCACACTGCCATGAAATCAGGCATGGTGGCGGCAGAAAGCGTCTTCGAAGCCATCAAGGGCGGCGACGAGGGTGGCCAGACGCTGGCCAGCTTCGAACGCTTGTGGGAGGCCAGCTGGGCTTACCAGGAGTTGAAAGAGAGCGCCAGCTTTGGTCCGGCGATCCATAAATATGGTACGGTCGGCGGCGGGGCTTATAACTTCGCGAACCAGCTGCTGGGCAACAAGCTGCCCAACGTGCACGACACCACCACCGACCACGGCGCCCTGAAACCGGCGGCTGAATTCGAGAAGATTCAGTATCCGAAGCCGGACGGCAAGCTGTCCTTCGACAAGTCCACCTCGGTATTTCTCTCGAACACCAACCATGAGGAAGACCAGCCCTGCCACCTGCGCCTGGCTGACCCGGCGTTGCCGATTCGCGACAACCTGCCGACATACGCCGAGCCCGCACAGCGCTACTGCCCAGCGGGTGTCTATGAAGTGGTGGAGGATGACCAGGGCCAGCCACGCTTCCAGATCAACTTCCAGAACTGCGTACACTGCAAGACCTGCGATATCAAGGACCCGGCCCAGAACATCACCTGGGTAGCCCCCGAAGGCGGTGGCGGCCCGAACTATCCGAACATGTAACGCTTGCCTGTCTCGTGCTGCCCCTTCAGGGGGCAGCACCGACTGCGAATCTTCGCTAAACCGATTCAGCGTAAAAAAATGCTGCGTTCTTGCCCGCCTGCTTGGCTCGATACATTGCTATATCGGCACACTTCATCAACGTTTGCTCATCGAGCCCATCGTCGGGAAAGAAGGCGACGCCAATACTGACCGAAATCGAGCACGTCTCTTGGTGAAGTATGAAAGGCTCCTGGATCGTTGCCACCAACTGATCGGCTATGCGAGCCACCGGCTCACGCTGGGTGACGCTTCTTACCAGAATGACAAACTCATCGCCGCCCAGGCGAGCGACGACATCCTGTTCACGCACTGCCGCCACCAAGCGCTTCGCCACGAGCTCCAGCAGCCTGTCCCCCGCCTCATGACCCAGTGAATCGTTGACGTTCTTGAAGCGATCCAGATCGAGGAACAGCAGGGCAAAGCCCCCCTCATCACGCTTTTGCTCCAGCGCTTTGCGCATCACAAAACTCAAATAGACTCTGTTGGGCAAATTGGTCAGCGTATCGTGAAACGCGAGGTGCTCGATATGATGGGCATGTCGCAAGCGTTCGTCTGTCGCCCGCTGTCGCTCGCGCTGCAGTTGCAGGCTCTGCCAGGTCAGCACCCCAAGGATCAACAGCGCCACCACACTCGCGATCACGGCGCGTAGCCAGTAACGACGTATCATCGGACTGGCACTGGCCAGCTTCTCATCAACGGAGATACCCACCACGACAGACAAGGGGAAGTTATACAGCGGCTTCACCAACGTCATTCGTTCGCTACCAAGCCAATGGGCAATAAAGGGCGCATCGCCGCTGCCCAAAGCGTCCTCATCGTTACTCAGTTCCATGGCAACGCCCGAATACAGGCGATCCCCACTTCGTGCAACACGAGTGACATGTGAGGCATCGACTAACGCCAAAACACCCCGCTCACCCAACGCGGCAGCGTCATAGCCACTGACAAAATAGTCTGCACTCACCGCCAAAATGCCCCATACGGGAGCATTGCCATATCCAACGTCGCTCAACAATCTTGCAAAGAGAAACAGCTCGCGCCCCTCGTCCGAAAAGGCCTCGATGAACAATCCAGGAGCCAACGACAAGGGAGGCAATACGATGCTCGCAGCTCCATCCCAGACACCGGAGCTCTCCATCACCTGCCCTTGCGCATCGACGATACCCACGGAAAAGATCAGCTCGGGCGGGAGCAAGGCATACTCTTGAAGCGCATCCAGGATGCCTGTTTGCTGCTGGCTGGCGACCAGGTCGACGAGCTTCAAGGTGGAATCAATTTCTCTCAGCGAGCGCAACACTCGCGCTTCATAAGTATCCGCAACGTCCAAAATGGACAGCTCGACCTGCCGCTTGATGGCAGCTTGCTCACGCGTGACCAGATAATGAGTACTGCTCCAGATGATGGCCAGCATGAGCATGACAACCGTTCCGAACAGCACACGAGGGTCGGCCAACCATTGGTGCCAAACACCCTCGCTCTGCTGAGTCGCCCTGCCGGGTTCCGGGCCTTTGAGGCTACTCAACCGTCACCACCTTGAGCCGCTCATCCAGAAAGCGGGCATCTATGTACCCCAAGGCTCTTGGATCACCAATCAGCCTATCCACGACGGCTTGGCTATCGGGCAATGTGAGCGGCGGCTGGCCGCGTCCGGTAAAAATCAACCTGGCCCAATGAGCCCGCAGCTGCGCGGGCGTTTTTTCAATATAACGACGATAAAACTCGCTATGCTCGGGTGTCCGCTCGGACTGATCTATAGGAACCATATGCGCCTGCCCTCGGAGCGGGGAGCGACTTTCCAAATAGAGATCTTTTAGCTCTTGGCGCTGTATGCGATCCAGCGTCGCCTCTGCGGCCACTACCACAAGAAGGTCAGCCATCACCGTGCAGGGAAGCACACAGAGCATGACAAGGTAACAGACCCGAGTTAACCGCTTAGTCATGTTCACGCCCCCTAAAATACAAAGTCGAGCGCAAGGCTGAACACGTTGACAGCGCCACCTGGCTGAAAGCCGGGCTGCTGGTTGATGAGCCCTCCTGGGGAGCCCGAGCGAAAATCCAGATGATCATATTGTGCGGTCAAGGCCATGCCGGGGCGAAAGTCCCAGCGTACCCCCAAGGTCTGGCTATCCTGCTGAAGCCCGGAGGCCAGCAACGCATTGAGCGTGCCGTTCAGCAATAGGGCCCCCTCTGCGAAAGGAGAGGGATAAAGCGCAGGATCCAGCCCCGGCTCGAAGGTGTCGCTCAATACGCGCGCGCTGCCAAACGCGGCAAAAGGCGTCCAGCTACCAAAACGATAACCTGCAGTGACATGAACACTTTCTCCACGCCCCACCAACGATGCTGAAGAGAGCCGGGCCCACTCTGCCTGAGCAAACCAGGGGCCAGGGTCATAGCCAACACCAATGCCAAGTACTCGCAACGCCTTGCCATCCACCTCGTAGCGATTGGCAAGCGATTCACCCGGTGGGCCAAAGAGCCGGTAGATGTCAAAAAACCGGGTCAACTCTTCGGCGCTGACGCTGAGCTCACCATAGCTGGCGAAGAGCGTGACATCGCCCCATTGGGTGCGTTGCGATATACCCCACGAGTCGGAGGCCTCGATATCGCCAGACGAATACTCCACGTTGCCGCCACCGTAGCTGAGCCGCAGATCATGCACGACCGTGCCTGTAGAGTAGCGGTAGCGCAGATCGACACCGTCAAAGTTGGCAACGGGCACGAGGCGATAAACCTCAGAGGGAGGCCTGACCCACGGCGTGGCGTAGTTGACCTTGCGGTATTCGGAGTTTAGAAAATTGCCCTGCACCATACGACCAGCGCGAAGGCTCAGCTGTGGCGTGGCATCAAACTGGAGATAAGCCCACTCGAACTCAGGCGCATAAGAGCCATCGAAGCGCTTTTCACTGACCACCTGTACGGTGGCGGAAAGCGTTGACGTCGCCGACACCATTGCCTGCAGGCCAAGGCGACTATCGACTTCGGCACTCCAGTGTCCACTGAAACCTGCCCCCGAAGAAGCGAGTGGGTCAGCAACAAAATCGGCATTGGAGATATCGGCATGCACTACTCCAAGAGTGCCAAAGCCGTTCAAGGTGGCGCTGGGTAGCGAGCCGTCAGCCGTCGTAGTGCTGCTGTATATCACGAGGAAGATGGCGAACGACCTGACGAAATGCCTTGGCATGCCGATTACCCGCAAGGTAAATAGTTAACTTCAAAGCATTTAATCGGCAGTATCAGGGTAAGTCAAACACCGGATGGAGACCTTGCGTCGTATACAGTTAAAGGTGGACTATTGACAAGGTCGGCAGGCACTCAAGAGCGTCAGCCAATGGCGCTGCCAGCAGGTTCCACGACTTCGATGGGCGCACGCCGTGCGATCAGCCGTCGACGCCCCGCTTGCACGAATCTCACGTCGATGACGGGGTCCGACGGGTTGCCCTCCACGGCCGCCACCTCCCCTTCCCCAAATACGGCATGTCGCAGACGCTGGCCCGGGTAGAACGACATGGTCACTTGATAGTCCGCAGGCGCTTCCTTGAGCTGCGCGGCGGCCAGAACGATATCACTGCGCCCCAACCGGTCGAGGTAGCGTCTCACCAGGCTAGGTGACGATACCTCCAGCGGCTCGGCGCTACCGCCCTCATCATGCAGGCATTCAGCAATACGCACGGCATCCTGCCAGGCGCTTTCACCAATGAACCGGCTGGGGCGATGAGCGCCACCGTCGTGCAGCACCAATAGCTGCTCTTTGGCGCGGGTGATGGCCACGTAAAACAGTCGCCGCTCCTCTTCCAGACGATCATCGCTGAGCGGGTTGTCACGGCTGTAGTGGGGAAAGTCCTCTTCATTGACGCCGGCCACTGCCACCAGCGGCCACTCCAGACCTTTGGCACCATGCACCGTGGTAATCAACACGCCCTGGGCCTGATTTTCTACTGGGCGCTCCAGCAGCTCGATGAAGGCATCAGGATCCTGGACGCTCTCCGCCTGTTCGATCAACACGTCCAGCAGACGCACGTCTTCCTCGCCTTTATCGCGCCGAGCAGCCGCGCGCTTGAGGGTTTTCTCGGCATCGATGGTATCCACTACGTGATGCAGCAGCCGAGCTGGCGGCCAGCCAGCCAAACGCGGCAGCTCGCACAGCAGTTCCCAGCGTTTTTTCAGCGTACGCCGCTGCAAGGGTTTGAGCGTTGACAGCACGGCATCATCTCGCTCTGGCCAGCGCTGGGTGGCCGCCAGCTGAGACGCCAGGCGCTGCAGGCGCTCACGGGCCACGAAGGGCGTGGGCTGGGACAGCAACAGCAGCAGATGCTCGGGATCGTGCAGCAGTTCGGCCCGCCGCGACAGCTTCAAATAGCCTGCCAGTGCCTGTACCAGCGGCAGGCGAAACACGAAGCGATCCTCACGCAGCAGCCGAAAAGGCACCCCGGCCTGAAGCAGCGCCAGCTGAAAAGGCACCGAAAGCGCCCAGCTGCGCACCAGCAGGCTGGCATCACTCAATGCCCGCCCCTGGGCCTGCCAGTCCATCAGGGCATCCAGCAACAGGCGGCTGCCCAGCCCCACGCGGACCTGAGTCTTCGGATTCTGGGCAGCCGCCAAGCATAGCTGGTCGGGGCGGCGCTGGTTCGCCATGATGGCGTGGTTGGCCGTCAGCGCCAGCGCGTGCCCATGGCGAAAGGTCGTGGAGAGCGGATAATCCGTGGCGGTGCCGAACGTGGCGGTAAAGTTTTCCAGCATGGTGTCCGGCCTGGCACCCCGCCATTCATAGATGCACTGATTGGCATCTCCCACTGCCATGACGCTGGCATCAGGGCCTGCCAGCACGGCCAGAAGCCGCTGCTGAACGGTATTGATATCCTGGTATTCATCTACGATGACGTGGTCGAGGAACCCTTCGACCCGCTGACGCAAAACAGGTTCGGCCTCCAGCGCTTGCAGCGGGCGGTAGAGCAAGTCCGCGTAAGTCATGACGCCTTCGGCTTCCAGCAGGCGCTCGGCCTCGCCGAAGGCCGCCGGAAAGTAATCGGTGTCAGGCTCGTAGCTCAGTTGCTCATACAGCGTGGCAGCAGGCAACATTTCTGCTTTGACCAGAGCACAAAAATGGGCCAGCGCTTCCAGGCGGTCCCCTTCCAGGGCGGCATCGTGTTGCTCGGCATCGTCCAGCACATTGAGGCTTGCCTGGCGCAGCAGACGCTCCATCTGCCACTCGGCAGAGAGCAGCCGCCGCGGCGCCAGCGCCCCCCAACGACACAAACTTTGCGTGAGCCGATGCCCGAGCGAATGGAAGGTACGCACATCCGGCAGGGCTTGCCCCTGCGGTGCCATTTTGGCAAGGCGGCGTTGAAAATCATCCTTGGCCGAGCGGTTGAACATCAGCACCAGCATCCGACGTGGGGAGACTCCCTGCGCCAACAGGTGCAGCACGCGTGCGGCCATGGTGGTCGTCTTACCGGCTCCTGCTACCGCCGCCACCCGCGCATGCCCGGCACCATGACGAACGACGGCCTGCTGTTCGGCGGTCAGTTTCACGATACCTCACCCGCCACGCCGTTATCCCAAATGCCCAACCGATGCCATTCACCCGCACTGTAGAGGCGGCATTCGCTGCGGCCACCGGCCAGCTCGTGTATCTGGGCCTGCTCGACCAGCCGATAGAACACGTTGCGATGCAGGCGCGCGGCCAGGCCAAAGCGCACCGCACACTCGGGGGCCAGCTCTCCGTCGGGGGTGGCGGTCAGCGTCAGCGGGTGCTGGTGGTCCAGCCGCACCACATCGTCGAACTGAGTCTTGAACCACCAGGCATCATCGTAGAAATCCGCTTCCACGATCAGCAGCGGACGATCCACTACTTGAACGCGCCAGCGCTCTGCAGGTGTCACCAGGCAGTATCCCTCATCGTCCAGGCGTAGCAGGCTTGCCAGCAGCTTCGCCACCGCCGGACGCGCAAACGGCTGCCCCTCGTGCTGCCAGGTGCCGTCTGGATGAATCACGATATCCATGTCGCCAGACAACGCAGGGTGCCAGGTATCCAGCGGGGGAATATCTGCCGCGTCACCCCGTTGCTGCAGTA
The DNA here is from genome assembly GCF_014651775.1 of Vreelandella hamiltonii. Lineage (GTDB taxonomy): Bacteria > Pseudomonadota > Gammaproteobacteria > Pseudomonadales > Halomonadaceae > Vreelandella > Vreelandella hamiltonii. Next base: position 74,823 of record NZ_BMXN01000003.1, read on the forward strand.
GCCGATCCAGCGTCATCGCCCTTCTCCTGAACTGCGCCGAGCGCTATACCAACAGACCCGACTGGGCCAGCGCTTCTTTGACATGAGGCGGTGCATCGGGAACGGCACCACGAAACAGATGGTAGAAATTGGCGGTGGTCTGCATGGCGACCTCGTCGGTGGTGATACCGCGCTGCTGAGCAATGCACTCGGCGACTTCGACGACCCAGGCAGGCTCATTGGGCTTACCGCGATGAGGCACGGGGGCCAGATAGGGACTATCGGTTTCAATCAGCAGCCTGTCGAGGGGCAGTTGTCGAGCCAACTCTCGCAATGGCGCGGCATTACGAAACGTTATGATTCCCGACAGCGAAATGTAAAAGCCGAGCCGGACCGCCTCTCGAGCCATGTCCAGATCTTCGGTGAAGCAGTGCAGTACCCCACCGACGTGAGGATCGGCATATTCACGCAGCAAGGCCAAGGTGTCCTCCTTGGCCTCTCGCGTATGCACGATGACCGGCAGCTCCAGCTCGGCAGCGGCCATCAGGTGACGCTTGAAGCGTTCATGCTGAACGGCCTGAGGCACGCTCTCCTGATAGTGGTAATCCAGCCCGGTTTCCCCGATGGCCACCACGTCGTACTGCTGGGCGGCCTCCACGATCTGCTCCACGCTGGGCTCTACCGGAGCCTGGTGCAGCGGATGCAGCCCTGCCGATATCACCACGTCCTCATGTTCTCTGGCGATGGCGGCCAGACCAGGCAACTCTTCCAGCGAGGTCGAGATGGCCAGAAACTGATGCACGTGAGCAGCACGCGCAGCTGCCAGCGTGGCAGCAACGTCGCCGCCGTGAGTAAGCTCGGATAGGCGGTCCAGATGACAGTGTGAATCAACGAACATGAAAATCTCGCAGGGGATGAGTGGCGTGACGACGATGTTACAACGTGAACGAAGGCGGCGCCTTGTCCAACTGACCGGCCAGCAAAGTCTCGATCCGGTCGCGAACGGGATAATCCTGTTGGCTGAAGTGCACCCCGATGCCCGGCATCCGCCGACCGCTGACACCTTCGGGCGAAATCCAGATGACCTGACCGCTGACAGAAAGGCGTTCGGTCTCTCCCGGCAGCGTCAACAGCAATACCACCGGCTGCCCGAGACGATAGAGCGAAGACGTGGGGACAAAGATCCCGCCGCGATCCAGAAAAGGCATATAGGCAGCGAGCAGCGTAGGCACATCCGGTATGGTCAAGGAGAGCGCTTTTTGAGCAGCCATCACCACCTCGTCAGAAACACGTTGTCATGAGCGCAGCAGGGCCGACCAACGTACCAGCCAGGCCTCCAGCACCAGTTGCGGATTGGGGTTGGCTCCCACGGCCAGTAGCCGACGTTGCTCGCGGGCGTAATCGAGCAGTCGAAACCAGTCCTGAACCCGGCCATTCTTGACGGCTTGTCGATACAATGGCGCAAGATCGGGATTGTGCAACGCGCTTTGCTCGCCCGACAGCCCCAGCCGGATCAAGTCTTCAAGCCAGGCGATACCGTACCACAAGATCGAATCGATCGCCTGACGATCCAACCTCGCCGCCTCCGCCACCGGTTCGGCACCCCTGACCAGCTGCTCGAAGCAGTCATGAATCTGATGGCGTAGCGCCCGCTCCTCCGGCGCCGCCAGCTCCACCGCCAGCAAGGGCAGTCCGCCTGAAACTTGCCACCAGAAGTGTGCCTCGTCACCGCCCAACTGCTGGGTCAGCCAGCCACGGCACTCGTCGAATGCCACGCTGGGTAGCGCCCACTGCTGGCAGCGCGAACGGATGGTGGGCAGCGTGCGAGAGGGTACATCGGAGAGCAGAATGAACAGCGTCTTTTCACCTGGCTCCTCGAGGCTCTTGAGCAGCGCATTGGCCGCCGCGATGTTCATGGCCTCCGCCGGTGACACGACGATGACTCGGTAGCCGCCCTGCTGCGCCGTTTGTGACACGAAACGGTTGACCTCGCGAATGGGGTCTATGCGAATTTGACGCTTGCCCTCCTCCGGCGACACCCTCAGCAGGTCGGGGTGATAGCCTGACGCCAGCATATGGCAGGCATGGCAATGACCACACGCCTGGTCACCGGGCTGCGCGCACAGCGTGCGTGCGATCAGCGCTTCGGCAAGCTGCTGCTTGCCCACCCCATGGGCGCCGCTGAGCAGCAGCGCATGGGGCATGCGACCGCTGTCGGACAGGCGCACCAGCTGCCGCCACGTCGCCTGGTGCCACGGCAAGACATCATTCACGACCATTGCGCCATCCGTGCTTCCAGTGCGCGCGCAATGGCCGCCTGCACGCCTTCGAGAGGCTGTGCCGCATCGACCACGGCAAAGCGCTGCGGTGCCGCCTGGGCCCGCGCCAGGTAAGCCTCACGCACGGCGCTGAAAAACGCGGCATGCTCCTGCTCGAAACGGTCGCGCTGGGTGTTGAGATCACGCAACCGCCCTTCCAGGCGTTGTCGGGCAGCCTCGACGGGCATGTCCAGCAGCAGCGTCAAATCCGGAGAAAGCCCTTGCTGAACGAAGCACTCCAACTGAGCAATGCGCGCCGGATCGATGCCACGCCCGCCACCCTGATACGCAAAGGTGGCATCGGTGAAGCGGTCACAGACCACCCAGGCCCCGCGCTCCAGAGCCGGCACGATTTTTTCGGCCAGATGCTGTGCTCGGGCCGCGAAGACCAGCAGTAGCTCAGCGTCCACGCTCAGCGGCTCCTGAGGTGCAGGATCCAGCAGCAGCTCGCGAATGGCTTCGGCACGCGGCGTGCCACCGGGCTCACGGGTTCGCACTACGTCGAGCCCCTGCTCTTTCAGCCAGGCCTCCACGAACGCCACGTTGGTAGATTTTCCGACGCCCTCACCACCCTCCAGGGTGATGAAGCGACCACGCTTGCTCATTGCTGCCCCTTACGGAATAGATACGCCATGATAATGCTCGCCATGATCTGTGTGTCAGCGGTTGCGAATATAGCGATTCACCGCATTGTTGTGCTCGCGCAGGGTGCGCGAAAAGTGGTGCGTACCATCGCCACGGGAAACGAAGTAGAGCGTTTCACCCGGCAACGGATTCACCGCCGCCTCCAGCGAGGCGCGCCCCGGCATGGCGATGGGCGTGGGCGGAAGGCCATCGATCACGTAAGTATTGTAGGGGGTTGCCTCGCGGATGTCGGCGCGAGTAATGCGCCCCTGATAACGCTCGCCCATGCCATAGATGATGGTCGGGTCGGTCTGCAGCCGCATGCCCTGCTCCATACGACGCTTGAACACCCCGGCGATTTCACGACGCTCTTCCGGCGCACCGGTTTCGCGTTCGATCAACGACGCCATGATCAACGCCTCGTAGGGGGTATCGATGGTCAGGTCGTCATCACGCTGCTCCCAGACCTCTTCCAGGATTCGCTCCATGCGGCTCAGCGACTGGCGCAGAATATCCACATCGCTCATGCCCAGGTGGTAGCGGTAGGTATCCGGAAAGAACCAACCCTCAGGAAACGTGCCTTCACGCCCCAATAAGGCCATGACCTCGTCATCGCTCATCTCGGCGGTGCGATTTTCCAGCTTCGGGGCACTGTCCAGCAAAGCGCGCATCTGGCGGAAGGTCCACCCCTCCGGGATGGTCAACGGGTACGTCACCACGTTGTTGCTGCCCAGCAGTGCCACCAACTCCATACCGCTCATGCCCGGCACCAGCTGATATTCACCTACCCGCAGACGCGGCACTTGCTCGGGCTCCAGCCGCGCCAGCAGTTGGAAGGGCCAGCGCGCCTGGATAATGCCTTCCGCTTCCAACTGACGAAGCACCTGATTGAAGCCTGCACCGGCAGGCACCTGGTAAAGCGCTGGCTCATCCAGCGCAATAGGCGCCGCCAGACGATGCTGCCAATAGGCGTAGCCACCGGCCACTGCGGCAACGCCTAGCGCAATGATCAGCCCCACGGCGATAAGAAACCGTTTCACGATGTCACCTCAGTGATTTCAAAGTCGTTGTTGGCTATTCAGGCTGGATAGCCCAATAGCGGATGGGCCACCCGCTGTAACGGGTCGGGGCCTTGCACCTCCGGCCAGGTACGCAAGATGCTGCCCTGCGGGTCATCCAACCGATGCACGGGCCACACGCCTTGCACAGAGTTGCCCACCCAAAGGCGCTCGACGCTGGAGAGCACGCTCACAGGCAGCTTGCTCTCCCTGACATGCCCCAGCTCCAGCAGCGCAGCCCGCAGCGTTCCTGCGACGCCGCAGCCATCGACGAAGGGCGTGAACAACGCCTGACCCGATTGCCAGAACAGGTTCATGCTGGTCGCTTCGATGACGTTATCGCTGTGATCGAGCAGCAGCCCTTCAGCAATGGCACTTGCCCGCCATTCTCGGCGGGCAAGCACGTTTTCGAGGCGGTTCAAGTGCTTGATGCCCGCCAACTGCGGCTGGTGACCCAGCCGCAGTTGGCATAAGCGCACGCGCACCCCCTGCTGCCAGCGCTCGGGGCTGGCAGCGAAGGGCGTTCTACGACTCAGCAGCCTTGGCGCTACTGGATCGGGGAGCGCGTAACCACGCCCCCCGCTGCCCCGGGTCACGATGACCTTGAGCACCTCCAGAGGTGCCTCTGCTGGGGTTTTCCACGTATCGGCAAGTGCTGAATCAGCAGGCATCGGGATACCAAGCCGCTGGCACCCCGAGGCCAATCTTGCCTGATGGTATGACCACAGCACGGGCTGCCCTTCACGAAGCAGCACCGTTTCGAACAGGCCATCCCCATACGCCAGCCCTCGGTCATCGAACGGCACACAAGGCATGGTCATGACGCGCTATACCCGCTTGAACAGCAGCGAACCGTTGGTGCCACCAAACCCGAAGGAGTTGGAGAGCGTGATATCGATGCGCATGTCGCGGGCAGTGTGGGGCACGTAGTCGAGGCGACAGCCCTCCTGGGGGTTATCCAGGTTGATGGTGGGCGGTGCCACCTGGTCACGAATTGCCAGGATACTGAACACCGCCTCGACCGCACCGGCCGCGCCCAGCAGGTGGCCAATCATGGACTTGGTCGAACTGACCGCCACGTCTTGAGCAGCGCTCCCCAGCACCTTCTCGACGGCACGACTTTCGGCCAGATCGCCTGCGGCCGTCGAGGTACCATGGGCATTGATATAATCCACGTCGGAGGGGTCGATACCTGCGTCCTTGATGGCGTTGCTCATGGAAAGCGCAGCGCCTCGGCCATCTTCCGGCGGGGCAGTCATATGATAAGCATCATCACTCATGCCAAAGCCCGCCAGCTCCGCATAGATATGCGCCCCGCGTGCCTTGGCGTGCTCATACTCTTCCAGCACCAGAATGCCTGCCCCATCGGACAGCACGAAACCGTCCCGATCCCGATCCCAGGGGCGGCTGGCCGCTTGCGGGTCGTCATTACGAGTGGACAGGGCACGCGCCGCCGAAAAGCCCCCCAGGCCCAAAGGCGTGGTGGCCATTTCCGCGCCACCACACACCATCACGTCGGCATCGCCATAGGCGATGGTACGCGCACTGTAGCCGATATTGTGAGTACCCGACGTACAGGCCGTGGTAATCGCGATATTGGGGCCCTTGAAGCCATGCTGAATGGCCATGTTGCCGGAAATCATGTTGATGATGGATCCCGGAACGAAGAACGGCGACACGCGACGAGCGCCCCCCTTGAGCAGCGCACTGTGGTTCTGCTCGATCATCGGCAGGCCGCCAATGCCCGAACCCACCGCCACACCAATCCGCTCGGCATTCTCTTCGGTGCACTCGATGCCAGAATCCTTAATGGCCTGGGCTCCGGCTGCCATGCCGTACTGAATGAATAGATCCATCTTGCGGGCATCTTTCGGATTCAGATAAGGACTGATATCGAAGTCCTTGACCGAACCGCCAAACCGCGTGTTGAAACCGCTGGTATCGAAATGCTCAATGGCTGCGATTCCACTTTTACCGGCGACGATATTCGCCCACGATTCAGCCACGTTGTTGCCCACTGGGGTCACCAGGCCTAACCCAGTTACCACTACCCTTCTTCGCGCCATCAGCTTTCCTCCAGGCATCCTTGGTGACACGACCCGTCCGGGTCATCTTGCAGCACAAAATTGGTGACTAGTATAACGGAGATTGCACGTTATATTCATTGTGACCGCAAAGCAAAAAAGCCGCCCCATATCAGGACGGCTTTTTTAACATGGGTGGACAGCTTGCCACCCTGGTTCACAGCGTCGACCGAGCCCTTACTGGTGGGCGTTCACGTAGTCGATGGCTTCCTGAACCGTGGTGATCTTCTCGGCTTCTTCGTCAGGAATTTCGGTGTCGAATTCCTCTTCCAACGCCATCACCAGTTCAACGGTGTCCAGAGAGTCAGCACCCAGGTCTTCTGTGAAAGAAGAGCTATTCTGGATATCTTCTTCTTTTACGTTCAGGCGCTCTGCCACAACTTTTTTAACGCGCTCTTCAATAGTACTCATCAACGTACTCCAGTCGTTCACATTAGCCGTTATAGATAACCAGCTATTTGGAAACCGCAAGCCAAAAGCTGCGGGGTAGTTTATAGACGCCCTCAAGCTGACGCAACCGCCAGTCTCAAGGCCATCAACGCATATTCATACCGCCGTTGACATGCAGGGTTTCACCCGTGATGTAACCTGCAGCATCACTGGTCAAGAACCCTACTGCGGCGGCGATCTCTTCCGGCCCACCCAGGCGAGCGAGCGGAATCTGCTTGAGCAGCATCTCGTGCTGCGCCTCCGGCAGCGCTTCGGTCATGTCGGTCGCGATGAAACCCGGTGCCACGGCATTGACCGTGATCGCACGCGAGGCAACTTCACGGGCCAGTGCACGACTGAACCCTTCCATGCCCGCCTTGGCAGCCGCGTAGTTGGCTTGCCCCAGGTTGCCCATGGTCGCCACCACCGAGCTGATCGACACGATACGACCAAAGCGTGCCTTGGTCATGCCGCGCAAACAAGCCTTGCTGACACGATAGACCGACTTGAGGTTGGTATCCATGACGGAATCCCACTCCTCTTCCTTCATGCGCATGAGCAGGTTATCACGAGTGATACCGGCATTGTTGACCAGAATGGTCGGCGCACCGAAACGCTCGGTAATGCTCTTCAACACCTCATCGATGCTGGACTGATCGGTCACGTTCAGACACAGGCCAGCGCCTTCGATACCATTGGCTTTGAGATCGGCATCGATTTTCTCGGCACCCGACTCACTGGTGGCGGTTCCCACCACGATGCGCCCTTGGCGACCCAGCTCGTGAGCAATGGCTCGCCCGATACCTCGGCTGGCGCCAGTGACCAGCGCCACTCGTTTTTCTTGCGTCATTACGTTTATCCTTTCACCAAACTAGCAAAGGTAGCAGAAAACAACCGCTGGTCACGCACCATCTGCCAACGCTTCGCGAGCCAACTCCAGCGCGGCATCCAGGCTATCCGGGTCATTGACCGCCAACCCCTTGGCACTGCGCACGATCCGCTTGTTCAAGCCGGTCAGCACCTTACCAGGACCACACTCGATAAACACGCTCGCCCCTTGCTCGGTCATCGCTTCGACGCAGGCAGACCAGCGCACCGGCTGATAAAGCTGTTCGATCAGCCGCGTGCGCAGCGTATCGATATCGGCATGCGCCTGGGCATCTACATTCTGAACCACCGTATAGCGCGGTGCACGCAGTTCAATCTTCTGCATGGCCTCGGCCAACTGCTCGGCCGCAGGCTTCATCAGCGCACAGTGCGAAGGCACAGAGACCGGCAGGGACAGAGCACGCTTGGCACCCGCCTCCTGGCAGGCAACGATAGCACGCTCTACGGCTGCCTTGCTGCCCGCGATGACCACCTGGCCAGGCGAATTGTAGTTGACCGCAGCGACCACGTCGCCCTGGGCTGCTTGCGCACAGGCGTCTTCTACCGCCTGATCATTCAGCCCGAGGATGGCCGCCATCCCCCCCTGACCAGCGGGCACCGCCTGCTGCATGGCTTCACCGCGCAGGCGTACCAGCTGCACACCCTCGGCAAACCCCATGACACCGGCACACACCATGGCACTGTACTCGCCCAGGCTGTGGCCAGCCATCATGTTGGGGCGCGGTCCTTCCAACTCCTGCCATACACGCCAGATGGCCACGCTGGAGGTCAGCAGCGCCGGCTGGGTGCACGCGGTCGCGTTCAATGCATCTTCAGGTCCTTCCTGGACTACTTTCCACAAATCGTAGCCCAACGCATCTGACGCTTCCTCAAAGGTCGTTCCCACTACGCTGTAGCGCTCGGCCAGCTCTCGCAGCATTCCAAGCTGCTGAGAGCCCTGCCCGGGAAAAATGAGGGCAAGGGGTTGAGACATGTCGTTCACCTTTGCTCTTGTAGGCATTTGCTCAATTGAGCGATAGGCGTAGCTATTGTCCCCGTTTGACAACGGGTGTCGGCATCTCCTGCTGCCTCCAATAACCCGCAAAGTCGTATATCGTTTATTGTCATACACTCACGGCGGCATCAGCAAAAACGCTTTGCCAATTGGGCAGGCAGGGCCTGCTCCACCTCATGCAGTGCCCGCAAAATGGCATAATAAAAGCCGTCTGCCTGGGCTCCGCCATGACTTTTCACCACGATATGCTTCAACCCAAGCAGGCTGGCTCCGTTATAGCGCACCGGATCCAGCTCTTGCTTGAGGCGCTTGAGTACAGGCTTGGCCAGTAGACTTGCCAGCCGCCCAGTGAGGCGCGATTCAAACGCCATCTGAACACGCTCGACCAGCATACGAGTCAAACCTTCACTTGCCTTGAGCATCACATTGCCGACAAAGCCATCACACACGACCACGTCCAGCTGACCCTGAAAGACATCACTCCCCTCAGCATAGCCACAATAGTCGAAACCAGGGTCTGCATGACGACGAATCAAGGCATCTGCCTCGCGCACCGTGGCACTGCCCTTGGTGGCTTCCGAGCCAACGTTCAATAGCGCCACGCGCGGACGTTCGATACCGTCCATGCATTGCGCCATGGCCGCCCCCATGACGGCAAAATCTACCAACCGTTCTGCGGGGGAATCGACATTGGCACCCAGATCAAGCAGATAGCAACGCCCCCCTGATCGTGCAGGAATGGCGGTGCTGATCGCTGGCCTGGAAAACCCCGCCAGCATGCCCAGCTCACGCCTTGCAAGCGCCACCAGCGCTCCGGTATTGCCTGCGCTGACCCCCGCAACGGCGTGCCCAGCCGACACATGGCGCAGCATGGAGGCCATGCTGGTGTGCTGGCCGCGGCGCAACGCCCAGGCGGCGGTAGCGTCGGGCGCCACGCTATCAGGCGCGTCGATGACCGCCAAACGTGACACTGCCGCAGCCAAGGGCTGCGGCAAGCGCGAAAGCTCAGCGACAATGCGCTGATGCGGGCCAAACAGAGCAAGTTCGAGAACAGGATTTTCCACCACTGCCCTCGCAGAGCCTTCGACAATGGCACGGGGGCCTTGGTCACCCCCCATGACATCAATCGCCAGGCGCACTGCACTCACGCTGACTGGCCGCGCGAAAGGTCGAGTGAGGCTTAAACCTCAACCACCTTGCGACCACGGTAGAAACCGTCCGGAGAAACGTGGTGACGCAGGTGAGTCGTGCCGGTTTCCTTGTCCTGAGACAGGGTCGGGGCGCTCAGCGCATCGTGGCTACGACGCATACCGCGCTTGGAACGAGTTTTACGGTTCTGTTGAACTGCCATGGGTGTTTACTCCAAGGTATGTAGGGTAAGTGATGCTTACTTTTTGCCTTTCAAAGCGCCACTGCTTTTCAAAGCATTGAGCACCGCGAAAGGGTTTTTGGCAGGAGCGGACTCGTCCGCTGCGCCTTCGGTCTTGCTGACCAGCTGCTCCGCCGAGACATGGCATTCGGTCTCATCGTGATAGACCACCTGCGGCAAGCTGAGGATCAACTCATCCTCGATTACCGTCAGCAAGTCCAGCTGTTCGTTTTCCACCAGCACAGGCTCATGACTGGCAGGCAGCTCGGCAGCCAACGCTTCGTCTGAAATCATTCCCAGAAGGAATTCACTCGACACGTCTTGGCTCAGCGGCACCAGACAACGACGACAAGGCAGCGCCAAGGTCGCTTTCAGGGAACCACGAATTTCGCGACGACCTTGGGCATCGACACCAAACTCAAGAGTGACGTGGCAGTCACCCGTTTGGTCACCGGCTTCTTCAGCCAGACGAGGCAGCTTGTTCAACGCTACCAGGCCTTCGAGTCGTTCGCGGCGGGCTGCAAGCTTATAAGGCTCAACCCGGCTGGGGAGTTGTGAGGTCAACATAGGCGCGCAATGATAGGCACTCGCCCCGCCGGTGTCAAAGCCAGCGGCATAATTCTTGACAGTTTCTGTTCGCAGACAGCCTCTGCAGGCATGCGCCAGGGCTTTTCGCTACACTGTCGGCGATGCGTTTTTTCTTTTCGATCGCCCAAATCTTGCCCTTCACAGGAGAGTATCGTGCCCCTCGCCCCCAATGCCACGCTGGTACTGGCCTCCAGCTCACGCTCGCGACAAGCCCTGCTCGACCGATTACAGCTCCCCTATCAGTGCCAATCGCCGGATATCGATGAGACACCGCTGCCCCATGAAACACCAGAAGCCCTGGTGCATCGACTATCGCTGAGCAAGGCACACGCCGTCGCCGAATCGTTTCCGGCACACTGCATCATCGGGTCGGATCAAATTGCGCTGTTCGAAGGCGACGTACTGGGCAAGCCTCATACCGCCGAGCGCGCCTGCGCCAACCTAAAACGCTTCTCAGGCCAGCGCGTCAGCTTCCTGACAGGCCTGGCACTACTGGATACCCGCCAGCAGCGCCACCTGGTGCATATAGAGACGTTCGATGTCGTGTTTCGCCACCTGCGCGATGCCGAAATCGAACGCTATGTGGCCCTGGAGCAACCGCTGGACAGTGCGGGCAGCTTTCGCATGGAAGGACTCGGCATCACGCTGTTCGAGCGCCTGGAAGGGCGCGACCCCAATACGCTCATCGGCCTGCCGTTGATCGCTCTTTGCGACATGCTGCGCCAGGCAGGCCTGGACCCGCTCGGTGCAGCATAGTCACGATCTGGAGGCTTACCACTAGGGGGCCTGGAAGCGCAGCGGCGAGCGGGCGCTTTCCACCCCCAGCACTTCCGCTGCCGCCTGGGTAAAACGACGCGTCAGGCGCTCGAAGGGGTCCAGCCGAGGCGTGTAATTCTCCCACTCGGCTTCTCCGATACGCGCTCGCGCCACTTGCTCGAGACTGGCCAGCTCATCCACCAGCCCCAGCGCCAGCGCCTGCTCGCCGCTCCATACCAGCCCGGAAAAAATCTCAGGATCGCCACTCAATCGCTCGCCTCTCCCGGCCCGGACGTCTGCAATGAACTGCTCATGGGTCTGCGCCAGCACCGTTTGCCAGAACTGAACCACCTCCTCATCGAGCGGCTGGAACGGATCAAGAAACGCCTTGTTCTCCCCAGCGGTCATGACACGCCGCTCCACGCCCAGCCGATCGATCGCCTCCTGGAAACCAAAGCCTGCGTAGATGACGCCTATGGAACCCACCAGGCTGGCGGGAGAGGCAATGATCTCATCCGCCGCCGACGCGATATAGTAGGCACCGCTGGCCCCCACGTCTTCGATGACCGCCAGGATGGGTTTGTCTCCCAGGTCACGCAGCCGCATGATTTCCGCATGGATGCGCTGGGATTGCACCGGGCTCCCGCCGGGGCTGTCGATATGCAGCACGACTGCCGCCGCGCTCTCGCTCTCCCAGGCACGATTCAAGCCGCGAATGATGCGTTCGGCATTGGCGGGCGCATCACTGGCAATGACGCCCTGCACCTCGACCAACGCCAGATGCTGCTGCTCCGGCACGCTTGAGGCCGGCTCTGCGACGAACACGCGGTAAAGCGTCGTGGTGATCGACACCAGCACCAGCGTCAATACGACGAAACGGAAAAACAGCTTCCACCGCCGCGCCCGGCGCTGCTCGGTCAAGACGCCACCAATCCAGCGGTCCATCATTTCCAGCTGGGCCAGACGCTGACGTTCGCGCAGCGTTTCGGCATCGTCGCTCGGCTCACCTGCGGCCGATGCTTTCGATTCGGTCGCAGCGACTTGCGGGCCCTGTGTCCATGGATCCTTCGCGCTTCCCGACGACGCTTCGTGGGAGGGAGCGCTTCGCTCTCTATCGCGTGACTGGTCGTCGCTCATGCTATCTCCCTCATATCGACACCCCTCATACGACGTCTCTCATACTGTCTGTCTTCCTGACCCAAGCTTGAAAGTGGCCATGCACAAGTGGCTATACAGAGTAGCCATGCAGAACTCAGCCCCTTTGTCACCCAGCGTCAGCCATGCAACCATTCGAACAGCGCGGGAATGTCATCCGCCATCCACACAGGCTGGCACGCCGCCAGCCGCTCGGCAGAGTGCACCCCATAGGTCACACCGACACGATCCATGCCGATGGCACGTGCCATCTCCAGGTCGTATTCGGTATCACCCACCATCACCGCACGCTCTACCGGCGTATTCAGCTCGGCGAGCAGCTCCAGCAGCATCTGCGGATGGGGTTTGGAGCGGGTTTCGTCTGCGGTACGACTGGCATCGAACCACTGGCCGCTATCGGTTTCTCGAAAGACACGATCCAGGCCGCGACGACTCTTGCCCGTGGCCACGGCCAGCCGCTGCCGGGGACGCTGGCGCAGCTTGGCCAACTGCTCCTCGACACCGTTGAAAAAAGGCATGGGCGTCGTGTCGCCACTCACAAAGTGATGCGAGTAGCGCTGGCGCAAGCGCTCTGCCTGCTCCGGAGAGATGCCTGGACACAGCGTTGCAATGGCTTCAGGCAGGCCAAGACCAATGATGTTTTCGATGGCGCTGTCTTCCAGGGGCGGCCAGCGTACATCCGCCGCAGCGGCATGCATGCACGACACGATCTTGGGCACCGAATTCATCAGCGTCCCATCCCAGTCGAAGATGATCAGTTCGTAACGCATCTGGCTCCCCCTACTTGCTCGGCTGACGCGCACGCGCCAGCGTCTCTTCCAGCGCTTCAGGCAGCGGCGCCTTGACCGTCACCGGACGACCGTTACCAGGCTCGGGAAAGGTCAATGAGCGCGCATGCAGGAACAAGCGCCCCAAACCCAGCTGCCTGGAGAGTAGCTCGCTTTCACGCGTCGCGTATTTGTCATCGCCCAGCAAAGCGTGCCCCGCGTGAGCAGCGTGTACACGAATCTGATGGGTACGCCCAGTCACCGGCTCGGCCTCGATGAGCGTCACTTTCTCGAAGGTTTCCACAACGGAAAAGTGAGTACGCGACACCTTGCCGTTGGGATCCACCCGTACACGGCGCTCGCCATTTCCAGCATCGAAACGGTCCAGCCGAGCACTTTCATAGGTCTTTCTGGCAGGCCAGCGCCCTGCCACCAACGCCAGGTAGCGCTTGTCCATACCGTGTTTCTTGAGCGCCTCGTTGAGGGTCACCAGCGCCTCACGCGACTTGGCCAACAGCAGGCATCCAGAGGTGTCACGATCCAGACGATGGACCAGCTCGAGAAAGCTCAAGTCGTCACGCACCTGACGCAATGCCTCGATCAGACCGATCTTGACGCCACTCCCACCATGCACCGCCAAGCCAGAAGGCTTGTTCAACACCATCCAGTCCGGCCCTTCCATGATGACACTACCCACCAACACGTCGCGCAGGTTATCGCTGACCTCCTTGACCGCCTCCTTGGGCGCCAGGCGCAACGGCGGCACGCGAACGAGGTCTCCCCCCTGCAGGCGATAGTCCACTTTCACGCGTTTCTTGTTCACTCGAACTTCACCCTTGCGCACGATACGGTAGATCAGCGCCCGTGGAGCGCCCTTCAATCGAGTCATGAGAAAATTGTCGATTCGTTGACCCGCCTGCTCCGGGGCGATTTCCACCCACTGTACTTCACGCCCTTCGGACATTACCGTGCACTCCTAGTGTCATCCACGCCACATGATGGCCAGTGACCTTGATTGAAAAGCGGCATTCTAGCGTAGACCTTACCCCATTGCGTCAATTGCTGGCGCTTCTCTTTACTGTTATATTCCAAGACGCTCATCGGCCAACGTGACTTGCTGATCTGAAACGCAATAAGCCGCCTTGCATGGCAAATTGTCGTCTAGCGAATTGTCCGTCACGTCAGCCTAGGCACCTGCCCGACCAACATGCAGGTCAGAGCAACGAAGCCTTCGGCAGTGTACGCATTGCCTGCTTCCTACGTAATGAAATGCAGCAACTCTGTCGCTTGACCGCGGCAGAGCGAAAAGAATATCGCCAGCCACGACTGGCAATAAAACGTTACGCCCCTGCCAGGCAGTTACCTTATTCGTCACAAGGCGCTGTCATGCCGGGGCGCAAAGATCAACGCTGTGCCGACAGCCGGCGTTGACGAATCGATGAATGCCAGGTGTAGGCGGTGTCAGCAGAGCCGGATGGACGTGACAGCCACCGAAACACGTTCTGCCTCCGCCACGTACTCAACGCCCTATTTGGCCGGGTCGGCTACGATGCCTTCCCGGCTTGATGCGTCAGCATAGCCATGCGCCGAGCACAAGCACGCAGCACACAGCGGTTCGTCGACGACTCCTCGTTTGACGGCACGACATGCTACGTGAGACCACATGAAACGGATGCTTATTAATGCGACCCAGCCCGAAGAGCTGCGGGTCGCCCTGGTAGACGGACAGCGCCTTTACGATCTGGATATCGAGTCCGGCGCACGCGAACAGAAGAAAGCCAACATCTACCGGGGCAAAATCACCCGGGTAGAACCCTCCCTAGAAGCCGCCTTCGTCGACTTTGGCGCCGAGCGCCACGGCTTTCTGCCGCTGAAAGAGATCTCTCGCGAATACTTCATCAAGGATGTTTCGGGCCGCCCCAACATCAAGGAAGTATTGAAAGAGGGCCAGGAAGTCATCGTCCAGGTAGACAAGGAAGAGCGTGGCAACAAGGGCGCTGCCCTGACCACCTTCATCAGCCTGGCCGGACGCTTTTTGGTACTGATGCCCAACAACCCTCGTGCCGGTGGCATATCGCGGCGTATCGAAGGCGATGACCGCAGCCAGCTCAAGGATGCCATGGGCCAGCTGACAGTACCCGACAAGATGGGCCTGATCGTGCGTACCGCCGGCATTGGCCGCAGCTCCGAGGAGCTGCAGTGGGACCTGGACTACCTGGTACAGGTGTGGGAATCGATCACCACCGAGTCCGCCAAGCGCCCTGCGCCTTTTTTGATCTACCGCGAATCCAACGTCATCATCCGCGCCATGCGCGACTACCTGCGCCAGGACATTGGCGAGGTGCTGATCGACAGTCCCGACATCCACGCCGAGGCGCTGGCGTTCATCCGCCAGGTGATGCCCTCCTACCAGCAAAAGATCAAGCTGTATGCCGATGAAGTGCCGCTGTTCTCGCGTTTCCAGATCGAATCTCAGATCGAAACGGCCTACCAGCGGGAAGTGAAGCTGCCCTCTGGCGGCTCCATCGTCATCGATCACACCGAAGCATTGGTCTCCATCGACATCAACTCGGCCCGCGCCACCCGCGGCAGCGATATCGAAGAGACCGCCCTGCAGACCAACACCGAAGCCGCCGACGAGATTGCTCGCCAGCTCCGCCTGCGCGACATCGGTGGGCTAGTGGTCATCGACTTCATCGACATGGGCCCTGCCCGCAACCAGCGTGAAGTCGAAAACCGCATGCGTGATGCGCTCAAGCTGGATCGCGCCCGCGTACAGATCGGCCGCATTTCGCGCTTCGGCCTGATGGAAATGTCGCGCCAGCGCCTGCGTCCCTCGCTGGGTGAAACCAGCGGCGTGGTCTGCCCGCGCTGTAACGGCCAGGGCACCATCCGCGATGTGCGCTCGCTGTCCCTCTCCATCATGCGCCTGATCGAAGAAGAGGCCATGAAAGAGCGCAGCGCCCAGATCCGCGCCATCCTGCCCGTGCCGGTCGCCACTTATCTGCTCAACGAAAAGCGCAGCGTGCTGGCGGATATCGAGTCACGCCAGGGCGTACGCGTGGTCATTCTGCCCAGCCCGGACATGGACACCCCGCACTACGACGTTCAGCGCCTGCGCGATGACCACCTGGACGAAGACGACAGCCACACCCTATCGAGCTTCGAGCTTTCCACGGACACCGAGATTGGCAAAGAGCCGCCTCCCAGCTTCGCGGCTCCGGCTCAGCGGGCAGAAGCCGCGGTCAAGAGCATCGCTCACAACGCTCCGGCCCCCGAGTCGCTGCAAACCGAAGAAGCGCCTGCCAAACCAGCCGCAGCCGTGGCGCCCGCAGAACAGCCCAGCGTACTGGGCCGCTTCATTCGCGGTTTTGCCAAACTGCTGGGTGGCGATGAGACCAGCACGACAGCCTCTCAGGAAGCCAGCTCGACGAACCGCAAGCCCGAGCAGCCGGCAGCCCCAAGCCGCCCGCCGCGCAATGAGCGTCGCCAGAAGCCTGCGCAAGAGCGCCAGTCTCAGGAGCGCCAGCCCCAGGAGCGTTCAGCACCCGAGCGTCAGGAAAACAGCGCCTCACGCGACCAGCGCAACGAGACCACCAAGGCACCTGCTGCCCGCAACGACGATGCAAACGACAAGCGCAGCGGCCCTAGCCGCACACGCAACCGTCGCCGTCATCCGCAGCAGGACGACGGCCGGGCTCAGGAAAGCACGCCCCGCAACGCGCGTCAGAAAGAGACTGCCAAGGAGTCGTCGCAGAACGATGCTGCCAGCAGCGCCCCGCAGCCGGAACAGCGTCGCGAGAAACCCCGCGACAACAAACCCAAGC
This sequence comes from Vreelandella hamiltonii, assembly GCF_014651775.1. Taxonomy (GTDB): domain Bacteria; phylum Pseudomonadota; class Gammaproteobacteria; order Pseudomonadales; family Halomonadaceae; genus Vreelandella; species Vreelandella hamiltonii. The sequence continues at coordinate 91,659 of NZ_BMXN01000003.1, forward strand.
ACGACGATAGCCGCTCGGAGGCCGTTCAGCAGGACGAGCCGCAAAAGGATGACGGCAAACCGAAGCGCACGCGCAACAACCCGCGCCAGCGTTCACGCAAGCAGGCACTGAGCCCACAGGCCGAAGCCGAGCAGTTGAAGCTCCAGGCAGAAGCCCAGCAGGCACCCGAGGAAGCCCCTGCCCCAGCGGAGGCAGATGCTGAAACGCCTGCAAAGAAAGCCGCGTCAGCGCCAGAAACGGCGACTCAAGCAACCGCTGCTCAAGAGACAGCCACGCAAGAGCCCGCGGCTCAATCGCCAAACGAAGCGGCAGAAGCGCACACTGACACACGTCAGGAGGCCACCGAAGAGGCCGCGGCAGAGGACACCACGGCCACCGCTCGCGCCAGCAGTGCGGACAAAGCACGCAAGTCAACGCGCCAGCGCCGTCAACCGGCCATTCGCGACGAAGCGGCCAAGGAAGCCAACGCGTCTGGAGACGACAACGGTACCCCCGCCGCAGCCACAGAAGAGCCGACAGCGCCACGTGAGGAACAACCAACCTCGGCGGCTGATCAAGAGCCCTCAGCGGCGGTAGAGAAAGAGCCTTCAGCGGCGGTTGAAGAGAAGTCCTCAGCGGTTACTGAAGAAAAGCCTTCAACGACCGTGGCAGAAGCACCTTCTGCCGATGAGAGCCAATCTTCCGCCACTACTGAAGAGCCTTCAGCGGTAGTAGAGAAAGAGCCCTCAGCGGCGGTAGAGAAAGAGCCTTCGGCGGTGGTTGAAGAGAAATCTTCTGCGGTGGTTGAAGAAAAATCTTCTGCAGTAGTTGAAGAAAAAGTCTCAGCAGCCGTTGAGGAGGAGCCTTCAAAAGCGTCTTCCGCAGTAGCAGCAGAAGACACCTCAGCAGCCACTGAAGCGCAATCTTCCGTCACCACTGAGGAAAAGCCCGCCACGGCCGAGGAGCAAGCGCCCACGGAAGCGGCTCAGGAGCGCTCGACGCCTGCTGCAGAAAACGCAGCAGCAGAGAAAGCCCCCGAAGCCCCTCAGGCAGCGGCCGACGCCAATGCCAGTGGCGAGCCTGCCGCTGACGAGGAGGCCTCCAAGCCACGTCGTCGCCGCCGCCGGGCTCATAACGACCCGCGTGAACAGCGCAAGCAGCAGGCCCAGCAAAACTCACCCGAGTAATGCTGACAGCCATAAAAAACCCCGCCTCGGCGGGGTTTTTTTATGCGCTAGCGTCAAGAGATCACTCGTGGCTCCGCTTCCAGCCTGACGCCAAAACGTTCGGCGACCGCATCTGCAACGACATCCGCAAACGCCAGCAGCTCTGCACGGTTACCGCCACCAAAGTGCACCAGCACCAGCGCCTGATGCTGATGCACGCCAAACGCCCCCTGGCGGTGCCCTTTCAGGCCACACTGATCGATCAGCCATCCGGCCGCAAGCTTCACCCCATCGGGCTGGGGAAAATGCGGCATACCAGGATAGTCGTTCAACAGCCGCTGGGCATGGTCACCGCTCACGAGCGGGTTCTTGAAGAAGCTGCCGGCATTGGCCAGCACGGCGGGGTCCGGCAGTTTCTGCTGGCGAATGGCGCAGACGGCACGCGCCACCTCCAGCGGGTCAGGCGCGGCAGACACACGTGCGGCCAGGTCGCCATACCCCAATTGCGGATTGGGCGTTTCCGAGAGCCGCAAGACGAGCTGCGTAATGACCACCTTGCCTGCCAACTCACGTTTGAAGAGACTGTCTCGATAACCAAACTGACACGCCTCGGCATCCAGCCAGCGCACTTCCCCCGTGGCCAGCTCGACCACCTGCACCGCCGCCAGCACGTCGGCCAGTTCGACACCATAGGCACCTATGTTCTGCACCGGAGCGGCCCCACAGTCACCGGGGATCAGCGCCAGATTCTCACAGCCCCACAGACCACGCGCTGCCAGCGCCATCACCAGGGCGTGCCAATTCACCCCCGCCCCTACGTAGGCCAGCACCTCCCGGCCACGCCGCTCCAACCACCACTGCCGGAGCGAAGGACGAATGACCACTCCTGACAACTGGCTCGGCAACAGGACGTTACTGCCCCCCCCGAGCAGCGTCATCGGCCTCCGCTGCTGCCGTGCCTGATGCAACACGTCCTGCAACGCCGCCAGCGTGGTCGGCGCCGCGTACTGTTCGGCCACACAGGGCAAGCGCAGCGTATTGGCCTGGGTCAGATCCCAGGATGCCATCAGAACCTCAGGGCGGGAGACAGCGCTAGCGTTCACGCTGCAACTCATCGAGCAGACCCTGCGATGCACGCTCGATCAAGTCCAGCACTTGCTCGAACCCCTCGTCGCCACCGTAATAGGGGTCAGGCACATCGCTCTGCGGCAGCCCTGCGTAATCGAGCAGCAGCCCTACTTGGGCCTGGCTATTGGCCGGTTGCAGAGCACGCATGGCGGCGAGGTTTTCGCGATCCATGCCCAGCACGTAGTCGAACTCGTGGAAGTCACTGACTTTCAATTGGCGAGCGCGAAGATGGCCAATCTCGATACCTCGTTGTCGCGCCGCCGCCTGGGAGCGGGGGTCTGGGGCTTTCCCCACGTGCCAGTCACCTACTCCGCAGGAGTCGATGGTGATGCGGTCATCCAGCCCTGCTCGCACCACGGCCTGCTGAAAAACGCCTTCCGCCGTGGGCGAGCGGCAAATATTGCCTAAACAGACGAACAGCACGCGCTTCATGAACGATCCTCCGATGACGTCAACAAGGCGCGTACCCGTGTCAGGTCCTCAGGGGTATCGACCCCCGCCGGGTTCGCAGCCGCGGCCAGCGCCACCTGAATGGCATGACCGTGCTGCAATACACGCAGCTGCTCGAGCTGTTCCAACTGCTCCAGGCTGGACGCCGTCAGATCACGGTAGGTGGCCAGAAAGCTGGCACGATAAGCGTAGATGCCAATATGGCGCAGCCAGGCATCGGTGGTGAGCAAATCGGGCTGAGTCTTGAACTGCTCTCTGTCCCAAGGGATCGGCGCTCGGGAAAAATAGAGCGCGCGCCCTTGCAGTGAACGCACCACCTTGACCACATTGGGGTTGAATAGCGTATCCACATCGCCGATGGGCTCGGCCAAAGTGGCCATGGCCGCCTCAGGATCGTCTGCCAGCCGCTGGGCTACCTGGTCGATCAACACGGGAGGAATCAATGGCTCATCACCCTGCACGTTGACGACCAGCGTGTCACCCGCCAGTGAGAGCTGTTCGGCCACTTCGGCCAGCCGGTCCGTGCCGGAGGGATGGTCGGCCCGGGTCATGACCACTTCCGCGCCGTAGGCCTGCATGGCCTCACGGATACGCTCGTCGTCAGTGGCCACGATGACTCGCTGCGCCTGGCTCTCGCAGGCACGACGCCATACGTGGGCCACCATGGGCTCACCGGCGATATCCAGAAGCGGCTTGCCAGGCAGCCGTGAAGAGCCGAACCGCGCCGGGACGACCGCGATGAATTGCGCCGCAGAGCCCATCACACCTCCCCAGTACGGCCAGGTGAAGTGGCCAGCTTCTCATCGGCGTCCATCTGTCGCGCTTCTTCAGGCAGCATCACCGGAATCCCGTCTCGGATGGGATAGGCCAGACCATCATAGTGGCAGCACAACTCCTGTGCGTCGCGCTGATACTTCAGCTTGCCGTTGCAGAGCGGGCAAACCAGCATTGCCAACAGTTCCTTATCCATCGGTGCTTCCCCTTTGTGTCAGTTCTGCCAGCCTGGAAGCCAGCCAATCTTCAAACTCTTCTGGAAGCCGTGCTTCCACCTCCAGCACCCAGCTGTCCGCCGGGGCCAACTCACGGCATTTGACCGCATCCTTGGCCGTCATGACCACCGGCCCGAAGGCCATGGGCTTGAAGGTTCGCTCATCGAAAGCGTGATGATCCGCCAAGGGGTGCTGTTCCCCGTGGACCCCCAGCGTTTCGAGGGTCTTGAAAAAGCGCTGCGGGTTGCCGATCCCCGCCAGCGCATGTGCTGGCAGCGTAAAGGGCAAGGGAGCCAGCGGGTAGTGCTGGCCACTGGCCAGCTTGCGCCAGCCCTGGGGCACCAGCTGCATGGACACCGAAGGCACCGGCAAGGGAGCCGTCAGCGTGCCATTGACGATCACCGCATCCACTTGCTGCAAGCGAGCAACGCCTTCGCGCAGCGGTCCTGCAGGCAGGCAGCGCTGGTTGCCCAGCCCACGGCTGCCATCGACCACCACCAGTTCAATATCGCGCCCCAGTGCCAGGTGTTGCAAGCCGTCATCGCTGATCACGATATCGCAGCCCATCTCGACCAGCGCTCGGGCGCCCCGAGCCCGCTGCGGGTCTGCGATGACGGGCAGCCCGGTCTGTTGAACCAGCATGAGCGGTTCGTCACCGCTATGCGCGGGGTCCGTGGTGGGCGTGACATGAAGCGGATAATGGGGTGCGGTGCCACCATACCCCCGGGTCACGATGCCTGGCGAGTAGCCCTGCGCGACCAGCCAGCGCCCCAACCAGGCCACCAGCGGTGACTTGCCGGTGCCGCCCAGGGTGATATTGCCGACCACGATCACCGGCACCTCCGCCCGCCAGACGGGCTTGCGCCCCCGTCGGTATTCGCGCGCTCGACGACACATAAGATAACGGTATAAATTGCCTAGCGGAAACAGCGGCGCCAGCCACGGGCTTCCCCCGTAGGCGGCGTCCAACCAGCGCTTCGCCAGGCTCACTCGTGCTCCTGAAACTGAAGCTGGTGCAGGGCCGCATAAGCACCTGACTTTTCCAGCAGCGCCTGATGGGTGCCCTGCTCCACGATACGCCCCTGATCCATGACCAGAATGCGGTCGGCACGCTCGATGGTCGACAGGCGGTGGGCGATCACCAGCGTGGTACGCCCCTCACAGACCCGCTCCAGAGCTTTCTGGATATAGCGTTCGGATTCGGTATCCAGCGCCGACGTGGCCTCGTCCAGAATCAGAATCGGCGCATCCTTGAAGATGGCTCGGGCAATCGCCAACCGCTGGCGCTGCCCGCCCGAGAGCATGACCCCATTTTCGCCTACCACGGTGAGATAGCCTTCCGGCAGTTTCTCGATGAACTCACTGGCGTAGGCGGCTTCTGCGGCAGCTTTCACGGCGGCCATGTCCGGATTTTCCACGCCATACGCGATATTGTCGGCGATGGTGGCATTGAACAGGGTGACCTGCTGGGAAACCAGCGCTATCTGCTGCCGCAGCGGCCCCAGCGCGTAGCGGTCGGCATCGATGCCATCGATCAGGATCTGGCCTTCGGTGGGTCGATAGAAGCGCGGCAGCAGGCTCACCAGGGTAGACTTGCCGCTTCCCGAGCGCCCTACGATAGCGACCAATTCGCCGGGGGCGACGCGCAGCTGAATATCGTGCAGCACGTTGGGCTGGTCGTCGGCGTAGCGGAAGCTGACATGGTCGATGACCACCTCGCCAGTCAAACGGCTCGGCACCACGTCGCCCTCATCGCGCTCCGGGGTCAGGTCCATGAGACCGAACAGCTCGGCAGCAGCAGCAATGCCCTTCTGAATCTCACTGTTCACTTCAGTGAGCTGACGTACCGGCTTGATCATCAGCGCAGCGGCAGTAATGAAGGCAACGAATTCACCGGGCGTCATGTTGGCCATCAAACGAGGGGCCATGGCCAGCCATACCAGCAGGGCCATGGAAATGGCCACCAGCATCAGAATCACCGGCGAGCTGACCGCCCGGGTCATGGCTTCTTTCATGCTTTGCCGACGATTCTCTTCGCTGACACGTTCGAAGCGCTGCTTTTCATAGGCTTCGGCACCATGGGTGCGCACCACGCGATACCCCGAGAGGGCTTCCGAGGCCACGTGCGTCACATCGCCCATGGAGTGCTGGATGCGCTTGGAGATGCGCCGAAAGCGCTTGCTGACGTAACTCACCACACCGGCAATCAACGGCGTCACGCCCATGAACAGCAGAGTGAGCATCCAGTTGGTCCAGAACAGGTAGCCAATCAGGCCCACCACGAAGAGTCCTTCACGGAGAATGATGGTCACCGCGTTGGTCGCTGCCCCGGCAACCTGCTCGACATGGTAGGTCACCCGCGACACCAGATGCCCGCTGGAGTGGTGATCGAAGAAGCGCCCCGGCAAATGCAGCATGTGATCGAATACGTTACAGCGCAGCGTATGAATCACATAGCGCCCTACGTAGGCCATGAAGTAAGTACTGAGGAAAGTACCCAACCCTCGGGCTGCGAACATCAGCACGACGAACAAGGGCAGGAAAAGCCGAAACGCGGCATCGGGATTCTGAATGCCATCGATGAGGCGCTTCATCATCTCGGCCAGCGCAGTGCTGGACGCGGCGTAAATCAGAAACCCGACCACGGCCAGCGAAAAAGCGCGCCAGTGTGGCTTCACATAACTCAACAAGCGTTTATAGAGTACCCAACCTGAATCAGTCACACGCGCTCCCGGCAGTAGTGTGCAGTGGGGGCGATTCTACCCTATGGTGGCCCGCTTCAACACCGCTTCTGGCCACCGGGGACACGCCGCTGGGTATCTATCTGCACGGGCACCCCCGGTTCCAGGCGGATACGCACCGCGCCATCATGGGCGGTACTCCACAGGCAGCTGTGCTGGCGGCGGAAGCGCCGTACCACCTCATCGGCCGGGTGCTGGAAGGCATTATCGCGTCCGGCACTGAAGATGGCATGCCGAGGTATCGCTTCACGGACGAACTGCACACCGGAGCTGGTGTGACTGCCGTGATGGCCCGCCACCAGCACCGTGACGTCACCGGCCAACAAGGGCAGCAAGTGGCGTTCCACCTGACGCCCCACATCACCGGTGATCAGCAGCCGATGCTCTCCCACCTGGACTTCCAGCACGCAGGAGCGGTCATTGGAAGAGAGCTGCTGATGTCCTGCCGGGGGCCAGAGGAAACGATAGATGATCCCCTCCTGCTGCCACTGCTGGCCCTGCTCACAGGGCGTGCTGGCAACGATCAGCGGCTCGTCCAGCGGAGCACGCCAGTCCGCCACCTGATGTTCGTCCCGCAACGCTTCGACGCCGCCTGCGTGGTCGGTATCGGCATGGCTGACCACCACCAGGTCGAAGGCCTGACCAGGCGGCCAGAGCGTTTGCAAGGGCATGAAACCGCTGCGAAAACGCGGCCCCGTGTCGTAAAGCATCCGATAATCGGCGCTGCGCAGCTCGACCAGCTGGCCCTGCCCCACATCGTGCACGGTGACGACCAGCCGACGCTCTTCGACGCGTTCACTTGGCCACCAGGGAGCGCTGAGCGCCAATAGCGTGACCAGTATGCGCACCCCGCTGGGCGTGGCGGGCAATCCCCAGCCAAGCGCCAGCAGCAGCCAGGCCAGTGCCAACGGGTAAACGTGCTCGGGCGGTGGCTGCCACAGCGGTGCCAGGGCCAACGAGGCCTCCAGTAGATAATGGAACAGCGCCAGCGCCTGTGTGAACACCCACCAGGCTGCCAGCCCAATGCCCGGCAGCGGCGCGAGCAGCCACCCCAGCAGCGCCGAAGGCACCATGATCGAGCTGACCCAAGGTACGGCCAACAGGTTGACCAGCGGAGCCGCGGGCGCCACTCGGCCAAATGCCAACAGAACCGCCGCCGCCATCAGCGGGGCCAGCAACAGCTGGGAACGCAGCAGCGCCCAGCACCAGCCTTTGATACCCCGAGGGCGAGGGCGCCCCTGCCAGATCACGATCAGCCAGCCCACCGCCACGAACGACAGCCACAAGCCGGGCCGCCATAGAGAGAGCGGGTCGGCCACCACGATAACGGCGAGGGCCAGCCACCAGGCCTGCCAGGGGCCTGGCGCATGGCGCCCGCTCAACACCCATAGCCCCAGCAGGGTCATGATCATGGCGCGCATGGCAGGAGGTGCCAGCCCTGCCAGCAGTGCATAGCCCACGGCAGCCGCCCCCGCCACCCACCAGGGCCAGACGCGCAGGCGCCAGTCACCGGGAGTCATCAGCCGTGCTGCCAAGCGGGCCAACAGCAGCGCAAAGGACGCCACCAGGCCAACGTGCAAACCGGAAATCACCACCAGGTGCGTGGTGCCGGTGGCATTCAACAGCGCCCAGTCCTGCTGCGTCAGCTGGTCGCTATCGCCCAGCGTCAACGCAGCCAGCCAGCGCTGGGTACGCGCCTCTGGCGCAGTACTCTCCAGGTAGGCCACCGCCTGCTGGCGTAGTTGGAAAGGCGCCTCCGACAAACGTTCGGGCGCAGGGTCGTTGCGTACATAGCCAGTGGCATGAATACCTTCACGCCACAGCCACTGGGCATAGTCAAAGCTGTTGGGGTTGGCAAAGCCTCTGGGTGGGCGCAGCCGAACGGTCAGCTGCCAGCGCTCGCCAACGGCGTAAACCGCACTGGACTGGGTGGCAGACGAGGGAAAAGCCGAGTAGGCGCTGACCCGCACTTGCTTCAGCCGATCACAGGGCAGCAGGGACTCCGGCGAGCGGCACGCTTCTACCGCCAGCCTCAAACGCTGGCTGCCGCCGTCCTCTCTTTGCACGTGGAGCACGCGGGCCTCCAGGGTCAGGTCCTGGCCGCTCAAGCCGTCGGGCAGTCGCTTGCCCCACTCCTGCTGAAGGGTCAGCACCATCAGTGCCACCAGCGCCAGCCATATCCACCAGCGTGGGCGCATCGTCGCCACGATTACGGCAGCCACCATCAGCAGTGCCAGCGCCAGGGTGGCGTCCCGCTCGGCCCCCAGCCAACCCGCCAGCGCACCCCCCAACAGCGCAGCCAAGGCCGCTGGCACCGCACTCCCTCGCCCCATTCCACCTCCCTGGCCGAGACTCTTCGCCTCAGTAACGTAGCCTAAGCCCTGCGCTATGTGGATAATAGCCTGCACCAATAGCAAGAGTACCTGACATGCCGCGCCGTTTCCTGCAGCGCTACATGCCTAAACCGGACACCATCCGACGCCAACGATCGCTACGTTTCATGGCGCCGTTGATTGCCGATCCAGGTTTGTGGCTACTCACTCGACGCAGCGTTGCCAACGCATTCAGTGTCGGGCTTTTTTGTGCCATGCTGCCCATTCCTTTTCAAATGGTCGTGGCCGCGCTGGGGGCACGGCTGGCTCGCTGCAATCTGGCGCTCTCGGTAGGCCTGGTGTGGGTCACCAATCCGCTGACCATGCCGCTGATCTTCTACATCAATTACCGGATCGGTACTTTTTTGCTGGGCGCTCCGGTACGCGAGGCGCCATCACGCATTTCGACCCGCTGGATAGCCGAGCAGATGCACGACATCCTGCCGCCCCTCCTGCTGGGCTCACTGATTACTGCCATCGCACTGGCCCTCATCGCCAACGTCGCAATTCGGCTCATCTGGCGCTGGCACGTCTCCCATAACTGGAAACGCCGCCGCCTGAAAAGGCGACGGCGCAGAGCCTGCATCGAATCGCAGTTCGACGATTAACCCCTGAGCGATTAACTCTGGAGCTGCTCGACGAGCCGCCCACCATCCAGCTTCATGACCCGATCCTGATGAGCTGCCAGGCTCACATCGTGAGTCACGATCACGAAGGCACAGGCGCTCTCCTTGGCCAGCTCATCCATCAAGTCCAGAATGGTGCTGGCGGTGGTCTGATCGAGATTGCCAGTGGGTTCATCCATCAACACCAGGCTCGGGTCGGTCACCAGCGCCCTGGCAATGGCCACACGCTGGCGCTCGCCGCCCGAAAGCTCACCAGGCTTGTGGTCGGCACGCGCCTTCATGCCCACCCGGTCGAGCAGCTGCAAGGCGCGCTGTTCGGCGACCTTTTTCGCCTGGCCGCGAATGATCAGCGGCAGCGCGGCATTTTCCAGCGCAGTGAACTCGGCCAGCAGGTGGTGGAACTGGTAAACGAAGCCAATGTAGCGGTTGCGAAATTTGCCAAGCGCGGCTTCGTTCAGCTCCGACAGCGGTTCGCCAGCGATCACCACGCTGCCTTCACTGGGGCGATCCAACCCTCCCAGCAGGTTCAACAGCGTGGTCTTGCCGGAACCGGAGCTGCCAACGATGGCCACGCGCTCCCCGGCATGTACCTGAAGGTCCAGCTGGTCCAGCACCGTCAAATCTTGCGGCCCTTCGCTATACACCCGTGTCAGGCCACGGCATTCCAGCATGACGGCGGGTGGTTGAGTAATCGTCGAAGTCATCGGAGCATCCTTATTCATAGCGCAGTACGTCAGCCGGTTGAACCCGAGCTGCTCGCCAGGCAGGGTAAAGTGTCGAGAGGAACGTCAGGCCGAAGGCGGCCAGCACGATGTCCCGCACATCGCTCCACTGCAAGCGCGAGGGCAAGTCGCTGATGAAGTAGACCCCGGCATCGAGGAACTGGATGCCGAAAGCACTCTCGAACCAGGCGATGATGTCGGAAATGGTCAGCGCCAGCGCGATGCCGACCGCTACGCCAACGGCAATGCCGATCAAGCCGATGGCCAACCCTTGGACGATGAAAATACCCATGATCGAGCGCGGCGTGGCACCGATGGTGCGCAAGATGGCAATATCGGCACGCTTGTCGGTCACTACCATGACCAGGGTGGACACGATGTTGAACGCCGCCACCGCAATGATCACCGTCAGCAGCAGCGCAATCATGCGCTTCTCCATCTGGATGGCCTGGAACAGGTTGCCGTGGGAGAACGTCCAGTCGGTGCCACGATAACCCGAGCCCAACTCCCTGACGATGGCCTGGGTTTCGCTCCCGGCCACGAACAGGTCATCCAGCTCGAGTCGCAGCCCACCTACGGCGTCGCCCATGCGCGCCAGGGTCTGCATGTCTTCGATGTTGGCATAGGCCAGATTGGCATCTAGATCCGCGCCCACGCTGAAGATTCCACTGACCGTGAAACGCTTCAGCCGGGGAAAGACCCCAGCGGGCGTAATCGACGCTTCGGGCACCAGCAGCGTGACGCGGTCACCCACCCCGACGCCAAGACGCCTGGCCAGCATGGAGCCCAGCACCACATTCCACTCGCCGGGCACCAGATCGGCCAGCTCACCTTCCCGCATGTGCTGGCCAATGATCGATACCTGGCCTTCCCAGTCGGGGTGGATGCCGTTCACCATGGCCCCCTGATTACGCCCACCCGACGAAAACATGCCCTGCTGCTCGACATAAGGCGCCGCGCCGATCACTCGCTCGCGCTGCGTCAGCCGGTTGGCCAAGGCCTCCCATTCGACCAGACCCTCCTGCGCTTCGATCTTGGTGTGTGGCACCATGCCGAGGATGCGCGTACGCAGCTCATGATCGAAGCCGTTCATGACCGACAACACCAGAATCAACACCGCCACGCCGAGCATCAATCCGAGCATCGAGGTCAGTGAAATGAACGAAATAAAATGGTTCCGGCGTTTAGCGCGCACATAGCGCAGCCCCACCAGGAAAGGCAAACGATCAAGCATGGCTTCATTCCTTAATAATGAGCGTCCATGGTACGGTTTTTTCAGCATGGCTGCATGTACAAACGCAGCCTTAGAGTAGCGAAAGCAGCGGCTGTTCCCTGGCACACGGTAACGCTTGCAAGTTGCGTGGCAACCCCCTAAATTGCGGCCGTTCCTCTTGCCCGCTGGGCGAGCTCTCTTACCTCGACACGAGTACCCGTGACATTGGCTATCAAGACGTATCGCTTGCTCCCCGAATGGCATCCACAGGATGGCCTACAGTTGACCTGGCCCCGCCCAGACGGCGACTGGGCGCCCATGCTATCGCGGATCGAAGCGACCCTTGAGCGCATTGTGTTGGCCACCGCACGCTATCAACGCGTCATCATCAGCGTGCCGGATGAGGCGACTCGGCAACGCCTGCTCGCCACGTTCAGCGCTTATGGCATCCCCGACGCGCAGCTGCAGCTGATTGTCGCACCCACCGACGATACCTGGGCGCGCGATCACGGCCCCATCACGGTGCTGGACGAAGAGGATCAGCCCCTGCTGCTGGACTATACCTTTACCGGCTGGGGCGGCAAATTTCCTGCCGAGCACGACAACCAGCTCACCCAATGGCTGGCCGACGCCGGAGTATGGGCCTGCCCCGTCGCCTCTCGGGCCATGGTACTGGAAGGGGGCGGCATCGAGACTGACGGCGAAGGCACGCTGTTGACGACCGAAGCCTGCCTGCTGAACCCCAACCGCAACCCGACCCTCAGCCGCGCCGACGTGGAAGCCCGGCTGGCTGACGATTTCGGCGTGGACCGCTTTCTGTGGCTAGCTCATGGCCACCTGGAAGGCGACGACACCGACAGCCATGTGGACACGCTGGCACGCTTTTGCGACCCCACCACCATTGCCTACGTGCGCTGCGACGATCCAACAGATCCGCATTATCCGGCATTGCAGGCCATGGAACAGGAGCTCAAGGCGTTCCGCCAGCGCAATGGCGAGCCCTACCGCCTGATCGCCCTGCCCTGGCCACAGGCCTGCTTCGACCCGGAAGATGGCCACCGGCTGCCGGCCACCTACGCCAACTTCCTGATCATCAACGAGGCGGTGCTGGTGCCCACCTATGGTGACCCCGCCGACGTGGTTGCCCTGCAAGCCCTGGCCACGGCGTTTCCGGAGCACACGCTGATCCCGATCGAGTGCGTCAGCGTGATTCGCCAGCACGGCAGCCTGCACTGCCTGACCATGCAGCTACCCAAAGGCACACTCGCCCCGATTGTTTCCATGTCTTGAAGATAATGTCTTGAAGCTAATGTCTTCAAACTAACGTCTTGAAGTGAACGTCTTGAGGAGAACGGCATGTCACACACGCTGAACGTTGCGGTCATTCAACAGGCCGCCTGGCCTGACAAGGCACGCAGCCTGGCAGAGAGCGAAGCCGGTATTCGCGAAGCAGCACGTCAAGGTGCCCAGCTGGTGCTGCTGCAGGAGCTGCATGCTACCCACTACTTCTGCCAATACGAAGACCCGGCGCTGTTCGATCTGGCCGAGCCGCTGGATGGCCCCACCGGGCAGCGCCTGGCCGACCTGGCAAAAGAGCTGGATATCGTGCTGGTGGGCTCGCTGTTCGAGAAGCGCGCCGCAGGCCTCTACCACAATACCGCCGTGGTGTATGACCGCGCCCAGGGTCGCGTGGGCCAGTATCGCAAGATGCACATTCCCGACGATCCCGGCTTCTACGAGAAATTCTACTTCACCCCCGGCGATGCCGATGCCGCCCGTGGCGATGGTTTCACCCCCATCGACACCTCGGTGGGACGCCTGGGCATCCTGGTGTGTTGGGATCAGTGGTATCCGGAAGCCGCACGACTCATGGCGCTGGCGGGCGCGGAGCTGCTGCTCTACCCCACGGCGATTGGCTGGGACCCCAGCGACGACCCTGCCGAAAAAGCTCGCCAGAAGGAAGCCTGGACGCTGATTCAGCGTGCCCACGGCGTCGCCAATGGCCTGCCGGTACTGGTCGCCAACCGGGTGGGCTTCGAAGCCGACCACTCGGGCGTCGGCGAGGGTATCGAATTCTGGGGAGGCAGCTTCATCTGCGGCCCCCAAGGGGAGCTGCTGGCCCACGCTGGCGAGCAGCGCGAGCAGCTGGTGGTGACTCTGGACATGGCGCGCAGTGAAAACACGCGACGCATCTGGCCTTACCTGCGCGACCGCCGTATCGATGCCTACGGTGACCTGACGCGCCGCTACCGGGACTGAGCCAAGCGTCCTTTCAACCACCGCCATCGTAAAAAAACGCCTGCTCGGGTAACCCGAGCAGGCGTTTTCATTTGCACCACGAGGTGTCCCTTCCTCACGCCATGTCGCCCGTCGCCTGCCGACAAGCAGGGCTGGACGTCACGGGCTCACTTCCAGAAATCGCGGATCGACGCGATCCCCTGAGCCCCCACGGCGCGGGCGTGGTTGGCATCGAAGCGCGTCATGCCACCCAGCGCAAACACCGGCATGCCCGCCCGCTCGACCAACTGCTGGAAGTCGTGCCACCCCATGGGGGCCACTTCCGGGTGGGAGGGCGTGGTACGCAGGGGTGACAGCGTCACGAAATCGCAGCCCAGCACGGCGGCTTGAGACAGCTGTGTCTGGTCATGGGTCGAGGCAGAGAGCCACTTGTTTTCGGCAATGGGGCGGCGGTCCAGCGACATCAAACGCGCACTGGTGAGATGAATACCGTCGGCATCCACCTGCTCCAGCACTTCCGGCTCGGCATTGAGCAGCAGCTTGGCACCGTACTGGCGGCACAGCGCCAACGCACGCTCTGCCCGCGTCAGGTAGGCCGCTTTATCCAGCGACTTGGCCCGCAGCTGCACCAGGCGAACACTATCCTCACGCAGGGCACGTTCCAGCAGCGCTGCAAACCGCTCATCATCGGCCTCTTCACCGGTGATGAGGTATTCGGTAGGCAGCATCACTGCGCGCAGGATGGGCAGATTGGCGGCGGGGAATGGGTAGTTCACCAGCTCGTCCATGGGTACCCAGCGCACGGCCTGACCTTCACGCCCGAAAGGTTCACCGGCAAACTCATGCACTTGCCACACGTCCAGCAGAATGTGCTTGTCCGGGTACTCGTGGTGCACACGAATCAGAGGCTGGGCGCGCACGATCTCTACCCCCAGCTCTTCATGCAGCTCACGCTTCAGGCCTTCCAGGCCCGTTTCATAGGGCGCCAGCTTGCCGCCAGGAAACTCCCACAGGCCGCCATGATCGACATTGGACGGCCGACGCGCGATCAACACGTGCTTCTGATCAGCGCTGATGATGGCCGCTGCCGCGACATGAACCCGTCGTTTTACCATTACACTCATTACGTCTAATCCACTCTGTGCGCGCCGCACGGGACAGGTACGGCGCTATCTGGCTTTGTTGAGCACGATGCCACAGCCTAGCTGCGGTAATCCGCATTGATGGACACATAGTCATGGGAAAGATCGGAGGTCCATACGGTAGCCCCCTCCTCACCACGACCCAGCGTGATCCGAATGGTGATCTCCTCCTGCGCCATGACCGCACTGCCAGCGGCCTCGGTATAACTGCTGGCGCGACCGCCCTGCTCCACCAGCCTCACGTCCCCAAGGTCGATGACCACTCGGCTGACGTCGAAGGCCTCAACTGGCGCACGGCCCACTGCGGCCAGAATACGCCCCCAGTTGGCATCCGAGGCATACAGCGCGGTTTTCACCAGCGGCGAGTGGGCAACGGTGAAGGCGACATCCAGTGCTTCCTGGCGGGTACGCGCTTCATCGACCTGCAGAGTGATGAACTTGGTCGCTCCTTCGCCATCACGAATGATGGCCTGTGCCAGCTCGGTCATCACACGCTGCAGGCCATTGCGAAAAATCGCCACCTGCTCATCGCTTTCGATGCGAACTCCGGTACCCGTGGCCGCCAGCATGCAGGCGTCGTTGGTGGATGTGTCGCTATCCACCGTGATGCAGTTGAACGAACGATCAACGGTCTCGCGCAGCAGGGTTGCCAACAGCGTTTGCTCGATGGCCGCATCGGTGACCACGAACCCCAGCATGGTGGCCATGTTGGGCTTGATCATGCCCGACCCTTTGGTGATGCCGTTGATGGTGACCTGCTGGTCCCCCAGCGCTAGCGTCACCGTTGCCCCTTTGGCGCGGGTGTCCGTGGTCAGAATACCTTCGCCGGCGTGTTGCCAAGCCTGACTACTGGCCGCCAGGGTGTCCAGCGCTGGCGGCATACCCGCCAACAGCCGCGCCATGGGCAGCGGCTCACCGATCACACCGGTCGAAAACGGCAGTACCTGCTCCGCCAAAACGCCTGCCTGGGCGGCCAGTGCCGCGCAGCTCTCACGCGCATCCTGCAGCCCTGAGTCGCCGGTACCCGCATTGGCATTACCGGTATTGATCAGCCAGTAGCGAGGTGCCTTCCCCGCCGCCTGACACTGTGCCATGTGCTCCTTGGCCACGGTGACCGGCGCTGCGCAGAACGCATTGCGAGTAAACACGCCCGCCACGCTGGCGCTTTCGGGCAGTTCGATCACCACCATATCGCGGCGGCCCGGCTTCTTGATGCCCGCCATTGCAGTGCCCAGACGCACCCCTTCAAGGGGTGGCAACTCCGGAAAGGGAAGGTTACCCACCGCCATGTTTCTCTCCTTAACGTGCGCTAACGATAATCAGCTTAGTTTGCCGCAGCACTGCTTGTATTTCTTGCCGGAACCACAGACACACGGATCGTTACGGCCGACTTTCGGCCCCTCACGGCGCAGCGGGCGACCATCGGCACCAGGCGCGACTGCCTCACCGTCTTCGCTGGGCGCATCGTGGCGGCTGGCCGCCGTGGCCTTCTCACGCGCCAGCTCTTCGCGGCGCTTCTGCTCCAGCGCATCCACTTCTTCTGGTTGGCGCACCTGGACATGACTCAGGATGCGGGTGACATCGGCCTTGATGTTGGTCAGCAGATGCTGGAACAGTTCGAAGGACTCGCGCTTGTACTCCTGCTTGGGGTTCTTCTGGGCGTAGCCACGCAGATGGATACCGCGACGCAGGTGGTCCATGGATTGCAGATGCTCTTTCCAGCGCGTATCCAGCACCTGCAGCATGACCTGCTTCTCGAAGCGACGAATCAGTGCCGCGCCCGCCGTGGCAATCTTGGCTTCGTAAGCTTCACGATGCATGGTCTGCAGGCGCTCACGCAGCTTCTCTTCACTGAAGCGCTCGTCCTCTTCCGCCCACTGAACCACCGGTGCGTCCAGATTGAACTCGGTTTTCAGATGCGACTCCAGGCCATGCAGATCCCACTGCTCGGCCAGGCTCTGCGGCGGCACGTAGGTGCTGATGGCCTCTTCCATCACCTCCTCACGAATACCCAGCACGGCGCTCGATACGTCGTCAGAGGCGAGAATTTCGTTACGCTGCTCGTAAATGACGCGGCGCTGGTCGTTGGCGACGTCATCGTACTCGAGCAGCTGCTTACGAATATCGAAGTTGCGCCCCTCGACTTTCTTCTGGGCACGCTCGACGGCGTTGGACACCATCTTGTGCTCGATGGCTTCGCCACGTTCCAGACCCAGCGCCTGCATCAAGCGCTTCACTCGGTCCGAGCCGAACAGTCGCATCAGGCTGTCTTCCAGCGAGAGGAAGAAGCGCGTGGAGCCAGGGTCGCCCTGACGGCCCGCACGGCCACGCAGCTGATTGTCGATACGACGCGATTCGTGGCGTTCGGAACCGATCACGTGCAGCCCGCCAGCTGCCAGTACCGCATCATGACGCTCCTGCCACTCGGCTTTCAGGGCATCGAGCTGGGCCTGGGTCGGGTTCTGCAGCTTGGCGGCATCAGCCTCCCAGTTGCCGCCCAGCATGATATCGGTACCACGACCGGCCATGTTGGTGGCAATGGTGATGGCGCCGGGACGCCCGGCCTGGGCAATGATTTCGGCTTCGCTCTGGTGCTGCTTGGCATTGAGCACGCTGAATTTGAGGCCCGCGTCACGCATCAGGCGTGCCAGATATTCGGAGGTCTCGATGGAAGCCGTACCGACCAGCACCGGGCGGCCCGCCTCGGTCTCGGCAGAGACGTCCTTGATGATCGCTTCGTACTTCTCTTCGGCACTCAGGTAGACGAGGTCGTTGAGATCCTTGCGTGCCAGAGGCCGGTTGGTGGGAATGACGATGACGTCGAGGCCGTAGATCTGACGAAACTCGAAGGCCTCGGTATCTGCAGTACCGGTCATGCCCGCCAGTTTTTCATAAAGGCGGAAGTAATTCTGGAAGGTGGTCGATGCCAGGGTCTGGCTTTCACGCTGAACGGTAACGCCCTCTTTGGCCTCGACCGCCTGGTGCAGGCCTTCCGACCAGCGGCGGCCAGGCATGGTGCGCCCAGTGTGCTCATCGACGATGACCACTTGCCCGTCGGCGACGATGTAGTCGACGTCAAGATGATAGAGGTGCCGCGCCCGCAGCGCCGAGTGCATGTGCTGCAACAGGTTGAGGTTTTGCGCCGCATAAAGCGAATCGCCTTCGCCCAGCAAGCCTTCGGCGCGCATCAACTCCTCGACCTTGTTATGGCCTTGCTCGGTGAGCTCGACCTGCTTCTGCTTCTCGTCCAGCACGAAGTCGCCTTCGACAGGAGCGTCTTCGTCTTCGGATACTTCCGCCTGCTCCAGCTGCTGGGCCAGACGGTTGACGATGGTGTACAGCTCGGTGTTCTCGTCCACCGCACCGGAAATGATCAGCGGCGTACGTGCTTCGTCGATCAGGATGGAGTCCACTTCGTCGACAATGGCATAGTGCAAACCGCGCTGCACCTTGTCCTCCAGCGAGAACGCCATGTTGTCGCGCAGGTAGTCGAAGCCAAACTCGTTGTTGGTGCCGTAGGTGATGTCACATTGATAGGCGTGGCGCTTCTCTTCACCGGTCTGGCCAGCAAAAATCACCCCTATCGACAGCCCCAGGAACTCATACAGCGGGCGCATCCACTCGGCATCACGGCGGGCCAGATAGTCGTTCACCGTGACCACATGTACCCCTTTGCCCGTCAAGGCATTCAGGTATACCGCCAGCGTGCCCACCAGGGTCTTGCCCTCGCCGGTTTTCATTTCGGCGATACGGCCGCGGTGCAGCGTCATGCCACCGACCATCTGCACATCGAAGTGACGCATGCCCATGACTCGCTTGCCGGCTTCGCGCACTACCGCAAAGGCCTCAGGCAGCAGTTTATCCAGGCTTTCCCCAGCCTCCAGACGCTGGCGCAGCTCGGCCGTCTTGGCCTGCAGCTCGCCATCGCTCAAGCCGACCAGGGTCTCTTCCAGCACGTTGACACTCTGCACGCTCTTGAGCATGCGTTTGACTTCACGGTCGTTCTTGGAGCCAACGACTTTGCGTAACAAGGAATTAATCATGAAATATCCACATCAACAGGAGCGACCTCTTCAGGCGCACTCTTTCATAGGGTCAATTAACGTCGGGTAAATGAACGTACCGCTAGCGGCAGGTCAACGGGCTGGCGGCCCCCGAGGAGAGCATACATCCAGAGCGACCGTCTGGCGGGGCATGACGGGAAAGAAAGAGATAAAGCTTTTTAGAACAGGAAGTTGACGCTGCTGACGTGCTACCCAGCGCCTTAGCGCGCGGCGCTTTTTGGCGATCCACTGCGACTGGGCACGCAGCATGGCGGGCACCCAAAAGCAGATACACACGCTCCGGTCGCTGCTGCGCAGATCGGAAGGGTGTAAACTGGCGGGCAGCAGACAGCTCACCAGCAGGCCCGCAAGCCACCAACGCGCCAGCCCATGGCGACGATGTCGCCGAGGCAGAGCAGATAATGTATCGAGCGTTGATGGCATGCTGTGGCGTGGCTCCTGAGCGTGTTAGGCTCTGTCGATAGACGAAAAACATGGGTGCTGCGCGCACTCGTCAGCACGATACTATCCGCAACACCCCAGGAATCAGGTAAATGAGTATAAAGGTTAAGCGTTCCCGCGCACAGCCCATTACCCAATTGCTGAACACGTCCGCTGGCGCAGGCCACCTAATGCGTCAGTCGCGCCTGATCGATCAAGCCCAGACCCATCTTCGGGCCCACTTGCCCGAAGAGATGCGTGCGCATGTGTTCGTCGGCGGCTTCAGCAATGGACGACTGACCCTGATCAGCAGCCAGGCCAGCTGGTTGACCTGGTTGCGCTACGAGCAACCGCGCCTTTTGAGCCTACTGCAGCAACTCCCCGGCTTTGCAGGGGTCACTGGCTTTACGCTGAAAGTACGCCCCGTACGCACCGCGACACCACCGGCACGCTATGCGCGCACTCTCTCTACCAGCGCTGGCACGACCCTCATGGAGTGCGCCGAAGACACCGAACACCCCAAGCTGAAGCAGGCCCTGGAGCGCCTTGCTTCGCATGCCCAGCGCTCTTCATGAGCCACCTGCGCAGCACGTCATACACCTGACTGTCAGGCCAAACGCAATAAAGCACCGCATGGCGGTGCTTTATTATTAGTGGGGGGCATTCCCCCGATTTCAACCTGCGCGCTTCAAAAACCACGTCACGCCATGGCGGGTGCCGCATAGGAGATAGGCGCAACAGCCTTCTCTTCTTCGAAGGTCACGATTTCGTAGGCATCGGGCTGCGCCATCAGCTCACGGCACAGACGATTGTTGAGGGCATGGCCGGATTTCACGCCACGGAACTCGCCAATCAGGCTGTAGCCAAGCTGATACAGATCGCCGATGGCGTCGAGCACCTTGTGCTTCACGAATTCGTCCTCGTAGCGCAGACCACCTTCATTCACGATACGGTAATCATCCACCACGATGGCGTTGTCGAGACTGCCACCCAGCGCCAGATTGTTCGAGCGCAGGTATTCCAGGTCACGCATGAAGCCAAAGGTTCTGGCCCGAGAGACTTCCTTGACAAACGAGGTCGTGGAAAAGTCGATCAATGCCGTCTGCTTCTGCTGCTCGAAGACAGGATGGTCGAAGTCGATGGCAAATGACACCTTGAAGCCTTGATGGGGCAGGAATACGGCTTCCTTGTCACCATCACTGACCGCCACACGACGCTTGATGCGAATGAATTTCTTGGCCGCGTCCTGCTCGAGAATACCTGCAGACTGGATGAGGAAAACGAACGGGCTGGCGCTACCATCCATGATCGGCACTTCCGCGGCACTGATATCCACGTAGGCATTGTCGATACCCAAGCCAGCAAAGGCAGACATGAGGTGCTCGACGGTGGCTACCTTGACGCCTTCATGGGAAAGTGCCGTGCACAAGGTAGTGTCTTCCACCAGCTCGGCGCGGGCAGGAACGTGAACCACTGGGTCCAGATCGGTTCTGACAAACACAATACCCGTGTTGGCCGGTGCCGGGCGCAAAGCCAGATGGACTTTCTTGCCAGAGTGCAGACCCACTCCAGTGGCGCGGATGACGTTTTGTAGTGTGCGTTGTCTGATCATGGGCAGTGGTCAAGCTCTAATATCGGCGGCGTGTAACGAGTCGCTACCCAGCCGCAGGGGGAGAAAAGTTATCAAACAGTGTTCACTTTAACAGCAAACGAGCGTTTTACCAATAAAACTCTCGTTTGCTGCCTCAATAAACCTGATAGCGCAGATCAATCTGCCTGGCGGCGCAGGAACGCGGGGATATCCAGATAGTCATCGGCATCGGCCGAACGACGTTTTTCAGGGCGTGGCTTGGCTGCTGCTTCCGGCGCTTCGGCACGCGCGGTAGCCTGTTGCCGCATGACGGTGGGCTGCTGCAATTTACGGTAGTCGGAGCCACCGGCATCTGCAGCGGAGCGGCGTGCCGGTTCGCGAGACACGGCCTTGGCCTTGCTGCCATCCAGGCCAGCCGCCACAACGGTCACGCGCAGCTCGTCGGACATTTCCATATCGATGGAAGTACCCACGACGATGGTGGCTTCCTGAGAGGCGAACTCCTGCACCGTGGCACCGACGTCATTGAATTCGCCAATGGATAGGTCGGGACCAGCCGTGATGTTGACCAGAATGCCGCGGGCACCGTGCAGGTCGATATCTTCCAGCAGTGGGCTGCGGATGGCTTTCTCTGCAGCTTCACGGGCACGGTTCTCACCAGTGGCGCCGCCAGTGCCCATCATCGCCATGCCCATTTCGGACATGACAGTACGCACGTCGGCAAAGTCGACGTTGATGATGCCCGGGCTGGTGATCAGCTCGGCAATGCCTTGCACCGCCCCCAGCAGCACGTCGTTGGCAGCGCTGAATGCCGTCAGCAGGGTCGCGTTCTTGCCCAGCACCGACAGCAGTTTTTCGTTGGGGATGGTGATCAACGAGTCGACATGCTCGGAAAGCTCTTTCATGCCCTCCTCGGCCGCTCGCATGCGCTTTGGCCCTTCGAACGGGAAGGGACGGGTGACCACGGCAACCGTCAGGATGCCCAGCTCTTTGGCGACCTGGGCAACCACTGGAGCGCCTCCTGTCCCCGTGCCGCCGCCCATACCGGCAGTGATGAAGACCATGTCGGCGCCACTGAGCAGCTCGGCAATACGATCACGATCTTCCATCGCGGCCTGACGACCCACCTCAGGGTTGGCGCCTGCGCCCAGCCCTTTGGTGATTTCCCCCCCCAACTGAAGCACCGTTTTTGCCGACACTCGCTTGAGCGCCTGTGCATCGGTGTTGGCGCAAATGAATTCGACGCCTTCGATGTTGCTCTCGA
The DNA here is from genome assembly GCF_014651775.1 of Vreelandella hamiltonii. Lineage (GTDB taxonomy): Bacteria > Pseudomonadota > Gammaproteobacteria > Pseudomonadales > Halomonadaceae > Vreelandella > Vreelandella hamiltonii. The sequence continues at coordinate 113,764 of NZ_BMXN01000003.1, forward strand.
CCATGTGGTTGACAGCATTGCCGCCGCCACCGCCAACACCGACTACTTTAATGACCGCACTGCTCGAGGGTGCGTTATCTACCAATTCGAACATAAGCCCCGTCTCCTGAACCGCGTCGCGGCCCTATCAGAAATTTCCTTTGAACCAGCCTTTGATTCTTGCCAGCGCCGAATGGCCATCCTTGATATCACGTCGGGCAAATTCACTGCGTCCTTTGTGTCCCGCAGCGCTTCCCCCGTGGCTTTCTAGGCCTTGCCCATGACGCGTTTCCTGCAGTGCATAGTGCAGCAAACCAACGCCCGTCGCATAGATAGGATTGCGAACCACATCTGCCAAGCCTCTGACATTTTGTGGGCAGGCAATACGAACCGGCATGTGAAAAATTTCTTCGGCCAATTCGCTGACACCTTCCATGCGTGAAGTGCCGCCGGTAAGCACCACTCCCGCCGCCACCATATCTTCATAGCCACTGCGGCGTAATTCGTCTCTGACCAGCGTGAAGAGCTCTTCATAGCGAGGCTCCACGACTTCTGCCAACGCTTGGCGCGACAGATCTCGTGCCGCGCGATCGCCCACGCTGGGTACTTTGATCATTTCATCGCTGGCGGCCAGCTGCGTCAGCGCGCAAGCGTATTTTACCTTGATTTCTTCTGCGTGCTGAGTGGGCGTGCGCAACGCCATGGCGATATCGTTGGTGACCTGATCACCCGCGATCGGTATGACCGCCGTATGGCGTATGGCACCTTCGCTGAAGATGGCCATGTCAGTGGTTCCCCCACCGATATCGACCATACAGACACCTAGCTCGCGCTCGTCTTCGGTCAGTACCGCCATGCTGGATGCCAGCTGTTCCAGAATAATAGCATCCACATCCAGACCGCACCGCCGCACGCACTTTTCGATGTTCTGCACGGCATTCAAGGCAGCCGTGACCAGATGCACCTGAGCTTCCAGACGAACCCCGGACATGCCCAACGGTTCGCGGATGCCCCCTTGGGCGTCGATGGAAAACTCCTGGGGTAATACATGCAGCACTCGCTGCCCTTCGGAAATGGCCCGTGCCCGCGCGGAATCGATGACCCGTTCGATATCGTAAGGAGTGACTTCGCGCTCCTTGATGGCCACCACGCCGTCGGAATTCATGGAGCTGATATGGCTGCCTGCCACACCGACATAGACGGAATGGATGTCGCAACCCGCCATCAGCTCTGCTTCTTCTACTGCACGCTGAATCGACTGAACCGTGGATTCGATATTGATGACCACTCCCCGCTTCATGCCACGAGAAGGGTGAGAACCGATACCGGCGATTTCAATCCCACCATCATCGGTGGGTTGACCGACTATCGCGACGACCTTGGACGTTCCAATGTCCAGCCCGACAACCATATTGGATGCGTTGGGTGAGCCTGCCATGAGTCGGTAAATCTCCTTGTCGTCGTTTTATAAGAACGGGGATCGCTTTTAATGCTTAAGCAAAAGCAGGCGAAACCCAAAGATAAAATAAATAACCTGACTAAAACTGTGTGACGCCGCTAACCGCTGACCGAATAATAAAAACTGACCCACAGCATCGCCTGGGACATAGTATAGAAACAATAGCCACAATACGACTAGCCCAAACCAACGATAATTGGCTTGGAAAGCATTTTAAACCCCATAAAAGGGTTTTTTAGCGGGCCGACCTGCCCATTTACCCGATTTTTTGCACATTGCGCCTTATAGTGACTCGCCCTCCTCCTCCGGAACCTCGGTTTCACCGTGCCACGCCACCGCCACACCATTGGGATAGCGCAAGTCGATATAGCGAATATGCTCGCCCAGGCTACCCAGCTCACGCTGCCAGGAGGCCGACAGCCGGGCAAGTCGTTCGCCATGGTGACGACGCCCCAACATTACCCAGGTGCCTTGATCAAGTTGAAGTCGCCAGGCACCACGAGGCTCCAGGCGGAGCTGAGCCAGCGTCAACGACAGTCCGGCAAAGTGCGGCGTCAAGCGCTGATAATAGGCCAGCACTTCCGCACTGCTTTCCTGAGGGCCCGCCAGATCGGGCAACCCAGGGGGCACGGCAAGAGGCGCATAGGAGAAGGGTTCGCCTCGCGGGTTAAGCAGGAAGTCGTCATTCCAGCGGGCTACCGGCGTCTGTTCTATCAATTCGAAGACCAGCGCATTGGGCCACTCTCTGGAGATTCGCACTTCATCCAGCCAACCAATCTCCAGCGCATTGCGGCGCAGCTCGCCCAAGTCCGCCGATAACCAGGTAATGTCCTGAACCAGCGGGGCCAGCTGTGAACGCAAATAGTCGGCGCTCACGTATTCCCACTCGCCTCGAATGGAGACGCGCTCGATAGGGCGATCCAACCAAAGCCATAGCGCTCGGCTCCCCGCCCCCAGCAGCAATGCCAGTAGAACGATACCGAGCCACGCATTGCGCTTCTTCATAAGGAACTCATGCCATGCCCCGTCACGAATCGCGCGCCAGTGCAGTGGTCAAAATACGCATCACCAGCTGGTCGAAATCGATACCGGCGTGGGCCGCCGCCTGAGGCACGAGGCTATGGTCGGTCATGCCGGGCACGGTATTCACTTCGATCAGCCAGAAATCGCCCGCGGCATCACGCATCACATCGATACGCCCCCAGCCCTCTCCGCCGACGGCCAGGAAGGCCTCTTTGCACAGCGCGGCCAACGCCTGCTCGTCTTGCGGCGATAAGCCACAGGGCAAATGGTACTGGGTGGTGTTGGTCAGATACTTGGCTTCATAATCATAAAACCCACCCGGCACCTCGACACGAATGGCAGGCAACACGTCATCGCCCAGCAGGCCGACGGTGTACTCGTCCCCCGTGATGAAGCGCTCTGCCATGACCCTGGCATCGAAAGTGGCAGCCTGGGCATAGGCCGCTTTCAGCTCATCGAGGCTGCGGACGATACTGATACCCAGAGTCGAGCCTTCGTGTACCGGCTTGACCATCATGGGTAGCCCTAGCTGAGCTACCACTGCCTCCCAGTCCGAAGCGGCATTCAGCATGATGCACTCCGGCGTGGGCAGGCCGACGGCTTGCCACACCTGTTTGGTACGCTGCTTGTCCATTCCCAGCGCCGAAGCCAGTACGCCACTGCCGGTGTAAGGCAAACCGAGCAGCTCCAATGCGCCCTGCAGCGCACCATCTTCACCGCCACGCCCATGCAGTGCGATGAACACCGCGGTGGGATCGAGGCGCTCGAGGCCCGCCAGCCCACCCTCTTTGAGATCGTAACCCTGCGCATTCACGCCTTGACGCTGCAAGGCGCTCAACACGGCGGCACCACTCTTGAGCGACACCTCCCGCTCGGCCGACATGCCGCCGTAGACCACGACGACACGCTCCAGGCCAGCCTGCTGCGTTTGCCCTGATGTCATAGCACCACCTCTTTCATGACCAGCTTGGCTTGGGCAAGGCGCAGTGAAATGCCGCCCACATCGCCCGCGCCCTGGGTAATCAGAATATCGCCTGGACGCAGCACGTTGTTGAGCAGGGCAGGCAGCTCGTGCTTGTGCTCCACGAACAGCGGATCGACATCGCCACGTTGACGGATGGAGCCTGCCAGGGTCTTGCCTTCAGCACCCGGCACCACCGCCTCGCCAGCGCTGTACACGTCGAGCAGCACCAGCGTATCCACCTGAGACAGTACGCGTACGAAGTCTTCGTAGAGATCGCGGGTACGGCTGTAACGGTGGGGCTGGTAGAGCATCACCAGGCGGCGCTCGGGCCAGCCGGCACGCACCGCCTGAATGACCATGTCCACTTCACGCGGATGGTGACCGTAATCGTCGACCAGCATGATCTCGCCTTCGCCGACCGGTGCCGGATAGTGGCCATGGACCTGAAAGCGCCGCCCTACGCCCGCAAACCCCATGAGACCGCGCTGAATGGCGTCATCACTGACCCCGGCGTCGGTCGCCACCACGATGGCCGCCATGGCGTTCAAGGCATTATGACGGCCAGGCATGGCCAGTCGAATGGCCAACGGAGGCGCGCCACCGGGCCGCAGTGCCGTAAAGGAGACTTCCCCGGCCTGCTGACTAAAATCCACGATGCGGTAATCGGCATCTTCATCGAAGCCGTAGGTCACGAACTGGCGCTTGATACGCTCGCACAGCCCGCGCACGTGGGGATCATCGATACACAGCACCGCCAGGCCGTAGAAAGGCAGATTGTGCAAGAACTCGATGAAGGTGTTTTTCAAACGCTCGAAGTCACCCCCATAAGTGGCCATGTGGTCAGCATCGATATTGGTGACGATGGACACCATGGGCTGAAGGTGAAGAAACGACGCATCGGATTCGTCGGCCTCGGCCACCAGATAATCGCCCTCCCCCAGGCGAGCATTGGCGCCTGCGCTGGTGAGTTTGCCACCGATCACGAAAGTTGGGTCCAGGCCGCCCTCTGCCAACAGGGTAGCCGTCAGGCTGGTCGTGGTGGTCTTGCCGTGAGTACCGGCCACGGCAATTCCGTGACGAAAGCGCATCAGCTCGGCGAGCATTTCCGCACGCCGCACCACCGGCACGCGGTGGTCATGTGCCCAGCGAATTTCAGGGTTGGCTTCATCGATGGCACTGGAGACAACGACCACATCCGCGCCTTCCACGTTTTCCTTGGCATGCCCAATGAATACATCGACGCCGCACTGACGCAAGCGCTCCACGACAGTGGAGGCTTTCATGTCACTACCGCTGACCTGGTACCCCTGATTGGCGAGCACCTCGGCAATGCCGCACATTCCGGCACCGCCAATACCGACGAAATGAAGCCGCTGGATACGGCGCATACCCGGGCCGCTCGGGCCACTCAGCTGCGGCGACGTATGATTGACTGACTCGGTCACGCAGTTTCTCCTTGCTTCACCAGCGAGAGACAGCCTTCGGCCAGGCGCTCGGTCGCGTTCAAAGACGCGGCTTGACGTGCCTTGACGGCCATCTCTGCCAGGGTCTCTGGGTAGAGTAATTGTTCCAAAAGGTTACTTAAATAATCAGGCGTCAGCTCGGCCTGAACGATACATAGGGCCGCGCCCGCCTGGACCAGCAAGTCGGCATTTACCCGTTGATGATCGTCCACGGCAAAAGGAAACGGCACCAGCAACGCGGGCTTGGCCGCCGCCGCCAGTTCGGCAATCGTCAGCGCACCGGCTCGGCAAACGACCAGATCCGCCCAGGCATAGGCAGCGGCCATATCATCGATGAACGGCGAAACCTCGGCGACTACCGCCTGTTGAGCATAGGCCTCTGCCGTGGCGAGATCGCGCTCCTTGCCAGCCTGGTGACGCACCTCGGGACGTCGCTCCGGCGGCAGCGCAGCCAAGGCCACAGGCAGGCGCTCGTTCAACGCTACCGCGCCCAGGGAGCCGCCTACCACCAACAGGCGCAGCGGCCTGCCCTGCATGTCGGCCACCTGGCGGGGCTGCTCGCCCAGCGCGGCGATATCATCACGTACCGGGTTGCCGATCACCTCGGCACGCGTGCCAAACGCATTTTCGAACGCGGCATACGTCCGCGTCGCCAGTCGCGACAACACCTTGTTGGTCAGCCCTGCCACGGCATTCTGTTCATGAATGACCAGCGGAATACCTGATAACCGGGCCGCCAGACCGCCAGGGCCGCTGGCGAATCCGCCCAGCCCCACCACGACATCCGGCTTGAAACGCTTGATGACACCACGTGCCTGGAGCACCGCGCGCGACAGGTTGAGCGGTGCCTTGAGCCAGCCAGCGGCGCCATTGCCGCGCAACCCACTGATCGCAATGGTATGCAGCAGAATGCCCGCCTCGGGCACCAGGCGGTTTTCAATTCCCCGTGGGCTACCCAACCACTCCACGGTCACCCCTTGGGCCTGGAGGGCACGCGCCAGCGAGAGCGCCGGAATGACGTGCCCTCCCGTTCCTCCCGCCATGACCAATACCCGTCGACCCGCATGTATCGCCACAAACAGCTCCTTGAATAATTACGTCAACCGCGGCTCTCGGCGAGCACGGTAAGGCGTCGACAATCGGCGCGGGCGATGCCGAGTTTCTGCATCCACCCGGAGCAACAGCCCCACCATCATCCCAGTGACCAGCAGACTGGACCCCCCGTAGCTGATCAGCGGCAGGGTCAGCCCTTTGGTCGGCAGCAAGCCAGCACTCACCGCCATATTGATAAACGCCTGAGCCGCCACGATAAAGCCGATTCCGTAACTCACGTAGGCACCGAACAGATGCCCGGCCAACTCTGCTCGCCGGCCCACCCACATGGCCCGCACGATGAACAGGGTGAACAGCAGCACCACGGCAATCGCTCCGATCATGCCCAGCTCTTCGGCCACCACCGCAAAAATGAAGTCCGTATGGGCTTCAGGGAGATAGTGCAGCTTCTGCACGCTGTTGCCCAATCCGGTGCCGGTCACATGACCACGCCCAAACGCGATCAATGCCTGCGTCAGCTGATACCCGGTGGCGAACTGGTCGGCCCACGGGTCCAGGAAGCTGGTCCAGCGCGCCAGTCGATACGGCTCCATGACGACCATCATCACGGCACCAAACCCCAGTACCCCCCCACTGCCCAGCAACAGCGTCAGCGAAGCGCCACTCATCATCAGCATGCCGATTACACAGACGGCATATACCACCATGCCGCCGAAATCCGGGGCAAGAAACAGCAGGAAGGCAGGAATAGCCAGTACTGCCAAGGGGCGCCACATGGTAAAAGCACGCTGGCGCAATTCGTAAGTGAAGCGCGACATGAACGCTGCCATGTAAAAGATCAGCCCCAGCTTGCCGAATTCCGAGACTTGCAGGCTGGGAAGCGGCCCCGGCAGGGCAATCCAGCGCTTGCTGCCGTTGACTTCTTGACCCACGGCCAGTACCACGACCAGCATGAAGATGCTGAACAGCAGCAGCAATGCCGCGTTCTGACGCCACAGCTCCAGCGGCACACACACCATGAACAGGCATGCCATGATGGCCAGCACCAGAAAAATGCCGTGCTGGCGGGCATAGTGATAGCTATTTTCCAGTAGCCCTATCGACGCGGAGCTGACCATGACCCAGCCCAGCCCCGCCAGCGCGACCGCCGCGACAATCAGCCAGACATCGCAAGGCAGGTGGCGGGTTGCCAGCGCTTCACGCAGTCGTTGCACCCTACTCATTGATTCGTCGCTCATGGGGCACTCTCACGCTGTTTCTGCTCGATCCAGTCGCGAAACAGGTCGCCCCGCGCCTGGTAGTTGGCGAATTGGTCCAGGCTGGCACACGCTGGCGAGAGCAACACACAATCCCCTGGCTCGGCCAGGTGCCATGCTGCTTCCATCGCCTGTGTCAGCGTTTCGACACGCTGAGTGTGAAGGCAAGGGCCAAGCACGCTGTCGAGACGCTCGGCGTCTGCGCCATAGAGTAGCGCGGCCTTTGCATAGCTCGCCAGCGGCGCGGCCAGCGGCGTAAAGTCGGCACCTTTGCCCACGCCACCGGCCAGCAGGATGATCTTGCCTGTGAGCGCGACGCCAATACCATTGATGGCTGCCAGGGTCGCGCCGACGTTGGTCCCTTTGGAATCGTTGACCCAGCGAACCCCGTTCACCTCAGCAACGGCTTCACTACGGTGCGGCAGCCCCTTGAACGTGGTCAACACCTCGCACATGGCCTGACGATCGAAGCCCAGCGCCTGGCCCATGGCCAGCGCTGCCAGCGCGTTCAACTGATTGTGCTGTCCGGTGATGGCCAGCTCATCCACCGCCAGCCACGGCGTCTCGCCGTGCATCAAATAGCGGCGTCCATCGATATCGGCCAACCCCCAGTCACTGCCGGACGGGACACCTACCCCGAAACGCTCGACACGCTCCAGGGCATCCAGAGGCCAGGTCATGGGGTCATCGGCGTTGACCACCGCGTGCTCCGCCCCGATGAAAATGCGCTGCTTCGCCTCACGGTAACCCGCAAGATCGCCATGACGGTCCAGATGATCATCGCATAGATTGAGAAACGCAGCCGACGCCGCCCCCAGGCGAGGCGTCGTTTCCAGTTGAAAGCTGGAGAGTTCGAGGATGAAAAGCTCGGCATCGGGGTGGTCGGCCAACAGATCCAGAGCCGCCGTGCCCAGGTTACCCCCCACGGCAGCGTACACTCCCGAGGCCTTGGCCATTTCGCCTAATAGCGTAGTCACCGTGGACTTGGCATTGGAACCCGTAATCGCCGCCACCGGGGCACGCACCAGACGCCTGAACAGCGCCGTTTCGCCCACCAGTATCGGCTCGCCGGTGGCAGGATTGACGCGCTCCAACAGCCCGTCGAGGCCTGCCGAATGCGGGTCGACGCCCGGACTGACCACCACCTCGTACGCATCGCTGAAATCCAGCTCGCTCAGCGGCCCACAGTGGCAATCAATCGCTGGATAACGCTGCTGGAACGCGGCGAGGCCAGGCGGCATCTCGCGGGTATCGGCCACCATGAAAGGCACTCCATGGCGGTCCAGGTGGCGACAGATCGCCTGACCGGAAATGCCCAGCCCGACAACAACGGTAACACCCTGAGGTACCTTCACCATGAACGACTCCTTGTGCCTGAATCAGAGCGGCCTTGTCCAACCTGACACGGCCACCCTGACACGACTACCCAATGACTAACGCACTTTCAGGGTGGCCAGTCCCAGCAGAACGAGGACAACGGTGATGATCCAGAAACGCACGATCACGCGCGGCTCAGGCCATCCCTTGAGTTCGTAATGGTGATGCAGCGGAGCCATGCGGAAGATACGTCGCCCCGTCAGCTTGTAGGAGCCGACCTGCAGAATGACCGACACGGTTTCCAGCACGAAAATACCGCCCATGATGAACAGCACGATCTCCTGGCGCACGATGACCGCCACCACGCCCAGGGCGGCCCCTAGCGCCAGCGCACCCACATCGCCCATGAACACCTGGGCGGGATAGGTGTTGAACCACAGAAAGCCGAGGCCAGCACCGGCAATCGTGGCACAGAAAATGGCCAGCTCGCCGGTTCCCTGAATGAAGGGAATATGCAGGTAGTTGGCAAATACGGCATTGCCGCTGGCATAGGCAAACACCGCCAGCCCCATGGCCACCAGCACGGTGGGCATGATGGCCAGACCGTCCAGGCCATCGGTCAGGTTGACGGCATTGGAGCTACCGACGATGACGAAGTAGCTCAATACGATGTAGAACAAGCCCAACGGCAGCGCAACATCCTTGAACAGCGGAATGAGCAGGCTGGTTTCGGCGGGCGTGGTGGCCGTGGCGTACAGAATGATGGCGGCTCCCAGGCCGACCACCGACTGCCAGAAATACTTCCAACGTGCAGGCAGGCCTCGCGGGTTCTTTTCGACCACTTTACGATAATCGTCGACCCACCCGATGGCGCCAAAGCCCAGCGTCACCAGCAGCACGATCCAGACGTAATAGTTGGTCAGGTCACCCCACAGCAAGGTGCTGATCGCAATCGCCAGCAGGATCATGGCGCCGCCCATGGTCGGCGTACCTGCCTTGGAAAGATGCGACTGTGGGCCGTCGTCTCGGACGGCCTGGCCAATCTGCCCTTCGACCAGGCGACGTATCACCCAAGGCCCCAGCCAAAGGCACAGCATCAGCGCGGTGAGCGCAGCGAGAATGACGCGCAGCGTCAAATAATTGAACACCTGAAACGCAGTTTGGAATTGAGCTAGAAAATTCGCCAAATGAAGTAACATGAACGGCGCTTACCTTGTGTCATCCGCACGCAGCGCAGCAATGACTCTTTCCATGCCGGCACTGCGCGATCCTTTCGCCAGCAGCGTGGCGTCAGGTGGCAGAGAATTAATAACATGACGCACTAGCGTCTCGTGGTCGTCGAAGTGCAGCCCGCGACCAAAGGCATCCGAGGCAGCCTTGGCTGCCTCGCCAACCGTCAACAGCATGTCCAGCCCCAGCGACGCAGCATACGCTCCTACGTCGGCATGCAGCCGTTCAGATTCATCTCCCAGCTCTCCCATCGCGCCCAGGGCGCACCAGCGAGGGGCAGGAAAGCTCGCCAAGGCATCCAGAGCCGCCTTGACCGCGCCAGGGTTGGCATTGTAGGTGTCGTCCAGCAGCGTCGTGCCGCGAATGCCGGGCACCACGCTCAAGCGGCCCTGCAATGCCGACAACCGATTCAGCCCAGCCACGACCTGCGAGGCAGGGACACTCAGCGCCAGGGCGGCGGCAGCGGCGGCCAAGGCGTTACTGACGTTATGCTTACCGATCAGGGGTAGCGTTACGCGCCCCAACGGCTCACCTCCGACAACGAGCGTGAAAGCATAACGCCCCTGTGAGTCGCAGGAAAGAGCCGAAGCGTTTACGTCCGCATTGCCCTGCACCCCGTAGCTGACCACTCGGCGGGGGGCCGCACAGGCCGCCCAGAAAGGGAAGTAGCGATCATCGGCATTGATGATGGCCACGCCATCCTGATCGAGCCCTGACAGAATTTCGCTCTTGGCCTGGGCAATCTGACCCATGCCACCAAACTCACCTACATGAGCGCCCGTCACGTTGGTGATGATGGCCACCCTGGGGGCCGCCAAACCAACGGTCCAGGCGATTTCACCCAAATGATTGGCCCCCAGTTCGATGACACCCGCCTGGTGCTGTGACCCAAGACGTAACAGTGTCAGCGGCGCCCCGATATCGTTATTGAGGTTGCCGATGGTCGCCAGCACCTCACCGAGTGGCGCCAACAGGGCTGCCACCATCTCCTTGACCGTGGTTTTTCCGCTATTCCCCGTGACCGCCACCAGCGGCAGCGTAAAGCGTCGCCGCCATGCGCCCGCCAACAGCCCCAGCCCCAAGCGCGTATCCGGGTAGCGCAATTGCGGCAGCGGACTCTCCACGGGATGCTCCACCAGTGCCGCCACGGCGCCCAGCTCTCGAGCCTGTTCGACGAAATCGTGACCATCGAAACGCGGGCCTTTCAGGGCAATGAACAGGCAACCCGGCACGATCTGGCGGGTATCCGTCACTACCTGGCTGATCGCAACGTCAGTCGCTTCGCTTGCCAACGGAATACTCAGCGCCGCAGCCACTCCGCCAAGGGTCCACATCAGCGGCCACCTCGCGCCCGAATGGCTTGCTGCACCTGCTCGTCATCCTGGTAGGCGTGTCGAACACCCTCGACTTCCTGATAAGCTTCATGACCCTTGCCAGCCACCAGCACCACATCCTGAGAACCTGCCTGAGCCACGGCATGCAGGATGGCCTGACGCCGATCGCCAATTTCTTCCACCCGCTGCGGCTCGTGAAAACCCGCCAAAATTTGCTGACGAATCTCGGCGGCAGATTCACGGCGAGGATTGTCGTCGGTCACCACCACACGGTCGGCCAGCCGCTCGGCTACCTTGGCCATTTCCGCGCGCTTTCCGGTATCGCGCTCACCACCACAGCCAAACAGGCACCAGAGCTTTCCTTGGCTGCCCAAGTGATCACGCAGTGCTTCCAGCGCATTTTGCAGCGCGTCAGGCGTGTGGGCATAATCCACCACGACACAAGGGGCTTCGCCCCCGCCAAAGCGCGTCATGCGACCCGGCACCGGGCTCAACTTGGTCGCCGCCTCGAATAGCGCGTCCAGCGACTCGCCCAGCCCGTACAACACGCTGATGGCCAGCAGCACGTTATCCAGGTTGAAGCGCCCCAGCAGCGGCAATTCGAGCGCTTTCTCGCCCTCGGGCGTGGCAATCAGAGCCTGCTGACCGGTTTCCAACGGATGCCAATCGAGGATACGCAGCGTTACCGCCTCATCACTGCCCGTCGCCAGCACACGCACATGGGATTCGCACCCTGCCAGCATCAGCCGAGCCAGGGAGTCGTCACCGTTGACCACCGCCAGGGTCAGCTCAGGACGACGGAACAGCTTGGCCTTGGCCGCAGCATAGGCCGCCATGCTGCCGTGATAGTCCAGATGATCCCGGGTCAGATTGGTGAACACGCCGACCGTCACGTTCACTGCTTCCAGACGGTGCTGGTCCAGCGCATGGGAAGAGGCCTCCAGCGCTACACGCTGGACCCCTTGGCGCCCTAGCTGACCCAGGGTGGCCTGCAACGCCAGCGGCCCGGGCGTCGTCAGCCCGGTATCCATTAGCTGCCCCGGGCGCCCAACGCCCAGGGTGCCTATCACTCCAGCCCGAGTGCCCAAGCGCTCACTCAATGCCGCGATATAATGCGTGACCGAGCTTTTGCCGTTGGTTCCCGTGACTGCGATCACCTCCAGGCCATCAGGCACTTGATAAAGCGAGCGCCCCAGCTCACCCAGCCGCAGTGCCAGATGAGGCAACGAAAGCACCTTGCCCTGCAGCATCAACTCGGCCTGCCGCGTATGCGTCAGCACCAGCGAGGCGCCTCTCTCCAGGGCTTGCTCGATATACTCGCGGCCATCCCCTTGACTACCGGGCACCGCCACGAAGACATCTCCTTGTGCCACCTTGCGCGAATCGGTCACCAGATCGAGCGACACGGGCAGCGGCGGCAGCTCCGGCAAGCCAGCGCCTGGCCACACCGCCTTGAGGGCGGCCCGAAACTGGTCGAGGCTCACAGTCATGCCTACTCCTTGAAAGCTATTCAACGTCATGATCAGGCGGCACATCCAGCAGCCGCAGCGCGTTGCCGGTGACGCTGGAAAATACGGGGGCCGCCACCGCCCCGCCATAAAACTGTCCCGCCCGAGGATTATCGATCATCACCACCGTGACGATGCGCGGATCAGAGATAGGTGCTATGCCAGCAAAGACGCTGCGATAGGCATCCGTGGCGTAACCCTGCTGGCTGGTCTTGCGCACCGTACCGGTCTTGCCGCCCACTCGGTAGCCCTCTACCCGAGCACGCCGCCCACCAGAGTAGGCCCCCACGGACGTTTCCAGCACGTCCAGAAGGTCATCGGCCACGCTAGGCGAGATGGCAGGAATGCCCTGTGGAGGCTCGGACAACCTCAACAGCGAGGGCGGCAGGCGCTCACCGCCGTTGGCCAATGCCGTGTAGGCACTGGCAATCTGCAGCGCAGAGGTCGACAGACCATAGCCATAGGAGAGCGCCGCACGCTCACTGCGCGACCACCGCACCGGTGCCGGGAGGCTACCCGTGGACTCGCCAGGAAAACCGGTACCCGGCCCCTGCCCGAAGCCCAACTGATTGTACTTTTCCCAGATCGCCGTATCGCTGAGCTGAAGCGCCAACCGCGACATACCGATGTTGGAAGATTTTTCCAGAATACCCGCCAGATCCAACTGCCCGTAATTACGGATATCACGAATGGTGAACTGGTCGATGCGCATCCAGCCCGGCGACGTATCGACGACCACATCGCGGTCAAATACGCCGCTTTCGAGAATCGCCGCCATGGCCAGCGGCTTCATGACCGACCCGGGTTCGAAGACATCCACCAGGGCCTGATTGCGCAGCCCTCGAGGATCGAGCCCTGCACGGTTGTTGGGGTTGTAGGAGGGCAGGTTGGCCATGGCCAGCACCTCGCCAGTGCGTGCATCCATCATGACCAGCACGCCGCCGTCCGCCTCGTGCTCGGCAACGGCGGCGCGCAGTTCACGATAGGCCATGTACTGAATGCGCTGATCGATGGAAAGCGTCAGCTCGCCCCCCGGCTGGGCATCACGGATCACTCCCAGTTCACGCACCAGACGCCCCCGCCGATCCTTGATGACGCGCCGCTGGCCGGGGTGACCAGCCAGATAAGGTTGATAAGCAAGCTCCAACCCCTCCTGCCCCACGTCATCGACGTTGGTGACGCCCAGCAGTTGGGCCACCACTTCCCCTGCCGGGTAATAGCGCTTGTACTCCCGCTGCGGATACACCCCGGGGGTGCGCAGATCCAGCACTCGCTGCGCAGCTTCCGGGGTCATATGGCGACGCAGATACATGAATTCTCGACTGGCAAAGCGCGCGACCCGGGCATCGAAATCATCCAGCGACATCCCCAGGGCCTGGGCCAGCATGACTCGCTGAATGGCGTCGCCAGGCAACTCTTGCGGGTTGGCCCACAGGGTAACCACAGGCGTCGAGATGGCCAATGGCTCACCATTGCGGTCGGTGATCATGCCGCGATGTGCCGGAATGGCCTCATGACGCAGGGTGCGCGCGTCCCCTTGGCTTTGCAAAAAGGGGCGGTCGATGACCTGGAGCAGCGTGATACGACCGATCAGAATGGCAGAGGCCAGCCCTACCACCAGCAAGATGAAAAAGAAACGACCGCCAGCCAAGGGCGGTGCAATGGGATATTGACGGGACTTCCCTCCCCGACCTTCGCGTCTCATGGACGAATAACCTCAACATCGTTGACGTCTGGAATACGCATTTCTAGCCGTTCCGTGGCGATTTGCTCGATGCGTGCCGGTGTCGACCAGGCACCCTCTTCCAATAACAGCTGCCCCCATTCGGTTTGCAGCTGATTCTTCTCCTGCTCCAGACGCTGCAGCTCGGCAAACTGGACCCGAGTCATGTGGGTGGTCATCACCACCGACAACGCCGTCAGCAGACATAAGGCAAACAGGGCGACCAACAGCAGCGGCCAGAGGCGCAGACGCACTTGAAATGGCCACTCGGCCTGCAACGTAGACAGCCATCGTTCGAAGCGATCAAGGCTCATGGTCACGCTCGCTTACGGGCGGCACGCATGACGGCACTGCGGGCCCGGGGATTGGCATCCACCTCTTCGTCGCTGGGACGGTTCCCCTTGCCCAAGGCCTCGAGGCGGCGATTCAACTGATCATCACGGATGGGAACGCCACGCGGCAGATGGGTATCTCCGCGTACATGGTGGCGAATGAAGCGCTTGACGCGGCGGTCTTCCAGCGAATGAAAGCTGATGACCACCAGATGCCCACCCGGCGCCAAGGCTTCCAGGGCCGCTTCCAAAGCGCCATCCAGCTGTTCCAGCTCGCCGTTGAGGTAAATACGCAGTCCCTGAAACGCCTTGGTCGCCGGGTGCTTGCCCTTTTCCCAGGCGGGATGGGCTGCCTTGAGGACGTCGGCCAGATCCACGGTGTGCGTGAAAGGTTGCTCGACGCGCCGCTTGACCACGGCATTGGCCAACCGCTTGGCGTAGCGCTCTTCGCCATAGGTCTTGAAGACGCTGGCTATCTCGGATTCGCTGGCACGGGCCAGAAAGCTTGCTGCACTCTCGCCTTGCGTGGGATCCATGCGCATGTCCAACGGGCCATTGCGCATGAAGCTGAAACCACGCTCGGGATCGTCCAACTGCGGCGACGACACGCCGATATCCAGCAGGATGCCCGACAACCGACCATGTACGCCCTGCTCTTGGGCGAATTCCGCCAGCCGCGCAAATTCACGACGAGTGATCTCAAAACGCGAGTCGGTGATTTCCGCAGCGGCGGCAATGGCCTGTGGGTCGCGGTCCATGGCCAACAAGCGGCCCTGTTCACTCAACCGCGACAGGATGAGACGCGAGTGCCCCCCACGGCCGAACGTGCCGTCCAGATAGACACCGTCGGGATCATGGATCAACGCATCGACGGCCCCGTCCAATAACACGCTGGTGTGACGAAAACGGGAAGCGACCTGATCGGCGTCGGCAGAAGGCATGTTACTCTCACACAAAATTTGGGAAGGCGTGCCCTGCACGCCTTTCATGGAAATGGGGAGTCGGCCGATAAGCCGGGTTCTGTCGTGGACAGTCATTCCTCTAGGCGCTGCGTCACCACAGCGCTCAAGCAACCTACCCGGACCCAGCGCGGGCCACGCCATTGGGTCCCTATTTGGTCTTGCTCCGAGTGGGGTTTACCATGCCACGCACTGTTGCCAGGCGCGCGGTGCGCTCTTACCGCACCCTTTCACCCTTACCGGTTCCTGAGGTTGATGTCAGAAACTTAGGCGGTCTACTCTCTGCTGCACTTTCCGTCGGCTCTCGCCGCCCAGGCGTTACCTGGCACTCTGCCCTGTGGAGCCCGGACTTTCCTCCCCTAACGGCTCTTGCGAGCATATTAGCGGCGACTGTCTGGCCAACTCCGGCGGCAAGCATACCAGCGCCCCGCCCTGGCCTCAATGCTCGCCTTTGATTGCCTGCAATCTGGCATACCACTGCTGCTTGCGCCCCCCCATCAATCGCGCCGCCACCGCCGCTCCCTGCTTGACCCCGACACCTTCGGCCAATAGCGCCGCCAGCAGCGCATCTGCCTCCACGGACTGCTCATCACCCTGCTCGACGGGCGCCGCTCCGGCAATGACGATCACGAACTCACCACGCGCCTGATTGGCATCTTGCTCCATCTGTTCCAGCAGCTGCGCAGGCGTTCCCTGCAAAAACGTCTCGAAAGTCTTGGTCAGTTCCCTGGCCAGCACCACGCTGCGCTCGGGCATCTGCTCTGCCAGCGCCTCCAGCGTCGCCAGGATACGATGAGGCGACTCGTAAAACACCAGCGTCTCCTCCCGGGCCACCCACCGTTCCAGCGCCTGCCGCCTGCCACTGGACTTGGCAGGCAAAAAACCGCCAAAAGTGAAGCGATCCGTGGGCAGGCCAGCTGCCGACAGCGCCGTGATCAAGGCACAAGGACCAGGCAAGGGCACCACATGACGCCCACGCGCACGCAGCTCGCGCACCAGCACGAATCCCGGATCACAGATCAGCGGCGTGCCGGCATCACTGATCAGAGCGATGTCTTCCCCTGCCACAAGATAACGATCCAGGCTATCCACGCGCTGCGCTTCGTTATGCTCATGCAGTGATATCATGGGGGTATTGACCCCCAGATGGGCCAACAAACGTCCGCTATGGCGCGTATCCTCGGCGGCGATGCGCGCCACACTGGCAAGTATCCGAGCGGCGCGAGGCGACAGATCGTCCAAATTCCCAATTGGCGTAGCAACCACGTACAATGTGCCCGGAGGTTGGTGTGTCATCGTGACTCCCGATTTATTAATAGCTTGCCCTGACGGTGCGCTATGCTTACTCAACGTGAGATCAACCTGCTCATAGGCCGCGACAGCGCAAATGGAAACTAAGGAAGGATACATGAAACAGTCACTTCGTGGCCTGTTGGCCACTGCCTTCATGGCACTTCTCATCACCGGCTGTGCCATGCAGCCGCCCAGCGTCGTTGACCGAGCCCCCGATCAGGACGCAGGACGACTGCTCAGCCAGGCAGAGCAGCAGGCTCCCGAACAGGCTGCCCAAACGCGCCTGGAAGCGGCCAACATCCTGGCCCGCCAGGGTCAGCGAGAGAGCGCTTTCGAGGCCGCCAGCAGCATCGATGAAGCCCAACTGGGCGATACCGATCGCTTGCGCTGGGCCATGCTGTTCTCGGAACTGGCCCGCGGCATGAACGACCCGCAAGCGGTCCTGCGCGCCACGCAAGTACTGGATGACGAACTGCCCATGCAGGCCAATCAGCAGCAAACGCTGGCAGAGCGTCGCCAATGGGCCCAGGAAGCGCTGGACCAACGCCCTGACGACGTGCAAGTCGCGCTGCCGGAGCTGGAAGGCACCGACGTGCGACGCATCGCCGTAGCCCTGCCGGAATCCGGCCCTCTGAGCAGCGTGGCCGGTACGCTGACCACGGCCATGCGCCGCCACAATGAGATCAGCAATGATGGCGTACAGCTGACCTTCATCGACGCCTCCCAGTACTCTCTGGATGAAATCTACAGCCGTGCCGAACAAATGAACGCACAGCTGTTGATCGGCCCGCTCGACAAGGATCAGGTGACCCAGCTGGAACAGCGCGACAGCGTTCCGCTGCCCACACTGGCGCTCAACTACGGCAACAATGCCAGCAATCAGGCCCAGCGCCTGCTGCAGTATGGCCTGTCAGCCGAAGACGAAGCACGCCAGGCAGCCCGCCGTGCTTATCAGGACGGGCACCGCCAGGTAGCCGTCATGGTGCCGGATAACGACTGGGGGCGCCGAGTGGGCGAAGCCTTCTGGAACGAGTACCAGCGCCTGGGCGGCGAAGTCACCAATGCCGTGCGCTACAACCCGAGCAGCCCGGTGTCCAATGCCGTCCAAACTGCACTGAACGTCAGCGGCGAACGGGCTCGCCTGGGCAACATCGACGCCCTGTTCCTGCTCGCCTTGCCCGACTACGCGCGCCAGGTGCCGCCCACCATGGATTACTATTACGCACCTGACCTGCCGATCTACGCCACCTCGCACCTGCATGAAGGCCGCCGACAGACTCGTCTGGACCAGGACCTCAACGACGTCATGTTCATGGACATCCCCTGGCAGATTCCTGACGCAGCCGTCGGTGGAGAGGAAGTTTTGCCCTTCTACGCTACCTACCAACAGCTGCGCGAAGAGTCCGACGCCTCCATGTTCCGCCTCATGGCCATGGGCGTCGATGCCTACGAGCTGGCCAAACGCATGTCGGACCTCTCGGACATCAATGGCCTGAACGGCAGCACCGGTCGCATGTCATTGGCCAGCGACGGCCGCATTCATCGCGAACTCCCGTGGGCAAAGTTCCAGAACGGTACGCCCGCGCCCATCCTGATCCCTGGCCTCTTGGGCAATGAGCCGTAGCCCGCAAAGCGCACGCTACCGAGGAGCAGCCATTGAGCGAATCGCCGCTCAATGGCTGCAGGAGAAAGGCCTTCGGCTAGTGGCCAGCAACCACCACGTGAAGGGAGGCGAACTGGACCTGATCATGTATGATCGGGATATTCTGGTGTTCATCGAGGTCAAACACCGCGCCACCACGGAGCACGGGCATCCACTGGAGACCGTGACGGCACAGAAACGTCGCCGTCTGGTAAAGGCTGCCACGCTTTATATTGCAAGGCATGGCCTCGACTGCCCCTGCCGCTTTGATATTCTAGCGATCACAGGTATGCCACCCGAGCTGACGTTCGAATGGGAACAAGCGGCTTTTGACGCTTATTAATACTCTATAACCGGGAAGCCCTGATGGACTTTCAATCTCGCATTCTCAATCACTTCAATGCCAGCATTGATACCAAGACCTATGCCAGCGAGGTGCTGCCACCGTTTATCGAAGTGGCCAGCCAAATGATGGTTCAGTGCCTGGTCAACGAAGGCAAGATCCTGGCCTGCGGCAATGGCGGCAGCGCAGGCGACAGCCAGCACTTCTCTTCGGAACTGCTCAACCGCTTCGAGCGCGAGCGCCCCAGCCTGCCTGCGCTGGCATTGACCACCGACACGTCGACGCTCACCTCCATCGCCAACGACTACAGCTACAACGAAGTATTTTCCAAACAGATTCGTGCGCTGGGTCAACCGGGCGATGTCCTGCTGGCCATCTCGACCAGCGGCAACTCCGCCAATATCGTTCAAGCCATCCAGGCAGCCCATGATCGCGACATGACGGTGGTGGCTCTCACAGGGCGTGACGGTGGCAACATGGCGTCGCTGCTTGGCCAGGATGACTGTGAAATACGCGTGCCCGCCACCTCGACGGCGCGCATACAGGAAGTCCATCTGCTGGTCATTCACTGTCTGTGTGATTTAATTGACGAACAGCTGTTTGGCGGCGCTGCCTGACAGCGCGCTCAGGTCAACGAATTATATCGATAAAGGAGTCATCTCAATGGCCCTACGTTTTTCTTCTCGCTCCCTCTTGGTCGCTACGCTGTGCGGCGCGGTTCTGCTCAGTGGCTGTGCCAACAACAGCGGTTCCAACCCCTCCAACTACGGCCAGCGCAGCAGCGATGTCCAAGCCGTCGATGCCACCATCGAACGCGAAGTGGAGCGCTCTCTGTCACGTTCCGATGCTCGGCTGGGCGACGCGCGGATTCGCGCCCATAGCTACAACGGCACCTTGCTGCTGGTCGGCCAAGTCCCTAGCGATGAACTGAAAACCATGGCAGGCAACGTGGCTTCCAACCTGCGCGGCGTCAATCAGCTGCACAACGAACTGACCATTGCAGCCAACCTGCCCGCCAGCCAACGTCTGGCCGACACCTGGTTGACCACCAATGTCATCAGCCACCTTGCCACCAATGATCAGATCGACTCTTCCAAGCTGAAAGTCACCACCGAGAATGCCACCGTGTACCTGATGGGCATGGTCACTCGTGAGGAAGCCGACCGAATCGTCAATGCGGCGTCCGGCGTGGCCGGCATTCAGCGCATCGTCAAGGTCTTCGATTACCTGAACTGAGCTTCGTCCTGGCAACAAAAAGCCTCGCCAGCGTGACTGGCGAGGCTTTTTTTAGTCATGACCATTTAGCCATGACCAGGCTAAAAGCCCGGCTACTTGACCACTCTGAGAGCCGGTTTCTTCTTGGGCTTTTCAGACGCAGTCGATGCATCCGACGCCTCTTTGGAAGGTGCTTCCGTCAAGGTCAGCTCGGGTCGTGCAGCTTCATCAGCTGAGGACTCCTCACCCCCCTCTAGCTCGTCGGCATCCAGTTCCGGCTCATGGCCAAAGACCATGCCTGCCCCGTTTTCACGAGCGTAGATAGCGATCAACGCAGGGATGGGGATCATCACCTGCATGGGCTGACCCCCAAAGCGAGCGCTGAAACCAATTGCCTGGTTCTCCATGAACAGGTCACGCACTGCCGTTGGCGCGGCATTGAGTACGATCTGACCGTTCTGAACGAACTGGCGCGGCACTTCTACGCCCGGCTGCGTAGCATCCACCACCAGGTAAGGCGTTAGGTCGTTATCCAGAAGCCATTCGTACAAGGCTCGGGCGAGATAGGGACGGCTCGACTTCATAAGTCTCCCTCCTCCTGACAAGTGAAGCCCCTGCCCATCAGGCTAGGGGCCATATGAATTCAGGCGCGCATCTCTTTTTCACGCTCGTTCAAGGAGGCCTTGAACGCTTCACGCTCGAATACGCGCGACATGTAGTTCAGCAGCGGCTTCACCTGCTTCTCCGGCAGCTCGATATTGAGCTCGGGCAGACGCCAAAGGATGGGCGCCAGACAGCAATCCACCAGCGTAAACTCTTCGCTCATGAAATACGGCATATCTTCGAAGATGGGCGAAATGCCGATCAAGCTTTCGCGCAGCTCTTTACGCGCCTTGTCTGCCTCTTTCTTGCCACCCGTGCGGATCAGCTCGAGCATCGGGCACCATTCGCGTTCGATACGGTGCATCCACAGCCGACTTTGAGCACGTGCCACTGGGTAGACGGGCAACAGCGGCGGATGAGGAAAGCGCTCATCCAGATACTCCATCATGACCTTGGACTCATAGAGCACCAGATCACGATCCAGCAGCGTGGGAACACTGTTGTACGGGTTGAGGTCCGCTAACTCTTCAGGTGGCTGTTCCTCAGCAACATCGACGATATCGACCGCCACTCCCTTTTCAGCCAGAACAATGCGTACACGATGACTGAAATGATCATCATTACCTGAGTAAAAGATCATTGACGACCGCTTGGCCACAACACCCATGAAAGCATCCTCGCATCAAAACAATAGACGATAGTAACACGCCCGCCGCCTTTTATGGTAAAGCGACGCAAAGCCCCTGGGGGCACATAAACAAACAAAGGGCGCACGGCTTTCGCCGTGCGCCCCGCCCACCAAGCATAGGCTAATGCTTAGTGAACATCCCGCCAGTACTCACGCTTGAGCAGGTAGGCGATCACACCAAAGATAAAGATGAAGATCAGCACCTTGGGCGCCAGTGCCTGAGCCTGCAGCTTGGAAGGCTCACCGACGTAGGCCAGGAAGTTGGTCAGGTCATAGACGGCTTCCTCGAACTCGGCAGGCTCCATGGAACCTGGCTGAGTGACTTGCAGCACTTCACAAGACTGGTACTTGCCAGACAGCGGGTCGGGCGACTGCCCTGCTACCGGCTGGTCGGTTTCCGAGCAGACCATCTCCTGAACACCCTGCAGCGGCTCCAGCACGTTGGGCATGGCCACCAGATCAAATACCGCGTTATTGACGCCCAGTGGACGGCTCGGGTCACGGTAGAAGCTCAGCAGGTAGGAGTAGATCCAGTCGGGACCGCGCAGACGACCATGCAGCGTCAGATCGGGCGGCGCAGCGCCGAACCAGCTTTCACCATCTTCCGGCAGCATGGCGATGTGCATCAGGTCGTTGTAACCCAGCGATGAAGAGAAAATCAGGTTCTCTTCGACCAGGTCCTGCGGCATGCCCAGATCATTTGCTGCACGGGAGAAGCGCTGATGCTCCAGCGAGTGACATCCCATGCAGTAGTTGACGTAGAGCTGCATACCACGCTGCAGAGACTCCTGATCACGCAGATCCGGCGTCATGGAGTAAGGCACATCGGGCCCTGGCGCTGCGACCGCCATAAAAGGCAGCAGCGCGAACAGCAGTGCGAACAGTTGCTTTTTCATTAGCCAGTCACCCTTTCAGGAACGGGTTTAGTCTTCTCGATACTGGTGTACACCGGCATCAGAATGAAGAAGGCGAAGTAGAGCACCGTACAGATCTGGGCAACCAGCGTACGCAGCGGAGTCGCCGGAATGGCACCCAGAACACCCAGGATCACAAAGCTGATCGCAAAGATGATGAGCGCAATACGCGACAACCAGCCTTTGTAACGCATGGACTTGACCGGACTACGATCCAACCAGGGCAGCACGAACAGAATGGCGATAGCGCCACCCATGGCCAGCACGCCCAGGAACTCGGCACGCAATCCCAGGAAGTCGAAGGTAATGGCCCGCAAGATGGCATAGAACGGCGTGAAGTACCACACCGGCGCAATGTGATCAGGCGTTACCATCGGGTTGGCAGGCTCGAAGTTGGGACGCTCGATGAAGTAACCACCCCCTTCCGGGAAGTAGAACAGCACCACCGCAAAAACGAACAGGAAGACCGCCACACCCACCAGATCCTTCACGGTGTAGTACGGATGGAAAGGAATGCCGTCCAGCGGTTTGCCGGTTTCGTCTTTCTTTTCCTTGATCTCGATGCCATCTGGGTTATTGGAGCCGACTTCGTGCAGTGCAATGATATGCAGCACCACCAGTGCCAGGATCACGATAGGCAGCGCCACCACGTGCAGGGCAAAGAAGCGGTTCAGCGTGATTCCGGAAA
Source organism: Vreelandella hamiltonii (assembly GCF_014651775.1). Taxonomy (GTDB): domain Bacteria; phylum Pseudomonadota; class Gammaproteobacteria; order Pseudomonadales; family Halomonadaceae; genus Vreelandella; species Vreelandella hamiltonii. The sequence continues at coordinate 136,750 of NZ_BMXN01000003.1, forward strand.
TCAGGAAGTCACCACGAATCCACTGCGCCAGATCCGGGCCGATACCAGGGATGGTCGCGAACAGCGAGATGATGACCTGAGCACCCCAGTAGGACATCTGACCCCAGGGCAACAGATAGCCCATGAAAGCCTCTGCCATCAGCAGCAGATAGATGGCCATGCCGAAGATCCAGACCAGCTCGCGCGGGGCCTTGTATGATCCGTACATCAATGCACGGAACATATGCATGTAAATGACGACAAAGAAGGCAGAGGCGCCGGTCGAGTGCATATAGCGGATGATCCAGCCGTACTCGACGTCACGCATGATGTATTCCACAGAGCGGAAAGCGCCTTCCGACGTGGGGTTGTAGCTCATGGTCAGCCAGACACCGGTCAGAATCTGGTTGACCAGCACCAGCAACGCCAATACACCAAAGATGTAGAGGAAGTTGAAGTTCTTCGGTGCGTAGTACTTGGTGAGGTGGTCTTGCATCATTTGTGTTGCGGGGAAGCGGTCGTCCACCCAGCGCATGATGCCGCGTTCAGCCTTGACTCGATTAGGATTACCCATTACGCGGCCTCCTCGTCTTCACCAACGATGATGTCCTCACCCTCGAAACGATAGGGCGGCACTTCAAGGTTGGAGGGTGCAGGTACGTTATTGAAGACGCGTCCGGCGAGATCGAAGTACGAGCCATGGCAAGGACAGAAGAAACCGCCCGGCCAGTTGTCTGTGACTGCGGCCTCAGGCTCGGGACGGTACAACGGAGAGCAACCCAGGTGGGTGCACACGCCAACCATGACACCGACCTCGGGGCGCACAGAGCGCAACGGGCCAGTGATGTAGGCAGGCTGCTGCTGCTCCGTGGACTCTGGATCCCGCAAGCGAGACGGATCCAGGCTCTCTGTACGCTCGACCATCTCAGGCGTACGGTTGATGATCCATACCGGCCGCCCACGCCACTCGATGGTGACACGCTGCCCCGGTTCGAGCTTGGAAAAGTTAGCTCGAACCGGCGCACCGGCCGCCAACGCACTGGCACTAGGCTGCCAGGATGCCACAAAGGGGACCGCAACCCCGACAGCGCCCACCGCCCCCACAACGGAGGTGGCGCCCACGAGGAAACGGCGCCGGCCTTTGTTTACGCCGTTATCTGCCATTTCTGGTTTCTCCCATCAGCTTACCCGTTTCGCCGCAAAGGCGTCTTGCGGCGACGAATATCAAATACGCCCTATGTTAAAAAAACAAAGCGCTCTGCACAAGAACAACCGCCCCGGACCATGGTGGTACAGGTACTATAATTTTTTGATATTCCAATAAAAAACGCCCAGGTCTTGGACCTGGGCGTTTTTGCCGCATAGCGTAAAATTAACGCTTGGAGAACTGCGGACGACGACGCGCCTTGCGCAGGCCGACTTTCTTACGCTCTACCTGACGTGCGTCACGAGTGACGTAGCCAGCAGCGCGCAGAGTCGGGCGCAGGTCTTCGTTATAGTTCATCAGGGCACGCGTGATGCCGTGACGGATGGCGCCAGCCTGTGAAGAGCCACCACCACCTTCGACGGTCACATACACGTCGAACTGGTTCAGGGTCTCGGTCAGCTCGAGGGGCTGACGAACAACCATGCGGCCGGTAACGCGACCGAAGTACTCGTCGAGTTCACGGTTGTTGACAGTGATTTTGCCGGAGCCCGGCTTCAGGAACACACGAGCGGTGGAAGTCTTGCGGCGCCCGGTACCGTAATACTGCTGTGTCATGGCGAAGATTTCCTCAGATGTTCAGTTCAAGCGGCTGCTGGGCAGCATGCGGATGCTCGGCACCTGCGTACACTTTCAACTTGGAATACATGGCGCGACCCAGCGGGCCTTTCGGCAGCATGCCCTTGACAGCAGACTCGATGATGCGCTCGGGAGCGTGGTCCAGCATCTTGTCGAAGGTCATGGAGCGCAGACCGCCCGGGTAACCAGTATGGCGGTAGTAGGTCTTGGCCTTCGCCTTGTTACCGGTCACCTGGACTTTCTCGGCATTGATGACAACGATGTAGTCGCCGGTATCAACGTGAGGGGTAAATTCGGGCTTATGCTTGCCACGCAGGCGGCGAGCAATCTCGGTTGCCAGACGACCGAGCGTTTTGTCCGTAGCGTCGACAACATACCAGTCGCGCTGGACGGACTGCGGCTTAGCACTGAACGTCTTCATGGATGAAATCACCAGATTAAGTGTGTTGGGTAACTTGCGCCACTTGATAGCGAAGCACCATCCCTATTCTTTTTGGTTGCAGCCAGAAAAAGACTGCAACGTACAGCGAGGCGGCATTCTACAGCAAGTGAGTGGACAAGTTAAGTGCCATCTTCACTTTTCTCGCACGCCCTTGGCATCGCACTCAGGCAACAGAGGCGCTCAGGGTTTGTGCGGCAGCGCCAGATACTCCCGGGACTGCATCTCCTGCAGGCGAGACAGCGTCCGCTGAAATTCGAAGGTCAGCTTGCCGTCACTGTAAAGCGACTCGACGGGCACTTCTGCCGACATCAAGAGCTTGACGCCCCGATCATAAAACTCGTCCACCATATTGATGAAGCGGCGCGCCTGATCGTCGCGCTTGGCATCCATGCGCGGCACATTGGCCACCAGCACGGTATGAAACTCTCGAGCAAGCTCGATATAGTCGTTCTGGCTACGCGGCCCGTCACACAGTTCGGCAAATTCGAACCAGACGACATCCTCATGAAGTCGACGCGTTTTCAGCACACGGCGGTTGATTTCCAGCGGCGCGCCCTCTTCTCCCGCCTGACCGGCAATCTCCTTGAAGCTGCGCGCCAGCTCCTTGTCGGCAGCCTCATCCAGCGGCGCATGGAAAATTTCCGCACGCTCCAGCGCCCGCAACCGATAATCGATCCCCGAGTCCACATTCACGACGTCACAGTGGCGATTGACCAGCTCGATGGCAGGCAGGAACCGAGCGCGCTGCAGGCCATCCTTGTAGAGCTCATCAGGGATGATATTGGAGGTCGCCACCAGCACGACACCACGCTCGAACAGCGCCTCCATGAGATTGGCCAGAATCATGGCATCCGTGATGTCCTTGACGAAAAACTCGTCGAAACAGATCACCCGAGCCTCGGTTGCAAACTTGCCGGCAATCAGCGTCAGCGGGTTTTTCTCACCCTTGTAGTGCGTCAACTCGTTATGCACCCGCTGCATGAACCGATGAAAGTGCGTGCGCATTTTTTCAGGAAAGGGCAAGGCGTCATAAAACGTATCCACCAGGTAGGTCTTGCCGCGCCCGACCCCACCCCAGAAGTAGAGCCCCTTCACCTGGGGCACCGGGGGCTTGCCCGGCTCACTGCGCTTGCCCAGCAGACCTGCCATCTTCGCCTTCAACCCTTTGCTTGCGACCACAGCCTTGGGTACGGTCGTGGAAGCCGACAACAGATCATCGTAAAGGCGCTGGAGATGCTTGACCGCCTGCTCCTGAGCCGGGTCGTATTGAAAGTCACTGCGCGTCAAATCCTGTTGGTAACGCTCCAGTGGCGTCAGGCGACGGGGGTGTTCAGACGCCTGGCGTGCAGATACTGATGACATGAAGATACTCCCGCAGCCCGTAGTCAAGCACTTGCTTCGGCGCACAATGGCACGCACGCCGAGCACTGGCCTGACCGATAAAAAGAGCCTAATTATACGCGGGTTGAACGCTAAGCGCATGAGCGGATTGACCCGACCAGCCGTGACGCGCCTATAATGGGTCCGTCCATGCAGCTGTGCGATCGGCGACGCCATGCCATCGATGACATGGCGCGCATCATTATTAGGGAGAATACCGTGGAAGCAAGCTCGCCAATCACTTTTGCCGTTGTAGGTCTCATCGCTGGCTTTCTCATTGGCCTTGCCTGCTATCGCCTGTTCAGCAAGAGCGAGAGAGACACGGCTGCGCTGAAGCAAACGCTGCTGGAGCGCGAGCACAAGATTGCGGAACTGAAAAAAGCCATGGGCAGCAGCCTGACCGGCATTCAGCAACGCCTTGACAGCATCCGCCAAGAGACAAATCAGATCGAAGCGCAGATTGCCGACGAGGCAGCTCAATGGCAGCTCACCAGCGTCAAGACCTCCCATCACAAAGCAGCGGCCACGGCAGAAAACGATGCCGACCTTGCCATGCCCCGCGATTACGCGGCTGGCAAGAACGGCACGCTCTCCGAAGGGTTCGGATTGAAAGAGCATCAGAAATCGGACAACGATACGCTTGCGCAACCCCCACGCTACTGATCTACGCTCGCCAGGGCGCCCCTGAGCGCCCTGACAGCGCGCACTTTTCTCCGAGTCAGGCCGGGTTGTCGATATCCACGAAACGATGCTCGACATCGAACTGGCTGGCCAGCCAATCACCCAGCGCCTGCACCCCATAACGCTCGGTGGCATGGTGCCCAGCCGCGATGTAGTGAATACCCAGCTCGCGCGCCAGGTGCGTGGTACGCTCGGAAATCTCTCCTGACACGAATACTTGAGCACCTGCTTCGTGGGCAGCCGTGATCATGTCCTGCGCCCCACCGGTACACCAGGCAATTCGCTCCACTGGCCCCGCCAGCGGCGCCTCGACGACCAGCGCCTGACGCTGAAGGGTATGGCTCAACTGCTCCGCCAACGCGGCCAGAGGTTGAGGTGTCACCAATCGCCCCGACCACAGCAATCCTTCGCCCAGCTCGCCGTCCAGACATCCCTCTACCTTCCATCCCAGGCGCCGCGCCAATTCGGCGTTATTGCCCAACTCCGCATGGGCATCCAGAGGCAAGTGATACGCCAGCAAACTCATATCGTGGGCCATCAGCGTCTTGATGCGCTTCTGCTTCATCCCGGTAATCGCCACTGGCTCGTTCTTCCAGAAATAGCCGTGATGAACCAGCACCATATCTGCCTGCCAGGCCACCGCCTCATCGAGCAGCGCCTGGCACGCCGTCACGCCGGTCATGACCCGCCGCACTTCCTCTCGCCCTTCGACTTGCAGGCCATTGATGGTGTAATCCTTGAATTGGCCAGCGCGGAGCTGGTGGTCACAAGCAGCGACGAGTTGATCACGATGGTTCACGCGGACTCCTTAATAGTTGCCGCTGCCCCGTGGGGAAGCGCAGCGTAAAGTGTTACCATATCGTCTATTGTAAACTCGCTGCACGTTATCGCGAACCTCGCGACCTGCTGAAGACCGCCATCCGCTGAGGAATGCTTGCATGCACCGCTTTGTGCTGCCCTATCTCTGGCCCATTACCACGGGCCTTCTGCTGGCCGCAGTCATTCTGCTGGCCTTCCCCCAGCAGATTCCCAACCCGTTTCGTCAGGCGACGCCCACCACCGTCGAGCCACAGCCTGCACTGGTCGCGACTGGCAACCAACCAACGGCCAACCGCCCTGCCCCAGATATCCGTCAGGCAGCACCGCTCTCTCGCAGCCAGGGTCCGGCCAGCTACGCCAACGCTGTCAATCAGGCCGCGCCAGCAGTGGTCAACATCTACTCGTCGCGCATCGTGTCACGGGACCAGCACCCGCTGATGTCCGACCCATTCTTCCAGCAGTTCTTCAGCGGCGACGATGCGACGACCCATCAACGCATGCTCTCCAGCCTGGGCTCTGGCGTCATCGTCAGTGACGATGGTTACGTGCTCACCAACCACCACGTGATCAGCGGCGCCGACCAGATACAAGTGGCGCTGCGCGATGGCCGCGAAACCCTGGCCCAAGTGATTGGCACCGACCCGGAAAGCGATCTGGCAGTGTTGCGTATTCAACTGGACAACCTGCCCGTGATTGAGCTGGCCGATTCGAAGGAAGTGGCCGTGGGCGATGTGGCGCTGGCGATCGGCAACCCCTTCGGCGTGGGGCAGACGGTGACCATGGGGATCATCAGCGCCACGGGGCGCAGCCACCTGGGGCTGAATGCCTACGAAGATTTCATTCAAACCGACGCGGCCATCAACCCAGGCAACTCGGGCGGGGCGCTGGTCAATCCTGACGGCGCACTGGTGGGCATCAATACGGCGATCTTTTCACGCTCGGGCGGCTCACAGGGAATCGGTTTCGCCATTCCGGCCAACCTTGCCCACAGCATCCTCGACGAACTGGTCACCCGCGGCCGGGTGATTCGCGGCTGGCTGGGCATCGAGGCTCAGGCGTTATCGCGGGAACTGGCCGCCTCGTTTGGGTTACGCACTCCCCAAGGCGTCATCGTGGCTGGCGTGGTCAGCGGTGGGCCCGCAGCGGAGGCAGGGCTGCAGCCCGGCGATGTACTGCTTTCCATCGACGACCAGGTCATCATGGATGCTCGTGCCACCATGAGCGAGATTGCCTCTATCCCACCGGGTACCAAGCTTCCCCTGACCATCGTGCGCAGCGGTGAGCGCATGGAAGTCACCCTGGAAGTGGGCGAGCGCCCCGTGCCCACCAATGCGACGTCCGAAGATCGGCAGAGCGGCTCCTGAAGCCGCTCCACCCATACCTCACTTGCTGCGAATACGATACTCGGCCGAGCGTGCATGCGCCGTCAGGTATTCGCCTCGGGCGAGGACCGACGCCACTTTGCCCAGTTCGGACGCTCCTTCAGGAGAGCAGTGAATGATCGAAGAGCGCTTCTGGAAGTCATAAACCCCCAGCGGTGACGAGAAACGCGCCGTGCCGGACGTCGGCAGCACGTGATTGGGACCCGCGCAGTAGTCGCCCAAGGCCTCCGACGTATGACGCCCCATGAAGATGGCGCCTGCATGGCGGATCTCCTCTAGCCACGCCTCGGGCTCGGCCACGGAAAGCTCCAGGTGCTCCGGCGCTATGCGGTTGATCATCTCGACGGCGTCGGCCGGGTGCTGACAGAGAATCAGCGCCCCCCGGCGCTTGAGCGAAGCACGCGCAATCTCCTCGCGCTCCAGCGTAGGCAGCAGCCGTTCGATGGAAGCCGCGACGGCATCCAGATGCTCGGCGTCCCAACTGACCAGAATCGCCTGGGCATCTTCATCATGCTCGGCCTGGGAGAACAGATCCATGGCCAACCAATCAGGGTCGGTCTGCCCATCGGAGACCACCATGATTTCTGACGGCCCGGCAATCATGTCGATGCCTACCTGCCCGAATACCGCACGCTTGGCGGTGGCCACGTAAATGTTGCCAGGGCCCACGATCTTGTCGACACGAGGTACGCTCTGGGTGCCATAAGCCAATGCTGCAACGGCCTGCGCCCCACCGATGGTGAAAACATGATCGACACCGGCCAGATGTGCCGCCGCAAGCACCAGATCGTTCAGTACACCGTCAGGGGTCGGCACCACCATGACGATCTCACGAACACCAGCCACGTGGGCGGGTATCGCATTCATCAGCACCGAAGAAGGATAGGCCGCCTTGCCGCCCGGCACATAGATACCAGCGCGGTCCAGTGGCGTCACCTTTTGCCCCAGCACCGTGCCATCGGCCTCTTGATACTGCCAGGACTCCGGCTTCTGCCGCTCGTGGTAGCGACGAATGCGCTCCGCTGCCACGGCCAGCGCTTCACGCTGTTCCGACGGCAGCCCCTCATACGCCGTTTTCAACTGCTCGGGCGACAGGCGCAATTGCTCCATGGAGTCGACGGCCAGCCGATCGAAGCGATTGGTGGCATCGATGACGGCCCGATCACCGCGCTGTTTGACGTCCGCCAGTATTTCATCGACACGGGCCTGCACGGCGCTATCGGACACGCCCTCCCAGTCCAGCAGCGTATCCAGCTGACGATGGAAGCCCGGCTCAGTGGTAGAGAGCCGAGCAATGGTGGCAGTGGTTGTCTCACTCATGGCAAACCTCGTGTCATTCGGCAGGCTGCAATTGACGTTGCTTTACGGCACTTTCCAAACGCGCCAACAGCGGCTTGATACGATCATGCTTCATGGTCATGGCCGCCTTGTTGACCACCAGACGGGTACTGATATGGGCAATCAATTCCCTTGGCTCCATGCCATTGGCACGCAGCGTATTGCCGGTATCGACGATATCGACGATTTCATCGGCGAGGTTCATCAACGGCGCCAGCTCCATGGCACCGTACAGCTTGATCACCTCTGCCTGAATGCCCTGCTCGGCGTAGTAGCGGCGCGCCACGTTGACGAACTTGGTCGCCACCCGGCGACGAGCTCGTGCCGGTGGTTGCCCGGTCACGCCTGCCGTCATCAGCTTGCAGCGAGCAATGTCCAGATCCAGCGGCTCGTACAGCCCCTCGGCACCGTGCTCCAGCAGCACATCCTTGCCCGCCACGCCCACATCGGCGGCCCCTAACTGCACATAGGTAGGCACATCGGTGGCGCGAATGATGACCAGCTTCACATCCGGCAGGTTGGTATCGAACAGCAGCTTGCGACTCTTGCTCAAATCTTCTGCGGGCGTAATGCCCGCATCTGCCAACAGCGGCAGCGTTTCGTCCAGAATACGCCCTTTCGAAAGGGCCAGGATCAATTGCTTACTCATGATGTAAGGCCAATGGTTGGTCACATGGCTTAGCCGGGAATGCGACGAATCTTCGCCCCCAGCAGCTGAAGTTTTTCCTCGATACACTCATAACCGCGATCGATATGATAGATACGATCCACCAGCGTCTCGCCTTCGGCCATCATGGCCGCAATCACCAGAGACGCCGAGGCACGCAGGTCCGTCGCCATGACCGGTGCACCGGACAGCTTGTCGACGCCCTGGATGAGCGCAGCGTTACCTTCCAGCACGATATTGGCGCCCATGCGATTGAGCTCCTGCACATGCATGAAACGGTTCTCGAAGATCGTTTCCACGACACGCGAGTGCCCTTCCGCCACCGCATTCATGGCCACGAACTGCGCCTGCATGTCGGTGGGAAATGCCGGATACGGCGCCGTGCGAATGTTGACGGCCTTGGGGCGCTTGCCGTGCATGTCCAGCGCGATCCAGTCGTCACCACTGGTGATCTCGGCACCGGCCTCTTCCAGCTTGGCCAACACCGCTTCGAGGATATCGGCGCGAGTGCGCTTGACCTTGACACGCCCACCGGTCATGGCGGCCGCCACCAGAAACGTTCCGGTTTCGATACGGTCCGGCATCACATCGTGTTCACAGCCGTGCAGGGAAGGCACCCCATCGATGATGATGGTATCGGTGCCATGCCCCTTGATCTTCGCGCCCATCTTGATCAGGCACTCGGCAAGGTCCACGACTTCGGGCTCACGAGCAGCATTTTCAAGAATGGTACGGCCATCGGCCAGGGTAGCAGCCATCAGCAGGTTCTCGGTGCCTGTCACGGTCACCGTATCGAAGAAGATCGTGGCACCCTTGAGGCGTCCATCTACGCGCGCACGAATATAGCCCGCTTCCACGTGGATTTCGGCACCCATGGCCTCCAGACCACGCAGATGCAGATCCACCGGGCGCGAACCGATGGCACACCCGCCAGGCAGCGAGACGTCGGCCTTGCCGAAGTGCGCCAACAACGGGCCCAGCACCAGAATCGAGGCGCGCATTTTCTTGACCAGCTCGTAAGGCGCATGGCACTGAGTCACTTGAGAGCCATCCAACTGAATGCTCAGCTTCTCGCCCATGACGGGCTCGACGCCCATCCGGCCCAACAGCTCCAGCGTCGTGGTGATATCCTGCAAGTGCGGCAAATTGCCGATCACGACGGGGCCATCGGCCAACAGGCTGGCACACAGAATGGGCAGCGCCGCGTTCTTGGCGCCACTGGCCCACACTTCTCCGTCAACGCAACCGTTGCCGGTAATAATCAGCTTATCCATGGGCAGGCCGTTACTCAGCGCTTTGCGATGCAGTTTGCCACTGCGTCGGGGTAAACGTTTTGATGCTGATAGCGTGGAGGGCACCGGACGCGATTTCATCACTCAGCGCGGCGTAGACCAGTTGCTGGCGCTTTACAGGTGAAAGACCTTCAAAGGCTTCGCCAACCGCAATAACCTGAAAATTGCAGCCTTCTCCCTGGATGTGAAACTCACACCCATCGATGCGGGATTCAAGCAGTGCTTTGACCTCGTTGGGTTGCATAAGCCAGGAAACTCCTTTGGGGTCATGAAAAGAATGTGCGGAAAAGCCACATGATAAAGAAAAGCATCACGCTTGGCGATGTTGGCAGCATGACGGATAGAAGAAAGCAGCCCGCAGGCTGCTTTATGGAGAAGGATTACTGCACGGGGCTGTGCTGAGCTATCAAGGGCTCCAGCTCTGCCAGCGTCGCCAGACGCTGGAGCGGCGGCGATAGCACGATCGCGCTCACCGGCAACTGCCTGACCTGGCTCGCTCTCAGCCACTCGAACATCACGCTCAAGGCAGCACTACTGGCACCATCGACACCGCTGAAATCGAACTGAACCGACGTGGCGCGGGTGGTTCGCAGCCAGCTTACTCCTGCCGCCGCCACATCGGCGGCGGCGTTCATGCTCAAGTCACCGGACACCACCAGCCCATCCGGTTGCTCGGCCAGTGAGACATTCGGGCGGTCGAGCAGCGTGCTCACGCATCGCCCCCTTGCTCCAGCTCTTCGACGCCGATATCCGGCGACCAGCCGCGAATGACCGCATCGTAATCGCGATTGTTTTCACGCATGGCCTGATCGAACTGATTGCGGAACGTGAGGCCCAGGTTGATACCATTGACGATCACGTTGACCACGCGCCATTCACCATTGGCCAGGCGCAGGCTGTAGCTGACCGGGTAGACCTGACCATTGTTGGCCACCACTTCCATATCGACACTGGCCTGATCTTCGTGACGCTGGGCACGCTGTTGGCTCAACACACGCAGCTCGTCGTAGTCGAAGGTCACCAGACCACGCGTGTAGGTATCGATCAGCGTCTGGCGGAAGACATCCGCAAAACGGCTGCGCTGCTCTGGCGTGGCATTGCGGAAATAGCTGCCCATGACGCTGGCACCGATATAACGGAAATCGGCAATGTCATCCAGGCTATCGTTGACCAGCGCCTTCAGCTCATCGAGATTGTTGGCATAGTAGTCTTCACGCCCTTCGATTTGCGCCATGAACCCTTCGATGTTGTCGCGAATCATCTGTTCGGGCGACTGAGACTGCGCCTTGGCCAAGGCAGGCAAAGCCATCAGCAGCAGGGCCAGGGCAAACCAGCGGGAAAAAGTTGCTGTCATCTTTTGCATCGTTACACCTCTGTAATCACGCACCATCACCATGGATGCTTAGTTGCTGACCATATTGGACACGAACTGCTGAATAAGTTCTTCCAGCACCAGGGCCGATTGCGTGTCGCGAATCGTGTCACCGTCTTGTAGCACCTCAGGGGCACCGCCCACACTCAAACCAATGTACTGCTCACCCAGCAGCCCAGCCGTCAGAATGGCCGCCGTGGTATCCTGCGAAAGCTGGCCTTCCAGGTCACTGTTCAGGCTCAGCACCACGCGTGCGTCGTACCACTCCCGGTCCAGCTCGATGGCCTCGACACGTCCAACGGTCACGCCCGCCATGGTGACACGGGCACGCGGCTTGAGGCCGCCGATATTGGAGAAGTTGGCCTCCAGGCGGAACGTGTCAGACGCGCCCGAAAGCGTCAAACCGCTGACTCTCAGCCCCAGAAAGACCAGGCCGATGATCCCCGCCAACATGAATAGACCAACGCCAAACTCCATGGTTTTACTGCGCTTCATGACACCACCCCAGCTATTGAAGGCCGCCGAACATGACGGCGGTTAAAACGAAATCCAGCCCCAGCACCGCCAGCGATGAGTACACCACCGTACGGGTGGTCGCCCGAGAAATGCCTTCGGACGTGGGAATCAGATCATACCCTTGGAAAACGGCGATCCAGGTCACCACCAGGGCAAACACCAGACTCTTGATCATGCCGTTACCGACATCATTGATGAACGAGACGCTGGACTGCATGTTGCTCCAGTAAGAGCCTTCGAAAACGCCCAGCCACTCGACGCCGACCAGATAGCCGCCCCAGATACCGACCACACTGAACCCCACCGTGAGGATCGGCAGCGCCACGAATCCGGCCCAAAGCCTCGGGGCCACTACGCGACGCAGCGGGTCGACGCCAATCATTTCCATGCTGGTCAACTGTTCGGTGGCCTTCATCAAACCAATCTCGGCGGTCAACGCCGAGCCGGCCCGCCCTGCAAAAAGCAGCGCTGCCACCACCGGGGCCAGCTCTCGCAGCAACGACAGCGCCACCATCTGCCCCAATGCCTGCTCGGCACCAAAATCCACCAGAATGGTGTAGCCCTGAAGCGCCAGCACCATGCCGATGAACAGTCCGGACACCAGCACGATGGCCAGAGAAAGCACGCCGACAAAATGCATTTGACGAAGCCACAGAGCCCACCCCTCACGGGAAGGCACCCCGACCGCCGACTGCGCGAGAAACACTGCCGCGCGCCCCAGCGCTTCCACCATCTCGCATCCCTTGCGCCCCAATCGCGTGATGGGCGCTACCCACTGTAAGAGTCTTGACTGCATTTACCCTGCCCCGCTTGCTGGATCGTGACCGAGAATGTCTCGGTAAAGGGTGTTGCCAGGATAGTGAAACGGCACAGGGCCGTCCGGCTCACCATGCATGAACTGACTGACTCTGGGGTCCTCGTTGACATCCAGCGACGCCGGCGTGCCATGCGCCACCACCTGGCCATCGGCGATCAGGTAGAGGTAGTCGGCAATGCTCAGGGTTTCCTTGATGTCATGGGAAACCACCACGGAGGTCAGCGACATGGCCTGGTTCAAGCGCTTGATGAGCTGCACCAGTACGCCCATGGAAATGGGGTCTTGGCCCACGAACGGCTCATCGTAAAGAATCAGCTCCGGGTCCAGTGCCACGGCCCGCGCCAGCGCCACGCGGCGGGCCATGCCGCCCGAAAGCTCGGCAGGCGACAGGTGGCGCGCTCCGCGCAGGCCCACGGCCTGCAGCTTCATCAACACCAGGTCACGAATCATGGTATCGGGCAGGTCGGTATGCACGCGTAGTGGAAAAGCGACGTTCTCGAAGACATCCAGATCGGAAAACAGCGCGCCACTCTGAAACAGCATGCCCATTCGCTTGCGCAGCGCAAACAGCGCCTTGCGAGACAGCCGATGCACGTCCTGCCCATCGATCAGCACGCGCCCCCGATCAGGCACCAATTGCCCGCCGATCAATTTCAACAGGGTGGTCTTGCCGGTTCCGCTGGGCCCCATGATGGCAGTGACTTTCCCACGCGGAATGCTCATGCTCACGCCACGAAAGATATCGTGGTCGCCGTGGGAAAAGTACACATCCTCCACCTGGATAAAGGGCATATCCGTCATGGGCATCACACCCCTCGTTCGCTCGCCGACGCGGGCATGTCGAGCCCGGATCGGCGGTTTAAAAAACAGTGTTTTCGAAATATTATCGAACATCGTATCCTAACGCCACCCACAGGAACAGCCACGCGCACCTTGCCTGCTGGCCACGGCCTGCCAGTGGTTTGGCTAAAAGCCGCCGCAAGATGTTATTCTTGAAGGCTATCAACCGTGATGACGAGAACGAGACCGACCATGCCCCAGCCTCCCACCCCACCCAGCTCACTGCGTGAAAGCGCACTGCGGACACTGCAGATAGAGCAAGCCGCGATTGGCGGCCTGCAAGCCAAGCTGGACGAGAGCTTCGACCGCGCCTGCCAGCTGATCCTGGCTTGCAAGGGTCGTGTGGTGGTGACCGGCATGGGCAAATCCGGCCATATCGCCGGAAAACTGGCGGCCACCCTGGCCAGTACCGGCACGCCCGCCTTCTTTGTTCATCCCGGAGAAGCCAGCCACGGCGACCTCGGCATGATTACCCGGGGCGATGTGGTGCTGGCCCTGTCGAACTCGGGTGAAACCGGCGAAGTCACGGCTCTGCTGCCGCTGCTCAAGCGCTTGGGAACTCCCTTGATCAGCATGACGGGGCGCCCTGATTCGACCCTGGCACGTCACGCCGAGGCCCACCTGGACAGCGGCGTCGAACGTGAAGCCTGCCCACTGGATCTGGCCCCCACCAGCTCGACGACGGCAGCGCTTGCGCTAGGTGACGCGCTGGCCGTCGCACTGCTGGAAGCACGCGGTTTCACGGCCGAAGATTTCGCGCTCTCGCATCCTGGCGGCAGCCTGGGCAAGCGACTGCTGCTGCGCGTGCGTGATCTGATGCACGATGGCTCTCGGCTTCCTCGGGTTGCACTGGGCAGCCCACTGCGCGATGCCCTGCTGGAAATCACCCGCCAGGGGCTCGGCTTTACCTGCGTCATCGATAGCCAGGGCAGGTTGGCCGGTGTCTATACCGATGGCGACCTGCGGCGCACGCTGGACCAGTTTCACGACCTGCGCGACGTCAAGGTGGACGACGTCATGACACGGCCAGGCAAACGCATCGGCCCCGACGTTCTGGCGGCCGAAGCCGTGCGTATAATGGAAGATAGTCGTATCACGGCGCTGGCCGTGGTCGATGAACAGCAGCGCCCGATTGGCGCTCTGCATATGCATGACCTGCTGGCAAGCGGCGTTATCTGACCCATGATCCAATGATGGATGATACGGAGGCTCTATGGCCCTACCTGACGCACTTTTAGATCGTATACGCCGTGTAAAACTGCTGGCCCTGGACGTGGACGGCGTGCTGACCGACGGCCGCCTGTACTTCCAGGCCGATGGCATCGAAATCAAGGCCTTTCACACCCAGGATGGCCACGGGCTGAAGCTGCTCAAACGGGTCGGCATTCATGTCGCGCTGATTACCGGCCGTGACTCTCCCATGGTCAGTCAGCGTGCCGCAGCGCTGGGCATCAGCCATGTCTACCAAGGCTGTGAAGACAAGCTCGCCACCCTGCGCGGGCTATGCCAACGGTTAGACATTACCCTGGAACAGGTTGCGTTCTGTGGCGACGACCTCCCGGACCTCGCGCCGATCAAGCGCTCCGGCGTCGGCATCACTGTGCCCAACGCCCCCGACTACATGCACACCCACGCCGACTGGATTACCGATCGCCTGGGCGGGCATGGCGCCGTGCGCGAAATCTGTGACACGCTGCTCACCAGCCAGGGGCACTGGGACGCCGTACTCGACACTTATCTGCACGGTTCCGTCTGAATGGGCATCAGGGTGAGAAAACGCGTCTGGCTGTCGGGCCTGGTCATCACCCTGGGTGGGCTGTTGGTGTGGCTGGACCCACGCGCCCCTCAACAGCGTGAAGTAGACCCCGAGGCCCAGGCCCAAGAGCCCGGACACGTGCTGGAAAATGCCGAAATCACCCTGTTCGGTGAAGACGGCACGCTTCAGCAATCCTTGGTGGCACCGCGTCTGGTACATACCCCGCAGGCGGCCATGACCCACGTGACGTCACCACGCGCCACCCTGTTCGACAGCGAGCAGCGTGAATGGCTGGCCATTGCCGACACCGGCACCTTGAACATGGACTCCCAGGCGCTGACCCTGGCCGGATCCGCGCGCCTGCTGGCGCCGGACGAAGGCTGGCAGCTGGATACCGACCTGCTGCACTATGATGGACTGGAGCGTCATGCCTGGAGCGACACCCCTGTGGTACTGCAGCAGCCACCTCAACGCATCGAAGCCTCACGCATGGATGTCTGGCTGGACGACAGCCGTGTCAGTTTGATCGATAACGTGCGCGGCGTGCATCCGCCCGCCCCCCAATCTTCTCAGGAGTCGCCATGAACGCCCTGCTTCGTACGGCACTGTTCGCCCTTGCCGTTCCCATGGTGGTAGGCGTACTGCCTGCCGCTGCTCAACAACAGGCCCCCGTTGAAGTGGAAGCCGACCGCCTGGACCTGGACCAACGTGCGGGCACGGCGGTCTATACCGGCAACGTCGACATTCGCCAAGGTGAAATGCAGCTGCGCGGAGAGCGTGTCGAAATTCATCGCAACGAGGCGGGCGAGCTCTCCCGGGCCGTCGCCACGGGCGAGCGTGCCTACCTGCGCAACCAGCTGGAAGACCAGACGACGCCCATGGAAGGCTGGGCGCGGCGCATCGTCTACCATGTGTCCGAGCGGCGTGTAGAGCTGATCGACCAGGCCGAACTGACCCAGCAAGGGGATCGCTTCCAGGGTGGACGGCTCGAATACTTCATCGACCGCGGGGTGGTCCAAGCACGCTCCGATGTCAGCGGCAGCGCACCGCAACGCATCCGCATGACCTTACAGCCCGAGCAATAGAGAGAGCCCCTCGTGACAGCCATCAGCCCCGACACTGCAGCGGTCAAGACGCTCCATGCACAGCATCTGGCCAAGAGTTACAAGCGCCGCCGCGTGGTCAAGGATATCAACCTGGAAATTGCCCAAGGCAGTGTCGTTGGCCTGCTAGGCCCCAACGGCGCAGGCAAGACCACCTCGTTCTACATGATCGTCGGCCTGGTGAAGGCCGATGCTGGCAAAGTGGGCATCGACGATCTCGACCTGACCCGGGCGCCGATGCACGAGCGTGCCCTGGCAGGCATCGGCTACCTGCCTCAGGAAGCATCGATCTTTCGCAAACTGTCGGTGGCCGACAATATCATGGCCATTCTGGAAACGCGTCGTGAGCTCGACCGCAGCAGCCGAGAAGCCAAGCTCGAATCTCTGCTGGAAGATTTTCACATCACCCATATTCGCGACAACCTGGGCATGAGCCTCTCGGGCGGCGAGCGGCGGCGGGTGGAGATCGCTCGCTCGCTGGCCACCGAACCTGCCTTCATTCTGCTGGATGAACCATTTGCCGGCGTCGACCCCATTTCCGTGGGCGATATCAAATCGATCATACGTGCCCTCAAGAAGCGTCATATTGGCGTCCTCATCACCGACCACAACGTGCGTGAAACTCTGGATATCTGCGATATTGCCTACATTGTTGGCGACGGACACATCATCGCCAGTGGAAACCCCCAGGAAATCCTCAATAACCAGAAGGTACGCGACGTCTATCTGGGCGCCGACTTCCGACTTTAAACAATGGCCCACGAAGACATTTTATTTAGTGGCATGCTTATTGCACTTGCACCAAACGGAGAGTCGCTCTAGGGTGGAGCTTTCTGATTAACGAGTGGTTCTCAGATGGTCATGAAAGCTTCTCTTCAACTGCGCATCGGCACACAGCTGACCATGACACCTCAGCTGCAGCAGGCCATTGCGCTGCTTCAGCTATCGACGCTGGACCTTCGTCAAGAAATTCAGCAGGCGCTGGATGCCAACCCCATGCTCGAGCAGGAAGATGAGTTTGGCGAACAGGCCGTCAGCGAGCCTCAGGAAGCCGAGTGGGCAGACAGCATCCCCAGCGAGCTTTCCGTAGACAGCGACTGGTCCGACACGTACCAGGACATGGGGAGCATGGGCGGCAGCAGCGAAGGCCCGGACTTCGAGCGTCAGGCGGCGGGGCAGAGCCTGCACGGTCACCTGCTTTGGCAATTGGCCATGACCGACTTCTCCTCCCGTGAACATGCCATCGCCGAAAGCCTCATCGATGCGCTGGATGCCAACGGCTACCTGACCCAGCCTCTCAACGACATTCGCGAGGGGCTCAAGGCACAAGGCCACGACGGCCTGAGCCAGCGCGAGGTCGAAAACACCCTGCTGCGCCTTCAGCAGTTCGAACCCACCGGAGTATTTGCCCGTGACCTGCGGGAGTGCCTGATGCTGCAGCTGGCCTCGCTGCCCGAAGACACCCCGCTGCTGATGCCTGCCAAACGCCTGGTACGCCAGTTTCTCGAAGCTCTCGGCAAGGACGACATGCGCTTGCTGAAGCGACGCCTGAGCCTCGACGACGAGCAGTTGGACGATGTCATCCGTTTAATTCGCAGCCTTGACCCCAGGCCTGGAAGCGCCTACGGCATCACCGACGACAGCTATGTCACGCCAGATCTGGTGGTACGCCACGATCACGAGGGCTGGCACCTGGAACTCAATCCGGAAGCGCTGCCTCGACTGCGTATTCAGCCCGACTACGCCAGCCTGATCAAACGCGCCGACAAGAGCCAGGACAACCAGTTTCTGAAAGAGCATCTCCAGGAGGCTCGCTGGCTGATCAAAAGCCTTTCGAGCCGCAACGACACCCTGCTGCGCGTGGGGCGCGAGATCATTGCTCGGCAGATCGGCTTTCTGGAGCATGGCGAAGAAGCCATGAAACCGCTGATTCTGGCCGATATCGCCGAAGCGGTGGAGATGCATGAATCGACCATCTCGCGGGTCACTACCCAGAAATACATTCATACCCCGCGCGGGGTGTTCGAGCTCAAGTACTTCTTCTCCAGCCAAGTCAGCGGCCAGGAAGGTGGCGACAGCCATTCCAGCACGGCCATTCGAGCACGCATCAAGAAACTGATTCAGGACGAGCCTCCGGGCAAGCCACTCTCCGACAGCCGTCTGGTCACCCTGCTGGAAGCGGGCGGCATTACCGTGGCCCGCCGCACCGTGGCCAAGTACCGTGAGTCGATGGGTATACCTTCGTCGAGTGAGCGCCGTCGTTTACGCTAGTTAAACGCTCTCGCCCAACAAACTCTCGACGAGGGCTTTGCAATGGCCCAAAAAGGGTTACAATCGAAGTACAGTCCGATGGATAAGGAGCACGTCAATGCAAGTAAACATCACTGGTCATCACGTTGAACTGACTGACGCCTTGCGTGACTACGTAAACGAAAAGCTGGAACGCGTTGAACGTCACTACGACAACATCACGACCGTCCAGGTCACCTTATCTGTTGAAAAGGAGCGCCAGCAAGCCGCCTGCACCCTGCACGCAGCAGGAGCCGACCTTCATGCCGAAGCGCTGGACAACGACATGTACGCAGCCATTGACGCCCTGGCGGACAAAATCGACCGTCAGCTCGTAAAACACAAGGAAAAAGCACAAGCCCGCGCCCAAGGCGCTGGCGTGCGTTAACCCGATGACGTTGGAAACCATTCTCCCCCCGGAGCGCGTGCTGTACGACGTGCCCGGGGGCAGCAAAAAAAGGGTGCTGGAGTTTTTCAGCACCTTTATCGCTCAAAACACGCCCAGCCTGGATAGCCAGGAAGTCTTCAGTCGATTGATTGGCCGTGAACGGCTGGGCAGTACCGGCATCGGCAATGGCGTGGCCATTCCCCACGCACGCAGTCCTCACTGCAGCACGCCCATTGCCGGGTTTCTCAAGCTGGCCGAACCCGTCGACTTCGATGCCATCGATGGTGACCCCGTCGATCTGGTGTTCGTGCTGCTGGTACCCGAAGAAGCCGATGATACGCATTTGGCGCTATTGGGTCAGGTCGCCACGATCATGAACGACGCAGCCACACGCCAGCAATTGCGCAATGTCAGCAGCCAGCGTGAACTGCTGACGCTGTTGACCGACAAGATTCGCGAGCAGGCTGCCTAGCGCAGCCTTTGCCGGGCAGCAACGCCGTCGATAACCCCCTATTCCTTCTCAAGCCAAGAGAGATGCGCTATGCAGCTGGTGATCATTAGCGGCCGTTCAGGGTCCGGTAAGTCCATCGCCCTACAGGCGCTGGAAGATCTTGGCTATTACGCCATCGACAACCTGCCTGCCATGCTGCTGGGCTCGCTGGTCGATGAACTGCGTCAACAGGGGGGACGTACTCATTTGGCCGTCAGCATCGATGCGCGCAACTTGCCTACTGCACTGGAACAGTTGCCCGCTCTGCTGGAAGAACTACGCCAGCGTCAGATCCGTTTTCAGGTCATCTACCTGACCACGGACGCTCGCATTCTGCTGGAGCGCTACTCGGCCACCCGTCGGCGCCACCCGCTGACGCGCGATAGCGACATGACCCTGGAAGAGGCCATCAACAAGGAAGAAGAAACCCTGCTCGAGATTCGGGACCTGGCTGACCTGCTGATCGACACGTCGCGTCTTTCGGTACACGACCTACGCCGCCGCATCACCGATCAGGTTGCTCATCAGCGGCGTGACCAGTTGACCCTGACGTTCGAATCTTTCGGCTACAAACGGGGCGTACCCATGGATGCCGATATCGTGTTCGACGTGCGCTGCCTGCCCAACCCCTATTGGGACCCCAGCTTGCGGCAGTTCACCGGACGCGACGCCAACATCAAGGCCTTCTTGAGCGGCTACCCCATCGTCGATGACATGCGTGACGATATTCATGCCTGGCTGGAGAAATGGCTACCTGCTTACCAAAGCAGTCAACGCAGCTATATGACCGTGGCCATTGGCTGTACCGGCGGACAGCATCGCTCTGTCTACATGGTCGAGCAACTGGCGCAATCGCTGGTCAAGCGCACTGGCGCTATTCAGCTCAGACACCGGGAATTGGGCTTGCAGTACACGCTGAGCGAATTACCCGCTACCGTCGATGCCGCTTCTTCCACCCCTCCCAGCGACACGACGTCGCCCTGATATCACTCGGCAAAAAGGAACCAGAGTGCCTGAAAGAACCTTAACGCTGACCAACCAACGCGGCCTTCATGCCCGCGCCGCCACCAAACTGGTCAAGTGCGGCCAGCAGTTTTCAGCCCGCATTCACGTGTACAAACAGCAGCAAAAGGCCGATGCGGCCAACATCATGTCGCTGCTGATGCTGGCGGCCCCCTGCGGTACGTCACTCACCATTACCGCAGAAGGTGAAGACGCCGACCAGGCCCTCGATGCCATCCAGGCCCTGTTCGACGCCCGCTTCGACGAGGATCAGTAACCCTCGTCAGCTGCCCGCCACCGTCATGGCGTCCACCAGCCAGCTGCCGGTATGAATGCTGCCACGCGTATCGGTATCGTCGCCAATCCCCATCAGGCCAGCGAACATGGTGTTGAGATTGCTGGCAATGGTGAACTCTTCGATGGGGTACTGTACCTCGCCATTCTCCACCCAGAAACCGGCCGCACCGCGAGAGTAGTCACCCGTCACAGCATTGACCCCCTGCCCCATCAGCTCGGTGACCCAAATACCCCGCCCCATCTGCTGCAACAGCTCGTGACGCGGTGCCAGCGGGGCCAACAGACGCAGGTTACGTGCTCCGCCAGCGTTCCCCGTCGACTGCATACCCAGGCGACGCGCGCTGTAGGCAGACAGCATGTAGCTGGCGATCCTGCCCTGCTCGATGAAACGGTTATCTCGGGTCTGCACACCCTCGGCGTCGAAGGGCGAGCTGGCCGTGGCGCCGACTTCCATGGGGCGCTCCTCCAGCCCCATCCACTCCGGGAAAAGCGGGCTGCCCAGACGATCACACAAGAACGATGCTTCACGATATAACGCCCCGCCCGCCAAGGCGCCCATCAGGTGGCCTACCAGGCCTGCGGCCAGGGTTGGGTCGAACAGCACGGGAAACGTACCGGTGGGCGGCTTGCGCGCACCCAGCCGCCGCAGGGTGCGTGCGGCCGCTTCGCGCCCGACGTCCTCCGGGTCACGCAGCTGTACGGGATTGCGTGCCGACGTGTAGTCATAGTCGCGCTGCATACCCTTGTCATCCTGGGCGATCAGCATGCAGGACAGCGAATGGCTGCTGCCCTTTTGGGTACCTAGAAAGCCATGGCTATTGGCGTAGACCCGCACGCCCTCGCCACTGGACAACGAGGCACCTTCGGACTGGTGAATACCGTACACGCTGCGCCCCGCCTGTTCACAGCGCAGCGCCAGCTCGATGGCCTGCTCGGTCGAGAGCGCCCACGGGTGGTGCACCTTGAGATCCGGCAGCCGGGTCGCCATCAGCGCAGCGTCTGCCAACCCGGCAGCAGGGTCTTCGCCGGTATAGCGCGCAATTGCCAGGGCCTTTTCCACCGTGGCGCGCAGCGAGGCGCTGCTGGCATCCGTGGAGGAGGCGCTCCCCTTGCGCTGGCCAACGTAGACCGTAATGGCGATTCCCTGGTCACGGGAAAGCTCGACGGTCTCGACCTCGCCGAGCCGTACGCTGACGCCCACCCCCTGGTCGACACTGGCGCCTACTTCAGCGGCATCGGCGCCCAGCGTTTTCGCCAGGCCAAGGGCTTCTTCCGCCCGCTGCGCCAGTAGCGCCTGTTGCGCTGCTGCATCAAATGCCTGTGCCATGTGGTCTCCTTTTCGCCTCAATTGCATTGGCGAATCAATGTTATGGTCGCAGCCTGATATAATGCTGCCGACGAATCCAAATCAGTGAGTGTCTGTATGCCTAAGCAACGCCCCGAGCCCCTCGATATTGACGAGCAGGAAGAGCGTCCCAGTAAATCCCAGCTCAAGCGTGAAATGCATGCTCTTCAGGCGCTTGGCGAAACCTTGATTGCCATGAAACCCGCCGAACGAGCCCGCTTTCCGCTGTCTGACGATATGTTGCGGGCCATCGAGGAAACCTCGCGCATCCGCTCCCATGAAGGCCGCCGCCGCCACATGCAGTACGTGGGCAAGTTGATCCGCAAGGAGGATCTAGCCGCCATCCAGGGGGTATTCGATGCCATCGAGCAAGAGAAAGAGCAGCGCGACCATGCCTTTCATCGACTGGAAAAATGGCGTGATCGGCTGGTCGACGAGGGTGACGACGCCGTCGACCTGTTCCTTGCCGACTACCCCGATGCCGACCGCCAGACCCTGCGTCAGCTGGTGCGTAACGCCCGCAAGGAGCGTGAGCAAGGTAAACCGCCGACCAGCGCGCGCAAGCTGTTCAAGCACTTGCGCGATACGCTGGCGCTCTGACCCCCACACCAACGATGACGAGCTGCGCTGTCTGACTAGCCGGATTGCGTGCCACCGACGGTCAGCTCGTCCAGCTTGAGGGTGGGCTGCCCAACGCCTACCGGCACGCCCTGGCCCTCCTTGCCGCATACACCAATCCCGGTATCCATGGCCAGGTCATGGCCAATCATGGACACTCGTCCCATCGCCTCAGGGCCATTGCCGATCAGCGTGGCGCCCTTGACTGGCGAGGTGATGCGGCCATCTTCGATCAGGTAGGCTTCGCTGGCTGAAAACACGAACTTGCCCGACGTGATATCTACCTGCCCGCCACCGAAGCTGACCGCGTAAAGGCCGCGCTTGACGCTCTTGATGATGTCTTCCGGCGCATCTTGCCCGGCCAGCATCACCGTGTTGGTCATACGTGGCATCGGCAAGTGGGCAAAGGACTCACGCCGCGCGTTCCCGGTTGGCGCCATGTTCATCAATCGCGCGTTCAGCTTGTCCTGCATGTAGCCGGTGAGAATGCCATCCTCGATCAGAGGGGTGTACTGGCCCGGCGTGCCCTCGTCATCGACGCTGAGCGCCCCGCGGCTATCCATGACCGTGGCATCGTCTACCACGGTGACGCCCTTGGCCGCCACGCGCTGGCCCATTCGCCCGGCGAAAGCCGAGCTGCCCTTGCGATTGAAGTCACCCTCCAGGCCGTGCCCGACCGCCTCGTGCAAGAGGATGCCGGGCCATCCAGCGCCAAGCACCACGGGCATCTGTCCAGCGGGTGCATCCACCGCTTCCAGGTTGACCAGCGCCTGACGCACGGCCTCCTGGGCATAGCGCTCGGCCACCCCCTCATCGCGCAGGCGAGCCATGGAGTAGCGCCCACCGCCACCGGCGCTACCCCGCTCCCGACGGCCATTCTTGGCCGCGATCACGCTGACATTGAAACGTACCAGCGGTCGCACGTCCGCCGCCAGGGTACCGTCGCTAGCGCGTACCAGCACGACTTCGTAGGTGCCGGACAGCGAGGCACTGACCTGGCTGATACTGGGGTCGGCAGCGCGCGCGACGCGGTCGGCCTGCTTCAGCATGGCCACCTTCTCCTCGGCACTCAGCCCTGCCAGCGGGTCGATACCTGCATAGCGCGCCGCTGCGCTTACCGGCACGACACGCTGGCCAGGCAACTGCTTGCCACTGCGCACGATGCCCGACGCGGTGCGTCCGGTATCCATCAGAGCATCGGCAGTAATCTGGTTGGAGTAGGCAAAGCCGGTTTTTTCGCCGGCCAGCGCCCGCACACCGACCCCGCCATCGATGTTGTAACTCGCTTCCTTGACCTCTCCGTCTTCCAGCACCCACCCCTCCTGCCAGGTGCGCTGAAAGTAAAGGTCAGCATAATCGATGCCTGCCCCCATGGCGTAGCCAAGGCCCGTATCCAGGGCTTCCAGATCGAGACCACCCGGCGTTAGCAAAATGGAAATTGCAGACTCTATATCGCTTGTGTGTGCGGTCATTGAGGGCCTTCTAAAGTAACCTGCGGCGAGGTCCAGGGACCTCGCACGCGATAATGAATGGTGGTGGCCTGGGCCAGTGCGTCACCAAAGAGCCGGTCGGCAATAAAGAGCGCCCCACCGACGATGGGAGCACCCACCGCGATTGCAGCGATAGGCAGACTTTGGCTCACTGGCAGTGTGACGCCAAGACGCTGATCGAGTTCGCGCTGCAAGAGATTAACATTTCCTGTCAGCGTAAAGGTCGTGGCGGGGGCATCAATTTGTAGGGGGCCACGCAGCAACAGCTGCCCTTGGGCCACATCTGCCGTGCCATGCACCCGATCGAACGCCGTCCCCTGCCCGGTCACATCCGAAAAATCAAAGCGCAGTCTGCGCAGAATGTTATCGAAGTTGAGCAGCCCCACCAGCCGAGCAGGTGCCGAGTCGAGCATCACGAAGCGCCCGTCACGAATATCCGTGCTCAGCTCCCCACCTGCGCGGGCCAGCGCAAACTGCCAGGGTGCCCCCGCCCAGGCAAGCTCGGCGGCCACGTTGGTGGTGCGGCTGCGCATGGCAACGGGCTGCCCCAGACGCTCCAGGGCAGTGCCCAGATCTCCCCCCTGGATCGTCAGGTCAGCGCGCGTGCGGCTGGTCACCGGATTACCTTCCCAGTGCAGCTCGCCACGCGCCGAGAGCTGCCCCAACGTCAGCCCCACCGGCGCAATCGAGAGACGCTGATCGTTCGTTTGCCAATACGCCGTCAGAGGACCGTAAAAGCCATTGCCAACACTCAGTTCGGCAAGTCGCAGTCGCCCATCGGGCACGGAGGCCAGCCATTCGGGGATAGGGGCTGGAGCCGCGTATTCGGTGGTGATCTCATCCAGCCAGGAGTCTGGTGCAGAGACGGCGTTGGCCTGCTCCTCACCGGGCAAGTCAAGCAGACGGTCAGCGGCTAGATAGCTCACCACCACATCCAGCGGACGAGCCTCGCGAGGCTGATAGCTCACTCGCCCCGACAGCAACTCACCATTGATTTGCAGCTGCGCTCGGTCCGCCTCGGCACTGCCGGACGCCGTCATGGCGCCCAGGCACTCGTCTCGATAACGTAAACAGGACGTCCTCAGCACGGCTTCGAGGGTCGGCAACTCCCCTGGCGTCGTCAGCCCATCCGCACCACTGTCGAAAAGCGGCGACACGGCCTGCTGCCAAGCCAGAGGGTCGATATGCTCCAGCGATGCATCTATTTTCCAGCCAGACTGCTGGGGCCAGTCTACCAGGGGTGCCACGCTACCCAGCGCGACCGCTCCCGCCAACCCCTCTGGCTCTCTGAGCGCCAGACGCATGGCCAGCAGATCGGCAATCCGCACTTCTCCTCTGGACCTGGAAACGTCGGCACGCACCCGCAACGGCCAAGGCTGCTCGGCACGTTTGTCGAACGGCTCGGGCAACTGGCTAGTCAGCCCGACCAGCTGGCTTTGCAGGGTCAAGGTGGGGCTGTCCCCCCAATCCACCACGCCTTCCCAGGTCGTTCGCCCACGCAGTACTTCACGCGCCGTGTCCGGCATGCCTGCCAATGCCCAGAGCGCTGCGCTGTCCACATCGCCGCTGAGCTGCACCCGCTGCTGATCTTCATCAAAGTCGGCCCGGATTCCCCCACCTTGCCAACGCCCCTGCAGGTTACCCAGCAGCGCACGCTGCTCGCCCGACTGCTGCCAGTTCACCTCGCCTTCGACCTGACGCAGTGACAAGGGTAGCGGTTGGTAGCGCACGACCTCCAGAGAAGGCACCACGTTGATATCCAGCGACAGTCCTTCTGGATGCTCCAAAGGCACGACCGCCGCCAAGGAGCCTTCTACCACGCCTTCGGCACTGAGCTCGTCGAGCGGTAACCCGCCCGCCTCTGGTGTGGCCTTGAGAAAGCGCAGCAGCGAGGCGCCATCACTGTGCAAGTGTCCCGACAGACGCAGCACGTTGTCTTCATCCATCCGGACGGCCCCTCCGGATAGCTGGACACCCTGGCTCTGTGCACTCGCCACTTGTGCCTTCAGCTCTCCACCTTGCCATATCAGGCGACCATCGACGTCTTCCAGCAGCGGCCAACCATCGGCAATCGGCAAGTACCCCTCTCGCACCAGCAGCGCCAGCGTGGCGGAAAATGGCGGTGCGCTACCGCGCTCTCCAAACGGCAGACTCATCCTGAGCGCCCCCTGCGGCACTCGGCCACCGATGTCTTTTTGCAACCATTCACGCAACTCCGGCCCCAGCACACCCAGCGGCAACCATTGCCCTAACGGGCGCTCCACGGCATCGACATTCTCGAAGGCGAGGTCGAGACCAAACTGACCACGCTGCTGCCCCGTGATCAGGCCAAAGCCACCCTCGATGCGGGCGCCATCCCAATCGACTTTCAGCTCACGCCCGCTGATCATGGTACGTGGGCCATCGTAGACCCACTCCACCACGCCCTCGGCATGCCCCAGCTGCATGGGCGCTTCGAAGAGCTGCGGGAAGTAGAGTTCGCTGTTGCCCGCACTGCTGAAGGTCACCCGGCCACGCAGGTCACGCGCCTGCACCCAGGCATCCAGCGGGCCTCCACCGGGTGCCTGCTGCCACGGGTCGACCGCAACGTTGGTCAGCGCGGCATCGACCCCCCAGCGCCCTTCACGCTGTCCTAGCCGCAGCCCCTGCACCTGCCCTCTGGGGGCCAGGGTTTGCAGCACCCGAGTCAGCGACTCGGGTAACAGGGCGTACTCGCGCCAGGCGGCCAGCGAGGCCAGTTCGAAGGCGCTGGTGCGCAGTTCCCAACGGCCGGGCTCGTGGGCCAGATACCAGTGGTAAGGTAGGGCAGGACCGTCACTGATGCCCTCTGGCTGTGCCCATTCGACGCTTTCTGCGTTGCCGCTCAGCCAGGCTTCACCGCCCTCCCCGTTGCGCTGCCACTGCCCGGAGGCCTGGATGTTGCGCAGCACGGCATACTCCACATCTCGGCGCAGGGTCAGCTCGGGCATATCGACCGCAAGTCGGGCATCCTCAAGGCGCCCTTCTCGCCAGCGTCCCCATAGCTGCACCTGACCGCCCGCCTGCTCCAGATACGGCATCTGCTCGGGTCGAAACAGCGCTGCCAGCACCACCAGATGATCCAGCTGCATATTCATCTGCAGCGCGGCCGAAAAATCACTCAAGCCACGCGCACCTGGCTGCATCTCGGCGCCCATGGTGATGGCAGGCAGCGCCGCGGCTTGCTGGTCGGGGTCTTCCACGACATTCAGCTCGCCAGAGAGCCGCGTCCGGCGCTCATCGCCATCCAGCACCAGCGACGGTGCATGCAACAGCACCGTCTGCTCACGCCCATGCAGCAGCACGCGGCTGTTGTCTACCCACAGACGCTGCCGGAGCAACAACCCAGCCCAGGCGTCGATCAACGCCAGATCGATATCCGGCTGCGGGGCCATGCCCAAGGGAAGCCTGGCGGGCGCCGGCCATCCCCAGGTGGTTCCAGGGGTTTGATAGAGGTGGAACTCGAGGCCCGCCATGCGGGCATCACTGAAAATGGGTGCCCAATGGCGCAGGCTCGCCAAACCATCCAGGCGTAAATGCACGCGCTCGACGGCAGCCAGCGGGTCGCCTTGAGGGGTATCGATACGCAGGTCTTCGAGCAGGAAACGCAGATCATTGCGCGCCAACGAGAGCGATACTTGCCCGATACTCACCGGCGCACCGATTCTGGCTTCCAGCACGGCTTCGATACGTGGCGCGAGTGCCTCGCTCTGGCTGAGGGCCACGCGCAGCGTCACCAGCAGTAACGCCAGCAGGCCCAGCAATACTGCCAGCGTCACCAGTACGACGCGAAGCAAGAGGCGGAGTAAGGAGCTTGACGCAGCCATCACATGAGTACGATATCGTACTGCTCTTGGGAGTAGTGCTGCTCGACCTGAAAGCGAATGGTCTTGTTGATGAAGGTTTCCAGGTCAGCCACGGCCGCCGACTCTTCATCCAACAAACGATCCACCACCGGCTGAGAGGCCAGCACCATGTAGGTTTCTGCGCTGTAGGCACGCTCTTCACGCAGGATTTCGCGGAAGATTTCGTAGCAGATGGTTTCGGGGGTCTTCAAAGTGCCGCGGCCGGCGCAGGTGGGACAGGCCTCGCACAGGGTTTGTTCGAGACTTTCCCGCGTACGCTTGCGGGTCAGCTGCACCAGCCCCAGCTCGGTTACCCCGGTACATTTGGTTTTTGCATGGTCACGCTCCAGCGCCTTTTCCAATACGCGAAGCACCTGACGCTGATGCTCGACATCCACCATGTCGATGAAGTCGATAATGATGATACCGCCCAGGTTGCGCAGCCGTAACTGACGGGCAATGGCCGTCGCGGCTTCCAGGTTGGTCTTGAAAATGGTCTCTTCCAGATTGCGATGACCGACGTACCCACCGGTGTTGACGTCGATGGTCGTCATGGCTTCGGTAGGATCGATGACCAGATACCCACCGGATTTGAGCTGCACCTTGCGCCCCAAGGCTTTCTGAATCTCGTCTTCGACGCTGTAGAGGTCAAAAATCGGTCGCTCGCCCGGGTAGTACTCGATACGGTCCACCGCGTCGGGCATGAACTCTTCGGCAAACTCGACCAGCTTGACGAAGTTTTCCCGGGAGTCGATGCGCACTTTTTCGATGTCATCGCGCATGACGTCACGTAGAGTGCGCATGAACAGCGGCAAGTCGTCATAGATCACGCTAGGCGGGGAAGCGGTGATCTTGCGCTCGCTGACCTTGCGCCAGATACGCAGCAGAAAATACATGTCGCTGGCCAGCTCTTCATCGCCCACGCCTTCTGCCGCCGTCCGCACGATGAAGCCACCCGTCACGTCGATGGTCTGTTCTGCGATGCTCTTGTCCAGCAGCGCTTTCAGCCGCTCACGCTCGCGTTCGTCTTCGATGCGCTGGGAAACACCATGGTGAGGCGAGTCCGGCATGTAGACCAGGTAACGCGAAGGAATCGAGAGATGGGTAGTCAGCCGCGCCCCTTTCGTGCCGATAGGGTCCTTGGTGACCTGCACGACCAGGGCCTGGCCTTCGTGCAGCAACTGCCCGATGGTCTGCTGCTCATCGCTGGGGGTGCCGGGCGGCATCACTTCATGGGCATGAATGAAAGCGGCGCGCTCAAGGCCAATATCGACAAAGGCAGCCTGCATGCCAGGCAGTACGCGAACCACTTTGCCTTTGTAGATATTACCCACGATCCCACGGCGACGAGAACGCTCGATGAGCGCCTCCTGCAACACGCCATTTTCCACCAGCGCGACGCGGGTCTCCATGGGCGTCAAATTGATAAGGACTTCACCGCTCATGCACAATTCCTTATTGAATATCCGGTTCCTTGCCAGCGCAGCGGTCGTCGCCAGGTGCCAGTGCGGGCCCAATCGCTACGTTGGATATCGGCCCGCCCAAACGGGCACTCCCTGCTGGACAAGCAAGCGCGTGGTTTCAAATAGCGGCAGCCCCACGACGGCAGAGTGACTGCCCTGAATTTCTTCGACGAACACCGAAGCAAGCCCTTGTATGGCATAGCCACCGGCTTTGTCCACGGGCTCACCGGTCTGCCAGTAGCAGGCGATTTCCTCGCGGCTCAATGAGCGCATGGTGACATGAGTCGTGACACAACATGAGAGTATACCCAGCGGCCCACTCACTGCCACCGCGGTCAGTACTTGATGCGTGCCCCCCGAGAGCCGTTTCAACATCTCGGCGGCATGTTGCTGGTCTCGGGGCTTGCCAAGAATATCCCCCGCCACCACGACTGCCGTATCCGACCCGAGCACCGGCAAGTGCGTTCGGCCCATGGCCGTGCTGGCCTTGGCGATGGCCAGCCGCTCCACATACGCCAAGGCCGACTCATCGGCCAGCGGCGTTTCATCGATATCGCTGGGCAGCACGCTGACAGGCACGCCAATCGACGCCAGCAGCGCCTTGCGACGCGGCGACGCAGACGCCAGGCAGAGCACCGGCGGGGAGGATGCGCCGGAAATCACCTCGCTCATGTTCCACTGCTCATCATGCGCCGCTCCAGAGCCACCAGCATGGTGGCCAGCCAAGGCCACAACAGCGCACTCATCAGCGAGGGAATCAGGAAGGAGAGGTGGATCGAAAACTCGCCGGTCAAGGTACGCAACCACTGCTCGACCAGCTGCACCAGCCCCAGCAGCACCAGCACCAGCACGGCCTGCTGCACCAGCGAATAAGCGCGAAAACGTGGATAGACCATAGCAGCCAGAAACGCCAACAGCGACAAGATGAGCGCGTGTTGGCCCAGCGCGGTCCCTTCGATCAGGTCCAGCAGCAGGCCCACCACGAAGCCGTGAAAGACCCCGACTCGGTCCGGTGAGCGCATGCTCCAGTAGATGAGCATGAGGCCCACCCATTCGGGGCGAAACACCTGCCAGCCATCCGCCACCGGCATGACCTGCAAGCACAGCGCCAGCAGCAGGCTCAGCCAAACGGCGAACAGCGGCACAACGGGAGCCCTAGCCATCAAGGCGCCTCCTGTGAATGAGACTCGGCCAGACGCTGAGCGGCATGCACGGCCTGCGCCGAGATATCCATGGACTCATCCCAGTTAGACGCGTCGAACTCTTCGCGGGGCGGTGGAAAGAGCATCAGAAAATGCCGTGAGCGTTGCAGCTGGGCGGCAGGCTCGGCCATGACACGTGCAAACGGTTGGCCGGGGTCATGGTACACCTCGGTGACACGGGCCACGGGATACCCAGGAGGAAAGCGACCCGCCAACCCGGAGGTGGTCAACAAGTCTCCTTCGCGAATGTCGGCAGTATCCGGTACGTGCAGCACGCTGACGCTGCCATAACGGCCGGTGCCCTGCACAATGAAACGCAGGCCGTTTCGATTGACCTGAACCGGCAAGGCATGACTTGCATCCGCCAGCAACAGCACGCGGCTGGAGTAGGCAGACACAGCGGTCACCTGACCGACCAACCCAGACGCATCGATCACTGGCTGTCCGACATAGGCGCCGTTACGATGCCCTCGGTCGACGACCATTTGATGGGTAAAGGGGTCGTTGTCCAGCGACAGCAATTCGGCCGTGATGTAGGGAATCTCACGACGCTCGCCCGCCTTGAGCAGCGTGCGCAGCTCGGCGTTTTCGGCGGTCAGGTTGGCAAGCCGCTGCCCACGATGGGACAGCGTCAGGATCTGCTCTCGCAGGCGGCGATTCTCATCCACCAGCGCTTGCTGGTCAGAGAGCGCCAGCGCCCCCCAGTTCAAGACGTCGCTGGGCACGCTCACCACCCACTGAATGGGGGCAACGACCATGGTCATCTGGGCGCGAATATCTTCCATGCGCGTGAAACGCTGGTCGACAAACATCAGCACGCTTGCCGCCAGCACACAGAAGAAAAGCCGGTAACCGGGTAACGGCCCGTGTGAAAACAGCGGTTTAATAGGCAATCCCCCGCGTCAAACCGCTGCGATCAATCGCTCGACAGTAACTCAAAGGTATGCTGGTCAATCATCTCCAGCGCCTTGCCACCGCCACGCGCCACGCAGGTCAGCGGATCTTCGGCCACGATGACCGGCAGGCCCGTCTCTTCGGCGATCAGCTTGTCGAGGTCACGCAGCAGCGCGCCACCGCCGGTCAGCACCAGGCCGCGTTCAGCGATGTCCGAGGCAAGCTCGGGGGGCGACTGCTCCAGCGCGCTCTTGACGGCAGATACGATAGAGCCCAGCGTTTCCTGGAGCGCCTCGAGAATCTCGTGGGAGTTGAGCGTGAAGCTTCGCGGGATGCCCTCTGCCAGGTTACGGCCGCGCACGTCGATCTCGCGCAGCTCGCCACCCGGGTAGGCACACCCGATCTCTTCCTTGATGCGCTCGGCCGTGGCTTCGCCGATCAGGCTACCGTAATGGCGGCGCACGTACGCGGTGATCGCCTCGTCAAAACGGTCACCGCCTACGCGGATCGATTCGGAATAGACTACCCCGTTGAGTGAGATGATGGCGATCTCGGTGGTACCGCCACCAATGTCCACCACCATCGACCCCTGCGCTTCTTCTACCGGCAAGCCTGCACCGATGGCCGCAGCCATGGGCTCTTCGATCAGGAAGACTTCGCGGGCACCCGCCCCTTCGGCGGACTCGCGGATGGCACGGCGCTCTACCTGAGTCGACATGCAGGGCACGCAGACCAGGACACGCGGGCTGGGCGTCAGAAACGTACTCTGATGCACCTTGCGAATGAAGTGCTGGAGCATCTGCTCGGTAACGGTAAAGTCGGCAATGACGCCGTCCTTCATGGGTCGAATGGCCGTGATATTGCCAGGCGTGCGACCGAGCATACGCTTCGCGTCGGCGCCGACCGAAGCCACGCTGCGCATGCTACCGGATTGGCGGATGGCGACTACGGACGGTTCATCGAGCACGATGCCACGACCGCGTACATAAATCAGTGTGTTGGCCGTACCCAAGTCGATCGACAGATCGCTGGAAAACAGCCCCCTCAAACGTTTGAACATGGATGTTGTTACCTAGTGCAGACCGGGAACCCTGTGCGGATGCAAACGGTATCACCGCAACCCCTTGGCAGCAAGCACGAGTCGTGCCCAATAGTGCCCGAGGGGGGCAATATGTGGTACCTTTTGCGGCTATTTTCCACGTCTGCTCCACAAGACGAATTTAAGATGACCGTATGTATACCGCTGAAAGCGGAATATGTTCCATCACGTTTGCGAGGAAACCTCGATCATGGCGCTTGAAGAATCTCATGTGCGCCGGGCCGCACATCTGGCCCGACTCGCCGTCAGCGATGACCAAGCCAGTGGCTTCGTCGACGATCTCAGCCGCATTCTGGACATGGTCGACCAGCTCCAGAGCGTGGATACCGAAGGCGTGGCGCCACTGGCCCACCCGCTGGATGCCACGCAGCGCCTGCGCGCCGACGAAGTCACCGAAACCAATCAGCGCGACGCTTTCCAGCGCTGTGCTCCGGCAGTGGAAAACGGCCTGTATCTGGTGCCTCGCGTGGTTGAATAACCGCCGCACCCCGCTCGTTTCTGCTTATTTCATTCGCCCCCGAACGGAGCTTCCGGGTCATGCACGATAAAACCGTAACGCAGCTCGCCGCCGCCCTGGATAGCGGTGAACTCTCCAGCCGAGAGCTGACCTCCCACTTTTTGCAGCGCATCGAAAAAGCCGATGGCAAGCTCAACAGCTTCATCACGGTGACCGCCGAGCAGGCGCTGAACCAGGCCGAAGCCGCCGACCAGGCACGCGCGGCAGGCAAGGCGAGCAAGCTGGCTGGTATCCCCTTGGCGCTGAAAGACATTTTCTGCACCCAGGGCGTCAAGACCACCTGCGGCTCCAAAATGCTCGATAATTTCATCGCGCCTTACGATGCCACCGTGGTGGAAAAGCTGGCGGCCGCAGGCACAATCAGCCTCGGCAAGACCAACATGGACGAGTTCGCCATGGGCTCGTCCAACGAAAACAGCCACTATGGCGCGGTCAAGAACCCCTGGGACCTGACGGCAGTCCCCGGCGGCAGCTCCGGCGGTAGCGCGGCGGCGGTAGCGGCAGGGCTAGTACCCGCGGCCATGGGCACCGACACCGGCGGCTCCATTCGTCAGCCGGCCGCGTTCTGTGGCATCACCGGATTGAAGCCCACCTATGGGCGCGTCTCTCGTTACGGCATGATTGCCTACGCCTCCAGCCTCGACCAGGCAGGCCCGATGGCACGCACGGCTGAAGATTGTGCCCTGCTGCTCAACGTGATTGCCGGGCACGACCTGCGCGACTCCACCAGCGTCGCCCGTGGCGTGCCTGACTACACCGAAACCCTCAACGCGCCGCTGTCAGGCCTGAAAATCGGCCTGCCCAAGGAGTATTTTGGCGACGGCCTCGACCCGGAAGTCGAGCAAGCCGTGCGTGAGGCCGTCAAGGTTTACGAGTCGCTGGGTGCCACGGTGCGGGAGGTCAGCCTGCCGCACACGCACTACGCCATTCCGGCCTACTACGTGATTGCCCCCGCTGAAGCTTCCTCCAACCTGTCGCGCTTCGACGGCGTGCGCTTCGGTCACCGCTGCAAGGCGCCTGCCGACCTGATCGACCTTTACACCCGCTCGCGGGCCGAAGGGTTTGGTGAAGAGGTCAAGCGGCGTATCCTGATTGGCACCCACACCCTGTCGGAAGGCTTCTTCGACGCTTATTACACCAAGGCCCAGAAGGTGCGTCGCCTGATTCGTCAGGACTTCCTCGACGCCTTCGAAGATGTCGATGTACTGATGGGCCCCGCATCGCCCACGCCCGCTTTCGACCTGGGCGCGAAGAAAGACCCGGTGTCGATGTACCTGCAGGATATCTACACCATTGCCGTGAACCTGGCGGGCATTCCCGGCATCAGCGTTCCGGCCGGATTTGCGGGCGGCCGCCCGGTGGGCCTGCAAATTCTCGGCACGCACTTTGCCGAAGCGCAGCTGCTCAACGTCGCTCACCAGTTCCAGCAAGCCACCGACTGGCATCTCAAACTGCCTGCCTTTGCCGAGGAGAACGCCTGATGCAATGGGAAACCGTGATTGGGCTCGAGGTCCACGTTCAGCTCGCAACGCGTTCCAAGATATTTTCCGGCGCCTCGACGGCGTTTGGCGCCGAGCCGAACACCCAGGCCTGCGCCGTTGATCTGGGCCTACCTGGTGTACTGCCCGTCTTGAACGAACAGGCGGTCGCCATGGCCGTTCAGTTCGGCCTGGCCGTCCATGCCGAGATCCCGGAAGTATCGGTCTTCGACCGCAAGAACTACTTCTACCCCGACTTGCCCAAGGGCTACCAGACCAGCCAGATGTATCACCCCATCGTGGGCGCTGGCGAGGTGGAAATCACCCTGGACGACGACACCACCAAGCGCATCCGCATCCACCATGCTCACCTGGAAGAAGATGCAGGCAAGTCGCTGCATGAAGACTTCCACGGCATGACCGGCATCGACCTGAACCGCGCAGGCACCCCGCTGCTGGAGATCGTCTCCGAACCGGACATGCGCAACGCCAAGGAAGCGGCGGCCTATCTGAAGGCCATCCACTCCATCGTGACCTACCTGGGCATTTCCGACGGCAACATGGCCGAAGGCTCGATGCGCTGTGATGTCAACGTCTCGGTGCGCCCCAAAGGCCAGGAAGCGTTCGGCACGCGCGCGGAAATCAAGAACGTCAACTCGTTCCGCTTCGTGGAGCGCGCCATCGCCTTCGAAGTCGAGCGTCAGATCGAGCTGATCGAAGATGGCGGCAGCGTGGTGCAGGAAACCCGCCTGTACGACCCTGAGCGCGATGAGACCCGCAGCATGCGCACCAAGGAAGAAGCCAACGATTACCGCTACTTCCCCTGCCCCGACCTGCTGCCCGTGGTCCTCGATGAAGCGTACCTGGAGCATCTGCGCAGCCAGTTGCCGGAACTGCCAGCCGACAAGCGCGCTCGTTTCCAGGACGCGCTGGGGCTATCGGCTTACGATGCCAGCGTACTCTCGGCCAGCCGCGAAATGGCGGAGTTCTTCGAGGAAGTCCACCGGGTGTGCGGCGATGCCAAACAGGCGGCCAACTGGGTTCAGGGCGAGCTGTCCGGTGCATTGAACCGGGAAAACCTGAGCATTCAGAACAGCCCCGTCTCGGCCCAGCAGCTGGGCGAAGTGGTACGCCGCGTGCTCGATGGCACCATCAACGGCAAGGCCGCCAAGCAGGTCTTCCAGGCGCTGTGGAATGGCCAGGGGGAGAGCGCCGACGCCATCATCGATGCCAAAGGACTGAAGCAGGTGACCGATACTGGCGCCATCGAAGGCATGATCGATCAGGTCATCGCCGAGAGCCCGGCCCAGGTCGCTCAGTACCGCGATTCGGAGCCCGAGAAGCGCGGCAAGATGATCGGCTACTTCGTTGGCCAGGTCATGAAGGCCTCTCGCGGCACCGCCAACCCCCAGCAGGTGAACGACCTGCTCAAGACCAAGCTGGACGCTTTGCTGTAACGCGCCCCCAGTGCCAGTGCATCACCATGAGCGGCTGCTTCGGCAGCCGCTTTGCGTGGTGGGGGACTCGCTCAGCTATTTTCAACAGCTACTCTCTACAGCTATTCTCTACAGCTACTTTCTACAACTAGCCTCTACAACCAGCCGCTACAGCTGGCTGGGCTGGGTGAAGCGCTGCAGCTGAGCGCACCCTGCTGCCCAGACGTCGGCCTCCAGCTCGGCAATGGCCGCCGTGGGGAAACCCAGCCCTTGGCTCGGCGAGCCTTCGATCAACAACCCTGCCAACTCGCCCACCAGCGGCATATGGCTGACCAGCATGATGGGACCTTGGGGCTGTTGTGCCATCAGCCACTCGGCCACGTCGCTGGCGGGATCGTCTGGCGTGATGAACGGCAAGGTATTCAAGGGAATGCCCAAGGCATCACGGATATGCTCAGCGGTTTGCTGCGCACGCACATACGGGCTGGCATACAGCACGGGGGTGGCAAGCTCTCCTTCACTGACCCGCGCGGCCAGCCAGCGCGCCATGGCGCCCGCCTCCTGTTCGCCGCGGCGAGTCAGCGCACGCACCGGGTCTGGAAAGCCGGGAGCGGCTTCACCATGCCGCATGATCAGCAGTGGGCTCGCACCACCATGGCGCAGCGCCTGATTTCCCTGGTCACTCATGAACATCTCCTTTGCTGACCGCCACTCGAGGGGGCGATGTCTGTTCCCGATGCGCCTGCTGTACGGCCTCACGGGGCAGAATGAATTCGACGTCGCTGCTTTGCTCACCCAGCATCAGCGTGCGCGCCATTTCCTGGGCGGGCACGCCATCGAACAGCACCCGCTTCAGCCCTTCCGCCAGCGGCATGTAAACGCCCAACTCCTCAGCCTTGGCGCACACCAGCTTGACAGTATTGACCCCTTCCGCGACCTGCCCCAACGCTTCTACCGCAGCTTCCAGGTCACGCCCCTCGCCCAGCGCATACCCCACCCGATAGTTACGCGACAGGTTCGAGGAGCAGGTCACGATCAAGTCACCTACTCCCGCCAACCCCAGAAACGTCATCGGATTGGCCCCCTGGGCCACGGCAAACCGGCTCATCTCCGCCAGAGCACGGGTCATCAGCATGCTGCGGGTGTTTTCACCCATGCCCAGTGCCGCTGCCATGCCTGCGGCGATGGCATAGATATTCTTGAGTGCCCCGCCCAATTCGACGCCGTGCCGGTCATTACTGGCGTAAACGCGGAAATAGCGACACCCCAGCACCTGCTGCACCCTGGTACGCGTCAGGGCATCGGCGCTGGCAATCACGGTCGCGGTCAGCTGTTTATCGGCAATCTCGGAGGCCAGGTTAGGGCCCGCAATCACGCCAATATGGCTAAAGCCGGTCTCCTGCTCCAGCACCTGGCTCATCAGCAGAAAACTCTCCTGCTCGATCCCCTTGGTGGTGCTGACGAGAATCTGCTGGGCGGTCAGCCACGGTTTGGCCGCCTGCACCACGCTGCGAAACGCCTTGGAGGGAATGGCGATCAGCACCAGCTCCGCGCCCACCAGGACGGCTTCCAGGTCAGTGGACGCCTCGACGGCAGGGTTGATCGGATAATCGGGCAGGTAGCGGCCATTACGGTGCTCCTGATTGATCTGCGCCACCAGCGCTTCGTCACGCATCCACTGGCGCACCTGGGCACCGTTGTCTGCCGCAATGCTGGCCAAGGCGGTACCAAAACTCCCCCCGCCCAGCACGGCGACCTTAATCTGTTGCTCATCCGCCATGATGACATCCTGATCGTTTAGCATTCATAGTGATCACCTACTTTATCACCAACGGCCGCCTTCGCCGTTCAAAACAGGCCGAAAAACAAACGGCCCGCCTGGCAGGCCAGGCGGGCCGCATCCCTCAACGGATGGGGATCACGCGGTCAGCACGCTGTTCAGCCGCTTCACGTAAGCCGCCGGGTCGTCCAGGTGGCCACCTTCGGCAATGATCGCCTGATCGAGCAGAATATGCGCCAGCTGGGCAAACAGCTCGCCTTCGCTGCCTTCGAGCCTCGCCACCAGCGCATGATCGGGGTTGAGCTCGAGAATGGGCTTCACTTCGGGCAGTTTCTGCCCCGCGGCCTCCATGATGCGTCGCATCTGATAGCCCATCTCATGCTCCGGCAGCACCACACAGGCAGGCGAGTCGGTCAGGCGGTGAGTGACCTTCACCGACTGCACGTGCTCGCCCAGCGCTTCCTGAACGCGCTTGACCAACGCCTCTTTTGCCTTGGCGGTCTCTTCTTGAGCCTGCTTTTCGGCTTCGTCTTCGACATCGCCCAGGTCCAGCTCGCCTTTGGCCACGTCGGCGAAAGACTTGCCATCGAACTCGGTCAGGTGGCTCATCAGCCACTCGTCGATACGATCGGAAAGTAGCAGCACCTCGATACCTTTCTTGCGGAAGATCTCCAGGTGAGGGCTGTTCTTCGCGGCATTGAAGCTGTCGGCCACCACGTAGTAGATCTTCTTCTGACCTTCCTTCATGCGCTCGACGTATTCGGCCAGAGAATGCTCTTGGGCGGACGTATCGGTATGCGTGGAAGCAAAGCGCAGCAGACCGGCGATTTTCTCGCGGTTGGCGAAGTCTTCACCCGGCCCTTCTTTCAGCACGCTGCCAAAGGTGTTCCAG
Source organism: Vreelandella hamiltonii (assembly GCF_014651775.1). GTDB lineage: Bacteria > Pseudomonadota > Gammaproteobacteria > Pseudomonadales > Halomonadaceae > Vreelandella > Vreelandella hamiltonii. Next base: position 175,460 of record NZ_BMXN01000003.1, read on the forward strand.
AACGTCTGGTACTGTTCGCTATCCTTGGAAAGCTTCTTGAGCATGTCCAGGGCACGCTTGGTCAAGGCACCCTTGATCTTGTCGACCTTGGGGTCCTGCTGCAGCAGCTCACGAGAGACGTTCAGCGACAAATCGCGGGTGTCCAGCACGCCCTTGATGAAACGCAGGTAGAGCGGCAGGAACTGTTCGGCGTCATCCATGATGAATACCCGCTGAACGTACAGCTTGACGCCTCGGGAACCGTCACGGTCGAACATGTCGAACGGTGCACGGCCCGGCACGTAGAGCAGGCTGGTGTACTCCAGCTTGCCCTCGACCTTGTTGTGGCTCCAGGTCAGCGGGTCGCTGAAGTCATGGGCCACGTGCTTGTAGAACGCCTTGTATTCGTCGTCCGACACATCGCTCTTGGGACGTGCCCACAGCGCCGTCGCTTCGTTGACGGTTTCCCAGGTGGTGACTTCACTGCCTTCGATCTCGTTGCCCTCGTCGTCACGGGCGGTCTCGACCTTGGGCATGCGCACCGGCACTTCGATGTGATCGGAGTACTTGCGCACCAGGCTTTGCAGGCGATAGTCGTCGGCAAACTCCTTGGCATCTTCTTTCAGGTGCAGAGTGATCTCGGTGCCGTGCACCTCGCGCTCGATATCGGCCACGGTGAACTCACCTTCGCCCCTCGAGCGCCACTCGACGCCTTCCGACGCGGCGGTGCCCGCCTTGCGAGTGCGCACGGCGACTTCGTCTGCCACAATGAAGCCAGAATAGAAACCGACACCGAACTGACCGATCAGCTTGGCATCCTTCTGCTGTTCACCGGAAAGCTGCTTGAGAAACTCGGCGGTGCCTGAACGCGCGATGGTCCCCAGGTTGGCGATGACATCTTCGCGATTCATGCCGATACCGTTGTCACGCAAGGTAATGGTGTTGGCATCACGGTCGTGCTCGATTTCGATGCGCAGCTCGCTGTCACCTTCGTACAGGGCGTCGTTGTCCAGGGCTGCATAGCGCAGCTTGTCGCAGGCATCCGCCGCGTTGGAAATCAGCTCACGCAGGAATATCTCCCGGTTGGAGTACAGGGAGTGGATCATCAGGTTCAGAAGCTGCTTGACTTCGGTTTGAAAGCCAAGGGTTTCTTCGTGGTTCGCCGTGGTCATGCGCTTAGCCCTCATCTATTTCGTGTGGCGTGTCGCCTCTGCCAGCCAGGCAGAGGCGTCAAACAGGATGAAGGCAATATGGGGATAAGTGATGGGATTTCAAGCGCTAGCCAACCAGCCGCGCCGATCAGGCAGCCGTCGACGCTGCCTCGTTCTCGGCCTTCCAGGCGCGATATTCGGCCAGGTGGCGATCCACACGGTTCAACAGCCAACCGACGATCAGCACATCGTCGACCAGGCCAATGATGACCAGGAAATCAGGGATGAGATCAAAGGGCATGACCAGATAGGCCAGTGCCAGAGCCATGGTACCGAAGGCGGCCCAAGGCACCGGCCTGAAACTGCCACGCAGTACGTCGCGGGTCATGGGCAGGAAAAGCGTGAGCGCACGGGCTACTCGTTTGATGGCCCAGGCCCGACCTTTCAAGCGACGAAACAACCACCAGCTAGATAATCGTGCCATCGTCAGGGAATCCTCTCAGGGTACAATGGTCAGAACGTCATTTGGCCAAATAGTTCATGATCGCGACGACCACGCGACGGTGGCCATCACCTACTCGACCGTCATATCAGCCAGTTCCAGTTAAAGAGGGAGTGCCATGCAGGCAACGCCATTTCGTTCTACCCTTCGCACGCTGTGTGCCGCGGCACTGATCGGCCTGCCATCTGCGTCCTGGGCCGCCTCGGACGAGGCCATGCGCGATGCATTGAACGCCGCCCGCCAGCAGCAGTGGCAACAAATCGACCAGAGCGCCATCGACGGGCATATCCTCAGCGGCTATGTGGAGTATCACCGGCTACGCCAGCAGTTGCCCAACGTCTCTGTCAGCCAGGTACTGCAGTTCATCGAGCAGCACGGTGACTCCCCCCTAGGTGAGTGGCTGCGCGGCCAGGCCATTGCCAACTACGGCTATGCGGGCCGTTTCAGCGACCTGCTGGCCGTCGCCGATGGCGAACCCGCCGGTACGGCACGGCAGTGCTACTACTACACGGCACTCCTCGACCGCGCCCCCGAACAGGCACGCACGGCGGGCCTGGCGCTGTGGCGCGTGGGCAGCTCACAGCCCGACGCCTGCAACGCCCTGTTCAGCCGCCTGCGCGCGGATGGCACCATCGATGCCACCGCCATCTGGGAGCGCAAGATGCTGGCTTGGCAAGCAGGCGAGCAGCGCCTGAGCACTTACCTGGGAGGATTGCTCAGCGGCCAGTGGCAAACGGCCATCGATACGGCGGAGCGGGCCAACACAAGCCTCAACAGCCTGACCACGGCCCCCACTTGCCTGGGGCCTGAATGCGCCGCCACGGCAGCGTTCTATCAGGCGGCCATGCAGCGCTATACCCGCGAAGACACGCCCCGTGCCTTTGCCGCCTGGCAACAGATCGCCCCGCGCCTGACGCTGGCGCCCAGCGACCAGCAGGTCATCGAGGAGGAGCTGGCCTTCTACGCCCTGGTGCGCGACGTGCCCGGCACGCTGAGCTGGGTAGACAGCGTGCTGCCTTCCTTGCAGAGCGAACGGGTGCTGGAGCTTCGGGTGCGCCGCGCCCTGGCGGAGCGCCAATGGACCGATGTCATCCATTGGATTGCAGAGATGCCCGCCAGCCAGCAGGAGAGCAGCCGCTGGCAGTACTGGCTGGGACGCGCCAACGAACAGCTGGGTAATCAGGAAGCTGCTCAGGCGCGCTACCAGCAGGCCGCTCTGGACCGTAGCTTCTATGGCTTTGCCGCCGCTGAAAAAATCGGCCAGCCGTACCGACTCAACCACGAGCGCCACCACTTCGACGAAGCCACCCGCGAGGATATCGCGCGACTGCCCGCCGTACAGCGCACGCAAGCGCTGCTGCGCATTGGTGAAGAGGGCCTGGCCAACAGCGAGTGGCTGCATGCCGTGCGCGAAGCGTCGCCTTACCAGGCTCGCGCCCTCGCCGACTACGCTGCCCGGCAGCAGTGGCATGCCCGGCTGGTACAAACCACGATTGCCGGTGAGATGTGGGATGCCCTGGAGTGGCGCTTCCCACCCGCCTACCGGGACAGTTTTCTGCATTGGGGCCGCATGACCGGGGTAGACCCCTTCCTGCTGATGGCGATCACCCGTCGGGAGAGCGCTTACAACCCCGTGGCGCTGTCACCGGCTGGCGCACGCGGCCTGATGCAGCTGATGCCCGGCACCGCCACGCAGGTCAGTCGCCAACTGGGACTCAGCGACCCCGGGCCTTACGGCGTACTCGACCCCGAACTGAACATTCGCCTGGGCAGCACCTACCTGCGTGACAAGCTCGACCGTTACCGTGGCAACCGCCTTGCCGCGACGGCAGCTTACAATGCCGGCCCTGGTCGCGTAGACCAGTGGCTGGGCAGTAACAGCATGGAGTCGTTCGACCTGTTCGTGGAGAGCATCCCCTTCCGCGAAACCCGCGATTACGTGCAGGCCGTGCTGAGCTATCGAGTCATCTTCGAGAGCCTGGCCAACGGCGGTAGCAGCGAAGGCGTCTCGCTATTGAACGACAGCGAGCAGAGCGTTCGCTACGACCGCGCGCTGGTTCAACGCTAAGCCTGTCTCCGCTCCCCTCCCGCGCCCGGTCACACCGGGCGCTGCTCCAGCGCCAGCCGCAGCCCGAACATGACCAGCACCGCCCCCGTGGCCGCATTCAAGGTTTGTGCAAAGCGCGCGCTGGCCAGCCATTTGCTGGCGCCCCCGATCATCAACACCACGCTGATCTGCCACACATTGGCAATCACGAAGTGAATGCTTGCCAGCCACAGCGACTTCAGCAGGGCGGGGTCGGTGGGCGCGATGAACTGCGGCAGGAAGGCCATGTAAAACACCACGGTCTTGGGGTTCAGCACGTTCGACAGCAACCCTTCCTTGATGGGCTGCCAGAGCGGGACAGGCGCAGCGTTCTGCATGACGCCTTTGACGGGCAGCGGCGTTCCTCTACGGGCGGCCATCAAACTGGAAACCCCCAGCCAGATCAGATAGGCCGCACCGGCCAGCTTGAGCGCATTGAATGCCCAAGCCGATTGCAGAAGAATCAGCGAAATGCCCAGTGCCGACACCGTTGCGTGCACGAAGAGGCCGCAGCAGATGGCCACGCTGGTGGCAATACCGTCGCGCAGGCCACCGCGTGCCGTATTGCGGATCACCAGCAGGGTATCCACCCCGGGGCTGACAGAGAGCAGCGTGATAGCCACCAGAAACGGGATGAACTGCGCGTCGATCAAGGTAAAAGGCATGCGTATCAGGCTCGCAAAAGGCGTTGACGGGAAGGTTTTCGGGGCCACTGGACGACCCGGCTATTTGCTTCTAAAGTGAATTTCGCGGGCAAACACCGTGAATGCCCGTCTAATCATCAAGCACGTTAAGGATATGAATGATGGCAACTGGTACTGTCAAGTGGTTCAACGATACGAAAGGTTACGGCTTCATCTCTCCCGATGACGGCGGTGACGATCTCTTTGCCCACTTCTCCGAAATTCAGGCGGAAGGCTTCAAGACCCTGCAGGATGGTCAAAAAGTCAGCTTCGAAGTGACTCAGGGTAAAAAAGGCCTTCAGGCATCCAACATTCGCCCGGTATGACCCAGGCCAATGTAGAAGGCCCGCTCTGGCGGGCCTTCTTTTTTCGCTCTCGCATGACGCTAGCGTTTCAAGAGGTCATGCGATCAGGGGGACGTCGTCCCGTTGCGCGCCCCTGAGTTTTCCAGCCGTTCCCGCTCCAGCTCTTCGAACTGCTCTTCCAGGCGTCGCTGGGCTTCCTCGAAACGGCGCTCGGTGTCCTCGATCAGGGCGTCCACGTCAGTGGCTTCCAGGCCATCGTCCAGACGGGCGCCATTCGTGATGGCGCTATCCGTTTCCCAGTCGCCCGACAAGCGATCGCTCTCCATGGGTTCCAGCTCGGGGCGCTGCTGCTCCACTTCCTGAAACTGCTCTTCGAGCTGGCGCTGGGCCTCTTCGAAGCGGCGCTCGGTTTCGGCAATCACGTCATCCACATCAGAGCGCGTGGTTTCACCTGGCATGGCACTGGCCTCGTCCAGAGCTTCTTCAGGGTCTGCCCCCAGCGTCTCTTCCCCGGCCTGCAGCTCGCTGGCTTCCGGCGCGCCGGGTTCGCTCGCATCACCTTCGCGCATCGCCTCGGCAGCTTCCAACTGCTCGGCGGCCTGGCGCGCTTCAATATCGTCTTCCACTTCCTCCGGGTCCGGCACCTCGTTTTGCAGGTCGTCCTGCGCCGCTGCCGAGGTCGCCGTTCCCTCTTCGTCAGTCACCGTGGCAGGGGGCTCTTCCGGGGCAACGTTGGCTTCTTCCTGGCTGTCGCCACAGGCACTGAGTAACAGCGCCAAGCTGGCCAGCACAGGGATCCAGAGTCGATTCACCATCGCGTATAGCTCCTTAAAAATCGTATTCAATGACTCAATAATGACCGGCTAGTGGCGTTCATTGGCCGACAACAGTGCACACCCTTCGGGCAGCAGTACCTGGAGCGCCAACGGCACTACCTCGGCCGTGAAGCGCTCGTAGCGCTTCGCTTCGCCATCCAGGGTCAGCGGCCAGGGGTCATCGTCCGGCCTGGTGGTCACGGTCAATTGGCTGGCCGTGAAGTAGCGCACGTAGCGCCCATCCGGTGGAAAATGCTGCAGCTCGCCTAACAAGGCAGGCAGTTCCAGCACCGAACGGAAATCCTTGACCAGCAGGACATCCAGGCGCCCATCATCCAACCGGGCCCTGGGTGCCAGTACCTGACCGCCCCCCGATTGACGCCCATTGCCCAGCGCCAGCAGCAGCAGCGAAGCGGCCTGTTCGCTGTCGGCCCAATGCAGCGTGCCGCGATAACTGCGGTGTCGCCACGCCTTGAGCGCGCCCATCAGCGAGTAGGCACCCCCGCCCAACATGCGTTTGAGGGTTTTCGGGGTCGAAGAGGTAATTTCGGCCCCAAAGCCCCCCGTCGTCATGTTGACGTAGTAGCTGATCGACTGCTCACCGTTGGCTTCCGCCGTCATGCGAATCACATCGATGGGCGCCGCCGCGAGCGAGACAGCCGCTTGCAGCGCAGGCCCGGGCTCCAGGGGCAGCCCTACCGACGTGGCGAAATCATTGGCACTGCCCAGAGGAACGATACCCAGCGGGGGGCGGTGGTCATGGGGCAGGCGCATCAATCCATTGACCACCTCGTTGACCGTGCCATCACCGCCACAGGCCACCACGTGGGTCGCCCCCAAAGCCTCTGCGTCGGCCGCAAAGTCGGCGGCATCGCCCCCTTCCCAGGTCGCGCGTACCGTGATGGCAACCCCTGCCTTGCGCTGGGCGGCTACCGCCTCGCGCAGCTCAGGGTTGCCCGCTGATTTTCCGTTGATGATCAGTAGATAGTGCTTGTTCGGATCTGTCACTGGCGCGTTTCCTTTCCCTGGTTAAACCGCAAGAACGATCTTAAGCCAACGCTTTTTCGACCACTTCGTAGACGTTCGCCGAGAGCGGCTCCTGGCGAATGCGCATCAGTTCCTGGCGCATCAGCTGCTGGCGAGCCTCGTCAAAGCGCTGCCAGCGGGTCAACGGCGTGACCAGCCGCGCAGCAATTTCCGGGTTGAGTCGATTCAACTCGATCACCACATCGGCCAGCAATGCATAGCCCTGCCCGTCCAGGCGATGGAAGTTCACTCGGTTCTGAGCAAATGCCCCCACCAGCGCACGCACCTTGTTGGGGTTCTTGATCGAGAAGGCCGGGTGCTGCATCAAGTAGCGTACCCGCTCCAGCACATCCGCCTGAGGCCGGGTAACCTGGATGGTAAACCACTGGTCCATGACCAGCGGGTCGTGGGCCCACTTTTCGCCAAACGTTTTCAGCGCAGGCGCCGCCAGGTCGTCACGGTCGCTGTGCGCCAGCAGCGTCAGGGCGTGCCGCACATCAGTCATGTTGTGTCCCGCGGCAAACTGCGCTTCGCACAGCGCCACGGCCTCGTCATCCTCGATCGACATCAGATAGGAGAGCGCCACGTTTTTGAGGCTGCGCTGGGCAATTTGTTCAGCCGAAGGTGCATAGGCCGCATCACTGAGATTATCCTGATAGACCGCCAGGAACTCCTCACGAAGGGCCAGTGCCAACGACTGGCGAACGAATTCTCGCGCCGCATGGATGGCATCCACATCGACGATCGGCTGCAGCTCGGCAATGTAGGCCTCGGAGGGCAGCGTCAGCATCTCGGCCAGCACGGCCTTGTCCTGCATGGGGCCAGTCAACAGGGTTCTGAAAGCCTCCACCACGCGGCCGTCCATGACCTTTTCGACCCCGTTGCGATGAGCAGCGATCAGATCGTCCAGCGCCAGCATGGCCAGCCGCTGACCAGCATCCCAACGATTGAAGCCATCGCTGTCGTGGGTCAGCAAGAACGCCAGCTCTTCCCGTGAATAGGGGAAGTGCAGCTTCACCGGTGCCGAGAAATCGCGCAACAGCGAAGGTACTGGCGCTTCCGGAACGTCGGTGAACACAAACGTCTGCTCATCGTCGGTCAAGTGCACCACGGCATCCTTGCCCAACGACTCGCCATTCAGCGTCAGGGTCAGGTCGTGGCCCGACTTGGTACCTACCAACCCCATACGCACGGGGATGTGCAGCGGCTGCTTCACCGGCTGGCCGGGCGTCGCCGGGGTACGCTGGCGCAGCGTCAGGCGGTACACGGCATTGGCATAGTCGTATTCGCCGTTGGCGTCTATCTCGGGGGTGCCCGCCTGGGCGTACCAGCGCATGAACTGCTCCAGATCCAGCCCCGATACCTCGGCCATGCAGCCGACGAAGTCTTCGATGGTCACGGCCTGACCGTCGAAGCGCTCGAAGTAGCGGTCGGCACCGAGACGGAACGCCTCCCAGCCCAGCAGGTTGCGCAGCATCCGTACGATTTCAGCACCCTTTTCGTAAATGGTCAGGGTGTAGAAATTGGTGATTTCGATATAGTGGTCTGGGCGTACGGGGTGAGCCGTGGGGCCAGCATCTTCGGCAAACTGCGCCGTGCGGAAAAACGATACGTCCTGAATACGCTTGACCGGCGCCGAGTTGACGTCTGCCGAGAAACACTGGTCCCGGAAGACCGTGAAGCCCTCTTTCAGCGACAGCTGAAACCAGTCCCGGCAGGTAACCCGGTTGCCCGACCAGTTGTGGAAGTATTCGTGGGCCACGATGCCTTCCACGTTCTGGAAAGCCGCATCGGTGGCGGTATCCGGGTGGGTCAACACGGCTGCCGAATTGAAGATGTTCAGCCCCTTGTTCTCCATGGCCCCCATGTTGAAATCGTTCACCGCCACGATCATGAACAGATCCAGGTCATACTCACGCCCGTAGGTCTGCTCATCCCAGGCCATGGAGCGCTTCAGCGATGCCATGGCGTGATCGGTCTTGTTCAGGTTTTCCTGCTCTACCCACAGCTGAAGGGTCACGCGACGACCGCTCAGGGTCGTGAAGTGATCCTCGACCTTGTGCAGATTGCCTGCCACCAGGGCAAACAGGTAGCAGGGTTTGGGATGCGGGTCTTCCCAGGTGACGAAGTGACGCCCGCCAGGCAGCTCGCCACGCTCGACGGGGTTGCCGTTGGCCAGCAGCACCGGCTCGCTTTCGGCATCGCCCACCACCGTGACTCTGTAAGTGGCCATGACGTCGGGGCGGTCAGGATAAAAGGTGATACGCCGAAACCCCTCGGCCTCGCACTGGGTACAGTACATGCCGTTGGATTGATAGAGCCCTTCCAGGGCGGTGTTGGTGCTGGGTGAAATCTCGACCTCACTCTCCAGCACGAACGCCTCGGGCACCTCACCAATGGTGAGCTGGGTATCGCTCAACTGGTACTCGCTCTCTGCCAGCGAGCGACCGTCGAGCTCGAGCGAGCGCAGGGTCAAATGCTCGCCATTGAGCACTAGCGGCGCCTGCGGCGCGGCCTGGGCATGGCGCTCAATGGTCAAACGTGCCTTGACACGGGTCGCGGTGGGGTCAAGATCAAACGTCAGCTCGGTATGGGTGACCTGATAGTCGGGCGGCTGGTAGTCGCTTAAATAGACCGGCTGCGGATCAGACATGATTCGTGACTCCTGTGGGCAATAAAATGAACGCGCCGTGGCAGCCTTCGGCTGCACGACGCGGCTATGCGGTTGTGATCAGTCGCGGAAATTATCGAACTGAAGCGGCAGGTCGGGCCCCTCTTCGCCTCGCAGCAGGGCCATCACGCTTTGCAGGTCGTCGCGCTTCTTGCCCGTCACGCGCACCTTTTCACCCTGAATCTGGGCCTGCACCTTGAGTTTGCTGGCCTTGATACGCTTGACGACGTCCTTGGCTTCGGCCTGGTCGAGCCCCTGCTTGAGCACTACTTCCTGGCGAGCTTTCACTCCGGAAAGCACCGGGTCCTTGACGTCCATGCAGCGCGCATCGATACCCCGTGCGATCAGCCGACTGCGCATCACATCGAGCATCTGCTTGAGCTGAAAGTCGACTTCGGCTTCCAACTGTACCTTGTCGCCTTCCAGTGCAAAACTGGCATCCACGCCTTTAAAATCAAAGCGCGACTGCACTTCGCGGTTCGCCTGATCCACCGCATTGGCGGCTTCGTGTTGATCGAACTCTGACACAATATCAAAAGATGGCATGACCTGTTTCCTATCGAGACATAGCCTCCTATTCTAGAGCAGCAAGGCACTCAGCGGCCAATTCTGTTACCCGAAGTTTTTACCCAGCGTAAATTCGACAGGGCACGACACCCCATCACGAGGAGATTCGATGAGCGATCGCGAGACGCGTCACAAGGCAGCCATGGAAAAACTCAAGGCCCACGTGGACGAGAAAGTCGCCAAGGCCACCGAGCAGCGTGGCCTGCTGCTGGTCAATACGGGCAACGGCAAAGGCAAGACCACGGCTGCCTGGGGCACCGTGACCCGGGCGCTGGGCTACGGCTATAAAGTCGGCGTCGTGCAGTTCATCAAGGGGCTATGGGAGTGTGGCGAGCGCAGTCGCCTGGAAGAAGACCCGCACTTGAGCGTTGCCATCATGGCCACCGGCTTCACCTGGGATACCCAAAACCGCGAGGCCGACACCGCTGCCTGCCAGGCCGTATGGCAGCAGGCCGAGGCCATGCTGAGCGACCCCGACACCTACCTGGTGGTGCTCGATGAAATCACCTACATGCTCAAGTTCGGCTATCTCGACATCGCCACGGTCAAACAGGCCTTGGCCAATCGACCGAGGGAGCAAACCGTCATCATCACGGGGCGCAACGCCCATCGCGAGCTGGTGGCCATGGCCGACACGGTGACAGAAATGCAGGAGGTGCGTCACGCCTTCAATAACGGCCTGCAGGCGCGGCGCGGCATCGACTTTTGAGTGCGCGCCAGGGCTGCAAACAAAACGGGGCGACGTCACCGTCGCCCCGTTTGGCTGGCATCGGCAGGTATTAGCTGTCGAAGGGATTGCGCAGCACGATGGTTTCCACGCGGTCAGGGCCGGTAGAGATGATATCGATGCTAGTGCCTACCTGCTCTTCCAGGTAGCTGATGTAGGCACGGGCGTTGGCGGGAAGATCTTCGACCTTCTTGGCGCCCAGGGTCGACTCTTTCCAACCCGGCAGGTCGTGATAGACCGGCTCGACGGCTTCGTAGCCCTCTGAGTCCACCGGATTGTCGAGCACTTCACCGTCCTTGCTGCGATAGCCGACACAGACGCGAATGTTCTCCAGGCCATCGAGCACATCCAGCTTGGTCAAGCAGATACCCGAGACCGAGTTGATCTGCACGGCGTGGCGCAGGGCCACGGCGTCGAACCAGCCACAGCGACGCGGACGCCCGGTGGTAGCGCCGAACTCATGGCCGCGCTCGGCCAGGTGGCGGCCGTGGTCGTCGAACAGCTCGGTGGGGAACGGGCCAGAGCCTACACGCGTGGTGTACGCCTTGGTGATACCCAGCACGTAATCCAGGTACAGCGGACCCACGCCAGAGCCGGTGGCGGTACCACCGGCCGTGGTGTTGGAGCTGGTCACGTAGGGGTAGGTACCGTGGTCGATATCCAGCAGCGAGCCTTGAGCACCTTCGAACAGAATGTTCTCACCGGCCTTGCGCAGGTCGTGGACCATGCTGACGGTATCGCTGACCATGGGGCGCAGCTCTTCGGCCATCTGCATGGCGCTGTCGAGCACTTCCTGGAAATCCACCGCCGGTTCGCCGTGGTAATTCACCAGTACGAAGTTGTGGTAATCGAGGACTTCGCCCAGCTTGGAGGCAAAACGCTCGCGATGCAGCATATCGCCCAGGCGCAGGCCACGACGGGCAACCTTGTCTTCATAAGCCGGGCCGATACCACGACCGGTAGTGCCGATCTTGGCCACGCCACGGGCCTTTTCACGCGCCTGATCCAGGCGCACGTGGTACGGCAGGATCAGCGGACAGGCTGGCGACAGGCGCAGACGCTCACGCACCGGCACGCCCTTGGCTTCCAGCTCGCGAATCTCCTTGATCAAGGCTTCCGGAGAGAGCACGACGCCATTGCCGATGACGCAGGTCTTGCCCGGACGCAGCACGCCGGACGGAATCAGGTGAAGAACGGTTTTCTCACCATCGATGACCAGCGTGTGGCCAGCATTGTGGCCCCCTTGAAAGCGAACCACGGCAGAAGCGGATTCGGTCAACAGATCGACGATCTTGCCTTTGCCTTCATCGCCCCACTGAGTCCCCAGGACTACGACATTCTTACCCATTATGCACTCGTCTCTTGTGTCAGGGCCGCTGTCTGCCAACGGCCGTCGATAAACTCAAGACGGCGGTCACAGTTGTGCTCCGCCGGCCCAGTACGCTGCCCAGGCAGCGCTTGAATAACGCGTTCACCCTGCTCGCGCAGTGCCACGATGGCAGCATTGAGCGACTCATCCTCCTGGGCTGGCGCCCACACCGCTTTGCGGTCAGGAGACGCTGGCGCCAGGGAGGCCAGCTGTTTCAGATCCATCGAGAAGCCCGTCGCCGGGCGGGCACGCCCAAAGGCACGCCCAGTATCATCATAGCGCCCCCCTTTGGCCAATGCGTAGCCATAACCGGGAACGTAAGCCGCAAACATCATGCCGGTGTGGTACTGATAGCCACGCAGCTCGGCCAGGTCGAAGTACAGGGCCACGTCGAAACGCGCCAACACCCCTTTATACAGCGCTTCCAGCTGATCCAGCGCGGCATTGACCGGCGCCGGTGCGCCCGCAAACCGCTCACGCGCTTCGCTCAGCACCTCGGCATTGCCGTGCAGTTCGCCAAGCGCCATCAGCATCTCCGCCAATACCGGGTCCTTGACGCTGACCGCCACTTGCTCGGCCAACTGGCCAGGCGATTTGAGCGCCAGCGCCTCGAACAGCGCACGCTCCTGCTCTTCGCTGAGCGCAGCGGCTTCGACCAGGCTGCGATAGATACCGATATGCCCCAGCGCCAGGTGGATCTCACTGGCACCGGCGGCATGCAGGCTGGCAAGCGCCAGGTGAATGATTTCGCTGTCGGCTTCGAGCCCCGCATGACCAAACAGCTCGACACCCACCTGCACGGGGCTGCGTCCCCCCTGATGCTGGTCGGCCTTGGCACGCAGCACGTTGGTGCAGTAGCACAGGCGTACCGGCCCCTGACGTTTCAGCGAGTGCGCATCCATTCGCGCCACCTGGGGCGTGACGTCTGCCGAGGCGCCCATCATGCGCCCCGTCAACTGGTCGGTCAGCTTGAAGGTTTGGAGGTCGAGGTCGGTGCCGGTACCGGTCAGCAGCGAGTCGAGAAACTCTACCGGTGGCGGCATTACCTGGTCATAGCCCCAGGCGTGATAAAGATCGAGTAGCGCACGGCGCAGCTCTTCCATGCGGCTTGCCTGAGGCGGCAGCACCTCATCCATGCCGTCAGGCAGTAGCCAGCGGTCAGCGATGGTCATGTGAACAATCCTGCGAGACGATGAAGGCCCGGCCGACGACACCAGGAGGGCATCTTGACCTGCCCGGCCTGATAACGCACGTGAAATGGGGCCACAAAAAAACCGGGCGACGCCCGGTTGATAAAGTCTACCACGTTTGGAGCCCAGTTGAACCCCGCCGGGCGTATCGCCCAGCGGGAAACGAGCCCGCTTCGCTTACTCGTCGCTGTCCGGCATGGCGCTGCGCAGGTAGCGGAAGAAGTCGCTGTCTGGCTCCAGTACCAGCAGGTTGCCGTCGCCAGAGAAGCTCTGACGGTAGGCATTCAGGCTACGCCAGAAGGCGAAGAATTCCTGATCCTGGCTGTAAGCCTGGGAGAAGATCGCGGCGGCTTCGGCATCCCCTTCACCACGCAGGGTCTCGGAGCGCTCGTTGGCTTGCGCCAGCAAGACCTGACGACGACGGTCGGCGTTGGCGCGAATACGCTCGGCCTCTTCCTGACCCTGGGCACGCCACTCGCGCGCTTCACGCTCACGCTCGGAGCGCATCCGCTCGAAAACGGCAGCGGATACGTCTTCCGGCAGGTCGATCCGCTTGATACGAATATCACGAATCGCCACGCCCAGCTCTTCACGCATCAGCTCGTCGAGTTCGCCGGTAGGCCCGGTCATCAGGTCATCACGGCGCTCGGCGATGATTTCCTGAAGATTGAGGCGACCAAACTCGTTACGCAGGCTTTCGTCGACTCGGGGCTGAATCAGGCGTACCGCCATCATCTCGTCACCCGCAGTGGCCTCGTAGTAACGGGTGGGGTTGACCACCTGCCACTTGACGTAGGAGTCGACGATGACCGCTTTCTGCTCGAGGGTCAGATAACGACTGGTATCGGTATCGAGGGTCAGCAGACGCACATCGAACTTGCGCACGGTCTGGGCAATCGGAATCTTGACGTGAAGCCCAGGCTGAATGTTTTCTTCGATGACTTCACCAAAGCGCAGCTTGACGGCACGCTCGGTCTCATCCACCACGTACAGGCTGTTGCTGGCCAGCCAGGCAACTGCGGCCAGGCCACCCACGATCAGCAGGGAACGGTTATTAATCATTTAGCGACCCTCCCTGCGAATGGGCGAATTACTGGACGATGACGAAGCACCACCCTGACTGGTACGCAGCGAATCGAGCACGCGCGGGTCGATGGCGTCACTGCTGTTACCGCTGCTGTCGCTGCTGCTGGAGCTGCTCGAACCACTGCTGCTTCCACTGCGCATCTGATCCAGCGGCAGGTACATCAAGGGCGCATTGTCGCTGATATCCAGCAGCACCTTGGGCGTGTTCCCAAAGACTTCTTCGATGGCATCCAGGTACATACGCTCGCGCATCACTTCCGGTGAGTTCTGGTATTCGGTCAACAGCGCATTGAAGCGGTTGGCCTGACCCTGTGCTTCGGCAACGACCGATTCACGGTAACCCTGCCCCTGCTCTACCACACGCTGAGCCTGACCTTGTGCAGCCGGGATGATCGCGTTGGCATAGGCCATACCTTCGTTGATGGTCCGCTGGCGATCTTCGCGGGCACGGATAACGTCATCGAAAGCATCGATCACCGGCGCGGGCGCCGAGGTGGACTCGATGTTGATCGTCTGCAGACGAATACCGGCACCATAGGCATCCAGATAGGTCTGCAGGCGGCTGGCCACCGAGCTACCGAGAATTTCACGACCAGAGGTCAGAATATCGATCATGTCGGTGCCACCCACCACGTGGCGCAGAGCCGAGTCCAGCGCATTCTCGATGGAGAGTGCCGGGTCGCGCACGTTCAGTACGAAATCACGTGGATTGGCCACCTGATACTGGGCCGAGATTTCGACTTCGACGATGTTTTCGTCTCGGGTCAGCATCGACTGGGTCTGTGCAACGGAACGAACGCGCGTGACGTTCACCATACGCACATCGTCGATCAGCGGCGGATTCCACTGCAGACCGGGACTGACGATGCCCTGGAACTCACCAAAGCGCAGCACGACACCACGCTCGGACTGGTCGACCAGATAGAAGCCGGACGCACCCCAGATGGCCAGCGCCACGATCAGCAGCAGCCCGGGCAGTGCAAACGAATTGCGCGGCTTGCCGCCGCCCTTGTTGCCACCGCTACCGCCACCGCTCTTCTTGCCGCCGCCCAGCATGCCGTTCAGCTTGTCTTGAAACTTCTTGAGCGCTTCATCAAGATCGGGAGGCCCCTGATTGTTACCGCCGTTCCCACCATTGCCTCCGCCGTTGTTGCCGCCGTTATTACCACCGCGGTCACCGCCGTTATTGCTACCACGACGCCCCCCACTGCTCCAGGGGTCGTGCTGGTTGCCACCACCGGGCTCATTCCAGGCCATACTTCGTCTCCACTAAGGTGTTCACCTGCACCGTACCTTACGCTCAGGCAAGGCCGAGTGCTTTTGATATTATTGCTATATCAATCTTGTACCATACTCCCACAACACTGCACCATGGGCAGCTGGGGAGTCGGCACTTGAAGGGCTACCATTCGTCAGATTCGCGTAATGCTTCTGGTAAATAGGTATTGGCGCGCTCGCCCAGCTGCGCCATCAGCTGGTTGAAATCACGCCGCGGCAGGCGCACGTCCAGCACGGAGCGCCCCTGCTCGTCGAAACTCTCTTCGCGGACGGCATTCAGCTCATGCAGGCCAGCGCGCAGCCTGCCCTGCTCTGGCGCCAGGGTCAGCGAGAAACCGATCACGTCATTGGCCAGACGCTCTGACAGCGCTTCGTGCAACAGTTCCAGACCCTGCCCCTGCTGAGCAGATAGCCATACCACGCTCGGCACGCCGTGACCGTCGTACTCGATGCGCGGTGCGCTATCCAGCTTGTCGATCTTGTTCATGACCTTGAGCACCGGCACGCTGTCGGCACCAATTTCCTTGAGCACCTCGTCCACCTGCGCCACGTTCAATTCGCGGTCCGGGTCGGCGGCGTCGATGACGTGGACCAGCAACGTGGCTTCGGAAGCCTCTTGCAGGGTCGCCTGGAACGCCTCCACCAGCTTGTGCGGCAGGTGACGGATGAAACCTACGGTATCGGCCAGCACGACGGGGCCGACATCTTCTATTTCCAACCGTCTGAGCGTCGGATCCAGCGTCGCGAACAGCTGATCGGCGGCATAGACTTCAGCGCTGGTCAGCGCGTTGAATAGCGTCGACTTGCCAGCGTTGGTGTACCCCACCAGCGATACGCTGTGGATCTCGGCTCTGGCCCGAGCGCGGCGATTCTGCTCGCGCTGGCTGCGCACCTTGTCCAGACGCTTGTGGATGGACTTGATGCGGGCACGCAGCAATCGCCGATCGGTCTCCAGCTGTGTTTCGCCGGGACCGCGCAGGCCAATGCCGCCTTTTTGCCGCTCAAGGTGGGTCCATCCACGAATCAGACGGGTAGACATGTATTCGAGCTGGGCAAGCTCGACTTGCAGCTTGCCCTCATGAGTTCGTGCCCGCTGCGCAAAAATATCGAGAATCAGACCGGTGCGATCCAAGACACGACACTTGAGTTCCTTCTCAAGATTACGCTGCTGGGAAGGGCTTAAACTGTGGTTGAAGATCACCAGTTCCGCTTCATGGGCTGCGAGCATCGCCCGCAGCTCCTCCAGCTTCCCGCTCCCGATGAACGTTCGGGAATCGGGTCGCTGGCGGCTAGCTGTGAGCAACGTCGCGGGCTCTGCACCGGCAGAGCGCACAAGCTCCAAGAACTCACCCGGGTCTTCTCGTGCCTGCTCATCATAGAAATCTACGTGAACAAGGACTGCCGTTTCACCGGCTTCAGGGCGTTCAAAAAACAATCAATACCTCGTGGACTCTCTTGCCATCCAGCCGTCTCAGATGTCAGCGTCAGCCGCTGAGGGATCCTGTGCTGGCAGGCGCACATTGCGCGAGGGCACGACGGTGGAAATGGCGTGTTTGTAAACCATCTGACTGACGGTATTGCGCAACAAGATGACAAACTGGTCAAACGATTCAATCTGGCCCTGCAGCTTAATGCCGTTTACCAGGAAAATAGAGACCGGAATGCGCTCCTTGCGCAAAATATTCAGGTACGGGTCTTGAAGGGACTGCCCTTTGGACATGTTGCTCTCCCTAAACTGTCGTTGGGGTTGGTTATCAAATGGCGCGCCCTACTGGTGCTGCGCCGCAATCTTGTTGCCCGAAAGGCCTAGTGTCGATTCGAGCGCCAAAGGCCACTCTAAAACACTCACTCTAAAACACTTGTTACGAAATCACTATCTTACGCTAAGCACCGCTTTCACGCACGAATTTCAGCAGCTTATCCAGCGTATCCGGCTGCTGCGTATCTATCCAGCGCAGCGCTGACCAGCTACGCAGCCACGTCAGCTGCCGCTTGGCCAGTTGACGTGTAGCGATCACTCCCCGGGACACCAGCTCGTCCCGGTCATACTCACCATCCAGATATTCCCATACTTGACGGTAGCCAACACTTTTCATCGAGGGCAAGCCAGCATGAATATCTTTACGCTTTTTGAGGGCGGCGACCTCATCAATCAAGCCCTCATCCAGCATGGCGTCAAATCGCTGGGCAATACGCCGGTGCAATACCGAGCGATCGAGCGGTGACAAGGCTATCGACAGCACCCGCCAGGGAAAGGTTTCCGCTTCCTGCTCAGCCCACAGTTCACTCATCGGCCTGCCACTGGCATGGAACACTTCCAGAGCACGCATCAGCCGCTGCGGGTCGTTGGGGTGAATGCGCGCCGCCGAGACCGGATCCACGCTGGCCAGTTCGCGATGCAGCGCTGCCAGCCCTTGCTCTGCCTGCATGGCCGCCAGCCGCTCACGAATGAGTGGGTCTGCGGCGGGCAGATTGGCCACCCCTTCCACCAGGCGCTTGAAGTAGAGCATGGTACCGCCCACCAACAGGGGGACTTTGCCTGCCGCGCTGATTTGCCGCATCTCGCGCAGCGCATCTTCACGAAAATCAGCGGCGGAATAGGGGTCTGCCGGGTCCCGCAGGTCGATCAGTCGATGGGGGGCGCGGGCCAGCTCGGCAGCACTCGGTTTGGCGCTGCCGACATCCATGCCACGGTACACCATGGCCGAATCGACGCTGATCAGTTCGTGCCCCAGGGTTTCGTGCAGCGCAATGGCCGCATCGGTCTTGCCTGCCGCGGTAGGCCCCATCAAGAAAATCGCCAAAGGGCGCTGGTCAACCATCGGTCTGGCCTGCTTCACGGAATAGGTTCATAGGGGGTGTCTCAAGGCTACTGGCCACGCAAGAACAGACGATCGAGCGCCTTCATGTTCATTTGCGTCCAGGTGGGGCGACCATGGTTACACTGGTCGCTACGCTCGGTGCGCTCCATGTCGCGCAGCAGCGCATTCATTTCATCCAGGGTCAGGCGGCGATTGGCGCGCACGCTGCCATGGCAAGCCATGGTGGAGAGCAGCTCGTGAATGCGCGCCTCTACCTGATGGGTGCGGCCAAAGCGCGACAGCTCCTCCAGCATTTCACGCACCAGTGCCTCGGGGTCTGCCTGGGCCAGCAGGGCTGGCAACTGGCGAACCAGCAGCGTTTCCGGCCCTGCCACGTCCAGCTCGATACCTAGCTGCGCAATGGCCTCGCGCTCGCTTTCGGCCGTCGCCACTTCGCTGCGGCTGGCGGCCAGCGACACCGGCACCAGCAGCGGCTGAGCATCGATCCCCTGCGCGGCAGACCACTGCTGCTTCATGCGCTCATAGACGATACGCTCATGGGCCGCATGCATATCCACCAGCACCAGCCCCTGGGCGTTCTGAGCCAGAATATAAACACCATGCAGCTGACCCAGCGCGAATCCGAGCGGCGGTGCGGCCGTGGCATCCTCCTGGGGCATGACGGGCGGCGCCTCGCGCACCTGATGGGCTTCAGGCATCGTGGCCGTTGGCGGGCTGGGCTGAGGCGTCAGCAGCGTCTCTTCATGGTCGGGGTGAAGCGCCTGATAGCCCTGCATGAACCGCCGCACCCGCTCGGCTCCTGGGTGGCGACCCTCACTCTCCGCCAACGCCATGCCCTGCTGCTGCCAGCGTGGCGCCGGGGCCGCAGGCGGCTCGGCATCAGACGTAATCGACTCGGCTTGCGGGGCTTGGTCAACCTCGGGCTCGGCACCTTCACTGGGCCGAGACACCGCCAGGCAGTGATGCAGGCTGGAGTAGAGAAAATCGTGCACCATGCGCCCATCGCGAAAGCGCACTTCATGCTTGGTGGGGTGAACGTTGACGTCGACCACGTCCGGGTCCAGCTCCAGGTAGAGCACGAAGACCGGATGCCGACCGTTGTAGAGCACGTCTCGGTAGGCCTGACGCACCGCGTGGGCCACCAGCCGGTCGCGCACGACGCGCCCATTGACGAAGAAGTACTGCTGGTCCGCCTGGGAGCGCGAGTGCGTCGGCAGGCCCACCCAGCCACTGAGCCTTAGCCCACCGGCTTCCCGCTCGATGTAGCGGGCATGCTCGATGAAGTTCTTGCCCAGCAGCGAAGCGATGCGCCGCTCTCGCGCGGCGGCGGTATCGCCGGGCGGCAGTTGATGCACCACTTTCTGATTATGGCGCAGCACCCAGCCAATATCGTAACGCGACAAGGCCTGGCGGCGGAACGCTTCTTCCACATGGGCGAATTCGGTCTTCTCGGTGCGCAGGAACTTGCGTCTGGCTGGCGTATTGAAGAACAAATCACGCACCGCCACGCTGGTGCCACGCGGGTGCGGCGCAGGCGTCACTTTGGCCTCCATGCCACGCCCTTCCGCCACTACCCGCCACCCTTGGCGGGGATCGTCTTCAGCATTGGATACCAGCTCCAACCGGGAGACCGAGCTGATGGAGGCCAGCGCCTCCCCACGAAACCCCAGCGAACTGACGCCTTCGAGATCTTCCAGGCTGGTGATCTTGCTGGTGGCATGACGCGCCAGGGCCAGCGGCAGGTCCTGCTCGCCGATACCGATGCCGTCGTCGCGGATCTTGATCAAACGGGCGCCGCCCTGCTCGATATCCACCTCGATGCGCTGGCTGCCCGCATCGATGGCGTTTTCGATCAACTCCTTGGCCACCGACGAAGGCCGCTCGACTACTTCTCCGGCCGCAATCTGGTTCGCCAGACGGGGGTCCAGTACCTGTATCCGCCCAGCGGCAGAAGTCAATTCAGCCAACCTTCACCTCACCTGTTTCCGTTGCTTCGTTTCCATAGCGCCGTTGTCTCGGCCTGCTCGTCATCCGTTTCAAGAGCTGGGAATGCGCAGCACCTGACCCACACGAATCACGTCGCCGTTCAGGTCATTGGCCTGCTTGAGCTGGTTCACCGGCACGCCGTGGCGAATCGCGATGGCCGACAAGGTATCGCCAGACTGGATACGGTATTCGTTGCCCGTGGGGCGGCGCTGATTGTCGCGCTGCCAGGCCAGCAGGCTGGCCGGTGGCGGGTTGCTCTGAAAATGCTCGCGCAGGCCGCTGAAAATCGCCGTCGACAGGCCTTGCTGATGCACCGGGTCGCGTAGCCGTCGCTCTTCGTCGGGATTGGAAATGAAGCCCACCTCGATCAGCAGCGACGGAATGTCCGGCGACTTGAGCACCATGAAACCAGCCTGTTCCACGCGACTCTTGTGGAGGCGGTTCACCCGACCCAACTGCTCCAGCACCTGCCCACCGATGGAGAGCGAGTCGTTGAGCGTGGCCGTCATGGTCAGGTCGAGCAGTACGCCACGCAGCACCTGGTCCTTGTCTCGCAGCGACAGACTGCCGTCGACACCGCCTATCAGGTCAGCGCGGTTTTCGCTGTCGGCCAGCCACTGAGCGGTTTCCGAGGTGGCACCCCGCTGGGAGAGCGCATACACCGAGCTGCCTTGCGGCCGGGGGCTGGTGAAGGCATCCGCATGGATGGAGACGAAGAAATCGGCTTTCTGCTCTCGAGCCAGCTGGGTACGCTGGCGCAGGCCAAGATAGTAGTCACCGTCACGAATCAGCACGGCCTTGAAGCCTTCGGTTCGATTGACATCGGCGGCCAGGCGACGGGCTATCTCCAGCACCACGTCCTTCTCCCGAGTACCGGCAGGCCCGATGGCACCAGGGTCTTCCCCTCCGTGCCCGGCATCGATGGCGATGATGATGTCGCGGCGCGGGTGGGGCTGCGCAGGCTGAACCTCCACCGGCTGGGTGGGTGCTTCTGGCACATCGGCCACCGCACTGGGCACATCTGCCTGCTGGGCCTGGGCACTACGCTGCGCCATGATCTCCTGGTCGCGGATCATCGCCTCGATGGGGTCGATGGGGTTTTCGACGGCACTTTCACCGGGGTACTCCAGATCCACCACCAGCCGATGACCGTACTGGTCGTTGGGCGGCAGGGTAAAATGACGCGGGGAAATATCGCGATTGAGCTCCAGCACCACGCGCAGGCCGCCACCATCTCGGGAGCCCGTGCGCACGGCGGAAATCGCGCTGCCCTCCAGGGGCAGCGTCGAGACATCGGTATCGAGCTGGCTGTCGTCGAGGTCGATGACCAGCCGCGCCGGATTGTCCAGGGTAAACACATTGGCCTGCGCGGCGGCGGTCAAATCGAACACCAGCCGCGCATGATCGGGGGCCGCCCACAGGCGCATGCTCTCGATGGTCGCTGCCTGCAACGATGCACTACTCATCAAGAGCAGCGCGCACCCGGTGGCCAACCTGCCTGCCCAGGCAACCAATGACTGTCTCATGTCCATTGAACCACACCACACTCCTGTTGCTGTTCAGCCGCCAGCGTTTCGAGCTGAGCCAACACCGCAACTCCATGCGGCGTCTCGGCACTTAATGACAGCAGGCGGCCGGGTGACGCCACCTGCAAGCGTATCCACAGATCGGGCGCGGGCAGCCAACCAGCGCCCTGGCTGGGCCACTCCACCAGGCACAAGGCCTGGTCGGACAGCACCTCTCGGCCGCCGATGAACTCCAGCTCTTCCGGGTCGGCAAGGCGGTAAAGATCCAGGTGATAAATCCGCTGCTCGCCTAGCTCGTAGGGCTCCACCAGGGTATACGTGGGACTTTTGACCGCCCCCTGATAACCATAGGCACGCAAGATGCCTCGCGTCAGCGTCGTCTTGCCTGCCCCCAGGTCGCCTTCGAGATACACTCGCCCGCGACCTTCCAGCGCCTTGCCCAACGCTTCTCCAAAGGCAACGTGGGCCATTTCGTCACTTGATTGCACCTGCATGTGGGCTGCCTTCACGGGTTGATAAACGCTCGTGCATAGGATGCCAGATCACTTGCCAACAGGCCACGCTCTCCGCTGGCTTTCGCGGCGGCATCGCCCGCCAGGCCGTGTACCATCACGCCCAGCCAGGCGCTCCACTCCAGGCGATCATGCTGGCCTGCCAAGGCTCCCAGCATGCCGCTCAGCACGTCACCCATGCCGCCGCTGGCCATGCCGGGATTCCCGTATGGGCATACCACCAGCCCACTGGGGCCGACGATCAAACTGCCTGCCCCTTTCAAGATCACCACGCCGCCACGGGCACGCTGCAAGGCCCGCGCCGCCTCGGGGCGATCCGCCTGTACCTCGGCCACCGTGCACCCCAGCAGTCGCGCGGCTTCCCCCGGATGCGGGGTCAGTATCCAGTCATCGCGGCGCACGTCAGGCCAGCGGCTGGCCAGCAGGTTCAGGGCATCGGCATCCACTACTAGCGGCGTCGCCCCCTGCAGTGCACTTTGCAACAGCGCCTGCCCCCAGGCGCCCTGCCCCAGGCCTGGGCCAATCACTACCACATCGGCGGTGTCCGGCAGTCCGGCGGCCTCCGCCCCGCCACGCACGGCTCGGGCCATGACTTCCGGGCAGCGTACCAAACTCGCGGTAATGTGCTCCTCGGCCGTCGCCAGGGTGACCTTGCCCGCGCCTAGCCGCGCCGCGGCCTGGGCGGCCAGCAAGGCGGCCCCACCAAAGCCGGGCGCGCCACCCATGACCAGTACATGCCCCAGGTTGCCCTTGTGGCTGATTCGCGAACGCGGTGCAAAGGCGTCGGCCAGCAGCGCTTCATCCAGCCGCCAGGCCGTGGGCGGGATATCGAAAAAGGCCTGAGCCTTTACGCCCAGCGGGCGAAAATCGATCTCGCCGGTATAGGCTGGCGCGTCGCCGGTATGCAGCCCGATCTTGTCGCCAATGAAGGTAACGGTGCCATCCGCCACCACCGCACTGCCCAGCACGGCCCCGCTATCCGCCGATAGACCCGAGGGAATGTCCAGCGCCAGCACCGGCTGGTGCGCACCATTGATGGCCTCGATGGCCTGGCGGATGTTGCCTTGGGGCTCACCGGCAAGCCCGGTACCCAGCAGGGCATCGACGATCACTTCCCCCACCAGCGTCGTGGCGGGCTGCCACTCGTCGAATCCCACCCCGGCGGCCGATGCCAGCCCTGCCGCCTTGGCAACGTCCCCCGTGAGCGCTTCCAGGGGTTTGCTCGAAAGCCGCTGAACCTTGAGCCCTGCCTGCATGGCCAGAGCCGCCAGCACGTGGCCATCGCCCCCGTTGTTGCCGCTTCCACACAGCACCGTGACGCTGCGGGCCTGGGGCCAGCGCGAGCGAAAACTGTGCCAGGCACTGGAAGCCGCGCGCTGCATCAGTGCGAAGCTGTCGATGCCACTGGCAATGGTGCGTCGATCCAGCTCACGCACCTGGGCCGCCTTGTACAAAGGGCGTAGCGATGAGGTACTCAGTGTGGACACGGTCTCTCCTTAGCGGTTGCCATGCGCCGGGGCGCTGCCGTCGTGGTGACACGGCAGCACCGTGCATGTCGTATGAAAGCGTAATGGGTTAGCATAGCGCGCCTGTCGCGCCAACGTTGATCAACCATGCCACCTTCCTCTGATTTTTCACTCTCTGCCGAGCAACTCCAGCAACTCGCCGAGCGGATCAAGCGCTGGGGGCGCGAGCTGGGCTTTCAGCAGGTCGGCATCACCGACACCGATCTTGCCGTCCACGAGCGCCATCTCGAGCGCTGGCTGGAACAGGGCTATCACGGCGACATGGGCTTCATGGCCAAGCACGGCACCAAGCGCACCCGCCCGGCCGAGCTGGAACCCGGCACACAGCGGGTGATCAGCGTGCGCATGGACTACCTGCCCGCCGACGTTGCCACCACCAAAGTACTGGGGCAGCCCCAGCGTGCCTATGTATCGCGCTATGCCCTGGGGCGCGACTACCACAAACTGATGCGCAAACGGCTGGCCCAGCTGGCGCGGCAGATCGAGCAAGAGGTGGGCACCTTTGGCTTTCGCGCCTTCGTCGACTCGGCCCCGGTCATGGAGCGTGCCCTGGCCCAGAAGGCAGGGCTTGGCTGGTTCGGCAAGAACGCCATGCTGCTCAACCCCCAGGCTGGCTCGCTGTTCTTTCTCGGCGAGCTGTATACCGACCTGCCCCTGCCCGTGGACCCGCCCTTCGAGCGAGAGCACTGCGGCAGCTGCAGCGCCTGCCGCACGGCCTGCCCCACCGGCGCCATCGTCGATGACAAGGTGGTCGATTCGCGCAAATGCGTCTCCTACCTGACCATCGAACTGCACGGCGCGATCCCCGTGGAGTACCGCCGGGCCATGGGCAACCGTGTCTATGGGTGCGATGACTGCCAGCTGGTCTGCCCGTTTACCCGCTTCACACGCCCGACCCAGGAGCAGGATTTTGCCCCGCGCCACGATCTCGACCGCGCCTCGCTCGTCACTCTGTTCGGCTGGAGCGAGGCGGAGTTTCTCGACAAGACTGCCGGGAGCCCGATACGCCGCATCGGCTACGAGCGCTGGCTACGCAACCTGGCGGTGGGCCTGGGCAATGCGCCCTGGAGCCGTGACGTCGAAGCCGCCCTGTGGGCACGCCGCGCCTACCCCAGCGCGCTGGTCCGCGAGCACGTGGTCTGGGCACTGGCAGAGCAGCACCAGAAGCGTGGAGCGCGCATCGCGACGCAAGGCTGAACGTCAGCGCGGATCAACGCTGCTCGTCGCTGCCGGGCGCCACGCGCAGGAAGGTGCTGCGATAGTGGGCAAGCTCGGCAATCGACTCCTTGATGTCGTCCATCGCCAAATGCACGTTGCGCTTCTTGAACCCTTCCAGCGCGCTCGGGTTCCAGCGCTTGGCCAGTTCCTTGACGCTGGACACATCCAGGTTGCGGTAGTGGAAGAAGCTCCACAGGGCGGGCATCTCGCGCTCCAGAAAGCGGCGATCCTGATGGATGCTGTTGCCACACATGGGCGATGAGCCGGGCACCACGTAGCGGCTCAAAAACGCCAGCGTCTGCTGCTCGGCCTCTTCGGTACTCACCTGACTGGCCTTGACCCGCGCCACGAGCCCTGACTCACCGTGGGTTTTCTGGTTCCACTCATCCATGGCGGCCAGCAGGCTGTCCGGCTGCTTGACGGCAATCACCGGCCCTTCGGCCACCACGTTGAGATGCGCATCGGTGATCAGCGTGGCCACTTCGATGATGCGCTCCTTGTCCGGCTCCAGGCCGGTCATCTCCAGATCGATCCATACCAGCAGGTCGCTGCGCGGGGTGACGGCTTGCTCACTCATTCGTCTCATTCCTTGGCCAAAGTCGCTCCAACACGAGCGATGTGCATAAAAGTGTCGCTTATATTGCCTTGCACCGCACCCCGTAGGGGACAGTGGGTGGCTCAGGTGGTTACAATGCCTGCCATTGTAACGATCTTCGGGTGGTCATGAGCAAACGTAAATTAAGCCGTCAGCAGCAGTGGCGCGTCGAAAAAATCCAGGCCGAGCGCGCTCAGCGGGCGGAAAAACGCGACGCGCGGGATGCCGAAAAACTCTCCGCCGGGGAGTATGGTCCCGAACAGCCAGGCCGTGTGATGGCCCACTTCGGCCGCACCCTGGAAGTTCGCGATGCCGACGGCACCCCGGTACGCTGCCATCTGCGCGCCAACCTGGAAGGGCTGGTGACCGGCGACCGGGTGATCTGGCGAGCGGGTCAGGATGGCTCTGGCGTCGTGGTGGCCCGGGAGGAGCGCGACACTATCCTCAAACGCCCGGATGCCAGAGGGCAGCTCAAGCCGGTGGCCGCCAACATCGACCAGCTGCTGATCGTCTTTGCGGTGGAGCCTGCGCCGCACCCCAACCTGATCGACCGCTACCTGGTCGCCGCCGAGGCCACCGGCATCACGCCCGTACTGGTGCTCAACAAGACCGACCTGCTGCCGGAAGGCGGTGGCGAACTTGGCCAGCTGCTGGAGCGTTACCGCCAACTGGGCTATCGGGTGGTGCGTACCACCACGGCCAACCCTGAAGGCCTGAACGCCCTGCGTCAGCAGCTGGAGGGCCGTACCTCGGTGTTCGTCGGCCAGAGCGGGGTAGGCAAATCCTCACTGATCGATCTGCTGCTGCCGGACGAGACCCTGCGCATCGGCGCCCTCTCGGAAGATTCGCGCAAGGGCACTCATACCACCACCACCGCCAGGCTCTACGCCATGCGCAGCGACGAAGTGCACGACGGCGAGCTGATCGACTCCCCCGGCATCCGTGAATTCGGGCTGGTGCACCTCGATGAACAGGAAGTGACCAACGGCTTCATCGAGTTTCACCCCTACCTGGGCCAATGCCGCTTCAGGGATTGCCGCCATCGCAATGAGCCCGGCTGTGCTTTACTGAATGCCGTCGAGGCGGGCAAGATTCACCCAGAGCGCTTTACCAGCTACCGACGCATACTGGATAGCCTGAACACCCAGGCCTGACGGCTGACGCCGATGGCTCAGATTACTTTCATTGCAGGGACAGGGAGCCGACCATGACCAACAGCCACTCTTCCGAAACCAACGTGCTGCCACTGATCGTCGAACCAGAACAGCTCGTCGAGCATCTGGGCGACCCTCAGCTCTTGATCGTCGATGTGCCACTGAATGGCGACAGCTACCGCCAGGGGCACGTGCCCGGCGCCATTTACCTCGACTACCGCTATTTGATGCGCGGCGAGGGCCCGGTCCCCAACGACGTGCCCTCCGTGGCGTTTCTCTCGCAGCTGTTCAGCGCCATGGGCCTGACCCGTGATACCCACGTGGTGGCCTACGATGACGAGGGTGGCGGCTGGGCCGCTCGCCTGCTGTGGACGCTGGAGCTGATTGGCCATACCCGCTACTCCTACCTGAATGGCGGCATTCATGCGTGGCGCGACGCGGGCCTCGAAGAGAGCACCGAGCCCACGGCCCCCACGCCCAGTGACTATCAGGCCGACATTCTCAATCCTCAGGCCGCCATCAGCCGCGACGAGATTCTCGACAAGCTGAACGACAAGCAGTTCGCCATCTGGGATGCCCGTTCGAAGGCCGAGTACGACGGTGAGCGTGGCAACAACAAGCACCTGGGCCACATCCCCGGCGCGGTGAACATGGATTGGGTAGACGCCATGGATCGTCAACGCGCGCTGCGCATTCGCGACTACGCCGAACTGATCACCGAACTGGGCGCACTGGGCCTGACACCGGACATGGAGATCGCCACCCACTGCCAAAGCCACCACCGCAGCAGCTTTACCTGGCTGGTGGGCAAGGCCCTGGGCTTCAACATTCGTGGCTACGCGGGCTCCTGGGGCGAATGGGGCAATCGCGACGATACCCCCATCGAACGCTGATGCCTGCCATGCGCCAACGACACTCAACCGACACCGAGACAAAGACACCACTGTGACCGTTTCTCAAAAAGCCTTTTCGCTACTGCAGTATCCACTGCCCCATCACGCGCTTTCCCGGCTGACGGGCAAGGTCGCCGCGTGCGATCAACCACGGGTCAAGAACGCCGTCATCAAGGCGTTCATCAAACGCTTCGACGTGGACATGAGCCAGGCACTGGAACCGGACCCTACCGCCTACGCCACGTTCAACGACTTCTTCACCCGGGCGCTGAAGCCCGATGCCCGCCCCCTGGGCGACGGCATTCTCAGCCCGGCCGACGGCACCCTTTCGCAGTTTGGCCGCCTGTGCGCAGGCGACATCGTGCAAGCCAAGGGGCATCGCTATTCGGTGCATACATTGCTGGGGGGGGACGATGCGCTGGCCCAGGAGTTCATGGCAGGCAGCTTTGCCACCGTGTACCTCTCCCCACGGGATTACCATCGCGTGCACATGCCGGTGACCGGCACATTGCGCGAAATGATCTACGTGCCGGGGCGGCTGTTCTCCGTCAATCAGGCCACCGCCAACTACGTGCCTGGCCTGTTTGCGCGCAATGAGCGTCTGGTCTGTATCTTCGATACCGAGCACGGCCCGATGGCCATGGTGCTGGTGGGTGCCATGATCGTGGCCGCCATCGAGACCGTCTGGGCAGGCCAGGTGACCCCGCTGGCGGGCACGCCCCAGCGGATGGTCTTCGGCCAGCCCATCGTGATCGAAAAAGGCGCCGAGATGGGCCGCTTCAAGCTGGGCTCCACGGTGGTCACCTGCTTCGCCAAGCCGATCACCTTTGCCGAGCATGAGCTGGGCGCCAAGGTGGCCATGGGCCAATCCCTGGCAACGCCGCAGGCGTCATAGCCAGCGCCCGGCACGGCCAACCTCAACAGGCAGGGGTAGCAAACGCCAGTACTTCCTCCAGCTTCCCCTTGCCCAAGGCCTGCTGTATCAACCGGTCGATGCCCAGCGCGACACCGGAGGCAGCAGGCATTCCATGGGCCAGCGCGGCCAGCAGCCGCTCGTCCACGTCCACTTCGCTCAGCCCCAACCGACGGCGCTCCTCGTTATCGCGGGCAAACCGCTGACGCTGCTCGTCAGCATCGGTCAGCTCATGGTAGCCGTTCGCCAGCTCGACCCCGTTCAGATAGAGCTCGAACCGCGACGCCACCCACTCCCCGTCGCTATCCTGATGGCGCTGCGCGAGTGCCGCCTGGCTGGCCGGATAATCCACCACCACGCTCAGCTCCTGCTGGCCCAGGCGCGGCTCGATGACCATGCCCATGAGCAGATCGAGGCACGTATCACGCCCCTCCTCGGCCAGCGCCTTGGCGGGCATGCTGCCCCGCTCGGCCGCCACCAGCCGCAGGGTGTCCAGCGACGTGGTGAAAGGGTCCACTTCCAGATGCGTATGAAACAGCTCACGGTAGCGGTAGTGCACCACCGGCCCAGGAGCATTGGGCATCACATGGGCGACCAGCGCCGTGGTCTCTTCGATCAGCTGGGCGAGCGAATAGCCCGGCTGATACCACTCCAGCATGGTGAATTCGATATTGTGCCGCGACCCCACCTCACCATCACGAAAGCTCCGAGCCAGCTGAAAGATCGGCCCGCTTCCCGCCGCCAGCAGCCGCTTCATGTGAAATTCTGGCGAGGTTTGTAGCCACAGCTTGCGCTGGCCCTTGTCCGTGCGTGCCCGCGTCGCCAGCGACACGAGGTTGACATCGGTACTGCCCCCTTGCCCGAGGACGGGGGTCTCTACTTCCATGACATCGCGTGATACGAAAAAATTGCGCACTGCCGCAAGCAGGCGCGCACGCTCACGTAGCGTCTCCATGGATGCTGTTGGCTGCCAACTGGCCGTCATTCCCTTCTCCCTGACAACATAAAGCCACGCAGAGTGCGTGGCTTTGCTTACCGCTTGCAAGTGACGCCGATCAAGCGCGTGATACGTACTCACCGGAGCGGGTGTCGATCTTCAACACTTCGCCCTGGTTGATGAACAGCGGTACGCGTACCACGGCACCCGAGG
The DNA here is from genome assembly GCF_014651775.1 of Vreelandella hamiltonii. Taxonomy (GTDB): domain Bacteria; phylum Pseudomonadota; class Gammaproteobacteria; order Pseudomonadales; family Halomonadaceae; genus Vreelandella; species Vreelandella hamiltonii. Next base: position 205,190 of record NZ_BMXN01000003.1, read on the forward strand.
AAAGCGTAGCAGGCTTTGAGCCGCCCTGAGCAGTATCGCCTTTCAGGCCGGGGTCGGTTTCGACGACTTCCAGCTCGATGAAGTTGGGCGGCGTGACCGAGATCGCCTTGTCGTTCCACAGCGTCAGAGTGTAGGGCACCTGCTCCTTGAGCCACTTTTCGGTCTCGCCCAGTGCTTTTTTCTCTACCGCGTACTGCTCGAAAGAGCCGTCGGTCTTCATGAAGTGCCACATGTCACCGTCGGTGTAGAGGTACTCCATCTCCAGATCCATGACGTCAGCGCCTTCCAGCGAGTCGCCAGACTTGAAGGTGCGCTCACCGACACGGCCAGTCATCAGGTTGCGCAGCTTGACGCGGTTGAACGCTTGACCCTTGCCAGGCTTGACCAGCTCGTTCTCGACGATCGAACAAGGATCGCCATCGAGCATTACTTTCAAACCCGCTTTGAATTCATTGGTAGAATAGTTCGCCATACTGCCTCTCAATGGTTCTATGGTGTGTTTCAGTCGGTGACGCGCGCAGCCCTGCTTCGCCGTCGTTAACCTTGTAGCCAAGTGCGCGCATGATAACCCGAAGGAGGGCTTTTTGCAGGAGAACATCATCATTGCCGGTCACTCGATATCCGACGAGGCGCCCGCCTCCTGGCAACGGCAACTATCCCGCGCCATTCGCGACCCGCAAACCCTCTGTCAGCGCCTTGGCCTGGACGCCCAGTGGCAGCAAGAAGCCCAGGCGGGGCATCGCCTGTTCGATATCTGCGTGCCCGAGGCGTATCTGTCACGCATCGCGCCCAACGACCCCGGCGACCCGCTGCTGCGCCAGGTCCTGCCGCTGGCCGAAGAAGCCCTGTCGCCGCCTGGCTATGTCACTGACCCACTGGAAGAAGCCGATCACCGCCCGGCCAAAGGCCTGATCCATAAATACACCAACCGCGTGCTGTTGATCGCCAGCCCGGCCTGCGCCATCAACTGCCGCTACTGCTTTCGCCGCCACTTCCCCTACCAGGAGCACGCGCCTTCGCGAGCCCAATGGCAGGAGGCCCTTGGCTATATCCGCCAGGACAGCGCCATTCGGGAAGTGATTCTCTCCGGCGGCGACCCGCTGGCCGCCAACGACAGGCAATTGAGCTGGCTGGTCGCGCAGCTGGAAGAGATTCCCCACCTGCAGCGACTGCGGCTGCATACGCGCCTGCCGGTGGTCATCCCGGACCGGGTGGATGACCACCTGCTGGGCTGGCTTGGCAACACCCGGCTGCAAAAGGTAATGGTGCTGCACATCAACCACGCCAACGAGATCGACCAGGCCGTGGTCGCAGCCTGCGCGCGCCTCAAACAGGCGGGCGTCACGCTGCTCAATCAGAGCGTCCTGCTGCGCGACATCAACGATGACGTCACGACCCTGGCCACGCTCTCCGAACGACTGTTCGAGGCGGGGATACTGCCCTATTACTTGCACGCCTTCGACCCCGTACAAGGCGCAGCCCACTACGACGTCACCGACGAACGCGCCAAAGCGCTGGTCCAGCAGTTGCTCGAACACCTGCCCGGCTTCCTGATGCCCAGGCTGGTGCGAGAAGTACCGGGCAGGATGAGCAAGACGCCGCTGTAAGCGCTGACAACCGATACAGCGTGGTGCAAGCCCAATGATAACGCACCAAAAAAATGCGCAGACAAAAGCGACGCTGCATGCCCTGTTCGTCAGAAACGTCGCCAAACGCATGATTCACCGTCATTTTTAAGCAAGCGGCCAATATCTTGCTGTGTTCATGGTGTTACACACGGGGTATTGGCCGCTATCGCAGCCGCACAATCGAGTTTCCAATAGATCGCTAGGGTTCCGACACCATCAACGAAACGCCCCTGATGGTTGTGGCTGGTCCGAGAGCGATCGACCTTGCAAGCGCAAGGTTACACGGCGGGATAAAAGCCCGGGAGGATAAGGCACAGTGATGCGCCGATGCCCCCTGAGTTTTTACTTAGCCGCTGGAGGCTCTCATGACCCGTTCCATCCGCACCCCTGGTAAATATCTGCTGGCTCCGCTCTCGGCCGCCCTGCTGGCCACCTCGCTGGCTCCCTCTTTCGTACATGCCCAGGAGCGTGATCAATTCAGCGTCTGCTGGTCCATTTATGCAGGCTGGATGCCTTGGGCCTATGCCGATGTCGAAGGCATCGTCGACAAATGGGCCGAGCAGCACGGCATCGCTATCGACGTGATACAGGTCAACGACTACGTCGAGTCCATCAACCAGTTCACCTCGGGCAACGTCGATGGCTGCGCCATGACCAACATGGACGCTCTGACCATTCCTGCCGCCAGCGGCGTCGACTCCACCGCACTGATCATCAACGACTACTCCAACGGCAATGACGGCATCGTGCTCAAAGGGGGCGGTGAGCTGGCGGATATCGAAGGCCGCCGGGTCAATCTGGTGCAGTTCAGCGTGTCTCACTACTTTCTGGCACGCGCCCTGGAGAGCGTTGGGCTGACCGAGCGCGACATCGAAACGGTCAATACCTCCGACGCCGATATCGTCGGCCTGTTTTCCAGCAGCAGTACCGAAGCCGTAGCCGCCTGGAATCCGCAGCTCAGCACCATCGCCGAGATGCCGGACAGCCAGGTGGTATACACCTCGGCGGAAATCCCCGGTGAAATTCTCGACATGATGGTGGTGCACACCCAAACCCTGGCCGACTACCCCGCCCTGGGTCACGCCCTGGTGGGCGCCTGGTACGAGGTCATGGCGCTTGTCGAGGCCAATGACGAGCACGCGCTGACGATCATGGCCGATGCCGCCGGCACCGATCTGGAGGGTTACCGTGCCCAGCTAGAGGCAACCTACCTGTATACCGACCCCGCCGAAGCCGTGGCGCTGATGGAAAGCCCCGAGCTGTTGGACACCATGGAGCGAGTGGCCGACTTCAGCTTTACCCACGGGCTGTTGGGCGACATGGCACCCAGCGCGGGCGTGGTGGGCATCGAAACGCCCAGCGGTATCTTCGGTGACGAGAGCAACGTGCAGCTGCGCTTCGATCCTTCCTTTACTCAGGCGTACCTCGACGCACAGTAACGAGGCCACGGTATTCGCCCCATGAAGCGGCGGCTCGCCGCTTCTGCCCCTTACTTACCTGGTGGACCCTGCCATGAAGCGCTTGATTAACCTGTCGCCCTCGCGCGGCGGCCGCTGGCTGCTGGGACTGGTGCCGTTTCTGGTACTGGGCATGCTCTACCTGAGCGCCTCCAGTGCTCGCCTGGCTGACAACCCCAACGACCGCCTGCTGCCTTCCCCTGGCAGCATGGCGCAGACCTTTCACCACCTGGCCACGGCCGAGAACGTGCGCACCGGCCAGATCGTATTGTGGACCGACACTTTCGCCAGCCTCGAAAGGCTGCTGATCGGTGTCGGTATCAGCGCGCTGATCGGCCTGGTGGTGGGCATCTTGAGTGGCGGCATTCCGCTGCTGCGCGCCAAGCTCTCGCCGCTGATCACGGTAACGTCGCTGATACCGCCCATGGCCATTCTGCCGATCCTGTTCATCGCCTTTGGCACCGGGGAAGCGGCCAAGATCGCGTTGATCGTGATGGGCGTGACGCCCTTTCTGATTCGTGACCTGCAGGGCCACGCCCTGCGCCTGCCAGACGAACAGTTGATCAAGGCCCAGACCCTGGGCGCCAGCTCCTGGCAAGTGCTGCTGCGCGTGCTGTTGCCTCAATTGACGCCTCGGCTGCTCAATGCCACACGGCTGGCGCTGGGCAGCGCCTGGCTGTTCCTGATTGCAGCAGAAGCAATTGCCGCCCAGGAGGGCCTTGGCTATCGCATCTTTCTGGTGCGCCGCTACCTCTCCATGGACGTGATTCTGCCCTACGTGGCCTGGATCACCCTGCTGGCCTTCGTGCTGGATCAACTGCTGGCCTGGGTATCACGGCTGGCCTTCCCCTGGTATCACGCCGATGAAGGAGACAAATCATGAGCCTGCTCTCCGCCCACCGGTTGGAAAAGCATTATGGCCAGCACGTGGTGCTGGAAAACCTCAACTTCTCCGTCGAGGAAGGCGAGTTCGTGACGCTGGTGGGCGCGTCAGGTTGCGGCAAGACCACCTTCCTGAAAATGCTGCTGGGCACCGAAAAGCGCTCCAAAGGCAGCCTGCTGCTGGATGGCCAGCCCATTCCTGACGAACCCGGCCCCGACCGAGGCGTCGTGTTTCAAAAGTACTCGGTCTTCCCCCACCTGACCGTCCTGGGCAACGTCATGATCGCCGAAGAGCTGCGGACTGCCCCGCTGCTGGGCAAGCGCTTTGGTGCATCCCAGCGGCGCGCCATCGAAGTGGCCACGGCGCGCATCGAGGAGGTGGGCCTGGGCCAGGCGCTGCACAAGTACCCCCACGAGCTCTCCGGCGGCATGCAGCAACGCCTCGCCATTGCCCAGGCGCTGATGATGAAACCTCGGCTACTGCTGCTGGACGAGCCGTTCGGCGCGCTCGACCCCGGCATTCGCCAGGACATGCACGCACTGATCACGCGGCTTTGGCAAGAGCAGTCGCTGACCATTTTCATGATCACCCACGACCTCACGGAAGCCTTCGCCCTCGGCACGCGGCTGTGGGTCTTCGACAAGACTCGCCACGACCCCCAGGCCCCCGAGGCCTATGGCGCCACCATCACCTACGACCTGCCCATCGGCAAACAGGCCAACCGCGCACACTCCGCCCAGGCACTGAGTGACACGCTGGCGGAACGCGGTCTGACCACCCACGTACAGGAGACGCTGTCATGACAACCCACGCGGACTACGCCACGCACCTGCCCGGCGGCCATCACTGGTCCCTGCGCCTGCGCCGCGGCACCACGCTGACCCTGTCAGCCCAGCAGGCCAACAGCAACGTAGGGCTGCTCTGCTACAACCCGGAAAACCTGCTGGAGCGCCTCAACCTGCCGGACACCCTGAAGTGCCAGCATACTTTCAAACTCACCCAGGGCCACTGCCTCTATTCCGACATGGGCCGCATCTTTGCGTCGATCACCCACGACACCCTGGGCTGGCACGATAGCGTGGGCGGCAACCTGATGCCCCACCACCTTCTGGCCAAGGGCTGGCAGCCGGTGAGCTACCAGCAGGCTCACAATGACTGGACCCGCACCGGCCACGATGCCTTTCTCGTCGAGCTGGCGAAATACGGCCTGGGCCGACGCGATCTGGCGGCCAACCTCAACCTGTTTTCACGGGTCGAGAGCGATGACGCAGGCAAGCTGCGCTATGTCGACAACCACTGCCAGCCGGGCAGCCGCGTCACGCTGCGTTTCGAGATGGATACGCTGGTGCTGCTGCACACCTGCCCGCACCCCCTCGACCCCAGCCCGCACTACCCCCGTCGCGGCGTCGATATCGCGCTAGGCACGGCGGAGCCTCCCACCGAGGAAGACCCCTGCTACCGCTCACGGCCCGAAAACGCACGTGGCTTTGCCAACAATCGCCTCTACCACCTCGGCCTCTAAGGGGAACACCATGATCATCGAAAGCACCTTACGCCCTGAAAACGCCGTCCGCCGCACCACCATCGAGGCCGGTGATCACTACATCGGCACCGTGAAACGCGGCCAGACCCTGCGCATTCTGGACCTGGAGGGCAACCAGGCCGCCGACACCCTGTTCTTCAATGCCGACGATACCGCCGAGCGCTACAGCGCCATGGATACCGTGCGCGAACAGGGCGCGGTTTACCTGACGGCGGGCACCCGGCTGATGTCCAGTGAAGGCCGCACCATGCTGACCATCACCGCCGACACCTGTGGCCGCCACGACACCTTGGGCGGTGCCTGCGCCAGCGAAAGCAATACCGTGCGTTACGATCTCGAAAAGCGCCACATGCACTCCTGCCGCGACAACTGGATGCAGGCCATTGCCCGCCATCCCGAGTTCGGGCTGACCAAACGCGACATCACCCACAACATCAACTTTTTCATGAACGTGCCGGTGACGGCCGACGGCGGGCTGACCTTTGCCGACGGTATTTCGGCCCCCGGCAAGTACGTCGAGATGGAAGCCAACATGGATGTCATCGTACTGGTCTCCAACTGCCCTCAGCTCAACAACCCCTGTAACGGCTACAACCCGACGCCCATCGAGCTGCTGGTCTGGGAGTGAGGTCACTTTTCCTCCTGGGGACGACCCCAAGGGGCTGATTCATCTGCGGGACGGCCCGCCCTTCTTTGCAGGCACCACCATGTCCACGACACCGTTATTGTCCAAGGTATTGATTGCCAATCGCGGGGCCATTGCCGCGCGTATCCTGCGAACGCTGAACGCCCTCGGCATCCAGAGCGTCGTGGTATACGCCGACGCCGACCGCGATGCGCCCTACGTGCACCAGGCCGACGAAGCCTATTCGCTGGGTGAAGGCGGCGCCAGCGAGACCTATCTGAACATCGACAAGCTCATCGCCATTGCGCAGCAAAGCGGCGCCCAGGCGGTTCACCCCGGCTACGGCTTCCTGTCGGAAAACACCCGCTTCATCAGCGCCTGCGATACGGCCGGGCTGGTCTTCCTGGGCCCGACCGCCGAGCAGATCCGCCAATTTGGCTTGAAGCACGAAGCCCGCGCGCTGGCCGAACAGGCCGGGGTGCCGCTGGTCCCCGGCTCACCGCTGTTGACCTCGCTGGAAGACGCCAAGGCTCACGCCGAGCGTATCGGCTACCCGGTAATGCTCAAGTCCACCGCTGGCGGTGGCGGCATCGGCATGCAGGTCTGCCACTCCCAGGCAGAGCTGGCACGCGCTTTTGATTCGGTGAAAGGCCTGGGCGAGCGCAACTTCGGCGATGGCGGCGTCTTTCTCGAAGCCTACATCACCCGTGCTCGCCATCTGGAAGTGCAGCTGTTCGGCGATGGCCAAGGGCAGGTGATTGCCCTTGGCGAGCGGGATTGCTCCACCCAGCGTCGCCATCAGAAAGTTCTCGAAGAGTGCCCTGCTCCCAACCTGCCTGATGCCGTGCGGCGCTCCCTGCACGCCACGGCGGTGCAGCTGGGCCAGGCGGTCAACTACCGCAGTGCGGGCACCGTCGAATTCATCTACGATGCCGAACGCGAGGCGTTCTACTTTCTGGAGGTCAATACCCGCCTGCAGGTCGAGCACGGGGTGACCGAACTGGTCTACGGGGTCGATATCGTCGAGTGGATGGTACGCCTCGGTAGCCAGGCACTCCCCCCGCTGGCCAGCCTGGCAGAGGGCCTGCAGCCCCGTGGCCATGCCGTGCAGGCCAGGCTATATGCCGAAGACCCAGCGCACGATTTCCGCCCCAGCGCGGGGCTGCTGACCGAAGTCACCTTCCCCGAGGATCAGGGCCTGCGTATCGACCACGCCCTCGAAGCAGGCCTGGAAGTCACCCCCTTGTTCGACCCCATGCTGGCCAAGGTGATGGTCCATGCCGACACTCGCCAACAGGCCATTGCCCGGCTGGCCACGGCCCTGGAAGATGCCTCGGTATATGGCATTGCCACCAATCGCCGCTGGCTGGCCCATGTGCTGAGGGACGCCCGCTTCGACGCCGCCCAGATCGATACGCACTGGCTCACCCAGCTGGCATGGGCCCCTCCCGCCATGGAAGTTCTCAGCCCGGGCACGCTGACCACCGTGCAGGATTACCCGGGGCGTCAAGGCCACTGGGACGTGGGTGTTCCCCCATCTGGTCCCTTCGACGACTGGTCGTTTCGCTTGGGCAATCGGCTGCTGGGCAACCCCGACGAGGCCGCCGGGCTCGAAATCACCCTGAATGGCCCCACGCTGCGCTTTCATCGCGCCACCCAGATCGTGCTGGCGGGCGCCGAGCTGCCTGCCACCCTCGATGGCACCGCCATCTCCGGCTGGCAGGTCATCGACGTGCCAGCCGGCGCCACCCTGACCCTGGGCAAGGCCGCCGTGGGCGCCCGCGCGTACCTGCTGGCGCGGGGCGGCATCGACTGCCCCCGCTACCTGGGCTCACGCAGCACCTTCACGCTGGGCCAGTTTGGTGGCCACGGTGGTCGTGCCCTGCGCAGTGGCGACATGCTGGACCTGCCCGCGTTTTCAGCTGCGCCCGTCAAGACGCTGGACCCAGCGCTGATCCCCACCTTTGGCGGCCCGGAGGTGACCCGCATTGCGGTTCTCTACGGCCCCCACGGCGCCCCGGACTTCTTTACCGACGAGGATATCGAGCGCTTTTTCGACCATGAGTGGGAAGTCCACTACAACTCCAGCCGCACCGGCGTCAGGCTCATCGGCCCTCGGCCCACCTGGGCACGCGCCGATGGCGGCGAGGCGGGGCTTCACCCCTCCAATATTCATGACAACGCCTACGCCTTCGGCACCATCGACTTCACCGGCGACATGCCGGTCATCCTGGGCCCCGACGGCCCCTCACTGGGCGGCTTCGTCTGCCCGGCCACGGTCGTGCGCGCCGAACGCTGGAAGCTGGGCCAACTGACGGCAGGCGACAAGGTGCGCTTCGTGCCGATCCGCCTGGAAGATGCCCGCGCCCTGGAAGCGCATCAGTTGACGCAGTTGCAGCAGCTGTCCGCCCAGCCCACGCCCGTTTGTGAGGCCGAGCGCGGCTCGCCGCTGCTCCGTGAGGTCGATGCAGCTCAGGCAGGCGAGCGCATCGTCTACCGCCGCGCAGGTGACGACTTCCTGCTGATCGAATTCGGCCCCATGGAGCTGGATATCGCGCTGCGCTTTCGGGTCCACGCCTGGATGCTGTGGCTACGCGAGCACCCGGTGGCGGGGCTGCGCGAGCTGACGCCGGGCATTCGCTCCCTGCAGCTCCACTACGAGCCCCGCGAGCTAAGCCTCGACCAGCTGCTCGACCACCTGCGCCAAGCCGAACAGGCGCTGGTGGATGTCGAGTCGCTGGAAGTGGAGTCCCGCGTGGTGCACCTGCCGCTCTCCTGGGACGACCCCGCCTGTCAGGAAGCGGTGGACAAGTACCAGCGCAGCGTGCGACCCGATGCCCCCTGGTGCCCCAGCAACCTAGACTTCATACGCCGCATCAATGCGCTGGAAAGCGAGCAGCAGGTGCGCGATATCGTCTTCAACGCCCGCTATCTCGTCATGGGGCTAGGGGACGTCTACCTCGGCGCACCGGTCGCCACGCCCCTCGACCCGCGCCAGCGGCTGGTTACCACCAAATACAACCCGGCCCGCACCTGGACCGCCGAAAACTCGGTGGGTATCGGCGGCGCCTACCTGTGCGTCTATGGCATGGAAGGCCCTGGCGGCTACCAGTTCGTGGGGCGCACCCTGCAGATGTGGAACCGCTATCGCACCACGGCCCACTTCGAGAACCCCTGGCTGCTGCGCTTTTTTGATCAACTGCGTTTTCATGAGGTCAGCCACGAGGAGCTGGCGCAAATTCGCCGCGACTTCCCCCATGGTCGTTACGAGTTGTCCATTGAAACGACTCGCTTTCGCTTGGCGGACTACCAAGCCGACATCGACAAACATGCCTCGGCAATTGAGACCTTCCGCTCAAAACGTGAAGCTGCCTTCCAGGCCGAAATGGCCGCCTGGCGTGCCAATGGCCAGTTCACCTTTGAAGACCAGGCCCCGGAAGCCACCGAAGTCACCGCGTTGGATGATCACGAAATAGGCATCGAAAGCCCCGTCACCGGCAGTCTGTGGAAATTGCTGGTGAAAGAAGGTGATCTGGTAACGGCTGGCCAGCCAGTGGCACTGGTGGAGTCGATGAAAATGGAAGTTGAGATCACCGTCCACTGCGCTGGCCGTGTTGCTCGCTTACCCCTTTCTGAGGGCGCTTCCATTGCCCCGGGGCAACCACTTGTGGTGCTCACCAGTGAACAGGAGGTAAACGCATGAGCCAGATCACCGCCGACCAGCGCTTAGCTGACTTTCAAGCAATCCCCGTTATCGACATTAGCGGTTTACTCCATGGTGATGCCGCTGCACGCCAAGCGGTTGCGGATAACCTTGGTCGCGCCGCACGAGACGTGGGGTTCTTTCAAATGGTGGGCCACGGAATCGACCTCCCACTTCGCGAGGGATTGATTACTCAAGCCAAACGCTTCTTTGCCCAACCTGAAGCCATCAAAATGGAGCGCTACATCGGCCTCTATCACCACCACCGAGGCTATGTTCCTCCTGGTGAAGAGTCGCCAGACCCTAACAAGCCGGACATGAAAGAGGCGTTTGATCTTGCCTTTGAACTGCCCAGTGACGACCCAGAGGTGTTGGCAGGTACGCCACTCCTCGGCCCCAACCCCTGGCCCGACCTTGACGGTTTCCGCGAGCCTATCGCCGCCTACTACGAGGCTGCCTACCAAGTGGGCCGGGCACTCATGGGCGGCTTTGCCCGAGCATTGGGTCTTGATGAGCAGCAGCTACTGCGCCACGTCACCAAGCCGCCCAGCCAACTGCGATTGATCCACTATCCGTATAACCCTGATGCCGAAGATGCCCAAGGCATCGGTGCCCATACCGACTACGAGTGCTTCACGCTGCTGCTACCCACTGCACCGGGGCTCGAGGTAATGAATGGTGCAGGCAAATGGATCGATGTCCCCTATCAAGAGGATGCATTAGTCGTCAATATTGGCGACATGCTGGAAATTTGGAGCAACGGCGAATTTGTGGCGACCTCCCACCGAGTGCGCAAAGTTAAACAGGAGCGCTACTCTTTCCCGCTGTTTTTCGCCTGCGATTACCATACTGAAGTGGCACCGCTGCCTGAATTGGTCGAGCGCCACGGCAAAGCTCATTACGCACCGCTCAAAGCGGGCGATCACCTCTACGCCCAAACGATCCAGACCTTCCGCTACCTGCGCGAGCGTTTGGCAAAGGGTGAGATTACGCTTCCCGAAGGTGCGCGGGAAGTGGGTAGCCTGGGCCAGCACGGCAAGCACTCGGCTGCCCAAGACGGGAAGCCCGCCTCATGACCTTACCACTCCCCGCCACACCAACCGAGTTTCGGGGCGTCTGGAAGCGCACGCTCTATGCCGAGCCCGCTCAGCCGCCCTACCAGTACACGGATACCGGCACCCAGGTGGTCTGGCTTCAGGGCGCTCAGTGGCATGCCGACCTGCGCCTTCCCGCCCGTCACGATGCGCTGGCAGGCATCGAGCACCTGGGGGCGTGCAGTCGAGCGCAGCTCGAATGGCTCGCCCACCTGACCGGTTTCGTCGGCATCACCCAGATCGACGGGCCGGTATGCACCTGGCACCGCCTGCAGGACCTGAACCCCAGCCTGGAGAAAGACGTCGGCCAGCTGGCCTGGCTCGATGAACACCTGCTCGAAGAACAGCACCCCCACGGGCGCTACGTCGAACACTGGCAACGCCAATGCACCCCCGACCAACGTGAGCTAGTGCGCACCGACGCCCAAGGGCGGCTACGCTGGTTACAGATCGGTGACCATGCCATGGCCATCACTCCGCGCCCCGCATCAGGCCACCAGGACTCGCTTTACACGCCACTGGAAAAGGCCAGCGACGACGCACTGCGCTGGCGAGCCAGCCTGTGCATGGACTATCTGGAGCGCGATGGGCAAGGGTGGCAGATTCGTCTTTCGACCCACCCCTGGCGCATAGGTCACCCAGCCACGCCAATGAACGACACGCCACTCAAGCTCGACACGACCCAGAACGGCTAGGTAAAACCACTAGCTCAGCACTAGATTAGGAGACCACCATGGCACTCACCCAAGCGCTGGATATCGCCAGCCTGCACAGCGCCTATCGGCAGGGCAACCTGACACCTGCACGACTGGTAGAACACCTGCTCTCCCTGGCCGATACACACGGCCATGACCCTGCCTGGATCACCCGGCTGACGCGTGAGCAATTAGCGCCCTACCTCCAACGTCTGGAAGGCGAATCGCCGGAGACCCTGCCCCTGTACGGCATTCCGTTTGCGATCAAGGACAATATCGACCTGGCGGGCGTTCCGACCACGGCGGGGTGTCCTGCTTTTGCCTACACGCCCAGCGAACACGCTTTCGTCGTGCAGCGGTTGATCGATGCGGGGGCGATCCCCATGGGCAAAACCAACCTGGATCAGTTTGCCACGGGGCTGGTCGGTGAACGGGCGCTGGAGGTTTACGGCACGCCCGCCAATGCCTTCGACCCGACGCGGGTGCCGGGTGGCTCCAGCAGTGGCTCGGCGGTGGTCACGGCGGCAGGCATGGTCAGCTTTGCTCTCGGTACCGATACGGCGGGCTCAGGCCGTGTGCCGGCCTGTTTTCACAACTTGTACGGGGTCAAGCCAAGCCTTGGCCTGCTCAGCACCCGCGGCGTAGTACCCGCCTGCGCAACGCTGGACACCATCAGCCTGTTTACCTTCACCGCCGACGATGCCGCGAAAGTGCTCAGCATTACCGCTGCCTATGATGATCAGTGCGCCTGGTCGCGAAAGCACGATTTTGCCGTGCACGCCAGACGCTATGGAAAGGCCCCTTCCGCGTTCCGCTTTGGCGTACCGCCCGAAACCCAATGGCAAACGGATGCGGCCTACACCCAGGGCATGCACCAGGCCATTGCCCACCTTGAAGCGCTGGGCGGTGAAAAGGTCGAGCTGGACTGCGCGCCCCTGCTGGCGGCGGCGCGCCTGCTTTACGAAGGCCCCTGGGTGGCCGAGCGCTACCACGTGATTCGTGAGCTGATGGCCAGCCACCCCGAAGCCGTTCACCCGGTGACGTTTCAGATCACGCAAGGCGGGGCCACCCCGCTGGCGGTCGATGCCTTCGATGCGCGCTATCAGCTCGCCGAATTCAAGCGTCAGGCCGATGCGCTCATCGCCCAAGTGGATGTGATGCTCAGCCCCACCACGGTGACCCACCCCACCAAGGCAGATGTCGCCGCTGACCCGATTGGCGTGAACTCACGGCTGGGGACCTGGACCAACTTCATGAACCTGCTCGATTACAGCGCCCTGGCGGTACCTGTGGCATTGTCCGAGAGCGGCCTGCCTGCCGGGGTCACCCTGTTCGGCCCAGCGTTTGCCGACCTGATGCTGCTGTCGTTGGCGCGGGCGCTGGAGGCACGCGTGATGCTGCCACTGGGGGCAACCGGCATTGCACATCCGCCACTCGCTGATTTGGCAACCACCGCCCAGGACGGCCACATGGAGATCGTGGTGTGCGGCGCTCACCTGAGCGGCTTACCCCTCAACCACCAACTGACGGAGCGCGGCGGCGTGCTGCACGAAGCGAGCCAGACGGCTCCTTGCTACAAGCTGTTCGCGCTGGCAGGCGGGCCGCCTTCGCGCCCGGCGCTGCTGCGCGATGCGGGGGGCCAGGCCATTGACGTAGAGGTATGGCGGCTGCCCGTCGAGACCGTGGGCAGCTTTCTGGCCGGGATTCCCGCGCCGCTGGGGCTGGGGCAGGTGGAGCTGGCCAGCGGCCGCTGGGCGTGTGGATTCATCTGCACTGCCGGGGCGTTGAACGAAAGCGGTACCGCCAGGGACATTACCGAATTCGGAAGTTGGCGAAAGTGGCTGGCCAGCCACGCCTGACACCGCCCGCCGCTCTGAGCAATGACCTCAGAGCGGCGCTACCCACGCTGCCTCGGCGCGTGTGCAAGCGTCCTGGCGCACAGGCGCGCCACCGGCAGTAGCAGCCAGAGCAAGGGGGAAATCAACCAGCGATATAGCCAGCGAGCCATGATCAGCACCGGCAGCAAGACCAAGCACCACAGCAGCCACTGCCCCAACCAGGTGGGCCAGCCAAGCCAGTTGGCCAGATTGGCGCCGAGCGCGCTCACCAGGCTGGGGTGGCGTACCACCACGTAGGCCGTGCCCGCCACTGCCGCCACGCGCGCCATGCGAGGCAGCGCTGCGAAACGCCCCGTGCTGGCCGCGACGCCCACACGGGCACCCTGCGCCTCCAGCGCGCCGACTCGGCCTGCCCGGGCGGCTCTTCCCGCTCGCAGCACCTTGACCGTGCTGGCCATCACCAGCAGGTCCACCCCTGCCCACCCGAGATCGCTGGCACGCACGCCGTCACCGCTGCGCCACTGGCTCTCCAGTTGACGAATCCCACTGGTGAAAAAGTCGCCCACCCCGGTCACGACACGCTCGCCTTGCAGCCAATTCACCTGGCCTTCACGGTCGATGACGAACTGGTTCAACAGTGCGTGCCCCTCGGCATCGAGGAATGCAATGCCCATCAGCCCGCGCTGCTGGGCCGACCATTGCGCCGGGGCAGGCATCTCTTCATCGCTCCACCATCGGCTCAGCTGCTGATAGCGCTCACCCAGCCAGTGCTGCGCACGCAGCGTGGCGCTGTCGTGATGATGAAAATAGCTGACTGGCAGCACCGCATCGGCACCATAACGCACCAATACGTCTTGCCACTGGGGTGAGAGCCCGTACGCGAGCAGTACCTCCCGGGCGAGGTCGCCATGCTGCATGACAGCCAGCCAGGCGCTCATCCACAGCGCCTGATCGGAAGCGTAGTGCAGCATCAGCGCATTGATCTCAGGAGACTCTTGCTCAAGGGGCAATGCAGGCAGTGCCTTGTGGGCTTCCAGCCGCACCAGCCGTGGCTCGAAGGGCTCGTGGGAGGCAGCCGAGGTCAATATTGCAGCTGCCAAGGCAATCAGCACGAAGACCCACCCAACCCGTGTTACCCATCCTCTGCACATTGACGGCTATCCTGCTGTTCTATGCTGGAATAATCGCTTTGACACTAGGTGGTCTCCCGCCATAAAGGTCACTGCCCCGGGCCTACCCAATCTTCTACACGCAAGCCCGGCACTGCTTTGAACTCGCGCATATTGTTGGTGACCAGTATCAGCCCTCGTGAGCGCGCGTGACCGGCGATCATTTGATCGTAAGGGCCTATGGGCTTGCCCACCTTGGCTTGTTCAGCGCGCAGCTGCCCTGTATGCGATGCCGCTGCCTCGTCGTACATCAACACGTCCAGCCTGGCTGCAAACCCTTCGATGGTGGCTAAATTACGTTCAGGGAAAGCAGATTTTTCTGCACCATACACCAACTCCATCAGTGTGACAGTACTGATGCACAGCTGCCCATGATGCTGTTTGAATGCCTCACGAACCTCTTGCGGACGATTTTTAATCGTGAAAATGCAGATATTGGTATCGAGCATGAACTTGAGCATCAAAACAGGTCTCGTTCCTGTTCGGGGGGCTGCTCACGTGACGACATGAAGTCAGCGCTCACGCCTTCACCCTCAAACCAGCTATCCCAGGCCTCCCCGGCTGGCGATATAACCCGGGTACGACCAATGGCCACGATGTCGACTCGCTTTACACCTTCTGGCAGAGCCAACGCTTTGGGCAGTCGAACCGCCTGGCTTCGATTACTCTGAAAGACTGCGCCTTGTTCCATGATCAGACTCCTGTGCCAGGACCATCGGGAGATACCGTACATGGAACTCATGTTAGCCAACGCAATGGATATGTCAAAGGGATATACACCCTAATGAGCCTACCCAATCCTGTAGCTGGCGATGCACTTCCTCCATGGGCAGATACGCCTGCTCCATGCTGATCTCTGAGTCAGTGCATCTTGTAAACCGTGTTTACTCCAACGTTGCCGCCTAAACGTTTACTGTTGGGAACGAGCCGCATGATAACGATTGATGGCACTCAGCACGCCTTTCATGGAGGCGCTGGTGATGCTCTCGTCGCTGCCGACGCCAAACACGGCCTGGCCGTCGATACGGACTTCGACATAGGCAATGGCTTCCGCATCGGCGCCCTGGCCTCGGGAGTGCTCGTGGTAGTCGATGATCTCCACGTCGTGACCATGGGCGTGTAGCGCTTTGACGAAGGCCGCCAGCGGGCCGTTGCCCTGACCGCTCAGCAGATGGCGTTCGCCCTGCTGCTCCACGACGGCTTCCAGGGTGACCCGAGGGCTATCCGGCTCGGAGGCCAGGCGGTGGTTGACCAGCGCCAGCGGTGCCTGCTGCTCCAGGTACTCTTCCAGGAAGGCCTGATAGATCATCTGGGAAGTGATCTCGCGACCCGTACGGTCCGCCACTTCCTGCACCACCTGGCTGAATTCGATGGAGAGCCTGCGCGGTAGCTCGATGCCGTGCTCCTGCTCCAGCAGGTAGGAGATGCCGCCCTTGCCCGACTGGCTGTTGACGCGAATCACGGCTTCGTAGCTGCGCCCGACATCCATGGGGTCGATGGGCAGGTACGGCACGTCCCAGGGGGCTTCGGGATTGGCGCGACGCTCGGCCATGCCCTTCTTGATGGCATCCTGGTGCGAACCGGAAAACGCCGTGAACACCAGGTCGCCCACGTACGGATGGCGCGGATGAACCGGCAACTGGTTGCAGTACTCCACTTCGCGCATGATCGGCGTGATATTGGAGAAATCGAGCTGGGGGTGCACGCCCTGGGTGTACATGTTCATGGCCAGCGTCACGATATCGACATTGCCGGTACGCTCGCCATTACCGAACAGGGTGCCCTCGATTCGGTCGGCACCCGCCATCAGCGTCAACTCCGCCGCCGCCACGCCGGTGCCGCGGTCGTTGTGCGGGTGCACGCTGACGATCAGCGTATCGCGCTTTTTCACATGGCGGCAGAACCACTCGATCTGGTCGGCGTAATTGTTGGGCGTGGCCACTTCGACCGTGGCCGGCAGGTTGACGATCATCCGGTTGTCCACGCTGGGGCCGAAGGTGTCCATCACGGCTTCGACGATCTCCACGGCGAAAGGCATTTCCGTGGTCGTGAACAGCTCCGGCGAGTACTGGAAGGTCCACTGGGTCTCCGGGTTGGCGGCCATCAGGTCACGTATCTGCGCCGTGGCGTCCACGGCAATTTGCACGCACTCTGCCTTGTCGACGTTGAACACCACCCGTCGAAACATCGGGTCGGTGGCATTGTAGACGTGCACGATGGCACGCTTGGCGCCCTTCAGCGCCTCGAAGGTGCGCTCGATCAGATGCGGCCGTGCCTGGGTCAGCACCTGGATGGTGACGTCGTCGGGAATCTTGTCCTGCTCGATCAACGAGCGCACGAAGTCGAAATCGGTTTGCGACGCAGAAGGAAAGCCCACTTCGATCTCTTTGAAACCGATCTTCAGCAGCATGTCGAACAACCGCTGCTTGCGCTCCTGATCCATGGGGTCGATCAGCGACTGGTTGCCATCGCGCAGGTCGACGCTGCACCAGATGGGCGGCGTGTCGATACGCTGGCCGGGCCACTGACGGTCGGGCAGGTCCACCGCCACGAAAGGGCGATACTTTTTCGAAGGGTCCTTCATCATCATCGTGGCTCTCCTGTTATTCGTCGCGGTCAGGCTTTGCTTGCCCAGGCTGTGCTAGACCAGGCTTTGCTTGCGCGGCCGCCTGCAGGGCGGACTCCATGCGATCCAACTGGCTGCGCAGTGCGCGCACGTCGTCACGCAGGCCCTGTATCTCTGCAGCTTCGCCTTCTCCGCTTTCTAAATCAATCTGTGCGCTCTCTTTCTGCATCACGTCCAGCACGATACCGATCATCATATTCAGGAAAATGAACGCATTCAAAAAGATGAAGGTCAGAAAGTAGATCCAGGCGTAGGGGTACTGCTCCATAGTGGGATACAGCACCGCCGTGGCCCAGCTCTCGAAGGTGGCCACCTGGAACAGCGTCAGCATGGCCAGCGCAATGTTGCCCCACAGCTGCTCATCCACGGTATGGAAGATGAAGCTGCCCACCGCCGCGTAGATATAGAAGATGATGAACATCAGCAGCGCCACGTAGCCCATCCGTGGAATGGACTTGATCAACGCCACCAGCAGCAGGCGCAGCTCGGGAATCATCGACACCAGACGCAGCACCCGGAAGATGCGCAGCAGGCGTGCCAGCAGCACCATCTCAGAGTCGTCCATGGGGATG
Organism: Vreelandella hamiltonii; assembly: GCF_014651775.1. Taxonomy (GTDB): domain Bacteria; phylum Pseudomonadota; class Gammaproteobacteria; order Pseudomonadales; family Halomonadaceae; genus Vreelandella; species Vreelandella hamiltonii. The sequence continues at coordinate 223,023 of NZ_BMXN01000003.1, forward strand.
AGGCTGGCCGTGACGATCAGGAAGTCGAAGATGTTCCAACCCTTCTTGAAGAAGTTGGTCAGATTGCGTTCGGCGGCCATGCGAATCAGCAGTTCCACCAGAAAGAAGATGGTGACGGCGACGTCCAGATAGATCAGCCACTGCTCGAACTGACTGACCTCATCGTAGGTGCGAGCACCGATGGTCAGGGCAGACAGCACGATGATGGCGATCACCACGGTCTCGAACAGCTTGTTGCTGCGCAGCTTTTCAAAGCGCGCCTGCCAGGTAGTAAAGGATGCACTCATGGAACGGGGCTTCTCGGAAACGTTGAATCGGCACACTTTATACCAAAAAGAGCCACCTTCCACCTGCTGGATACAGGGGAGTTTTATTGCTCCGGCTAGTGGTCGATACCACTTTCGGGTAAGCTCCCTGTCGGTTTTTTGGCCTGTAACGAGGTACAACTATGCGGCGCCTGACAAGGCTATCGATACTGTCGCTGACGGCCCTGCTGATAGCGGGCTGTGCTGACCCCAAAATTGATACGAGTTCGATGCCCGCAGCCGTGGTGTCCATCGAGAAAGTCCGCGATTCGCTGCCCACCTACAAACGCGACGAGTTCGACCAGGCGCTGAAGATCATCGCCATGTCGTCTTTCAGCGGTATCAGCGTGCTGCAGCCCGGGCGCATGAACGCGGCTGAAATCGCCGAGTCGGCCAACGCCTACATGCATGGGCTCACCGGCGACCAGGTCATCGAGCGAGCCGACGAGATGCTGCGCCAGCGCCGTGCCCGAGAGCGTGACCAGGCCCTGCGCACCTTGAGCCGCCTGGAAGAAAAAGAGGCCAACGCCGAAGCCGCCCAGCAGCAGCTGGCGCGGGTAAGTATCGACAGGGCGCGCTACTATCTTGCTTCCAGCCCATTCGGAGCGCTGGAGCCGGTCATTGAACTAGAGGTCAGCAACGATTCTGATGCAGCCATTGCCGAGCTGCAGCTGCGCGGCGTACTGCGCAGCGCCAACCGCGACGTTGCCTGGGTAGACGAGACGTTCTACTACGTGATTTCCGGCGGCCTGGCGCCGGGTGAGCGCGCCACCTGGAGCCTGGCACCCAACCGTTTTGGCCCCTGGGGCAACGATCAGATACCCCGGGATGTCCAGCTCACCCTCACGCTGAAGGGCGTGAAGGATGCCCAGGGCCAACGGCTGTGGCACGCGCCTACGCTGACGGAGGCCGAAACCGAACGGCTGGAAGCCCTGCGGGCCGAGTACGGTAGCCTGACGCCCAGCACCGAGAGCCCTTCGAGCTGAACAGGGCGGCCAAACGCCGCCCCGTCAGTCACTGGATAGGATCGAACTGGATGGGGTCGAACTAGACAGGATCGATCAGCTCGGCCTGGGAATAGCCCAGCAGATAGAGCACGCCATCCAGCCCCGCCACGCCTAACGCCTGACGCGCCTCGGCACGCACCAGCGGCTTGGCGCGAAACGCTACGCCCACTCCCGCCTTGGCCAACATCTTCAGGTCGTTGGCCCCGTCACCTACCGCCACCGTCTGCGCCAGGTCGATACCTTCACGCTGGGCAATCTGCTCCAGCAGCAGCGCCTTGCGCTCGGCATCGACGATGGGCTCCTGGACTTCGCCTGTGACCTTGCCCTGCTGAATCACCAGCTCATTGGCGTGGATCTCATCGAAGCCAAGCCGCGCCTGCAGGCCACGGGCAAAATAGGTAAAGCCACCAGAAAGGATGGCAGTGCGGATCCCCTGATGGCGAAGATTGGCCATCAGCCGCTCGACACCGTCCATCAGCGGCAGCTCGGCCGCAATGCTGGCCAACACCGACTCATCCAGCCCCGCCAGCTTGCTCATCCGCTCCCGGAAGCTGGCCTGAAAGTCCAGCTCGCCGCGCATCGCCCGCTCGGTGACTTCAGCCACTTCGTCACCTACCCCGTGGCGGCGCGCCAGCTCATCGATCACCTCGGCCTTGATCAGGGTGGAGTCCATATCGAAACAGACTAGCCTGGGAGCCCCCAGGTGGCGCCGGTCGGGTTGCACCACCACGTCGGCCCCCAGCGTTTCCCCTAGCGCCAGCGCCGCCTGACGCAGCTCCCGCCACTCGGCGGGAGCGCCAGCCAGGTGCAGCTCCAGGCAATCCAGCGGCGCGCCTTCTGCCACCTGGGCCAACGGCGTACGCTGCTGCTCCTGCAGGCCGAACTGCGCCAGCAGTGCCGCCAGGGGCGGCTCCATGTCGGGTGTCCAGCGTGGTGCCAGTACACTCATCACCACATCGGCTACTGCTTCATCACCGCGTGCCATCGGTCACTCCCCTGCTTCTAGTCGTTCAACTTTTTGGAAACCGCGCGGCAATTTGCTGCCCCGACGCCCACGTTCACCCCGGTAATAAGCAAGGTCATCGGCCTTGAGCGTCAGCTTGCGCTTGCCCGCATGGATGATCAGCTCTCCGCCTTCCGGCACAATGGCGATATCACGCAGGAACTCTTCGCGCCGCGCCGCCCGGGGGCCGGGGATATCGAGCATCTTGTTGCCCTTGCCCTTGGCCATCTCGGGCAACTGGTCCAGCGGGAAGAGCAGCAGCCGCCCTTCGTTGGAAACCGACGCCACCCACAGCGATTCGCCTTCCGGCACCTCCACGGGCGCCATGACGCTGCAGCCCTTTGGCACGCTGAGTACCGCCTTGCCCGCCTTGTTCTTGCCGGTCAGCGCCTCCAAGGGCGCGACGAAGCCATAGCCACCATCGCTGGCCAGCAAAAAGCGTCGCGTGGGCGGCGCCAGCATCAAGCCCGCCATCTGGGCGCCCGCCGAGACATTGGCGCGGCCGGTGACCGGCTCGCCCTGCCCTCGGGCGCTGGGCAGGTTGTGCGCTGGCAGCGTGTAGGCACGGCCAGTATCGTCCAGCAGCACCAGCGGCTGATTGGTCTTGCCCCGTGCCGCCAGGCGGAAGCTGTCGCCCGCCTTGTACGATAGCCCTTCAGGGTCGATGTCATGGCCCTTGGCCGCACGGATCCAGCCCTTGTCGGACAGCACCACGGTAATCGGGTCGGCTCCCAGCAGCTCAACTTCCGAGAGCGCTTTCGCTTCGCTGCGCTCGACCAGCGGCGAACGGCGCGCATCGCCGTGCTCCTTGCCCGCCGCGCGAATCTCTTTTTCGATCAGCGTGGTGAGCTTGGCGTCGCTGCCCAGCAGGCCTTGCAGGGTCTTGCGCTCTTTCTCCAGCTCGTCCTGCTCGCCGCGAATCTTCATCTCTTCCAGCTTGGCCAGGTGGCGCAGGCGCAGCTCCAGAATCGCCTCGGCCTGCCGCTCGGAGAGGCCAAAAGCGCTCATCAGGGCAGGTTTGGGCTCGTCCTCTTCGCGGATGATACGAATCACTTCATCGATGTTCAGGTAAGCCGTCAGCAGGCCTTCCAGAATGTGCAGGCGATCTTCCACCTTGCCCAGCCGATGCTCCAGGCGACGGCGCACCGTGGCACGACGAAAGCGCAGCCACTCGCCCAGCATGTCATTCAGCGGCATGACCCGTGGCCGACCGTCCAGGCCAATCACGTTCATGTTCACCCGCACGTTCTTTTCGAGGTCCGTGGTGGCGAACAGGTGGGCCATCAGCGACTCCACGTCCACTCGGCTGGAGCGCGGCTCGATCACCAGGCGGGTGGGCTCTTCATGGGTCGACTCGTCACGCAGGTCGGCCACCATGGGCAGCTTCTTCGCCTGCATCTGCGCGGCGATCTGCTCCAGCACCTTGGCACCGCTGACCTGGTAAGGCAGCGCGGTGATCACCACGTTGGCCTCTTCTCGCACGTAGCGAGCGCGCAGCTTCACCGAGCCACGGCCGCTTTCATAGAGCTTTTGCAGGTCCGCTTTGGGGGTGATGATCTCGGCATCGGTGGGGAAGTCCGGTGCGGGCACGAACGCCATCAGCTCGGCCGTGGTGGCCTTGGGGTTGCGCAGCAGATGGCAGGTGGCATCGACCACTTCCGATACGTTGTGCGGCGGAATGTCCGTGGCCATGCCCACGGCAATGCCGGTGCCGCCATTGAGCAGCACATGGGGCAGACGAGCCGGCAGTACCACCGGCTCCTGCATGGTGCCATCGAAATTGGGCGCCCACTCCACGGTGCCCTGGCCCAGTTCGCTGAGCAGCACGTCGGCGAATTTGGAGAGCTTGGCCTCGGTGTAGCGCATTGCCGCGAAGGATTTGGGGTCGTCCGGGCTACCCCAGTTGCCCTGGCCATCCACCAGCGGGTAGCGGTAGCTGAACGGCTGGGCCATCAGCACCATGGCTTCGTAGCAGGCGCTGTCGCCGTGGGGGTGGAACTTGCCCAGCACGTCGCCCACGGTACGCGCCGACTTCTTGTACTTGGCGTTGGCGTGCAGCGCCAGTTCACGCATGGCATAAATGATGCGCCGCTGCACGGGCTTCATGCCGTCACCGATGTTGGGCAACGCGCGGTCGAGAATGACGTACATCGAGTAGTCGAGGTACGCTTTTTCGGTGTAGTCGCGCAGGGACAGACGCTCGACGTCGCCCTCCGCTACCTGAATATCCATGGTCATCGGAGGTTATACCTCAATGTCTGCGAGGTTGCCGTAATCTTCCAGCCACTTCTTGCGGTCGCTGGCACGTTTTTTTGCCAGCAGCATGTCCATCATCTCCAGCGTGCCGTCCCCCTCGCTCAGCGTGAGCTGCACCAGCCGGCGGGTCTCCACGGCCATGGTGGTTTCACGCAGCTGTAGCGGGCTCATTTCGCCCAGCCCCTTGAAGCGCTGCACGTTGGGGGTGCCGCGCTTGCTGGCCAGTTGCTTGAGAATGGCGGCTTTTTCGCTCTCGTCCAAGGCGTAGTGCACTTCCTTGCCCAGATCGATCCGGTAGAGCGGCGGCATGGCCACGAACACATGGCCTGCATCCACCAGGGCGGGGAAGTGCCTCACGAACAGGGCACACAGCAGCGTGGCGATGTGCAGGCCATCCGAATCGGCATCGGCCAGGATGCAGATCTTGTGGTAGCGCAGCTTTTCCAGGTCGGCACTGCCGGGGTCGGCGCCAATGGCCACCGCAATGTCGTGGACTTCCTGGGAGCCGTAGATATCGTGGGTCTCGACCTCCCAGGTATTCAGAATCTTGCCGCGCAGCGGCAGGATGGCCTGGGTTTCGCGGTTGCGCGCCTGCTTGGCACTACCCCCGGCGGAGTCCCCTTCCACCAGAAACAGCTCGCTCTGGGCCGGGTCCTGGCCCGAACAATCAGCCAGCTTGCCCGGCAGCGCGGGGCCCGAGGTGACCTTCTTGCGCGCCACTTTCTTCGATTTCCGCTGACGCTGCTGGGCAGCGCTGATCACCAGCTCGGCCAACTGTTCGGCCTGCTCCACGTGGTGGTTCAGCCACAGCGAGAACGCGTCTTTCACCACGCCGGACACGAATCCGGCGATGGTACGCGACGATAGCCGCTCCTTGGTCTGCCCGGCAAACTGAGGGTCGAGCATCTTGACCGACAGCACGAAGGACGCGCGCTCCCACAGGTCTTCGGCGGTGAGCTTGATGCCCCTGGGCAGCAGATTGCGGAATTCGCAGAACTCCCTCAGGGCATCCAGCAACCCCGCCCGGAAACCGTTCACATGGGTGCCGCCCTGGGGCGTGGGGATCAGGTTGACGTAGCTCTCCAGCAGCGCTTCGCCACCTTCCGGCAGCCACTGAATCGCCCAGTCCACGCCATGCTCGTCATCATTGAAGTGGCCAACGAAAGGCTCCTTGGGGAGCACCTCGTAGCCATCGGTGGCTTCGGCCAGGTAGTCGCGCAGGCCATCGGCGTACGCCCACTCGGTTTTGGTGCCGTCCGGCTCCACCAGCGTGACCGCCAGCCCCGGACACAGCACCGCCTTGGCCCGCAGCAGGTGCTTCAATCGTGAGAGCGCAAGTTTGGGGCTGTCGAAGTAGCTTTCGTCCGGCCAGAAGCGCACCAGTGTTCCGGTGGCACGCTTGGCGGCCTTGCCGATCTCCTTGAGCTCTTCGACCTTTTCGCCGTGTTCGAAGGCAATGGCGTGGCGCGCGCCGTCACGGGTGACCTCGACCTCCAGCCGCCGCGACAGCGCATTGACCACCGACACGCCCACGCCGTGCAAGCCGCCGGAGAAGCGGTAGCTCGACGAGGAGAATTTACCCCCCGCGTGGAGCTTGGTCAGAATCAGCTCGACCCCCGAGACGCCGTGCTCGGGATGCAGGTCGATGGGCATGCCGCGCCCGTTGTCCTGCACTTCGATGGCGCCATCGCCGTGCAGCACGACGCTGATGGCCGTGGCATGCCCAGCCAGCGCTTCATCGACACTGTTGTCGATGACCTCCTGCGCCAGGTGATTGGGCCGCGAGGTATCGGTATACATTCCAGGGCGCTTGCGCACCGGCTCAAGCCCGGAGAGAACCTCGATGGAACTCGCGCCGTACTGAGAAGCATCAAACTGGGTCATGTAACGTCAGTTCCTAAAAATACGTACTGTCGGCGGCGTGCGCCGCCGACAAAAGGGCACAGGATAGCGGAAAAGCAAAAAGCTGTATATCCAGCCATGAAAAACGGGCGCCACGCATCTCTTAGCCGCGCGGCGTCTGCTCCGCCGCCCAGAACGCTTCGATCAGCCCACGGCTGGAAGCGTCCAAACGCGCCAGCTCGCCGTCGCCTTCGATGATGGCCTGGGTGTCGGTGGCAATCTGCTTGCCTAGCTCGACGCCCCACTGGTCGAAAGGATTGATGTCCCAGATCACCGCCTGCACGAACACCTTGTGCTCGTAGAGCGCAATCAACGCCCCCAAGGTGGCGGGCGTGAGCTTGTCCAGCAGCACCGTGGTCGAGGGCTGATTGCCGCGATAGCGCTTGTGCTCGGGGCGCGGGCCGTCCTCCTCCAGCGCATCGTCCCCCAGCATCAGCACCCGCGACTGGGCGAAGCAGTTGGCCAGCGCCAGTCGATGCTGGGCCTTCAGGTGGCGGCGAGTGTCCGGGTCTTCGACCTCGTCGTAGCGCTTGAGCGGGGCAATGAAGTCGCAGACCACCGGCTGGGTGCCCTGGTGCAGCAGCTGATAGAACGCATGCTGAGCATTGGGACCCAACTGCCCCCAAAGCACCGGGCAGGTAGAGTAACTCACCGCCTGGCCCTGGCGGGTCACGGATTTACCGTTGGACTCCATTTCCAGCTGTTCCAGATAGGCGGCAAAATATTCCAGACGCCCGTCATAGGGCAGAATCGAATGGGCACGAATGTCCAGAAAGTTCACGTTCCAGATACCCGCCAGGCCCAGCAGCACGGGCAGGTTGTCGGCCATGGGCGCCGTCTTGAAGTGGGTATCCATGGCGTGCGCGCCCGACAGCAGCGCACGAAAGTTCTCCATGCCGATCACCAGGGCAATCGGCAGGCCAATGGTGCCCCAGAGCGAATAGCGCCCCCCCACCCACTCCCAGAACATCAGCTGGTGGTCCGGGGTGATGCCCCACTCGCTCATTTTTTCCGGGCTTGCCGAGACGCCAATGAAGTGCTGACGCACGACCAGTTCGGCACTGATGGTGTGCGCCTGAGGGGCTTCGCCAGCTTCCGCATGCCGGGACAGCCGCCCCAGCAGCCAGTCACGGGCGGTGTTGGCGTTGGATAGCGTATCGATGGTGGTGAACGACTTCGAAGAGAGCACGAACAGCGTCGTTTCCGGGTTGAAACGCGCCAGGTAATCGGCCAGCTGCGAGCCATCCATGGTCGAGGCAAAGTGCACCTCGACGGGGTGAATGTCGCTGGGGCGATAATCGGCCAGCGCATGGGTCACCATCAGCGGGCCCAAATCCGAACCGCCTACCCCCAGGTTCACCACGTGACGAATCGGCTTGCCGGTGGCACCGCGCCACTGGCCCGCGTGCAGGCGCTGCACCAGGCGCTCCATCTGCGCCAGGCTGTCGTGCACGGCCCCGACGATGTCTTCACCCTCCACCTCCAGCTGAGCATCGGCGGGCAAGCGCAAGGCGGTATGCAGCGCCGGGCGGTTTTCGCTGACGTTGACCCGCTTGCCGCTCAACAGCGCTTCGATGGCCCCCGGCACGCCCGCCTCTTCCGCCAGGCCCAGCAAATGCTCCAGGGTGTCGTCATCCCAGCGCTGTTTGGAGAGGTCCAGCGTCAGTCCCGCTACTTGACGGGTGAAGTGTGACCAGCGCTCGGGGTCGTCACCAAACAGGTTCTTCAGATGGATGTGGCGAATCGCCTGGGCATGCTGGGTAAGCGTTTGCCAAGCGGGTAGCGTATCGGGAGTTGCCTTTGCTGAAGCCATGTGCCCTCTCCTGTGGCGTCGTTCCGTAAGGCAGGAATCTGTGATCGACGGGCCTGTTCTGGATTAACAAGGGCGCGTAAACTAGCGAGCCTCATTAACCAGCCTGGCTTGCCCATGAGTGATGCATCTTACCGCGACGCTATCTTTTCAACACCCCTGGATAAGGTGGCAAGGTTCTCTTTCGACGAACAGGTCGTCGCCTGCTTTCCCGACATGATCCGCCGCTCGGTGCCCGGCTATGGCCAGATCCTGGGCATGCTGAGCCTGATCGCCCAGCGCCATTTGCGCCACGGCGCCCATGTCTACGACCTGGGCTGCTCGCTGGGGGCCTCGGGCCTGGCGCTGGCCGGGGCCATGCCCGCCGACGCTTTCCGCTATACCGGCATCGACCTCTCGCCTGCCATGGTCGAGCGTGCTCGCCAGACCTTTCTCGACGAGAGCCCCGATCACGCCATGCAGGTGGAAGAAGCCGACATCCGCACCTACGCGTACGCGCCGTCGGGGATGATCATTCTCAACTTCACGCTGCAGTTTCTGCCTCCCGCCGACCGAGATGCCCTGCTCAAGCGGCTGTACGCTGCCCTGGAGCCCGGCGGCGTGCTGATTCTCTCGGAAAAGACCATCGACGCCGACGAGCGCGACAATGCCTGGCGAGTAGAGCGCTACCACGACTTCAAGCGTGCCAACGGCTACAGCGATATGGAAATCAGCCAGAAACGCACGGCGCTGGAGAATGTGCTGATTCCCGACACCCTGGATGCCTTGCACGAGCGGTTGTCGCAGGCGGGCTTTCCGCGCTCGATGACCTGGTTTCAGTACCTGAACTTCACCTCGCTGATCGCGTTCAAGGAGGGCTGACGTGGCGCTGCTTCCCGACGATCATCGTGTGCTGTATCAAGCGTTTCTGGATCAGGCCGCGCAGGACGCCTCGCTGACGCAGTGGCTGGCCAAACTGCCCGAGCAGCTGGCCAGCGGGCTGGACCGCCAGCGCCACGGCGACCTTTCCGCCTGGGAAAAGGCCGTGGCCAAGCTGCCCCCGCTGCCCGAAGAGCGCCACGTCGACCTCAACAGCGACACGCTGACGGTAGAGCTGGCACTTACCGAGAGCCAGCAGCGCCAGTGTTTCAACCTGCTGCGCAAGCTGGCCCCCTGGCGCAAGGGGCCGTTTTGCCTGGGCGGTATTCATATCGACACCGAGTGGCGCTCCGACTGGAAATGGCAGCGCGTCGCGCCGCATCTTGCCCCGCTCAAGTATCGCAAAGTGCTGGATGTCGGCGGCGGCAGCGGCTACCACGCCTGGCGAATGGCAGGCGCAGGCGCCGCCTTCGTGCTGGTGATCGACCCATCCCCGCGCTTCTACTGGCAGTTTCAGGCCGTGCGCCACTTCGTGGGTGACGCCGATGAAGGCCGCACGCACTTCCTGCCCGTGGGTATCGAGGACGTACCGGAAAACCTGGGCTTTTTCGATACGGTGTTCTCCATGGGGGTGCTCTACCATCGCCCTTCGCCCCTGGAGCACTTGCAACAGCTCAAGGGCGCGCTGGCCCCCGGCGGCGAGCTGGTGCTGGAAACCCTGGTAGTGGAAGGCGACGAGCAGACCGTGTTCGTGCCCGGCGAGCGCTACGCCGCCATGCCCAACGTCTACTTCCTGCCCTCATCCCGCGCCCTGTGCCACTGGCTTGAGCGCTGCGGCTTCACCAACGTGCGCGTAGTGGATGAAGCCGTCACCACGCTAGACGAGCAGCGCTCCACCGAGTGGATGACCTACCAGTCACTGGCCGACTTTTTGGATCCCCACGACCGCACCCGCACCATAGAAGGCTACCCCGCCCCCCGCCGCGCGGTGATTTTGGCGAACAAGCCGGCGTAAGCCAGGCTCAGCGCCGCAAAATCACCAGCCAGCGACCCAGGTTCATGACGCTGGCCAGTGAGGCGGCGACGTAGGTGAAGGCGCAGGCGGTCAGCACGTGGCGGGCACCGGGCATGTCGTAGGGGGGCACGTAGTCTTTTAGCAGCGGCAGGGCCCGGTTGAAGCTGGCATCGAACTCGACCGGTAGCGTGACCAGATGCACCAGTGCCGCAGTGCCAAAACTGATCACGGCCATGGCCACTACCGCCGCCAGACCGCCGGGCAAGCGGGTCAGCAGGAACAGGAAAGGCGCGAGCATCATCAGCACCGCCCCCAGCTTTTCCGCTCTTTGCGCCAGCTGCACCAGGCGGCTGCGGGCCAGCAGCGGCGCATAGCCTTCATGGTGCTGCAGAGCATGGCCCACTTCGTGAGCCGCCACGGTGACGGCAGTGAGCGAGCGACCGTCGTAGTGGTCTGGCGTCAAGCGCACACAGCGGGCTTCCGGGTCGTAGTGGTCGCCATGCTCGGTACGCTCTACCTTGACCCCTTCTACGCCCAGGCGGCGCAACAAGTGCTCGGCCAGTTCGGCCCCGGTGCCCGGGTAGTCGTCACGGCCACGGGTGTGACGCTTCAGCACCCATTTCGCCCAGAGGTTGGGCAGTACGAAGATTGCCAGCATGATGGCAATGACCAGAATCCACATAACTCCACCGCTGCGTTCACAGGTAATTCAGAGAGGCTTCGACAAGCCGTGGGGGCACTGACGGCGGCAAAGCAAGCTGCTCGCGACGGCCAGTGCCTACGTAAAATGACCCGCAAGCGGGCCATTAGTTTTACCATGATACGCGCGGGGACGCAGCGTCAGTCGGGGTCGTTGTGATGTGCGGCAACATCACGCTTGACGGCCTGCAGCCCGCGGGCAGATATATCGCCCTGCCCATGGGCATGTTCGGCCATCAGCACGCTGTCAGCGGCCAACACCAGTTCGCACTGAGTGTGCGCCAACTGCTCACGCAGGCGTTGAATGGCTTCTTCGCGTTTGGGGTCACTGTCCACCCGTCGGATGTAGATCGCCTTGATGCGCTCCGGGTAGGCTTTGACGACCTCGGTATACACTTCCGGGTCGTGCTGGCCGCTGTCGCCGATCAGGATGCAGGGCATGTCCTGATAGAGCGCCAGCATGCGGTCGATCAGGTCGCGCTTGTGGGCTTCTGCCCGGCGCGGCCAAGGCTTGCGCCAGGAGATACCCCATTCGCGCAGAAACAGGATCGGCCCCACCGGAATACGGTTGAGCTGAAAGAAGGCTTCGAGAATTTCATAGATGGCCCAGGGGCCACGGGACACGTACAGAATGGGACGCTCTGCCTTTTCGGTCTGGCCACGGTAGAGCGCCTGGTACAACGATGCCACGCCGGGAAACGCGGTGCGTCGATGGGGTTTGCGCACGAACAGCCGATAGAGCATCTTCAGCTTTTCGGCTACACCGGTGAACATCACGGTGTCGTCGATATCACTGATCACCAGCAGGTCGGCCTCGGGGGGCGGCACGTAGACTTCCACACTGGTGCGCACCGTGGGCTGGCCGCTGGCACGTACGACGATATCCGCACGGTGCCAAGAAACGTCCACTGGCAGCGTCGAGGTGATGGGCAAATGGGCGTCGAAATAACCGTCGCGGTCGGTGGTCAGCGTCAGCTGATTTTCACCCACACGGATCTCTACCTGGGCATCGGCCAGGCCACGGCGAAAGATGCGCCGGGCCACGTCGGCCGTGTCACGCAATATGCCGCGCCGCGGGATGGCACGCCCAAGGGCCGCCTGTCGAAACACGCGGCCCATGACGAAAATTTCCTGTTGAGAGCCGTAGCCACGATAAGGGTGCACCATCATGCCACCCCGGCCACGATCCTTTTTCATGGGTTTGGCAACGACATGGGCAAGCCTTTTGGCAAAGCTTGCCCACTGGTGATACCACGCCATTAAGCGTGCTGACCCGAGTGACGCCCTTCCTGCAGCTCTTCCAGCAGCTTGGCGTTGAAGGCATCCAGGTCCTTGGGGGTGCGGCTGGTCACGAGCCCACTGTCGACCACCACCGGCTCGTCTACCCAGTTCACGCCCGCATTGCGCAAATCCTGAGCGACACTGGCGACCGAGGTCATCTTGCGCCCTTCCACCACGTCCGCATTGATCAGAATCCACGGGGCGTGACAGATGGCCGCCACCGGCTTGCCTGCCTGGAAGAAGGCTTTGACGAAGCTCAGCGCCTCATCGTTCATGCGCAGCTCGTCCGGGTTGAACAGGCCACCGGGAAGCACCAGGGCGTGATAGTCCGCCTCGCTGGCTTGGGCAAGCGACTTGTCGGCGGGGTAGTTATCGCCCCACTCGGTCTCTGCCCAGGCGCGGATCTCCTTGCCTTCCGGGGAGATCACATGCACATCGACGCCTTCCTTTTGCAGCGCGGCGCGAGGTACGCTCAGCTCGGACTCTTCGAAACCATCCGTTGCCAGAATAGCAACGCGTTTACCGTTCAGTGCTTGATTCATCATGCTCTCCATTTCGTGATGAGTAGTCGTGTACAGCACCTAACCAGTGTGGCGCATCTTATACCATCGTCAAGCATTGTATAAAACGCGACCCAGCTGGCTGATGTCGTAACCTTTCAGCGCCTCGGCCCGCTGATGAAAGCGCGGCTGCCGGGCAAAGGCCATCAGCGCTTGCATTGTGGGCTCGAAAGCGCTGCGTCGATGCAGGACCAGATCGAACGACTCCTCCACCAGGGGAATGAAATGAAGCTGCTGGCGATGCGCCGCCGCCTCCATGCCCACCCCGACATCCGCCTCTCCCTGAGCAATGGCCAGGCCGAGATCCTCCTCGCTGAGCGCCATGTGGTCGGCCCAGCGCAGCGCGTCAGACGCGATGGACGCTTGCGTCAACAAGCCTCGCAGCAAATGCGCAGCCCCGGCATCGGGCTGGCGATGAGCACACACCACGTCTGGGCGGGCAAGATCCTTTATCGTCTTCAGGCCCAGCGGGTTGCCCGGCGCCACTATCAGACCCTGACGGCGCTTGGCCCAGTGCAGTACCACCAGATCCTTGACCCCACCCAACCCCAGCACGGTCGGTTCGTTGTAGCGGCCGCTGTCAGGGTCCCGCAAGTGGATACCCGCCACCATGGCCTTGCCTTCGAGCAAGCGCCGAATGCCGTCGCCACTCCCATGGCACAGCGATGCCAGATCGCAGCCACTCTCACGAATCGCCCACTCCAGCAGCGGATCGAGGCTTCCGGCCAGCACCTGAGGGGGCGGCAACCGTTGGGCCTGGTCGCCTTCCAGGTGGCTCAACACCCACATGTCGATGTGCTGACGAGGAAACAGCAGTTTCCCGGTGGCACGGCTACAAGGGATCTGCCCCTGGCGCACCAGGTCATACACCTTGCGCTCCTTGAGCCGCAGATACTCCGCCACTTCCGCCGTCGTAAGGTACTCTTTTGAATACTCTTTCAAAGACTCTCTCACCCGCCCACCTTCAAATGCTGCATGAGACTGCATAGTAGCGCATATTTTTCAGCGCACCGTGCATCCCGGGAAATTTACGTACACTATGCACCTACCTGATGCTTCTACCAGCATCGTGACTTTTTAGACACGTCATGACCTTACAACGACACCCTACCAACACAATGAACCTGCCCCTATCAGCAACCCTGGCCACGGAACGTCATGTCGGATAACCCATTCAGCACCGCGATAGCGCTCATTCTGGGCATGGACCCCGCGCTCGTGGCCATCGTAACGCTATCGCTTCAGGTGTCGCTGATCGCCGTCACCCTGGCCAGCCTGTTGGCACTGCCCCTAGGGGCGGCGCTGGCACTGTGGCAGTTCCCCGGGCGGAACGCTCTGATCGTGGTGCTCAATGCCCTCATGGGACTACCTCCCGTGGTCGCGGGCCTGTGCGTCTACCTCCTGCTTTCCCGTGCGGGGCCATTGGGTCAGTTCGGGCTGCTGTTCTCGCCCACCGCCATGGTCATTGCCCAGGTGATTCTCGTCTTTCCGATCATTGCTGCCCTGACACGCCAGCAGGTGGAAGCCCTGCACAGCGAGTACGCCGAACAGCTGCGTTCGCTGGGGCTCGGCCAACTGCGCATGATGCCCACGCTGCTGTGGGATGCGCGATTTGGCCTGCTGACCGTGATACTGGCGGGCTTTGGCCGCGCCAGTGCGGAAGTGGGCGCAGTGATGATCGTGGGGGGCAATATCGACGGCGTGACCAGGGTCATGACCACCAGCATCGTGCTGGAAACCAGCAAGGGTAACCTGGCGATGGCCTTGGGGCTGGGCATCATTCTGCTCAGCCTGGTCACCTTGATCAATGCACTGGCCCACTGGGTCAGTGAAACGGCAAAACGGCGGTTAGGATGAACGCACCCCTCAGCCCCGCGGCTTCCACCGTCCCCAGCCTGCATTTTCAGCAGGTCAGCTTCTGCCACCGTGGCGACACGCTGCTGGCACCGACCACGCTGGCGCTGCACGGCTGCCGCCGGACGCTGGTAATGGGCCCCAACGGGGCTGGCAAAAGCCTGCTCATGCGCTTGGCGCATGGGCTGCTGCGCCCCAGCGGTGGCCAGGTGACCTGGGAAGGCAAGCCGCCGGTGCAGGCCATGGTCTTTCAGCGCCCGGTGCTGCTGCGCCGTTCGGCGCTGGACAACCTCACCTACGCCCTGGCCGTGCATCGGGTGCCTCGCCGCCAGCGCAAAGCGCTGGCCTTGCAGGCATTGGAAAAGTTCGGCCTGACCAGCCTGGCCAAACGCCCCGCCCGGGTGCTTTCCGGAGGCGAGCAGCAACGTCTCACGCTGGCACGGGCCTGGCTGCTCAAGCCTGCCGTCCTGTTTCTGGATGAACCCACCTCCGCCCTGGACCCGGCGGCCATCAAGGCCGTGGAAGACGCGGTCAATGAGTTCCATCAGGCAGGCACGCGTATCGTCATGACCACCCACGATTTGCACCAGGCCCGGCGTCTGGCCGACGACGTGCTGTTCATGTACAGCGGTCAGTTGATCGAACACACCTCGGCAGAAGACTTTTTTGACACCCCGGCAACAGCGCAAGCCAGGGCGTTCATACGGGGCGAGCTGGTCTGGTAAGCCCTACTCTGGCAAGCCCTACTCTAGCAAGCCCCACCACGACGCTTGAACAATACCCAAAGGAGCAGGACCGTGAACAAGACCACTACCCTCGTTACCGCCAGCCTATGCACCACGGCACTGGCCTGGAGCGCCTCGCTGCTGGCCAATGATGACTACATTACCCTGGCTTCCACCACCTCTACCGAGAACTCGGGCCTGTTTGGGGCCATCCTGCCGGTCTTTACGGAAGCGACAGGGATCGATGTGCGCGTGGTGGCCGTCGGCACCGGTCAAGCCTTCGAAATCGCTCGTCGTGGCGATGCCGATAGCCTGCTGGTTCACGATACCGCAGGCGAAGAGCAGTTCGTTGCCGATGGCTACGCCACCGAGCGGCTGGATGTGATGTACAACGACTTCGTGATCGTGGGACCCAGCGATGACCCCGCCAACATCGCCGACAGTGACAGCGTCAGTGATGCTTTGGCGCGGATCGCCGACAGCGAGTCGCCCTTCGCCTCACGGGGTGACGACAGCGGCACTCACCGCGCCGAGCTGCGCCTTTGGGAAGATGCGGGCGTCACACCGCAAGGAGATTGGTACCGTGAACTGGGCAGCGGCATGGGGCCGACCCTGAATACCGCCGCAGGCATGAACGCCTACAGCTTCACCGACCGCGCCACTTGGGTGGCCTTTGAAAACCCGCAGGACCTGACCCTGCTGTTCGAGGGCGACGAAGCGCTGTTCAACCAATACGGTTCGCTGCTGCTGTCACAGGAGCAGCACCCGCACCTGAAACATGAGCTGGCGGGCCAATGGCACGAGTGGCTGGTGTCCGACGAAGGCCAGCAAGCGATTGCCGACTTCCAAGTCAACGACCAGCAGCTGTTCTTCCCCAACGCGGAATAACCCAAACAGGCGCGCCCCCACTGACGTGGGGGCGCGCTGGCGACACGGCGAGATTTGACGGGCGCTAGCCCACCAGCCACATCTTCTCGACGGAGCGGGTCGCTACCTCTCCCGGCACGTCCACGTACCCACGCACATTCGCACTCGTCGCGGAAATGGAGTCCATGTACAGCGGCGCGACGGTGCTGCCTTCCTGTTGATACAGCACCTGAATATCGTGGTACATCTGGCGACGGGTGGCTTCGTCCTGTTCGCCACGGGCGGCGATGATCAGTTGATCCAGCTGCTCGTTGGCCCAACGCGACTCGTTCCAGGGCGCATTGGAGAGATTGACCATCGACAGGTAGGCATCGGCCGTGGGACGGCTGGACCAGCCCGAGGCACAGAACTCATGCTGACGCCACACTTCCGACCAGTAACCATCCGCCGGTACACGGTTGATCTCCAGCGGAATGCCCGCCCGCTGGGCCGACTGCTGATACAGCTCTGCCGCCGACACCGCCCCTTCGAAAGTCGCCCCATCGGCCACGCTCAAGCGAATGGGCCGCTCTACCCCTGCCTTGCGCCAGTGGTGCAGTGCCTTGTCCGGGTCGAAGGCATGGCTGGGCAGGTCGGTGGTGAAGTAAGCGTTGCTGGGGAACAGCGGCGAATCGTTGCCCACCTGCCCATACCCCTGTACCAGCATCTTGAGCAGCTGTTCACGGTCCAGCGCGTGCTTCATGGCCAGCCGCACGTCCAGGTTATCGAAGGGCGCACGATCGGCCAATCCCGGGAAGGTGACCTGGAAACTGCCCGAGTTACGGTTGATCTGCACCGACGAGGCGCTCTCCAGGCGACTGACGATACTGGGCGTGACGCGGTTGATGAAGTGGACCGAGCCGCTCATCAGGGCCGCCACACGGGCCGATGCGTCGTTGAAGGCGCGGGTTTCCACGCTATCCACGAAGGCACGATCGCTTTTCCAGTAGTTGTCGTTGCGCCTGACCAGCGTGCGCACGCCCGGCTCGAAGCGTTCCAGCACGAACGGTCCGGTGCCGATACCATCATCGAAATTGGCGCCTTCGGGCGTGATCGCAAAGTTCACCTCGCCCAGCAGCGAAGGCAGGTCCATGTTGGGTCCCGTCAGCGTGATATGCACCTCACGCTCACCGTGGGCTGCCACTTCCGCGACCTGCTCCATGTACCCCTTGACCGCCGAGGGAGAGTCCTCGGCCCGGTGATGGTTCAGCGAGTAGACCACATCCGCCGCCGTCAGGGTCTTGCCGTTGTGGAACGTCACCCCTTGGCGCAACTGAAAGACCCACTGCACCGCATCCTGGGTATCCCAGGATTCAGCCAAGCCCGGCGCCAGCGAGCCGTCGTCGTTCAGCTCGGTCAAGGTATTAAATAGCTGACGACCAATGTGGTACATGTACTGCTCGAAATAGTAGGCCGGGTCTAGACGATCACTGCTGGACGCGTTGTCGATAGCCAGAATCAAGTGCCCACCGCGCTGAGGCACGGCGGCGTCCTGTGCGCTTGCCCAGCGGGGCAGCACCAGCCCCCCGACCGCACTGGCGCTTACCGAAAGCGCCGCCGTATGCTGCAAGAACTGACGTCGTGTAAGCCCTGCCGATGCAGGCCGACCCGCCTGCCATTGGTCATTCGCCATGTCGATTGCTCATCTGCAATGCACTCGCGTGCAAGTTTAAACGCTCTGGCGCAGGGCCTGCGCCAGCTGTTGAATATGCTCTGGGCCAATGCCGCAGCAGCCGCCAATCAGGCTGGCGCCCGCCGCCTGCCAGCGCTGTGCAAACGCGGCATACGCCTCTGGCCCCAGGTCATCACGCATGTCGCTGACCCCGGAGTTGGCCGCCATGCGATTGCTCTGAGGAACGAAGCTATTGGCGTAAACGCCCAACCGCAGCGAAGCGCCCTGCTCTGCGACGGCAGCCGCCGCCTGGCGTAGCGCTTCCTCCATCACCTCGGCCTGACTGCAGTTGAACAGCAGCGCCTCGCCCTGGGCGGCCAGAACGGCGTTCACGGCGGTGGCAATGGACTCGCCCGAGCGCAGCTCGCAGGGCAAAGCGCCATGTTCATCGGCATCTTTCAAGGTGAAAGAGAACCACCTTGGCCGCGTGTCGTCGGCCAGCGCCTGGGCCACCGCAGCGGCTTCTTCGGTAGCGCCCAGGGTCTCGGCCAGCCAGACATCTACATAAGGCGCCTGCCCTTCGATCAGCGTCTTCAGCAGCGCCGGGGCGCGCTGTGCGTCGAATAGCTCCGGCTGATAAGAGCCAAACAGCGGCGGCAAGGAACCCGCCACCACCACCGGCTGCGGCTGACTGGCAGTGCTCTCACGGGCCAGCTTGCCTGCCAGAGTGGCCAGCGCCAGGCCACGCTCTTCGAAGCACTCTTCGCCAATGTGAAAGGGCACCACGGCATAGGCATTGGTGGTAATCACTTCTGCCCCGGCCTGGATGAACGCCTGGTGCGCCTGGGTCACGCACTCGGGGGCTTCCATCAGCGCCAGCGCCGACCATTCCGGTTGACGAAACGGCGCGCCCAAACGTTTCAACTCACGCCCCAGGCCACCGTCCAGTAGGGTTAACATCGACCTTCACTCCTTGGTGTCTCGATTCAGCCATCATTAAGACTTCATCTATCATTAAAAACAGCGGCAACCTACCCGCTGTCTCCATATAGAAAACCTGCTGCAGCGTCTCGCGCCAACAGCAGGTCCAGTGTGCGTTGCCAATGGCTAAGCGTCTACTCGGTTATCTCGATAACGTCATCAAGCCGCTAGCGCAGAAGGTCACGCACGTCCTTCGCTCCCCAGTGCGGAAAATGCTTGCGCACCAGGGCGTTCAGGTCACGTTCGAAGGCGGCCCAGTCGGTGGTGCCGGCCTGCTCACGGGCATCCGCGACCCGCCGAATCATACCGGCGCCTACGGTCACGTTGCTCAGCCGGTCGATGATGATGAAACTGCCCGTGCCGGGGCTGGTACGGTAGTCGTCCACCGGAATCGATGCCGTCAGTTCCACTTCACAGCGAGCAATGGCATTCAGCCCCAGGCGCTGGGTCGGGTGTTTCTCCAGCGTGTTGACGTCCACCTGATACTCGATGGCGCTGATCTGGCCCGCCAGATCACGAGTGGCCAGCTTGATATCGTAGAGCTTGCCCGGCTCCATGGGCTCTTCGTGCATCCAGACCACATCGGCATTGAACACGTTGGAAAGCGGCACCTGATCTTCGGCGCTGACCAGCCAATCGCCACGGGAGATATCGATCTCGTCTTCCAGAGTCACGGTGATGGCCTGGCCGGGGTAAGCAGCGTCGAGATCCCCGTCGAAAGTGACGATGCGCGCCACGCGAGAGGTCTTGCCCGACGGCAGCGCCTTCACCTCTTGGCCTGGGCGCAGCACACCAGCCGCCAGGGTGCCGCAATAGCCTCGGAAGTCCAGGTTGGGGCGATTGACGTACTGCACCGGCAGGCGCAGGTCGCTCAGGTTCTGGTCACGGGTGACTTCGACGTTTTCCAGCAGCTCGATCAGGGTCTTGCCTTCGTAGCCTTCACTGCCCGCCGCAAAGTACCAGGGCGTGTGCTCGCTGGCGTTGACCACGTTGTCGCCATTGAGCGCCGACATCGGCACGAAGCGAATGTCCGGGGCCTGCAAGTTGGCCGCAAAGGCTCGGTACTCCGCCACGATCTCGTTGAAGCGTGCCTCCGAGAAGCCCACCAGGTCCATCTTGTTGACCGCGATGACCAGATGCTGAATGCCCAGCAGGTCGGCAATGAAGCTGTGCCGACGGGTTTGGGTCTGCACACCGTAGCGCGCGTCGATCAGGATGATCGCCAGGCTGGCAGTGGAAGCGCCCGTGGCCATGTTGCGCGTGTACTGCTCGTGCCCCGGCGTATCGGCAATGATGAACTTGCGCTTGTCGGTGGAGAAAAAGCGGTACGCCACGTCGATGGTGATGCCCTGCTCGCGCTCCGATTGCAGGCCGTCTACCAACAGGGCGAGGTCCACCGTATCACCGGTGGTGCCACTGGTCTTGGAAGCCTTGGTGATCGCGGCGAGCTGATCTTCGAAGATCATCTTGGAGTCGTGGAGCAGCCGTCCGATGAGCGTGGACTTGCCGTCGTCGACGCTGCCGCAGGTGATGAAACGCAGCAGATCCTTGTTTTCGTGCTCGTGCAGGTATTGCTCGATGTTATCGGCAATCAACGTTGATTGGTGCGCCATTAGAAATACCCCTCACGCTTTTTCTTCTCCATGGAACCGGCCTGATCGTGATCGATGGCGCGGCCACTGCGCTCGCTGGTCCTGGTCAGCAGCATCTCCTGAATGATCTCCGGCAGCGTGGCGGCGGTGGACTCCACCGCCCCCGTCAGCGGGTAGCAGCCCAGGGTTCTGAAACGCACCCACTTCTCTTCCGGCACTTCGCCCTCGGCCAGCGGCAGGCGCTCGTCGTCCACCATGATCTGCATGCCGTCGCGCTGCACTACCGGACGCTTAGCGGAGTAGTACAACGGCACGATGGGAATCGACTCCAGATAGATGTACTGCCAGATATCCAGCTCGGTCCAGTTGGAGAGCGGGAACACGCGAATCGATTCGCCCTTGTTGATCTTGGCGTTATAGACGCTCCACAGCTCCGGACGCTGATTTTTCGGGTCCCAGCGGTGGTACTTGTCGCGGAAGGAGTAGACGCGCTCCTTGGCACGGGAGGCTTCCTCGTCGCGCCGCGCGCCGCCAAAGGCAGCATCGAAACCGTGCTTGCTCAGGGCCTGCTTGAGGGCCTGGGTCTTCATGATATCGGTGTACTTGGCACTGCCGTGGTCGAAGGGGTTGATGTTGGCGGCGCGACCCTCTTCGTTGGTATGCACGATCAGCTCCATGCCCGCCTCTTCCGCCATGCGATTGCGGAAAGCGATCATCTCGCGGAACTTCCAGGTGGTATCGATATGCATCAGCGGGAACGGCGGCGTGCCGGGGTAGAAGGCCTTCCGCGCCAGATGCAGCATTACCGAGGAGTCCTTGCCGATGGAGTACATCATCACCGGGTTGCTGAACTCGGCTGCCACTTCCCGGATGATATGGATCGACTCGGCTTCGAGCTGCTTCAGGTGGGTCAGTCGGGCGGCATCCGGTGCGATGGGCACCTGTTGCGTCGCCGCCGACGGCGCAGAAAACTGGTTCATTACCTTCTCCCTCACAAAACGGTGCTTGCTTTTATCGAGACGGCTTTTCAAGGAAGCCTGTGCAAACATGGTGTGCCGCCCTGCGCGTATGAATCGCAAGGCGGGCATTTGTGGGTAGGGTAACGCCAGGTCAATAATAACCCAAAAGAATTAATAACTATCTTTTTATATCTTTATCAACTAAAAAGAAAAGCATCAGAGGTCGATACGCTCGACCCAGGTCTGCCACTCCTCCCCGTGCAGCTCCACCACGCGATAACCCGGCCGCGACGCTTCATCCACCGCAAAGGTTTTCGCACCGGGCAGAAACTGGTCTGATGTGGCGGGGCAACCATAAGTGCCTATCGCCGAGCCCGCCAGCGGCTGATGCTGGGCAAAAGCCTGATGGGCATGCCCAAACAGAATGATCTTGACCTGGGGGTAAGCGCTCAACAGCTGCCAGAACGCATCGCGGTCCTGCAAACCAATCGCATCCATCCAGTCTGCCCCTACGTCCACCGGCGGGTGGTGCATGACGATAGCCACCGGCCGCTCGTCCTGCTCCAGCCGTTCGGCCAGGGCGGTGAGTTTGGCCGCCCCCAGCTCGCCATGGGGCTTGCCCGGCACATGGGTATTCAGCAGCAGCAGGCGCCACTGTTCCAGGTCGACTTCATCCAGCATCGGGCGTTCTGCGGCCATCAGTTCGGGCTGGTCGTGGTTGCCCGGTATCCAGAACCAGGGGCACGGCAGGCGGTTCAAGGCCTCGCAGGCGTGAACGTAAGACGCGCTGGTTTCATCCTGGCTGATATCACCACTCACCACCACCACGTCCGGGCGTTCGGCCACCACGGCGTCCAGCACGGCTTCGAACTGCTGCCAGGGAATGGCCGCCCGAGAGCGTGCCTGCTTGTCGGCGTGCAGATGCGCATCGGTAATCTGTATCAACCGCATCAGGGTAGCTCCGGCAAATCGACGACATGACCATGGGCCAGCCCATGGGCCAACCACTCTCCTAAAAAGCAGTTCAACTGCAGCTTTTCATCCGGTTGATGCATGCGCGCATTGGGGTAGCGATAGCGTCCGCTGAAATGACGCTCGCGCTGAAAGTCGATGACTTCCGCCATGCGCACATCATGGTAAAGGTGCACGCGCATGCGCGGCCCTTCGATGACCGCATCCAGCGGGCCGCGCTGGGAGATCTCCACCAGCGTGGTGTAAGGGGCCTGTTGAAGAATGGCCAGCTTGAGGTCGCCAAAGTGCTGGTGATCACCGCGCAAGGCGATATCGCGCCGCTGGCCGCTCTGCAGGTCACCCACCAGGCGCACCAGGCGCAGATAGTTGGCGCTGCACTCCCCTTGCAAGGTTTTCAAATCGGTTACGTAGGCGGCTCTTGCCATGATGACTCCTTACCGGGTGTTGGCCTCGACGGCTGACACGGCCGCGCGCTGGGAAGCCGCCCGCAGCGATGCCCGCTGCCCGGCCAACCAGTGCATGCCGATCAAACACATGGCGTTGTCGAGTCGGCCCTGCTCCAGGAGTTGCCAGGCGGCGGGAAAAGAGACGACATGAACACGGATGTCTTCATTCTCGTCCTCGACGCCATGCACGCCTCCCACGCCCTGGCTATCGACCAGCCCGCAAAATAGCGTGACCCGCTCGTTGCAGGCGCCAGGGCTTGGGTAGTAGGTATGCAATCGGGTCAGTTGGCCCACCTGGCAACCGGCTTCCTCTTGGGCCTCACGGCGCGCCACGTTTTCCAGGGCCTCGTCCTTGTCGACGAGGCCCGCCACCAGTTCCAGCTTCCAGGGGGAGTGAGGGTCGTCGATGGCGCCGGCGCGAAACTGCTCGACGAGGATCAGCGCATCACGCTCGGGGTCATACAACAGCACACCCACCGCATCGTGGCGGTTGTGCATTTCTCGGCGCATGGTGGAGCTCCAGCCGCCCTCGAAAAGTCGATGACGCAGCTCTAGCGCTTCCAGGCGAAAAAACCCCTTGTACAGGGTGTCACGCGTGATGAGTTCCACATCGTCGCGATTGAGCGTGGGGCCCATACGGCACTCCCGGTGAACATGATCGTACCATTATCAATGCTGGCCACCGGGAATGCCAATCGGATCATCAACCGCGTGATTTGACGGCCATTACAGCTCGCGCAGCAGCGCCTCGGCATCACGGCGAAGGGCTTCGTCGGAGCGTTGGCGACTCTCCCGCGCCGTGCCGTTCACGGCTCGCTGAGCATGCTCCCGCGCCGCCTGGGTGTTGCCCTCTTCTTTCAGGAAAGCGGCATAGTAGTAGTTCACATCGATACCGTCCGGGCGAATTTCCAGCGCCCGCTGGAACATCCGCTCAGCGGTGGCGCTATTGCCAAACCCCAGCGGGCGACCCGGGGCACGGTCATACAGCGCCCCCAGGGTCACATACGCGGAGCCATTGCCCCCCGTAGGGTCGATCTCGACGGCGCGTTCCAGCACCGTGCGCGCATCACCGGCAGTACCCAGCGCCCCTAACCCACCCCGCTCTCGAGCATAGGAAGCCAGCACGATGCCTTGCCATACCAGCACCTCGGCCTCGTTGGGGTTCTGCTGGGCCAGTCGCTCCGCCTCGCCCGCCAATGCCCTCAGGGTCGACTCCCGTTGGTTGGCGGGCATCTCGGTCACCGTATGCTCCCAGCGGTTCTTCAAGGAAAACAGCTCGCTTTCGAAGGCCGACGCGCTCAGCGGCGACAGTACCAAGGCACCGCCCAACGCCGCCACCATGAAGAGTCTAGAAAATGGAATTGCACGCATGGAAAACTCCTGCTTGTTGTTATGAAGAATGAGTCATGAGTAATGAGCCATGAGTCATGACTGTTGAGTTATCACTATCGAATTAGACCTGCTCAAGGCATGGCGATATCTCGTCCACACTGACAATGTAACGAACGTTTGAATGATTCGCCAGAGAATCGCCGCTTTGTTGCCCTGCACCTTGGTAGCGTAAGCTAGACACTTTTTCGGGAAGATAACGACACCATGAAAGGCCGCAACATGACGCGCTGGCGCGATCCAGCAAAAGACCCGCGCCAGGCACCCAAGAGCAACCTGATTACCGCCGAGGGCGCGGCCCGCCTGCGGGGCATTCTGGACCACCTTTCCCGCGTCAAGCGCCCTGAGCTGTCGGCCAAGGTGGGGGAAGCCGCTGCGCTGGGGGACCGCAGTGAGAACGCCGACTACACCTACAACAAGAAAGAGCTGAACCGGGTCATCGCCCGCATCCGCTATCTGACCCAGCGGCTGGACGAACTACAGGTGGTGGACAGGCTGCCCGCCAACACCGACAAGGTGTTTTTCGGCGCGTTCGTGAGCCTGGAAGACGACGCGGGGGAAGCCCTGCATATCCGCCTGGTGGGCCATGACGAAATCGACACCCGGAAGCACTGGATCAGTGTCGACGCCCCCATGGCCAAGGCGCTGCTGGGCAAGGAAGTGGACGACGAGATCACGGTGATCACGCCCAACGGCGAGGCGTTCTACACCATTACCGACATTCGCTATGCCGATGCTTCACCCAACGCCTGAGCCAGCGGCCCCTTCACGACTGCCCGCGATACACCCGGAAACGCCGATTGTCGGCCAGCGTCTCGAAGCTTCCAAACGCACGCTCCAGCCGCTCGGGATAAGGCAGGAAGGCGTTGGCCACCAGCACCAGTTGGCCTTTGGGGGTCAGGTGCTGACGCGCTTCGTCGATGAGTCGCGCACTCGGTCCGTAGCTGATCTCGCGCTCCTGGTGAAACGGTGGATTGCTGACGATCAGGTCGAAGCGCGCATCGCCCAGCGCACGGTAGACATCGCTTTCGCACACGCTGCCCGTCAGCTGGTTGGCCGCCAGGGTCTGGCGACACGCCTCGACGGCAAAAGCGTTGACGTCCACCGCTGTCACCGTATGGCCACGGCTGGCCAGCCAGGCGCTGATGATGCCGTCACCACAGCCCATGTCCAGCACGCTCATCGGGCGCCTGGGCAGGTGCGCTTCCAGGGTGTCGAGGAGTAGCAAGGTTCCTTCGTCGACCTTGCCATGGCCAAACACACTAGGGTGGCTCACCAGCGTCATGCCCAGCGCTTCGAAGCGCTGCCACTCATCTGGCTGCTCGGGCAGCGCCACAGTGCGGCTGGCAAACAGTGAACAGCGGCGTGCGTTGTCCAGCTTGTCACACCCCATGCCCAGCGCTGCCAGCAGCTTCGGCACACGCTTGATCCCGCCCTGGTGCTCCCCCACGATCTCGAAAGGCGTGTTCTCGGGGAGCCATTGGCACAGCCAGCGCAGCCACCACGTGCCCAAGGCATGCGCCTTGGGCCAGAACAGCACCACGCGGCCAGCGGGCTCTGCATTCATGGGCGCCAGCGGGCTACTGGCCAGCTTTCCAGCATCCTGCCACTGCTGGCGCAGCGCCACATCGCCACTGATCATGGCGGTAGAGCGTTCCACCAGCCAGCCGTCGGCAGGCGGGGCGATTGGCAGCAGTTGAGCCGCAGGGCCATGGTAACGTTCGAGAAGTTGGCTGGCGGGCAGTTGAGCGCTCATGCATCGGCCTCGGGTTTGGTGAAGGTGTAAAGTAGATAGCGGCCCAGCCGCCAATGGGGCTCCTGGCGGCAGTACTGGCGTTCCAGCGCCATGAGCGCGGCCTGGTCGTCAGCGCTGGCAGGGGCCTGGCGCAGGTAGTCCTGAAAGATACGAATGCCCGCCACGTCGACCATCTCCAGGCCGCAGGTGTCGGCCCAGCCCAGAACTTGCGCGTGGGTCATGGGTGAAATGGGGGTCAAGCGCTGGCGACGCCCCTTGCCTGCCAACTGGTCGCCCAGCGCCTTGTTCAAGTTGCCCTTCACCACGTTGGAGAAGCGCAGCGCATCGCGGTTGAACACCATCAGGCTCAGCTGGCCACCGGGAGCCAGCAGGCTGGCCAGGGTAGCCAGCGCCTGGGCAGGGTCGCCCAGCCACTCCAGCACCGCATGACAAGTGATCAGCGGCCAGGGCCCGGGGGCTTGAACGGGCAACGCTTGCAGCGGTGCTGCAACGTAGTGCAGCGCGTCGGCATTGAAAGCACCTTCGCTGACCCGCTGGCCATGCCATGCCTGGGCGTGTGCCAACATATCCTGGGAAGGCTCTGCCATGGTCACCGCATGCCCCCGCTCGGCCAGCCAGGCCGATAGCTGTCCCAGGCCGCCGCCTACATCCAGTATCGGCTGGGCGTTCAGGTTCAGCATCTGAGGCAGCAGGTAATCCAGCATGGCCAAGCGCAGCTCTCCACGCGGGGCCTGATACAGCGAGCGGGAAAATTTCTCCGCCAGACCATCGAAATAACGGTCGCCCGCCTCGGTCAGTTCGTAGGATGGGTGCATGCAGCAAGCTCTAGATAGAATCACGGTCGTCGATTGACGGGGGCGTAGTTTACCCTGCCTGAGCTGCAAACGCTTGCCGAGGCAGCCTCGCCTGCCAGTTTTCCTGCTGCTCCAGGGCGGCGGCCAACTGCAGCAACTGGCGGTCTTCCCCCAGCCGCCCAACCACTTGCACCCCCACGGGCAAGCCGCTTTGCGCCACGTGCATCGGCAGCGACATGGCAGGCTGGCCGGTCAGGTTGGCCAACTGGGTAAAGGGCGTACGGCTCAGGGCATCGACGGCCAGTCGCTTCAACAGCCCCGCCTTCAGGGCCAGCGCGGGCAGGCCCGGCACCGCCAGCAGCGCCATCAGCCGTTCGCGCAGGGCCGACGGGTACAGCTCCCCCAACCTAGGCGCGGTGTCTGCGGCCACGGGCAGCACCAGCACATCATGACGCTGATGAAACTGGCTCATCTGCTCGGCGGCAACGTGCCAGTAGCGCTTGGCCGTCTCGTACTCCCAGGCAGAGAGTTTGGCGCCCAGGCGGCCAATGGCTCGGGTAGAAGGCTCCAGAGGCAGGCGGCCGAGCGGCACGCCGGTTTGCTGACTGATCCAGCGCAGGTCTGCCGCCAGGTGGCCCAGGTAGAGCGTCAGGTAACTGTCGGCAAGCGCCTCACCGTCGACCGGCGGGTCGCACCACGCTACCGTGTGCCCCATCTCCTCCAGCTGCTGGGCGGTTTTCTCGATGGCCATTTTCACCTCTGGATTCAACCGTGTACCCAAACTGCGCCCAAAAGGCTCCCCCAGAGAGATCGCCACCCGCAAGGGTGGGCAGGTTTTCGACAGCGCCTCCACATAGCCGCGTTCCGCAAGCACCGGGTAAGGGCCCGAAGGCGCCATGCCATTGACCTCTTCCAGCAGGGCCGCACTGTCACGCACGCTCCGCGTGATCGCATGCTCCACGACCGCCCCCTGCCACACCTCACCATGGGCTGGCGCCAGCGGCACACGGCCCCTGGAAGGCTTGAACCCGAACAGCCCGCAATAGCTGGCAGGGATACGAATGGAACCGCCGCCATCGCCTGCCAGCGCCAAGGGCACCATGCCCCCGGCCACCGCGGCCGCCGCCCCACCGCTGGAACCACCGGGCGAATAGCCTGCGCACCACGGGTTTTCAGGGTGGGCAAATGCCTTGGGCTCGGTGATGCCCATCAAGCCAAGCTCCGGCGTGGCCGTTTGGCCCACCACCACCAGCCCCGCCCTGCGCGAGCGCTGGATGAACAGCGAGTCCTCGGCAGGCCGCCAGTCGCGTAACGCAGCACTGCCGAATGCCAAGGGCTCCCCTTTGAGCGCCATCAACAAGTCCTTGCTCAAGGTGGGCACACCGGCAAAACAGGCCGAACTTTCTACCTGCTGGCTTTCACGACGCGCCTGCTCGACCCGCATGCGCACCACGGCCTGCAGCGCCGGGTTAGCCTGCTCGATGGCCACCAGCGCGGCCTCCAGCACCTCTTCCCGGCTCACCTGCCCGCCACGAATCAGCGCTGCCAGCCCCGTTGCGTCGTACTGTTGATACTCGTGCACGTGCATCGCCACCCTCCCGGTTTTCTTTCAGCGTAGCAAAGGCTGCTCGGGCATTGGCCACACAGGCATTGCCCACATTTGCCTTGACCATATGGGCATATTGTCTTGGCGATATAAAGGTATTAAGGTGAAACCTTATCATGGGAACGTTCCCATTCACTCATTTGCATCAGGTCGTCGTGCTCATGCTCTCCTCACGCGCAACGCTCATCGAAGTCGCTCGGCTGGCAGGTACGTCCAAAACCAGCGTTTCACGTTTCTTCGGCCCAGAGCGAGACAGGCTGTCTGCCGCCTTGCAGGCGCGTATCGATCAAGCGGCCAAGAGCCTTGGCTACTCCCCCAACCAAATGGCACGGGGCTTGAAAGGCAGCGGATCCAGACTGCTGGGCATGCTGGTCGCCGACATACGCAACCCGTTTTCCGTGGCCATCGTTCATGGAGTAGAGCAAGCGGCACGGGCACAGGGTTACTCGCTGATCGTGTGCAATACCGATAACGACCCCGAGCTGGAAACGCGGCATCTGGCCTCGCTATCGTCCTACCGAGTGGAGGGATTGATCGTCAATGCGGCCGGGCAGCCAGAGCGCGCATTGAAAGCCTGGGCACACAACGGCATCCCCCTGGCCCTCATCGACCGCGACGTCGCCAACCTGGACGCCGAGACCATCGGCCTCGATAACGCACTGGCCATCGACCTGGCGCTGGAACACCTCATGCAGCGGGGGTATCGCGCGGTACTGTATGTCAGCGAGCCTCCCCAGTTGGCCAGCGCTCGCCAGGAGCGGCTGCAGCGCTTTCGACAACGCGTGACGTCACTGGGCATACAGGGCGAAACCCTGACATCCCTCGACGACCCACAGGCAGCCTCACGGCTGCGCGGCTTCGTTCAACGCCATCGCCAGGCCCCTTGCGCCGTACTATGCGCCAACGGCAACGCCACCCTGGCCATGGTTCGCCATTTCCAGCACCAGGCCATTTCTCTGGGGCCCGTCGGCCTGATCGGTATAGACGAGCTGGAGTGGTGCGCCCTGGTGCCTCCGGGCATCACCACGCTGGCCCAGCCCACCAACGCCATTGGCCAAGCCGCCGTGACCAGCCTGCTGAACCAGATCACACGGTTGACTGGCCCCCAGGCGATAGAGCAACCGGTGCAGTACCGCCATGCGCCCACTCTCATTGCCCGAGGCAGCACTCACCGCCAGGGCCTGCAAACCAACACGACAACCCAAGACAACACGTGAGGCCCCGATGACACACCCCAAACCCTCCCCCAGCGTTCTTACCTTTGGCGAAGCCATGGCCATGTTCGTGGCAGAGACTCCCGGCGAACTGGCCACCGTGGAGCATTTTCAGCGGCGCCTGGCGGGGGCGGACAACAACGTCGCCATCGGCCTGGCCCGACTGGGCTTTGACGTGGCCTGGATGAGCCGCGTAGGTAGCGACAGCTTCGGGCAGTTCATTCGCCAGGCACTTGAGGCGGAAGGGGTAGACAGCCGCCATATTCATACCGACCCCAGCCACCCCACCGGCTTGCTGTTCAAGGAGCGTGCCGAGCGCGGGGCAGACCCCAAGGTCACTTACTTCAGGCGAGGCAGTGCTGCCAGCCATCTGTGCATCGAAGACGCCGAAAGCGTCGATATGGCCGCCCTTACCCACCTGCATGCCACCGGCATCACGCCTGCGCTTTCCGAAAGCGCCGCGCAGTTGAGCCGCCATATGATGCAGCAAGCGCGCGCGGCGGGCGCCAGCGTCTCTTTCGACCCTAACCTTCGCCCAACGCTTTGGACCAGTGATGCCCTGATGCGCGATACCCTCAACGCCTTGGCCGCCCTGGCCGACTGGGTGCTGCCGGGCTTGTCCGAGGGCCGCCTGCTCACCGGGCAAACGTCGCCCGAGGCCATCGCCGACTTCTACCTGGAACGAGGCGTCAAGGCGGTCGTCATCAAGCTGGGCCCAGAAGGCAGTTATTATCGAGGAGTGCTGGGCGGCCAGCTGGAAAGCTTTAGCGTGCCCGGCCAGCCGGTTGCCAACGTGGTCGATACGGTCGGCGCCGGTGACGGCTTTGCCGTCGGTGTGATCAGTGCGCTGCTGGATGGGCTGCCCCCCTTACAGGCACTTCAGCGCGGCAACCTGATCGGTGCTCAGGCGGTGCAAGTGGTTGGCGACATGGAGGGCCTGCCGACCCGCCAGCAGCTCATGCAGCTGGAGCAGCTCTGACACCCCCCACCCCATCATGATCACTGGAGAGCACATGAAACCGCGTATCATCGTTTCAGGGCGTCTCAGCCCTGCCCAACTGGCCGAACTGGACGAGCACTTCCAGCTCATCGAGCTGGAAAGCCCATTGGATCTGACTCAGCCCAACGTGCGCGAAGCGCTTCGGGAGGCACAAGGGATCATCGGCTCCAGCCTGCTCATCACCGATGAGCTGCTGGAAGCCTCCCCTGCCCTCAAAGTCATCGCCACCATTTCCGTCGGCTATGACCATCTGCCCGTCGATGAACTGACCCAGCGCGGCATCCTGGTATGCAACACCCCGGATGTGCTCACAGAAACGACGGCAGATACCGGCTTTGCGCTCATCATGGCCACCGCACGCCGAGTGGTGGAACTGGCCAATTGGGTCAAGGCGAACCAGTGGCAACAGAGCCTTGGCCCAGCGCTGTTCGGCAGCGACGTGCACGGCAAAACCTTAGGCATGGTGGGGTTTGGTCGCATCGGCCAGGCAGTGGCCAAGCGCGGCGCTCTGGGCTTTGGAATGCGCATCCTCTACTCCAATGCGTCCCCCAAGCCAGACCTCGAACAGGCGCTGGGCGCACAGCGGCGTGAGCTGACCGCACTGCTGGCCGAGTCCGATTTCGTGTGTCTGACGGTCCCCTTGACCGCCGACACGGAACACCTCATCGGTGCTGCCGAACTTGCCCGCATGAAGCCCTCGGCCATTCTGGTCAACATTGCCCGCGGCAAGGTGGTCGACGAACCCGCCCTGATCGAAGCGCTGCAACAGGGCGTGATCAAGGCAGCCGGGCTGGACGTGTTTGCGCAAGAGCCTTTGGCCCATGACTCTCCCTTGCTGCAGATGACCAACGTGGTCGCGCTGCCGCATATAGGCTCAGCCACCCATGAAACCCGAGACGCCATGGCGCAACGCGCGGTGGACAATATCCGCATGGCCCTGCAAGGCCAGCGCCCTATCAGCCTGGTCAACGAGGAAGTCTGGAAATGAACACGACTGGCCAATCGGCGGAACATGCCGCCTACTGCTTGTTGTTCGATTGTGACGGCACGCTGGTCGACAGCGAGACGCTGCTCGCTGACGTGATGGGCGACGTTCTGCCGGAATACGGGCTGCCCTTTACGGCCCGGCAATACATGGCGGAGTTTCGCGGAGTACGTTTTCACACCATCGTGCATACCCTGGAGGAGCGCTTTCAAGCGCTGGAAGAAACCCGATTGATACAGCTCGAAGCCGCCATGCGCGCGCGGTATGGAAGCACGCATGCAGGCCGAGCTACTGGCCATAGAAGGCATGCCGGATGCGTTGGCCCAACTGGCCCACCACCCCAAGGCGGTGGTATCCAACGGCCCCGAGCGCAAAATCCGCTGCGCCCTGGAGTGCACGCAGCTGACGCACCATTTTTCGGGCAACCTGTTCAGCGCCTATACCCTGAACGTCTGGAAACCCGATCCGCAGCTGTACTTGAAGGCCGCTGCCGCCATGGGCTACGCCCCACAACAGTGTGTGGTCATCGACGATGCCGCCGTAGGCGTGCAGGCCGGCCTGGCGGCAGGCATGCACGTCATCCACCTGAACCACTTCCCGGAAGAAGAGGCCACCCCCGCAGGCGCGATCGGCATTCATCATGCCAGCGAGCTGCCGGAGGTACTGCATCAGCTCGCGCAACGCTGACATCAAACCACTTGATCAACCACGTAGCTGCCTGCTCCTAAGGCTCTCTAGTCTGGATGCCTACAATAAAAAACCAGCCGCCTAAGCGACTGGTTTCAGGACCAAGGGAGGGGAAGAACTCAGAACTGTTCCCAACCGCCTACTGTCGAGGGTTGGGCTGGCAGGTTGGGCTTGCCTTTCACGCTGTCGAGGCGAAGCGAATCGGGGCGGCGCAGCGCCGGTAGGCGGTGGGGCTGAGAGTTGGTATGACGGTTGGAAGTTCTGAACGCGTTCACGCTGTTATTCAGGGAAGCGGCTTCTCCGCTGAGCGCATCGGCCACTCGGCGGTAGCTTTCCATGTCGGAAGCACTGGCTTGCGTCGTGCTGTCGATCTCGGCGATGGCCAGCCCGATCTGTGCAACCCCGTCGCTTTGCTCACTGGCGGCGCGGCTAATCTCTTCCATCAGGTCGTTGACGCGCTGGCTGGCCTGCTTGATGCGCAGCGTGGCCGCCTGGGTTTCACGGGTGTGGGCCACGCTTTCCAGAACGCTCTGGTTGGTGTCCACGATCATGCGCTGCACTTCCTTGGCCGCTTCGGCGGTCTGGTTGGACAGCTTGCGCACCTCTTGCGCCACCACCGCAAAACCACGCCCATGCTCCCCTGCCCGAGCAGCCTCCACGGAAGCGTTCAAAGCGAGAATGTTGGTCTGGAAGGCAATCGCA
The DNA here is from genome assembly GCF_014651775.1 of Vreelandella hamiltonii. Taxonomy (GTDB): domain Bacteria; phylum Pseudomonadota; class Gammaproteobacteria; order Pseudomonadales; family Halomonadaceae; genus Vreelandella; species Vreelandella hamiltonii. Next base: position 255,899 of record NZ_BMXN01000003.1, read on the forward strand.
TCGATGGTCTGCACCATGTGCTTCATGCGCTCCGACTGCTTGGTCAGCACTTCCATGGCCTGCGCCAGCTCATCGGTCAGGCGGGATGCCGTGCTGACCTCTGCCAGATTGGTATCTGCCGCCTTGCTCGCCAGCTCCGCGTTGGACGCGCTTTGGCGCACGGTACTGGAGATCTCTTCCATACTGGCAGCGGTTTGCTGCACGGCGGAAGCCTGTTGCTCCAAACGATCAGCCATGTTGCTGTTGTTATTGAGAATCTGGTCGACCACCGGTCTGATGACTTCCATATTGCGCTGGATGTCGCTAGCCGTGGAAAGCAACGAGCGGCGCATCAACTGGAGGGCTTCCAGCGTCTGACGTAGCGATTGGCGCTGGTGAGAAGGAATGGCCGCATTCAGATTGCCTGCCGCCAGTTGCAGTGCAATATCTTTCAACGAACCGACCGAACGGTTCAACGACCCCAACAGCAAGACATTGACGCCACAGATCAGCCCTGCCAGCACCAAGGCCAACACTCCCAGCTGCCACCCCCCCAGCGCATAGTGCTGAGTCACCGCCAGGCCAGCGTCCAGCAGTACCACGCTGGCCAGCGTGGCGAACAGCAGGCGCGTTTTGACGCTTTCCCAATGAATGGATGGTAGCTTGCCCAATAACCCACGACGCTTTAACTGCCCACGCTTCAGATAGTAGGGGCACGTCTTTTCGCGCATTTGCCGGTAAATGTTATCGAAGTAGCGCGTCTTTTCCTCTTCCGCATAAGAGCGCAGCGATGCGTACCCCTGGAGTTCTCCTTTATCCATGACCGGCACGACATTGGCATGCACCCAGTAGTGGTCCCCATTCTTACGGCGGTTTTTTACATAGCCCTGCCAAGAGATGCCTTCACGCAGGGTGGCCCACATATCGCGGTATACTTCAGGGGGCATATCCGGATGACGAACGACGTTATGGGGTTCGTTCATCAGCTCTTCGATATCAAAACCGCTGACCTCGATAAACCGAGGATTCGCGTAAGTGATATAACCGTTAGCATCAGTACGCGAAATCAAAAAATCATCAGGATCAATAGGATAGTTCACCTGGGAGACATAGCCATTGTTTCTCATCACACACCCCCTCGTTATCGACTGCCTTGGCAGCACCCATCATTGGGCTTATGTAACTACTATGGAGGGAGATATTAAAAAAGTAACTAGGCCAGCAGGAGATGTGACATTTGTTGACATTCACTAAAAACAACGAGATCAACAACTATAAAAACGATGTTTATCATTAGCCAGACAACAAACTTATAACAACTCTTCTACACAACTTGCATAACATTTAAAAAGCATCAATAAACGACTGATCCGCTTCAGTCTGCTGCCAGATCACACAGCGATCTCGCCCACGGTTCTTCGCCTGATAAAGCGCCTGGTCTGCCATCTTGATCAGCGAATGTCGGCTGTCGGCATGCTCGGGGTACGCCGCAATACCGCACGAAAGCGTGATGTAGCCCAACGGTTGCTGGAGGTGGAACAAGGCATGGGTACGCAGCGTCTGCAACAGCTCGTTGGCCCGTCGTTCGGCCTCATCGAGGTCGGTCACTGGCAACAGCGCCACGAACTCCTCCCCGCCCACGCGGCACACCACATCGCTCCCGCGAAAGCAGCGTGTCAGCAGGTTGGCGACTTCGATCAGCACCGCATCGCCCACATCATGGCCAAAGCTGTCGTTGACGTTCTTGAAGTGATCGATGTCGATCATCAACAGGCAAAGCGGCTGCCCACTCTGGGCGGCGCGCTCCATCTCTTCATCCAGCAGCGTATCAAAGTGGCGCCGATTGGGCAGCCCCGTCAAGGCATCCTGGAGCGACAATCCCTTCAACTGGTCCACCAGTTGATCCAGCTCCGCCGTGCGCGACTTCACCTGCGCCTCCAGCGTCAGGTTCGCCAGAGCCAGCTGCCGCTGCGTGAAACGGTAATGCCACAGCGAGACCCCCACGATGGCCATCGAAAAGCCCAGCGCCCCAACGCTCAAAGGCACTTGCCGCAGCGCCACCAGCCCGTGGGCCACCAGCATATCGAGCACCAGCAAAGGCGCGAACATTACAAAGCTGAACACCAGCAAACGTTGCTCCAACGCCAAGCGGCGCCATGCCACCAGGGTGATCAGCAGCATGCAGGGCAACGTCAGCAACAGCAGCACGTCAAACACGGGAAAGGTCAGGGCCAAGTTCAAGAAGCCGAACTGCACCAGCCCCATCGTCACCACCAGATACCCCAGATGAAGCTGCCAGAAACGCGCCATCCAGCGCTTGGCCGACCCCACCAACCAGTGGCTCAACAGCAGCCCCATGGCAATGGGCAAGGTAAAATAACTGGCGGCGCGCAGCATGTCCCAGGCCAAGGGGGCATCGGCAATCAGCTGCCTCGCAGGCGTTTCGGCCAACAGCATCAATCCGGAAGCACAGGCGAACAGCGCCGTGGCACCAAAGCCTCGCCGGTCAGGGCCCATCAGCGCAAAAATACCCGCAAGCGTTGCCAACAACAGGCTGAATGCACTGACCGCCAGGTCTTTCGCTGACGCCTTCAGCATCGCCTTAAGGGCGCCCAGGCGGTCCATGACCCGAACATCGCCCCATAAACCAATGCTGGTGTAGTCCGAATAGATGCGTATTGACAGGGTCTGGCCCGCAAAATCGTCGGGCAGCGGAATCAAATGCCACGGCCAACCAATGAAGCGCGGCTGCTGCATATCGCCGTGCTCATAAATCAGCTCATCCCCCAAAAACACCTGCCCGACCAGATTGATGCTGGTGATGTGGATCACCGGATCACGCCAGTTTCCCTCAGGCAGTACGGTCCTGAACCAGACATATTGCCGCCCCTCGCGCTCGGGCGGGTTCGATGGAAAGGCAATGGCCTGCCAATCGCGGCTCGGCTCCGATAACCAGAGTGGCTCCCCTTCGCTGCCCAATGGCGAGTCCCCCCAACGGTACTCCCACTCCCCCAATGGAGAAGGGCCCTGGTAGCCGTGAGCCAGCCCAGAAAGTGCCAGCAAGGCACACAGAGCAGGCCACCCCGCCAGGGTACGCCATCGAGAAAGAAGCATCGCCATGACCACGTGCACTATCAGCCACCCAATAGGATTAGAAGTTATCCAGCCGTTCCGTACGGTAAAGATGCCATTCATTCTCTACCCGGCCATCTGGCAAGCGGCAATAACGCCCCGTCCCCAAACGGCTTTCACGGGTGATACGCTCGCCTCCCCGTGCCTCACAATGTTCAGCCGCCGCCGCTTGCATGCTCGGCGCCTGCTCACCCCCCGCCGTGGCACATCCCGCCAGCAGTACGGTCATCCCTACCGCTACCCACAGCGGCCAATAACGTAATCTCATGTCATATTCCTCAACGCAATGTCAGCCGTGCGACCTGCAGTGTCGCACCTTGCCAGTACGCTGCCTTCATCGACACAAAGGAGGCAGCGCAATGGATCCTATGACGCCAACGGCAGTACAGCAGCAACTGGCCCGACAAGAGCAACGAAAGTGGGAGCAGGACCGTCTCGAATGGGCAGACTCACATCCATTGATGGCACTACTCAGCGAATGCCTGACGCTTACCCCACTGATCAGCCAGCGGTTCGATACCGCCAGCACCGATGGCCGTCATCTCTATTTTTCACCCGACTATAGCGCTTCTTTGACGAACGAGTCGCGACGTTTTTTACACGCACACCTCATCTGGCACTGCATGGCCGGCCACCTGAGTGCCCCACTGGTAGCGCATCGTCATCGCTGGCACCTGGCCTGCGACCATGAAGTCAACGCCCTGCTGCTGGCACTGGACTTCCCGCTTCCCAGTAACGCGCTCCTCTTCCCCGTCTGCGTAGGACGCAGCGCCCTGGACGTATACCAATGGCTGGAAGGACACCCCGATACATCGCTGGAGTCCACCATCGACGTGCATCCCGCCGCCCTTTGGAGCCATCTGCCGGGCACGGCGCCTGATGAACGTGTTCTTGCCCTGTGGCGTCGGCGCGCGCACATGGCCGCCCGTGAAACAGGCACGTTGCCCGAAAGTGTCGCTAAGTTTTGTGAGGCGCGATAAACTAACGGTTTGCTAACGAACGCTTTCTTTTTGCCAGGGTTGGCCGTCATGTCCGATGCACGCGATACGCTCTTTCGTCATATCACCATGCTTCAGCTGATACCGCGCTACCCTGGCTGGATATCGACCCCGGCCCTCAAGGAAAAGCTGGCCGAACATGGCTTTTTGGTCGATATCCGCTCACTGCAACGCGACCTGGGCCAAAAGCTCTCCAGCCAATTTCCGATTGGTTGCGACGACAGCCAAAAACCCTACCGCTGGTATTTCGACCGCGATTACCAATGCCAATTGCCCGCCCTCGACGTACCCGGCGCGCTCACCCTGGTGCTGGCTGAAGAGTACCTCAAGGGCCTTCTGCCGCCAGTGGTCATCAGCCAGCTCGACCCCCATTTCAACGACGCCCGCCAACTGCTCGAACAGCTGGCCGCCAACGGTTTGAGCAACTGGGCACGGCGAGTTCGCGCCATTCCCAATGGCAAGGCCCTGATTCCTGCCGCGCTCGATGAAGCCACTTGGCACACGGTTGCCCAAGCACTGCTCGAACAGAAAGCCATCGACGTGCAGTACCTCTCACGCTCTGCCGAATCCGAAAAAGCCTTCACGCTACACCCGCAAGGGATCGTCAGCCGCCACAGCGTTACCTATCTGCTGGCCCATGTAGACGGCTTTGACGACCTGAGGCAATTCGCGCTACACCGCGTCAAGCACGCTGCCCTGAGCGACCGAGCCTGGCAAGCACAAGAAGGTTTCGACATCGACCATTACATCCAGCAAGGCGCCTTTGGCTACCGCCAAGGCATCGAAGACATCGAACTGGAAGCAGAGATCAGCCCTTCTGCGGCCTGGCTGCTGCAGGAAACCCCGCTATCGGAACAGCAAAGCATCACCCCGGGGCCTCAGGAAGGCTGGTATCGGCTGAACGTAACCGTCCCCAACGACCAGCAGACGCTCTGGTGGCTGATGGGCATGGGGGCCAACATCAAAGTGCTCGCCCCCCGTGAATGGCAAGACGAGCTGAAAGCCACGGCACAGAAAGTCCTTGCCCACTACCCCTCTCATTGAGCCACTCACTGAGCCAGGCCCCTACATTCCACAATTTTTCACATCTGCGCTAGATACCGCGATACCGCCTGTATTTACACTATGGGGAGGTCAGGCATGCCCCTTGATGGCGTGCCAATGCATTTCAGAGAGTGGTGGGTCACGCCATGAAAGAGCCAACGATTCAACGCAATCCCGCAACGCCACCCCTCGTGCGAGCCATCAGCGAGCTGCTGGATGACCGTGCCGATGCACGCTTCGACCGCGTGACTCGGCTGGCCCAGCAAACCTTCGGCGTTTCGATGGCGGTGATCTCTTTCATTCACCAGGCCAAGCTCCTGTTCAAGTCCTGCCAAGGAATCGACCTGCCCTCCCTGCCCCTCGACCAGACGTTTTGTGGCCATGCCGAGCTGGACGATGCGCCGCTGATCGTCGAAGACGCTCGGCAAGACGCCCGCTTCGCTCGACTTCCCGTTGTCACCGCCGCCCCGTTTCTACGCTTTTATGCAGGCGTACCGCTGCGTATTCATGGCCAGCGCATTGGCACACTCTGCCTGCTGGACCCCGAACCCAAGCAGTTGAGTAGCGAGCAGCTGAGCCTGCTATGCGATATGGCCGCCATGGTAGAGGAGCTGGTGCAGAGAGACATCGACTACGGCACCTCGCGCTCCGGGCTGGTTCAGGAACTGCAAGCCAGTCGAGACGAATTCGCCTCGCTGCTCAGCAACATGCCCGGCGTCACGTTCCGCTGCCTGCCCGACGACAACTGGACCATGCTGTACATCAGCGGCCAAATCGACCAGATCAGCGGCTACCCGGCCGAAGAGCTGCTGAACAACAAATCCACCAGCTACGCCGAGCTGGTACACCCCGACGACGGCCCCATGCTGACCGAACAGGTCAACCTGGCGCTGGAACGCAAGGAAGGCTGGCATTTCGAGTACCGCGTTCGCCACCGAGACGGCAGCTGGCGCTGGGTCGAAGAGCGCGGCAACTGGGTACCTGGCAATGCGCAATACCCGCTCATCATGGAAGGCTTCATTGTCGATATCACCCGCGAGCACGAAGCCCGCAGCCAACTGCGCAAGCACCACGACGCCCTCAATCTGCTTAACGATATCGCCTTTCAGCCCGCCGACACACTCGATGCCAAAATCCAATACGCCCTGGCCCGTGCCAAGGCCTATCTTGGCCTGGACCTGGCCGTGATCAGCCAGATCGAAAGCGACGTGTACACCGTGCGCTGGGTCGATGCGCCCGACACCCTGCCCATACCGGCCGGCTACAGCCTCCCCGTCGACCAGACCTGGTGCCAACTGCTGCTTTCCGACCAGCAGCACGAGCTGTTCATTGCCAACGTCTCCGACAGCCGCTACCACCATCATCCATGTAACCAGAGCTTTCCCATCGGCACCTACGCAGGCATTACCCTGAACGTAGAGGGCCAAATATTCGGCACCCTGAACTTCACCTCCAGCCACTCCCGGCTGGGAGAGTTCGATGAAAGCGAGACCCTGTTCATGCGCCTGCTCGCCCGCTGGCTCTCGGACACGCTCACCAACAGCCTGAGCAACGAACGGGTCACCAAACTGATGGCCCAATTGCCCGGCACGATCTACCAATACCGGCTATTTCCCGATGGTCGCGCCACTTTCCCGTTCAGCTCTCCGCAGATCGAGGCGCTCTACGGTATTACGCCAGAAGAAGCCGCCCAGGATGCAGGGCCTGCGTTGGCCACCATCCACCCCGACGACCTCGATAACGTCGCGGCCAGTATCGTGCACTCCGCCAACACCCTCGATTACTGGGAAGCCACCTACCGCGTCAAGCAACCCGACGGCCACTACCGCTGGACCACCGGCCAAGCCCGCCCAGAATGCCTGGCCGATGGCAGCGTGCTGTGGCACGGCTACCTGTACGATATTCATGAACAAGAGCTGGCCCGCCTGGCCATGGAACGCAACGAAAGCCGCCTGCGCGGCCTGTTCGAATTTGCCCCCATCGGCATCGCCCTGAACGATTACGAAACCGGACGCTTCATCGACCTCAACGACGCCCTCATCCAGCCCTCCGGCTTCACGCGGGAAGAGTTCGTCAACCTCAGCTACTGGGACCTGACCCCCAAAGAGTACCAACCCGAAGAAGAGCTGGTGCTGACCAGCCTGGCCACCCATGGCCGGTACGGCCCGTTCGAAAAAGAGTATTACCGCAAGGACGGCAGCCGCTACCCGGTGCGCTTGCAAGGCATGCTCAGCCAGGACCCGGATGGCAAATGGGTCATTTGGTCGCTCATCGAAGACATCACCGAACGGCGTCGGCTGGATAAAATGAAGAATCAGTTCATCGCCACGGTGAGCCATGAACTGCGTACCCCGCTCACCTCCATCAACGGTGCGCTAGGGCTGCTGGCCGGGGGCGCACTGGGGGTCTTTCCACCCCAGGCCGCCGCCCTGCTCGATACCGCCCTGCGCAACGGCCAGCGCCTGACCATCTTGATCAACGACCTGCTGGACATGGAAAAGCTGGTGGCGGGCAAGATGTCCATGAGCCTGGAAAAGCAATCACTCATGCCGTTGGTGGCCGAAGCCATCGAATCCATGGCAGGCTACGGTGAGCAGCATCACGTGAGCATTCAGACATCGCCCCACTGGCCCAGCGTGCAGGTCAACGTGGATGGTCAGCGCCTTATCCAGGCCCTGACCAATCTGATGTCGAACGCCGTGAAGTACACGCCGGAAGGCGGCGCCATCGAGATCGACGTTAACTACCATGACGGCAACACCACGATTGCCGTGCGCGACCAAGGGCCGGGGGTAGACCCTGCCTTTCAACCGCATCTCTTCCAGCGATTTTCACAAGCTGACGGCAGCGACACACGCAAGCTTCCCGGAACAGGGCTAGGTCTGGCAATCACCCGAGAAATCGTTCAGCAACTTCATGGGAGCGTCCAGTACCGGGATGCACCACAGGGAGGTGGCGTTTTCTGCATTACGCTTCCTGCAGAGCTGATTTGCTGACATCCCTCATAGCAACTATGGCTAATGGCAAAGCTTGTACAGAAACACAACTCACTGACAGTTTTTGCATAACTGGCTACCTGATCAGCAGGCTCACCACGCAGACCATTCATAAGGAGAGTGAATCATGTCTAGCCCAGAGCATAAGCAAAAAATCTGGTAAATGATCAAGGACATCAAAATCGGCATGCTGGTGACATTAGATCAGGATGTGCCCAGGGCTCGCCCTATGCATCTGGTGCAGGATGAGTATGATGGCACACTATGGTTTTTCACTCGCCGCAGCGCCGAGAAAGTGCTGGAAACCCAGAGTGATCATGACGTATGCCTGAGCTTCTCGGACCAGGATGATGGCGTTTATGTGTCTTTATCTGGCAAAGCCAACGTTATCGACGACCAGGCACTGATCGACAAATACTGGAGCCCTTTCGTTGCTGCCTGGTTCCAGAACGGCAAGGAAGATCCAGATATTGCCCTGCTCGAAGTGAAAGTGGAGATGGGCGAGCACTGGAAAGCCAAGGAGAGCAAAACGTTCCAGCTTTATGAAATTGCCAAAGCCAACCTCAAAAAAGAGGCCACGCCCGATTTCGGCGAAAACGAGAAATTCGGTGGATAAGCCACTCATAAAGCGCCCGACGAGTCGGGCGCTTTTCTTGTTCATTGGGAGTGCTGTGGTTTGGCTGGTTAGCTCCTCATACAGACTATCAGTGATTCCTGTCTCAGCCCCGCTTTGCCATTGTTTGCCCCTGTGAACCGTGGCTGTACGCCGCTCAAGATGTCGCTCCCAAGCCATCAGTACTCTAATGCAATGTCATCAATGAAATTCAATGATAGTTAATAATCAGCCTTGGATCTCAAGAATCACTATTTGAAAGGCGCGACCAGCTACTGGTTCAAGTTTAGAGTTAAGGTAAGGGACCATAGGGTCTGAAGCTATTACATTCACCTCAACATCGCCCATATCATGCTCGTCCAACACAGTATCAATTCGGCGTATCAAGTTATCGACAGTATCTTTCTCTTCTTGGCAGTTTCGCGTCAGCACTAAATAGTTGGTTTTCAAGCTATGTCGCTTAGCAGTGCAGCTAATCTTAGCTAATCGCCGCATGTCACTGATTATACCTTGCATATTGCTATCTTTGCGCTTGAACTCCAAGATATGCGCAGGACGGCCTTTCTTTCCTGTGTGTATTACCAGATCAAACCTTCCATCTGAGCGCAAATCAGTGTCTTCAAGCAATTCAGAGATGTCACCGACATTCATGTCGGATGCTTCAAATGTCCGCCTTACCTGAGCTTCCAGCCGATAACCGAAATTCAAAAAATTCTTTGCAAAATAGTCCGCCACACGCATCGTCATGAAGTATTCCGGCATGCGATGTAGGGAAGAATGAGAAACTTGCTGTGCTTCTTCATGTGCCTCAAGCAAGGCCTCCATGATGGCATTAATACGGTTATTTGGTGAAGACTTCATATATCTTTCCTAAGAGATTATTGATCTATTCTCGTAGACTACCACACTCCACCACGTTGTGAAGGGTTCATAAGGAGGCCTGCAACCAAGTATACGGCTGGAAGTACTGTCTGTTGCGACCTGGGCGATCAGGCTGACCATAGGAGTTATCCTTCGTTAGCCATCAGGACGCTTCTTCAACAATTCATCGGCAAGTAAGGTCATGGCCATCAAGCTGCATAAACAATCGACCAAGCGCCACAGATCCGTGCCAAGATTCAGTCAGCGCCCTCCAACATAACGGATAGCGAGCTGGCCCGGCAGTATGGCTTCGCCACCACAACTATCCGGCGCTGCATTACCGTGAACCGATCGTGCGTGAATCACCCTTCTCGCCATGCTAAAACGGTATAAGGAGCCAACGCTGGCAGAAACAACGCGGAAAAATGCCAGTGTCGACGAGAAGCCTCTTTACAAGCTCTTCAAAATGCGGACGGTACTGAACAGGGTAGGTAAGCGCAGTCCCGCGTGCGCTATCCCGTCTTTTCAGCATCAAAAACAGCTGAGTCGAGCCGGAAAGGCTGCAAACGAATGGCATGATGAGCGCTTCAAAGGCCATAACAGCGACGTGCTACCAACCCGGCGTATACCTTAGGTAAAGACCTGAAGCAGATGCTCAACGATACTGCTGGCTGTACAGTCACCATATCCTGCAAAAAGTGCTGCCTCACCAATCACCGATCACGGTGATGAAGGAATGGCAAACCAAGGGCTTGGGTTATTTACCAAACGGGTGGTCAATTACACGGAACCCGACACCTAGCACAAATGCTTAAGCGACACATAATGTCGCAACCACGTTATAGCCTCACCCTCTCTTATCAAGGAAGGTGGTCGCGAAGATGACAATGAGCGAGTGTGTAACGACCCAAAAGATGACTCAGCAGGAAACAGCCAAGTGGTTAGCTGATCGTGAGCGGTGGCAACATGAGCTGCCCATCATGGGCTACTTAAGCCAGTTTTTAACTGTCACGCCGGTGGTTGACTCCGCGTTCAATAGTGCAAGCACAGATGGTAAATCTCTCTTTTTTTGCCCCCAATACAGCGCTACGTTATCTGATACCTCTCGCCAGTTCTTGCAGGCGCATCTCATTTGGCATTGCGTGGCCGGCCATCTGATTGCACCGCTCGTAGCCGACTATCAACGTTGGCACCTTGCTTGCGACCATGAAGTGAATTCGCTGCTGTTAGCACTTGAGATTCCTTTACCTGCGGATGCCGTGCTCTTTCCCGTGTGTGTGGGGCGTAACGCATTGAGTGTTTACCGCTGGCTGGAGGGGCACCCTAATCTTTCAGTTGAAGCCTCCATGGATATACATCCCGCCGCCTTGTGGCATGCCTTACCTGACACCCAAGTCTCGCACAGCACCCTTATGCTGTGGAGACAACGTGCCCACCTGATCGCTAAAGAGCCAGGTGCTTTGCCAGAACAAGTCGCTACGTTTTGTGAGGCACGCTAAACTCAACGCTTTCATGCATTCAGCCAAGGTTTGCGTCACTATGTCTGAGCCCCGCGATACGCTTTTTCGCTACTTAACCATGTTGCAGTTGATTCCTCGAGCACCAGGGCGTATCGCGACCCCCGTGTTGAAAGAGAAGCTTGCAGAGCGCGGGTTCAATATCGATACACGTTCGCTGCAGCGGGATTTAAGCCAGAAGCTATCCACGCAGTTTCCGATTGGCTGTGACGATAGCCAGAAACCTTACCGCTGGTATTTTGATCGTGACTTTCAGTGCCAGCTACCTGCGCTGGATGTGCCTGGCGCGCTGACGCTGGTTCTGGCGGAAGAGTACTTGAAAGGGTTGCTTCCTCCGGTGGTGGTCGGCCAACTCTCGCACCACTTTACCGATGCGCGAAAACTGCTGGACGATATGAGCACTAATGGGCTTAGTCAGTGGGCACGCAAGGTACGTGCCATTCCCAATGGCAAAGCGCTGATCCCCGCTGAGATTGACGAGGCAACCTGGCAGACCATTTCGCAGGCGCTCCTTGAGCAGAAAGCCGTTGACGTGATTTATCTATCACGCACCAGTCACTCTGAAAAAGCGTTGACGCTTCATCCTCAAGGCATTGTGAGCCGCCACAGCGCCACCTATCTGTTAGCTCATGTGGACGGGTTCAGAGACCTGCGCCAGTTCGCCCTTCACCGAGTGAAGCTGGCAACATTAAGTCATCAGCCCTGGCAGGCGCAGCACGATTTTAACATCGATGAGTATATCCAGGGCGGTGCGTTTGGATACCGTCAGGGGCCAAGCGATGTGGTTCTGGAAGCTGACATTACCAGATCCGTAGCGTGGCTATTACAGGAAACGCCGCTGTCAGACAAACAGTCGATAGAAGCATTGCCGGGCACTGACAGTTGGTATCGGCTAACCGCCCATGTACCGGATGACCAACAAACTCTGTGGTGGCTGATGGGCATGGGGCCAAATATCAAGGTCCTTGCACCTGATGTGTGGCAAGAAACGATCAAAACCAACGCAGAAAAGATGCTGGCATACTACGCCACCGAGCACTCTGCACCGTCATGAACAGCCTTTACTCCCAGGTTCTGACATACATGTTTTCCGCATGCGGAAAAAGCCACGACTTATCGTTTCTACACAAAGGAGGGTTACCATGCTCTATTTTGCTTACGGCTCCCACATGGCTACCCAGCGTTTAACAGATCGCCATGCGCGCGAGACGGCGTTATACGCGACGACAGAGCTCACTATGGAGGCTGTCTAATGGATAACGATACGCGCTTGATCGATTTTTACAGTGGCGAAGGGCTGGACCATAAAGGTCGGCGTCTAGAGGATATTTGGGCGCTGTCGTCCTTTTGGCTAGAACACACCCACGACTATATTCAGTGGCTGTTCCCTATTCCTGAGGCGGGCAGGTTTAACGGCTTTGCGCCCCTTTTAACACCCACCGTGCAAGCTGCCTTTCAAGAAAGCGATGTTATGCGCCAGCACCAGCAGCAATCGCTAGCGGTGATGCTTGATTTTTTTGGCCTCGCCCGGGATGGAAACGGCATCGTTGCTCAACCAACGTTAGCGATACCGACGCACATCTGGCTGAAAGCCGGTGGCCATAACCATTTACGCATCACGCGTATCATTCGGTCACTGGCGCTGTGTCATCAGCCAGGCCTCGCACGCACTTTTCAGCAAGCCGTCATCGAGATTGGCACCCACCGGGGTGTGGTTTCTGATTCATCAATTCAGTATTGGCGGGAGGCGTTTTAGTCCCACCCCCAGAATCGAGTGGTTGCAAACCCAGAAAAGACAAAAACGGGAATACTTCAAAGCAGGAAAAGATATGGTTATCTAATTTAGATGGCGTCCCTGGCAGGAGCACGACGAATTATACAACCATCTGAATTATAAGGAATTTAATAAAATAAAAAAATACGGTATACCAATTCATATACCATCTAATAGGCGTAAGAAAAATTTAGCCGAATCACACCATGAGCAAATGCAAGAGCACAAAATTTTGCACAACACCCTATTGTCTATAACAATAAGCGCTAATGGACTAACATGTAGCTCTCGTCAGGTTGAGAGCTACATGCATGCAAGGCTCCTTTAAATCTGAATATTGTTTTCTACATCAACTGATATTGCAACTGGTTCTAAAACATCATATTTCTGGCGTATTAAGTCATAAATATTTGTAACACCATCAATTTTTACGCTGATAACCAGAGCATACGAGACATCTGGAGCAGATGGCATTGCTATTGACCTACTAGTTTCACGAGCGAAGTACTGAATATCGAAGACTGGGTCAACTAGCTGTGTTTCAGCTTTAAAAGTATGGCAGTTATGCAAACATGTTTCCCATTTATGAGCGTCATCCCTATATTCTCTTTCAGTTTTTTTATACTGACTACCCATTCCAAAGAAACCTTTAGTTGTTTCATCGCCAATACCAACTAAGGGCCTGAATGAAACCCCAAGACCAGACCGAGTATAGTTAACCAAATGCTCTGGATCAGTATGAGATTGAATACAAAATGTTGCTTTTATCGTAGCTTCTGCATCAAGACCCGCATCTGGAAATGGTATAGGACATCTTAGAAACTCATTTTTCTCTAGTTTTCCTTGAAAAATTATAGTAGCAAAACCTTCTTCACATTCTAATATTCCTGAATCCGTGAAGCCGGCGCCGACACTTTCCCTATCACCGCCAGCGAGCACTTTTTGATCATTCGCCCCGTGCAAGTTGGCTTTCGCAAGCCCGTTATT
>NZ_BMXN01000004.1 GCF_014651775.1 Vreelandella hamiltonii
ACTAATGGCCCGTGAGGCTTGACCCTATAACACCCAAGGGGTCTGGTCGTGATGATAACGAAGAGTGCGAACGCACTCGCAACACCGGATACGCGGCAGTGAGCCCAAGGGCTTACTGACAAGAGACGCACACAATACACGTCAAAAACACCTCAGCATGATATGCATTACCTGTTACGCCTGACGACCATAGCACGCGTGAATCATCGTCAGGCACTTATATCGTAGAAAGCCCCGAGCACACCGTGTTCGGGGCTTTTTGCTGTGTACTGATATTCAAAAACCTTGATATTCAAAAACCTTAGTTACCACTCGATGGGCTCTCCTGCCCAATCCCAGAAGCTGCCGGTCTCTTCGGGCGTGCGTTGCGCCATGACTTCGAGAAGTCGATCAGCGACATACTCCGCTGTGAACAGCTTATCGCTGGGCACCCTGGCCTGAAAGGGCTTGGAGAGTAATGTGTCCGTCGTGCCCGGATGAAGACATAGTACGATGGCTTGCTTGTTGAGACGAGCAATCTCGATGGCCGCCGTTTTCATCAGCATGTTATGAGCTGCCTTGCTGGCTCGATAGCTATACCAGCCACCGTAACCGTTATCGGTAATAGACCCGACACGCGCCGAAAGGCTGGCGATGATGCAGGGGTGCTTCCCTTGCAAGCAAGGCTTGAGTGCTGCAAGCAGCATGGCGGGCGTCATTGCATTGACCTGCATGACGCGCATGAACGCTTCTTCACTTAGCTGTTCGAGGCGTTTTTCGGGCTGGATATGCAGATCTGAGCCGTGGAGCATGCCAATGGTGTTGACCAGCAAGTGAACTGGCCGGTCTCCTGCGGCTTCTGCCAAAGTGTGACGGCCGATGCTGGTCGTCAGATCCGCTACCACGGAGGTGATTTTGTCATGCTGCAGCCCCAGCGGTGAGCGGCTGACGGCGATGATGTGGCCAGGCTGAGAGGACGAGAGTAGGCGCTGCAAGATGGCGTTGCCAATGCCGCCGTTGGCCCCTGTGACCACTGCATTGAACTGTTTGGGAAGATGAGGCAGCATGACGACTCCAGAGTTAGACGATATTGCCTAATTGAAGCGTCTTGTATAAAAGTTGTCCAGGTATGTTTTAAGCAGAGGCGTTGATTCGCCCAGGTTGAGCGCTATTACGCCCATCAGGCTTGTAGAGAGTTTTTTCAGCGATTTGCCGAATATAGTCAAGCATTTCCTGGTTGTGCTTCATGCGCACAGACAGCATTTGTCCGGTGAGGGCGTTCATGCGAGCCACTCGCTCACCTTTTTCCAGCATCTTTTCCCAAACAGGTAAACACTCGGCATCATGGGCTGCCTGGCGAGCACCTAGAGAGCCTTCCGGGTAGCCAAGCTTGTTCTGTACACCACGCCTCAGCACTTCGACACGCTCCAACTCGACCAGCAGCACCTGCTTTTTATGGGCAAGTTCAGCGAGTGCATCGCCATCGATGCTGCCCTTGGTCAGCTCTTCTTGCTCATGTGTCAGCAGTCCAATCAAATCGTCAAGGCGTTGGAGTTGGCTGGAAAGAAGGCGAGATAAGCTCATGACCGGGACTATAGTTCTTTCAAGTTTGCAATGAGGCCATCGGCAATGCGATCAGCACGAATTTCCATGCGCCCTTCACGAATGGCATCACGGATTTCCTGCACTTTGGCCATGTCAATGTCTTGGCTACTATCCGCGCTGAACTGACTCAGTTGCGTCGATTCGCGGGCGGAGTTGGCACTGTCCAGCGTCTTGGGGCCGGCGATTTTTTGAGTGTCTTCACGCTGCTGTGCTTGGTTGGTGCGCACCAGCGGATTAAGGTTGTCGATTTTCACGTTGTGGGCCTCATCGTCAACGTCTGGGCATCTCGGGCTGTGTAATAACTATCGGCCTGGGCAATGAAGACTTTAGGTGCTGAATCAAAAATCCACCACTAAAATGCCTTGATCAATGACACGTGCCGTCGCGATTTCGCGACTCCCAAAGCGTACTCGGATGATGTCGCCTCGTGCGCCGTTGGCCATGGCTTCTCCTTCACGAGAAACACGAAAACCAGACCCTTGTGCTATGACCGTGACACGCTGGCCCCGTTCAACCAGATGCGGCGCCTGTAGAAAGTGTGCCTGAAAAGAGCTACCGCTACGAATCGGTCGCTGGGCTACCTTGCCGATGATATCGGTTTGATCTGTCAGTGTCTGTGGTGCCAGATTGCTCAAGTTGCCATCCCTCTGGCTCAGCATGTCGGCAGTGATGAGTGTGCCTCGCTCAATGTCGCGTAGCGCGACAACATAGCTACCTACGACGTCGACCTGGGCTTGCATGTACCTGACTTGGCGACCATCGGTGCCACAGCGCACGCCCACCGAAACCCTGCCCACTGGTGGTTGTGCGGTATTGGCTAGAAAAGGGTCCGGCTGAACGCAAGCAGGCAGGTGTGGGGATGGTGGCGTGACGGTGATGACCGCCTCCTGCCCCAGTGCCTGGGTATGCTGATAAAGGAACATATGCACGCTCTCTTCCAACGAGAGGTCTCTCGCCTGTGCCCCATGAGGAAGAGCAATGACTATTAATGCTAAGAGTGTTAATAGCTTGCGCATGGCAGCGGCAGAAACGAGAGACAGCGCATGGAGCATGAAGAGGGCCACTCAGTGTGAAAGCTCAGAGTCTACGCAGGCCGGATGCTGCATAGACTCGGCAGTGTAATGCAAAAGTACCCACCGTATCATGGGAAATGCTGGTGGAAACGCTACCTGTTCCATGCTTTAAGATGAAAGCCTCGCCTCTATTATCCATGATCAAGAATTTCCGATTTATTTTTGCCTCACGGCGAGCGAGGGTCGGCATGATTGATCAGCTTGAATCTGCCTTTAATTTTCACCAGCAGGCACTTGGCTTGCGCCAGGCGCGGCACCAAGTCCTGGCCGCGAACATTGCCAATGCGGACACGCCGAATTACAAAGCGCGCGACATCGACTTTGCCAGCGAATTGCAAAAGGCGGTCGATAATGGCCAGGCCCAGTTGCGTCAAGGCGGAGGATTGGCACTGTCACGCACGGCGGATCGCCATTTGGCTGGCCAAGGGCCTGCTTGGCAGGGAAGTGCGAGCACTGATCTGCTCTACCGCATTCCAGATCAACCGAGTCTGGATGGCAATACGGTGGACATGGATCGTGAGCGTACACAGTTCGCTGACAATGCCGTTCGCTATCAAGCGGCTCTCACCATCATTAACAGTCGTATTCAAGGCCTGAAAAATGCGATGCAGCCTGAATAACCTGGTGATAGGAGAATACTAAGCCATGTCCATGTTTTCAGCGTTTGACATCGCTGGTTCAGCGATGAGCGCACAGGCGCAGCGCATGAACGTCACGGCCAGCAATATGGCCAATGCCGACAGCGTCGCAGGCCCGGATGGCGAGACTTACCGTGCCAAGCACGTCTTGTTCGAGACGCAGCTGCAGAGCAACCGCTACGGTATGGGCGGTGTTCGCGTGCGTGACATTGTCGAAGACGACTCACCGTTGCGTCTCGAATATCAACCTAATCATCCCGCTGCAGATGAAGATGGCTATGTGGCAAAGCCCAATGTGGAGCCACTGCATGAAATGGTCAACATGATCTCTGCATCACGCTCTTATCAAGCAAACGTAGAAGTCTTCAACACTACCAAACAGATGATGATTCAGACCCTATCGCTCGGTGAGGGCTAATGATGAATATTGATTCCAGTGTTCTCAGTACAGCAAATAGCAGTGGCTCGAGTGGAATATCACCGAGACAGTCCCAAGAACTGCGCGAAAGCTTTTTAACGCTGCTGATTACGCAGCTACAAAATCAGGACCCGCTGAACCCGTTAGAAAATGCGGAAATGACGTCTCAGCTTGCTCAAATTAATACGGTTAGCGGAATTGAAGAGTTAAATGCAACCCTTCAGGGTATTACCCAGCAAATGGATGCCGCTAAAACCCTGCAGGCTGCGGGGTTGCTAGATAAGGCGGTGTTGGTGCCTGGCAACAATATCATGGTGAGTTCTGACACGGATAATGGCACTTTTGCGACACCGTTTGGTATTGAGTTGAGCTCCCCTGCCGAGCGAGTAGATGTCACTGTAACGAGTCAGTCAGGTGAGGTGGTCTATACCAATAATCTAGGGCGCGTTGCTGCAGGGGTTGAGTCATTTAGCTGGGGTGGGATCACAAATAGTGGCGAGTCTGTGCCCGCTGGTGCTTATCGAGTGAACTTCAGAGCAACTAATACTGAAGGTGAGTTGCTCGATGCACGGCCACTGAACTACGCGATAGTGCAAGGTATTACCCCAGGAGCAGGCGGTAGTGATGTTCGTTTAGATCTTGGTGCTGTTTTTGGTCAAGTATCGATTGACCAAGTAAAACAAATTCTCTAATCACGTTTGAGGAATTAAAAATGTCTTTTACTACCGCCGTTTCAGGGATTAACGCTCAGGCAGAAAGGCTAAACGTAGCAGGAAATAATATCGCTAACTCACAAACTGTGGGTTACAAAAGCTCCAGCGTGCGTTTTGCCGACGTGTTTGCTGCTTCACAAGGAATTGGTGTGCGCGTTTCCGATTCGCGCCAGGATTTCACCCAGGGAAGTATAGAGAATACTGGACGTAACTTAGATCTAGCCGTGGCTGGCGATGGCTTTTATCGTTTGGAGCGTCCGTCAGGAGAAGTAGGGTATTCACGCAATGGTGAGTTTAGCCTAACCGCTGATGGATTTATTGTTAACGCCCAAGGTGACCGTTTAACTGGCTATGGTTTGGACCAAAATGTTGATCAAGAAGCTGTCAGATTGGGCCAGTCATTGCCCTTCCCATTTACTGACGTTGTAGTGGGTGGTGCACCTCAAGCGTTACAAGTGCCCGCTGATGATCTGCCTGCTCGTCAAACATCAGAAGTTAACGGTATCTATAATTTGGATGCACGGGTACGTCCTGGCGAGGAGCTAGTCCGCGCAAGCTTCCGTATTACAGAAACTAACGGCGACGTAGAAAACCTAGATGTTAATTACCACTTTAGCAATAATTATACAGTGTTTGATTCATTAGGTAATGCCAGTCAAGTTACTACTTACTTTGAAAAAATTAATGACAACACATGGTTGGCAACACTAGCAGTTAATGGGCAAATTCAAGGTGAGAGCACAGCGAACAACGTGTTTACACCGCAAGCGTTTGTGCTTAACTTTAACTCTAATGGCCAGTTGCTGACAAAGGCGGATGTAGAAGCCGCCGGGACTGTAGCTCAGGCAGGCAGTGATTTTGAAGCATTGCCTGCTAGTGCAATAGTAGGCGTAACACGTGTTTCTGAAGACTTTGTGTTTCAAAGTGCTGGCAATGGCCAAACGCTAACACGGACTAATAATGCGACCACGCCTGACGGTGGCGACCCGTTTATTACAGATGGAGCAGACGTTTTTAGCTCTAGTACAGCAAATATTACTATTCCTGGGCTTCAGGGAGCTCTTGAAGAATTTGCTTTTGCCTTCAATTTTGCCGGTAGTTCGCAGTTTGCCAACACTTCCCAGCAAAATGAGCTGAATCAGGATGGTTATACCTCGGGTGCATTGGCGGGTATCACCGTGACGGAAGATGGCACTATTGTACGTAACTTTACCAATGATCAGTCGCGCCCGGCCGGGCAGATTGCCTTGGCGAGTTTCCGTAACAACGAAGGTCTCGAACCTCTGGGTAACAACCTGTGGGCGGCCACGAATAGCTCCGGCTTGGCTAACCTTGGGGTGCCTGGCTCAGGCCGTTTTGGTGCCATTCAGGCGGGTGCCGTAGAAGCGTCTAACGTCGAGCTGGCCAAGGAGCTGGTGGATACCATTATTGCGCAGCGTGCTTATCAGGCTAACTCCAACACGATCAGCACCCAGGACGAGCTCCTGCAGACCATTATTAACCTCTAATAGTGGCGTCATCGCGCTAAGGAGCACGCTGTGGATCGTATGCTTTACACCGCCATGAGTGGCGCAAAACACACCATGGACCAGCAGGCAGTGGTCAGCAACAACCTGTCTAACGTTTCCACGGCAGGGTTTCGCGCCCAGCTGCAGGCGGTACGCTCAGTGCCCGTGCAAGGCGATGGCGTGTTGCCGACCCGTGTGTCGGCCGTTACCACGACGCCGGGAACCGACTTCTCGCAAGGCCCCATCGAGCGTACCGGCCGAATGTTGGATGTCGCCATGCAAGGCAATGCCTGGATGGCGGTGTTGGCGGAGGATGGCACCGAGACGTATACCCGGCGCGGCGACCTGCAGTTGGATAGTGATGGCGTGCTGCTAAGCGTTGGCCGCCCAGTGATGGGGGATGCGGGCCCCATTGCGGTGCCTCAAGGCGCGCAGATCTCCTTTGGCGCAGATGGGACCATCAGCGCCATTCCTCAAGGCGAGGGCCCCGCAGCGATGGTGGACGTTGGTCGCATCAAGCTGGTCACGCCAGATCAACAGGCACTGATACGTGGCGACGATGGCTTGTTCAGAGCGCCGCCCAACGAGGATGGAGAGCCTGGCACCTTGCCGGCTGACGAAGACGCCCGGTTGGTCAGTGGCGCATTGGAAGGAAGTAATGTCAGTGCCGTCGATGCCATGGTGTCCATGATCGACGTTGCGCGGCGTTATGACATGCAAATGAAAATGCTGAGCACGGCCGATGAGAATGCGCAGCGTGCCAACAGCATCCTATCGATTCAAGGCTAATCGCAGCCACTCAGCCAAGGGAACAATGCCATGATCAAGTCTTTGTGGACTGCCAAAACCGGGTTGGAGTCACAGCAAACCAAGCTCGATGTCATCGCCAACAACCTGGCGAACGTCAGCACCAACGGTTTCAAGCGCTCTCGTCCGGTATTTGAAGATTTGCTGTATCAAAACATGCGCCAACCCGGTGCGCAGAACAACATTCAGGACCGACTGCCCTCGGGCATGCAGATAGGGACCGGTGTGCGTGCTGTTGCCACAGAGCGCTTGCACACACAGGGTGGCCTTGAAGAGACCGGCAATTCTCGTGACCTGGCCATCAATGGCGAGGGCTTTTTCCAGGTGTTATTGCCCGATGGCACCATTGGCTATACTCGCGACGGTAACTTTCAGTTGAATGAAAATGGCCAGATGGTCACGGCGAATGGTTACCCCCTCGAACCCGCCATCTTTATCCCTGCCAATGCACTGGCAATCACGATTGGTGAAGACGGAACCGTGAGCGTCCGTCAGCCGGGTATTGCTCAGGATGCAGACATCGGCCAGATCAACGTCGCTTCGTTCATCAACCCGACGGGTCTGGAAAGCATCGGTGGCAACCTGTATCTGGAAACCGGTGCGTCAGGTGCGCCCAACCAGAATGTACCGGGTAACAATGGCGCTGGCCGTCTGTTCCAGGGGTATGTCGAAACGTCTAACGTCAATGTCGTTGAAGAGATGGTCAATATGATTCAGACGCAGCGCGCGTATGAAATCAATAGCCGCGCCATTTCCACCAGCGATGAGATGTTGGCGCGCTTGAGCCAGCTCTAATGCTGCCGATTCGTAGAGCATAGAGATAGGGTCGCGTTATGTTAGAACTTCATGGCAGTTTGCGCCGTTTGGCGCTCGTTGGAATGGCAGTGTTCATTCTGATGGCGGCAGGGTGTGCGCAGATACCACGCGCCTCGGTAGTCGGCGAGCAAGAGCAGATCAATATCGTCGATCGTCCGCCTCCCGTTCCTAATGGCTCTATTTATCAAGCCAGGCGTGGTTATCAGCCGCTGTTCGAAGATCGGCGCCCACGTACGATTGGCGACATCCTGACCATCGTGCTGGACGAGGAAGTCAGTGCCAGCAAGAGTGCGCAGTCGAATGCCAATCGTAGCGGGTCGGCTAGCCTGGATATCGCACAAATACCGGAAATCATCGATTTTCTGGAAGATTTCGGGTTCGATGTTTCGTCAGATAATATCTTTGCGGGTGGCGGTGGTTCCCAGGCCACGAACTCGTTTACCGGCACCATCACCGTCTCCGTTCTGGAAGTGATGAACAACGGTAACCTGCGGGTGCGTGGTGAGAAGCAGATCGCCATCAATCAGGGAACGGAGTTCATTCGCTTCTCTGGCGTTGTGAATCCCCGCACGATCACTGCCCAAAATACGGTGCCATCCACTCAAGTGGCGGATGCCAGAATCGAGTACGTCGGTGATGGCTACATTAATGAAGCGCAGCATATGGGTTGGCTACAGCGCTTCTTCCTCAATGTATCGCCTTTCTAGGCGTGTTGATCCGTTCGACAAAAGAGGCCTGCTGCAATATGGCGAATCTGTGGAAGGTGAGTAGTCCCATTAAAGCCCTGTCGTGCGTAATGGTATGGGTGTCTTGTTGCCTTTTGGCGCTACCCGCTCAGGCTGAGCGGGTTCGTGAGCTGGCCAACTTTGCTGGCGTTCGCGACAACCAGCTGGTGGGGTATGGCCTGGTCGTAGGCTTGGATGGCAGCGGTGACCAGACCACGCAAGCACCTTTCACCAGCCAGAGCTTGACGAACATGCTTTCCCAGCTGGGTGTCACCGTGCCTCCGGGTACCAACCTGCAGCTGCGTAATGTCGCGGCCGTCATGGTGACCGCCGACTTGCCGCCGTTCTCCAGGCCTGGCCAACGACTCGATGTCGTGGTGTCGTCCATCGCCAATGCCAGCAGCTTGCGTGGCGGTACGCTGTTGATGACGCCTTTGAAGGGTGCCGATGGCGATACCTATGCCATTGCTCAGGGCAATATGCTGGTGGGTGGGGCCGGCGCTCAGGCGGGTGGCAGTAGCGTACAGATCAATCAGCAATCTTCTGGCCGGATCCCCAATGGTGCTCTGGTCGAGCGTGAAGTGCCGCTCAACCTGGGTGGCAATGGTGGTGCGCTGGAACTGCAGCTCAACGACGCTGATTTTGGCACCGTGCAACGCATGGTCTCGGCGATCAACAGCGAGTTTGGACGTTCGGTGGCATATGCCAGAAATGGCCGGGTGATTGCGCTGGATGGCCCCATGGACGCCAACGAGCGGGTCAACTTCATGGCGCGTGTCGAAAATGTGCAAGTGACACCTACGGAAGCACCTGCCCGCGTGGTCCTGAATGCGCGGACCGGCTCTGTGGTGATGAACAGTGCGGTGACTCTGCGTCGTGCAGCGGTCGCCCATGGCAACCTCTCCATCATGATCGATACCCAGTTTGGGGTAAGCCAGCCCAATCCACTGGGCCAGGGTGAAACGGTGGTCGTGCCCGATGCGGATATCAACATCGAGCAGCAGGAGGCGTATTTGCAGATCGTCGAAGGCGCGCAGCTCAATGAAGTAGTCAATGCGCTGAATGCTCTCGGGGCGACACCACAAGACTTGATGTCGATTCTCGAGGCGCTCAAGGCTTCTGGCTCATTACGCGCCGAGCTGGAGATCATTTGATGAGCATGGGAGACATGACGAGCCAATTCGCGTTGGACATGAATGGCTTTCAGCGCCTTCAGCATAACGCTCGGGTCGACCCCGAGGCGGGTGTGCAAGGTGCTGCCCAGCAGTTTGAAGCGCTGTTCATTCAAATGATGGTCAAAAGCATGCGCGATGCCACGCCAACGTCAGGCCTGATGAACAGCCGTGACATGAGTTTTTATCAGTCGATGATGGATCAGCAGTGGTCGCAGGTCATGGCGTCTCGCGGCATTGGGCTGGCGGATGCCTTGATCGACCAGTTGCAGCGTCAAGGCGCCATTGGCAAAGCGTCGGATGCCGACCAGGAGCTTCAAGCACTGATCGCCGGCATACCTCGTGGGACACCCAGAGTGCTGGATAATCCGCTTCAGCCACCAGAAACATGGCGTGATGACAACACCGGCAATGGTCGTTTCTATCATGAGCTGGATATCGTTCGTCAGCGTGAGGCTCGTCAGGTCGAGAGCCAGGCCGCCACCCCGCGAGCGGCTCATCCGCATGAACACGTCGAGCGTTTCATGAACACGCTGGCGATGCCTGCGAAAGCGGCGAGTGCGGCCACGGGTGTCCCTGCTGAGTTGATTCTTGCCCAGGCGGCGCTGGAAACCGGTTGGGGAAGGCATGAGATAGCCACCCAGCAAGGGCGTAACAGCTTCAATGTGTTCGGCATCAAGGCGGGTAGTCACTGGCAGGGGAACACGACCAATATCGTGACCCACGAATATATCAACGGTCGACGCACACAGGTCGTCGATGCTTTTCGTGTCTATGACTCGTTCGAGCATGCG
Source organism: Vreelandella hamiltonii (assembly GCF_014651775.1). Lineage (GTDB taxonomy): Bacteria > Pseudomonadota > Gammaproteobacteria > Pseudomonadales > Halomonadaceae > Vreelandella > Vreelandella hamiltonii. The sequence goes on from NZ_BMXN01000004.1 coordinate 10,249, forward strand.
TTTACCGATTATGCCCGGTTGATTGGCAATAACCCTCGGTATGCGGGTGTCGTGCAGGCAGGCTCACCAGAGCAGGCCGCACATGCACTTCAGCGCGGTGGGTATGCGACCGACCCACGTTATGCCGAGAAGTTGATCGCGGTGATGAACACCATGGGCCCCCTCGGCACATCCAGCAACTTGTTGGCGGATGCTCGCTAGCATGGCGGGGTATTCAAGTTTTTCTGCGCATTGCCGATAACCAGATATCGGCCTAAGGAATTGAACCATGAGCATGTTTTCGATCGGCTTGAGCGGCCTGAATGCTGCGCAGAATGCCTTGAATACGACCAGTAACAACATCAGTAACGTATATACACCCGGCTATAATCGAGAGTTGACCTTGTTAGGTGAGGGTCGCGTTGGCGGTGGTGTGCGCGTTAATGATATTGAGCGGCAGTTCAATACTTATGTTGCCAACCAGCTCAATGATGCGAAGACCCAGTCGAGCGCGTTGGCTACTTACTATAATCAGGTTTCCCAAATTGATAATCTGCTGGCTGACCGGGCGGCAGGTCTATCGCCCTTGATGCAGAACTTTTTCTCTTCTCTTGAGGATTTGGCCAGCTCACCTTCCGACCCAGCTGCGCGACAAGGCGTCCTGGGGGCTGCGAACACTCTCAGTGCTCAGTTCCGCTCTTTTGACGGTTACTTGCAGGACATGCAGACCAACATTAATAGCCAGATACGTGATGAGGTCGTTCAAATTAATAATACGGTTGAGCAGGTGGCTTCCTTGAATCGAGAAATTTCTCTAGCTCGAGCCAGGACGGGAGAGGCTCCCAACAGCTTGCTCAATCAGCGGGACTTTCTGGTTTCAGAGTTGAATGATCGCTTGGATATTAAGCTAAATGTCCAGGACGGGAAGACGTACAACCTGAGCCTGCCCAATGGCCAACCCTTGGTGAGCGGTGTCAATGCCTTCAAACTCGAGGCTATACAAGCCGACAATGACCCTCAGCGTATCGTTGTGGGCTATCGGAATAGCAGTAATAATGTTATTCAACTGGATGAGTCTGCCATCAAGGGCGGCGCGTTGGGCGGCCTGATGGCCTTTCGCTCAGAAAGTCTGGACAAAACTCAAAATCAGATAGGGCAATTGGCTGTCTCTCTATCGGTAGCTTTCAATGAGCAGCACAAGCAAGGTCTGGATCTCGATGGCCAGCAAGGCGGCGACTTCTTTCAAGTCCGCTCCCCCCAGGTATACAGCTATTCATCCAATAGCTCGCTCGCTACTGTCAGCATCCGCTTCGATGCAGCCAATATGGATCAGCTCCGCGCGACAGATTACACCGTCAGCTTTGAGGGCGGACAGCCAACGGTAATACGTAAAGATAGTGGCTCAATTGTAGATATTGGCAATGGTTGGGATGCCGATAGTAATACGCTCTCCTTCGGAGGCTTGTCCATGACGTTTAGTACGGTTCCACCTGATGGTGACCGCTACGAGGTGCAGCCCTTGCGTCGTGCGGCCAGTGACATGGTCGTTGGTATTACGGATCTGGATAAAATTGCTGCGGGCCAGCCTATCAATCCTGAAGCCCCTTCTGAAGACTGGGTAGCGGCAGGTTCGGGGGATAACCGTAATGCGTTAGCCTTACAGAATTTGCAGAACGACAGGATCGTGGGTGGCACGGCAACCGTTAGCGGTGCTTACGGTGTGCTGGTCAGTGATGTTGGCAATAGAACAAATATCACTCAGGTGAACCTCGATGCACGTCAAGGTTTGACAGACCAGCTACGCGCTGTGCAGCAGTCGGAGTCAGGCGTTAATCTGGATGAAGAAGCTGCCAACCTGATTCGTTTCCAGCAATTTTATCAGGCAAATGCACGCGTGATCGATACAGCAAGCACGATCATGGACACCATTTTGAACTTGCGGAACTAATAAGAGGCTTAGGCGATGCGTGTTAGTACGGTCACCATGTTCGAGCAGAGTACGGCTTCTATAAACCGTCAGCAGAACGAGTTCCTGAAAACGAGCCAGCAAATTGCCAGTGGCCGGCGTGTAGTCAATCCATCTGATGACCCGCAGGCCGCATCACGTGCCGTTGGAGTAGACCAGTCGAAGGCAATGACTCAACAGTATGCTGATGCTCGTGTGTCGGCGCGAAATGCGTTGTCGCAGACGGAAAGCATTCTAAACAGTATCAGCGATGCCGTCATAAGCGCTAAAACATTATTGGTTCAAGCATCCAGCGACACATTGAGCGATGTCGACCGAGAGTCTATTGCCAGTGAGCTAAAAGGCATCTATGAAACGCTGATTGGTCAGGCCAACGCGACGGACGGCAATGGACGCTATATTTTTGGCGGCTACAAGGATAACGCCCCGCCCTTCGTGAAGTCCGCTGATGGCAGTGTCGAATATACAGGTGACAATAACGGTCGTGAGCAGCGGGTCGATGCATCGCGGTTAATGCCGGTCACTGAAAATGGTGTGACCATTTTCCAGCAAGTACCCAGTGGTGCCGGCTACATCGCCGAGGCCAACGTGGCGAACCAGGGTAGCGTGATCATCAATGGCCCTCAGGTGACCAACGTCAACGACCCTGATTACGGCGATAGCTTCCGTGTCAGGTTCGCAGAAAATGGCGCCGGTGAGTCTATTTACACCTTGCAGCAGTTCGATGGCGCGGCCTGGCTGGACGTTGCTGGACAGGTGGGGCAGCCCTATGATGCCAGTGGTCAACAGTTGAGCTTTGGCGGTGTCAACGTCACGCTGCGCGGTCCTTCCGAAGCAGGCGATGAAATTCTTGTCGCGCGTTCAGGGAGCGAGCAACGACCAGCAGACCTGTTCCGTACCATGGAAGCGGCCATTCGTGTTCTGGAGACGCCTGCAGAAAGCAGTAGCCAGAAGGCTGCGCTGCGCAACACGCTCAATACCTCGATGCGTGACTTGGACAATGCGTTGGACAATGTGTTGACGGTACGGGCCTCTGCAGGCGCCAGGCTGAATGAGCTGGATGTCATCGACGCGGTGGGCAGCAACCGGATGCTCAACTACGAGCAGACGCTTTCTGATCTTGTGGATCTGGACTATGCCGCGGCGATCTCCGAATACAGCCTGCGTCAGGTAGGTTTGCAGGCGGCACAGCGTGCGTTCGTCGATATCAAGGGCATGTCGCTGTTCGATTTTATGTGACCTTGTCTCGCCACGCTGCGAAACGCCCTGCCACTTGCCCAGTGGCAGGGCGTCAATTTATGGGGGCCATGGCTTCGATCAGCCCTTGAGTAAACATCACGCCTTGACTGAACAGCTGTTGTAGAAAGCTGCCCAGGTCGGTCATCAGTACCATCAGCAGCGTCAGGCCCACCAGGATAGACGTGGGGAAACCGATGTTGAACACCGTCAGCTGTGGTGCTGAACGGTTCAGGATGCCCAACGACAAGCTAATGATGAGCAGTGGGCCTGCTAGTGGCAGTGCCAGCAGCATGCCTGACGCAAAGATGGTACCTCCATAGCGGGCAAGCAGCTCGAAGGCGCCAGGGTTCAAGGTCCCGATGCCTATGGGCAGCGTGACAAAGCTCATGATCAGAGCCTCCAGTACCATCAGGTGGCCATTGAAAGCCAGAAACATCAGCAGCGTCACCGTATAGAGAATGCGCGACAACACCATGATGTTGGTGCCGCTGGAGGGGTCAAAGAAACTGGCAAAGGCCAACCCCATCTGCAAACCGATGAACTCGCCCGCTGCCTGCACCACGGCAAATATGATATGCATGACCAATCCAATGGCCAGCCCTATCAACATCTGCTCGATGATGATGCCGACGCCTGCCCATGACATGAGCGCTACATCCGGCATCGGGGGGAGTAAAGGGGCTATCACGATGGCAATGACGGCAGCGAGTGCCACCTTGACCTGATTAGGCACGCTGGAGTGGCCCCACAGTGGGGAGGCGGTCATGAAGGCCGTAATGCGCACGAAGGGCCAGAAAAACGCGACCAGCCAGCCCTGTAGCTGGGCAAAGGTGACCTCGACCACGGCCTACATCACCATCGCGGGAATATTACTGAACAGGCGATGTGTAAAATCGGTAATCAAGCCAATGAGCCAGGGGCCTGCCACGACCAGTACGGTGAACACGGCAAGAATTTTAGGAATGAAGGTCAGCGTCATCTCGTTGATCTGCGTGGCAGCCTGAAAAAGACTGATCAGCAGGCCGACGAAGAGCGCTGCCAGCAATATTGGGCCCGCCAGGAATAACATTACCCGCATTCCTTGGTAGGCAAGGCTCATCACCATCTCTGGCGTCATGCTCGTTCTCCTTACCGTCCCGCGGTGCTAAATCATGTAGAAGCTTTCTGCCAGTGAGCCGATGATCAGTTGCCAACCATCCACCAGCACGAACAGCATGAGCTTGAAGGGTAGTGAAATCGTGACCGGGGGAACCATCATCATCCCCAGCGACATGAGCGTACTGGCAACCACCAGATCAATGATCAAGAAGGGAATGAAGATCGTAAAACCAATCTGAAATGCGGTTTTCAGTTCGCTGGTCACGAAGGCGGGTAGCAAGACGCGCATGGGAAGCTCTTCGGGGCCTTGCAAGGGGCCTATGTCAGCCAAGCGTACGAACAGAGCCAGGTCAGGTTCCCGCGTTTGTGCCAGCATGAATTCTCTGAACGGAATTTGGGCCTGAAGCAAGAACTCTTCGAAATTGATGGCTTCCTGTGTCAAGGGCACCCAGGCCGTGTCGTATACCTGGCTGATGACCGGTGACATGACAAAAAAAGTCAGGAACAGGGCAATGCCCAGCAATACCTGATTCGGAGGCGTGGCCTGGGTGCCCATGGCCGTTCTCAACAGGCTCAGCACGATGATGATGCGCGTGAAGCTGGTCATCATCAATAGCATGGCAGGTAGAAATGCCAGCGAACTCAGGAAGAGCAGCGTTTGCAGCGATAGAGACCACTGTTGGCCTCCATCATCTGTCGGCTGGGAGACCAAGCCTGGCAACTGCTGTGCCTCCACGCCAGGGGAGAGCAAAGACAGCAGGCAGCCCATCAAAAGCAGGCTGAACAGCCACCCGCGTGGTGCTATGGAGCGAAACAAAGGCAGAGCATGGGTCATGGCTTGGGCTGAGAGTCGGTGGTGTGCTGAGCGCCGGAGCGCTTGAGACGATGGTTGGCCAAGGCGCTGCTGAAGCGTTGTGAAAAAGGAGAGGGCGAACTCTCGGCTATGGGGGCCGCGCGGTCTTCAGGAGCAGGCCGCTCGTGGAGCATGGATACTTTTCCACCGCTGACGGCGAGCACGAGCCAGGTATCCTCTATCTCGACGACCACCACCCGTTCGCGGCTCCCAATGGCGGTGCTACCCACCACGCGCAGATGGGCACCATGATCGTAACGGTGCTGCTGCCAGCGTTTGAGCAGCGCAGTGCACACCAGAATGATTGCCACCACCAGTGCCAGCGCTGCAGCGGTTTTTCCAAGGACCGCCATGCCGATCAGGGCATCACCGCCGCTTAACGCATCCACGGAAGTCGAAGTCGTCGCGACACTCATCGATTTAGTTTATGAATACGCTCTGACGGCGTAATGATCTCGGTAATACGGATGCCGTACTTATCCTCGATGACGACCACTTCGCCCTGCGCAATCAGATATCCGTTGATCAAAATATCCATCGGCTCACCTGCCAAACCTTCCAGCTCGATGACCGAGCCTTGGGCGAGCTCCAGCAATTGTTTGATCGTCAGCTTGGTACGGCCTAGCTCGACGGTGAGTTTGACGGGGATGTCCATGATCATTTCCAGATCACGGGTCGCGCCACTGCTGGGTTCACCGCTCAGAGGACGGAAGACATCGTCACTGGCAGGCTTTGCCTTGGGGGCTTCGGGGGCAGACTCTTCCGTGGCCTCCGATTGCTCGGCAGCTTCTTGTTCCGCCATCGCGGCAGCCCAGGGGTCGTCATCGTCACTGGCGGCATCGGCGCTGGACGATGACTCATCTTGTGCAGACATGGCTTCCGCCCAATCGTCATCAGATACTTTTTGATCGGGTTTGTTTGGGTCTGTCATGCTTTGGGTTCCTTGGCTTTCTGTCGCGTTGAACCTTTGATAAAGTCCTTGGACGATACGTTATTCATGGCCGCATGGTCGATCATGCGCAGCACGCGCAAAGCGCGCTGCTGTCGCTGGCTACCGTATTCACACTCCATCACAGGTACACCATCGACCCGTGCTGTAATCGTGGAGGGGATGTCCATAGGCAGTACATCGCCTTTTTTCAAACCCATCACGTGAGCAATACGGCTGGGGATCTGAGCGAACTCTGCAATGAGCTCGACTTCAGATTGGCGCAGTTCGCTGGCCATGCGCCGTGACCAGGTGCCATCGCTGTCGTGGTTACTGTCATTGATCGGGTTGACTAGCAGGTCCCTGAGCGGCTCGATCATGGCGTAGGGCATGCAAATCTGGAAACTGCTCGACAAATTGCCTACTTCGATATTGAACTTGGTATTGACGACTATCTCGTTAGGCGAATTGGTAATATTGGCAAACTTGGACTGTACTTCCGAGCGCAGAAAATGCACATCCAGCGGGTAGACGACCTTCCACGCTTCTTGATAAGCATCTATGGCCAGATTCAACAACCGCTGAATGATGCGCTGCTCGGTATTGGTAAATTCACGGCCATCCGACTTCGTGACGAAACGCCCGTCGCCGCCAAACAGGTTGTCCACCACCATGAAGACCAGGTTGGGAGGGAAAACCACCAGCGCAGAACCTCGCAGTGGCTTCATCGACACGATGTTCAGGTTGGTAGGTACCGGAACGTTACGCGAGAAGTCGCTGAAGCTTTGATAGCGCACTGATTCGACCGTGATATCCGAACTGCGGCGGATCAGGTTGAAGAGCCCATTGCGGAAATAGCGAGCAAAGCGTTCGTTGATGAAGTCCAGTGCGTGCAAACGCTCCCTGATGACCCGGTGCTGGGTCGACGGGTCATAGGGGCGTATGCGCGTTTCAGCTTGCGAGTGAGATGACGTGGCCGCTGGCTCGTCATCACCGCTGACGCCTTTCAACAGGGCATCGATTTCTTCCTGGGACAGTAGATCGTCCTGCGACATGAACGGCTCCAGTACCCGGGATTATTGAACGATGAATTCGGTGAACAGCACTTCCCTGAGATCTAGGGGAGGCTGGTTCTCGGTCAAGGGCACAGACAAACGACTGATGATAGCCTGAGCAAGCGCTTCTTTACCTTCTGTAGAGGTCAGCTCACTCGCTTGCTTGCCAGACAGCAGAATCAGCAGCCGGCTGCGTACTTGCGGCATGTGCTCTTCGATGATGGCTTTGCTCTGTTCGTTGCCTACCCGCAGTGTGATGCCGGTATAGAGCAGGCGTGACCCGAAGCGATCATCGGCCAGGTTGACCGTGAAAGGTTCGATACGCGTGAAGACGGGTGGCGTCGGCGCTAGCGTTTGCTGTTGGGGCTCCCCCTCCGTTCCTCCACGCTGGTCAAGAACGAGATAGATCGCTGCAGCTGCACCCGCCGAAGAGAGCAGTACCAGTATGATCATTACCAGAAGCAGTTTTTTAGATCCGCCGCTTGATTCAGCCATTGATTTTCCCATCATGATCCCGGAAGACGCTCACTGAGCATTATGCCTGACACGAGTAATTATGAAGAAATGAACAGGCTCATCGGAGGAGCCTATCTCTTGGTTTTGCTAACTGTTGATTCACACACCATGCATTAATTTCGTGATGATATACAGCTATGCGTATAGGTCTACCCGCCCATCCGAGTATACGTTTACCAGGTTAGAAGAGCTGTTGTGGTGGTTGTGTTCGTTAGGCATGTCGCCTTCCTCAACAAGCTGCCCAGGCCTATTCTGATGTTCAAACCTCTCATCCCCAGCGCCCTGGTCACCTACGAAAGTATCACTTAAGGTAATGCCTTGCTCTGCAAGCATTTCCCTTAGCTGTGGGATAGCTTGCTCAAGGGTTTGTCGTACATGCGCATGAGCGGAAAGGAACTGGGCCTGTGTCCCTTGCTCTGTCATTCTTAGGGAGATAGAGAGTGGCCCTAGGTCAGAAGGATTTAATTTCATTTCGATACGCTGCTCCCCGCCCCGCTTGACGAAATGTAATAGTTGCTGCCCAAGCTGTGCTGCCCAGCCGGGACTTGAAATCAGAGCGGGTGACGATGCAAATTGCGCAGCCGTTGAAGGCGAAGGTAGGCTGCCTAATGTGGATGTACCTATGGGCAGTAAAGTGGTTGTTTCGCCTGATACTGCTATTGGTTTCTGGGGTTGGTCGCCCTGCGCGTAACTAGTCGAAGTTGCCATAACATGGCTATCGGAAAGCGGAACATTTTGCAGCATTGACCATGTGTTTGTGGACTCCACTGAAAGTGAGTTGGGCTGGTTTGGCGCCGTTATAAGCATTGCGGGCGAGGACGGTACGATCTGTTGCGTGTTACCTTGAGTAGCAAATAGCACATCAACGGTGTTTGTTATCGAAGGAGTTGTCTGGGCGCTGGGCCATGCATGACCAGCATAGCTTGATACTAATGATATGCGCTGGGCAATTTCATCTAGCTCAGTCAATGTATGGGTTGGCTGGGTAGAGGTATGGCCGCCCGCGGTCTGTGTTAGCAGCGTATGTGTTAATTGGCTGATCTGTTTCAGGTGCTCTGCTAGAGGATATGGGGATTGCTTACCATCGGAGATGTGTCGAGAATCCGATTCCCATAGTTGGTGCAAAGTTTGTAAGCCGGAAGTGATCTTTACCAACTCGATTGTTAGTGTTTCGTTTGTATTGCTTGATGATGGCGATAGTGCTGAAGCAGTGGGTACGATAGCAAACGCTTCATGAGTGTCTGCAGCGCCGGGAGAGCTATCGGGAAATAGACTCAGCTGGCTAAAAAGTGACACAGTAACATCTTGCGCACTTGCTGTTTTTACTGCCTCAGTATTTTCAAGTGCACCTTGAATTTGCTGGTGGGTTGGCAATGTACGGGGAGTGTGACGACTCAAAATCTCTAGGCTAGAGGTGATCGCAGTGATTGTCTCCTCTAGTGTTAGGTCGTGCGTTGTTGAGGTAGCCGTTGTCAGAGAGCTTGAAGAATCACTTTTTGGTGGTTGTGTTGATTGCCCGGATGCCGAGAAAAAAATAGTGGGCGATGATAAAAAAGCTTGGGCATTGAAAGAGTCAGGAGTATCAATGATGCCGAGAGCTTCTGGGGCGTGGTGCTCTGGCATTGTGCCGGTAGCTAGCTTGTCGACTGCTTGAAGAACAGCAGTTGCAATAGTCTCGACTGATAGGAGCATCGTACCTACCGAGACCGTATTCGCAGCTGCTTGTGTAGGCATAACAATTTGACTATGAACTTGTTTAGCTACTGTATCTTGGGCAGCAGAAAATGCCGTCGCTATATGAACCTGTCCTTTGGCGAGCGTACGTAAGCTGACAATGGAGTGTGCCAGTCTTTCTTCTGTCGATACCGAAGGAGTACTAGCCGTATAGAGGGTTGTTTCTGGTAGTACTTGATATATATTCATATCATTAAAGAGCGCAGCGTCAGAGCGACCAGATTCGCTGATGGCAGGCTCAGTAGGCTTGCTTGATTCAGTGATAGCTGTTTGTGCCTTCGAGATAACGTGGCCCAGACTTGGGTGTGGCGCTCCTCTATCGGCAAGTGCTGCTATGTCGTCAGGCGTTGGCAAACGCCCCATGCGCGACACCTCGAGCATGGTTTGATGAAACACGCCACGTTCGGTCTCTCCCGCGTTCTGCCTAATTAGGGAGGCCGAGCCAATAGTCTGGCCATTACTGGGTAAAAATAACTGAGTGATAGAATGCATGTTGGTTACCCAGGGCAGCATCAAAGTAGCTTATCAGGGCTCTGGCGAGCCATTCGGTTGGTGACCAACTCATCGTTGGCTTTTTGTTCGTGCCTGGCCTGACGGCGATGCTCTTCCAGCAAGCGGCGTGAAGCCAGTGTATCGTAAGAAGAGAGCCGACGCTGCTCTTGCTGCCAGTGTTGCTGACTTTGCTGTACCCTTTTCTGTTGTGCGGCCAGGGCTTGACGTGCTCGGCTCAGTGCCGCGTCAAGAGAGGCTAGAAACTGTTGGTAATTGTACATGGTGGCCGGGTCGATGCCCTCTCTCATCGCCTGCTGCAGACGCTCGGCATACTCCACACGATAACGGCTCAGTGACGCCAGCTGCGCCTCCGTTTGCTGTTCCGTCTGGCGCTCTTGGGCCAGCAGCTTGCCTGCCTGATCGCGGGCATCGCGAGCCAGGCCGGTCAGCATGTCGATCTGATGGTTACTCATTTAGCCTCCCACCACCGTGTGCAGCGCTTGACGCGACTCTGAAAGCGTTGCGCACTCATCAATGTTCTGTTGTAAAAAACGTTCCAGGCTTGGGAAGCGGTTGACCGCTTCGTCCAGCCTGGGGTCATGCCCTGGGCTGTAGGCGCCTACGCTGATCAAGTCGCGATTGCGTTGATAGCGTGAGAAAATTTGCTTGAAGGTGCGCGCTTCCTGCTGTTGCTCGGGCGTGACGATCGCTGTCATGGCGCGGCTGATGGATGCTTCGATATCGATAGCGGGATAATGGCCTGCTTCTGCCAAGGTGCGCGACAAAACGATATGGCCATCCAGAATGGCGCGGGCAGAATCGGCAATGGGATCCTGCTGGTCGTCGCCTTCCGTCAGTACGGTGTAGAAAGCAGTAATGGAGCCGCCTCCGCGCTCTGCATTGCCTGCGCGCTCAACCAGTCCCGGGAGCTTGGCAAATACGGACGGCGGATACCCCTTGGTGGCAGGAGGTTCACCAATGGCCAGCGCGATTTCGCGTTGGGCCATGGCGTAGCGGGTGAGCGAATCCATGATCAACAGCACATTGCGGCCCGCATCGCGGAAGCTTTCGGCGATGCGGGTGGCGTAGGCAGCGCCTTGCAGGCGTTGCAGCGGGGAGGTATCCGCAGGCGCAGCGACGACGACCGCACGCCGACGGCCCTCGGGGCCCAATATGTTGTCAATGAAGTCCTGTACTTCGCGCCCACGTTCGCCAATCAGACCGACCACGATCACATCGGCCTCGGTATAGCGTGCCATCATGCCCAGCAAGACGGATTTGCCCACCCCCGAGCCCGCAAATAGCCCCATGCGCTGCCCCCTGCCGACACTCAATAGCGCGTTGATGGCGCGAATGCCTACGTCGATTTGTGCTTCAATGGGGGCTCTTGAAAGTGGGTTCAAAGGCCTGGAGCTGAGCGTCGTGCGTGGAGCTTCTTCGATATTCTCTCGGTCATCGAGGGGATTGCCATTGCCATCGAGCACCCGCCCAAGCAGCTCTTCTCCCATCGGAAAGCGTCGCGCGCTATGGCCGTTGCCATCGACCAGTGGGGTGACGCGCGCGCCAGGCATCAAGCCGGAAACTTCTTCAAGCGGCATCAGAAAGAGCTTGTCGCCTGAAAAGCCGACGACTTCTGCTTCGGCAAATTTATCGCTGTCGTTCAAGCGTCCATCGACACCGGGCAATTCGATATGACAGGCGCTGCCCACGGCGACACGTAGCCCAACGACTTCGATGACCATGCCCGTGGCCCTGACGACTCTGCCGCTGGTGCGGTAGTGAGGCAAGCGGCTGACGCGCTGAGTGGTGCGTTGAAGGGCTTTGCGCCAGCGGTGCTGATGCGGGCAGGAGAGCGTGTTCATCGTATCAACCTGACGATGGCGCGCTGTGGCGCTTGCGTAGCTGCGCTTGAACGCTTTGCCAGCGACTTTCAAAGGTGGCGTCCAGCTCGCCTTGCGCACTGGTGACGCGGCAGCCGCCGCGGGCGAGCTGATCGTCAGGCTGCAGCACCCATTGGGCAGCTTCAAGTTCGCTACCCAGGTGCGTTTCAACGAGAGTGTGATCCGTGGGGTTCAGCCACAGACGTTGCTTGCCTACCAAAGGGGGCTCGGTATGCAGAAGCTCGCGCACGACCTGAAGAATGTGCTCTGGGTGTTCATCGAGAGCATCGGCGGCCAGCTGCTTGCCGGTCGCCAGCGCCAGGTCGGCAAGGTCGTGAGCGATGGTGTCGTCCAGCCGTTCAAGCGCCTCGGAAAACTGCTTGGCCAAGGATGCCAGTGGCGCTAGCGTTTTCTGAAGCTGTACATCCAGCTCCTTTTCCGCCTGCGCGCGGCCTTCCTCCAGTCCTTTGGTCAGGCCCTCTTCATGACCACGTGCCAGGCCAGCCTGATAACCCTCTTCTTCGGCCGCTTCGCGAATCTGGTCATAAATTTTTTGACGCTCGTGTTCTTCTCGTGCGCGTGCTTCCGCAGCGGCTCGCTGAGCAGCCTCGACTTTGCGCTGGTGAGCGCTCGGCCCTTGCAGGCTATCGGCATCAGCGGTTGGTGAAGTGAGTAACTCCTCCATCTGCCAGCGTCGCCACTGGCCGTGACGGTCGAATTCAGGCGAATGAGTATCAGACATACTCATCATCTCCACCGGCTAGCACAATTTCACCTGAGTCTGCCAAGCGCCGCACGATCTGCAGGATGGCTTTTTGCTCGGTTTCCACCTGGGAAACACGGATGGGGCCACGGGCCTCCATGTCTTCGCGCACCAGATCGGCAGCACGCTGCGACATGTTGCGCAGGAACTTGTCCACCAGTGCGTCCTGGGCGCCTTTGAGTGCCACCACCAGCGAGTTGGTTTCCACTTCCTGAAGCACCATCTGAATCGCACGATTGTCCAGGTCGAGCAGATTTTCGAACAGGAACATTTCGTCGATGATCTTCTGAGCCAGGTCTTCGCTGTGAGAACGCACTGTCTCGATCGCGACTTCTTCCTGGGCCGAGTTCATCAGATTGAGGATCTCGGCAGCGGTCCTCACGCCGCCCATCTTGCTGCGCTTGAGATTCTGGCCGTCCAGCATGCTGGTGAGCACTTCGGTCAGCTCTTGCAGCGCGGCAGGCTGCACACCGCTGAACGTCGCGATCCGCAGTACCACATCATTACGCAGTTTCTCTTCGAACAGCTCGAGGATGTCGGCCGCCTGATGGCGATCCAGGTGCACCAGAATCGTCGCGATGATCTGCGGGTGCTCGTCACGAATCAGCTCGGACACCATGGAGGCTTCCATGAGGTTGAGCGCATCGATACCAGAGTTTTCCCCAGTAGACTCGAGAATATCCTCGATCAGGCTGGTGGCGCGTTCACTGCCCAGTGCCTTGGTCAAGACGGAGCGGATATGCTCGCTGGAGTTCAGATTCAGTGCGACGAACTCTTCGGTTTCTCGGTGGAACGCCTCCAGCACGGCCTTCATGTCTTCATGGGAGACCTGATGCAGTCGCGCCATCTCGGTGCTGATTTCCTGCACTTCGCTGGCGCTGAGGAATTTGAATACCTCGGCGGCACTGTCCTCATCCAGGGCCAGCAGCAGAATGGCGCTTTTGCGCGCGCCGGTCATTTCGGCAAACGTGCTAGTCATTGGCGTTCATCCAGCTGCGGATAATCATGGCGACCATGCGTGGGTCTTCTTGGGCCATTTCCCGCAGGTCGTTGAGGTTGTGTTCATAAAGTGACGTCTTGCGACGACGCTTGGGTTTGCCGCTGTAGGTATCATCCTCATCGGTGTCTCCCACGCTCTCTTCATCGTCATCTTCACTGCCGATGCTGGTGTTCAAGATGCCTCCAGGCATGGCAGCTGCCACCACGGGCGGTTGCGTGTAGCGCTTGATCAACGGGCGCAAAATCAGCCAGTAGAGCAGAAGGGCAACCAGTGCTACCAAGAGGTAGCGGCCAAGGTTTGCCGCCATGGCAAGCGTGTCAGGTTGCTGCCACCAGACTGGCTCCAGGCGGCCATCGTCATCGCTGGCAAACGGCGTGTTGACAATTTCCACCTGATCGCCGCGCAGGTCAGAGAAGCCCATGGCTTGCTGCACGAGGCGCTCTAGCTGTGCCACTTCTTCTTCGCTGAGGGCGACTTGTTCGGCTTCTCCCTCTTCATTGATGACCGTACGGAAGTTCACGACCACGGCCGCTGTCAAGCGCTCGATCTGCCCCAGGCGATGCTGAATGTGCTCGATGCTGCGATCGACTTCGTAGTTGACGACGTCTTCTTGGCGCAAGTTGCGTAAGGCGCCAGGTTCAGTTGTCGTATCCTCGGCGTCGTCATCGAGCTGGTTGATCGGAGAGGGCGCGACGCCTGGTGGCGTATTGCTCAGCGCGCCGGGAATGCCTGATGCCAAGGGGTCGTCGCCATCGTAGGACAGGCTCAGCTGGCGGCTACGAACGGCAGATTCGTTGGGCGTCTGGTTGGGGCGATAGCGCTCCGACGTCTCTTCGCGACGAGAAAAATCGATTTGCGCGGCGACCTGGGCGCGAACGTTGTCGCGTCCCACGATAGGCAGCAGGATGTTCTCGATACGCTGCTGGTATGACCGCTCGACTTCGGTGATGTAGGCAAGTTGAGTGCCGTCCAGATCATTGCCTTGTTGGGAGTTGGCGGTCAACAGACGACCGTTTTGATCCACCACGGTCACGTTCTCGGTGGAAAGCTCCGGAACGCTACTGGACACCATATGGACGATGGCGCTGACTTGGCCTTCGCCCAGGACCCGTCCAGGCAGCAGCGTCAATACGACAGAGGCCTTGGCGGGTTCACGGTCACGAACGAAAACGGATGGCTTTGCCATCGAAATATGAACGCGGACACGCTCGACGGGGCCCAAGGATTCAATCGAGCGTGCCAGTTCGCCTTCCAGGCCGCGCTGAAAGTTGACCTGCTCCGCAAACTGGCTAATGCCGAAGGCCTGATTGTCCATCAGCTCAAGCCCTAGATTGCCGCCTCTGGGAAGCCCTTGCTCGGCTAGCTGGAGCCTGAGAGGGTGAACCTGTGCGCTGGGGACAAGCAAGGCTTGGCCCCCCTGGCTGAACTGATAGGGAACGCCACGGCTGTCCAGCTCGGCAATGATCCGTCCACCGTCTGCCTCGTTCAGGTTGCTGTAAAGCACGCGGTACTCTGGGCTGCTGGCCCACATGAAAAGTGCTGCCACCACCGCAATGGAGGCCGCTGCAGCCACCAGAACAACCACGAGCGGATTGCCGCGCAGTTGCTTCATGGTGCGCTCGAAGGTTGAGGGGGAGGCTGATTCGTTCGCCGCCACTCCGCTTTGCGAAGCGCTTGCTGTCGTGCTGTTTTGACGGCCTGCCGTAGCACCGGTTTCGCTCATGCATCCCTCCAACAGGGTTGGCAAAACGGGTGTCGGCCCAGGCGCATCACCAAAGAAGGCATAGGCTATTTCCGTCAATCGCGGTGATCCGCCAAGCAATAAGGGCGGAATTGTGATGAACGCCATTATGATGAGGTGCGTCCACCATAAATGAACGAAAAGCTTGGCTTTTTACGCGCATTTGTTCGTATGAGGAGGGCTGTGTCGATGGTAGGCTCCTGCTAACACTTTAACCTCTGCGATATGAGGAGTTGGTATGAGTTCGCCCTCCATACAGTCTGCGTTACAGCAAATGCATAGTCTGGCCGCGCAAGCTGCCCAGCCAGTACGTGGCGAGCAGGTCTCGACCGTCGTAGGGCAGGCGGGATTTGGCAGTGAGCTGCAGGCATCTATTCAAAGAATCAATCGTTTGCAGCAGTCTGCCAATGCCAAAGCCATGGCCTTCCAGGCAGGAGAGCCGAACATCGAGCTCAACGATGTGATGGTGGACATGCAAAAAGCCAGCGTGGCATTTCAGATGGGGCTGCAGGTGCGCAATCGCCTGGTGACGGCCTACCGCGACGTCATGAACATGCAGGTGTGAGGACGTGGTTGCTCTGGAAGAACGCGACGCTCGGGCGTCGCGGCACTAGGCTAGGCCCCTGGGCAGCAGCAAAATGTGGAGACAGGGCCGTCGCCTCGATGCCGCGGATCTCGACCATCCCGCTCAAGTGGCTGGTCAGCGAATGGAGCCTGTCAGTCTCATGCATTCAAAGAAATCAAGTTCCCTTGAAGTTCCTCCAGTCGTTCGGCCATCACGATGATTTCCTCGGCAGGAATCTGACGGATGACATCGCCGGTTTCACTGTCAATGACGCGGGTGATGATGCGCGAAGACTCCTCGCTGATATCGAACTCGAGTCCGCGTGGTCTCATCGCTTCATTGATGCGTTGTATCGGTTCCAGAAGGGCATCTCGCGTGGCGCTCAACGCCGATGGCGTGCGCTCCTCCGGTTGAGAGGGCGAGGCAACCTCAGGGGGTGTGCGTTGAGCGCGCTCCTGGGGTGCGGGAGTGTTGGTAATAGAGGCCATCGGGTCGATTGGCAGTGGGCCCATAAACAACGTTCCTCTTTTCAAAGCCGTCTAAGGCTGGGTAACGTAAACTTAGAGGCCGATGCAGGTGTTGGATAGCCTCCAACAATGTTATCGGCGAGATTTTCACAAACTTTATCTTTTCCAGTATAGACAAAAAGAAAAGTCTGATACGCAGCAATCGGCATGCGGAGCCATTGGGGCTTCTGTTATGCTCAGTTCCCTTATTTCAAGGGTGGGTTCACCTGACCACCACGGCTGTGAAAGCGAGGCACGCATGGCAGTCCAGCAAGATGAGTATGAACGTATTTCGAACCCATCCGCCATCAGTTCTCTGCTGAATACCATGATAGAGAGCGGTGGGGTGTCGCTTTGCCTTGATGCCCCTGAGGCGCGTCCCGAGCCCATTGTGTTGATGGAGCAGCACGAGGGTGAGACGCTCGTGATGGACTTGTCTTCCGTCGACTATCTGCTGTATCGCCTGGAGCAGGGCGAGCGCTTCTTTCTGCGTGGGCAATCTCAGGGCAAGGTGATACGCACGCCTCTGCTCGTCCTGACGGAAACGCGGCGCTCTGGTGGGCGCTATTTATGCTGCAGCGACTACCCGGAGTCGGTAGACGTCCTCCAGCGCCGTGAGTCATACCGTGCTGAGCTGCGTATGGGCATGGTGGTGTCGGCGACCGTTTACGGCGATGGCGAAGAAGGGGTGCAGGGTGAGTTGCGAGACCTCTCCCAGGAAGGGTGTCAGTTGGAGCTGCCGTTGGCAGCGAGTGGCGTGCTGACCGAGACCTCGGAACCCATGCGTTTGGTGTTTGCCTTTCCGGATGGCACTCAGTTCGAAGTGCATGCCGTTGCTCGTCATCAAAAAACAGACGCAGAGCGCCACCTGCTGCGTGTGGGGTTCCGCTTTGCTGGCTGCACCTCCGAGCAAGAGCGACAGATCTGGTACTTCGTCTGTGAAATCGAGCGTGAGGCCTCGCGTTACAAGAAAGGGTCCCAGGATGAGCGTCAGCCCTCGCCGCTGTTCGAGCAGCCCGGCAAGCGCACACCTGACAGCGAGCATGTTGGCAGGCGGGACATTCGCCGATATGCCACCCCAACCGCCAGGCGTCTGGTCAAGGTGGCCGCCTATCTGGACGCTCAGCTGCTGATGCTGCAGCAAGGTCACGATGTCGACTCGCGACAGCTGTCTCGTAATGCCGACCGTATCCTGCAGCTTCATGAAGAGGATCGCGAGGCGCTCTTGTTCGCATCTCGGTGCCTCTCCATGGAGCCCTTGCTGGTGCGGCATGGGATCGCTGTGGCTATTCATTTGCTCGACCTGGTGGGTGGCAATATGCCCCGCGACGTGCGCAAGGCCATCGTTGCCAGCGGCCTGGTCCATGACCTCGGCAAAGCCCTGATCCCCCAGGTGGTTTTCAAGGCGCCCAATTTCGAGCCCAATCATCGTCACGTGTTGAGCGAGCATGTGTCGCTGTTGCTGGCTCGCTTGAATACTTGCCAGTGGTTGTCGGCCACGGTGGCGCAGGCGGTCATTGGTGGAATCAACGAGCGCCTCGATGGTAGCGGTTACCCGGATGGCTTGACGGGAGAGGACATTACCGAGCTGGCCAAGGCGAGCGCCGTGGTCGACGTGGTGGAGGCCATGAGACGGGATCGGCCGGATCGACCAGCACGCACTGCCCAGCAGATCTATCGGCATTTGCTGAGCCATCCCCATCAGTTCGATGCACGATGGATCAAGCGCTATATCGAGCATTTCAGGACGTTGCCCATTGGCTCGCTCGTGTACTTTGCCAGTGAGCAGATGGGATGGATCGTGCGCCTGGATGACAACGGGGCGCCCTTTGAAGTGGTGTTGACCCAGCAAGCCGAGCCGCCTGTGCGTGAGAGCCTGCTGGGCGTCGTGCGCGGAGATGTGTTGGAGCGGCTTGGTAAACCGATGAGAGAAGTGGCGGTTTCTACTTGAGTTCTTTTGATCTGGATCATTCGTAGCGATCGCACGGCAAATAAAGCCTGTGCTCATTAAAGTCCGCTGTTGCGGCGCCGATATATCAGATAGCGAGCAATTATGCCGAATCTCAATTATCCAGCAGTGTATAGCCACCTTTTGGCTACTGCCTTTACAAGGAGAGCCCACTAATGACTTACACTCGCAGCGGTGCGGCCTACGGTCGAGGGGCAAGCGCTTACGCCCGCGTTGGCGTTGAAAGTGGCGTCATGTCGGCAGACCCTCATCAACTGATCGTCATGCTGTTCGATGGCGCGCAGGCGGCGATCCGTGCGGCGCGTATTCATATGCAGGCGGGCAATACCGTAGAGAAGGGCAAATCCATCTCCAAGGCGCTGGATATTGTCAATAACGGTTTGGCTGCGGCGCTGGATCAGGAGAAAGGGGGCGAGATTGCCGAGCAATTGGCATCGCTCTATGACTACATTGCCCGTTTGCTGCTGGCTGCCAATCTGCGTAACGATGAAGAGAGCCTCAATCAGGCGGATCGTCTGCTTGAGGACATTGCCTCTGCATGGCGTGAAATTGGTCAACGGCAAAGTGCGTGAGGCAACATGACAGCTTCCGAAACAGCAGCCCAGGGTAACTCCCAGCAAGCGCTCATCGATGCCTATGCAAGGCTGCTGGTGAGCGTGAATCACATGCATGAGCTTGCAGACAAAGAGCAGTGGGCCGAGCTGATAGAGCAACGCAGCAACTATGTAGTGTTGGTGGAAAAGTTGCGCGAACTGGACAGCCTGGTCTTGCTGGATGACGATGGCAAGCGTCGCAAGTCCGAACTGCTCGAGCATATCCTGGAGCATGACGTGGAAATTCGGCGTCGTCTCGTAGCCAGGCGAGACGAGCTGGGTAAATTGATCAGCGTGACCCAGCGTCAGCGAGACTTGCATCGCGCTTATGCTCCCCAGCAAGGTGGCAGTGCCTTTGCTGCGGATATCGCCAAGGATGAGGGGGCCTCGTGAGTGGCATCACGCCACTCATTGATACGCTGTTACATCAGGTGCTGGGTCGCCAGGCTGAGGCCTCTTCTCTTCGCGCCTTGAACTCGCCAGTCCAGCCAGTTTCCCCGGGCGAGGGGCCAAGAGCCTTGCAGGGGGATGCCAGCCTCGATGGGCGGCCTCTCAATCCGCTGCTGGGCGACCTGCGGCGTTTGTCTGGCACGGCAGAAGGGCTTCGACAGCCTCCTGCCGGGAATGCCACGCCCAACGCCACGCCAAGTTCGACCCAAACGCATTTCAGTCCTGCGGCGCGCACCATTGCCGACGTGCTGCTACGGTTTCCTGCGCCTCCCGCCGTCATCAGGCCGGCTGCCCCGCTATTGTCACCTCAGGAGCCGCTGTCGACGACACAGGTGGCGAGCCGTCTGGAGGGCAGTATTCGTGATAGCGGGCTATTTTACGAATCTCACCTCAAGCGCTGGTTTCAGGGCGACATGCCTCGTCAACAGCTTCTGCGTGAGCCACAGATGCAGCCAGGGCCTCGTCCTGCGTTCCTGCCCATGTCGGCCATGATGCCTCTGGTTGCTACCGGGATCCCCACGGGTGCGTCGTCTCAGGGCAGCGCCATGACCATCTTGCCCAATCTTCCCCTGATACCCGTCAAAGGGGGCGATGCTTTGCTGGAGCGGCCTTTGCCTCTCCCCGTTGCGTCTTCGTCCTCGGGAGCGCCCTCGGCGCCTGCTGTCGTGACACCCAATCAGCCCTTCGCGCCCTTCATGGCCGAGCGTAGGGATGCTCCCGTCGTACAGCCAGCAGCGGTGGTTGCAGAACAGGACATGGCGACTCGGGGTGTGAGAGAAGTGGTGCATGACAGTCTGCAGGGCGTAGTGCGTCAACAGTTGGAAATGTTGGTCACGCCTACGCTACGTTGGGAAGGGGACGTATGGGCCGGCATTTTCATGGCGCTGGTGATCAATCTGCCAGGTCGTGACCCTCAGGATGAAAAAGCGCAGACAGAAGATTCCCAGCCAGGGTGGCGTTCAGAAATGCAGCTCGATGTGCCTGGGCTGGGCGCCTTCCGCATTGCGCTATGGCTGCACCATCAGGTGCTCAGTATCGATCTGACGGCTGATAACCCTGATACCTACCAGCGGCTCGATAGTGAGCTGGATCGCCTGGAGCAGCGTTTGAGTGCGCTCGATTTCGCTAAAGTGCAGGTAAAAGCCCGCTATATTCCATCCGAGGAGGCTGTGGATGATGTCCAGTGAGCGTCGGCGACAGGCCGTTGCGCTGGCCTATAAAGAGGGTGAACAGGCGCCGCGAATAGTGGCAAAAGGGTACGGTGAGCTGGCCGACAGGATTATGGCCGAAGCCCAGCGCCAGGGCATCTATGTCCATGATGCACCCGAGCTCGTCGCGTTGCTCATGCAGTTGGAGCTGGATGCTGAAATACCCGCCAGCTTGTATCAAGTGGTGGCGGAGCTATTGGTATGGGTATTTGAATTGTCAGACGGTGAGCTGAATCAGCGTGAAAGGCGCAAGTAGCCAATGCAATCGTTGTATGCAACCATGATGCTAGGTAAAGAAAAAGTCATCAATGGCGCCAGTATAACGGTCACAACGGCGCGCCTGGGTCGTTCGATGGGACACTATGAGTCAAACAAGCTTTCTCGATGAAATACAAGAGATAAACCTCGCTTACCTTCTGCTTGCTCAGCGTCTGTTGAGCGAAGATCGGGAGGCAGCCATGTTTCGTCTCAAAATTGACGGTGAGCTGGCAGATCTGCTGGTCTCGCTGAATGCTTGGCAACTCACCAAGCTCGCGCGTAGCAACCAGTTGGTCTGTCGTTTCAGTCACTCCAGTGGTCAGCGTCTGCGCCAGATTCTGGACAATCCACGAGATCAAGGCTTGTCAGGGCTGCATGCGTCGCTGTTATCTGCCTGTGAGCCTCTTTCCTCGCTGTCGTCAGGAGAGTCGAAGTGAGTCAAAAGAGCCTTGTGGATGAAATGCATCAGGTGCAATTGGCTATTGAGCTGATCGAGCTGGGTGCGCGTCTGCAGGTATTGGAGACGGAAACGGAGTTGAGTCGCACCCGACTGATCAAGCTCTATAAAGAAGTGCGCGGAATGTCTCCGCCTAAAGGCATGCTGCCTTTTTCGGCCGACTGGTTCGTGACTTGGCTGCCTAACGTGCATTCGTCACTGTTTTACAACATTTATCTCGGCTTGCTCGAGGGGGCGGAGTGTGAGCGTATCGACGCTTTCGTCAAAGCGTATCGGCTGTACGAGGAGCAGGTCTCGCTAGAGGGGGCAGAGTCGGTGCTGGGGCTGACGAGAGCGTGGACCTTGGTGCGCTTTTTTGAAAGCGACCTGCTGCAGCTGACCACGTGTACGCGCTGTGAGGGCCACTTCGTGGCACATGCCCATAGTCCGATTCATGATTATGTCTGCGGTATCTGTCAGCCCCCCTCTCGGGCAGGCAAGACGCGTAAGTCCGCGCGTTGAACGTATAAAATTGTCAAACCTCTGGCGGCAGACCATAAAAGCAATAAACTGCGCTTTAACGCATAGATAGCGGCAAAAGTCGTTGATGCTTTCTCATTAAACCGTGCTGTCACCTGAGTATGATAGATATAAGCTTCACCCTAGATGGGGCCGTTTGCGACTGTCGGTAAGGCATTGTGTGCGGCGCTGTTGATAAACCACTCATATCGCAAGGAAACTGCTTGTGCTGATTCTCCTAGGTTATGTCGTCGTCTTGTTCTGCGTCTTTGGCGGCTATGTGATGGCTGGTGGTAGCCTGGGGCCGCTCTATCAGCCCCTGGAGCTGCTGATCATCGGTGGCGCTGGCGTTGGGGCTTTCCTGGCTGCCAACAATGGCAAGGCGATCAAGGCCACGTTCAAGATCCTGCCCCGGCTCAAGCGAACCAAGAAGTACAACAAGGCGCTGTACATGGATCTCATGGCCTTGCAGTACAAGATTCTTTCCAAGGTTCGCCGAGAGGGCATGCTCGGGATCGAGCGCGATATAGACAATCCCAAGGAGAGCCCGCTATTTCAAGAGCATCCCGACGTTCTGGCCGACTCTCATATCATGGACTTCCTGACGGATTACCTGCGCTTGATGGTCAGCGGCGGTATGGAGCCCATGGAAATCGACGAGCTGATGCTCCACGAAATAGAAGTTTTCGAGCAAGAGGCTCACATTCCCATCGACGCGATTGCCAAAGTGGGGGATGCCATGCCCGCCTTCGGTATCGTGGCGGCGGTCATGGGGGTTATCAAAGCCTTGACCTATGCGGACGCTACGGCAGAACAGATGGGGCAAATGATCGCCATGGCGTTGGTGGGTACCTTCCTCGGTATTTTGATGGGCTATGGCTTCATCAGCCCGATTGCCAGCTATGCCGACCGCCAAGCCAAGGAAGCCGAAAAAATGCTTCAGTGCATTCGCGTGACGCTGCTGGCCAGCTTGCACGGCTATGCCCCGCAGTTGGCGGTCGAGTTTGGACGCAAGGCGCTGCACAGTACTGAACGCCCGAGCTTCTCTGAACTGGAGGAGTACGTACGCGATGCCAAAAAGGGCGGTAATGCATGAGTAAGGGGGGGGATAAGCGCCCGATCGTCATCCGGCGCAAAAAGGTGGTTCATGCCCACCATGGGGGGGCATGGAAAATCGCGCTGGCAGATTTCATGACGGCATTGATGGCGCTGTTCCTCGTCATGTGGATTCTCAGCGTTTCCAGTGAAGAGACCCGCAGGGGAGTGGCCGAGTATTTCAGCACGCCGCTGGTCACGGCGATTACTGGCGGCGATCGTTCCGGCAGTACCCGTGTCATTCCTGGCGGTGGCCCTGACCCTACGCACAGCGACGGCGAGCGTGCACGGATTGATGTTTTGCAGCACACGCGGCCGAGTGCTCAAGAGCGGCGTTTCTTCGAAGATTTGCAGACGCGTATAGAGCGGGCTATCGAGCGTGATCCCGAGCTGCGTGAGCTGCGTAACCAGATGCGTTTCGATCTGACGCGTGAAGGACTGCGAATTCAGCTTCTGGATACCGAGCAGCGGCCCATGTTCGAGCTGGGCAGCGATCAGGTAGCGCCTTACATGCGCAGCCTGCTGCGCACCATGGCTCCGCTGCTGAATGACCTGCCGAATGACCTGAGCATCAGCGGTCATACGGACAGCGTGCCGTATGCAGGTGGGTACCGCGGTTACAGCAACTGGGAACTCTCCAACGATCGAGCCAATGCATCGCGTCGTGAGCTGGTGGCGGGCGGACTTGACCCTGATCAGCTACTGCGAGTATCGGGCTTCGCCGACCGTGTACTACTCTCGGACACGACGCCGACGGATCCCATCAATCGACGTATCGAGCTCGTGGTTTTGCTGCCAGAAATCGCCGAAGCCATACGGAACCCGGGAATTTTGACGCCCAGCTCACCGCAGCCAGCAGAGCCGGCAGAGAGCGTGCCCGAAGAAGACCTTTTGCCACAAAACATACCGCAAGCCAGCGACAACCAATGAGCCTGGCTTGCCACATAATGATGACGTTCAAGTGGAGCGGTGCATGGACATAGCGGATTTTTTTGACACCTTCTTTGAAGAGGCCGAGGAGCTGCTGGCGGATATGGAGCAGCACTTGTTGGAACTGGATGTCGATAATCCGGATAGCGAACAGCTAAACGCTATTTTCCGCGCGGCCCACTCCATCAAAGGTGGGGCGGGGACCTTTGGCTTCAGCGTGTTGCAAAAAACCACGCATATCTTCGAAAACCTGCTGGATCATGCGCGCAAGGGAGAGCTAGCACTGCGCGCTGACCTCGTCGATACCTTCCTGGAGGCCAAAGACATCATGCATGAGCAACTCAATGCCTACCGCAATGAGGAAGAGCCGAATCAGGAAGCCTACGAGCGGATATGCGAGACGCTCCAGCAGATCGCTTTGGAAGAGATTGGCAAGACTCTGGATGCGCCAGCCGCACCCAAGGTAGAAGAAGCGCCTGTCAAAGCGGCCGGCGCGTCTTCCTCTAGTGAGACAGAAAGCGGTCAGGAAGGGGAGCACCGTCTCAAGGTGGCGCTGCTCAATGTGAGCGAAAAAGATCGTCTGCTGCTGGTAGAAGAGTTGGAGCAGTTGGGCGATGTCGAGTCACAGTCGGGTGATGAGAAGCGCTACGAAGTCATCCTGTCGGGAGGCGTCAGCGCCGACGACATCGAGGCCGTGATGTGCTTTATCATCGAGTCGGATCAGATCGACATCACGGCATTGGCTGCCAGTGCTCCTGCGGCTGCCGGTGAACCGCCAGCACCTGTGGCCGAGCCCGCTCAGCAGGACAGCGCTACCGTCACCAAGGCGCCTGCGCCCGCCAAGCCAGCGGCTGCCAAGGCAGCGACCAAGAAACCTGCCGATCAGGCGCCCAAAAAGGCAGCTGCCGAAACCTCGTCGATCCGCGTGTCGGTCGACAAGGTGGATCAGATCATCAACCTCGTGGGCGAGCTGATCATCACTCAATCGATGCTCGATCAGACGGTGAGCGACCTCGAAGGCCAATCGGTCAGCAACAGCTCCCTGCAAAATGGCATGAGCCTGCTGCAGCGTAATGCCCGTGACCTCCAGGAAGCCGTCATGTCGATCCGCATGATTCCCATGGAGTTCGTATTCAGCCGCTTCCCAAGGGTTGTGCGTGATACGGCCAGCAAGCTGGGCAAAGAGATCGAGCTTATCACCGAAGGCAAGTCCACCGAGCTGGACAAGAGCCTGGTAGAACGCATCACCGACCCGCTGACACACCTGGTACGCAACAGTCTGGATCATGGCGTGGAAATGCCGGAAGTGCGTGAGTCCCTGGGCAAGCCGCGTGTGGGCAAGCTGGTGCTCTCGGCACGCCACCAGGGCGGCAACATTCTGATCGAAGTCCGCGATGACGGGGCCGGCATGGACCGTGATCGGCTGTTGGCCAAGGCGCGTGAAAATGGCCTCAACGTGTCCGACACGATGTCCGATGAAGAGGTGTTTCAGCTCATCTTCGCCCCCGGCTTCTCCACTGCCAAGGAAGTGACCGATGTCTCTGGGCGTGGCGTTGGCATGGACGTGGTGAAGCGTAACATCCAGGGGATGGGTGGGCGTGTCGAAATCCAGTCGAAAAAAGGCGAGGGTACCAATACCCGCATCGTGTTGCCGCTGACGCTCGCCATCCTGGATGGCATGTCCATCAAAGTGGGCAACGAGACGTTCATCCTGCCGTTGTCTACCGTGCTGGAGTCGCTACAGCCTGCCAAAGGGGATATGTACGCCATGGCGGGAGATGACGTGGTACTCAAGGTGCGCGACGAGTATCTGCCGGTCATCGCCATTCATGAAGTACTGGATGTCGAAAATGCCATTACCGACCCCACCCAAAGCATTGCGGTCATCGTGCAAGGGGAGGGGCGTCGCTATGCCATGCTGGTAGACGAACTGATCGGTCAGCAGCAGGTCGTCGTCAAGAATCTTGAAGACAATTATCGCAAAGTGCCGGGCGTATCGGCCGCTACCATCCTGGGGGACGGTAGCGTTGCGCTGATTCTCGATATTACCGGCTTGCACCGTTTGAGCCGGGTGAAAAAAGAAGCAGGGAAAATCGCTAATCAACCCCATCTCTCTTATTACAAAGAGGCTGAGCCGTCATGAGTCATTCATCCAACGAAGCAGTGTTAGCCGCTGCCGAAGCAGAAAACCGCGAATTCCTGGTGTTTTCCCTCGGGGATGAAGAGTACGCCATCGATATCCTGAAGGTTCAGGAGATTCGTGGTTATGAAAACGTCACCCGCATCGCGAATGCGCCTGATTTCATCAAGGGTGTCACGAATCTGCGTGGGGTGATCGTGCCGATCGTGGACCTGCGCATCAAGTTCCACCTCGAGAATGTCGAGTACGGTGGTCAAACAGTCGTGATCGTGGTCAATGTTGCCGATCGTATTGTTGGTATTGTGGTAGACGGTGTTTCCGATGTGATGACGCTCGTGCCTGATCAGATCAAACCCGCACCTGAGTTCGGTGTCACGCTCTCCTCCGACTTCCTGAGCGGCCTGGGCAGTCTGGATGACCGTATGCTGGTGCTGGTCGATATCGATAAGCTGTTGACCAGTGAAGAGATGGCGCTGGTGGACAGCACGAGTCATCACTGATACCTGCCATGGGCACAAGGAACGTGCCCATTCTGGTCCACTTAATCCGCCTTGGTGCTAAGGACAGCGCTAGTCAGTACGGTTGCGTTTGGAGTAATGCGTGTGACACAGCTAGTGCGTCAACTGATGAGTAACATGACGGTGCGTCTTAGTTGGGGGCTGGTGCTGGCCACCTTTTCACTCCTGGTAGTGATTGCCTGTGGTATCGGCCTTTACGCGCTTCATCATGGCGCCACGCTGGTGCAGGCCACGGCAGATGCCCAAGCCCAGCAGCAGGCATTCACTGCTTTTGCCGAGCGCATCCGTTGGGCGCTGATCGCTATCGTGCTGATGACCATCGTCACTGTCGTGATCGTGGTATGGGGCGTCACGGTCAACGTGTTGCGCCCGCTGGATCGGTTGGTGGGTTATTTCGAACGCATGGCTCAGGGTGATCTGAACCAGCAGATCAGCTCGCCCGGCAAAAGTGAAATTGGCAAGCTCTACAGTGCCATGGCGCACATGCAGGCTGCGCTTTCGGATACGGTGGGGATCGTTCGGCGCAGTGGAACCACGATCTTCGAACGCTCCCAGCACATTGCCAACGGCAATAACGACCTCTCGTCGCGCACGGAACAGCAGGCTTCTTCGCTCGAAGAGACCGCCTCCAGCATGGAACAGCTCGCCTCTACCGTCAGCCATAATGCCGACAACGCTCGCCAGGCGAGCCAGTTGGCGGGCGATGCGACCCTGACCGCTCGGCGCAGCGGTGAAGAAGTAGGGCAAATCGTCGAGACCATGCAGGATATCAGTGCCAGCTCTCACCAAGTGGCGGATATCATTACCGTTATCGATAACATTGCTTTCCAGACCAATATTCTTGCGTTGAATGCGTCGGTAGAGGCGGCCCGTGCGGGTGAACACGGCAAGGGGTTTGCCGTCGTGGCTCAGGAGGTGCGTAGCCTGGCCAGCCGCAGTGCCAACGCAGCCAAAGAGATCCGCACGCTGATCGACACGTCCCTGGGCAAGGTGGATGCGGGTACCCAGCGCGTCAACCAGGCTGGGCAGACCATGCAAGACCTGGTCACTGCCGTACAGCGGGTCAGTGACATCATGGATGACATTGCGGCGGCTTCCGAAGAGCAAAGCAACGGCATCGGGCAAGTGAACCAGGCGGTTGCCCAGATGGATCAAGTCGTTCAGCAAAATGCTCAGCTGGTGCAGCAAGCCGCCCGCAGTGCCAACGAATTGGAAAGCGAGGCAGCCCGTCTGCGTGAAGCGGTGGAGCGCTTTCGTGTGGCAGGAGGGGCGGTAGCCGTCCCTTCCGCCCCTACGCATTCCCCACCGATGAAACGGCCTGCTACCCCGCCGCCAACGCTGACCAAAAAAGCGTCAGAAGAAGAGTGGGAAACGTTTTAAATACCGATAACGCCCTGAACCAGCGCCAAGCGCATAAAATTAACAATAAGGCAGCAAGATGCGTAACAACCAGCCCATTACCCAGCGCGAAGTCGCTCTGAACCAAGATGACTTTCTCGTTTCTCGTACGGATCTCAAGGGGTGTATCACCTACGCCAATCCGGCTTTTATCGAGATCAGTGGCTATCGCCATGATGAGTTGATAGGTGCTCCTCACAACCTGATTCGCCACCCCGACATGCCCGCGGCCGCCTTCGAGAATCTGTGGAGTACGCTGAAACGTGGCGATACTTGGCGGGGGCTGGTCAAGAACCGCTGCAAGAGTGGCGACCATTATTGGGTCGATGCCAGCGTCACGCCGATCGTGGAAAACGATCAGATGGTGGGTTATACCTCCGTGCGTGTGCAGGCGACGCGCGAAGCCATTCAGCAAGCGGAGCAGCACTACAGCGATATTCGTGAAGGGCGCAACAAGCGCCTGTATCTGGATAAAGGGCGTGTTCGCCAGCGTGGGCTCGTTGCCAGAGTCAGACGTATGCGTCTGGATACCATTCGCGCCAAGCTGATAGGAATGGTGTGCATTGCGGCTCTCCTGCTGGTCGCCAGCGGTGGATTGGGGCTATACGGTTTGAACGTGGCGGGTGAGCGCCTGGAGGGCCTGAACAACGACGGCCTGCGTGACGTCATTCGGCTGCAACAGATCGATCAGACCATCGCTCAGACGCGCCAGTCGATGATCGAACCCGAGCGTATGCAGCTCATCACTCAGCGTTTCGACATGGGGGATACCGTGGCCGCCAGTGCTGCCCAGGTGGCGGATGTGTGGCAGGCCTATTACAGCCGTGAGGTGAATGCCACGCCACTGGCCAGCCAGTTCGATGAACAGCTGCAGGCCTTTCTGGATAATGGCATGCGCCAGGCAGTGGGTGTGCTCCAAGCGGAAGAGACCTACCAGGCATTTACCGGCCTGGACGCCGTGATCCGTGTCATGAACGAGGATGGCCGGGCGCTCTCTTCCCTGGTCAATGAACTGATTGCCCAAAAGCAGGCAACCGCGGAAGTGATGGCCTCCGAGGCCGAGCGGGGACAAACCGTCATGCTGAGCGCTCAGGTCGGTGTGCTAGCCACCGGCTTGGCGCTGTTGATCGTGATCAGCCTGCTGACGCTGCGCTCCATTACACGACCGCTGAAGCAAGCCTCGCGGTTTACCTTGCAGATTGCCGGCGGCAATCTTGCCGCCAGAGTACCACCCAGACGGCGTGATGAAATAGGCCAGCTCATGGATGCCCTCGACACCATGCGTAAAAGCTTGAGCAGCATCATTGGCGAGGTCAAGACAGGCATCGATGTCGTCACGCCAGCGGCCAAGGATATTGCCAGCGGTAACGAGGCGCTTTCATCACGTACTGAGCAGCAGGCGGCATCGCTGCAACAGACGGCGTCCAGCATGGAGGAAATGACCACTACCGTTCGTCAAAACAGTGATAACGCTCAAGAAGCACGACGTCTGGCCGATAATAATGCAACAAGGGTGTCACAAACGGGTGAGTTGATGACGCAGTTGGTCGATAACATGCAGCGAATCACGCAAAGTTCGCAGAAGATGACCGACATCATCAACGTCATTGACTCCATTGCCTTCCAGACCAACATTCTGGCCCTCAATGCGTCAGTCGAAGCCGCACGAGCGGGAGAGCATGGGCGTGGGTTTGCCGTCGTGGCCGAAGAGGTACGCAAGCTGGCGGGACGTAGTTCCGATGCGGCTCAGGAAATTCGCGGCCTGATTGATGACTCGAGTCAGCAAGTGGGCGAAGGGGCGGGCCTGGTTGAAAGGGCCGAAGTCGCGATTAGCGAAGTGGCTGAGGCTGCCCGTAGCGTCACGCAAATCATGCACGACATTTCGGCAGCCTCCCAAGAACAGAGCAGCGGTATCGCCGAGGTCAATCAGGCGGTGGCCGAAATGGATCAAGCGACACAGCAGAACGCTCTGCGTGTTCAGGAAACGGCACAAGCAGCGCTGGCCCTGGAGCAGCAGGCCGAGCTTCTTGCGTTATCGGTCGAGGCCTTTCGCTTGTCAGGCCATCGCCAGGTGCCGCCGCAACGTGAGCAGCCGCAGGCAGCCGCGCTGCCGAAGGTGACTGCGCAACCTCGCAGCGCCACACCGCCTGTGCCGGTCAAGAAACGGCCAATGGCTTCTGCAGAGGAGTGGGAAACATTTTGACAGACCAACGCGAACGGGGAGTCGACGCTGGACAGTGGGCAACCAGCGGACAGATTGAACGTGATCTGGTGCTCACGGATGCGGATTTCACACGCATCCGTGAACTGATTTATCAGCGTGCTGGAATCGTGCTGGCAGAGCACAAACGCGAAATGGTGTATAGCCGCTTGGCCAAGCGGCTGCGGCACCATAGCATGACGCGTTTTACCGACTACCTTTCGCGGCTGGAGCGGCAACCCGATGCCAAGGAGTGGGAGGCGTTCACCAATGCGCTGACCACCAACCTCACGGCTTTTTTCCGAGAGTCGCACCACTTTCCGCTTTTGGCAGAGCATATCAAGCACAAGCAGGAGCCGGTCACTATCTGGTGCTCAGCAGCATCGACGGGGGAAGAACCCTACTCGATTGCGATGACGCTGCTGGAGAGTCTGGGAGCCCGCGCGTCACAGGCCAAAGTGATTGCCACCGATATCGACACCGATGCCTTGGCCAAAGCGCGCCGCGGTATTTATCCCCAGGAGCAGGTACGCAAGCTGGATGAAGCACGCGTGAAGCGATTTTTCCAGAAAGGCACGGGTAACCACATCGGGCTGGCGCGGGTACGGCCAGAAGTGTCTGCGCTGGTAGAGTTCATGCCGCTCAACCTGCTGGCGCCACAGTGGCCTGTCAAAGGCC
The DNA here is from genome assembly GCF_014651775.1 of Vreelandella hamiltonii. GTDB lineage: Bacteria > Pseudomonadota > Gammaproteobacteria > Pseudomonadales > Halomonadaceae > Vreelandella > Vreelandella hamiltonii. Next base: position 40,956 of record NZ_BMXN01000004.1, read on the forward strand.
CCTTTGATGCCATTTTTTGTCGTAATATCATGATTTATTTCGATAAAGATACACAAGCGAAAATACTCAAGCGGTTTGCACCACTGATGAAGCCCGATGGCCTGCTCTTTGCTGGACACTCGGAAAACTTCTCTTACATCAGTGATGCTTTCAAGCTTCGTGGACAAACCGTCTACACCCTTGCCAATCGATGATCGTTGTGTGTGACGCTGCTGATGAGGCCACGGCCCACAGGAGTAATGCCGAAATGGCGACTGTTAAAGGAGGCGTGCTTTGAGCGCAGCCAAGATCAGAGTGTTGTGCGTCGATGACTCGGCGCTGATTCGTGACCTGTTGACCGAAATCATCAACTCGCAGCCTGATATGGAAGTGGTCGCGGTGGCCCCCGACCCCATTGCGGCCCGTGACCTTATCAAACAGCACAATCCGGATGTCTTGACGCTGGATGTCGAGATGCCGCGCATGGACGGCCTGGATTTTCTCGAGCGGCTGATGCGTTTGCGCCCCATGCCGGTGCTGATGGTTTCCTCATTGACGCAAAGCGGTTCCGAGATCACCTTGCGGGCACTGGAGCTGGGCGCGCTGGACTTCGTGGCCAAGCCGAGCCTGGGCATTCGTAGTGGCATGATGGAGTACGCCAACGAAATCGCTGAAAAATTGCGCGCGGCGGCACGCTCTCGTCCGCGCCAGGCGCGTAACAAGAACACCCCCCCTCCCAGCCAGCTCAAGGCGCCGATGATCTCCAGTGAAAAACTGATCATCATTGGCGCGTCGACGGGGGGCACCGAAGCGATTCGCGCCGTGCTGGAGCCGTTGCCAGCCAACGCGCCTGCGATTCTGATCACTCAGCACATGCCCGGCGGTTTCACTCGCTCGTTTGCCGAGCGGTTGGACAGGCTGTGTCGTATCACTGTCAAGGAAGCCACCGATGGTGAGCGCGTGCTGCCAGGCCATGCCTATATCGCCCCTGGTGACCAGCATCTGGAGTTGGTACGCAGCGGCGCCAACTATGTGGCGCGGCTCAATGATGGCCCGCCGGTGAACCGTCATCGCCCGTCGGTCGATGTCTTGTTCCACTCCGCAGCCAAGCATGCAGGGAAAAACGCGGTCGGCGTGATTCTGACCGGCATGGGCAAGGACGGAGCTGCCGGGCTTCTGGAAATGCGTCAGGCAGGGGCCCCGACCATTGCCCAGAACGAAGAGACCTGCGTGGTGTTCGGCATGCCTCGGGAGGCCATTGCCGTGGGCGGCGCAGTGGAAGTGCTGCCGCTGGACGAAATTCCATCGAAAATGATGGCGCTGGTAGCTGCCTCAGGACGCGCTCAGCGCGTCTAGGGCCCCAGAGACAAGACACACGAGCCAAGGGAATTCATAACAATGACACGTTTGTTGCGCAATCTTAGTATTCATCTTGCCGTTATTTTTGCGTTGGTCTGCTTTGTGGCGTTGATTCTGCTGATCGCCGGTCTGAGCATTGCGTCGGATCGCAATGCTCAGAGCAACCTGGCCACGTTGGATCGCATCGGCAATCAGCAGCTCAATGAGCTGAATCGCGCTGACTCGCTGCTCAACCAGGCCATGCTGGCGCTGGAAACGGCGTCGAATCTGCTGATGGTGGGGCAGACCCGTCAATCCAATGAGCAGGTAGATATCGCTGCCAACCGACTGGAGCGTGCCGAGCGTCGTTATACGAACTTCATGGCCACACCGCGCACGCCAGAGGGTGAGTTGCTAGGGGGCGCAGTGGATGAAAGCTTCATGCGGGTATTGGCGTTGGTCAAGGAGCAGCATGCCAGCTTCGACACCATGGACATCAATACCTTCAACCGCTTGCGTGGCGAGCTGATCGAGCCCTTGGGCGAATTGGCTGCCAATACCACGGCGTTTACCGAGTATGCTTTTGGCCGCGTGGGCACCGTACGTGAAGACGCTCAGGCGCAAGGCAGTCTCTTTACCACGATCAGTATCGCTGCCGTTGGACTCGCGCTGCTGGTCACACTGGCCATCTACCTCGGCCTGCGTCGTACGGTGATCAGGCCGCTGGGCGATGCCGCTGCGCGCCTTGGACGCATTGCCGAAGCCGATTTGACCCAGCCGCTCCCCCAGGCGGGCAAGAACGAGATAGGTCGACTGTTCGCTGCCATGGCCACCATGCAGCAGAACTTGAGTGCCACCGTGTCGAGGGTGCGCGAGGGCAGTCAGGCAATCCATCACGGCACTCGAGAAATTGCCAGCGGCAACGCAGACCTGTCCTCCCGCACCGAGCAGCAGGCCGCCTCCATCGAGCAAACTGCGGCCAGCATGGAACAGATGACGGCCACCGTGAAGCAGAATGCCGACAATGCTCGCCAGGCAAGCACGTTGGCAGCAGATGCATCCACTACCGCCGAGCAGGGAGGGCAAGTCGTCGAACAAGTGGTACAAACCATGCACGGTATTTCGACCAGCTCGCAAAAAGTGGCTGATATTACCAGTGTGATCGACTCGATTGCTTTCCAGACCAACATATTGGCGTTGAACGCTTCCGTGGAAGCAGCGCGGGCGGGCGAGCAGGGGCGTGGTTTCGCGGTGGTGGCTGGCGAAGTACGTAACCTGGCCAGCCGCAGTGCGGACGCCGCCAAGGAGATCAAGTCCCTCATCGAGGCCTCGGTCAGCCAGATTCAGCAAGGCTCCTCGCTGGTCGAGCAGGCAGGGCAGACCATGACGGAAGTAGTCACGGCAGTGCGGCGTGTCACGGATATCATGGATGAGATATCGGCGGCCTCGCAAGAGCAGAGTGATGGCATCGAGCAGGTCAGCCAGGCCGTTGGCCAGATGGACCAAGTGACTCAACAAAATGCCGCGCTCGTTCAGCAGGCGTCTGCAGCGGCAGCCTCGCTGGAAGAGCAGGCCAATCGCCTTGAAGAGGCCGTTGCGGTCTTTCAGGTGCTCAATGCGCGGGCTGAGCGCACTCACGCGCCAGCGTCCGTGGCAACGTCGGCGCTGCCCAAGGCAGCCGCCAACCCGCCAGCTCGTCGTGTTGCTGCTCAACAGCACCACGATGAGTGGGAAGAGTTTTAACCCTGACTGAATCAGCAGTCCCCCTGTAAATATTGTGATGTGAGAGGATGACCAATGGCCGATAAGAACATGAGCTTCCTGGTGGTAGACGATTTCCCCACGATGCGTCGTATCGTACGTAGCCTGCTGAAAGAGCTGGGCTTTACCAACGTCGATGAAGCCGAAGATGGCCAGGACGCGCTCAACAAGCTGCGTGCAGGCAATTTCGAGTTCGTGGTGTCCGACTGGAACATGCCCAACCTCGATGGCCTGGAGATGCTCAAAGAGATCCGTCAGGATGAAGCGTTGAAAGACCTGCCGGTACTGATGGTGACGGCCGAAGCCAAAAAAGAGAACATCATCGCTGCCGCTCAAGCGGGTGCCAATGGTTACGTCGTCAAGCCGTTTACTGCGGCCACTCTGGAAGAGAAGCTGAATAAAATCTTCGAGAAGATGGGTAAATGACGCAGCCGGGCTTTGGTGCTCGGTCAACGAGGAGACAACATAATGAGTCAGAATGAGCAGGGCGGTTCTGCCCAACTCTCTGAAGAGGCTGCTGAAGACCTGATTGTTCGAATTGGCAAGCTCACCCGCATGCTGCGCGACAACATGCGCGAACTGGGGTTGGACAAGGAGATCGAGAAGGCTGCGGAGGCGATTCCTGACGCTCGTGACCGTCTGCACTACGTGGCCACCATGACCGAGCAGGCGGCAGACAAGGCGCTGAACGCCATTGATCGTGCTCAGCCGTTGCAAGATCAGCTCTCCGAGCGTGCCGAAGCCCTGGACAAGCGTTGGGCCGAGTGGTTCGAGGCACCCAAGGAGCTGGATGATGCCAAGTCGTTGGTCAAAGAGACGCGAACTTACCTGAGTGATGTGCCCGAGATCACCGCAGCGACCAATAAAGAGCTGCTGGATATCATGATGGCACAGGACTTTCAGGATCTGACGGGGCAGGTCATCAAGAAGATGATGGACGTGATCCGTGAGATCGAGCATCAGCTGGTGCAGGTGCTGATCGACAACGTCCCGGGTGCCGAAGCCCGTGAAACCATGCAGCGCAAGGCGAACGATCAGTGGAAAAACGAGAATGCGCGGCGCAATGAAGATCTGCTGAACGGTCCTCAGGTAAAAGAAAACGCGCCTGACATCGTGACCGGCCAGGATCAGGTAGACGACTTATTGGATGAATTAGGCTTTTAATGCTGGGTTATTGACACATTGTAAGTGGTCGCATCTGGCACAATAGCTACCTGCTCAGCCGTCCTTTGGGGCGGCTGAGTGCATAGTATGGCGTAGTTTGATTCATCGTCCCCTCGTCAGCCGGATGACCGCATGGCAGATAACGACAGCGATCAGGAAAAGACCGAAGAGGCGACGCCCCGACGACGGGACAAGGCCCGTGAAGAAGGGCAGGTGCCGCGGTCTCGAGAGCTGACGACCTTCATGATGTTGTTGGGAGGAGTGATTGGTCTCTGGAGCATGGGGCAGATGCTCTATGATCAGTTGGGTACCGTGATGGAACAGGCGTTTCTGTTCGAGCGTCGTCAGGCCATGGAAACCACCCCCATGCTGGTCAACGCGCTGGACCTGGGCCAGCGGACGCTCTTCGCGATGCTTCCCCTCTTTCTGCTGTTGACGGTGATTGCGTTGATGGCACCCGCGCTGCTGGGAGGTTGGTTGATTTCATCCAAATCACTGCAACCAAAATTCTCCAAGCTGAATCCTGTCAAAGGCATCAAGCGCCTGTTTTCGATGCAGTCGTTGAGCGAGCTTGCCAAGGCGATCGCCAAGTCCATCCTGGTGGGCAGCGTTGCGTTCAGCTTTTTATATTTTAATATTGGCAGATATCTGGGGCTGATGGATCAGCCGGTTCAGCAAGCCCTGGTCACGGCACTCAATATGGCGGCCCTGGCGGCCGGCCTGATCGTGCTTTCCCTGATCGTGGTCATCCTGATCGATGTCCCCTTCCAGCTATGGAACAACGCCAAGCAGCTCAGGATGACCAAGGAAGAGGTCAAGCGAGAGCACAAGGACTCGGAAGGCGACCCCCACGTCAAAGGGCGCATTCGTCAACAGCAGCAGGCCATGGCGCGTGGGCGCATGATGAGCAAGGTGCCCGAAGCGGACGTGATCATCACCAACCCGACCCACTACGCCGTGGCCTTGAGGTATCAGGAAGGGAAAATGGGCGCGCCCAGGCTAGTGGCCAAGGGTGCCGATGCCGTGGCTGCCAAAATCCGTGAGATCGGCGCCGAGGCTGGCGTGCCGCGATTGGAGGCAGCGCCGCTGGCGCGTGCCCTGTATCATCATGTGGATCTGGAGGCGGAAGTGCCGGCCGAACTGTATACCGCAGTGGCCGAAGTCATGGCCTGGGCCTACCGTCTCAAGCACGTAGCACAACAAGGAGGCGAGGTGCCCCCCACCCCCGATAATCTGCCGGTCCCACCGGAAATGGATACGCCCGGCCGTCGTGCCGATGGCAATGAGGCGCAGCCATGAAAAGTTTGAGTCAGCTACTCAATCAGCGTAACTGGTCCAACGATGTCAGCATGAAACTGCTGGCCGGACCGCTGCTGATCCTGATGATCCTGGGCATGATGATCCTGCCCTTGCCACCGTTCGCGCTCGATCTGCTCTTCACCTTCAATATTGCCTTGGCCATCATGGTGCTGCTGGTCAGCATGTTTGCCGAGCGACCGCTGGATTTTGCCGCATTTCCTGCCGTGCTGCTGTTCACCACGCTGCTGCGCCTTTCGCTCAACGTTGCCTCTACGCGCGTAGTGTTGATGGAAGGGCACCAGGGGGGCGATTCGGCAGGCAAGGTCATCGAAGCGTTTGGCACTTTCCTGGTGGGGGGCAATTTTGCCGTTGGCCTGGTGGTTTTCCTGATTCTCGTGATCATCAACTTCATGGTCATCACCAAAGGTGCGGGCCGTATTGCCGAAGTGGGGGCGCGCTTTGTGCTCGACGCCATGCCGGGCAAGCAGATGGCCATCGATGCGGACTTGAACGCAGGCCTGATTGGCGAAGACGAGGCCAAGAAACGTCGCGCAGAAGTGGCACAGGAAGCCGATTTTTACGGCTCCATGGATGGTGCCAGCAAGTTCGTGCGTGGCGATGCAGTGGCCGGTCTGGTCATCATGGTGGTCAACATCATCGGTGGACTGCTGATTGGCATGATGCAGCACGACATGGGCTTTGCCGATGCGGCGCGCACCTACACGCTGTTGACCATTGGGGACGGTCTGGTCGCCCAGATTCCTGCGCTGGTGATCTCCACGGCGGCGGGCGTGACCGTGTCTCGGGTGAATACCGAACAGGACGTTGGTCAGCAGATGATCAGCCAGCTGTTCGTGAACCCGCAAGTCATGATTCTGGCGGCCATGGTGATGGGGCTATTGGGCCTTGTGCCAGGCATGCCCAACTTTGTATTTCTGCTGTTCACCAGCCTGTTGGCCGGTCTGGCCTGGTACCTGATTCGCCGCAAGAACCAGACGTTGGTCAATCAAGAGCTGACCGCTGCCCCGCCACCCATGCTGCAGGAGACCCCTGAGGCGAGCTGGGAGGATGTCCAGCTCGTCGATACGCTGGGACTCGAGGTTGGGCACCGCTTGATTCCCCTGGTGGACTCGCGCCAGAAAGGCGAGCTGCTGGGGCGCATCAAGAGCGTGCGCAAGAAATTCGCCCAGGAAGTGGGCTTTCTGCCGCCCGTGGTGCATATCCGCGACAACCTGGAGCTACCGCCGAATACCTATGTGCTTTCCATGAAAGGCGCCGAGATCGGGCGTGCCGAGGCACAGCCAGGCAAGTGGTTGGCCATTGACCCAGGCCAGGTATCGGGCGAGCTGCAAGGCACGCCGACGCAGGACCCGGCCTTTGGCTTGCCTGCGGTCTGGATCGACGCCAATCAACGTGAACACGCACAGGTGTATGGTTATACGGTCGTGGATGCCAGCACGGTCATTGCTACCCACCTCAACCACCTGCTGCACCGCCACTCCCCCGAGATGCTGGGGCGCCAGGAAGTGCAGAAACTGCTCGACAAGCTGGGCGACGATCAAAAGTCACTGGTCGAAGAAGTGGTGCCCAAATCCATCTCGTTGACGGTGCTTCAGCGTATCTTGCAGAACCTGCTGGATGAGGATGTGTCGATTCGTGATATGCGCAGCGTGCTGGATACCCTGGCCGAACATGCAGGCCAGCAAAAGGATCCCAACGAGCTGACGGCGCTGGTACGGATTGCGCTGGGGCGCGCGATTACCCAGCAGTGGTTCGCTGGGCAAGAGACGCTGAATGTCATGGGCCTGGATGCGCAACTAGAGCAAGTGCTGCTGCAGGCCATGAATGGCAACGGCGCCATGGAGCCCGGACTCGCGGATACGCTCATGAATCAGGCACAGCAAGCGTTGGAGCGTCATGAAGGCAGTGGTGAAGCCCCGGTGCTGGTGGTACAGCACTCGCTGCGTGCCGTGCTCTCGCGTTTTCTGCGCCGTCGCATGCGGCACCTGGTGGTCATGTCGCAGGCAGAAATTCCCGATGATCGCACGCTGCGAGTCGCCACGCTGGTGGGCGGGCGTTGATGTCACTCGTGATGGCTATCCGTCTTTCGTACATAGGTAACAGGTGATGCATGAGCGTTAGGCGTTTTGTCGGAGCCAACAGCCGCGATGTCATGCGCCAGGTGCGAGAAGTACTTGGCGATGATGCCCTGATCGTGGCCAACCGGCGCACCGAAGGCGGGGTCGAGATTCTCGCCATGGCGGACGATGCGGTCGATCAGTTCGATCCTGCTCCCAGTCCGGCCACCCAGGAAAAGCCCGCTGTGCCGGTGTTTTCATTGCCCAAGCAGCCAGATCCGCTGGAAGCCATGAGCGAGCGTCTGCTGCGTGAAATGCAAGAGATGCGCGAGCTGCTGTCGCGACGACAGCCCGACCCCGCGCCAGGGGTGGCCAGCGCGTCAGAGCACTTGCAGCAGGTGATGCTGCGCGTTGGCTTCAGCCATGAGCTGAGCCAGGAAGTGGTCGAGGCCTTGCCCGATGAGCTGGCATCGTTACCGGCTTCCAGCGACCGCTTGATGACCTGGCTACGCGAACAGCTCATGGCGCGGTTGAGTGTACTGCGTCAGGAAGAGGCGTTTTTCGACCAGACCGGCATCGTGGCTCTGGTAGGCCCTACCGGGGTCGGCAAGACGACCACCACGGCCAAGCTGGCGGCGCGTTTTGTGATGCGCCATGGCACACGCCCGGTGGCGTTGGTGACTACCGACAGCTTCCGAATTGGTGCCCACGAGCAGCTGCGGATCTATGCGCGGCTGCTGGATACCCCCATGTATGCGCTGGATGTCGAGCAACCCATTGACGAGCTGGTGGGACGGCTTCAGGGCAAGCAGTGGGTGATCATCGATACCGTCGGCATGAGCCAGCGCGATCAGCGGGTGATCGAGCAGATTGCACACCTTCAGGGGGGGCAATCCACCGTGCGTCTGGTGCTGATGTTGAATGCCGCCAGCCAGCCCGAAACGCTGGAGGAGGTCGTGTTGCGCTATCGCCAGGCAGCCAGGGCGGCTGGGGCGACGCTGGACGACTGCATCATCACCAAGCAGGATGAAGCGGGGCGCTTGGCCCCGGCGTTGGATATCGTCATGCGCCATGGCATGCGTGTGCTGTTTGGCTCCCATGGCCAGCAGGTGCCGGAAGACATGTCCGTGGCCGACCCTCAGGCGCTGATCGCTCAGGCGTTGGCCGCACAGCCCCGCGCCGTGCACCAGGCCGAACCCTTGGCGCCGCTCAGCTTGCCACGCTGGTCGCGGGATGTGCTGGGGCAAGGGCGCAGGCTCTCATCGGTGCTGGCTCGACTGCGCAAACGGGTGGATGACTTTTACCTGCTGGAAGCCGCCTGGGATATCGGCGCACTGCCTGGAGTCATTCAGGATCAGCGGCTGGATGAGCTGTTGTCCGGGGCAGATGCCAATAGCCGCGCCATGGGGCTGGCCTGGTCGCCACGCCGCCAAGGGCGTGGCTGTGACTGGACGATGCCGGATGTTCGGCTGGATGCGCAGGGCCGTTGGTTGGCCCTGACGCGGCTTCAGCACCGTCAGCCTGCCGGCTGGCAGCCGCGTCTGGAAGAGTGTGGAGAAGATATGGCAGTACACCTGCTGCCCGCTCTGCCAGAACCCGACGTGCTCACCTGGCTGCACGACCAACGTTTGACCTGGGTCAGCGCGGTGCATGCCAGCCAGCGAGTAGACTGTCAGGGCGAGCGCTACGCCCTGAAGAATCTGTTTCAAGAGAGTACGCTGACCCACAGCGTCACGGTGCGTTTTCGCGGCCAGCGCATGCAGCTGTGGAATGCCTATGTCGAAGTGCATGCCGCCTCGGGCCACGCTCTGCTGGCCTGGGTGGGCGACATCCGTGACCCTGAAAGTGACAAGCGCGTCGCGCGTCGCTATTGGTTGACACCCGCCCGGTTGGGTAGCGATGTACTGTCACTGCTGGTCACTCAGCTCGAAAGCGATGGGCTGGCCGCACTGACCAAGCGAGCGTGGCAACAGCTCAAGGAAAGCGACGGTGGCGAAGTGAGTCGTGAGCTGCGCCTGTTGATGGCCAGCGGTGCAGCGGCCGTGGCAGGCCACCTCGACCTGGCCGATGATGAACCAGGCCAGGCGCTGAGAACGGATCTGGTGCGGCTGTTGGGTAGCCAGCGCAAGCGCCGGGATACGGCCCTGCTGGACGCGCTGCTGCATGTGTTGATGGCCCGAGATGCCATTCGGCAACTGGGCAGTGTCAGCCTCGAGGATGTGCTATGAATGGCCAGGATCAGGCTGCCGGGCTGAGAAAATGGGCAGATTTGCAGCGCCAGCAGCGAGGCGAGCAACCCGACGAGCCTGCGGCCGACGCGCCGAGTGTCGATACTTCCACTTCAGACAAGGAAGTGGCGCAAACGAACGTTGGCACGGACGCTTCGGAAACCGCTCCCAAGGAGGTCGCAAGTGCGGCAGCGAGCGTAGCGGCCCCCCGCCCGACACGCACACTGGTCATTGTGGGGTTGAGCTCAGCGGGTGCCCTGCACGTCGACAAGGTCAAAGGTCGCTTGGCGCAGTGGGCATCGTTGGGGCGCCAGTGGGCGGGCGATCCTCAGGAGTGGGACGTCAAGGTGGCAAGCCCCGAGGCAGGGTCGATGGCTGCCTTGGCGCATCACCCTCACTGGGCGCTATGGGTGAGCAGTGACGCCGAGGCCTTCGCGAGCATGTACCGTGCCCTACGCCAGATGCGTGAGCAAGGGGGGCCGCGCCGCCTGCTGGCCCTGCACGAGCCGCACCTCCCGCGTCAGGGCTTGCTGAACAACCTGCGTGATGCTGCTGCGCACTATTTGCAAATAGAGCTGTTGCTACTGGCTCGTTGATGACCCCATGACAAGGGACCGGCAATGCCTCTACAGACGATGTTGCTACGAACATTGATCAACACCGCAAAGTGGTCAACAGTGACATGGAGCGTGTTTCTCTCCAGCGCCGCGTGGGTGCTGGTGTTATCGCTGGTTGTGGGTGAATCGGCGCGGGCGGCGACAGGTAGCTGGAGCAGTCAAATGCCCGCGGTGATGGTGGCCATGAGCGATCGGGCGAGCAGCAGCCAGGCCATCAGACCTCCGGCGGGCATACCGCTGGGCGACGCGACGTTGGCGAGGGTGCAATGGCGTTTCGAGGCGCCGGCCCATGCGCCTGTCAACGCCTGGCTGTGCCATCCTGCACAATGCGTGCCCCTGAGTGGCATGCGTGGCAGCACCATGGCACTGGCAGGTCTGGAAGCCAACGCGCCGCTTCATTTGCGCTTTGCGCTGTCACCGGGGCAACGGCCCGTGCGCGTACAGGGGCTGCAGGTCATCGTGAATTATCAGTAAAGATCGTTTAGCCGTGAGGCAATAGGATGTATACAGCACAAGGCAGGATCAAGCAGAGTGAGCTGTTGACTCAATACATGCCACTGGTGAGACGTCAGGCCTTGACACTGCAGGTCAGGTTGCCCGCCAGTATCGAGCTGGATGATTTGATTCAAGCGGGCATGGTGGGCTTGCTGGAGGCGCTAGGACGCTTTGATGCCGCACAGGGCGCGACGTTTGCCACGTTCGCCAGCCAACGCATTCGGGGCGCCATGATGGATGAACTGCGCACTCGGGACTGGCTGCCGCGCAGCGTGCGCCGCTCTGCCCGCGCAGTCGATGAAACCGTACGCCGTTTGGAGCAGACGCTGGGCAGGCCCCCTGAAGAGGTGGAAATTGCCCGTGAGCTGGAGATGCCGCTGAGCGACTATCAACAGCTGCTCAACGACACCAATAGCGGGCAGCTACTGCCCTTCGAGGAACTGGTGGCCGATGGCGGTGAGCCAGCCGGGGACGAAGGCAGCGCCAATCGCCCTTTCGAACAACTGCTTGACGAGCAGCAGCGGCACACTCTGATCGAAGCGATCGAGGCGTTGCCCGAGCGTGAAAAACTGCTGATGGCCCTGTATTACCAGGAAGAGATGAACCTCAAAGAGGTGGGGGCGGTACTGGGCGTCACCGAATCGCGGGTATCGCAACTGCATAGCCAGGCCGTCAGCCGCCTTCGTGCCCGCTTGAGCGACCACGATTGACCTTCTTATCCTCTCACGTTAACCGGCAAGGAGCCGTTGATGAACCCCTCTACGTTGATCGGCATATTTGCCAGCATGCTGTTGTTGATAAGCGTGCTGTTCTTTACCGCAGAGTCGCCAGAAAGCTTTATCAACTTGCCTGGTCTGGCCATCGTCATTACCGGTACCCTGGCGGCGACGTTCATCAGCTACCCCTTGAAGGAGGTACTGCGAGTAGTGCGCCTGGTAGGCCTGGTATTCCGCCGCGAGAACACCTATGTGCGCGATGATATCGGTGAGCTGGTGGCCATGTCGCGGTTATGGTTCAAGGGCGATGTTCGAGCGGTAGAGCGGGAGCTGGAGCATACGCGCAACCCGTTTCTGCGCACCGGTATTCAACTGGTGATTGCCAACACCAAGGAAGATGAAATTTTCGACATGCTGCGCTGGCGGATCGCACGGCTGAAGGCGCGTGAGCATGCCGAAGCGCAGATTTTCCGCACCATGGCCACCTATGCGCCGGCCTTTGGCATGATTGGTACGCTGGTGGGGCTGGTCAACATGCTGGAAGTCATGGATGCAGGCGATCTGCAGGTGATCGGTCCACGTATGGCCGTGGCGCTGCTCACCACGTTTTACGGTATTCTGCTGGCCAATCTGGTCTTCAAGCCCATTGCCGTCAAACTGGAGCGGCGGACCGAAGAGCGCCTGATCACCATGAACATGGTGCTGGAAGGCATTTCTCTCATTACCAAGCGTCGCTTGCCGTCGTTCATCGAAGAGACGTTGAACTCGTTCGTGGCCAACTACCACGACGAAATCCGTGATGCGAGCGTCAAGCCGCGCCCAGGCGTCGATTCGGCGCTGAAAGGGTAGCGCCATGCTCAATCACGAGGCACGGTTTGCGCTGGAACTGCCAGCGGCAGCGGGCGAGAGCGACGAAGGGTGGCTGACCAGTTACCTGGACGTCTTGACGCTGCTGATTACCCTGTTCGTGCTCTTGCTGGCGCTGACGCCTCCTGGCGGTGGGGAAGGGAGGGAGAGCGATGCCATGGGGCCGGCCAGTGTCATCATGGCCATGCCGTTGGCGTCGCTGGCCACCGGCATTCACCCACGTCACGACGGTGTGCAGCCGCAGATGGCCGGGCTGGATATTCCGGGGGTCAGTGTCTCGCAGGGCCGTGAAGGCATCACCCTGCGCATCGACGACAGTCTTTTGTTTCCCAGCGGCAATGATGTGCTAACGCCTCAGGGGCAAGTTGTGTTAGAAGGGCTCACATCGGTACTCCAAACGTTCGAAGGCCAAATCTCGGTGGAAGGGCATACGGATAATCTGCCCATTGCCACCCCGCGTTTCCCCTCCAACTGGGAGCTTTCAACGGGTCGTGCCATTGCCGTGGTGCGCCAGTTGGAGCGTCAGGGTATCGCCATTTCTCGTATGCGGGCGGTTGGCTATGCCGACACCCAACCCATGGAAAGTAACGCTACCTCGGAAGGGCGAGCTGCCAACCGACGCGTTGAACTGCTGCTCAAACAGCAGGTCGAGGGGTAAAGCACTATCTCGAGGCTATCTTCGTGTCGACGCATCATTCTCGACTGCAGTCCTTTGGCGCTGTCTTGGTACTGGATACCGACGTGCGGCAGGTTCAGGCCGTCAGCCGCAACCTGGCGGCATTACTGGGGTTACCCACCAACGAGCAGCCGCCCCCTACGCTGACGTCTCTGCTGGGCAAGCGGCTCAGCCAGCGGCTGCGCCATGAACTGCAAGGGCAGCCCCGCCTATCCGGCCCGCTCACTTTTCGCCGAGCCACCGTCGATACGCGCTTTCAACTCCAGGCCTATCGAACAGACCGACACGTCGTCGTCGAAATAGAGCCATTGCCCCCGATGGGCAAGCAGCGCTTGCTGGGAACCCTCAATGAGCGCCTGGTGCGCCTGGCCGAAGCCACGCACCAGGAGGAGCTGCTGGACTACCTGGTCGGTGCCGTTCAGGAGTTGACCGGGCATGAGCGCGTCTCGGTGTGCCATTTCGACGGCGATTGGCATGGGCTCATCGTGGCCGAAAAGTGTACGGGGCGCTTGGCAGGGCTGCGCGGGCAACGGTTTCCGGCCAGCGATTTCCCACTGGCCTTGCGGCATGCCTACGAACGTCATCCGGTGCGCTTGATTCAAGACGTCACCGCCGACACCGAGCCCCTGGTGCCCGCAGACGTCACGGCCAACCTGCGCAACTGCTTCTTGCGTGCGCCGGCTGCCGAGCGGCGCGTCTATCTGCAGCGGCTGGGGGCACACAGTGCTTTCAGTGTGGCCATGCAAAGTGATGCTGGCCTGTGGGGGCTGCTGTTCTGTCATTCAGCCCATGCCCACCCCGTGGCTCCGCCCTTGCGCGATGCGGTGCGGACACTGGTGCAAATGGCGACGCAGCGGTTGTTGTTGCTGCGTGCTCGCCAGGAGGCACGTTACCTGCAGCGCGTGCAGGATAGCCTGGTGCTGTCGGTCTCTGCCCAGCAAGAACCCAAAAGCCCCCAGCAGATTCTTCACGAGCAGGCTGCGTCCTGGTGCGCGCTGTTCCGTGCTCAGGGGGTTGCCCTGTGGCTCAATGGCAGCGTGTGTTCTGCCGGTGTGGTGCCGCTCTCCACGGTGGTGTGCCAACTGGTGAAGCGTATCGACAGGGGGCATCGCCATGGGGGGCCGTGGTGTACCCGTGAGGTAGCGGTGGAGCCGCTGACGGCGTCACTCGACATGTCAGAGCAGTGTGGGATTCTGGCCGTGCCGCTCTCCATCAGCCCAGCACAGCGAGGCTGGCTGTTGTTCTTTCGGCCCGAGCAGGTGGAAACCCTCTATTGGGCCATGGGCCCTGTCTCGGCTGCCGCGGCCTCATCCACGCAGCCGACGCCCCCCTCGGCTGCGTGGAGTGAAGACGTGGTCGGCAAAAGCGAAGCATGGCAGCGTGTCGAACGCCTGGCGGCCATCGACCTGGGGGAAGATTTGACGCTGGCTATTTCTGCCTATGAGATCAGTACGCTCAACATGCACCTTGAGCAAGAGCGCAAGGCACTGGCCACCGCCAACCAGCGGCTCGAGCAGTTGGCCCACTTTGACCCATTGACCCAGGTCTGGAATCGCTATCGTATCGAGCAGGCCATCGATGCCGAGTTAGTCGCGGCCAAGCGCTACGGTGCCGCATTCGCGTTGCTGCTGTTTGACGTGGATCACTTCAAGCAGATCAACGACGCCTATGGGCATGGCGTGGGGGATGACGTGCTGGTCTCGCTGGCTCGTCTGGTGGAAACGTCGCTGCGGGGATGCGACCATCTTGGCCGCTGGGGCGGCGAAGAGTTCGTGGTGCTGGCGACACATTCCGATGAGGAAGCGGCCATGGGCTTGGCTGAGCGGCTGCGCAGCCTGGTGGCCACGCTGCATGTCAACGGGTTGGACCAGCCCATCACCGTCAGTATCGGCGTGGCGATATGGCAGCCGGGCGACAGCTGCAAGACGCTGATGTCGCGGGCCGATGTGGCCATGTACCGAGCCAAGCGCGGTGGTCGCAATCGTGTGGAAATCGCCGAGCAGCGAACCGGTTAATCTTCTGTCGTGCTCTCCTCGCACAGCTGCTGCATGCGCGCGATGGCGCTGTCTGCACCGGCAAGGCTGAAGGTCATGTACCACGGCTCCTGCTCGTTTTGGTCGAAGCCCAGGAACAGCTGCTCACCGGTGCGCATCTGGGCCATCAGTGTGTCGAGATCGCTCAGGTAAAAGTGTGCGTAGAAGCCATCGTCGCCGCGCTCGGTGATGAACTCGGCCATGGTATCCACGATGGGCTGGTCATCGATACGCAGCCGTGTGGGCACCAGATTGACGGCGCGGCTCTCGCCTTGCTGCTGTTCCAGCGTCACGCGCATTTCCAGCCAGGGGAGGTCGCATACCCCCTGGCTGGTATTGAGGCTCAGGGTGGCATCGGAGTAGCTGTGGGTCTCCACTGCGCGAAAATGGCGCTCTTCGCCCAGTGCCAGCGTCATGGACGACCAGTGCTGGTGAGGTTCGGCGTGCTCCACGTTGAACGTGGCTGCCAGGACGAACGGGGCGTTGCCCAGCAGGCTCCCCCCCAGTACCGCCAGCAGTGTACGGGTGTTGATGGGCATAAACGGTATCATCGTCGTCGGTCTAAAAGGCAAGGTCGCTCAGGCTTCTAGCAGCGGCCTGACGTTGTCGGTCAGGTAGCAGTCGTCGAACTCTCCTTCGGTGGCCAGCGCTTCGAGATCCGGAATGGTGACATGGTGTCGGTCACGAAATACCAGGCCGTCTTCGCTGAGTGCGGTGAAGGTACGGCTGACATGCACCGGGCTCAAGCCCAGGATATCGGCCAACTGCTCTTGTGACAGGGGGAGGCGGAACTGCCCGCTGATATCGTCGTTGGTCTGGCGCAGGCGCAGATACATTTCATGTAGGAAATGGGCCATTTTCTTGCGCGCGCTGCGCCGTGCCAGGTTGACCAGCCGTTCGGTCAGCAGCGCTTGCTGTCGGCTGGCAATGGCAAACATCACCGACGTGAGCGACAGTGACTCGCGAAAGACCTCCAGCATACGCTTGTGGGGAAAGTGACAGATCACGCCGTCACTGATCATGCGGACGTTTTCAAGGCGCTGGGAAAAAGCAAACTCCCGCAGACCGATGATGTCGCCGGGCAGAAAAACTTCCAGGATCTGGCGGTCGCCGTTTTCGAGGTGGCGGTAGGAGTAGGCCCAGCCGCTGCGCAGCGTGCAAAACTCATTGGCCGGTGCCCCCATCTCCCAGAGTACCGTGCCCGCCTTGATGGACGTGGGGCTCTCTTCCAACGAGGCCAGCAGCTCTTTCTCGTCATCGGTGAGCGAGCAGTAGTGGCTAAAGTGGCGGATAATACAGCTTTTGTCCTGTTCCACAGCGTGTGTCTCCTCGCAGAAAACAACCATTGTTAAGCAGTCTCGCTGCTTACTATAAGCAGTCAGGGCCGTCTTTTCCTGAACTTTTTGGCCGCTGCTCCAACGCTTGAGCAGCGGCCCATGAGACGCCTAGCGAGTGGCGCGGTTGCCACGCTCGAGTAACGGCGCCAGGAAGCGGCCCGTATGCGATACCGTCTGTTTGGCCAACTGCTCCGGCGTGCCTTCGGCGATGATCTGCCCGCCCCCGGAACCGCCTTCCGGCCCCAGGTCGATCAACCAGTCGGCCGTCTTGATGACATCCAGGTTATGCTCGATCACCACGATGGTATTGCCGTGGTCGCGCAGTCGGTGCAGCACCGTCAGCAGCTGGCGGATATCCTCGAAGTGCAGGCCGGTGGTGGGTTCATCCAGAATGTAGAGGGTTTTGCCGGTGTCACGCTTGGCCAGCTCGCGCGCCAGCTTGACCCGCTGAGCCTCGCCCCCGGAAAGCGTCGTGGCGCTTTGCCCCAAGCGGATGTAGGAAAGCCCCACATCCATGAGCGTTTGCAGGCGTCGGGCGATGGCGGGCACGGGGCTGAAGAAGGCCAGCGCATCTTCCACCGTCATCTCCAATACCTCGTGGATGGTCTTGCCTTTGTAGTGGATATCCAGGGTTTCGCGATTGTAGCGCTTGCCCTTGCACACGTCACAAGGGACGTAGATATCCGGCAGAAAGTGCATCTCCACCTTGATCATGCCTTCGCCCTGGCAGGCTTCGCAGCGGCCGCCCTTGACGTTGAAGCTGAAGCGCCCGGGTTTGTAGCCTCGGGAGCGAGCCTCCTGGGTACCGGCGAATAGCTCACGAATAGGCGTGAAAATGCCGGTATAGGTGGCCGGGTTGGAGCGCGGGGTGCGGCCGATCGGGCTCTGGTCGATGTCGATGACCTTGTCGAGCTGGTCCAGGCCTTCCACCTTCTCGTAGGGAGCCGGTGTCAGGGTGGTGGCCCGGTTGAGTTCCCGGGCGGCAATCGGCATCAGCGTGCCGTTGATCAGCGTCGACTTGCCGGAGCCGGAGACGCCCGTCACGGCAATGAACAGCCCCAATGGCAGGCTGAGGGTGACATTTTGCAGGTTGTTGCCCGTGGCACCGCGCACCACCAGTTGCTTCTCGGGATTGCCCGGGATCCGGTAAGGCGGGACGGCAATTTCGCGGCTGCCGGAGAGATACTGGCCGGTCAGCGAATTCGGGTTGTCCATCACCTGCTGCGGCGTGCCCTGGGCGACGATCTCGCCCCCATGGACACCTGCACCGGGGCCGATGTCCAGCACGTGGTCTGCAGCGCGTATGGCATCTTCGTCGTGCTCGACGACGATCACGGTGTTGCCCAGGTCGCGCAGGCGCTCCAGCGTCTTGAGCAGACGGTCGTTGTCCCGCTGGTGCAGCCCGATGGAGGGTTCGTCCAGGATGTACATGACGCCCACCAGGCCAGCGCCGATCTGGCTAGCCAAGCGGATACGCTGGGCCTCGCCCCCGGAGAGCGTGTCGGCGCTGCGTTCGAGGTTCAGGTAATCAAGCCCCACGTTGACCAGGAACTCCAGGCGAGCGTGGATCTCGTTGACGATCTTGTCGGCAATTTCTCCCTTGCGCCCGGGAAGCGCCAGCGCGCCGAAGTAGCGCCACGCCTCGCCAATCGGCAGGTGGACGATATCCGCGATGTTGCGGTCATCGACATACACATGGCGGGACTCCTTGCGGAGCCGTGAACCATGACAGGCGGTACAGGGCTGAACCGCAATGTACTTGGCCAGGTCGTCGCGCACCATGCTGGACTCGGTCTCCCGATAGCGGCGCTGCATGTTGGGCAGCACCCCTTCGAAGGCATGTTCACGGGTGACTTTACGGCCACGGTCGCCGACGTAGACGAAGGGGACCAGCTCGCCACCACTGCCGTTGAGGATGATATCGCGCTCGTGACGTGCCAGTTCCTGCCAAGGCGTTTCCAGCTCGAAACGGTAATGCTTGGCCAGCGCCTGCAGCTGAGTAAAGTAATATATGTTGCGTCGGTCCCAGCCCTTGATCACGCCTTCCGCCAGGGAAAGCTCGGGGTGGCTGATCAGTTTCTCCGGGTCGAAGTACTGCTGGATGCCCAGGCCGTCGCAGGTAGGACACGCCCCTGCCGGGTTGTTGAACGAAAACATGCGCGGCTCGAGCTCGGAGAGCGAATAGCCGCAAACGGGGCAGGCAAAGCGGGACGAGAAGACCAGGTCGTCCTGCTCGCCGTCCATGAAATGCACCATGGCGGTGCCGTCGGCCAGGTTCAGGGCCGTTTCGAAGGATTCCGCCAGGCGCTGGGCGATATCGTCACGTACCTTGAAACGGTCCACGACCACGCTGATATCGTGCTTCTTGCGCTTGTCCAGCGGCGCGATGTCGTCCAGTTCCAGCACCTGGCCATCAATCTGGACGCGCACGAACCCTTGAGCACGCAGTTCGGACAGCAGCTGCAAATGCTCACCTTTGCGGCCCTTGACGACCGGCGCCAGCAGCATCAAGCGGGTGCCTTCCGCCAGGTTCATGACCTGATCGACCATCTGGGAGATCGTCTGGGCTTCCAGGTCCTCGCCATGCTCTGGGCAGCGAGGGGTGCCGGCACGGGCAAACAGCAGGCGCAGGTAGTCGTAGATTTCGGTAATCGTGCCAACCGTCGACCGGGGGTTGTGAGAGGTGGATTTTTGCTCGATGGAGATGGCCGGAGAGAGCCCTTCGATGTGATCCACATCGGGCTTTTCCATCATCGAGAGGAACTGACGCGCATAGGTGGAGAGCGACTCCACATAGCGCCGCTGGCCCTCGGCGTAGAGCGTATCGAACGCCAGGGACGACTTGCCGGAGCCTGACAGGCCGGTAATCACGATCAGCTTGTCGCGGGGCAGCTCCACATCGATCTGCTTGAGGTTGTGGGTGCGGGCACCCCTGACCAGAATGCTGTCCATCAACACCTCGAATCGCGTGGCAAAAGCGTAATTATACGATTGCTGTACCCCTTCCGGCAAAATTGTCTCGCGCGGATGCGCCAAGGTGGGCATTTCATGGTTGGCGTTTCCAGCGTGCCGACAAAGCGCTAGAATGGGCGGTTATCTCAGGCCGTTCGGCCCACTTATCGTACACAAGGGTTCTATGCGCAAGGTTTCTGCACTGTTGCTGGCCACTGAGCGCCGAGCCATCAGCGGCTTGGCCGGTCTCTATGCATCACGCATGCTGGGACTCTTCATGGTACTGCCGGTGCTGGCCCTTTATGCCGACACCTTGGAAGGGGCGACGCCGCTTCTGGTTGGCCTGGCGCTCGGTGTGTATGGCCTGACTCAGGCGGTTCTGCAGATTCCGTTCGGGTTGCTGTCGGATCGGATCGGCCGGAAACGCGTGATCGCCATTGGCCTGCTGATCTTTGCCGCAGGCAGTATCGTGGCCGCCATGGCGGACACCATTGGTGGCGTGATCGTCGGTCGAGCGCTGCAGGGGAGTGGTGCCATTGCGGCGGCGATCATGGCGCTGCTGGCCGACCAGACCCGTGAGCAGGTGCGTACCGCTGCCATGGCCACCATCGGCCTCTCCATCGGTGTCTCCTTTGCCATTGCCATGGTGCTGGGGCCGTGGTTGGCATCATGGGGAGGGCTGTCGAGCCTGTTCTGGTTCACGGCGCTGCTCACCCTGGTGGGCCTGCTGGTGCTGTGGCGCTGGGTACCGCCAGCTCCCCGGCGTCTGCGACATCGCGATGTCGGGCTGGATCGCCAGCAATTCAAACGCGTCATTACCCGCCCAGACCTGTGGCGCCTGGACGTATCGATCTTTGCCCTGCACCTGGTCCTCATGGCCATTTTTGTGGCCGTGCCGTTCAGGTTGCTGAACGCTGGAGTGGCGGTGGAGTACCATGGGCTGGCCTATCTGGCCATCATGGGACTGTCGTTTGTCGCCATGGTGCCGCTGGTGATCGTGGCCGAGAAGCGCCAACGCATGAAGCTGATGTGCCTGCTGGCCATTGGTGCCATCGTGCTCAGCTTGGCGTCGCTTGGTCTACCGCTCTCCCAGGGGCAGGGGCTGTTTGTATGGCTGCTGGTGTTTTTTACCGGCTTCAATTTGCTGGAGGCCACCCTGCCGTCCATGCTGAGTAAACTGGCGCCAGCCGGGGCAAAAGGCACCGCCATGGGCGTCTACTCCACCAGCCAGTTTCTGGGTGCGTTTCTAGGCGGTACTCTGGGCGGTTGGCTGGCGCACACCTGGGGGCTGGACGCGGTGTTCATCGGCTGCGCGGCGCTGGCGCTTGGCTGGTGGCTGGCCATGTGCGGCATGCCGTCACCGCCGCCGCTCTCCAGTGAGGTGGTGGCGCTGCATGATACCCAGCCCGATGCCATGGACCTGCTCATGGAGCACCTTGCCGATGTGGCCGGTGTCGAAGACGTCATGGTCGTGCCGGAAGAGCGCCTGGTGTATTTGAAAGTGAATCGCAAAGAGCTTGATCAGGCGGCACTCGCCCGATTGATTCCGCCACCGCGGTCCTGATCAATGAGAGACCATCACCGTATACGACAAGGAGCGACCTTATGGCGCGCGGTATTAACAAAGTCATTTTAATTGGTAATTTGGGCCAGGATCCGGAAGTGCGTTTCACTCCGTCCGGTACCGCAGTGGCCAACCTGAATCTGGCCACCTCCGACACCTGGATGGATCGCCAGAGCGGTCAGCGTCAGGAACGTACCGAATGGCATCGCGTGGTGCTGTTCAACAAAACGGCGGAAATTGCGCAGCAGTACCTGAAAAAAGGCTCCAAAGTCTATATCGAAGGTCGCCTGCAGACGCGCAAATGGCAGGATCAGAACGGTCAGGAACGCTACAGCACCGAAATCGTCGCCAACGACATGCAGATGCTGGATGGCCGCAGTGGTGACTACCAGGGGGGCGGTGCTCCGCAAGGTGGCTATGCCCAGCAAGCGCCGGCCCAGTCTGCGCCACCGCAGCAGCATTATCAGCAGCCACCGCAGCAGGCTCCTCAACAGGGTGGCTACGCTCCGCAACAGAATGCCGCGCCTCAGCGTGGCGGCGCGGCGCCTCAGCAGCAGCCTCCCGCGCATCAGCAAAACAGCAGCTACGGCGCTCCGGATCCGGGTAACTTCGACGACTTTGACGACGAAATTCCGTTCTGATCGTCATGCCCCGCGGGGTGCTGCCGCGATGCTATCGGGTTGAGAAAGAGGGTCTGTCTTGAAGCTGCTAATACTGAACGCAGGGCACTGCTTGAGCCTGGCGCTGGCCCGTGAGGCGAGTCGGCGCACGGACACCGAGCTGGTGATTGAACAGGGCTTGAGTGTTTCTCCGGATCAGCTCGCGGCCATCGCGCCCGATGCGGTGATCATTCCACCGCTGTCGCACCCGTTAAGCATGACGCCAGCGGATGTCTATGCCCATGCGGATGCGGTGGACCAGTGTGTCGATGCCTGCCAGGTGGCAGGCATCGCGCTGGTCTGGTGTGTGTCCGACCAGCTCTACGAAGAGGGATTCGAGATCCCGATCGACGAGCATGTCGTGCCCGCCCCGCGCGATGAGTGCTTGCGTCGCCTGGTGCAGACCGGTGACCGTATCCGCGCGGAGTATCACCGCCACCTGATCGTGCGGCTAGGGCCGCTGTTCGCCCTGGAAGGCAGCCATGCCTGGCTCAATGAAGTGATCGACAGCTTTGTGGCAGGCCAGCCCGTGCGTGCGGCAGAGGACGTGATTTTTTGTCCTACCTCGGCCGATGCCGTGGCCATGGCGCTGGTGGGGATGCTCCAGCAGCAAGCCTGCGGGGCCGATGCCTGGGGGGCGTATCATCTGGCGGGCACCGAGCCGGTCAGCGCTTTCACGTTTGCTTCCATGGTGCGTACCCAGTTGGCCACCCATCTCGAAGGGCGTGGCGAGGAGGTCGCATTGGGTGAGGTGCAAGCGTTGAACCACCATCACGATGCCAAGCTGCGGCGGGTACTGAACTGCCGCCGTGTCCTGGACGTCTTTGGGGTGCACCAGAAGCCCTGGCGATTGGAAGTCGGGCGAATGCTGGATGCCTGGTGCCTGACGCGCACCCAGCCGGAGGACGCAGGACCAGGAACAGGAGAGTCCGCTTGATGAATGTGGTACGCAGCCTGGTGTTCTATCTGGGCTATTTTTCAGCCATGCTGCTGATTGGTGTGCTGTTCTTGCCCGTGGCGCCGTTTCTTCCCCTGGCGGCGCGCTATCGTCTGTTGAACCTCTACAACTACTTCCTGATGGTCTGGTTTCGGCTGGCCTGTGGCGTACGGTACGATATTCAAGGGCGTGACCATATTCCCGCGGGGCCCTGCGTCATTCAGGCCAACCATCAGTGTGAGTGGGAAACGCTGTTCCTGCAGGTCATGAAGCCGCCGGTCTGCACCGTGCTCAAACGAGAGCTGCTGCGCATTCCCGTATTTGGCTGGGGGCTGCGTTTGCTGCGCCCCATCAGCCTGGATCGCTCCAAGCCGGCACGGGCCATGAAGCAAGTGCTGACGCAGGGGGTGGAGCGTTTGAACAGTGGGCTCTCAGTGCTGATCTTTCCAGAAGGGACCCGTGTCGACCCAGGCGTTCGCAAGCGCTACAACAAAAGCG
This sequence comes from Vreelandella hamiltonii, assembly GCF_014651775.1. Classification (GTDB taxonomy): domain Bacteria; phylum Pseudomonadota; class Gammaproteobacteria; order Pseudomonadales; family Halomonadaceae; genus Vreelandella; species Vreelandella hamiltonii. The sequence goes on from NZ_BMXN01000004.1 coordinate 64,154, forward strand.
GTAGCGTGGTGGCCTGTCGTGCCGGTGTGCCGGTGCTGCCGGTAGCTCACAATGCCGGTGAGCGTTGGCCGGGGCGGCAGTGGGTCAAGCGTCCGGGTGTCCTGCGTGTACGCATTGGTCCGCCCATCGAGACCGCAGGGCGTACCCCGGATGAAGTATTGGCCGATGTGGAAGCCTGGATCGAAGGCCAGCTGAGTGAGATCTCCGAGGTGCCCAGGCCCTGAACGCCGGTGCCCTGAAGCCAGTGCCCTGGCAACCGGGGCACACACGCTGCACCAACACAAACGGCGCCCTTGGGCGCCGTTTGTGTTGGTCGTCGAGACCGGCTCAGCCGTTATAGCGCTGGAATACCAGGCAGGCGTTGGTGCCGCCAAAACCAAAGCTGTTGGACAGCACGCGGTCGATGGTGGCGTCATCGCGACGCTGGGTCACGATATCGAAGCCATCGGCTTGCTCGTCCAGGTGCTCGACATTGGCAGAGGCCGCCACGAAGCGGTGCTGCATCATGAGCAGCGAGTAGATGGCCTCTTGCACGCCGGTGGCGCCCAGCGAGTGACCCGTCAGCGACTTGGTAGAGCTCATGGCGGGTGTCGTGTCGCCAAAAACGCTGCGAATCGCTTTCAATTCGGCAACATCACCCACGGGGGTCGACGTACCGTGGGTGTTGATGTAGTCGATGCTGCCATCGACGGTCGCCATGGCCTGACGCATGCAGCGCATGGCGCCTTCGCCAGAAGGGGCGACCATGTCATGGCCATCGGAGGTGGCGCCGTAGCCGACCAGCTCGCCATAGATCTTGGCGCCGCGTGCCTTGGCATGCTCCAGCTCTTCAAGGACCAGCATGCCGCCGCCGCCCGCGATGACGAAGCCATCACGTGCTTGATCATAGGGGCGAGAGGCGTGCTCGGGGGTGTCGTTATAGTGCGTCGACAAGGCGCCCATGGCATCGAAGAGGCACGACAAGGTCCAGTGCTCTTCTTCACCACCGCCTGCAAACACGACGTCCTGCTTGCCTAGCTGAATCTGCTCCATGGCGCTGCCGATACAGTGAGCCGAGGTGGCGCAGGCAGAGGAGATGGAGTAGTTGATGCCCTTGATCTTGAACGGCGTGGCCAGACACGCCGAGACCGTGCTGCCCATGGTACGGGTGACCCGGTAAGGACCGACGCGACGCAGGCCTTTTTCGCGCATGACGTCGGCGGCTTCTACCTGGTTGGCGCTGGAGGCACCGCCCGAGCCTGCGATGAGGCCGGTTCGCTCGTTGGAAACCTGCGCTTCGGTCAGGCCTGAATCTTCGATGGCTTGTGCCATGGAGACATAGGCATAGGCCGCTGCATCACCCATGAAGCGGCGCAGCTTGCGGTCGATCAATGCGTCCAGGTCGATATCGACGCTGCCGGCCACGTGGCTTCTGAAGCCGCGCTCGGCATACTCTTCCTTGAAACGAATACCGCTACGCCCGCTCTTGAGCGCGTCCAGGACCTGTTGCTGGTCGTTGCCCAGGCATGACACGATGCCAAGGCCGGTGACTACCACTCGTCGCATGGAAGCCTCCTGTTAAAAATTCGCAGTGGAGGTGAATAGGCCAACGCGCAGGTCATTAGCCTGGTAGATGTCGCGCCCGTCAACGGATACGGTGCCATCGGCAATACCCAGAATGAGCCGACGGGTAATGATGCGTTTCACGTTGATCCGGTACGTTACCTTTTTCGCATCGGGCAGAATCTGCCCGCTGAACTTGACTTCGCCACAGCCCAGGGCGCGGCCCCGGCCAGGGTGACCCAGCCAACCGAGGTAGAAACCGACCAGCTGCCACATGGCATCCAGGCCCAGGCAGCCGGGCATGACCGGGTCGCCGGGGAAGTGGCAGTCAAAGAACCACAGGTCAGGGGTGATATCCAGCTCGGCGATCAGTTCGCCCTTGCCGTGCTCACCGCCCTCTTCATGGATGTGAATGATGCGGTCAAGCATCAGCATGTTGGGGGCAGGCAGCTGTGCGTTGCCAGGGCCAAACAGCTCGCCGCGTGAGCAGGCCAGCAGTTCTTCGCGATCAAAGGAATGTTGCTTGGTCACTGAATCGTTCCGAAAGTCAAAAATGGTGGTTGCGCCTAGTCTACTTCCCGAAACCGCTGAATGCACGCCGCAGGCGTCTTATCCTGTGTTTTTAAGGCGCATCGTGACTGCCAATGACGACCATGGTCGCGTACGGATGCGGCACTCCATGCGCGAAATTGTCTAATCAACGGATGATTCACGTAATATGATCTACCCAAGCGTGGGGTAAGGCGGCATGATGTCATGCATACCGTTGCCGACGTAGTGACTGCTGAATAGGACAACAAAAAACGCCATGTGGCTGCCTGTCTCGATGAATCGTCCTTTGGTCTGGGTGGCGCTGACTGCGCTGCCTGCCTGTGTCTGGATCCCGGATGCCGCGCTGCGCATGGTCGCGGCCAGCCTGGTCTCGCTGGGCTTGTGGGATGCCTGGAATCAGGTGCGTCAGCAGCGCCTTCGTTTGCGTCTTTCCCTGGATGCCATGGGATTGGCGGGAGACGCGATCGTGATTAGCGATGTTCAGAATCGCGTGTTGATGGTCAATCCCGCCTTTACCGACATTACTGGCTACGAAAGCCAGGAAATGGTCGGTCGCAAGCTGGAAACCCTCGCCGCACCGCGCCACGACAAAGCCTTCTATCAGAATTTCTGGAGTACGCTGAAGGCCACTGGACGTTGGGAAGGCGAAATGTGGAACCGCCGCAAGCATGGCGACGAATATCCCGAATGGCTGAAGGTGCGTGCCGTCACCGACCGCCGCGGCCGCATCACCCATTTCATCAGTCTGTTTACCGATATTTCGGCGCAGAAGGCCCGCGAGCGCGACCTGCGCCGCATCGGTTATGAAGACCCCCTGACCGGACTGCCCAATCGCCGCCGCCTGCATGACCTGATGGCCTCTCGGTTGCGTCACCTGCGCGCCGGGGAAAGCCTGGATATTGCGCTGATCGATATAGACGGCTTGAAGTCGGTCAACGACAGCCTGGGCGTAGAGCAGGGAGACCGCCTGCTGGCACGCTTTGCGCAACGGTTGACCAGTTACATGGCGGGCAGTGTCGTGGGGCGGCTGGGCGGCGATGAGTTCATGGTCATCCGGACCACCACCTTCGATGACCATGACAAGTGGGTCATGACGTTGCGCGACCATATGGGTCGCCCCTTTGAAATCAACGACCAGTCGCTGCGCCTGGGGCTCACCATCGGTAGCTGCCGGGCACCCGAAGATGGCCGTGATTCTGGCGTACTGTTCCAGCGTCTGGAGTCCGCGCTGTATAGCGCCAAACGGCTGGGGCGTAACCATAGCCAGCGTTTCCGGCCGGCGCTCGACAAGCAGGACAACCCTCAACTGGCGTTGGTGAGTGACCTGCGCGCGGCGCTGATCTCGGGAGACCAACTGGAGCTGCACTACCAGACCCAGCATCATCCCGGTACCGGCGAGCTGATGGGCATGGAAGCGCTGCTGCGTTGGCGCCACCCGCAAGACGGCATGATTTCACCAGGAGACTTCATCCCGTTGGCCGAGCGCCACGGCCTGATGGCCGAGCTGGGCAGTTGGGTCATCGAGAAAGCCTGCGCGCAGCAGGCCCATTGGCAGAACAGCGGCATGCCCAAGGTCACGGTGTGGATCAATATTTCGGCGTTGCAGCTGTTTCAGGGCGACCTGGAAACGCAGCTGGCAACCTGTCTGGAGCGTTATAAGCTGAAGCCTTCCCAGATCGGCCTGGAGCTGACCGAGTCGGTGCTGCTCGACGAGCGGGCCGGTGACATGGGACCGCGTTTGCAGACGCTACGCGACCAAGGGTATGCCATTGCCATCGATGATTTCGGTACGGGCTATTCGTCGCTGGGTTACCTGAAACGGCTGCCGGTAGACAAGATCAAACTGGATCGTGCCTTCATTCGCGAGCTGCCGCATGATCAGGCCGATGCCGCCATCGTCGCGGCAGTCCTGGCCATGGCGGCGGGGATGAAGCTCGAAGTCGTCGCCGAAGGCGTCGAAACGCAAGAGCAGTGCCAGTTCCTGATCAAGGCGGGCTGCACCTTGGTGCAAGGGTTCTATTTTGCCAAACCACTCTCTGCCGCTGAGCTGGAGCAGCGCTGGGTACCGCTGCCTTTGGCGGAAGGGGCCAACTGATCAGCCCACGATATCGGCACGATAGCGGCGCATGTAAGTGCTGATGCCCCAGCAGAGCGCCCCCCAGGCAACCGCCTGAGCTGGCAGTAGCCAGGGAGCCAGGGTGACGCCTGCCAAGGCCGCGCCGCCCAAGTAGGAAAGTGGCCCGCTGACGGCGCCGCAGGCCGCTGCTATCAGCGGATAGCGCCATAGCCAGGCCAGCGAATGAAAGACCAGCGTGGCAAACAGCGGCCACAGCATCCATAGCCATACAGGCAAGAGTCCGGCGATCAGCGCATCGTCATGAAAGTCGAAGCCGCCCGCCAAGTGAAAACCGCCATCCAGTATTAGCCCCAGCAGCGCGAACACGGCAATGAAGCGCCACTCTCCAGGGCGCGCACAGCGCCATGCGTGCCAGCTCAGCAATGCGGCACCCGTCGCGGCGGCCACCCACGAGCCACCCAGCACGCAGAGTAGCCAACCCGCTTCGAAACGCAGGGCGTTGAACAGCATGCCACGCAGCGAGCCCGAAGGCTTGAAAGGCCGCTTGGTCGCCAACTTAGAGCGCTCCGGTCAGCGGCAGCGGTTTGGCGGCGGGTTTGGCGAGCAGCAAATGGCACGTGCCGATGGAGCGCTCGATGAAACCGCCTTCGCAGTAGCAAAGATAGTAGCGCCACATGCGGATGAAGCGTTCGTCATAGCCTTGCAGTCTTACCTGGTCCAGGTGGGCTTCAAAGCGGTGCCGCCATTCGCGCAAGGTGCGCGCGTAATGGGGGCCAATCTCGTCCAGTGCGATGACGTTCAGCGAGGTCTTGCGCGTCAGGCTGGAGAGCATGGCATGGTGAGAGGGCAGGAAACCGCCCGGAAAGATGTAGCGTTTGATGAAGTCCATGTCGCGCTTGGCCTCCTCGAAGCGCTGGTCGCGAATGGTGATGGCCTGCAGCATGGCCTGGCCGGTGTCGGTCAGCAGACTGTCGATCTTGGCGAGGTAAGTATCCAGATACTGATGGCCGACGGCTTCGATCATTTCCACGGAAATCAGCCGATCAAAGCGCCCCGTCAGTTCGCGGTAGTCCTGCTTCAGCAGGGTGATACGGTCTTCCAGCCCCTCTTCCTGGATGCGGCGGGCCGTATGGGCATGCTGCTCTTCGGAGATAGTGGTGGTGGTGACTCGGCAGCCGCGTGTCTTGGCGGCATGGATCGCCAGCCCGCCCCAGCCAGTGCCGATTTCCAGCAGATGGTGCTCTGGCTGCACGTCCAGCTTTTCGAGCATCAGGTCGAGCTTATAGGTAGAGGCCTCTTCCAGGCTGGCTTCCGGGTAGGGGAAGACGGCACTGGAGTACATCCAGTGGCGTTGGTCCAGAAAAGTGGCAAACAGGTCATTGCCAATATCGTAATGCGCGGCAATGTTGCGTTTGGAGCCGGTCACGCTATTGCGCTGGAAGCGATAGGCCAGGCCCAGCACCCAGCGGGTAAAGCGTGCGCTGCCGTTCTCCATCTTGCCGTTGACCTGCTCCAGGTTGGCAGCAAACAGGCGTACCAGTGCCACCAGGTCGTCGGCATCCCAGTCGCCATCCATATAGGATTCGGCCGCGCCGACGGTGCCACCAAAGGCAAGCCGCTTCCAGGCGCGGGAGTGGCGAATCACCACGGTGACCTGCAAGGGCCCCGCCTGGCCCAGATGGTGGCACTCACTGCCCTCGATGAGCGTGATTCGACCGCCTTGAAAGGCATCCAGCTGTGCCATCAGCCGCGGCTTCAGCCAGCGCGTGAAGCGGTCCTGCTGGGTGGGTTGGCTATTGGGTGGTGTCGTACGCAGGGTCGTCATTTTGAAGTCTCCTTGCGCTTAGGGTGGTTATAAACGGGGACGCGCTTCAGCCACAGGCGTAGCGCTTCAAAATGGATTCCCGCTACCGTTTTCAGACTCATCCAAGGCTGCCTTGCCAACGTGGACAGCAGTACGCCGCGGGTAGCGGGCGCTGCCTCGAGCGTGAGCGTTGCGTCAAAATGGCGCTGCTCCTGCTGCCAGTTCTCCATGTGTAAATACAGCTGCTGCTCTGGCGTATTGAATTTCCAGCGGTACGTCATCTCCATGGGGTTGAAGGGAGAGACGTGCATGGCCTTGTCGAATTGGGCGTGATGACTGTGTCGCTCTGGCATGACCTGGCAGGCATAGCGGATACGCTCACGCCAGGGCATGTTGGTGACCTCCCCCAAGACGGCGCTCAAGCGCTCCTGCTGGTCGTAGACGTAATAGACGGAAATGGGGTTGAAGGAGGTCCCCAGCGTGCGCAGCTGTGTCAGCATGCAGATACGTCCCTGTGGCGCACTGCCCAGCTGGCGGGTCAGCTCCTCGCGTACGGCGGTTTTCAATGGCAGGTGAACAGGCTCCAGATAGTCCTCCCGGCGAAAGCGCGCCAGGGCGGGGCCTCGGGCACTGAAGCCAGGCACGCCGTCAAACAGGGTGGGCAGCTCGTCCAGATCCAGCCATGCCATCCATACCTGATAGCTGAAGGCGTGGTGCTTGGGCGTGAAACGGCGATGCCGCAACGTGCCACGATAAATGCGCGAGCGAGGTGCGGCGATCATCCCAGCCCATCTCCGGTGCTGCCAGGGGTTAGTTCGTGGGCAGGCAGGGCGGCAGGCGCGGTGGGCGGCGGCAGGGCTTCGTCACAGCCCAGCGCTTGAGCGACACGCAGTGCGCTCCATACCCCATCCTCGTGGAAACCGTTGCGCCAGTAGGCGCCGCAAAAGTGGGTGCGGCGGGCGACGGAGGAAATCTCGTCGTGGCGCATCTGGGCTGCTTGTCCGGCCAGGGTGAACTGCGGGTGGGCATAGGTATAGCGCCCGAGCACCTTGCCGGGGTCGATGCTGTCGCTATCGTTCAGCGTGACGCAAAACGTGGTGTCTGCCTGTAACCGCTGCAGGATATTCATGTTGTAGGTGACCGAGACGCGCTCATCGGCGCCGCGGCCATCCAGCCGATAGTTCCAGCTGGCCCAGGCGCGCTGACGCCGGGGCAGTAACCGAGTGTCGGTATGCAGCACCACCTCGTTGTCCTGATACGGCATGGCGGACAGAATCTCGCGCTCTTCCGGGGTCGGGTCGGCCAGCATGGCCAGCGCCTGGTCGGCGTGACAGGCAATCACCACCTGGTCGAAATGTTCCTCACCAGCTGCCGTGGTCAAGGTGACGCCTGCGCCGCTGCGGGTGATCTGCCGTACCGGTGTGTTGAGGCGAATGCGCGATGCATAAGGGGCGGTCAGCCGTGGAATGTACTGCCGAGAGCCGCCCACCAGCGTGTACCACTGGGGGCGATGGTTCACCGACAGCAAGCCATGGTTACGGAAAAAACGCACGAAAAAGGTCAGCGGAAACGCGCGCAGGTCGCCAATGCTGGCGGACCAGATGGCCGCTCCCATCGGCAGCAGGTAACGACGTTGAAACGCACTGCCGTAACCATGGCTGTCCAGATACTCCCCCAGCGTCATGTCGGCAGGCAGGCGTTTGCTTTCCAGGTCAGCGGTGGCCTGTTTGTTGAAGCGCAGAATATCGCGGAGCAGGCGATAAAAAGAGGGGTTGAGCAGGTTGCGTCGCTGGGCAAACAGGGAGGCCAGCGTGTGCCCGTTGTATTCGAAATCCACCGCCGTCTCATGCACCGAAAAACTCATCTCGGTGGCTTGGCTGGCGACGCCCAGGGTCTCCAGCAAGCGTTGAAAATGCGGGTAGGTCCAATCGTTGAACACGATGAATCCCGTATCGATGGCGTAAGGCGTGCCCTCGACGTCGACATCCATGGTGGCCGTGTGGCCCCCCAGGCGGCTATCGGCTTCGAAGAGCGTCACTTCGTGCTGAGCCGAGAGATACCAGCCCGCGGCCATGCCGCTGATACCGCTGCCGATCACGGCAATGCGCTGTGATGCCATACCGCTCATGGTTGCTCCTCGGTTTGCCGCGTCATGCGCAGGCCGATCGTTCGTCGTAGTGCCGGTGGCAGAATGCCCAGCAGTTTCACCAGATAGGTAAAGCGGCGAGGGAAATGGATGTCCAGCTGCCCCTTGACCAGCCCATCAATGATGGCACTGGCCGCCTCTTCCGCGCTGACCTGCATGGGCATGGGGAAGTCGTTGCGATCCGTGAGAGGGGTCTTCACGAACCCTGGGTGGATGATGCTGACATCGATGCCTTCCTGATGCAGATCCAGACGCAGCGATTCCAGAAAATAGCTGACGGCCGCCTTGGAAGCACCGTAAGCCTCGGCACGTGGCAGCGGCAGGTAGGCCGATGCGCTCGACGTGGCGGCCAGCCTGGCGGGTTTGCCCTCATGCCGAGCCGCACGCAGCAGTGGCAAGGCCGCTTCGATGCCATACAGCGTGCCGAACAGATTGGGTTTGAATACCCGCTCGATCAGCGCCATGTCGAAGTGGCGAGCGTCCACATATTCACAGGTGCCGGCATTGAACAGGGCGAGATCCAGCGCGCCCAGCCATTCGCCTATCTGCTTGCCCGCCGCGAGAACGGCCTGCTGGTCGCTGATATCCAGCGCCAAGGGGTAGGCGTGTGGCGCGCCTTGGCAGAGCGCTTCCAGCGCCTGCTGATTGCGGGCACTGACGACCACATGATGGCCTTCGCCGATCAAGCGTTTGGCCAGCGCTTCACCAATGCCGGACGTGGCGCCGGTCAGCCAGATACGTTGGGGCGTTTTCCATGTGCTCATCCTGCTACTCCTTTGGCCCAGTGAGCACGCAATGTGCGTGCGGCTTGGCAACCTTGTGTCAATCCTGCTCCAGACGCCTCTTCAGCCAGCGGATGACGCGTCCCATGAGCGGCAGATGTTCATACAGCATGGCACCAGCATCGAAGTAGTCACGGTGGCGTAACACTTTTCCACGATTGTCGAAGGTCAGGGCGCTACACCCATCGACCTGAATGGGTCGGCCGCCGGCAAGGCGAGGGTGAACGAACTCCATGGTCCATGTGACAAACGCCTGGTCACCTTGAATCTGCTGCGTGTGATAAGTGAACTGGCAACGCGATACGTTCTCGTACATGGTGGCGAAGTAGCGTTCCAGTGCTTGCCTGCCCTCAATGTGATGGAGCGGATCGTTGAAAACAACTCCTTCAGTATATACCTCGTATAGTTTTTCTGTACAGGTATTGTCTAGCTTATTGAAGAAGGCGCAAAAATGCGCCAAGGCCTGTTCGTTGTGCATGACGAATTCCTTGTTGAGTAACGGTGCCACGTGAGGGAACAGCGATGTCGGCGGCGAGAGCCGCCGACAGAGGCAAGTGTTTATCTAGCCTACTTCGACAAGGCCTTGAAGGCGTCCAGGGCACGTTGACGGGCTGCCTTGTGGTCGACGATGGGGGAGGGGTAGTCCACCGGGTTCAGCATGTCCTGTGGTGGCGCATGACGCGCCTTGGCGGGCAAGGAAGCCAGCTCTGGTAGCCAGTGGGCGATGAAGGCGCCTTCAGGGTCGAAACGCGTCGACTGGGTGGTAGGGTTGAAGATGCGAAAGTACGGGGCTGCGTCCGTACCCGTGGAGGCCGCCCACTGCCAGCCACCGTTGTTGGCGCAAAATTCGCCATCGACCAGATGGCGCATGAAGAACGCTTCTCCCCGCCGCCAGTCGATCAGCAGATGCTTGCTCAAGAACATGGCGGTGATCATGCGCAGTCGGTTGTGCATCCAGCCGGTCGTCACCAATTGGCGCATGGCCGCATCCACGATGGGGTAGCCGGTACGCCCTTCGCACCATGCCGCAAACCCCTCATCGTCATCACGCCAGGCCAGATCGCGCGTGTGCTCCTGAAAGGGTTGATAGCGGCATACCTGCGGAAAGCCCACCGCGACATGCTGGTAGAACTCCCGCCAGATCAGTTCGTTCACCCAGGTCGTGAGTCCGGCATCCCCGTCTGCCAGGTGGCCGTCGTTTTCGCTCATCACGGCTTGCAGGCACTGGCGATGAGAGATCATGCCCAGCGCCAGATAAGGGGAAAGTCCACTGGTGCCACTGACGCCAGGGAAGTCGCGCTGTTGCTGGTAGTAGCGGCCCCGGAAGCGCAAAAAGCGCTCCAGGTGATCGCTGGCCGCGTTTTCGCCCGCAGGCCATTGGCGGCCATCCACGGGGGAGTCCTCGAGCTCGGGGAGGGCGGGCAGTGGGTCGCTGGGCAGATCCAGAGGCGACTGCGCCTGAGGCGTATCGCGCAGGGCCAGCTGCTCCTGAGTTACCTGCTTGTGCCACGCCTTGGCGAAGGGGGTGAAGACGCCATAGTAATCGCCCTTGCCGGTCAGCAGGCTGCCTGGGGCAAAGGCAATGGCATCGTGGTGGCCCTGTGCCGTCATGCCCGCGTGTTTGAAGGCTTCCAGAACGGCCTGGTCGCGGCGCTGTTCGTTCAGCGGGTACTCGTAATTGAAGTGCAGCTGCTGAACGCCGTGTTCCTGAGCCAGCGCGAGCAGTACGCTGGGTGCGTCATCGAAACTGTCGATATCCCGATGCAGCAGCGGGATATTGAGGCCGGTCAAGGACTCCTTGAGGGCGCGAACACCGCGTGCCCAGAAGTCGAGCTTGTTGGCGCCATGCCCATGGGCACGCCACTGTTCGATACTGCGTAAGAAGACGGCGACCACCGGGCCTTTGGCGGCGGCCGCCGCCAGGGCGGAGTTATCGTGAACACGCAGGTCGCTGCGTAGCCAAACCAACTGCAGATCCATGAACACTCCTGTTGCGTGGCCTGTCGGGCGCTAGAGAATGCCTGATTCGCGTAGCAGCGGGCGCAAACGTGCCACGGCTTGAGGCAGGTCATCGCCCAGCATGTGGACCGGGCCGTCGCGCAGCTCTGTTTCACGCAGTCGGGCGACTTCGCCGCACACGCCGATCGGTACGCCCAAACGCTCGGCCGCCTTGGGCAGGTCGACCCGAATGTAGTGGTCGTTTTCGCGCTGACCGCTGGAGAGCAGCACCATGGAAGAGTGCAAGCGCGACACCGCCTGGGGCAGGTCTTCCAGCGCCAGCGAATGGTCGAGCAGCTGTACACGGTAGCCCTGTTCGCTGGCCATCAGCGCACACATCAACACCCACAAGGGGCCTGGGTCGTCGGGCATGGCGGTCAGCAGCAGCAGCGGGCCGCGGGTAGCCTGGTTGGCATAGTGCAGGCGAATGCCCACCTGGCTGCGCAGGAAGGACTCGAAGGTGCGCCGCACCAGGTCGTCCGGCTGAGCGGCCCATTTGGCTTCCAGGCTCAAGATGACCGGTTGCCAGAGCTCGTTGATGGCCACGCTGAGCGGGTAGAGCGCCAGACTTTGGTGATACAGCGCCTCGAGCCTTGGCAGGTCGACCGCCTCGATGATGGCTTGCAGCTGCTGCCGCTGGCTGGCCCAATCGCCAGCATCCGGCGCGGGGGTTTCCACGGTTTCCGGCTGGTCCAGCAGGTCGGCGACCTGACTGACCGGCACGCCACGGTTCAGCCATTGCAGAATACGCTCGATGCGACTGATGTCATCCTGTGCGTAAAGCCGGTGTCCTTTGGGAGTACGTTGCGGACGAATCAAGCCGTAGCGTCGCTCCCAGGCGCGCAGGGTGACCGAGTTCACACCCGTCAGACGGGAAACTTCCCGAATCGGATAGAGCGGGGTATCGGGTGGGTGGGTCGCCTTGTTGCTCATGGGCGCCATTGCCTCTTGGTTGCCTGCAACAGGTATTGCAGGGGTCTGTCTGTAATTGCCGTGGCGGTAGTTCGGTGCCGGGTCGGCGGTGTGCCACTCATTCGTGGCGTGTCGCTACGTCGATGAGCCGATAATCGCTGAGATAGCGTCACGCTATTATAGGCACCTTTGTACAACTTGTGGCGGCTAGGTACAACCTCTGTGGCTTCCATGCTCCTGTACTCCTGTCGTGATATTCATTAGACCGACCGGCCTATTAAGGCCCTGCCCAGCCCATTGCCGGATAACCAGGCATCCTCGACGCGGCTGCCTTTCCAGCTGTCGCCGCATAGTGCGATACCCTGCTGGCTGTACAGGTATTCCTGTCCGTTTGGCTTGGCGGGTTGGGCGTATCGCCAGCGATGGGCGCCCAGCTCTATCAATTCGGGAATCGATGCCGCAGGAACGGGCAAGCATTCCAGAAAGGCCTCTAGCAGTTGCTGGGCCGCGTCCTCTGGCGTCAGCTCGATATGCGCGTCGCTCCAGTCCAGTTGAGCAAGGAGGCTCAGGCTTTCCGGCTGTTCTTCACGCCCCGGCTTGGTGTGGTTTCGGGAGACGAGGCGTAGTTTGGGGTGCTGCGCATGCAGGCTTTGCCAGTGTTCGGCAATGCCCGAAGGCGCGGGTAGCGGCGCCGCAAAAATGGCCCAGGCGGCCCAGCAAGCGCGCTGTGGGAGAGCCTCGCAGGCGGCGCTCAGCTCGGGAGCCCACTGGCCGATCAGCTCGCTGGCCTGGGGCGGTGGCGCCGTGATCACGACGCGGCTGAAGGGCCCATGATGGTTTCCTGCAGCGTCTTTCAAATGCCATTCGCCATCCGTCACCCGCTCGAGCGCGACGATACGCGTTTCCGAATGGAAGTCCGTGTGTGCATGAAGAGTGATGGCATCTATCAGATACCGAGTCAGCGCACTCATGCGCGGAGCCCCGGCATAACGCAACTGACCGTCATCGTGTGTTTGCCAACCGGATGCACTAGCCTGATAGGTACACGTCGGCCAAGGGGCCACGCAGCCTGCGTGCTGCCACTGGGTGAGCTGTCGAGCGAATTCGGCATCGCGCACGGTAAAAGCCTGAGCGCCCAGATCAAGCGTCGCCGCTGGGCGGCCCTTGCTGGACATGCGGCCGCCCGGCCCTCGCGCCTTGTCGAACAGGCTGACCGTCACGCCGTGCTGTGCCAACAGATGAGCACAGGCGAGCCCTGCCATGCCTGCGCCGATGATGGCCACGGCGTCACGCGAGGTAAGAGCAGGGGGAGCGGAAATGGATTCAGGCATGGCGGCTCACGGAAGCGATGACGTGTCGAAAGACAATTCTATTGTAGCAGTTGTGTATAGATATCGTACAATTTAAAAAGTTGCAATACGGATGGTCGACTCGCCCGCTGCGCACAGCGACGGCGTTTTGCCATAGGTGATGGATAGATCATGGATAGGTGATGGAGTGCAGGGACTATCCAGCTTCAGGAGGGAATACCATGCGAGTACTGATTACCGGCGGTAGCGGGTTCGTGGGACAGCGTCTGTGCCCACAGCTGATTGCCCAAGGGCACGACGTGCAGGTGGTGTCGCGCACGCCCCACAAGGTACGCGGAAAGCTGCCCCCCGAGTGTGATATCCGCGACAGCGCGCAGGCATTTATCGATACGCCCCCCGATGCGCTGGTGAACCTGGCAGGGGAGTCGATAGCCGCCAAACGTTGGAGCGTCGAGCAAAAGGAGCGGCTGATTCGCTCGCGGGTCGACAGCACCCAGCAGCTGGTGGCGCTGTGCGAGCAGTTGGCGGCCAACGGTCAGCCGCTGCCTGCGGTCCTGGTCAGTGGCTCGGCCATGGGGTATTACGGCGATCAGGGCAGCAAGGTCGTGGATGAGGCTACTCAGCCCCACGATGAGTTTGCCCATCGGCTGTGTGCCCAGTGGGAAGCCGCTGCCAAGCCGGTGGAAGCTTTGGGGGTTCGGTTGGCCATTCTGCGCATAGGCCTGGTGCTTGCGGCAGGCGGCGGCACCCTGCAAAAAATGGTGCCGCCTTTCAAGCTAGGGCTGGGTGGGCGGTTCGGCGATGGTCAGCAGTTCATGCCCTGGGTCCATCGAGACGACCTGGTAGCCGCCATCATCTTCTTGATCAACGGGTCTGGTCTGTCGGGTGCTTTCAACGGCAGTGCACCGCATCCGGTGACCAACGCCGAGTTCACCCAGATGCTGGCCAAGCAACTGCATCGTCCCGCCATTTTCCCGGTACCTGCCTTCGTGCTGAAGGCGGGCTTCGGCGAGATGTCACAGCTGCTGTTGACCGGCGCGGACATGCGACCGGCACGACTGCTCGAGGAGGGATTCAGCTTTCAATACCCGACGCTACCGAAAGCGCTGGCGGCCATTTTCTAGCCGCCAGCAAGCCGCTGGGCTAGGCGTTCGCTAGGCGTTCGGGTCAACGGTGATGATGACCCGCACCGAGTCGAGCCGCAGACGAGTATTTTCGATGGCATCGCTGAGCGCCTGACGCTCCTGCTTGAGGGCTTCCAGCTCCTCGCTGCGCACCGCCGGGTTGTGCTCTGCCAGCGCCGTCAGGCGGGCCAGCTCGGCATCCAGCTGAGCACGCATGCGCGTTTCGGCGGCTTCCACGATGCTGGGCAGCTCCCGCTCGGCCTCGCTCTCCCCTTGGGTCAGCAGGTCACGCAGCTGGTCATGACGGCTCTTGATCAGATCACGGGCCAGCGACTTGTTGACCTTCTGCAGATTTTTGCCCAGCCCGGTAAAGGAGATCTTGCTGGTCAGATTGGCCCCTGACTCATCCAGCAGTACCCGGACGGCCGTGGGGGGCAAAAAGCGGTTCAGGTGCAGCGCTTTAGGCGCCGGGCAGTGGGTGCGGAAGATCAGCTCGGCCATCAGTCGTCCACTGGGAATGGCCGGATGGCGCAGCAGCGCCAGGGCAGTATTGCCCATGGTGCCATCCAGAATGCGTCCCATCATCTCGCGCAGCAGCGGGTGCTCCCAGGAGAGGCGTTGCACGTCATCCCGCGCCAGGGCCTGGGCACGGCTGTAGGTGGCAGAGAAGCCCTCTTCCCCTTTGACCAGCCCCGGCAGCCCGTCCAGCATGTGCTGGCTGGGCTGCAGGTGCAGCAGGCCATTGCCAATTTCCTGGCTATCGACCCCGAAGATATCCAGCGCACGCTCCACGTAGCGGGGCAGCGCCGGGTCTTCATCCAGCTCACGTACCGCGTCGATGACCTGTTGCGCCTGGGCCGGGCGGCAGGCGTTCAGCTCCAGCAACCGGTTGCGGCCCGCGTCGCGCTCGGCCAGTTTGGCGGTGAACATTGCGTGGGTTTCGTCGATGATCTCGGTGAGCGCTTCATCGTCGAGCAGCGCATCGGCCAGCGCGTCGCCAAAGGCGTCGAACAGGTCGCTGCCAATACCGTGGGGGGCACTGAAAGCGGCCATGCCTTCGTCGTACCAGCGCTGCAGCCGCTCCCCCGGGCTGCCGATGAAGCTGGGCACGTGCAGCTCGATGGCGTGGCGTTGGCCAATCCGGTCGAGGCGGCCAATCCGCTGCTCCAGCTGGTCCGGGTGTTGGGGCATGTCGAACATCACCAGATGACGACAGAACTGGAAGTTGCGGCCTTCGGAGCCGATTTCGGAGCACACCAGCACCTGGCAGCCATCTTCCTCGTCGGCGAAGGCGGCGGCGGCGCGGTCGCGCTCCACCAGCGACAGCCCTTCGTGGAATACCGGTGCCTGGTAGCCGCCCAGCACACGCAGGCCTTCGGCCAGCCCTTCGGCGGTCTCGCGGTGGTGGGCAATGACCAGCACCTTGTCGTTGGCAAAACCGTCTTCGCTGTCGTCGCTGAGCTTTTCCAGCAGCCAGTTGACCCGGGGGTCGATATGCCACCAGGGTTCACCGTTCAGTGGGTCATTGCTCAGCTCGCGGTACATGGCATCCGGGTAGATCAGTACGTCCGGGTGGTCCATGCCGGTTTCGATGAGCAGCTCGTCCAGATAGTCCTCGTCGCGCTCCAGGCGGCGCAGCACTCGGCGATAGGCGGAGGGCAGCTCCAGCTTGGTCAGGTGCAGCCGCCGCTCCGGGAAGCCGCCCACGTGGCGTCGGCTGTTGCGGAACATGACGCGCCCGGTGCCGTGACGGTCGAGCAGCGCATCGCGCAGTTGGGCACGGGCCGCATCCTGCTGTTCAGAGCTGGCCTCGGCGTTGCACAGCGTCGCCAGCAGGGCCTGGCTGTCGCGGTCGTCGGCGATGGTGGCCACGCGCTCGCGGGCGCTGGGTGTCTGGGGAAGTTCTTCCAGCGCATCGATGGCGCTGGCCACGGCGACGTAGTGCTGCTCTTCGTCCTTGAAGCGCTCGATGTCGTGGTAGCGCTCCGGGTCCAGCAGGCGTAGCCGCGCAAAGTGGCTCTCCTGGCCCATCTGCTCGGGGGTGGCGGTGAGCAGCAGCAGGCCGGGGATCTCGGCGGCCAGCTGCTCCACGCACAGGTAGCCGGGGCCGCTGGTCTCCGGGTGCCAATCCAGGTGATGCGCCTCGTCGACGATCAGCAGGTCGAAACGGCTGGCCAGGGCCTGCTCCTGACGGTGACGATTGGCAAACAGCCAGCCCTGGCTGGCCAGCACCAGCTGGGCGCTCTCGAACGGATTGGCGCTGCCGTGGGCCTGGCTCTGATGCTCGTCGAGCAGCGTGACGGTCAGCGAGAAGCGGCGCAACAGCTCCACCAGCCACTGGTGAGTCAGGCTATCGGGTACCAGAATCAGCGCGCGCTCTACGCGGCCTGCCAACAGCAGGCGGTGGAGGATCAAGCCTGCTTCGATGGTCTTGCCAAGTCCCACTTCATCGGCCAGCAGCACCCTGGGGGCGTGGCGGCGTGCGACTTCGTCGGCGATATAGAGCTGGTGGGGAATCAGGTCGATGCGCGGCCCGGCAAACCCCAGGGCGCTGTGCTGTTCGATACGCTGAAAGTGATGCAGGGTACGAAAACGCAGGTCGAACCAGTCGTTGCGATCGACCTGGCCGGTCAGCAGGCGGTCACGGGCCTGGTCGAACTGCATGGTGTCGGCCAGGCGTGCTTCGGGCAGTTCGCGCAGGTTGCCGTCGCTGTCTTCACCGATATAGGTGATCAGGCCACGGCTCTCTTTGCTGTCGTCCACGATCATCTGCCAGCCGTCGGCTGACAGGACCCGGTCACCGCTGCCGAACATGACTCGGGTAAGGGGCGCCTGGCGGGTGTTGTAGGTGCGGGTTTCCTGGCTGGCACTGAACAAGATGGTAACGCTACGGGCGTCGCAGTTAAGCACGGTGCCAAGCCCAAGCTCGGCCTCACCGTCGCTAATCCAGCGCTGGCCGGGAGAAAAATCGCTCATGATGCCTCGAGGAAGTCGTCAAAATCGGGTCGCTCGCCACCGGGAATGGGCCTCGGTGGCAGACAGGGCGGGGGATTCTAACGCAAAGCAGCGAGGGGATTAAGGGCTATCATGGTCAATCGTTCAGCCAGCGCTCCAGGTGAGCGCGGGTGAGTTCACCGACGTGCACGTCCAGTGTTCGCCCTTGGGCGTCGAACAATACGGTCGTGGGCAGGCCGGGGGCTGCGAATTCGGCCATCAGCAGCTGCCGAGGGTCGCGCAGTGCATGACGAAACACCAGCTGCTGTTCATCCAGGTAGCGCACGATGGGCAACAGGTCTTCGCCCTGGTTGACCACCACCACGCTGACCCCCTCCATCTGGTCTGCGGCTTCCAGCAACGGCATTTCGCGGAGGCAGGGCGGGCACCAGGTGGCCCACAGGTTGACCATCAGCAGGTCACCCTGCGCATCGAGGGAGGCCAGATTCACCGGGTTGCCGTCCAGGTCTTCCAGGGTGATGTCCGGCACGGACGCCACCGCAAAGGAGGGCCCCAGCGGCGCCAGGGTGACCAGAACCAGCCAGAGGCTGG
This sequence comes from Vreelandella hamiltonii, assembly GCF_014651775.1. GTDB lineage: Bacteria > Pseudomonadota > Gammaproteobacteria > Pseudomonadales > Halomonadaceae > Vreelandella > Vreelandella hamiltonii. The sequence continues at coordinate 81,947 of NZ_BMXN01000004.1, forward strand.
CGGCACCTACGGTCATGGCCAGGCCGCCGAGCATGGCCAGCAGCCGTACACGCAGTGCCCAGGCGGTCCATACAAGGCCCGCCACCATGCCGCCAAGGGCATTGAAACCTGGCTGCCACAGCTTGAGGGCATCCAGCGGCGCCTCACTGTAGCTCTCCCAGTGTAGAATGACGAACACGGCACGAGCGCCGACCAGCCATACCAGCAGCAAGCCGTTGAACCAGCGCGTGTGCTGCTGGGCACTCAGCCCCAGCAGGTAGCGGCTGCTCACCAGCAGCATGAGCGCCACACCCAGGGCGTAGAGGCGTGGCGTCGAGATCAGCAGCGGGCCAAGTGCAATGGCATTCATCAGTTTGTCCGTAAGCAGGTACACTGATTCACCATATCATGCATGCAACACATCACGGAGAGGTCGATGTCGCAAACTTCCTTTGACCGCCTGCGCGCCCTGGCGATTGGCTCACAGGCGTTGGGGCTAACGCTCATTATCACCCTGGAAACCGTGATGGGCGACGCCGCCCGGCCCTGGCAGGGGGGCGTGCTGGCGGCCATGGTGGGCGTGGCGCTGTCCATTGCCACGCTGCGCTGGTACCGCGCCAAGCGCCGCCAGAAGCAGCAAGCGGAAGCTGCGCGTGACCGCCACGATGGTTAACGCCCTGTGGGGCATGCGCGTAGCTTGGCTATTACTGCTCTGCAGCCTGCTGGTGGGGTGCACCCACGCCGTGGTGCGTGACCACCATAGTGCGCTTTCGCTCAGCGACGCCCGCGAGACCTGGCTGGGTACCCAGGTGGCGCAGGCCATGGCGGAACAGACGGCGCCAGACGGTTTTGCGCTGCTGGCCAATGGCCAGGAGGCCTTCGCCGTGCGGGCAGGGCTGATCAGCCAGGCGCAGCGGGAGTTGAACATTCAGACCTACCTGCTGGGCGATGGGCAAACCACGCGGCTGGTGCTGTCGCGCCTGATGGAGGCCGCCGAACAGGGCGTGCGTGTACGCCTGCTGGTCGATGATATCGGGGCGGTGGGGCAAGGCGACCGCCTGGCGGCCTTGGCCAGCCATCCCAATATCCATGTGCGGGTATACAACCCGCTGCCGGTGGGGCGCGGCCATCTGGTCACCCGGGTGCTCGCATCGGCGGTCAATCCCGGCCAGCAGCATCGGCGCATGCACAACAAACTGTGGATTGCCGATAACAGCGTGGCTATCGTCGGCGGGCGTAATCTGGGCGATGAGTACTTCGATGCCAATGACGCGCGCAACTTTGCCGACCTGGATGTGGTGACGATAGGTGATGTGGTGCCTGCGCTGTCGGAAAGCTTCGATCTTTACTGGAACCATGGCCTGTCCCAACCCATCGAGCGCTATCACCAGGCTGACGCCTCTGCCTGGCAAGCGCTGAAGGTGTCGCTGGACGAGTGGCTGGAGGAGCACGCCGACTCCTCTTACTTCACCGGTTTGCGTCAGCAGCCTCGCCAGGCGCCGCCGTGGGAAACCCTGCACTGGGGGGAAGGGCTGGCGCTATGGGATGCCCCTGGCAAACTGGCTCAGGCTGGCGCGCCAGACTGGCAGGACACCCTGTTGGGCGATCTGACCCAAGCCACCCATCTCGATGAGCGACTGGTACTGATTTCGGCCTATTTCGTGCCCACCGAGCGGGGGGTGAGGCGCCTGGTCGAGCTGTCGGAGCAGGGGGTCGAGGTCGATATCATCACCAACTCTCTGGAATCCACCGACGCGGCCGTGGTGCATGGCCCTTATGCGCCATGGCGGGCGACTCTGCTGGAGAGCGGTGTCAGCCTCTATGAAATGCGGCCTGAACAGGAGGGCGGTGCAGGCGCGGAGCGCGAGGAGATGCGCGTGCCAGGGGCCTCTGCCTCGGCGCTGCATATCAAAGCCATCCTGTTCGATGATCAGCTGTTCGTCGGTTCGTTCAACGTGGACCCGCGTTCGGTGCTGTGGAATACCGAAGTCGGCGTGCTGATGCGCAGTGCGTCGCTGGTGGATGCTTTCGACACGTTGGTGAGCGTGGGTCAGGACCCGGCGATCAGCTATCAGGTGCGGCTGGATGAGCAAGGGCAGCTGGTCTGGCAGTGGCAGCAGGAAGGGCAGCTGGCGGTGCTGACCGAAGAGCCCGGAGGCTGGTGGCGACACTTCAATGCCTGGATCAGTCGTGTGCTGCGCCTGGAAAAGTGGTTATAAGCACTTCATCATGAAGCGTTGGAAAGCGTTGCTTGTGTTTTTGGCGTTCCGGTTCCAGATTAAGGGGAGCCTCGCGTCGGAGAGTCGAGGCACTCAACACACTGGGAGCGACAAATAACATGATCAACAAGCGCGCATTAGCCACCGCCATTGCGGCCTCTACCATGGCCCTGACAGGGGTGGCCCAGGCGGAAGTCAAAGTGGGCTTCCTGGGCGGCTTTACCGGGGGGATCGAAAGCCTGACGCCGCCTATTTTCGAGGGGGCCAAGCTCGCCGTTGCCCAGATCAACGAACAGGGGGGCGTGCTGGGCGGCCAGACGCTGGTCATGCCGTCAGGGGATACGACCTGCTCGGATGCATCGGCCGCGTCCAACGCCGCCGACCGTATGGTCAATACTGAAAACGTCACCGCCATCGTCGGTGCGCTGTGCACCGGGGCCACGATTGCTGCGGCCAATAACGCGGCCATCCCCGGCGGCGTGATGATGGTGTCTCCCGCCTCCACCGCGCCTGCGGTGTCCGAGCTGAACGATAACGACCTGGTGTTCCGTACCGTGCCGTCCGACGCCTTCCAGGGCGAAATGCTGGCCAAACTGCTGCTGGACAAGGGCATCGACTACGTCGCCGTCACGTTCGTGAACAACGACTATGGCCGTGGCCTTTCTGACGCCTTCAGCGCGGCCTTCACGGCGGGCGGTGGCGAAGTGGCCGAAAATCTGGCCCACGAAGACAACCGTGCCGACTACCGCTCCGAACTGGGCTCCCTCTCCGCCAGTGGCGCCGACACCCTGGTCGTGCTGGCCTATGCCGACACCTCTGGCCAGACCGTGCTGCGTCAAGCCTATGAGAGTGGCATGTTCACCCAGTACGTGGGTGCCGACGGCATGGTAGGAGACAGCCTGGTGCAGGCGATTGGTGCCGATGTCCTCGATGGCATGATCGCCACGCGCCCCGGTAGCCCGGAGCTGCCCGGCACGGAACTGTTCAATAGCGCCGCCGAAGCCGCGGGCATCGACCCCAGCGCGGTGTTTGCCGCCCAGGCGTACGATGCGGCTTTCCTGATTGCCCTGGCCATCGAGCAGAACGGCAGCGCCGAGCGTGAAGGATTGTCGGAAGCGCTGCGCAGCGTTTCCAGCGCGCCGGGTGAAGTGATTCTGCCGGGCGAATGGGAAAAAGCGGTGGCGCTGATTGCCGAAGGCACCGAGATCAACTACGAAGGCGCTTCCGGCTCTCATGAGTTCGACGAGAACGGCGATGTGCCCGGCGTGGTGGTCGAGATGGTGGTCGAGAACGGCACCTTCACCACCAAAGGGTTGGTAGAGCCATAACCCTGGACGCAGTACTGGTCAACTGACCGCCCACAAACGAATGCCCGGCCATGATTGGCCGGGCATTTTGCATTGTGGTGAGTGTTATTGGGGTAAGCGTTACGGGGCGTGTTATCCGTGGGTCTTGATCTTCTCGGGCAGCAGCCCCTTGGGAGCAAAGCGCAGTACCAGGGTGATCAGCATGCCAATCACCAGCACCCTGGCCTGGAGAGCTCGGCTGTCCATGTTGCCCGGTGCCTCCCAGCCAAAGGCGCTTTCGCCCAGCGAGACGAACAGCTGCATCAAGAACAGCGCCAGCGGTTCCGACATGATCCAGATGATATAGACCGCCACGGCACCAAAGATCGTGCCCAGGTTATTGCCCGGGCCGCCCAGAATCACCATCACCAGCACCAGGAAGGTGTGGTTGAGGGGCAGGTAGCCTTGCGGGTCGAACAGGCTGTTGAAGGTGCCCAGCATGCCGCCCCCCAGGCCCATCAGAATGCAGCCCAGCACGAAAATCTCCAGGCGGCGCTTGTTGATGTCCTTGCCCATGGCCGATGACGAGACTTCGTTGTCACGGATGGCGCGAATCATGCGCCCCCAGGGCGCGTGGTAGGCGCGATGGAGCAGGAAGAAGATGACCGCGATGACCACCGCCGTGAGCGATAGATACACCGCGCGTGCCAGCGTAAAGCCCAGCTCGGCGGGGCCAGGGGTTGGCCAGGGGAGCGGAGACACCGTGGCCGTGCCCCGGGTGAGCCAGTCGGAATTCTTCAGAAACGCCTTGATGATTTCTGCAATGCCCAGCGTGGCAATGGCAAGGTAGTCGCTGCGCAGGCCCAGGCAGACATGGCCGATCAGGTAGCCCACGCCGCCTGCCAGGGCACCGCCGACGATCCAGCCGACCCAGGCTGGCAGGCCGAAACCGCCGACGAAACCTGCCTGGGATTGAATCTGGCTGGTGACATCGCGCAGCAGGCTGATGACCACCAGGTAGAGCACCACGGCCAGCACCACGGCCACCACGGTACGCAGTTTTTTCGGCACGCCCAGGCGGTCGAGACGCGTGGCGCCCAGCACCACCACGAAAGCCGCCAGGCCGTAGAGCAACACGCGACCGAGTTCGCCAGGCAGCTCGCTGCCCCAGAAAGCATCGTTGACCGGCACACTGAACAGCATGGCGCAGAAGCCACCCAGCGCCACGAAGCCCATGACGCCCGCATTGAACTGGCCCGCGTACCCCCACTGAATGGTCAGGCCCAGCGCCAGGATGGCATAGCAGGCGGCTTCGACCAGCATACGGGTGCTGTAAGCCGATCCCATGATGGCATAGACCGCCAGAATGGCCGCAAACAGCGCGCCGAACAGCACCAGCTCACGAATCGGGAACCGGCGTTTGGGCGTAGCATCCTGCGGCGTGTAGTCGGGGTTGCGCAGCTTCGATGAAGGGTTCATTGGATCACCTTGCCTTTAAACAGACCGGTGGGACGCCATACGAGAATGGCCACCAGGATAAAGAAGGGCACCACGATCTTGTACTCCGTGCTCACGAACGCCAGGTTCGACGGCAGCTCCAGCCAGGCGGGCAAGTTGTCGCGGAAGGGGCGTAACAGCACGTTCCAGTTGAAGACGGCCAGGGTCTCGGCAAAGCCCACCACGAACCCGCCGGCAATGGCGCCGTAAGGGTGCCCCACGCCGCCCACGATGGCCGCTGCAAAGATCGGCAGCAGCAGGAAGAAGCTCAGGTCCGGCTTGAAGGTGACATCCAGCGACAGCAGCGTACCGGCGATGGCCGCCAGGCCCCCTGCAATCACCCAGGTCACCGCCACGATGGTGTTGGTATTGATGCCCGACGCCTGGGCCAGCTCCGGGTTGTCCGACATGGCGCGCATGGCCTTGCCCAACCGTGAGCGATTCAGAAAGACGTGCAGCGCAATGACGGCTACCAGGGTGATCACGAACAGGTAAATCTGTGGTTCAGTGATCACGATGGGCGCACGGACCCCTTCGAAGGGCAGGGCAATGCGGAAGATTTCCTTGCGGTCATCCACGTAAAGGCTTTGCCCGCCGGTACCGGCAAACAGACGAATCAGGCCCTGCAGCATCAGGGTGACACCGAGGGAGCCAATCACCATGACGATGGGCTTGACGCCGTGGGCACGCAGCGGCTTGTAAAAGGCCTTGTCGATGCCCACCGCCAGCAGCGCGGTCAAGAGCATGGCCAGGGGCAGCATGACCAGTGCGGTCGGCACGCCTATGCTGGGGCCGACCGCCGGGAAGGCGGTGGTCAGCAGCAGCACCATGAAGGCGCCGAAGGTCATCATGTCGGCGTGGGCAAAGTGCGCAAAGCGCATGATGCTGAAGATCAGCGTGACGCCAATTGCCCCGATGGCATAGATCGAGCCTGTCACGCTGCCCGCGATCACCACGTTATTGATAAAAAAGACCAGTTCGTTCACAGGTTTCTCCCCCGGGCTAGCCGCCCAAAAAGCTTTTTGCGACATCCGGGTCGGCCAGCAGCGCAGCCCCTGTGTCCGTGAAGCGGTTCTGCCCGGCGGCCAGCACAAAGCCCTTGTCGGCAATGGCCAGTGCCTGCTTGGCGTTCTGTTCGACCATCAAGATGCCAACGCCTGCGGCATTGATCTTTTTCACGCGGTCAAAGATTTCGTTCATGTAGAGTGGCGACAACCCCGCCGTGGGTTCGTCCAGCAGCAGCAGGCTGGGCTCTGCCATCAGAGCACGGCCCATGGCCACCATCTGACGCTGGCCGCCCGACAGCTCCCCCGCCGGCTGATGGCGTTTCTCCACCAGCGGCGGGAAGAAGTCGTATACCTGCTCAAGCATGCGCTTGACGTTGTTGGGCTTCAGGTAGGCCCCCATCTCCAGGTTTTCCTTCACCGTCAGGCTGGGAAAGACGTTCTTCTCCTGAGGCACGAAGCCCATGCCACGCTCCACCAGCTGATTCGGTGGCAGGTTGTGGATCGGCTGACCGTTGAGCAGTATTTCGCCCTGATTGACGTTGAGCAGGCCAAACACCGCCTTGAGCATGGTCGATTTGCCTGCGCCGTTGGGGCCGACGATCACGCCGACCTCATCGGCGTACAGGGTCATGTCGACCCCGTTGAGGATATTCATGCTGCCATAGCCGCCGTGCACATGGCGCGCTTCGAGCAGCGGCTGGGGAGTTGCGGGGGTAGATGACATAAGGTGTCTCAGCAAACGTCGCGCAGTGTTTCTGTCACGATCATGTTGTTATCTCCATGCGCTGCCAGGCAGTGACATGGCGGTAGTGGGCTGCCGTGCGCTACGCGGCATCGGTCCCGAAATAAGCCTCGATCACGGCAGGGTTGTTCTGTATGTCCTTGATATGACCCTCGACCATGACGCTGCCTTGCGCCAGTACGATGACCGGGTCACACAGGCGAGAGATCATGTCCATATCATGCTCGATGACCAGGAAGGTGTAGCCCATCTCACGGTTGAGGCGCTCGATGTTGCCCATCAGGTCGCCCAGCAGGGTGCGGTTGACGCCGGCGGCAATCTCGTCGAGCAGCACTACCTTGGCATCGGTCATCATGGTGCGGCCCAGTTCCAGCAGTTTCTTCTGGCCACCAGAGAGGTTGCCCGCCAGCTCATTGCGCACGTGGTGCAGGCCCACGAAGTCGATGACTTCCAGCGCTCGCTGGCGCACCTCGTCCTCCTGCTGGCGCACCAGGCCCGGCTTGAACCAGGTGTTGAACAGGCTTTCCCCTGCCTGATGGGGGGGCACCATCATGAGATTTTCCAGCGCGCTCATCTGGCTGAATTCGTGGGCGATCTGAAAGGTGCGCAGCAGTCCCTTGTGAAAGCGCTGGTCGGCGCTGAGGGAGGTAATGTCTTCACCTTCCAGCAGGATGCGGCCGCTGTCCGGCGTGAGCGCCCCGGCAATCAGGTTGAACAGGGTCGATTTGCCTGCCCCGTTGGGGCCAATCATGCCGGTGATCGAGCCCTTCTCCACGCGTATGGAGCAGTCGTTGATGACGTGTAACCCACCGAATGCCTTGTTGACATGTTGTACTTCGATAAGGGGGTGCATGGTGTCCTCGGCAGGCAGGCGGCCAGGGCCGCCTGCCATCGCATGTTATTGTTGAAACCCATGATGTTGCGTTGGTCGGTATCTAGCCTCTGGCTTGGCGAAGCCGCTGGCTGGCGGCAAAGGCTCCGACGATGACCAGCGCGCCCAGTGCGGGAATGGCATAGCCTTCCACCTGGGGGAGCGTGCGCAAAAAGACGAACGAGACCGCGGCAGGGCCGACATAGCGCACCAGGAAGCGCCATGTCTTGAACCACGTCTGGTGGGTGCCCAGCTCTTTCATCACTTCGCTCTGGGTCAGGGCCCAGCCGGCGAACAGCGCGATCAGCAGGCCGCCCAGCGGCATGAAGATGTTGGTCAACAGCTCGATGAAATCGAAGGCGCTGCGGCCAAACAGGGTGTGGAAAATCGTGCCCTCGGCCCAGACGTTGAAGCTGACCACCGTGAGCAGGCCCATGGCCCAGGCCGCCACGACCATGATGGTGACCGCCTGAGGGCGCGTCATGTCGAAGCGCTCGACCAGAAACGCCGCGACCGGCTCGATCAGGGAGATGGACGAGCTGATGGCAGCGCCCAGCACCAGAATGAAGAATACGCCACCTACCAGCGCACCAAAGGGCATGTCGGCGAACGCCAGCGGCAGGGTCACGAACATCAGCCCCGGCCCCTGGCCGGTTTCCAGGCCTGCGCCGAACACCAGCGAGAAGATGGCCAGGCCCGCGACCATGGCCACGGCGGTGTCCACGAACGCCACGGCAATCGCCGTGCGGGTCAGCGATGCCTCGCTGGACATGTAAGCGCCATAGGCCATGATGGCGCCCATCCCCAGGCTCAGCGTGAAGAAGGATTGCCCCATCGCCTGCAGCCAGCCTTCCAGGCTCAGATCACCGATGTTGAACGTGAACAGGAAGCTGGCCGCCGCACCCACGTCTCCGTTGATGATGCCGTAGATCAGCACCACGATCAGGATGACGAACAGGGCGGGCATCATGATGCGCAGCCCCGATTCGATGCCCTTGTGGATGCCCATGCCCACGATCAAGGCCGACGCGGCGATGAACAGCGTGTGATAGAGCGTCATCAGCCCTGGCGAGGCCAGCAGCGCATTGAAGCCCTCGCCAATGGTCTGGGCATCGGCCCCGACCAGCGAGCCGGTCAGCATGAGCCAAGTGTAATGCAGAGCCCAGCCCGCGATCACCGAGTAGAAACTCAGGATCAGAAAGGCCGAGGCGGCCCCCAGCCAGCCGATCGACTCCCAGGCGCGCGAGGTCTTGTGGGTGCGGGTCAAATGGCGCATGCCCATGATCGGGCTTTGGCGGCTGGTGCGGCCCAGCATGGTCTCGGCAATCAGAATGGGAATGCCCACGGCAAAGATGGTCAGCGCATAGATCAGAATGAAAGCGCCACCGCCGTTTTCACCGGTGAGATAGGGAAAGCGCCAAAGGTTGCCCAGGCCAACGGCAGAGCCCACCGCTGCCAACAAGAAGGTGCCCTTGTGCGTCCAGACGTTATGACCGCTCATGTGAAGGAGTGTCCATGGTAGTGGTGTCGGATGGGGGTAGGTATCCAAACACTTGTATGAATTGTAGCGTGATAGCGCCCCGAGGGCGTCAACGATTGCGTTACTGTGCGATAGAATGGCGACGCTTTCCAGCACGCTAGCGTTTAGGTTGCGTTAATGATGATATTTGTGGCCCGCCCAGCACAGTCGACCATGGGCTGAGGTAGCAAAAAGCCCGCACAGTGGCGGGCTTTCCATGGCAGCGATCCGTTTACTTCTTGCTGGAACGCTTGCGCTCGTTCTCTTTCAGCAGCTTCTTGCGCAGGCGGATGAAGGTCGGCGTCACTTCGACCAGCTCGTCGGAGTCGAGGAACTCGATGGCCTGTTCCAGCGTGAACTTCACCGGCGGTGTCAGCACGATGTTTTCATCGTTGCCTGACGCGCGCATGTTATCCAGCTTCTTACCCTTGGTGGGGTTGACCACCAGGTCGTTGGCGCGGCTGTGGATACCGACCAGCATGCCTTCGTACACTTCGGTACCGTGGTCGATGATCAGCTTGCCGCGGTCTTGCAGGGTATACAGAGCGTAGGCCAGCGCCTTGCCATCCACCATGGAGACCATGACGCCGTTACGACGCTCGATGGCGGCATCGGGCTTCAGCGGGCCGTAGTGGTCGAAGCGGCTGGTCAGGATGCCGGTGCCCGACGTCAAGGTCAGGAACTGGCCACGGAAACCGATCAAGCCACGTGCCGGGATCATGAAGTCGAGACGCACACGGCCCTTGCCATCCGGGTTCATGTTGGTCAGCTCGCCCTTGCGGTAGCCCAGCTCTTCCATGATCGAGCCCTGATGCTGCTCTTCACAGTCGATGATGACCTCTTCGTAGGGCTCCTGCTTGATGCCGTCGATCTCCTTGATGATGACCTCGGGACGGCCAACGGCCAGCTCGAAGCCTTCACGGCGCATGGTTTCGATCAGCACCGACAGGTGCAGCTCGCCACGCCCGGAGACCTTGAACTTCTCGGGCGTTTCGCCCTGCTCGACGCGCAGCGCCACGTTGTGGATCAGCTCCTGGTCCAGGCGATCCTTGATGTTGCGGCTGGTGACGAACTTGCCATCCTTGCCTGCGAACGGCGAATCGTTGACCTGGAAGGTCATCGAGACGGTGGGCTCGTCTACGGACAGCGGCGGCAGCGCATCGACGGCGCTCGGGTCACACAGGGTGTCCGAGATGGACAGCTCTTCGATACCGGTGATGCACACGATATCGCCAGCGGTGGCTTCGGTGGTCTGCACGCGCTCGAGGCCCATGTGAGTCATGACCTGACCGATCTTGCCCTTGCGCACCTTGCCATCCACGCCGATCACCGAGATCTGCTGGTTGGGCTTCACGGAACCGCGCTTGATGCGGCCCAGGCCGATGACGCCGACGTAGCTGTTATAGTCCAGGGCAGAAATCTGCATCTGGAAGGGGCCGTCCACTTCGACTTTCGGCGGCTCGACGATATCGACGATAGCCTGGAACATCGGGTCCATGTTCTCGGCCAGCTCTTCCGGGTCCATGCCCGCAATGCCGTTCAGGGCCGAGCAGTAGATGATCGGGAAGTCGAGCTGGTCGTCGGTGGCGCCCAGGTTGTCGAACAGATCGAAGATCTGGTCGATGACCCAGTCGGGACGCGCGCCGGGGCGGTCGATCTTGTTGACCACCACGATAGGCTTGAGGCCCTGTGAGAAAGCTTTCTGGGTCACGAAGCGGGTCTGTGGCATCGGGCCATCGACGGCGTCGACCAGCAGCAGCACAGAGTCCACCATGGACATGACGCGCTCTACTTCACCACCGAAGTCGGCGTGCCCAGGGGTGTCCACGATGTTGATGTGGTAATCCTTGCCATTGCCATCTTGCCACTGAATAGCAGTGTTCTTGGCCAGGATGGTGATACCACGCTCCTTCTCCTGGTCATTGGAGTCCATGATACGCTCTTGGCCTTCGGCCTTGCGGTCGAGCGTTCCAGACTGGCTTAACAGTTTGTCTACCAAGGTAGTTTTACCGTGGTCAACGTGGGCAATAATGGCAATGTTGCGAAGATTCTCGATCACGACGCGATCCTGCTGGAAAAATAGGGCGGCATTATAGGGTCTGGGTACGGTCCACTACCAGCGCTGTCTTAAATAAAGCACCAAGTCAATAACCTAAACGCGGCAGTTTTCGCCTTCATGACGGTTCCGTTAAGATAGGCGTTTTCCCAGTTGGGGCAGGCACATGACCATCGGTAACCTGATGCGTTTGTTGAGCGATGGCGAGGTTCATTCCGGTGAACAGTTAGGGGAGGCGTTAGGCGTTTCCCGAGCCGCCGTGTGGAAACAGTTGAAGAAACTCGAAGCGCTGGGCGTCGAGCTGGTCGCCGTCAAAGGGCGAGGCTATCGCCTGGCTTACCCGCTCGAGCCGTTGGATGGCGCGCGTATCGTCGAACGGCTACCTGCGGATGCCCGCCACCTGCTGGCGCGCCTGTTCGTCGAAGACCAGCTGCCTTCCAGCAACGAATACTTGCGTGAGCGGTTTTCACAGGGCGCAGGCCACGGTGAAGTGTGTTTCGTCGAGCTGCAGACGGCAGGGCGAGGCCGACGAGGTCGCGTCTGGTCGACGCCTTGGGGGCAGAGCCTGATGGTATCCATGGGCTGGCGCTTCGAGTCCGGCGTCAATGCTCTGGAGGGGCTGAGTCTGGCGGTGGGCGTCGTGGTCTCTCAAGTGCTCGAACAGTATGGCGTGGCGCCCAAGCTGAAGTGGCCCAACGACGTGCTGCTGGCCGAACAAGGGGATGAGCTTGGCAAGCTCGCGGGTATTCTGATCGAAGTGACGGGGGATGCCGCAGGCCCCTGTGAAGTAGTGATCGGCATTGGCATGAACTTGATGCTGCCCGATAGCCTGCGAGCGACCATCGACCAGCCGGTGGCCGCATTGTTCGATGCGCAGCCCGGAATCTCGCGCAACCAGCTGGCGGCGGACATGGTGTCGGGGTTGCTGAGCATGCTGGCGGGGTTCGAAGCCAGCGGATTTGCACCCTGGCTCGATGCCTGGAACCAGCGCCATGCCTATTCTGGGCTGCCCATCCGGGTCATTCAGGGGGAGCGCACCAGCGACGCCGTTGCAGGCGATGTCGATGAAAGTGGTAACCTGTGGGTTACTGAAAACGGTCACTCGCGACGCCTGTCGGGCGGTGAGATCAGCGTACGTAGGCGTCTATGATTCTGGATTTGGATATCGGCAACACGCTGTCGAAGTGGCGTCTCAAGGATTCCGAAAGCAGCGAGATCCGTTCCCGTGGGGCCGTATGGACCCGGGAGGAGTGGCGTCCAGGGGCAGACATTCCTGACCTGGGCGTCGTGGAAGCCGTACGTATTTCCAGCGTGGCCAGGGCTGCCGTGCTGGAAGAAACCGTCGCCTTGCTGCGCCGTCAGGTGCGGCAGGTTCATGTGGCGCGCTCGACGCCCGAAGCGTTGGGCGTCGTCAATGGCTATGAGGAGCCTGGCCGCCTGGGCGTAGACCGGTGGATGGGGGCGCTGGCAGGTTACCAGCTGGCCGGTGGCTGCTGTGCGGTGGATTGCGGCAGTGCCATTACCATCGACTTCGTGTTGCCGGGCGGCGTGCATCTGGGGGGCTTCATCATTCCAGGTTTGCGATTGATGAAAGAGAGCCTCAAGCTGGGCACTCGCAATGTGGCCATCGACCCCGACAGCGAGGCCGACGCGCTGCTGGAGCCAGGCAGGCGTACGGTGGATGCCGTCAACCATGGCATCTACATGGCGGCGGTCAGTGCCATCAATCGTATTTACAGTGAAGTATGCGACCAGCAGGGGGTGGCGCTGCCCATGCTGCTGACCGGGGGAGATGCGCGCGTGGTGTCGCGCGGGGTCCAGGTGCCCCATGCCGTCTGGCCCGACATGGTATATGGCGGTCTCGAAGCCACATTTCCGCTGACCTTTGCCGAGCGCGCAGGCAAGATGTCGGGGGCGCCGCGGGTGCCGGAGCCGGTTTCGTTGGAAAAAATTCGCGCGGGGCTTGCATTCTCCATGCTGCTTTGACAGAATGCAGCGCGTTCCAAAGCAGATGCAGTCAAGACGAATGGCTTGCAAAGCTGATTGATTCAATCGGCAAGCAAGTGAAAGCCTCGAAAATAAAGAGCTTTTGGCTTGACACTGTTTTGAAGGCTGGCATAATATGCCGCCACAGATGGAGACGAAAGCTTCGAAGGTTCGAATCCTTCCCTCTCCACCAGATTGTATGGGCACTGAGCTGTCAGTGTCTGTGAATGAAAAGCCGGTAAGCGGGCATTAGCTACTGTTTCTCGTGCAGCGGATTGTCATTCTTTAGGCAAGTTCGGCGGGCGTAGTTCAATGGTAGAACCTCAGCCTTCCAAGCTGATGGTGCGGGTTCGATTCCCGCCGCCCGCTCCAGTTTGATGTGTTTAGCTCATGTAGCTCAGGGGTAGAGCACACCCTTGGTAAGGGTGAGGTCGACGGTTCAATTCCGTCCATGAGCTCCATATTGCGAAGAAAGCGAGCGATGCTCGCTTTTTTTGTCTTCGCCCACGGCAGTGGGTGTGGTGTAAGGGTTGTCAGGCGGAAAAATCTCCGCTATCATGGCGCCCGCTCTTGCGCAGGTAATAAATTGCGCATTTGACGATACAGGCCAGTAGCTCAATTGGCAGAGCAGCGGTCTCCAAAACCGCAGGTTGGGGGTTCGATTCCCTCCTGGCCTGCCAATCTTCCCCAGGTTGGCAAGTCTTTCTAGAATTCCTTTGTCGCTCGCTGCACCCTTAGGAGTCTCGTTTTTATGAAGCCTAGTTCCGTAAAACATGGCGATGAGGTGCAACAGACGCGCCATGACGGGCTCAAGTGGGCGGCGGCTGTGGCGCTGCTTGTTGTTGCAGTCGTTGGTAATACCTATTTCACCGATATTGGCCTGCTCTATCGTGTCCTGGGTGTCGTTGTGCTGTGTGCGTTGGCAGGATTGATTGCGCTGACCACCGCCAAGGGTCGCGACCTGATCGAGCTTGCTGTCAGCGCCAAGAAAGAGATTCAGCGCGTTGTATGGCCAACCCGTCCTGAAACCATTCAAACGACCGCCATCGTACTGGTGGCTGTGCTGGTGGTAGGGTTGATGCTGTGGTTGATTGACACTCTTCTTGGCTGGGCGATGTCCGGCGTTATTGGTTAGGAGTTTTCATGTCCAAACGTTGGTACGTCGTCCACGCTTATTCCGGCTTTGAAAAGCATGTCATGCGCTCGCTGATCGAGCGTGTGAAAATGTATGGCATGGAAGATCGCTTTGGCGAAATCCTGGTGCCGACGGAAGAAGTGGTCGAGATGCGCGACGGCAAGCGCCGCAAGAGTGAGCGCAAGTTTTATCCTGGTTATGTGCTGGTCGAGATGGAGATGGTCGACGAAACCTGGCATCTGGTGAACGAAACGCCGCGTGTCATGGGGTTCATCGGTGGCACCAAAGAGAAGCCGGCGCCCATCACCAGTCGCGAAGCCGAAGCCATCCTTCGTCGTGTGAAGGACGGCACCGACAAGCCGCGTCCCAAGACCATGTTCGAGCCGGGTCAGTCCGTGCGTGTCATCGATGGTCCGTTCGCCGATTTCAACGGTGTCGTTGAAGAGGTGAACTACGACAAGAGCCGTCTGCAGGTCAGCGTGCTGATCTTCGGTCGCGCGACGCCTGTAGAGCTAGAGTTCTCTCAGGTAGAAAAAGAGTAATTTCAAATTGTTGCAGGATGGTGCCGAGGGTGCCGTCCTGGATTCATGTAAAGCAGCCCCGCGCTGCTTTACGCGTACCGGGGAGCCGTCAGGCGTTATCACCCAATTGGAGTAATTATCATGGCCAAGAAAGTACAGGCTTATATCAAACTGCAGGTTGCTGCAGGTAAAGCCAACCCGAGTCCGCCCGTAGGCCCCGCGCTGGGTCAGCACGGCGTGAACATCATGGAATTCTGTAAGGCGTTCAACGCCGCGACTCAAGAGATTGAGCCGGGCCTGCCGACGCCTGTCGTGATTACCGTCTACTCAGACCGTAGCTTCACGTTCGTCACCAAGACGCCGCCTGCTGCCGTACTGCTGAAAAAAGCAGCGGGCATCAAGTCCGGTTCTGGTGAGCCGAACAAGAAGAAGGTTGGCACCGTGACACGTGCACAGCTGGAAGAGATCGCCAAGACCAAAGAGCCTGACATGACGGCTGCTGATCTTGAAGCCGCAGTGCGTACCATCGCTGGTAGCGCTCGCAGCATGGGCTTAAACGTGGAGGGTCTCTAATCATGGCTAAACTGTCCAAGCGCGCCAAGATGATTCGCGAGAAAGTAGACAGCAACAAGGCTTACTCTCTGGAAGAAGCCGTTGCCCTGCTTTCTGAGCTGTCAACCGTGAAGTTCAAAGAGTCTCTGGATGTTGCGATCAACCTGGGTGTCGATCCGCGTAAATCCGACCAGGTCGTTCGTGGAGCTACCGTCATGCCTAACGGCACCGGTAAAGACGTTCGTGTGGCTGTGTTCACTCAGGGTGCCAACGCCGATGCGGCTAAAGAAGCCGGCGCTGACATCGTGGGCATGGAAGAGCTGGCCGAGCAGGTCAAGAAAGGCGTGATGGATTTCGACGTCGTCATCGCTTCTCCGGATGCCATGCGCGTTGTCGGTCAGCTGGGCCAGATCCTCGGTCCGCGCGGCCTGATGCCGAACCCGAAGGTCGGTACCGTGACGCCTGACGTGGCCACTGCGGTCAAGAATGCCAAAGCGGGTCAGGTGCGTTTCCGTACCGACAAGAACGGCATCATCCACACCACGCTGGGCAAGGTCGATTTTGACGTGACCGCCGTTCAGGGTAACCTGGAAGCACTGGTAGCTGACCTGAAGAAACTCAAGCCGAGCTCTTCCAAAGGCATCTACTTCAAGAAGTTCACCCTGTCCACTACCATGGGCCCGGGTTTGACTATCGACCACTCCTCGCTGGTATAAGCGAGTCGAGGATAGTCCCGCTGGCGGCACGAGCGAAATCTCGTGTTGCCGGTGGTTGGAACCGAGCAAGAACTTTGCGGTCCCTCGCTGAGCTTTATGCCAGATGAGGCACCGTCAAAGACCGCAGGTGCCGCCGCTTTTCTGAAGTGGCGGCTTAATCGCCCTAAAGCGCCTGCGCAGATGGTGTGGCCGCCAGTTGGTTAACGCTTTTAGCAACCGCTTTCTGGTGAGCACCATCCCCTAAGGCTTCCTGTGCCGCTGTTGGGCCTGGAAGAGATGGTAACCTCCGGAACCTTGACGGGTTTCGGCACGAAGGAGTGATCACTGTGCCACTAGCACTTGAAGGCAAGAAAGCGATTGTTGCCGAGGTCAGTGAAGCGGCCAAGGGCGCACTCTCCGTCGTAGTTGCCGATTCTCGCGGCGTCACGGTCGGTAAAATGACCGATCTGCGCAAGCAGGCGCGTGAGAATGGTGTAGAGCTGCGTGTTGTTCGTAACACGCTGGCTCGCCGCGCACTCGAAGGCACCCAGTGGGAGTGTCTGAACGAGAGCTTCGTTGGTCCTACTCTGCTGGCTTTCTCCACTGAGCATCCGGGCGCTGCCGCTCGTCTGTTCAAGGAGTTTGCCAAAACCGAGCAGAACTTCGAAGTCAAAGCGTTGGCCTACGAAGGTGAGCTGATTCCGGCTGCTGACATCGATCGTCTGGCAACCCTGCCGACTTACGACGAGGCAATTGCCAAGTTGATGTCGGTCATGAAAGAAGCCTCCGCTGGCAAGCTGGTTCGTACCCTGGCCGCTCTGCGCGACCAGAAGCAAGAAGCCGAAGCTGCCTAAGCAGCGTTTCTTGCGGGCCGCGTTATCGACACGCAGCCTGAACCTGCAATAAATCCCGAGTTCTCGGTTGTCCGAGACTCCCGCAAAGTTAGGAATGGAACAATGGCACTGACCAAAGACGATATCATCAATGCTGTAGCCGACATGTCCGTAATGGAAGTTGTCGAGCTGATCGAAGCGATGGAAGAGAAATTCGGCGTTTCTGCTGCCGCAGCCGTTATGGCTGGTCCGGCTGCTGCTGGCGAAGCTGCTGAAGAGCAGACCGAATTCGACCTGGTACTGGCGTCTGCTGGTGACAAGAAAGTTAACGTCATCAAAGCCGTTCGTGAAATCACCGGTCTTGGCCTGAAAGAAGCCAAAGGCGCTGTTGACGGCGCTCCGGCGACCATCAAAGAAGCGATGTCCAAGGACGACGCTGAAGCTGCCAAGAAGAAGCTGGAAGAAGCTGGCGCAACCGTCGAGCTCAAGTAATCCTTGTGCTGATGGCTTTACGCGCTGCGTAAGCTTCCACGGCTGGCGGCGGGCTATCCCGCTGCCGGCCTTTTTCTGTTGTAATATGCTGCCGTGCAGCGAAACGACAGAGCCGCTGCGGTAAAAAGCAGCACAATAGCAGGACCGTTGTTGTGAAGCGTACGTTGTTGTAATGCGTCAGTTGTAAAGCGTGAGCGTGTCGGCAGGCAACAACGAAGCGCGGACAGCACTACCGTAACACTGTTATCTATCAAGATTTTTGACGGCGAGCTACCGATTGAGGAGCTTGCTGTCTGCGTCTGAAACGCCCGCGGGCAGATGACCACGCATCGGTCACCCATGGTGAACAAGCTGGGGAATACAGATGGCTTACTCATATACTGAGAAAAAACGCATCCGCAAGGATTTCGGCAAACTGCCCCAAGTGATGGATGTGCCTTACTTGCTGGCCATCCAGCTTGATTCCTACTACGACTTTCTCCAGCAGGATCGTTCGCCTGATGAGCGGCACGAAGTGGGTCTGCACGCGGCATTCAAGTCCGTGTTCCCGATCGAGAGCTTCTCGGGTAACGCCGCGCTGGAATATGTCAGCTATCGCTTCGGTACGCCGGCGTTCGATGTGAAGGAGTGTCAGCTGCGTGGCGTGACCTACTCCGCCCCGCTGCGCGTCAAGGTTCGCTTGATCATCTATGATCGCGACTCCTCGAACAAGGCTATCAAGGATATCAAAGAGCAGGAAGTCTACATGGGGGAAATCCCCCTGATGACCGAGAACGGTACCTTCGTCATCAACGGTACCGAGCGGGTAATCGTTTCCCAGCTCCACCGCTCACCCGGTGTGTTCTTCGATCATGACAAGGGCAAGAGCCACTCTTCCGGCAAGCTGCTCTACTCTGCTCGCGTGATTCCTTACCGTGGCTCATGGCTCGACTTCGAGTTCGACCCGAAAGACAACGTCTTCGTGCGTATCGACCGTCGTCGCAAGCTGCCGGCTTCCGTGCTGATGCGCGCGCTGGGCATGAGCACCGAAGAGATCCTCGACGAGTTCTTCGAAACCAGTACCTTCCATATCGAAAAGTCTGGCTTCTCCGTGGAGCTGGTTCCGTCGCGCCTGCGCGGTGAAACCGCCACCTTCGACATCAAGGATGCCGATGGTGAGCTGATCGTCGAAGAAGGCCGTCGGATCACCCAGAAGCACATCCGCCAGTTGGAAAAAGCGGGTCTGGAGCGTCTGGAAGTGCCGATGGAGTACCTGTTCGGCAAGACGCTGGCCAAAGACCAGATCGACACCAAGACGGGCGAGCTGATCTGCCCGTGCAACACCGAAATTACCCCAGAAGTGCTGGAGCGCATGGCTCAGGGCGGCATTACCCTGATCGAAACGCTCTACACCAATGACCTGGACTGCGGTTCCTTCGTTTCCGACACGCTGAAGCTGGACACAACCAGCTCGCAGCTGGAAGCGCTGGTCGAAATCTACCGCATGATGCGTCCTGGCGAGCCTCCCACCAAGGAAGCCGCCGAAACGCTGTTCCACAACCTGTTCTTCACCGAAGACCGCTACGACCTGTCGGGCGTGGGCCGGATGAAGTTCAACCGTCGTCTGCGTCGTGACTCCGACGTGGGCTCCGGTGTATTGGACCGCAAGGACATCCTCGATGTGCTGCGCGAGCTGATCAACATCCGTAACGGTTTTGGTGACGTCGACGATATCGACCACCTGGGCAACCGTCGTATCCGCTGCGTTGGCGAAATGGCCGAGAACCAGTTCCGTGTAGGTCTGGTGCGCGTCGAGCGTGCGGTGAAAGAGCGTCTGTCCATGGCGGAGAGCGAAGGCTTGATGCCCCAGGACTTGATCAACGCCAAGCCCGTGGCGGCGGCGGTTAAAGAGTTCTTCGGTTCCAGCCAGCTGTCCCAGTTCATGGACCAGAACAACCCGCTTTCCGAGGTGACTCACAAGCGTCGTGTATCGGCACTCGGCCCGGGCGGTCTGACCCGTGAGCGTGCAGGCTTCGAAGTACGTGACGTACACGCCACGCACTACGGTCGTCTGTGCCCGATCGAAACGCCGGAAGGCCCGAATATCGGTCTGATCAACTCGCTGGCCACCTACAGCCATACCAACAGCTATGGCTTCCTGGAAACGCCGTACCGCAAAGTGAATGCCTGTCAGGTCACCGACGACATCGTTCACCTGTCGGCGATCGAGGAGGGCGACTTCGTTATCGCCCAGGCGTCGGCGGCGGTAGACGAGTCCGGCAAGCTGATCGATGACCTGGTGCAGGTACGCCACCGCGGCGAAACCACCTTCATGCGTCCTGAGCAAGTGACGCTGATGGACGTGTCTCCGCGTCAGGTTGTATCGGTCGCAGCGGCCCTGATCCCGTTCCTGGAGCACGATGACGCCAACCGCGCCTTGATGGGTGCGAACATGCAGCGTCAGGCCGTTCCGACCCTGCGTGCCGACAAGCCGCTGGTCGGTACCGGCATGGAGCGTTTCGTTGCCCGTGACTCCGGCGTTTGTGCCGTGGCGCGCCGTGGCGGCGTCATCGACTCCGTGGATGCACGTCGTGTGGTGGTGCGGGTCAACGAAGATGAAATCATCGGCGGTGAAGCCGGCGTCGACATCTACAACCTGACCAAGTACACCCGCTCCAACCAGAACACCTGTATGAACCAGCGCCCCATCGTGCGGCCTGGCGACAGCGTGGCACGCGGCGATATTCTGGCCGACGGTCCGTCTGTCGACATGGGTGATCTGGCCCTGGGCCAGAACATGCGCATCGCGTTCATGCCCTGGAACGGTTACAACTTCGAAGACTCCATCCTGCTCTCCGAGCGTGTCGTTCAGGAAGATCGCTTCACCACGATTCACATTCAGGAACTGACCTGTGTGTCGCGTGACACCAAGCTGGGGCCGGAAGAGATCACTTCCGATATCCCCAACGTCGGTGAATCGGCGCTGGGCAAGCTGGACGAAGCGGGCGTTGTGTACATCGGTGCCGAAGTCGGCCCCGGCGACATTCTGGTGGGTAAGGTAACGCCGAAAGGTGAAACCCAGCTGACACCGGAAGAGAAGCTGCTGCGCGCCATCTTCGGTGAGAAAGCCTCTGACGTGAAAGACACCTCCCTGCGCGCCCCCACCGGCATGAAGGGTACGGTCATCGACGTTCAGGTGTTCACCCGTGACGGCGTCGAGAAGGACTCCCGTGCCCTGTCCATCGAGCAGATGCAGCTGGACGAAGTACGCAAGGACCTGCAGGAGACCTACCGGATCGCCGAAGACGCGACGTTCGAGCGTCTGAAACGCACCCTGGAAGGTCAGGCCGTCAACGGTGGCCCGAACCTGAAAAAAGGCGACGTGCTGAGCGAGACGTACCTGGACGAACTGCCCCGTCAGCAGTGGTTCAAGCTGCGCATGCAGGACGAAGCCTACAACGAACTGCTGGCCCAGGCCGATGAGCAGCTCGAAAACCGCCGTAAAGAGATGGACGAGCGTTTCGAAGACAAGAAACGCAAGCTGACCCAGGGCGACGACCTCGCGCCGGGCGTGCTGAAAATCGTCAAGGTCTACATGGCGGTCAAGCGTCGCATCCAGCCAGGCGACAAGATGGCCGGTCGTCACGGTAACAAGGGTGTTATCTCCGCGATCATGCCCATCGAAGACATGCCGTTCGACGAGAAGGGCGAGCCGGTGGACGTGGTACTGAACCCGCTGGGTGTACCGTCGCGCATGAACGTCGGTCAGATCCTGGAAACCCACCTGGGCATGGCGGCACGTGGCCTGGGCGTCAAGATCGAGGCCATGCTGCGTGATGCGCGTGGCCAGCAGGTTGCGGAAATTCGTGACTTCCTGGGGCAGGTCTACAACACGCCTGGCACCCGCATGGAGGACATCGATTCGCTGACCGACGAGGAAATCATCGCGCTGGCGAAAAACCTCAAAGGCGGTGTGCCCATGGCCACGCCGGTGTTTGACGGTGCCAAAGAGCACGAGATCAAGCACCTGCTGAAGCTGGCAGACATTCCGGAATCCGGTCAGATGGCGCTGTACGATGGTCGTACCGGCGATGCCTTCGACCGCCCGGTCACCGTTGGCTACATGTACATGCTGAAGCTCAACCACTTGGTAGACGACAAGATGCACGCGCGTTCTACCGGTTCTTACTCGCTGGTGACTCAGCAGCCCTTGGGTGGTAAGGCACAGTTCGGTGGTCAGCGCTTCGGTGAGATGGAAGTGTGGGCGTTGGAAGCCTACGGCGCTGCGTACACGCTACAAGAGATGCTCACCGTCAAGTCGGACGACGTCGAAGGCCGCACCAAGATGTACAAGAACATCGTGGATGGCGACCACACCATGCAGGCAGGCATGCCGGAATCCTTCAACGTACTCGTGAAGGAAATCCGCTCGCTGGGCATCGATATCGAGTTAGAGAGCTAGGAGCCGTCATATGAAAGATTTGGTGAAAGTACTCAAATCGCAGTCTCAGTCCGAAGAGTTCGACGCGATCAAGATTACCCTCGCGTCGCCGGACATGATTCGCTCCTGGTCGTTTGGCGAGGTGAAGAAGCCCGAGACCATCAACTACCGTACCTTCAAGCCGGAACGGGATGGTCTGTTCTGCGCCAAGATCTTTGGCCCGGTCAAGGACTACGAGTGTCTGTGCGGCAAGTACAAGCGCATGAAGCACCGTGGCATCATTTGTGAGAAGTGTGGCGTCGAAGTCACCAAGGCTGCCGTGCGCCGTGAGCGCATGGGCCATATCGAGCTGGCCTCGCCGGTTGCTCACATCTGGTTTTTGAAATCACTGCCGTCGCGTATCGGCATGTTCCTCGATATGACCCTGCGTGATATCGAGCGCGTGCTGTACTTCGAAAGCTTCGTGGTCATCGACCCGGGCATGACCACGCTGGAGCGTGGTCAGCTGCTCAACGACGAGCAGTACTTCGAAGCCCTGGAAGAGTTCGGCGATGACTTCGACGCCCGCATGGGTGCCGAAGCCGTTCAGGAACTGCTCAAGGACATCGATCTGGAAGAAGAGATCAACACGCTGCGCGAAGAGATTCCGCAGACCAACTCTGAAACCAAGATCAAGAAGCTCTCCAAGCGCCTGAAGCTGCTCGAAGCGTTCTACCACTCCGGCAATGCGCCGGCGTGGATGGTCATGGAAGTGCTGCCCGTGCTGCCGCCGGATTTGCGTCCGCTGGTGCCGCTGGACGGTGGCCGCTTCGCGACCTCCGATCTCAACGACCTCTACCGTCGTGTGATCAACCGTAACAACCGCCTGAAGCGTCTGCTGGACCTCAATGCGCCGGACATCATCGTGCGCAACGAGAAGCGTATGCTGCAGGAAGCGGTGGATGCGCTGCTGGACAACGGCCGTCGCGGCCGTGCCATCACCGGCTCCAACAAGCGTCCGCTGAAATCCCTTGCCGACATGATCAAGGGTAAGCAGGGCCGTTTCCGTCAGAACCTTCTGGGTAAGCGTGTCGACTACTCCGGCCGTTCGGTCATCACCGTGGGCCCGACCCTGCGTCTGCACCAGTGTGGTCTGCCGAAGAAGATGGCCCTCGAGCTGTTCAAGCCGTTCATCTACTCCAAACTGCAGTCGCTGGGCCATGCGTCCACGATCAAGGCCGCGAAGAAGATGGTCGAGCGTGAACTGCCGGAAGTGTGGGATATTCTGGCCGACGTCATCCGCGAACACCCGGTACTGCTCAACCGTGCACCGACCCTGCACCGTCTGGGTATCCAGGCGTTCGAACCGCTGCTGATCGAAGGCAAGGCGATCCAGCTGCACCCGCTGGTGTGTGCGGCTTACAACGCCGACTTCGACGGTGACCAGATGGCGGTCCACGTACCGCTGACCCTGGAAGCCCAGCTCGAAGCGCGTGCGCTGATGATGGCCACCAACAACGTGCTGTCGCCTGCCAACGGCGAGCCGATCATCGTGCCGTCGCAGGACGTTGTTCTGGGTCTGTACTACATGACCCGCGAAAAGATCAACGCCAAGGGCGAAGGCATGGTGTTCTCTGACCTCAACGAGGTAGAGCGTGCCTTCGGTACTCAGTCCGTCTCGCTGCATGCCCGCGTCAAAGTGCGCCTGGATGAAGTGGACGTCGACGAAGAGACCGGCGAGCGCTCCGAGCATCGTCGCCTGTACGACACCACCGTGGGTCGTGCCCTGCTGTTCCGCATTCTGCCGGAAGGCGTACCGTTCGCGCTGATCGATCAGCCGATGAAGAAGAAGGCGATCTCCAGCCTGATCAACGAGGTGTATCGTCGTGCGGGCCTCAAGC
This sequence comes from Vreelandella hamiltonii, assembly GCF_014651775.1. Taxonomy (GTDB): domain Bacteria; phylum Pseudomonadota; class Gammaproteobacteria; order Pseudomonadales; family Halomonadaceae; genus Vreelandella; species Vreelandella hamiltonii. Next base: position 105,637 of record NZ_BMXN01000004.1, read on the forward strand.
CCACGGTCATCTTCGCTGACCAGCTGATGTACACCGGCTTCCGTCTGGCGACCTGGTCCGGCGCCTCGATCGGTGTCAACGACTTCGTCATTCCCGACGCCAAGACCGATATCGTCGAAGCGGCCGAAGCCGAAGTCAAAGAGATCGAAGACCAGTTCTCGTCCGGTCTGGTGACCGCAGGCGAGAAGTACAACAAGGTTATCGACATCTGGTCCAAGGCCAACGACAAGGTGGCCAAGGCGATGATGGTAGGTATCTCCAAGGAGACCGTCGTCGACCGTGAAGGCAATGAAGTGGAGCAGGACTCCTTCAACAGCGTCTTCATCATGGCCGATTCCGGTGCCCGTGGTAGCGCCGCCCAGATCCGTCAGCTGGCGGGTATGCGTGGTCTGATGGCCAAGCCGGATGGCTCGATCATCGAAACCCCCATCGTGGCCAACTTCCGTGAAGGTCTGAACGTACTGCAGTACTTCATCTCGACCCACGGTGCGCGTAAAGGTCTGGCGGATACGGCCCTGAAAACGGCCAACTCCGGTTACCTGACTCGCCGTCTGGTCGACGTGGCCCAGGATCTGGTGATCACCGAAATCGACTGTGGCACCGAGAACGGTCTGACGCTGCACCCGATCATCGAGGGTGGCGACATCATCGTACCGCTGTCACAGCGTGTCCTGGGCCGAGTGGTGGCGCAGGACGTCATCGATCCGAGCACCGAAGAAGTGCTGATTCCGCGCAACACGCTGCTCGACGAGAAGTGGTGTGCGTCGCTGGACACCATGGGTGTGGACGAGATCATCGTGCGCTCCACCATTACCTGTGACACCGCGCACGGCGTTTGTTCGTCCTGCTACGGTCGTGACCTGGCGCGTGGCCATCAGGTCAACATCGGTGAGTCGGTGGGTGTCATCGCTGCCCAGTCCATCGGTGAGCCGGGTACCCAGCTGACCATGCGTACGTTCCACATCGGTGGTGCGGCATCGCGTTCCTCGGCGGTCGACAGCGTACAGGTGAAGCACGGCGGTAAAGTACGCCTGCACAACATCAAGCACGTTGAGCGTGCCGACGGCAAACTGGTAGTGGTGTCTCGTTCAAGCGCCCTGGCCGTCGCCGACGATCACGGTCGTGAGCGTGAGTACTACAAGCTGCCTTACGGTGCCGAGCTGTCGGTTCGCGACGGTGACGTCGTCGACGCTGGTACGGTCGTGGCCAAGTGGGACCCGCACACCCATCCGATCATTGCGGAAGTGGAAGGTAAGGCCCAGTTCATCGATCTCGACGAAGGTGTCACCATGCACCGCAGCGTCGATGAAATGACCGGTCTCTCCTCCATCGAGGTCATCGAGTCGGCTGCCCGCCCGATGGCCGGCCGCGACAAGCGCCCGATGGTGATGCTGCAGGACGCCGCAGGCGAGTACGTGTCCGTGTCCGGTTCCAACACGCCGGTACAGTACCTGCTGCCCGGCAACTCGATCATCTCCGTGGACGACGGCTCGACCATCGGTGTGGGTGAAGTCGTTGCCCGTATCCCGGTAGAAGCCTCGGGTAACAAGGACATCACCGGTGGTCTGCCGCGCGTAGCCGACCTGTTCGAAGCGCGTAAGCCGAAAGAGTCGGCCATCCTGGCGGAAATCAGCGGTGTGGTGAGCTTCGGTAAAGAGACCAAGGGCAAGCGTCGTCTGACGATCACCCCGGAATCTGGCGATCCGTTCGAAGCGCTGATTCCGAAATGGCGTCAAATCGCCGTCTTCGAAGGCGAAGCCGTCGAGAAGGGCGAAGTGATTTCCGATGGTCCGAGCAACCCGCACGACATCCTGCGCCTGCTGGGTGTGGCGGAGCTGGCCAAGTACATCACTGCCGAAGTACAGGACGTATACCGTCTGCAAGGCGTAGGCATCAACGACAAGCACATCGAAGTCATCGTGCGTCAGATGCTGCGCAAGGTAGAGATCACCGATTCCGGCGACTCTGACTTCATCACCGGCGACCAGGCAGAACTGGTGCGCGTGCTGGAGCAGAACGAGCGTCTGGAGAAAGAAGGCAAGTTCCCGGCCAAGTACCAACGCTTGCTGCTGGGTATCACCAAGGCCAGCTTGGCCACCGAATCGTTCATTTCGGCGGCGTCGTTCCAGGAAACGACCCGCGTATTGACCGAAGCGGCGGTAACCGGCAAGCGCGATTACCTGCGTGGCCTGAAAGAAAACGTGGTAGTTGGACGTCTGATTCCGGCAGGTACCGGTCTGACTCACCACGCAGAGCGTCGTCGCAAGCGCGAAGACGTAGAGCGTCTGTTCAACCCCTCGGCTACCGAGGTTGAGCAGGAGCTGGGTGCTCAGTTGACCGCCCTGGATTCAGACGACGATCTGTAACCCAGGACAGGCCACGAGCAGCCAAGAGCGGCTGGCCCTGAATGGCAGGAACCTGGCGGTAAACCACCGCCAGGGCTTGACGCCAGGCAGGGTCAGCCTTTAGAATGCGCAGCCTTTAACAGTGGGGTGGGTGCGCCCGCATCCGCTGCTTGCATTTGTTAATAGGCCAAGGCAACCATTGGAGTCAGCTAAACACCATGGCAACGATTAATCAGCTAGTGCGCAAGCCGCGCAAGCGCCCCGTCACCAAGAGTGACGTGCCTGCGCTTCAGGCATGCCCGCAAAAGCGCGGCGTTTGTACGCGCGTTTACACCACCACCCCCAAGAAGCCGAACTCGGCCCTGCGTAAGGTTTGCCGTGTGCGCCTGACCTGTTGTTCTGATTCGCGGCGGTCGTGTAAAGGATTTGCCAGGTGTGCGTTATCACACCGTTCGTGGCGCCCTTGACACCTCTGGCGTACAGAACCGTAAGCAGGGTCGTTCCAAGTACGGTACCAAGCGTCCGAAGTCCTAAGGCGCTGAACGCAGCCTCATGGAGCGCTGCGGTGTTACCTTTTAACCGAATATGATGGTCTGATAAGAGTAAGGTCGGGCGGCGCCAAAGGCGCAAGCAGGTTCCGGGTTTACCTGAAGGATCCTTAATTGAGGGCTTATCATGCCTAGAAGAAGAGTTGTAGCTAAACGCGAAATCCTGCCGGATCCCAAGTTCGGAAGTGAGCGTCTGGCGAAGTTCATGAACCACCTGATGGTCAGCGGCAAGAAGTCCGTAGCTGAGCGCATCGTCTATGGTGCGTTGGACAAGGTTGCCGAGCGTAGTAAAGAAGAGCCGCTGGAAATCTTCGACAAGGCGCTGGAAACCATCCAGCCGATGGTCGAAGTAAAGTCGCGCCGCGTGGGTGGTGCTACTTATCAGGTGCCGGTTGAAGTTCGTCCGTCACGCCGCCAAGCGCTGGCAATGCGCTGGCTGGTAGACGCTGCGCGTCGTCGCGGTGAGAAAACGATGGTTCAGCGCCTGGCAGGTGAAATGCTGGATGCCGCTGAAGGCAAGGGCTCTGCTGTCAAGAAGCGTGAAGACGTGCACCGTATGGCAGAAGCCAACAAGGCCTTCTCTCACTATCGTTTCTAAGCTCGACGTTTCTGGGCTCGTGTCTTTTTCTGTCGGTTGCAGTGCGTTAAAGGTTTTTATCGTCATGTTGCAACACGCCGCCGCTATCGTTGTCGATGGCGGCGGTGGCATAAGCAGAAATGGCACCGCTGGATTAACGAGCATCGCCAACTAACGGGAGTTTCACCGTGGCACGCAAGACTCCACTGAATCGCTATCGTAATATCGGTATCGTGGCGCACGTTGATGCGGGTAAAACCACAACAACCGAGCGCGTACTGTTCTACACCGGTCTGTCCCATAAAGTGGGTGAAGTACACGACGGTGCAGCGACCATGGACTGGATGGAGCAGGAGCAGGAGCGTGGTATCACTATCACCTCAGCTGCAACTACCTGTTTCTGGCAAGGCATGGGCAAGCAGTTCGACGAGCACCGTATCAACATCATCGACACCCCTGGGCACGTTGACTTCACTATCGAAGTCGAGCGTTCTCTGCGTGTTCTCGATGGTGCGGTCGTTGTACTGTGCGGTTCCTCCGGCGTTCAGCCGCAGACCGAAACCGTATGGCGTCAGGCCAACAAGTACGAAGTTCCGCGCATGGTGTTCGTCAACAAGATGGACCGTACCGGCGCTGACTTCTTCATGGTTGTCAACCAGCTGAAAGAGCGTCTGGGTGCCAACGCTGTGCCGATCCAGATCAACTGGGGCACGGAAGAAGACTTCAAGGGCGTTATCGACCTGATCGAGATGAAGGCTATCTTGTGGGACGAAGAAAGCCTGGGCATGAACTTCGAGCTGGTGGACATTCCTGCGGAGCTGCAAGAGACCGCTGAAGAGTACCGCGAGCAGATGGTCGAAGCCGCTGCCGAAGCGTCCGAAGAGCTGATGGACAAGTACCTTGAAGAAGGCGAGCTGAGCGTCGCTGAAATCAAGGCAGGTCTGCGTGCTCGTACACTGGCCAACGAAGTCGTTCTGGTCACCTGTGGTTCTGCGTTCAAGAACAAAGGTGTTCAGGCGGTTCTGGATGGTGTTATCGAGTACATGCCTTCGCCGACAGAAGTCAAGGCGATCGAAGGTGAGCTGGACGACAAGGATGGCACCATTGCCACTCGTGTTGCCGACGACAGCGCTCCGTTCGCCGCTCTTGCGTTCAAGATTGCTACCGACCCCTTCGTAGGTACCCTGACCTTCATTCGCGTCTACTCGGGCGTTCTGAAGTCTGGTGACGGCGTCTACAACTCCGTCAAGCAGAAGAAAGAGCGCGTTGGTCGTATCGTTCAGATGCACGCCAACTCGCGTGAAGAGATCAAGGAAGTACTCGCGGGCGACATCGCGGCCTGTATCGGCCTGAAAGATGTCACCACCGGTGACACCCTGTGCGATATCGACAACAAGATCGTTCTCGAGCGCATGGAGTTCCCGGAGCCGGTTATTTCCGTTGCCGTCGAGCCGAAGTCCAAGGCGGACCAGGAAAAGATGGGTATCGCACTGGGCAAGCTGGCCCAGGAAGACCCTTCCTTCCAGGTCAAGACCGACGAAGAGACCGGTCAGACCATCATCTCCGGTATGGGTGAGCTGCACCTGGACATCATCGTTGACCGTATGCGTCGCGAGTTCAAGGTGGAAGCCAATATCGGTAAGCCGCAGGTCGCCTACCGCGAAACCATTCGCGGCAGCGTCGAGCAGGAAGGCAAGTTCGTTCGTCAGTCTGGTGGTCGTGGTCAGTTCGGTCACGTCTGGCTGCGCATCGAGCCGCTGACTGCAGAAGAGAAGGGTGAAGGCGAAGAAGAAATCTTCTTCAAGTTCAACTCTGAAATCGTGGGTGGTGTGGTTCCCAAGGAATACGTCCCTGCGGTTGAGAAGGGTGCTTTCGAGCAGCTGAAAAACGGTGTCATCGCCGGTTACCCGATGATCGACGTCAAAGTCACGCTGTTTGATGGTTCCTACCATGACGTGGACTCGAACGAGACTGCGTTCAAGATTGCTTCTTCCATGGCAGTGAAAGAAGGTGCCCGGAAGGCCAAGGCCGTGCTGCTGGAGCCGGTGATGAAGGTCGAAGTCGTGACCCCCGAAGATTTTATGGGTGACGTCATGGGCGACCTGAACCGTCGTCGCGGCCTGGTGCAGGGCATGGATGACTCTTCCTCTGGTAAAGTCATTCGTGCAACGGTGCCACTGGGTGAGATGTTCGGTTACGCAACCGATCTGCGCTCACAGACCCAGGGCCGTGCGAGCTACTCTATGGAGTTCGCGAAGTACGAGGAGGCGCCCTCCAGCGTCGTTGAAGCCGTCATCAACCAAAACGGTTAACCGTTAGCTAACGTAAAGAGGTTATAGCAGTGGCTAAGGAAAAATTTGAACGTTCCAAACCGCACGTCAACGTCGGCACCATCGGTCACGTCGACCACGGTAAAACGACTCTGACAGCGGCCCTGACCCGCGTGTCTGCTGAGGTTTTCGGCGGCGACTGGCGTGCATTCGATACTATCGATAACGCCCCGGAAGAGCGTGAGCGTGGTATCACCATCGCGACTTCTCACGTTGAGTACCAGTCCGAGCAGCGTCACTACGCGCACGTTGACTGCCCGGGACACGCTGACTACGTCAAGAACATGATCACTGGTGCTGCTCAGATGGACGGCGCTATCCTGGTATGTTCTGCCGCTGACGGCCCCATGCCGCAGACTCGCGAGCACATCCTGCTGTCTCGTCAGGTTGGCGTTCCGTTCATCGTTGTGTTCCTGAACAAAGCGGACATGGTCGATGACGAAGAGCTGCTCGAGCTGGTCGAAATGGAAGTTCGTGAACTTCTGAACGAGTACGACTTCCCGGGTGACGACACTCCGATCATCACTGGTTCTGCGCTGATGGCTCTGAACGGTGAAGACGAGAACGGCATGGGTACCACCGCCGTTACCAACCTGATCAAAGCTCTGGATGACTACATCCCTGAGCCGGAGCGTGCTATCGACCAGCCGTTCCTGATGCCGATCGAAGACGTATTCTCTATCTCTGGCCGTGGTACTGTTGTTACCGGTCGTGTAGAGCGCGGTATCGTTAAAGCCGGTGAAGAAGTGGAAATCGTGGGTATCCGCGACACCACCAAAACTACCGTTACTGGCGTTGAAATGTTCCGTAAGCTGCTCGACGAAGGTCGTGCGGGTGAGAACGTTGGCGCGCTGCTGCGTGGTACCAAGCGTGATGACGTCGAGCGTGGCCAGGTTCTGGCCAAGCCGGGCAGCATCAACCCGCACACCACGTTCGAAGCCGAAGTATACGTACTGTCCAAAGAAGAAGGTGGTCGTCACACGCCTTTCTTCAAGGGCTACCGTCCCCAGTTCTACTTCCGTACCACTGACGTAACTGGTACTTGTGAACTGCCGGAAGGCGTTGAAATGGTAATGCCGGGCGATAACATCAAAATGGTTATCACCCTGATCGCTCCGATCGCCATGGACGAAGGTCTGCGCTTCGCTATCCGCGAAGGTGGCCGTACCGTAGGTGCTGGCGTCGTAGCCAAGATCGTCAAGTAAGCTGTTGGCTTGATGATGCAAGGGGGCTCGCAAGAGCCCCCTTTTCTGCGCACCAATCGCAAATGTTTGACATGGCCGATTGGCGTGCCTATAATGCGCATCCTTTGAATGCGTGGGTAGACGGCTCGCGCCGTCGACATCCATTGGAGTTTAGGGCAAATGCAGAACCAAAAGATTCGCATTCGGTTGAAAGCGTTCGACCATCGCCTGATCGATCAGTCCACTGCGGAAATCGTTGAAACCGCTAAGCGTACTGGTGCTCAGGTTCGTGGTCCGATCCCGCTGCCGACCAACCGCGAGCGCTATACCATCCTGATTTCTCCGCACGTCAACAAGGACGCGCGCGATCAGTATGAGATTCGCACTCACAAGCGTGTGCTCGACATCGTTGAGCCGACCGAGAAAACCGTTGATGCGCTGATGAAGCTCGACCTCGCCGCTGGCGTAGACGTGCAAATCAAGCTCGACTAATACACTAGACACTTTGCGGCCCAGCGCTCATCGCCATCTGTCGAGAGCAGCAGCCGCCGCGCCGTGAGGCGCCACACAATGTGCTAGTGGAATGCTCTGGAAAGGGCAGCCATAGCGGGTGATAGCCCCGTACACTATAGGAGACTGAGCATGACTATCGGTTTAGTCGGTATCAAGGCCGGGATGACCCGCGTCTTTACCGAAGACGGCGCATCCGTGCCCGTGACCGTTATTGAAGTTGATCCTAACCGTGTAACGCGCGTCAAGACGCTTGAGTCTGACGGCTACGCAGCGGTTCAGGTCACTACTGGTTCTCGTAAAGCCAAGCACCTCACCAAAGCGCAAGCGGGTCAGTTTGCCAAAGCGGGTGTCGAGGCTGGTCGTTCACTGATGGAATTCCGCCTTGCAGAAGGCGAAGAAGCTCCTGAAGTGGGTGGCGAACTCACCGTATCCCTCTTCGAAGCTGGTCAAAAGATCGACGTGACTGGCACTTCCAAGGGTAAAGGCTTCCAGGGTGCTGTTAAGCGCTGGAACTTCCGTACCCAAGACAACAGCCATGGTAACTCCCTGTCGCATCGTGCGCCGGGTTCTATCGGCATGTGTCAGACACCTGGTCGCGTATTCAAGGGCAAGAAAATGGCCGGTCAAATGGGTAACGCCCGTTGCACCGTACAGAGCCTTGAGATCGTCCGTGTCGACGCCGAGCGTAACCTGCTGCTGATCAAGGGCGCTGTACCGGGAGCGACCGGTAGCAACGTTATCGTTCGCAGCGCCGTGAAAGCTGGCTGAAGGGGATAATTACCAATGAATCTGAATCTTGCTGCAGGCACGGGTACCGTTGAAGTAGCCGACGCCACTTTTGGCAAAGAATTCAACGAAGCGCTGGTGCATCAGGTCGTCACTGCCTATCTGGCAGCTGGTCGTCAGGGTACACGCGCTCAAAAGAGCCGTTCCGACGTGCGTGGCGGTGGTAAGAAGCCGTGGCGTCAGAAGGGTACCGGTCGTGCACGCGCTGGTACTATCCGCTCTCCGCTGTGGCGCAGTGGTGGTGTTACTTTCGCGGCGCGTCCTCAGGACTACACCCAGAAAGTAAACCGCAAGATGTACCGCGCGGCGATGCGCTCCATCCTGTCTGAGCTGGTCCGTCAAGAGCGCCTGGTCGCGATTGAAGAGTTCAGCGTAGAAGCGCCGAAGACCAAGCAGGTAGCTGCCAAGCTGAAAGAGCTCAACCTTGAGAAAGTGTTGATCGTCACTGAAGAAATCGACGAAACGCTCTATCTGGCCGCACGCAACCTTCCCCACGTTGACGTGGTGGATGTCGCTGCAGCTGATCCGGTGAGCCTGGTTGCCTTTGACAAGGTCCTGGTCACCGTCTCCGCCCTGCGTAAATTCGAGGAGAAGCTGGCATGAACCAGGAACGCGTATTCAAGGTTCTGCTTGGACCGCACGTGACCGAAAAGGCCGCGATGGCAGCCGAGCGCAACCAGTACGTTTTCAAGGTGGCACCCGATGCTACCAAGCCCGAGATCAAGAAAGCCGTTGAAGCACTGTTCGGCAAGAAGGTCGGTGGCGTTCAGGTACTGAACGTCAAGGGTAAAACCAAGCGTACTGCTCACGGCGTTGGCCTGCGTAAGGGTTACCGCAAGGCGTATGTGACCCTGGCTGCGGGTGAAACGCTCGAAGACTTCTCTGGCGCCGAATAAGGGCAGGAGTACGGATAATGGCAATCGTCAAGACCAAACCCACATCCGCCGGTCGTCGCCACGTCGTCAAGATCGTTGGTGAGGAACTGTACAAGGGCCGTGCTTATGCACCGCTTTTGGAAAAACAGTCCAAGTCCGGTGGCCGTAACAACTACGGTCGCATCACCACCCGCCACGTGGGCGGTGGTCACCGTCATCACTATCGGTTGATCGACTTCAAACGCACCAAGGATGGCATTCCGGCCACCGTTGAGCGTCTGGAGCACGACCCGAACCGCAGTGCGCACATTGCACTGCTGAAATATGCCGATGGCGAGCGTCGTTACATCATTGCACCGAAAGGCGTCAGCGCCGGTGACGTGCTGGAATCTGGTGTCAACGCGCCCATCAAGAAAGGCAATGCCTTGCCGCTGCGTAACATCCCGCTCGGTTCTACCGTTCACGGTATCGAACTGAAGCCGGGTAAAGGCGCGCAGATTGCTCGCAGTGCCGGTACTAGCGCTCAGCTGGTTGCTCGTGAAGGTAACTACGCCACCCTGCGTCTTCGCTCTGGCGAAATGCGCAAGGTCCTGGCCGAGTGCCGCGCGACCCTGGGCGAAGTGAGCAACTCCGAGCACAGCCTGCGTCAACTTGGCAAGGCCGGTGCGAAGCGCTGGAGAGGCGTGCGTCCGACAGTTCGCGGCGTCGCGATGAACCCTGTGGATCACCCGCACGGTGGTGGCGAAGGCCGCACCAGCGGTGGCCGTCACCCCGTTACTCCGTGGGGCGTGCCGACCAAGGGTCACAAGACGCGTAAGAACAAGCGCACCGACAAGCTGATCGTACGTCGTCGTAACAAGACGCGTTGATCTAAATTGCCAAGACATTAAGAGGTAACGGCTGTGCCACGTTCACTAAAGAAAGGTCCCTTCATTGACCTTCATCTTTTGAAGAAGGTAGAGGCTGCAGTGGAGAAGAACGACCGTAAACCGATCAAGACCTGGTCGCGTCGTTCGATGATCCTGCCAAACATGGTAGGCCTCACAATCGCTGTCCATAACGGTCGCCAACACGTCCCGGTGCACGTCTCCGAGGAAATGGTTGGTCACAAGCTGGGCGAATTCGCTGCCACTCGCACTTATCGCGGGCATGCGGCGGACAAGAAAGCCAAACGGTAAGCCAGAGAGGATTGAGAGATGGAAGTCACAGCTAAGCTGCGTGGCGCTCGTTTATCCGCCCAGAAGGCCCGTTTGGTGGCTGACCAGGTGCGCGGTAAACCGGTCGCCGAAGCACTCGACCTGCTGACCTTCTCACCGAAGAAGGCTGCCAAGCTAGTCAAGAAAGTGCTGCAGTCCGCCATTGCAAACGCGGAAGAAAATAACGGCATGGATATCGACGAGCTGCGTGTCTCGACCATCTGCGTCGATGAGGGCATGACGCTCAAGCGTATCAAGCCGCGTGCCAAAGGCCGCGCGGATCGTATCTTGAAGCGCACCTGCCACATCACCGTCAAGGTAGCCGAGAAGTAGGAGTCGACCAGATGGGTCAGAAAGTCAATCCAACAGGCATTCGACTGGGCATCGTCAAAGACCATGCTTCTGTCTGGTATGCCGAGCGCGGCGCCTATGCCGATAAGCTCAACAACGATCTCGAAGTGCGCAGCTTCCTGGACGAGCGTCTGAAAAGCGCCTCCGTAAGCCGCATTCACATCGAGCGTCCGGCGAACAATGCCCGCATCACCATTCACACTGCCCGTCCGGGTATCGTGATTGGCAAGAAAGGTGAAGATGTCGACCGTCTGCGTCGTGATCTCACCGAGATGATGGGCGTTCCGGTGCATGTGAACATCGAAGAAGTTCGCAAGCCCGAGCTGGATGCCAAGCTGGTTGCTGCCAACGTGGCAGGTCAGCTTGAGCGTCGCGTCATGTTCCGTCGTGCCATGAAGCGCGCGGTGCAGAACGCAATGCGTCTTGGCGCTGGCGGCATCAAGATTCAGCTGTCAGGTCGTCTGGGTGGCGCCGAAATCGCACGTACCGAATGGTACCGCGAAGGTCGCGTTCCGCTGCACACTCTGCGTGCGGACATCGACTACGCCACTTACGAAGCTCACACCACCTACGGCGTCATCGGCGTCAAAGTGTGGATCTTCAAGGGTGAAATCCTCGGCGGTATCGAGGAAGTACGTGCCAAGGCCAAGCAACAGCAACAGCCTGCCGGCAACGCGCCCAAGAAGAAAGGTTCCAGGTAAGGGGAGAGCGAGTCGATGTTACAGCCCAAGCGTATGAAATTCCGCAAGATGATGAAAGGCCGCAACCGTGGCCTGGCGCATCGCGGAAGCAAGATCAGCTTCGGGGAGTACGGCCTCAAGGCAACCGGTCGTGGCCGCATCACTGCGCGTCAGATCGAAGCTGGCCGTCGTGCGATCACACGTCACGTCAAGCGTGGCGGTAAAATCTGGATCCGCGTTTTCCCTGACAAGCCGATTTCCAAGAAGCCGCTCGAAGTTCGTATGGGTAAGGGTAAAGGTTCAGTTGAGTACTGGGTAGCCCAGATCCAGCCGGGTCGGGTCCTGTATGAAATTGAAGGTGTATCCGAAGAGCTGGCCCGTGAAGCATTTGAACTGGCCGCCCAGAAGATGCCCCTGTCCACCACCTTTGCGAAACGGACGGTGATGTGATGAAAGCCCAGGAAATTCGTGAAAAGTCCGTAGGAGAGCTCCAAGAGCAGCTCCTCGAGCTCCTCCGCGAGCAGTTTAACCTGCGCATGCAGAAGGCCACTGGCCAACTGAGCCAGACTCATCTGCTCAAGCAGGTCCGTCGGGATATCGCCCGCGTTAAGACTGTGCTCAACGAGAAGGCAGGTGATTGAGATGGCCGAAGAGAAAAAAACACGTACGCTGACCGGCAAGGTGGTCAGCGACAAGATGGACAAGTCCATCGTCGTCATGATCGAGCGTCGTGAGCGTCACCCGATCTACGGAAAATACGTCAAGCGCTCCACCAAGCTGCACGCCCATGATGAGGCGAACCAGGCAAAGGCAGGCGATACGGTTTCCATTCAGGAGTGCCGTCCGCTTTCCAAGAAGAAAGCCTGGACGCTGGTCGAGGTGGTCGAGCAGGCCAAGGGTTAATCCCCTGCGTCTGTTCAACCAGTGCAGTCAGATTAGGTTTGGAGAAAACCGATGATTCAGACTCAGACAATGCTGGATGTCGCCGACAACAGCGGAGCGCGCCGGGTGCAATGCATCAAGGTGTTGGGCGGTTCACACCGTCGCTACGCCCGCGTTGGTGACGTCATTAAAGTAACGGTCAAAGAAGCTATTCCTCGTGGCAAGGTCAAAAAAGGCCAGGTCCTCAAGGCAGTAGTCGTTCGTACCCGTAGTGGCGTCCGTCGTAGTGACGGTTCGCTGATCCGTTTCGATGGAAATGCGGCAGTTTTGTTGAATAACACCAACGAACAGCCGATCGGCACGCGTATCTTCGGGCCGGTAACTCGTGAACTTCGTAATGAGAAGTTCATGAAGATCATTTCCCTAGCGCCTGAAGTGCTGTAAGGAGCGAGGCGGATATGCAAAAGATCAAACGTGACGATGAAGTCATCGTCATCGCCGGGAAGGATAAGGGCAAGCGTGGCACTGTGAAGCGGGTACTTGAAAACCGTTTCGTGGTGTCCGGTGTGAATATGATCAAGCGTCACACCAAGCCTAATCCCATGGCGGGAAATCAGGGCGGTATCGTCGAGCGTGAGGCTCCGATTCACGCGTCCAACGTAGCCATCTTCAATTCGGAGACCGGTAAGGCGGATCGCGTCGGCTTCCAGGTGAAGGAAGACGGTACCAAGGTACGTATCTACAAGTCGACGCAGACGCAGATCGACGCCTAACGCGAGTCGGGTAGCATAATGGCGAACTTGAAAGAACGTTATCAAAACGAGGTGGTAGCTCAACTCAAAGAGCAGTTCAGCTACGCCAACGTAATGCAGGTACCCCGGATCACGAAAGTGACTCTGAACATGGGTATCGGCGAAGCGGTCAGCGACAAAAAGCTGATCGACAATGCCATCGGCGACCTGGAGAAGCTTTCCGGTCAGAAGCCGCTGGTGACCAAGGCACGCAAGTCCATCGCGGGCTTCAAGGTGCGCGAAGGTTGGCCGATCGGTATCAAAGTGACACTGCGCTCCGAGCGTATGTGGGACTTCCTGGACCGTCTGGTGAACATTGCCATCCCACGCGTGCGTGACTTCCGTGGTCTCAACCCGAAGTCCTTCGACGGTCGCGGCAACTACTCCATGGGTGTGCGTGAGCAGATCATCTTCCCGGAGATCGAATATGATAAAGTCGATCGCGTACGGGGGCTGGACGTCACTATCACTACTACCGCCAACACCGACGAGGAAGGTCGTGCGCTGCTTGCAGCACTGAACTTCCCGTTCAAGAAATAAGGGTTGGATCATGGCTAAGAAAAGTATGATAGAGCGTGAGCTCAAGCGTACTCAGCTAGTCGAGAAGTTTGCGGCTAAGCGCGCAGAGCTCAAGAAAATCATCTCGGACGTGAACGCTTCTGAAGAAGATCGTTTCGAGGCGACGCTGAAGCTGCAGCAACTGCCGCGCGACTCCAGCCCGGTGCGTCAGCGTAACCGCTGCCGCGTGACTGGCCGTCCGCACGGCTTTTACAACAAGTTCGGCCTCGGCCGTAACAAGCTGCGTGAAGCCGCCATGCGTGGCGACGTCCCTGGCCTCAAAAAGTCCAGCTGGTAACGCCACGTAGAATCATCAGGAGCGCACATTAAATGAGCATGCAAGACACTCTGGCGGATATGTTTACCCGTATCCGCAATGCGCAGATGGCCACCAAGGAGACGGCTACCATGCCGTCCTCCAAACTGAAAGTCGAAGTGGCCCGAGTGCTAAAGGAAGAAGGCTACATTACCGACTTTACGGTGGCTGAAGGCGTCAAACCCGAGCTGACCGTTACTCTCAAGTACTTTGAGGGTAAGCCGGTTATCGAGCACATTCAGCGGGTTTCCAAGCCGTCTCTGCGTCAGTACAAGGGCAAGGACAACCTGCCCAAGGTAGCCGATGGCCTGGGTATCGCGATTGTCACCACCTCTAATGGTGTCATGACCGATCGTGCCGCGCGCCAGGCTGGCGTCGGTGGCGAAGTCATCTGCACCGTATTCTAGGAGGCTGGAATGTCCCGCATAGCGAAATATCCGGTTAAAGTGCCTGCTGGCGTTGATGTCAAAATCGATGCTGGCCAGCTGACCGCCAAAGGCGGCCAGGGCACGCTGTCTATGCCCATTCACCAGGACGTGGTGATTGGTCAAGAAGACGGCCAGCTGACCTTCGCCCCGAGTGAGTCTGCCAAGAGCTGGGCAATGGCCGGTACTACCCGCGCCCTGGTTCAGAACCTGGTTACGGGCGTATCCGAGGGTTTCACAAAAACTCTCGAAATTGTTGGCGTCGGTTATCGTGCCCAAGCTAAGGGCCAGACGCTCAATCTTTCACTGGGCTTCTCGCACCCGGTCGACTACGAACTGCCTAAAGGTGTTACAGCGGAAACGCCGAAGAACACCGTGATCGTGCTGAAAAGCGCGGACAAGCAGATGCTCGGTCAGTGCGCCGCGGAAATCCGCGCCTTCCGTCCGCCTGAGCCGTACAAAGGCAAGGGTGTACGTTACGCCGACGAGCAGGTGCGTCGCAAAGAAGCCAAGAAGAAGTAAGGCAGGGTTATGAACGCGAAGAAAGAATCTCGTCTCCGTCGTGCCCGCCGCGCTCGCGCCAAGATCCGCGAGCTGGGCGTGTATCGCCTGTGCGTCAACCGTACCCCGCGTCACATCTATGCGCAGATTATCTCGCCGGATGGTGGCAAGGTGCTGGCCAGCGCTTCTACGCTGGACAAAGCACTGCGCGAGGGTGCGACCGGTAACTCAGACGCGGCCTCCAAGGTCGGTGCTCTGATTGCCGAACGCGCTAAAGAAGCAGGCATCACCCAGGTGGCCTTCGACCGTGCTGGCTTTAAGTATCACGGTCGCGTCAAGGCTCTGGCCGACGCCGCACGTGAAGGCGGCCTGGAATTCTAAAGGGTTTTACGATGGCGAAGAACGAACAGCAAAACGGTGATCTGCAGGAGAAGTTAGTGCAGGTCAACCGCGTCGCCAAGGTGGTCAAGGGTGGTCGTATTTTCGGCTTCACCGCACTGACCGTCGTAGGTGATGGTAAAGGTCGTGTCGGTTTCGGTCGTGGCAAGGCGCGTGAAGTGCCGGTCGCAATCCAGAAAGCGATGGACCAGGCTCGTCGCAACATGGTCAAGGTCAACCTTGCAGGTCACACACTGCAGTACCCGGTAAAAGCCCGTCACGGTGCTTCCAAGGTGTACATGCAGCCGGCCTCCGAAGGTACTGGTATCATCGCTGGTGGCGCCATGCGTTCCGTACTGGAACTGGCAGGCGTTCACGATGTACTGGCCAAGTGCTACGGTTCCACCAACCCGGTTAACGTGGTGCGGGCGACTGTCAAAGGTCTCTCTGCCATGCAAGCACCGGAAGACATCGCCGCCAAGCGCGGTCTGTCTGTCGAAGCGATCACGGGGTAAGGCACCATGGCAGCAACGATCAAGGTTACCCAGATCCGCAGCACCATCGGCGTTTTGCCCAAGCACAAGGCTACTATGAAAGGCCTGGGCCTGCGTCGCATCGGTCATACGGTTGAGCTGGAAGACACCCCTGCCGTACGCGGCATGATCCACAAGGTTAACTACCTTGTGCGCGTTGAGGGAGAGTAATCCATGAAACTCAATACCCTGAGCCCGGCACCGGGCTCCAAACACGCTGAAAAGCGCGTTGGTCGTGGTATCGGTTCCGGTCTGGGCAAGACCGGTGGCCGTGGCCACAAAGGTCAGAAATCACGCAGTGGCGGTAGCGTCAAGCCTGGTTTCGAAGGCGGTCAGATGCCGCTGCAGCGTCGTTTGCCGAAGTTTGGCTTCACGTCTGCCAAGTCGCTGGTATCTGAAGAAGTACGCCTGGCGGAACTTGCCAAGGTTGCCGGTGACGAAGTCACCATGGAAACCCTGAAGCAAGCCAACGTGCTGAAGGATGCGACGCTGCATGCGAAGATCATCCTTTCTGGCGAACTGAACAAAGCGGTTACCGTTCGTGGAATCAAGGTCACCAAAGGTGCCCGTGAAGCGATCGTAGCCGCTGGCGGCAAGGTAGAGGACTAAATGGCCAAGTCAGGAAACATGCCGGCGATGGGCAGCGGTCTGAGCGAACTGTGGGCGCGTTTGCGCTTCGTGCTCCTCGCCATCGTGGTGTACCGTATCGGTGCCCACATTCCCGTTCCCGGTATCAATCCTGACCAGCTTGCTGCCTTGTTCAGGGAGCAACAGGGCACCATCCTGGGCATGTTCAACATGTTCTCGGGTGGCGCCCTGGAGCGCATGAGCGTCCTCGCCCTGGGCATCATGCCCTATATTTCGGCGTCGATTATCATGCAGCTGATGACTGCAGTCTCCCCTCATCTTGAACAGCTCAAGAAAGAGGGCGAGGCTGGCCGCCGCAAGATTAGCCAGTACACCCGCTACGGCACGGTGCTACTGGCTTTTGTCCAGGCTACCGGCATGTCCGTGGGTCTGGCTAGCCAAGGCATCGCTTACAGCGCTGACTTCAGCTTCTATTTCACCGCCATCATCACGTTTGTGTCGGGTGCGGTGTTTATGATGTGGCTAGGTGAGCAGATCACCGAGAAGGGCATCGGCAACGGTATTTCGCTGCTGATCTTCGCGGGGATCGTCGCTGGGCTGCCCAGTGCCGTGGGGCAAGCCTTCGAGCTTGCTCGTAACGAAGGGGCCTGGAATGTTCTTCCGCTGTTAGCGCTGTCCGTGCTAGGTATTGCCACCGTGGCATTCGTGGTGTTCATCGAGCGTGGCCAACGCCGCCTCAAGGTGAACTACCCACGTCGCCAAGTGGGCAACAAGATGTATGCAGGTCAAAGCAGCTACTTGCCGTTGAAGGTGAACATGGCGGGTGTCATTCCCGCGATCTTTGCCTCCAGTATCCTACTCTTCCCGGCCTCTATCGGTCAGTGGGTAGGCGCTGGCGAAGGCATGGAGTGGTTGCAGCGTGCCTCGCAGGCGTTAGGCCCTGGCCAACCGCTTTACATCTTGCTTTTCGCTGCGGCAGTGGTATTCTTCTGCTTCTTTTACACAGCGCTGGTCTTCAACCCCAAGGATGTGGCTGACAATCTCAAAAAGTCAGGCGCTTTCCTGCCGGGCATTCGCCCCGGCGAGCAGACCGCTCGCTATATCGACAAAGTGATGACTCGTCTCACTCTGTTCGGTGCCTTGTATATCACTGCGGTTTCCCTGATGCCCCAGTTCCTGATCGTAGCATGGAACGTTCCGTTCTTCTTTGGCGGTACGTCGCTGCTGATCGTGGTAGTGGTCATCATGGACTTCATGGCCCAGGTGCAGTCGCATCTCATGTCGCATCAATATGACTCAGTGATGAAGAAGTCCAACCTGAAAGGCTACGGTAGCGGCGGCATCATGCGCTGAGGCGCCCCTAACGAATTGGCGCGCCGCGAGCCGTTTTTGGAGAAAGAACGATGAAAGTTCGAGCTTCCGTAAAGAAGATGTGCCGTAACTGCAAGATCATTCGTCGCAATGGCGCTGTACGCGTCATCTGTGTCGAGCCGCGGCACAAACAGCGTCAGGGCTAAACCTGGGCTGTTTTAAGCGGGTGCAGGCATACCCCTTGCCTTCGGGCTCCTAAAGGGGTATGCTGTTGCGCCTTTTGTAGATGAATAAACGAGCAAGCCGCTCAAATTTCGGAGTAAGCTGATGGCCCGTATTGCAGGCGTCAATATCCCGGACAACAAGCATGCGGCGATCTCGCTGACCTATATCTTCGGGATTGGCCGTACTCGCGCTCAACACATCTGTGTTGCTGCCGGTATTGCGCCGACTACCAAGATCGTAGACCTGTCTGGCGACGAGCTGGACACCCTGCGTTCTGAAGTTGGTAAGTACACCGTAGAAGGCGACCTTCGTCGTGATGTCACGCTTAACATCAAGCGTCTCATGGACTTAGGCTGCTACCGTGGTCTGCGTCATCGTCGTAGTCTTCCGCTGCGTGGTCAGCGGACCAAGACTAACGCGCGTACCCGTAAGGGCCCGCGTAAGCCGATCCGCAAATAACACGCAGGCTCTTTAATCGAGAGCTGACGTTAAGACAGGAATAGACATCAACATGGCTAACCCGCGTAGTAACCGTAAAAAGGTTAAAAAGCAGGTAGTGGACGCCGTCGCGCACATCCATGCCTCTTTTAACAACACGATCGTGACGATCACAGACCGCCAGGGCAATGCTCTTTCTTGGGCAACAGCCGGTGGTTCGGGTTTTCGTGGTTCTCGCAAGAGCACCCCGTTCGCTGCGCAAGTTGCAAGCGAACGTGCAGCAACTGCTGCAGCCGAGTATGGTGTGAAAAACGTAGACGTGCTGGTCAAGGGCCCCGGTCCCGGCCGTGAATCCGCCGTGCGCGCACTGAACGCCGCCGGCTTCCGCGTGCAAAGCATCGTAGACGCGACGCCCATCCCCCATAATGGCTGCCGTCCGCCGAAGAAACGCCGCGTTTAAGGAGACAGATTCATGGCTCGTTATATTGGACCGAAGTGCAAACTGTCTCGTCGTGAAGGCACCGATCTCTTCCTGAAGAGTGGCGTGACTCCCTTCGAGAAAAAGTGTAAATCCGAGCAGATCCCGGGTGTACACGGCCAGCGTCGTCAGCGTCTTTCCGACTACGGCTTGCAGCTTCGCGAGAAGCAGAAAGTACGCCGTATGTATGGCGTACTCGAAAAGCAGTTCCGCAACTACTACAAAGAAGCCGCTCGCCTGAAAGGTGCGACCGGTGAAGTACTGTTGCAACTGCTTGAATCCCGACTGGATAACGTCGTCTACCGCATGGGCTTCGGCTCGACTCGCTCTGAAGCGCGTCAGCTGGTCAGCCACAAGGCGATTTCCGTCAACGGCCGCACCGTTAACGTTGCTTCCTACCAAGTGAAGCCGGGTGACGTGGTAGCTGTTCGTGAAAAGGCGAAGAACCAGGCTCGTATCCAAAGCGCGTTGAGCATTGCTGCCAACCGTGGCGATATCACCTGGATCGAAATCGACGCCAAGAAGATGGAAGGCACTTTCAAGGCTCTGCCTGAACGCGGTGACCTGACTGCCGACATCAACGAAAACCTGATCGTCGAGCTGTACTCCAAGTAAGCAGTCTGTTTGTTGCTTCTGCTTCTTGAGGCCTGGGCGGGATAGCAAAGCTAACCGCCCAGATGCTCTTGAGTATTGTGCTTTAGAGTACTCAGTATCCGTTTGGCAGCCTGAAAGGTGTTCATATGCAGCGTTCAGTGACAGAGTTTCTTCGCCCCCGCGACATCAAGGTCGAAGAGATCAGCGCACATCATGCCAAAATCGTTCTCGAACCGTTCGAGCGCGGCTTTGGTCACACCCTGGGGAATGCACTTCGTCGCATTCTGCTTTCATCCATGCCCGGCGCTGCCGTGGTAGAGGCTGAAATCGCCGGTGTAGAGCACGAATACAGTGCGCTCGAAGGGGTGCAGGAAGATGTCATCGAAATCCTCCTGAACTTGAAAGATGTTGCGATCAAGATGCACAGCCGCGATGAGGCGGTGCTCTCGCTGAACAAGCAGGGCCCAGCCGTCGTCACCGCTGGCGACATTGCGCTTGATCATAGCGTCGAAATCGTCAACCCGGACCACGTCATTGCACACGTCAATGAAGGTGCCGAGCTGAAAATTCAGCTTAAGGTAGCGCTGGGTCGTGGTTACGAACCGGCTGACGCTCGTGGCTCTGATGAAGAGACCCGTGCTATTGGCCGCCTGCAGCTGGATGCCACCTTCAGCCCTGTTCGCCGTGTTTCCTACTCGGTCGAAGCCGCTCGTGTCGAGCAGCGTACCGACCTCGATAAGCTGATTATCGACCTGGAAACCGACGGTACACTGGATCCGGAAGAGGCTATCCGTCGCAGTGCGACCATTCTGCAAGAGCAGCTGGCCGCCTTCGTCGACCTGGAAGCTGACAAAGAGCAGGAAGTCGAAGAGGAAGAGGATCACGTTGATCCGATCCTATTGCGCCCCGTAGACGATCTCGAGTTGACCGTTCGCAGCGCCAACTGCCTGAAAGCCGAGAATATCTACTACATCGGTGATCTGATCCAGCGCACGGAAGTGGAGCTGTTGAAGACCCCGAACCTCGGTAAGAAGTCCTTGAATGAAATCAAGGATGTATTGGCAGCGCGCGGCTTGTCCCTCGGTATGCGGCTGGAAAATTGGCCACCCGCTAGCCTGAAGGACGACAAGGCCTCCGCGTAAGCGTCGACTTGAGTCCCAGTTTGGTAAGGAATCACAACCATGCGTCATCGTAAGAGTGGTCGTCATCTGAATCGTACCAGCTCGCACCGTCAGGCCATGTTCAAGAACATGTCTGTCTCGCTGGTCGAACATGAAGTCATCAAGACAACCCTGCCCAAGGCCAAGGAACTGCGTCGCGTTATCGAGCCGCTGATCACCCTGGCAAAGCAGGATAGCGTTGCAAACCGCCGTCTGGCGTTTGCTCGTACGCGCTCCAAAGAAGCCGTCGGCAAACTGTTCAACGAGCTGGGTCCGCGTTACGCCGAGCGTCCGGGTGGTTACATCCGTATTCTCAAGTGCGGTTTCCGCACCGGCGACAACGCCCCCATGGCCTACGTTGAACTGGTAGACCGCCCGGTAGCCCAGGAAGAAGCCGCTGCAGAGTAAGCGTAGCGCCCCTTCCAAGGCACAATGAAAACCGCCCCTCACCGGGCGGTTTTTTTATGCCTATCGTTTCATGTCCATGGAAAAGAGACGGATTGCCTGGCGGGCCTGGATTAATCTATATATAAGCCATCGGGCACATCCATTTGTCGGCAGGCCATGCTAGTCTTGTTCGGCTGGGCATGGCCATGTCAGGCGGTGCCAGGCCATCAGTGAGTGTGTGCCAAGTTATCAGGCGCGAGTGACGTTTAGCGGTGATGTACATTCATCAAGGGGCAGGTATGGCAGCAGAGGCAAGGTATTCACGGACAGCGGCAACGGTATGGCTGTTGATGCTCGGTCTACTGGTGATCGGCAGTATCACCAAAGCTCAGGCCAACCCCCGCTATGCGGGCATCGTCGTCGATCTGGAACATGGTGAAGTCCTCTATTCTGAGAACGCCGACGAAGCGCGCTACCCCGCCTCACTGACCAAGATGATGACCATGTACCTCACCTTCGAAGCGCTGGAGAGAGGGGACTTGCGGCTCGATCAGGCGCTGCCGGTGTCGGCTCAGGCGGCGGCCATGCCCGCCAGCAAGCTCTGGTTGTCAGCGGGCAGCACCATCAGCGTGGACACCGCCATGCGTGCCCTGGCGGTGCGCTCTGCCAACGACGTGGCCGTGGTGGTGGCCGAGGCCTTGGGCGGCAGTGAGCAGCGCTTTGCCCATATCATGACGGAGAAGGCCCGAGAGCTGGGCATGAGCAGGACGACTTTCCGCAATGCCTCGGGGTTGCCGGATGACCAGCAGGTCACGACGGCGCGGGATATGCTGACCCTTTCGGTGCGTGTGATCCAGGACTTTCCTCAGTACTACCACTACTTTGGGCTGCAGGAGTTCACCCATCGTGGCACTCGCCACACTAGCCACAACCGCCTGGTGCGTGACTATCCCGGCGCCGACGGCCTGAAGACCGGCTTCATCCGTGCCTCCGGGTTCAATGTCGCGACCACTGCCGTACATAACGGTCGGCGTATGGTGGCGGTGGTGATGGGTGGTTTCACCGCCGCCTCCAGGGATACGCACATGGCCAGCCTGCTGGATCGCAGTTTCGAGCGCGCAGCGCTACGTGACCACCAGACCTGGATTGCCAACACCAGCTTCTCTCAGGAGTACATGGGCTTCGGGGGCTCACAGCAGCCGATCTCGCCTCCGCCCCCTCCCGAGCCCCCGTCCCGCCCGATGATGGCGCATATCGACACCAGCGCCCCGGTCACGGCGGCGGCCGTGGAAGCCCAGTGGTCACAAACCATGGCGCCTACGCCTTCCCCGCAGGGTGACCCGCTGCTGGCCTTGATCGAGCAGGAGCGTGGCTTTGCCTCGGCGGGAGCGGCACCGGCCTCCGGAGGCGGTAACTGGGGCATCCAGGTGGGCGCATTCAGCCAGGCGTACCAGGCGGAACAGTTGGCCCAGCAGGCTGCCCAGCGCTTACCCAGCGATGTAGGAGGGCAAGTCGCCATCGATACCCTGGAGGGGCGTTCGACGGTGTTCCGAGCACGTGTCGTGGCCCTGGATGAAGCACGTGCCCGTCAGGCCTGTCAGTCATTGCAGGCCCAGGGCATGGACTGCATGGTGGTGAACGCCAGCCTTTGACGCCACCCGGCACGCCAACGCCCCGCCAGTGCAGCATTGGCGGGGCGTTTTGTTTTATGCGACCACAGGAGGAACGCCATGACATCTTCCCTGAAAGGCATTCTCTGCATGTGTGCAGGCGTACTGTTTCTGGCCTTGGGAGACGCGGTATCGAAATGGTTGGGTGAGGTGCACTCGCCGCTGCAAATCATTTTTTTTAGAGCGCTGGTGTCGCTACCGCTGATCGCCCTGCTGGCTCATTTTGGTGGTGGGCTGCGCAAGCTGCGTACGCGCCGCCCGGGCGTGCACCTGCTGCGCGGGCTCATTTATACCGCCACCATGGTGTGCTTCGTCTGGGGGTTGACCCTGCTGCCGCTGGCGGAAGCCACGGCGATTGCCTTTGTGGCCCCGCTGTTCGTGACGCTGCTGTCGGTGCCGTTACTGGGTGAGCGTATCGACCCGCCAGTGCTGGCCGCTTCGCTGCTTGGCTTTGTCGGGGTGCTGATCGTGGTGCGGCCAGGTGGTGATGCCTTTCAACTGGGGGCCATGGTGGTGCTGGGAGCGGCGGTGTTCTACGCGCTGATGATGGTCACCGCACGGCGCTATGGCGCCAACGAGCACCTGTGGGCCATGGTGTTCTACATGACGGCCGTGCCGCTGGTACTGACGGGCCTCAGCCTGCCCTGGGTATGGCAAACGCCCCATCCCTGGCACTGGCTGGGCTTTGCCGCCTCCGGGGTGCTGGGGGTGGGGGCCACGGCGTTCATCACCTTGGCCTTTCGCCATGCGCCCGCCGCCATTGCGGCGCCCTTCGATTACACCGCCATGCTGTGGGCCGTGCTGCTGGGGTGGTGGTTCTGGGGAGAACTGCCGGACGTCTGGGTCTGGGTAGGCAGCGCGCTGATCATGTGCAGCGGTCTGGCCATTGCCTATCACGACCGTCGCACCACCCTGAAACGTCGCCCCACGGCCTGACATGCACCGGGAATTGACCCAGGTCAGCAAACCGGCCGACGGGCCGCAACCGGAAAGGTGCGCTGGCTATAATGCCGCCCGTTCAAACAACGGTGACGGTTATGCAAGCTCCCGAACTTCTCTCGCCTGCGGGCACGTTTCACAACATGCGTTACGCGTTTGCCTACGGTGCCGATGCGGTCTACGCCGGGCAGCCGCGCTACTCGCTACGGGTGCGCAATAACGACTTCAAGGTGGCGACGCTGCACCGGGGCATCGAGTATGCCCATGCCAGAGGCAAGCAGTTCTACGTGGCCTCCAACATCGCTGCGCACAACAGCAAGCTCACGACCTATCTGCGGGATATGGAGCCGGTGATCGAGGCTGGGCCGGACGCTCTGATCATGTCCGACCCCGGGCTGATCATGATGATCCGTGAGCGCTGGCCGGAACAAGTCATCCACCTGTCGGTGCAGGCCAACGTGGTGAACTGGGCCGCGGTCAAGTTCTGGCAGCGGCAGGGGATTCAGCGCATCATTCTTTCTCGGGAGCTGTCGCTGGAAGAGGTGGCCGAGATCCGCACCGAATGCCCGGATATCGAGATCGAGACGTTCGTTCACGGTGCGCTGTGCATCGCATATTCAGGGCGCTGCCTGCTCTCGGGGTACGTCAATCGCCGTGACCCGAACCAGGGCACCTGCACCAACGCCTGCCGCTGGCAATACAAGATGCTGGATGCCACTCAGGATGCCACCGGCGACCTGATACCCGTGGCGGCGGACACCGAGCGGGCCGCGTTGATCGAAGATGTCTCCCGGCCGGGCAAGCGGATGCCCATCTACGAAGACGAGCACGGCACTTACCTGTTCAACTCCAAGGACCTGCGCGCCGTGCAGCACGTGGCACGCTTGGCGCGCCTGGGTGTGGCGTCACTGAAAATCGAAGGACGCACCAAGTCCCACTACTACGTGGCGCGTACTGCGCAGGTGTATCGTCAGGCCATTGACGATGCCGTGGCAGGCCGCCCCTTCGACATGGGCTTGATGGATCAGTTGGAAAACCTGGCCAACCGAGGCTATACCGAGGGCTTTTATCGCCGCCATGTGCACGATGAGTTTCAGAACTACGAGCGCGGCCACTCCGTTGGCGTGCACCAGCAGTTCGTGGGCGACATCATCGGCGTCGATGCCACGGGCAGCCTGCTGGACGTCGAGGTCAAGAACCGCTTCGAGGTGGGCGATGCCATGGAGCTGATGCTGCCCGGCGGCAATCGTCGTTTCGTGCTGAAGCAGATGGAAAACGGGCGCGGTGAGTATCAGACTGCCGCACCCGGCTCAGGGCATCGTGTCCGCATAGCGCTACCTGGCGCGCCCATCGCCCCGGAGCAGTGGGAGTTTGCCCTGCTGATGCGGGATCTTCCTACCGCTCCCTCCCACACCCCCGCCCACACTCCCGCCCAGGCCAGCCATCTGGGCGTGGCCGTCAGTTGAACGCGTAGACATCCATCGCCAGCACGCCGTGCTCGACGCTATGGTGCAGCCGCTGGCCCTGACCCCCGGCTCCCATGGCGACCAGTAACGGTTGGAAGTGCTCCGGCGTGGGATGGTTGCGCTGGGCATGGGGAGCCGTTTGCCATGTCAGCAGCGCCTCCCGCGCGTCTTTTTCCAGTTGAGTGTGTGCCCAATCGGCAAAGGCATCCACCCAGCCTGGTGCCTGGCTGCCCTGGGGCAGTAGCGCATGCAGGTTATGGGTCAGGCTGCCGGAGCCCACGACCAGAATACCTTCGCTGCGCAGGTGGGCAAGCCGCTGGCCCAACTCCATCAGCGCCGCGTTGCTCCACCGGCTGGGAAGCGACAGCGACACGACCGGTAGCCTGGCCTCGGGGTACATCAGGGAAAGTGGCACCCAAGCGCCGTGGTCCATGCCGCGCTCCACGAGTCTGGCACCGAGCGTGTTGCCCAGCGTTGCGGCCAGGGCTGGGTCCCCCGGTGCCGGGTACTGCACGGCGAACAACGCCGCCGGAAAACCGCCAAAATCGTGGAGGGTCTCGGGGTGAGCGCTCTGACTGATGAGCAGCTCCGGCGTTTCCCAGTGGGCTGAGACCACGACGATGGCCTTGGGGCGAAGCGTCTGGCCCAGCTCACGCAGGAACTGGTGAGCGGGCGTGGGGGTCAGCGCCAGCATGGGCGAGCCGTGAGAGATAAACAGGCTAGGTAACATAAGGCACCTCGATGTGCAGCCTGCCAGCGTAGGCACGCCAGCAGGCCAGTGGCTCACGCGAAGCGGCGTGCAACGACCAGGCTGCCGCTGCCAAGGCCGGCTTGCACGACCAGTGCAATGGCCCAGAATACCGGGAATTCCCAGCCGCCGCCCGGGTTGGAAAAGAGCCAGCCGTTACCGATATGTACCCAGGCGGCTCCCAGCAAAACCGGTACCAGGGCAAGGCTGACCCAGCGGGTATAGATACCCAGCAGCAAGGCCAGGCCTCCGCCGACTTCCGCCGCAATGGTCAGGTAGGCCAGAAAGCCTGGCAGGCCCAGCGACTCAAAATAGCCGACCGTTCCAGGCAGGGTGAACACGAATACTTTCAACAGCCCGTGGGCCAGGGTCATGATGCCCAGGCTGATGCGCAGCAGGGCAGTGGCATGCAGGTGTGATGCTTGAGTCGTCAGTGTCGTCGTCATGGTGTTCTCTCGTGGTCGTCGGCATCCCCTCTGGATGCGATGACGCCACTGTACGACGACTGCCTGTCTGGATAATCCCCGCTTTTGGCACTTCACTGTTGCGCTGGGCGCGACAATCCCAGCGCCTTCTCCCAGGCGGGTGGGTCGCCCCAGGCAACCGTCAACTGGTCGATCAGGCGTGCCACTTTGGCAGGCAAAAACTGCCGGGCAGGATAGAGCGCGTGGATGTCCAGGTACGTGGGAGGTATCTCCTGCAATAGCGGCACCAGGCGGCCCTGGGCGATGCTTTCGGTCACCAGGAAGCTGGGCTGATGGGCGATGCCTAGCCCGGCTTCTGCGGCATGGGTCAGCATATCGCCGTTATTGCTCTCCAGCGGTCCGTCGACACTCAACCACTGCTGCCCCACGCGCCAGTCGCCGCTGTTCTGGCCGCTGCGATAGCGTAGGCAACGATGGTCGGCCAGCGCCTCCAGGCGGGTGGGAGTGCCGTGCTGCGCCAGGTAGTCAGGAGAGGCGCAGAACACCATCTGGCAGCGTGCCAGGCGCTTGGCCACCAGGCTGGAATCCGGCAGGCTGCCAATGCGAATGGCCAGGTCGTATCCCTCTTCGAGCAGGTCTACACGGCGGTCATTGAGGTCCAGGCGCACCTCCAGGTGGGGATGATCCCGCATGAAGCGAGCCACCTCGGGAGCCAGGTAGCGAGTGCCAAAGCTCATGGGCCCGTTGATGCGCAGTCGTCCGCTCACGCTTTGAAGGCCGCTACCCACTTCATTGGCAGCCTCCTCCAGAGCCAGCAGGATCGCCTGTGCGCGGGCCAGATAGCGCTCGCCTGCTTCCGTCAGGTGCAGCCGCCGGGTGGTGCGCTGTATCAGCCGCGCGCCCAGCGATTCCTCGAGCGCCATGACCCGGCGCGATAGCAAGGTGCGCGAGAGGTCCAGGGCCTCCGCCGCCCGCGTGTAACTGCCTAACTCGGCCACCTTGACGAAGGCTGTCAGCTGGTCGAACTGGGTCATGACCTGAAGAACGCCTGGGCCGCCTGACGTGGGTCAGGATGGCCGCAAATGGCCGAGATCACCGCGAGCCCGTGGGCACCGGCGGCTTTCACCTGGGCGGCGTGCTCGGCTTTCAAGCCGCCGATGGCCACGCTGGGCAGCGGGCAGGCACTGGCCAGCTGGGCCAGCCCGGTAAAACCGATGGGCTGCGCGTGGTCCTGCTTGCTCCCGGTGGCAAACACGGGCCCCAGCCCCACGTAATCCAGCAGCGCCACGGGGGCACGCTGCAACTGCTCCAGGGTATTGATGGAGAGCCCGATGATCGCCTGCTCGCCCAGTACCTGGCGGGCCTGCACCACGTCCGTATCGCTCTGGCCAACGTGCAAGCCGTCGGCACCGCTTGCGTGCGCCACGTTCAGCCGGTCATTGATGATCAGCGGCACTCCGCTACCTGCCAGCACTTCCTTGAGACGCTTGGCCTGGGCAATCATGGCCTCGTCGCTAGCCTGTTTGTCGCGTAGCTGGACCAGTGTGACGCCTCCTGCCACGGCGGCTTCCACGGTACGTGCCAGGCCCGTGGAGGCGCATAGCTGAGCATCCGTGACCAGGTAGAGCGTAAGATCAACCGACATGTAGGGTCTCCGAGTGAGGTAGTGCAGGCAGGTCATCTGCCGTGAGCGAGTACAGGGTATCCAGCAGCGCCACATAGAAACTGCCCGGCCCTTCGGCCTGCTGCCCGGCGCGACTGCCTGCCAGATTGAAGTAGGTCAGGGCACCGAGCGTGGCGGTCAGCGGGGCGTGACGGTTGGCCGCCACGAAACCGGCGACCAGCGCGCTGAGCCCGCAGCCCAGGGTGGTTACCCGTGGCATCAGCGGGTGGCCGCCGGTCAAACGATACAGCGACTGGCCATCGGTGACGATATCGGTGGCCCCGGTCATGGCGACGACACAATGATACCGACGCGCCAGGGTGATGGCCGCTTGGATGGCATCGTCGGTGCTGACCGTGGCATCCACGCCCCGGCCCTGGTGGGCAAGGCCGCTCAGCGCCATGATTTCCGAAGCATTGGCACGAATCACACTGGGCTGGTAAGCCAGCAGGGACAGGCAGGTTTGCTGGCGCAGCCGCGTGGCACCCACGGCAACCGGGTCCAGCACCCAGGGCACCGCGTGGGCCTGGGCTGATTGGGCGGCCAGCTGCATGGCCTCGGCCCAAGGGGTAGAGAGCGTACCGATGTTGATCGAGAGCGCGCCCGCGATGGCGGTAAATTCCGCCACTTCTTCCTGGGCATGCAGCATGGCGGGGGAGGCCCCGGCGGCCAGCAGCAGGTTGGCGGTACTGTTCATGGCAACGTAGTTGGTGATGCAGTGAACCAGCGGGGTCTGGTCACGCAGCGCGAGCAGCGTCTCGCGTGGGCTGGGTAGGGTCATGACTTCCTCCCGGCAGGGAGGTGGTGAATGGAAGCACCACGACTCCCTACGCCGGTGCTATCCGGTTCAGGTTCAAAGGGTGCTTCTCAGCCGCGTCGCGGCGCCCCTGTCGTAGGCGTACTATCCTCGGCCAGGCGGGATGTGTAAAGCCAATGGCGCGGAAAGATCAGCGAAACGCGATGCGTGTGCCGTAGGTCAGCATTTCATCGGGCGTCATGGCGCTGCCCGAGACGCCGATCATCTCGTCGCCACACTGGTCGGAACAGGTCAATACGCCGTGGGTCAGCCCAAGTTGCCCGAGGGTGTCGCGGATTTCGCCGGTGCCTAGAAACGTGCTGACCTGCCCCTGTGCATTGCTCAGGTCCGAGACGCCGTGGGCATGATGAAAGCGGACCTTGTAGATGCCATCCATCGAGACGACCTCCACGATGGGGGAAAAGCCGTTCTGTAGCGCGTTGGCCAACTGCTTCAACGTCAGGCGATCATCTAACGTCATTTCAATGTCGGTCATGACACACTCCCAGGCTAACGATACGCTGAATGTACAGCTATAGAGATAGTAGTGTAGAAGAGTTGCATAGAAAATCCACTGCGACCAATGCCGGGGGGAGCGCCCCGCGCGCTGGCAGGCCTAGTGCACTGCATCCAGGGCGTGTTGCTGCAGTTTGATCAGCGGAATGATGTCCAGCGTGCGTGCATTGGTGCCTGACAGAATCACCGGCGGGGCCAGACCGACCTCTGCGGCTTCTGCCCAACGGTGGGCACACAGGCACCAGCGATCACCGGGCCGCAGGCCAGGAAAGCCGTACTCGGGGCGCGGGGTGACCAGGTCATTGCCCTGCGCGCGGGAAAACGCCAAGAACTCCTCGGTGACCATGGCACATACCGAATGAATGCCCACATCGTCGGTGCCGACCCGGCAAAAGCCATCACGATAAAACCCCGTCTTGGGCGAGTGACAGCAGGGGGTGAGCGGCTCACCCAGTACATTGAGATCACGTGACATGCGGCCTCCTCAGGCAGGGGCTAGAATTATCGCAGCGCCGCCCTCATACATGATCCAAGGGGCGGTAACGGCGGATTCGATGGGGTTCGCGTTAGCAGCAGCCTAAAGCCTTGTACATGGTATGGGCTTCGTCAAAGTATTTACGTACCAAAGTGCCTACTTGGGTACCAATTGCCAGATACATCACGCAGCAACAGGAGAAAGTCATGTCGTTTTCAGGTGAACAGCATCCCGGTGTTGCCCCTGCGGCTCCCCAGACCCAAGGGTTTCGGTTGAATCACACCATGCTGAGGGTCAAGGACCCGGAGCGCGCCCTGGCGTTCTATTCCCGCGTATTTGGCATGCAGGTGCTGCGGCGGCTGGATTTCGAAGAAATGCAGTTCTCGCTCTATTTTCTGGCCAACGTGGAAGCCGACGACCAGGTGCCGGAGGACCAGAACGCTCGCACCGCCTGGACTTTCAGCCAGAAGGGCCTGCTGGAACTGACCCACAACTGGGGAACCGAAACCGAGCAGGACTTTGCCTACCACGACGGCAATGCCGAGCCCCAGGGGTTTGGCCACATCTGCTTCAGCGTGCCGGACCTGGAGGCCGCCCAGGCCTGGTTCGACGAGCACGATGTCACCTTCGTGAAGCGTGCCGACCAGGGCAAGATGAAAGACGTCATTTTCGTCAAGGACGCGGATGGCTACTGGATCGAAGTGATTCAGGCGGATCGCATGGCGGCATTGGGCGGCTAACATGGCACATTTGCTGTTCCGGTTGCGCCACGTGACCGATGAAGAGGCCATGGAAGTGCGCCAACTGCTGGATGAACACGGCTTCGACGTGTATGAAACCCAGGCGGGGTTTTTCCGCCTGGGGGTCGATGCCATCTGGCTGCGCAACCCGGCCCAGCGAGACGACGCCGAGGCGCTGCTGGCGCAGTACCAGGTCGAACGCCAGGCCAGCGCGCGAAAAGCCCACCAGGAAGCGCTGGCCCGCAACGAAGCGCCGACCTGGGGGCGGCGTTTACGGGAGCAGCCGATTCAGATCGCGCTGGTGATGGTCGCTGTCATCCTGATCGCGCTGCTGACCCTGCTGCCGTTCATTGGGCTGGCGCGTTAGCCTGGCACACCGCATCCGTCAGGTGCCCGCGTTTCATGTACATCATGACGCCGTGCTCACCGGCCCGCAGCGATGGAGTGGCCCCAGGTGGGAAGCGGCACCAGCTGCCCTGCGGGTATTCGTTGCCCGCCTCGTAGAGCGAGCCTTCCAGTACCAGCAGTTCCAGCCCGCCCGGTAGCGCAGGGTAGTCGATGGTCACCTCATGCTCCCAGCGTTCCAGGCTGACCCGCTCCTGCGCGTAGGTGTGCAGCATCTTGTAGCCGATGCCTGGCCGCCGGTCGGGCTGCCAGGGCAGGCGGTGGGCAGGAATGGCCAGCTGCAGCAGGTCGTTGTCATCGAATTGATGCAGTTTCACCAGAATCAGCGCACCCTCTTCGCCAATATGGGGCGTATGGCCAGTGCCAATGGGATTGCGCAGGTAGCTGCCCGCAGGGTAGCGGCCATGTTCGTCGGCAAACACGCCCTCCAGCACCAGAATCTCTTCACCGCCGCCATGGGTATGGTGGCTGAACTGGCTGTGCGGCGCGTAACGTACCAGGCTGGTGGCGCGGGCGACTTCCTCGCCAATACGGTCCAGCATCATACGTTCCACGCCTGCACTGGGCGACGCGACCCAGTGATACTGCTCCGGCGTCATACAGGCAAAGTGGCTAAAATCGGCGTTCAGGCGCATGGGCTTGGCTCTTTGCAATGAGTGAGATGAGCAGGGAGAGGGGCTAGTCTCCTTTATCAGCGCTGCAAAACGCAATCTTCCCTGATGCTTGACCTCGTCATTTGCAAACAAACCGCCGCTCGAAAGCGGCGGTTTTTCATTACGGGGTGTCGGTCAGTGCACTGAGAATATGGTGAGCCGTCTCGATACGCGCCTGATTGGGGTAGTTGCGGTTTGCCAGCATCACCATGGCGATCTGCTCGCTGGGCACGAAGACCACATAGCCGCCGAAGCCATTGGTTGAGCCCGTCTTGTTGTAGTAGGCCGCTTGCCGAGGGGCTTGCGGTGGCGTGAGGCGATGTGCCGGGTTGGGCGCTAAAATCATCTCGAGCGAATTGCCTTCCAGCAGTGTCTCCAGGGTCACCGGGTAGTGATAATGCTCCCAGCCCAGGCCCTGGGTCATGGGGCCAACGTCGAAGTAGCCTGTGCGTGTCGTTGCCAAGGCGTCATCCAGCCGTTCCGTCGTGCCGCTGGCATTGGCCGGGTCTCGCATATTCGCTTCCAGAAAGGTCAGCACGTCGGCGGCATTGGCTTTCAGCCCGTAGGCCTGGGCATCCAGCACGCCTGGATTCACCCGAATGGGCTCATCCTCCTTCGAGTAGCCATAGGCATAATGTGCCCGTTGCGCGTCGGGCACCTGAAAATGGGTGTGTTCGAGCCCGAGCGGTATGAACAGCGCTTCTTCCATCAGCGTCTCGAAAGGGCTGCCCAAACGTTGCGCGGTGAGATAGCCCAGCAAACCGATGCTCGGATTGGAATACAGACGTTGTGCCCCTGGAGCCGATTCGGGTTGCCATTGGCGATAGTAATCGATCATTTGCTCTTCTGATTGCACCGAGTCCGGAAACTGCAGCGGAAGCTCGCCTGCCGTGTAGGTGCCCAGTTCCAGCAGGGTGATCTCATCGAAGGCACTGCCTTCAAGGGCTGGCCAGTAGCCGCTGGCGGGGTCCGAGAGGGAAAGGGCACCGCTGGCCTGCGCGTAGCCCGCCAGGGCAGCCGTGAAAACCTTGCTGATGGAGCCTAGTTCGAAAAGCGTCTCATCCGTGACCGGTTCCTCCGTCTCCAGGTTTGCAAGCCCATAATTAAAGTAATACGGCTGCCCCTGAATGCTGAGCGCGACGGCCATGCCGGGGATACGATACTGTTCCATCAGCGGGGTGATCGTGTTGTCCAGCAACGCTTGAAGGTCGGCCTCATGAGGCTCTTCGAGCGCCCAGGCTGCCCCGCTGAAAAGTAAGGAGGAGGCCATGAGAAGACAGCGGCGTGCTGAAAACGGCGTGCGCATGCAAAACTCCTGTTGCGATGAGTCATGTCGGTGGAAGGCAGCTCTGGTCGATACAGAAGCCACGGGTGACTAAAATAAAGAGCGCGATGGGTCTCCACAAATGGCAAGATTTTGCATGAGCTATTAGAAAAATTTGGGGGTGGCGCAGTGCGTTCCTATTTGCCGTTGAAGGCTCTGTGGGCCTTTGAGGCATCGGCCAGACATTTGAGCTTCACGCGTGCAGCAGAAGAGCTGCACGTGACACAGGCGGCCGTGAGCCATCAGGTCAAGCGCCTGGAAGGGCTATTGAAGGTGCCGCTATTCACACGTTTGCCCCGAGGGCTAATGCTGACTCAGGAAGGCGAGCTGCTGTTGCCTGTGCTGAAGAATGCGTTCGATCAGATGTCGCACACGTTGGAGCGGTTAGGCGAAAGCCGTCATCGTGAGGTCTTGAACGTGGGTGTGGTGGGTACGTTTGCCGTGGGTTGGCTGCTGCCACGGCTGGCCGACTTTCATGACGCGTATCCGTTCGTCGATTTACGGCTCTCCACCCACAACAATCGTGCCGATTTAGCCGCTGAAGGTCTCGATTTTGCGATTCGCTTTGGCACGGGCGCCTGGCATGGCACGGCGGCTCAGCCACTACTGCCTGCATCGCTTTCGGTGCTGTGTGCTCCGGATATTGCTGTACGGCTCGACACGCCAGCCGATGTGTTGCATGAAACCTGGCTGCGTTCGTATCGTGCCGATGAGTGGGCCGAGTGGTTGTTGGCCGCCGGATTGCCTCGTAGCCTTCCCGCGACCCAGAGCATCGTCTTCGACTCTTCCATTGCCATGGTGGAAGCCGCGCTTCAAGGGGTGGGCGTGGCATTGGCGCCACCGTTGATGTTTTCTCGGCAGCTGAGCAGTGGTGCGCTGGTGCAGCCTTTCGACACCACTGTCAGTCTAGGTGGGTACTGGCTGACACGCCTGCAAGCGCGGTCAGAAACCCATGCCATGGCGTCTTTCAGGCAGTGGCTGCTCACCACGATCAACCTGCGTGAGGCTGAGCGGTAAGCAGCCGTTGACCTCAATGATCAGTGACGATGACCATGATCACCGTGGTCGTGGTCGTGGTCGTGGTCGTGGTCGCCATGACCATGATCATCGTGGCCTGGTTCGGCCAGGGCGGCGTGGAGTACCGTGGCGTTGTGGCGCATCATGCCCAGGTAAGTGCTGGCATCGCCCTCACTGGCCAGCGCATCCGCGTAAAGCGTGCCAGCAATGGGCAGGCCGGTTTCTTCGGCCAGTTGCACGATAATGGATTGGTTGGTCATGTTCTCGTGAAACAGCGCCTGAACGTTCTCCTGCTCGATCACGTCCACTAGCGCTGCCATGCTGGCGCCGCTGGGGTCTGCTTCGGTAGAGAGCCCTGCCGGAGACAGGAAGTTGACCCCATAGGCACGGGAGAAGTAACCGAAGGAGTCATGGCCGGTGATGACGCTGGCGGAAGCCGGGATCTCACTGATCAGCGCACGAATCTCGGCATCCAGCTCCGCCATGTCAGCCAGGTAGCGATCGGCATTGGCCTGATACTGCTCGGCGTTGTCCGCATCGACTTCCATCAAGCCGTCGCGGATGTTCTCGACGTAGACCCGCGCCTGGGTCATGTCCTGCCAGGCATGGGGATCATCGTCGCCGTGCTCATGGTCATCATGGCCATGACCATGTTCATGATCGTCGTGCCCGTGATCGTGGCTGTGTCCATGATCGTGGCTATGCCCATGATCATGCCCGTGATCGTGTCCATGGTCGCGATCGTCATGCCCATGATCGTCATGGCCCGCGTAGGCCAGGGCGTTGATGCCATCCGTCGTGGTGACCACCGGGCCTTGATAGTCGCTGGAGTCGATCAGTCGCTCCATCCAGCCTTCGAACAGCAGGCCGTTGAAGACCACCAGATCGGCCTCGGCCAGCGCACGGGCATCACCTGGGCGCGGCGAGTAGACGTGTGCATCGCCGTCAGGGCCGACCAGGGAAGTGACCTCGACATGCTC
Organism: Vreelandella hamiltonii; assembly: GCF_014651775.1. Classification (GTDB taxonomy): domain Bacteria; phylum Pseudomonadota; class Gammaproteobacteria; order Pseudomonadales; family Halomonadaceae; genus Vreelandella; species Vreelandella hamiltonii. The sequence continues at coordinate 140,404 of NZ_BMXN01000004.1, forward strand.
GCCGCCCACGTTCTCGACCATATCGGCCAGAATCGAGAAGCTGGTGACCACCTGCACACGCTCATTGGCGATGGCGGCAGGCAGGGCCAGCATGGCGGAAACGCCTACCAGCCAGCGGGACGTATGGGAAAGGGACATGACAAACTCCTTTAGTGAATGATCAGGATGTCTGCTCCAAGGCGAGTGGCGTGGTCTTGCGTCGCAGCTTGGCCGCTAAGCTGTGATAGCGGCCAAACAGCGCTGACAACAAGTAAGCCACCCCTGCGAGCAGGATAATGCTTGGCCCCGAAGGGGTATCAAAATGGAACGACAGCAGCAGCCCGCCAGTGCTCGACACCATGGCCAGCACCACCGCGATGCCGATCAAACCTTCCAGCCGCTTGCTCCAGAACCGGGCTGCCGTGGCGGGCAGCATCATCAGCCCCACGGCCATCAGTGTGCCCAGGGTTTGGAAGCCCGCCGTCAGGTTCAGCACCAGCAGCCCCAGAAACACGCTATGCACCCAGCCACTGCGGTGGCTTTGGCCGCGCAAGAAAAGCGGGTCCAGGCACTCCACCACCAGCGAGCGGAAAATGACCGCCAGCGTGACCACGATGAGCGTGCTGATACCGGCAATCAGCAGCAGGGCGGTCGAGTTGATGGCCAGAATGGAGCCAAACAGCACGTGGGTTAAATCCACGCTGCTGCCGCCCATGGAAATCAACATGACGCCCGCCGCCAACGAAATGATGAAAAAGCTCGCCATGGCTGCGTCTTCCCGCTGGCCGCCCATTTTGGAAACGGCCCCGGCCAGTAGCGCCACCATCAGCCCGAACAGCACGCCGCCCACACTCATCACCGGCAGCGAAAACCCCGCCAGCAAGAAGCCCAGCGCCACCCCCGGCAAAATGGCATGGGCCATGGCATCGCCAATCAGGCTCATGCCGCGCAGCACCAGAAACACGCCCAGCGGCGGCGCGGCCAAGGAAAGTGCCAGCCCACCCACCACGGCGCGGCGCATGAAGCCGTAGTCGAACGGCGCGATAAACCAAGCGTCAAGCAGTGCCAGCATGACGACCTCCCAACGAGAAGGGCACCACCTGGGCGGGGGCGTGATGCGTGTGCAAGGCACTCGGTGCCACCCAACGGCCATGGCCGCCGCTCAACATCAGCACCTCATCGGCCAGGCGGCGCAGGTGGTCCATGTCGTGCAGCACGATGATGATCGTCACGCCTTCATCGGCCATCTGGCGCAGAATACGGATCAAGATATCCACCGTGTCGCTGTCCACGTTGGCGAACGGTTCATCCAGCAGCAGCAGCTCGGCTTCCTGCATCAGCGTGCGGCCAATCAGCGCCCGCTGGCGCTGGCCGCCGGACAGCTCGCCCAGTGGCCGATGTGCCAAATGGGAGATGCCCAGCCGCGCCATGATCTCGCGACCCTTGCGGTAGTGCGCCGCGCAGTAACCTTTCATGGCCCCATGGCTTGGCCAGCTGCCGGTCATCACCAGCTCTTCCACGCTCATGGGGAAGGTCAGATCCAGAGCCAACTGCTGCGGCAACCAGGCACGACGCGCCTTGTCTACCGTGCACACCACTTTGCCGCTGATGGGCCGGAGTTCGCCCATGATGGCCTGAATCAGGGTGCTTTTACCTGCACCGTTGGCACCAATCAGCGCGGTGATCGCGCCGCGCTTGATGTCGCCGTCCACATGCTCCAGCACGGTGCGACCACCCTGTGCCAGGTGCAGGTCGTGCAGTTGCAGGCGCGAAGAGGAACGCTCACTCATAGCGGCCACCCGCCTGCCCACGCCACCAGCCCCCACAACGCCAGCAGGGGAAGGGCAACCAACCCCAGCCGTTTGGTGGCCGACAACGACATCAGCGAAAAATGACAAGGACCTTCCTTGTTATGGCGATGCATGTGCTCACTCATCGAGCAACCTCACTCACGAATAAATAAGTTATAACATAACGAATAGAGAAACAAAAAAAGAGCCGCATATTTTACGCGCTCATGCGGCCCTGACAACGACAAGCGTACCTATAAAAAGTGCCCGGCAAGCCGAGCACGAAAAGCAGCCTGGCCCACCTTCAGAACCGCCAGGTCGCGCTCAGCTGTTGAGGGGTAACCAGCAGGGCATATTCGCCTTCCAGCGTGACCGGGCCCAGCGACACACGGGCCGGTTGGAAGTGGTTGATCGCGCGGGACGCCTGATGGGGCTGGGTCCAGATCTGTAATTCATTGATCAGCATGCCGGTGGCAAAATTGACCGCGCCATCCCGCTCACGGCCATCGGCCGCAATCACCGCGCCGGCCACGCTGTTCACCACCAGGGAGCTGACCCGCGCTTCCCAGCCACGGCGTTCGCGTTCTGCCTGGGCCAACTGCAGGCCCAACGCCTGCACCCCGCTCAACTCGCCCTGGGCCTTCAGCCGCTCATACTCTGCCAGCGCCGCCCGATGTGGCTGGCGATCGGTGAGCGTCCCCGCCAGCGCCAGCGCCGACTTCACCACGCCAATATGCGCATCGAAACGGTCATCGCGGCTGCTGGCCTCGCTGGACTGGTAGGCATCGACCACCAGGCTGGCCGCGTAAATGCCGCTCCAGCCCGCCTCCCACCACTGTGCCTGACGCGCCCCGTTCTCGAACACGCGGTCGTACGTGGCCCACTCATCTCCAGTTTGCGCCTGGGCGGGCAGTGTCAGCACCAGCAACGCCCCCGCCGCTAACATCTTCTGTACACGTTGCCGTAATTGCATGGCCAAACACCTGAGTCACCGAAACGATAGTGCTAAGCGTAGCACGGCGGAAAGGTGCCATGAGCGTGGAAAGTGGGTAGGCAAAGCGTGATGAGGATCAATGGTGTTTCAGGGCGAAGAGTGCTTAGATGGGGTGTGTCTAATCAGGCAAGGAGGCAGCAGTGACTTACTACCACTACTGGGGAAAGGCACACGCCAAGGGGAAAAGTGTCGAGTGCCATTTATTGCCGTATCACAGCCTGGATGTGGCTGCGGTGGGTTGGCTATTGCTTTCGCCGGATAGGCCGCTAACACGGCGCTTGGCATCACAGCTAAGCCTGGAACCTGAGTCTCTGCGCAACCTATTGGTTTTTTGGTTAGGTTTGCACGATATCGGTAAGTTCTCACGCGCTTTTCAAGGACTTTTCCAACCGACCTCGAACGTGAAACTAGTCCCTCGTGTTGCGCAATACGTTTATACCGAGCGCCATGACCGGTTAGGCGACGTGATTTGGGAGACAAAATATCTGGACTGGTTGGAAGATGGCACGTTGAAGTGGACAACAAGCTTGACGCGCGCTGAGCGCAAAGCGCTTCGCGCAGCTTTTTCTGTTCTCTCACCCCCCTTTTTTGGCCATCACGGCCAGCCAGTAAGCGCAGGCAATATCGGCATAGAAAGGTTTTTTTGTCGTGATGAACACGCTGATGATGTAGAGGCAACGCGGCAGTTTATTGCCGATTGGGCCAACGTCGTTCCGCCAGAGTGGCCAATCGAGCAGCTGTTTTCAGAAGAGTGGGTTTATGCCCTGCAGACGCTAAGCTGGTCAATCGCAGGCTGGGCAACCTTAAGCGACTGGTTGGGTTCGAACCAGGATCACTTCCCCTACCTTCAAGAGCAGCTACCTCTCGCCGATTATTGGCAAATTGCGTTACACAATGCTGAGAAAGCATTGGAAGAAACAGGGTTTAACAAGGTTTCCGAACCATTGCCTTACGCGAGCATGACCGACTGGTTTGGCAAACAATCCTTCACGCCAACGCCTTTGCAGCATGCCGCCGAGACAGTGGCACTAACGGATGTGCCGCAGTTGTTTATCCTGGAAGATGTCACCGGGTCAGGCAAAACCGAGGCCGCCTGTATTCTGACGCAACGTCTATTGGCGGCAGGCCACGGCGATGGGCTCTATTTTGCACTGCCCACCATGGCCACCTCGAACGCCATGTATTCGCGGCTGGGCAATTTGCACCGCCGCTTTTACACCGCTGAATCTACCCCCTCTTTTGTTCTTGCTCACGGCGCGCGAGAGTTAAACGACGATTTTATCGCCGCCGTTTCCGCACCTCAGCCTACTGATTTGGATTACACCGCTAGCGAGCTGTCGGCCACTAGTCGCTGCAATCAATGGCTAGCGGATTCGCGTAAAAAGGCGCTACTTGCAGAGGTCGGTGTCGGCACCATCGACCAAGCATTGATGGCCATTTTGCCGTTTCGCCACCAATCGCTGCGTTTATACGGGCTGGCGCGAAAGGTGCTCGTCATTGATGAGGTTCACGCCTACGACAATTACATGCAGACCCTGCTGAGCCAACTGCTGAGCTATCACGCTCGACAGGGCGGTAGCGCGATTCTGCTGACCGCCACGCTTCCGCGTGCCATGCGCAGTACCTTGATGGCTGCTTGGCAAACAGGGCTTGGGCTGTTACCAACGAAACCACAAAAAGAGGACTTTCCGTTACTGACCCATGTGAGCGAAGGGCAACCGTTGGAGCTGCCGCTTGGCTCGCGCAAAGAGGTGTCCAGGAGTGTTGAAGTCGCTTGGCTAACCGAAGAAGAACAGGCGATAGAGGCGGTGCTGGCAGCAGTAGAGGCCGGTGAGTGCATCGCTTGGGTGCGCAATACGGTAGATGACGCTATTCGTGCATTCGAAGCCATCGCTGCCCTGCACCCTGATCCTGAACGCTGCCTGCTGTTCCACAGCCGCTTTGCCATGGTGGATAGGCAGCGCATTGAGTCCCAGGTCATCGAGCGCTTAGGCAAAGACTCAACGCCTGAAATACGTCAGGGTCAAGTGTTGATCAGTACCCAGGTATTTCAGGAGTCTCTCGACTGCGATGTGGATGTGATGATCAGCGACATTGCCCCCATCGATCTATTGATCCAGCGGGCAGGGCGGTTACAACGCCACCAGCGTGGTGAGCGCTGCCAGCCGCGCCTGCTGGTGCTAGCACCTCCTTGGGCGGATGATCCCGATGAGCATTGGCTCAAGCGCACGCTGCCAGGTACCCAGGCGGTTTACCGCGATACGTCGTTGTGTTGGTTAACCCAGCGAGTATTGCGTCGTTTAGAAGCAATCCGTATGCCCGAAGAGGCGAGAGATCTCATTGAAAGTGTTTATGGCGCTGTATCTGACGATATTCCTGATGCCCTGCAAGCAGCGCGCTACGAACAAAAGGGGATGCAGAGAACAGCTGGCTCGATGGCGAACTTCAACGCACTTAATCTTGATGAAGGCTACGTAAAAAGCGATCAGTGGCAGGAAGAGCAAGAGATAGGCACAAGGCTGATGGATGAGCCTACGATCAATGTTTTGTTGCTGTTACTCACCGACGATAACGAGCTGGCGCTGTGGGCGGGAGAGCGCCGCCATGCCGATATGCTCAGCCAGGTAAAGTTACGCCAAAGCCAGGCGTCAAAGCTCGCATCCCTACCGTGTCGCTACGAAAGCCAATGGCTTACCCTGCAAGAGCGCCATAAAGCGCTGAAGTATGTCCAGCCCTGGCTGCCTAGCGATGATCCTAATTGTGACTACGACACCCAGTGGGGAGTTAGGCTAGGCAGTAAGGAGCCAGCGCCATGAGGCAATCAATGTTCGCTAGGTTGAAAACTCATGGCTTCTTCGAAGCTGTACAAACACTGCTCCGGGAATTCCTGCGGCTCTCGGTCAGTTTCAATCGCAGCGGCACGGCGAGCATCGTCATAAGCCTCGCTCATCAGTTCAGGCAGCGATGCCTTGAGGCTAGGGTTATCTTTCAGCAGGCGATTCACCTTGGTTTGAGCATCCTGAATCGTCAACCGCCAGCTACGCGAACGCCGCTCGGGTTGGTGATCCCATTTCAGCAGGTGCATCAGCAAGCGGGCCAGTTGGCTAATCAAGGCGCGTCGCTCGCTTTTCCCCATGCTCTCAATCTCCTCGGCAAGATGCTCAAGATCCAGCTTGTCCACTTTTCCAGCGCGAAGGAGCCCGGCCTGTTCAAGCGCCCAGGCATAGGCATCCTGCTCGTAATGAATCGCCATTGTCCTGCCCCTCTCCGCCTTATGAATAATCCTAATATTTTTCAGTGTAAACGAAGCGCCGACACCAGACGACACTATCGAGGTGTACATGAATTTACTTGAAGACTCCTGGCTACCCTTTCTATTGAGAAATGGGGAGGTAGAGTATCTCCCCCCTTCTGCGCTAGCTGATCCTGATGTAATCAACCTCGCCCTGCCGCGAGCAGACTTTCAGGGAGCGGCCTACCAATTTCTGATCGGCCTGCTACAAACGGCGCTGCCGCCGAAAACCCATGATGACTGGCTTGATGTGTTAATGGAGCCACCCAGTGTTGCAGCGTTGGATAAAGCATTCGCGCCTTTCAGTAGCGCTTTTGAGCTGGACGGCGATGGCCCCCGCTTTATGCAGGACCTTGACCCGCTGGACGATGTTAAAAACGCGACCGTCAGTGGTTCATTGATCGATGCTCCTGGCGCCAACGGTATCAAAAATAATACCGACTTTTTCGTCAAGCGCGGCCGTGTTGAGGTGATGTGTGACGCCTGCGCGGCCATAGCACTGTACACCATGCAGATTAACGCCCCTGCGGGCGGTGCTGGTATCCGTGTGGGCTTGCGTGGTGGTGGCCCACTGACAACGTTAGTGATGCCTGAGTCATCAGATGCCAGCCTGTGGGAGCGTCTGTGGCTAAACGTCATTACACAGAAAGAAGCCACCCAAAAAGGCCAGCAGTGGACTGCGCCGCATCCAAAAGAACCTTCGCTATTTTTCTGGATGACCAATACGCGGGTGAGCGATAAAAAAGGCACCGAGGTGCTGCCTGAAGATACCCACCCCCTGCACGCTTACTGGTCAATGCCGCGTCGCTTTCGGCTGCTATTTGAAGAAGCATATGAATGCCCGTGTGATATTTGCGGACGAAGAACCAATCGTGTGGTGCGCGAATTACGCGCCAAGAAACAGGGGGCTAACTACGACGGCCCTTGGTTACACCCGCTAACCCCCTACCGACGTGATCCAAAAAAGCCCAATGAACTGCCGCTTTCCAGCAAAGGCCAGCCGGGTGGGCTTGGCTATCGGCACTGGTCAGGCTTTGTGCTTAACGATGAAGAAAGCAGCGGCGCAATCGCGGCTGCGGTGCTGAAAAGTTACCTCAACAAACAAAAGCTAGTGACACAAGAGCGAAGTCGTGGAGAAGACATTCAGGTGCTGCTGAGAGAGGCACGTTTATGGGTGTTCGGCTACGACATGGACAACATGAAGCCGCGCGGCTGGTATAGCGTCGAAATGCCTCTGGTGGAAATACCACAAGGCCAGCAGGAAATGCTGCGTGCTTGGGTTCACCAACTGACCGAGCTGTCGCGCAATATCGCCTGGATGGTACGTACCCAGGTTAAAAACGCCTGGTTCTCACGGCCATCGGATGCCAAGGGCGATATAAGCGCCATTGATAACCAGTTTTACGATGCCACTGAGCCTGAATTTTTTAAAGCGTTGCTAGCCCTGCAGCAGGTGCTGCAACAAGACGCGCCGCCACCGCATATCCCTCCTGACATCGCTGAGCGCTGGTACTTCACTCTTAAGCGCGAAGGCATGCGTGTATTCGAAGACTTGGCACTCAGCGGTGCTCAGGAAAGCATGGATCTTGAACGTGCCACTGCTGCTCATAGGCAGTTGCAAAGCTTTCTTGGTGGCAAGAGCAAAGGTAGCAAAGTGGTGAGTGACTTTATCCAACAGGGTGATTTTGACCCCTCCGCGAAGGCCAAGCGTAATGCGGCCTCTGCTGCAACAACGACAGGAGACGCCTGATGAATGATGTGGAGACGCCAGAAGCAGTCGAGAAAGAAGATATTTTATCCGAGGCGGAGAAAAAAGCGCTCGTCGCTTTGAAGTTGGATGAAGCTGTCGCCCTGCGCCGCTGGTGGCAGCGGTTGACGTTAACCCCACAGGCCTTGAAAGCATTTACCCCTCAGCCACCACTGCCCCGTGGTGTGAGAGCAGTACTGCGACGTTGTGATACTGCCGAGGCCGCCATGTTAACCCAAGGTTTTCGTGAGCTATGGGCGATGCTGCCAGAAGCGACGAAACAAACGGATTATCGCGATGAAAAGCTACAAGTGTGGGCATGCATTGCGTTAATAGCTGCGGAGTTGCGCGAAGAAAAGAAGGGCGCATCGTTAGCCTTGCGCCTTGGCCAGCAAAAAGAGCAAACCAAAAAACCGCTGATGAGTGAGCTGCGTTTTCAGCAACTTCTTTCCTGCCGTACGCCGGAAGAGTTCATTCAGCGCTTACGCCGGGCGCTGGCGCTTGCAGACAAGAAAGATATCAGTGTCGTGCTGCTGGCGAGTGTTATCGCGCTCTGGTGGCGTGAGCATCGTGGGCGCTTATCTGCCAAGCCCACTCACCGTCTTGGATTTGTACTGGCAAATGACTATTTCGCTGCAACATCTCGCTATAGCCATGGCAGCGACTGATTTTTACGACTGACGATCAACCCTCCTGGCTTCACATAGACATCACGAATGGAGTTATTCATGAGCCACTTTATTCAACTGCACCTGCTGACTTCTTATCCGCCCGCCAACCTCAACCGCGATGATTTAGGCCGTCCCAAAACTGCCTTGATGGGTGGTGCCAAGCGCCTACGTGTTTCGTCGCAAAGCCTCAAGCGTACCTGGCGTACCTCTGCTCTCTTTGAAGAAGCACTGGCGGGGCATGTGGGTACACGCACCAAGCGTCTAGGCTCTGAAGCCTATAAAGAACTGAAAGAAAAAGGGCTGGATGAAAAAACTGCAGCAGCGAGCGCAGAAAAAATAGCCGGTGTGTTTGGAAAGCTGCGTAAAGTAGAAAAAGGCGAAGCTAAAGAGTTTGAGATTGAGCAGCTAGTGCACGTTGGCTTGGAGGAGCGCCAAGCGATCAGTGCATTGGTTGAAACGCTGGCGGCAGAGAAGCGCGAGCCAAACGATGATGAATTGAAGCTCTTACGCCATAAGCCCGCCGCCGCCGATGTGGCGTTGTTTGGCCGTATGTTAGCAGCGGTACCTGAATATAACGTCGATGCCGCCTGCCAAGTGGCCCATGCGATCACTGTGCATGCTGCCGAAGTGGAAGATGATTACTTTACCGCTGTTGATGACTTAAACACCGGCGATCAAGACCGGGGTGCGGCGCATATTGGCGAATCAGGTTTTGGTGCCGGGCTGTTCTATCTCTATATCTGCATTGACCGGCAGCAGTTGGTTGAGAACTTGCAGGGCAACAGTGAGCTAGCCGATCAGGCGATTGCTGCATTGGTGGAAGCTGCGGCTAAAACGTCACCCAAAGGCAAGCAAAACAGCTTTGGTTCCCGCGCCCATGCGAGCTACGTGTTGGCTGAAAAAGGCAACCAGCAGCCGCGTTCACTCTCCACTGCTTATCTGCGTCCGGTCGCGGGGCAAGATCAAGCACTCGATGCTATTAAGCGTATTGAAGAGCAGGCTAACGCGTTTGATAGCGCTTATGACGCAGGTGCTGACAGTCGCTTTGTCACCAGCGCCGAGACCGGCTATGAAGAGCCGCAGCTAAAAGGCAATGTTCAAAAAGGCAGCCTTACAGAGCTGATCGCTTTCTTAAAAGCCGACCAGTAAGGAGGCGGCATGACCGACTATCTTATTTTTCGGCTCTATGCGCCGCTTGCCAGTTGGGGCGAGGCCGCCGTTGGTGAAACGCGCCCTACGGCGACTTATCCGGGCAAAGGGGCTATTTTGGGACTGCTGGGGGCCGCTCTAGGTATTCGTCGTGATGACGATGCAGGCCAAATGGAGCTGCGTGACAGCATTGCCATGGGCGTAAAACAGTACACCTCCGGTATGTTAATGCGCGACTACCACACGGTTCAGATGCCTGCCGCACAGTCAAAAGTGAGCTACCAAACCCGCAAAGAAGAACTAAGCGGGCCGCGCGATGTGTTGAAAACAATTCTCTCTAGCCGGGATTATCGCTGCGACGGTCTATGGACAGTAGCCGTCTGGCTAACGCCAGAAGCAACGTTGACACTTTCTGAACTGGAGCAAGCGCTAAAAATTCCCCGTTACCCGCTTTATTTAGGGCGCAAATCCTGCCCGCCCTCTGCGCCACTTGCACCTCAATTGCGGCAGTGTTCCACGCTTAAGGAAGCCCTGGATGTGGCGTTTCCTAAACTGGCGGTTAACTGTCAAGAAGACAGGAAGGCACTGCGATTTCCTGATGAAGCGTTATACGCATGGGAGGGCGAGGCGAGCGGTTTAGATGGTAGCCAAGTGGCAGAGTACAACGATGTATGGGATTTGCCGCTAAATCGCCGTCGTTGGCAGTTTGGCCCTCGGTTAGAGTTTCGCCGTTCAGTGGCAGCCGAGGAGGCACGCTAATGTATCTCTCACGCGTACGTGTCGACCTGAACGGGCTGTCTCGTGACAAGCTATTTGATGTGATGAATGCAGAAGCCTACACCGCGCATCAGCTTTTGTGGCAGCTATTTCCCGAGCATGAAGGCCCCCGCCCGTTTCTTTTCAGGCAGGAAATAGAAGAAGCCGAAGAGGGTAAAACCATAAAAGGGTTGCCGCTCTTTTATGTTCTTTCAGACCGTGAACCTGTATCAGTGGCAGGCTTGCTTACTGCAGAGAGTAAATCTTATGCACCTGAGCTAAAAGCGGGAGATATGTTGGCATTCCGCCTGCGTGCTAACCCCACGATGGCAGTGCATGTGCCGGGGCAACGTGGCCAACGTGCCGATGTGTTAATGGTCGCCAAAAAGCCATTCGCGCCGGGGCAGCGTACTAGCCAAGCTTGCGTTGAGGCGATGAATAGTAAGGCCCGTGAGTGGCTCGAAAGCCGTGCTGAAACGTGGGGCTTTCGCCTACCGGTGACGCCAGAGTTAGGTGCCTACCGTCAACATGTATTGAACAAAGGCAGCGGCAAGCCAGTTCAATTCTCCACGGTGGATTACGAAGGTCTGCTGGAAGTGACCCATCCAGGAAAGCTGATCGAAACCATGGCTCACGGCATTGGTCGGGCCAAGGCATTCGGTGGAGGTTTGCTACTACTGCGCCGACCTTAGGAGGCAACATGGGCTTTATTCCACTAAAGCCCATTCCCGAAAAAGACCGTATGTCGATGATCTTTATCGGGATGGGACAGATAGACGTGCGTGACGGTGCTTTCGTCGTCATTGACGAGGTGAACGGCGAGCGAATGCATATCCCGGTTGGCTCAGTGGCTTGTCTGTTGCTGGAGCCGGGCACCCGGGTTTCGCATGCCGCCATTAAGCTTGCGGCTACGGTAGGTACGCTACTGATTTGGGTAGGCGATGCTGGCGTACGCCTCTATAGTGCTGGGCAACCCGGCGGCGCACGGTCAGACAAATTGCTTTACCAAGCGCAGCTGGCGTTGGATGAAAAGCTGCGTCTTAAAGTGGTACGCAAAATGTTTGAGCTGCGTTTTGGTGAAGAGCCACCTTCTCGTCGCAGCATCGAGCAACTGCGTGGTATGGAAGGCGCAAGGGTGCGCAAAACCTACCAACTATTAGCCAAACAGTACGGCGTTAAATGGAACGGACGCCGTTACGATCCAAAACAGTGGGATGCATCGGATGTCGCTAACCAATGCCTATCCGCAGCAACGGCCTGTTTATATGGGATTACCGAAGCCGCTATTTTGGCCGCAGGCTATGCCCCAGCGATTGGGTATCTGCACACCGGTAAGCCGCTGAGCTTTGTGTACGATATTGCCGACATCGTGAAGTTCGAAACGGTAGTGCCCGCAGCTTTTAGAGTCGCTGCGCGTAATCCGCCTCTGCCGGAAAGAGAAGTTCGTATCGCTTGCCGCGATGCATTCAAGCAGTCTCGCATTCTCCAGCGCTTGATTCCCATGATCGAAGATGTGCTGGCCGCAGGCGAGATTCAGCCCCCACCGCCAGCACCTGATGCTGTGCCACCTGCAATTCCAGAACCACCGTCGGTCGGTGATGCCGGGCACAGGAGCGGATAAATGGCGATGCTCGTAGTGGTTACAGAAGCCGTGCCGCCACGCCTACGTGGCAGGTTAGCAGTGTGGCTTTTAGAGATTAGAGCCGGTGTTTATGTGGGTGATGTAAGCAGGCGCATTCGCGAAATGATCTGGGAGCAGGTCGAAGCGCTAGCTGAAGATGGCAACGTCGCCATGGCCTGGGCAAGCAACCATGAATCGGGGTTTGAATTCCAAACCTACGGTGAAAACCGCCGAGAGCCGATTGATCATGACGGATTGCGTTTGGTGCGTTTTTTACCGCCCCAAGTTAACTAACTGATTTTATTTGCTCTTTAACAATTTGAAGTGGTTAAAAAGTAAGCAAAATAGCTGGTGGAATTTTTATCTGCTATTTTCTTCATGTAGATCAAGTATCTACAACAAGTCCGATCCCCGCACGAGCGGGGATGAACCGGATTCTGGCGTGCTGCTGGAGCTGGCGCTGGCCCGATCCCCGCACGAGCGGGGATGAACCGCAGTTGGCTAGCATGAGGGCGGCGTGATGAATCCGATCCCCGCACGAGCGGGGATGAACCGCCAGCGATGTGCGGATTGACGACCTGATTGACCCGATCCCCGCACGAGCGGGGATGAACCGCGGGGGTCACTGAGGTTCGATACGCTGAGCCGCCGATCCCCGCACGAGCGGGGATGAACCGGCCTTCTTTCCAATCGTCAATGGCGCTCTAGACCGATCCCCGCACGAGCGGGGATGAACCGTGCAGTTAGCCGAGAGCCAATCCAGGCCATGCCCGATCCCCGCACGAGCGGGGATGAACCGCCCTGTAAACGCTCGCACTCGGTGGGCGTTAACCGATCCCCGCACGAGCGGGGATGAACCGGATGGTTGATACTCAAGGCGCTCCTTGATCTGCCGATCCCCGCACGAGCGGGGATGAACCGCACAGGAGCCAAATATGAGTCAGCAGGATCGTCCGATCCCCGCACGAGCGGGGATGAACCGGGTGTTCTGGTGGGAGGTATTCGATTGATGGACCGATCCCCGCACGAGCGGGGATGAACCACACACAGGAAAGCCGCCATGTGGTTTCAAAACCCGATCCCCGCACGAGCGGGGATGAACCGTACGCGTTTGCATCGCGGTTATAGCGCCGCTGCCGATCCCCGCACGAGCGGGGATGAACCGTTTTCAACACCGCTTCCCAGGGCGCAATCATCCCGATCCCCGCACGAGCGGGGATGAACCGCCACGCGCTGGCATGAAACGAATCGGAGGCCTCCGATCCCCGCACGAGCGGGGATGAACCGGCCGCGTCATCGTTCGCTGCACGGAGTTTGAACCGATCCCCGCACGAGCGGGGATGAACCGTCGATTTGGCGAGCTTCGGCTTCGGCCTTCTCCCGATCCCCGCACGAGCGGGGATGAACCGGGCGACAGCGATCACAAACGCAACGGTCGATGCCGATCCCCGCACGAGCGGGGATGAACCGACCGTCGAAATAGCCTAGGCAGGGAACAGAAACCGATCCCCGCACGAGCGGGGATGAACCGGATACGAGCGCCGTCGATCTCGTGCTGCCGGACCGATCCCCGCACGAGCGGGGATGAACCGCGTTCAGCCTCGCCGGGGGCCTTTGCCAGCACCCGATCCCCGCACGAGCGGGGATGAACCGGGCGATACCATCCTGATAGACATGCAGCGCACCCCGATCCCCGCACGAGCGGGGATGAACCGCGCCATGGCGATGCCCGTAGGAAGCAGCATCCCCGATCCCCGCACGAGCGGGGATGAACCGACGGCGTTCGCGCTCAACATTATGCGCGCCTGCCCGATCCCCGCACGAGCGGGGATGAACCGGTTGGCTGGGCGCGGTAGCCCGAGGAGGTTGACCGATCCCCGCACGAGCGGGGATGAACCGCGATTCATAATCGGCCAGTAGCTGAAGGAGGTCCGATCCCCGCACGAGCGGGGATGAACCGCCAGCTTCGTTCCAGCGTTTTTTGCTGATGCCCCGATCCCCGCACGAGCGGGGATGAACCGGCGATGACGCCGGAAGACCGGAAGCGCCTGAACCGATCCCCGCACGAGCGGGGATGAACCGCGTAGCAAGCAGATTAAACGAGCTTAAACGTTCCGATCCCCGCACGAGCGGGGATGAACCGGAATGCTGGCGTTCAACCAGTTCACTCAGGACCCGATCCCCGCACGAGCGGGGATGAACCGCGAAATATTCTGCTTAAAACGTTTGTGCCTCACCCGATCCCCGCACGAGCGGGGATGAACCGTGTAGGTCTGATTCGTCGGTTTGATCGATGTGCCGATCCCCGCACGAGCGGGGATGAACCGACTTCAACCTGTTCGGCGATGGCAACAACTGGCCGATCCCCGCACGAGCGGGGATGAACCGTCACAAGACGAGATGGCGAGACTTGGGCAGAGCCGATCCCCGCACGAGCGGGGATGAACCGGGTGCATTCAACTCCCAGCTTGCGAAAAGCAGCCGATCCCCGCACGAGCGGGGATGAACCGAGCTGGCTGGAGGCCATCCTGTGTGGCTGCCTCCGATCCCCGCACGAGCGGGGATGAACCGCGCGCCAAGGCGGGCATGAAACGTATAGGAGGCCGATCCCCGCACGAGCGGGGATGAACCGCAGGCGGTGGCCCTGGATTTCGTGAACGAGCTCCGATCCCCGCACGAGCGGGGATGAACCGCTGCACTTCGCCGTGCCGATACTGCGCTGGGACCGATCCCCGCACGAGCGGGGATGAACCGCGATCATCTGAAGCTCATCCGGGAGGCATTCACCGATCCCCGCACGAGCGGGGATGAACCGCGTCGGCCATCGTGACCGTGATCGATGATGTACCGATCCCCGCACGAGCGGGGATGAACCGGTCGACATGGAAGCCGATGGCGCCATGGCCCGCCGATCCCCGCACGAGCGGGGATGAACCGGCCAAATTGACCTGTGACCAGCGCAGGCCAAACCGATCCCCGCACGAGCGGGGATGAACCGCGATGAGGCTGCCGACCACTTTGGTAATGGTGCCGATCCCCGCACGAGCGGGGATGAACCGTGAATAGTTCGCCCTTTGGGTAGCTCCACCCGCCGATCCCCGCACGAGCGGGGATGAACCGCATGATCGCTACCGGCGAGTGGGTAGGCACTGCCGATCCCCGCACGAGCGGGGATGAACCGCCTAAGCGCCCGCCTCGGCACCATCGCCGAACCCGATCCCCGCACGAGCGGGGATGAACCGGCGCTTGGCGTAGATGTCTCCGATCAGCATGTCCGATCCCCGCACGAGCGGGGATGAACCGCGTCGAGACATTGACCAGCGCCTGGCTGACCGCCGATCCCCGCACGAGCGGGGATGAACCGGCGGTTAC
Source organism: Vreelandella hamiltonii (assembly GCF_014651775.1). Classification (GTDB taxonomy): domain Bacteria; phylum Pseudomonadota; class Gammaproteobacteria; order Pseudomonadales; family Halomonadaceae; genus Vreelandella; species Vreelandella hamiltonii. Next base: position 155,775 of record NZ_BMXN01000004.1, read on the forward strand.
CAGCACCCACCTCAGAATCAGCAGCCGATCCCCGCACGAGCGGGGATGAACCGTAGGGGAACGTTATAATAGGGACACCAGCGACCCGATCCCCGCACGAGCGGGGATGAACCGTCCTTCTTTTTACTATCTTTTCTTTAATAAATCCGATCCCCGCACGAGCGGGGATGAACCGAGGCAGTCATGAAACTCACGTTTGCAGCAAAACCGATCCCCGCACGAGCGGGGATGAACCGGTGGGCAATGCCAGCCGGAAGCTAGTCTTGATCCGATCCCCGCACGAGCGGGGATGAACCGCGGGCCGCCAACGATGCCAACGGTGGGCGCTCCCGATCCCCGCACGAGCGGGGATGAACCGCCGAAAAATACGGACTGATCGAGGAGAACAATCCGATCCCCGCACGAGCGGGGATGAACCGATGGCGGAGAGCAGGGCGCGGCGTTCGACGTTCCGATCCCCGCACGAGCGGGGATGAACCGCCTACTACACCAGTCCCGGCCTATTGCCCACGCCGATCCCCGCACGAGCGGGGAAAACCGGGCACCAGCATGGAGGGCGTGGGCATCTATGACCGATCTCCGCTTAGGATATAGTTCATGTGTGCGAGGTTTTGCAGTGAGAATCAGCTTTTCTACCTGTCGTTATTACATGGAGCCTAGCCGATATTTTGCTTACACTTCTTCAGGTAATGCGAGAGACCAATATTCGCCTGGTGTGTCCTGTGAAAACAGATGAGGCATTTGGGGATGGCGAGCCAACCTCGCATTACGCCTCCTTCTTGGGAAGGTGCAGCTTTCCATCGAAGTGCATGGCTGGCTGACCGATGTAAGCTGACACCTTTTCTAAAGATCTAATGCACTAGCCTAGTGTGCTTAACCCCCCGCCCCAACAGGTCGCCCGAGCGGGGGCCGTGGTTACTCTTTTTCGTCCTCTTCTTCCTCTTCCCAGTGTTCCATGGCGCGTTTGTCGTCGGGTAGGCGCACGATGTCGCCGATGACGATTTTCTGGTGTGATTTGAAGCGGTGGCCGTGTTCGTCGAGGATGGCGGCGACGCTGCCGATGCTGACGGCGTCGTCGTCGCGGTAGGCTTCTACTTTGACGCGTACGATGCGGCCCTGGTAGCGGGCGGAAAGGATAGCGCCGGGGTAGGGGGAGGTGTGGTCAGGGTCGTTCTTGAAGTACTCCACCACGCTCGCGCTGCCGGGGTCGTCCCATTCAATATGTTTATGCATAGGAAGGCTTCCTTTCGTGTGTCCAGAAAAAGGGTTCCTTTTCAGTGTAGTTTGCGTTGGTAGAAGTCAACCAATGTTCGTGGACACCGTGGGCTGGGCCGCTTAACTTAACCGTTTACGAACCAGGGAGCGGAGCGCCCATGCACTTATACCATGCGCTGTTCGAGCAGTCGGCGACCCCGCTGTTTGTGATGATGTGCGATGGCCAGGCGTGCGTTCAGGGCAATGCTGCTTTTCGGCGTGTGGCCGGTTGGCAAGCCATGGGCTCGGAAGCGGCCTTGGGGCGCTGTTTTCCATTGGATGGGGCGAGCGTGCTGGACACTATTCGCCGCTGTGACGAACAGCAGCAGCCATGCGCGTTGAATGTCCGGTGGGGGGAGTCGGGGCGGGCGTGGCAACTGCAGCTTTCGCCCGTGCGCGATGGGAGCCAGCGAGCGGTGTATGGCGAACTGAGCCAATTGATGCTGCCGTTTGGCGAGTCGCTGGATGATCTGCTCTCGCAGCTGCCGGGGTTCGTCTACCAGCTGCATCTCTCCTTGGAGGGGGCGTGGCGCTACACCTACGTGGGCCAGCGGGTCACGGAGCTGTTTGGTGCCACCGTGGAAGAGGTGCTGGCAGATGCCCAAACGTTGTTGGCCAACATTCATCCCAGTGACCGCGATACGGTGATTGAAGGTTCACTGCAAAGTGCGCGCTCCTTGACGCCCTGGCGAAGTGAGTTTCGCATGTTTCGTCGCGATGGCGAGATGCTTTGGGTCGAGGCCCATGATCGTCCTCGCCGCCAGCCCGATGGCAGCCTGCTATGGACAGGCTATGCCAACGACATTACCCAGCGTAAGGCGCTGGAGGCCGCGCTGCGCTCCAGCGAGCAGCGTTTTCGCCAGCTGGTCGAGCAGGCCAACGACATCATCTACACGCTGAATGCCGAAGGCACGCTGACCTATGTGTCGCCGAACTGGCCGCGCATTCTGGGCCATGAGGTCGAGGAGGTGCTGGGGCAGAACATGAGCTTCGTGCTGCACCCGGAAGACCTGGAAGCCTGCCAGCGGTATATCGAAAAGGTTTACCGCACCGGGGCGCCCCAGGGGTTGATCGAGTACCGGGTGCAGCACGCCAACGGCGAGTGGCGCTGGCACTTTACCAACGGGGCACCGCTGCTGGACGAGCAGGGGCAGGTGATGAGCTTTCTGGGGATTTCCCATGATGTGACGCCACGCCGAGAGATGGAGCAAAAAGTGCTGCATCTGGCCCAGCACGACACCTTGACCGACTTGCCCAATCGGTCGCTGTTCTTCAGCCACTTGAGTAGTGCCATCGCCCAGTCCAAACGATGCGATACACCGCTGGCGCTCCTGTTCATCGACCTGGATGATTTCAAACCCATCAACGACCGTTTTGGTCATGGCGTCGGAGACCAGTTGCTGCAGGCCGTGGCCCAGCGCCTCCGGCAGCGGCTGCGCGGGGGCGACCATGTGGGGCGCATAGGGGGCGATGAGTTCGTGGCCATGCTGAGTGGGCCTGTGGGTGCCGAAGAGGCCCTGAGGGTGGCAGACCAGCTGTGCCAGGCGCTGGCGGTGCCGTTCACGCTGTCGGTGGGGGAGGTCCATGTCTCGGCCAGTATTGGAGTGGCGCTGTTGCCCCTGCACGCTGCTGAAGAGTCCACGCTGATCCATTGCGCCGACCAGGCGATGTATCAGGCAAAGGCGCAGGGGCGTAACCAGGCGGTGCTCTATGCGCCCGTTTCGCCAGGTGCTTCGTGACCCACGTACTGGAACAGGAAGTTGAGCGCGGCGGGCAGGCTGGCCCGCCATACACGCCAAGTGTGCCCACCGGGGTACAGGTCTAGCCGCACCAGCTCTGGCTGAATGCGTTCCATGGCCTGGCGTAGCTGGCGAGCGTGGTATTCGGCGTCGTATACGTCGCTGCGCCCGGCGCTGATGTAGAGCGGCACGGGCGGAGTGTCACCCTGTTCGGCGGCGGGGCGCGGTGTGACCTGAAGGCGATAGTGTTCCAGGTGCGCGGGGTAATTGAGCTGCTCCCACAGTGCCTGGTCGAACTGGCCCCGTTCATCCAGAAAGGTGGGGTGGCGGTGCGCCGAGGAGTTGCTGGGCGGCGTGGGCACGTAGCTGGCCGGGCTCAGCGCGGCGGCGGCAGCAAACATTTCGGGGTGTTCCAGCGCGAAGTTGAGCGCGCCGTAGCCGCCTGCCGAAAGCCCGGCCACCCCTCGCTGCTCACGAGTGGTGCCCACGTGGTAGTGGGCTTCGATGTGAGGCATCAGGTCGTTGAAAAAGGCGCTGCGGGCGGGTTCGTTATGACCATCTACCCACCAGCTGCGGCTGCCTGGCATCACGAATACGGCGGGGGGAATATGCCCTGCCTGAATCAGCCGGTCTGCCACTTGTGGCAGGTTACCCCGAGTGGCCCAGTCCAGCTCGTTACCAAACGAACCGTGCAACAGGTAGATCACGGGGTAGGGTGTTGTCGCCTGGCTGTCATAGCCATCGGGTAAATAAAGCGTATAAGGGTAATCGTAGCCCAGCGTGGGGGAGTAGAACTGGTCGCGCACCACCTCGCCTGCCAGTGCGACGTTGCTCAACACCAGCCAGCCAAAGAGTCCGGCCAAGCGTCCAGCCAGCAGAGCAATGCGTTGCAAGGCAGTTCTTCTGATCACGGGGCCTCCGGAATTTACGGGCATTTACAAGGTCGGACAACAGGCGGCTCGCGGGTGTTCACTCTCGACCGCTGTTAACAGGATAGCGGCTAGGCGGTGCGCTGGGGGAAAACCGGGAGGCTGGATGCAGAAAATCGAGGAAATCTACTGGCTTCGTGCTTACGGCTGCATTGCCGTTTTTTTGTTTCATTGGCTGGACCATTTGAACCAGCGGGTAGATAACCTGGCCACCGACCTCATGCGGATTCCCCTGGTGTTGGGCACCCCCGTGTTCCTGTTCATCTCGATATTCGTTTTCGCCGTGCGTTACGACAAGCAGGTCCCGCCGGGCTTTCTGCTCCAGCGGGTCAAGTACGTCATGCTGCCTTACCTGATGTATGGCTTCATCTATTCGACGGCAGAGTGGTGGCGGTTGTCGGGCAGCGACGATGCCGTGGGCTTCCTGGCCAATGCGCGCAGCTACTTCATCTATGCGGGCTGGCACGGGTATTTCTTGATCATCGCCATGCAGTTCTATGCGGCGTATTGGGCATTTACCCGCTGGCAGCTGTGGCGGGTGAATCCGGTGCCCTGGCTGTGGGTGGCGTGTGTGGTCAGCATGGCCTACTGGGGGCTGGCGTACTGGTTCCAGGTAGAACCCCCAGGCTACTTGCTGTGGATCGCACCCCTGGGGTGGGTGTATCTCTTCTTTCTGGCGCTGGTGCTGGTGCGCTATTACCCGCTGGCGCCTCGTGCCGTGCTGCAGGAGCGCCCCGTGTGGCTGCAAACGCTGTCGCAGTCCCGTTGGCTATGGGGATGGGTGGCGCTGATCGTGATGGCCACCTTTGCTCATTGGCTGGCGTTCTCTTCCAAGGAAGTCTGGGTCATTCCCTTTTTCGTGCTGTTCGTGCTGGTGACCATGCGCCGCTTGAAGGGGCGCCGAGCGCCTGGCTGGGTGCGCTACATCAATGCCTACTCTTTCGGTATTTACCTGGCCCACCCGATGTTTTTTGCCATTACCGATACCTTGGTCGGCGTGGAAACGCTGCCGCTGGTGCTTTACGCACTGCTCTTGATCGTGGTGGCCAGCGTGGGCTCGGTGCTGTTGAACAAGGCGGTGAACACCACCACCTGGGGCGCCATGCTATTTGGCAAACGCCTGAAAGTATGAGGTTGGCGTTAGGTAAGCCTCGCTGGGGCCGTTCAGATGCCTTGTGCATTGGGGAAGGCGTTGAAGAGTGATGAAGGGATGAGGGCGACGATCAGTGTGGGGGTGTTTCGGTAGAAAAGCGTGCTTTCAACGCGCTCAGTGGCGAGCCTCGCGGCAACCCCAGTGCTTGCCCGCTGAGGGTCTTCAGGCGGGTGGGGCAGGCATGCAGGCGCTGGAGCAGGTCGGTCATTGCCGTGACCTCCAGCTCGGGGTCGAAGCCTCCCAGGCGCTCCAGCCAGGTTCGGCTGATGGCCATGTAAGGGGGCAATGCGGCGTTAGGGCCACGTAGCTGCTGCCACAGGCGTTCTGGCAACCGAGGCGTCATCGCGCTGATGATCAGCGCATCCAGCGTTTGCGTATCCAGCTCGGGGTACAGCAGGGGCCATAGCTGTGCAGGCAGTACCTGTTTGTGCATGGCCACCAGCAGCCATTCTGCTTGGCTGACATACGCCGCCTGATTCAGGCGAGCGCCCAGTTTCTTCTCTGGGGTGACGAGGCAGTGGGCGTGGAAACGATGCTCCAGGGTCGCGAAGCGCTCATCCAGAAACGCGGCGGTCACGATCACGGGCACGAGATGCTCGGCCAGGCCAGATTGACGAATGGAGCGCAGGTGGCGAGGAAGCCAGGCTCCCGCCACGGAAGCATCGACGATAAAGCAAACCGTACCCATGAAAGCGGCTTCCTTTGTAGTAACAACTTTCCGTTTGTAATTTATTGTAGGCATTGGTTTCTTTTCGTAGCAAGGAGAAATGGTGGAGAAAAGAATAAAAATAGACTGCCTTGCTATGCACTGATTTTGTGCAATAAGGGAATTTTTTGTATTTTTTTGGTGCATATTGAGCTTGAGACGTGCTCCATGCAGTAGCGTAGTGGGTAAATGCTACATCAGGAGGCATCGGAGAAAATGATTTTTGCTTTTTGAATCATGCTGTTATTTTTTTAAAAGCCATATTGGTGCAAAGTTGGCATGCTACGTGCTTATATTTCGTGACAGCTTCGTAGGCAGTTTCATGAACAGTTTCATGGGCCGTTTGTCAGTCGCTAGCAGGCCATAGGCAGAAGCCGCTTGGCGTGCTACAACGATAGCCGGTCTGAAATGATCGCTGGGCGATTTGTTATCCATGGTCAAGCAAACGTAAAGCGAACAAAAAAGACAAACGCGCCACGTGCCAAGGCATGTAGACGATTTGTTGAATAACACTTTTATCGATAGCTTATTGTTTCAAGCTCTAAGCCACGCTCATACCGGAGGACACTATGTCAGCCAAGACTCTTGCGCTAATCGAAGAACATGACGTTAAGTGGGTAGACCTGCGTTTCACCGACACACGCGGTAAAGAGCAGCACGTGACCGTGCCTGCGCGTGACGTGAACGAAGAGTTTTTTGAAAACGGCCAGATGTTCGATGGTTCTTCCATCAATGGCTGGAAAGGCATCAACGAGTCTGACATGATCCTGCGTCCGGAAGACGGCACCGGCTTCCTGGACCCCTTCACCGAAGACGCTACCCTGATCCTGCGTTGCGACATCATCGAGCCTGCCACCATGCAGGGCTATGACCGTGACCCGCGTTCCATCGCCAAGCGCGCCGAGGCCTACCTCGAGTCCACTGGCCTGGGTGACACTGCGTTCTTCGGCCCCGAGCCCGAATTCTTCATCTTCGACGAAGTGCACTGGAAGTCCGACATTCAAGGCTCCATGTACAAGATCACTTCCGACGAAGGCGCCTGGGCCACCGATAGCAAGGTCGAGACTGGCAACCTGGGTCACCGTCCGCGCCTCAAGGGTGGCTACTTCCCGGTTCCGCCGGTCGACAGCTTCCACGATATCCGTGGTGCCATGTGTAACACCCTGGAAGCGATTGGCCAGACCGTCGAAGTACACCACCACGAAGTGGCCAACGCCGGTCAGAACGAAATCGGCGTGAAGTTCAACACGCTGGTGAAGAAGGCCGACGAAGTTCAGGAAATGAAGTACGTGATCCACAACGTGGCGCACGCTTACGGCAAGACCGCTACCTTCATGCCGAAGCCGCTGGTAGGCGACAACGGTTCTGGTATGCACGTACACCAGTCGTTCTGGAAAGATGGTCAGAACCAGTTCGCGGGCGATGAGTACGCTGGCCTGTCTGAAATGGCTCTGTACTACATCGGCGGTATCATCAAGCACGCCCGTGCTCTGAACGCCTTCACCAACGCTTCTACCAACTCGTACAAGCGTCTGGTGCCGGGCTTCGAAGCGCCGGTCATGCTGGCCTACAGTGCTCGTAACCGCTCTGCGTCTATCCGTATTCCTTACACTGCGAGCCCGAAAGGCAAGCGTGTAGAGGCTCGCTTCCCTGATCCGACCGCCAACCCCTACCTGGCGTTCGCAGCGATGCTGATGGCGGGTATCGACGGTATCAAGAACAAGATCCACCCAGGCGATGCCATGGACAAGAACCTGTACGACCTGCCGCCAGAAGAAGGCAAGGCCGTACCGACAGTGGCCAACAGCCTGGATCAAGCGCTGGAAGCACTCGATGCTGACCGTGCGTTCCTGACCGAAGGTGGCGTGTTCACCGACGATATGATCGACGCCTACATCGAACTGAAGATGGAAGACGTCGAGCGTATCCGCATGACGACTCACCCGATCGAGTTCGACATGTACTACAGCTGCTAAGCTGATGGCATGACTGCTAAGATCACCCTTGCGGTGTGACGAGCCATGGGCAGAATAGGTGAGGAGGCGGCGTGGTGAGCAAGCGGTGTGTTGCATGGTCAGTCCTATTATCCACAGGGGTTTTCGTGGCTGCCTGCCTGTGGGTAAGCGCTGCCCAGGCGCAAACGGTGTACCGCATCGTCGATGCCCAGGGCAACGTCACGTTTACCGATAACCCCGAGCGCGGAGGCGAAGTGCTGCGGCTGGCGCCCTTGCCCAGCTTGCCTGCCGCCACCCGCCCAGCCGCGCCTTCGGCGGCACGGCCTTTGGGGCGTCCGGGCCAGCCGTTCATGCCTTATGACCGGTTCGTCATCGTTGCCCCCGCGCCAGGGGCGTCGCTGCGCGGTGGCATGACGCCCGTGGAGGTCAGCGTTTCCCCGGCGCTGCGCGAGGACCACCAGATCCAGCTGCTCGTCAACGGCGAGCTTAGCCAATCTCCTCTGCACAGCGATGCTTTTTGGCTGGCAGGCCTGCCCCCAGGGCAGCATCGTTTGCAGGCAGAGCTGCTGGACAGCCAGGGGCGTATCCAGCATCGCACCGATCAGGTGACGATTTTTATCGCCGATTAATGCAATGCACTATAATGGTGCATCAGGCTGGCTAAATCTCCCTGCCCGTGCGCTATAAATGCCCGAGCGGCATCGGCAGGCTGCCCCCAAGCCGTGCATGGCGTCGTTTTGGGTAACTTGGCGCGCTTTTTGCACTTCCTCAGCTAAATCTCTAACGCAACGGTTAGCGACGCTTCAGGACACGCCATGTATCAGCGCTTATTGGAACACCTCACCACGGCGGTACTGCTGCTGGACGGCGAACTTCGGGTTCGCTGGATGAATCCGGCCGCCGAGGCGCTGTTGGCGGTGAGCTTCAGCCGCGTACAAGGCATCAGTCTGGATACCTTGCTGGGCGGCGATGAGAGTATCGATGACGTGCTGGCCAAGGCACGCGATGCGTTTCACCCTTACACCCAACGCGAAGCGCGTATTACGCCGCTCAACAGTGAACCCTTGACGGTGGATTACACCGTGACGCCGCTGTCTGCCGAAGAGCTGCTGCTGGAGGTAGAGCCCCGCGACCGGCTGATGCAGATTTCCCGAGAAGAAGCGCTGACCACCCGCCAGGAAACCATCAAGGTACTGGCCCGCGGGCTGGCCCATGAGGTGAAAAACCCCTTGGGCGGTATCCGCGGTGCGGCGCAGCTGCTGGAGCGCGACCTGGACGACCCGGCCTTGCGGGAGTTTACCCACATCATCGTCGAGGAAGTGGATCGTCTGCGCGATCTGGTGGACTCCATGCTGGGCCCCAATCGCATCATCAAGCATGAGCCGGTGAACATTCACAAAGTGCTGGAACGCGTGCGTGCGCTATTGCTGGCCGAGCACCCGCAGGTCACCGTTCATCGCGATTACGACCCCAGCTTGCCCGACCTCTCTGGCGACGAGTCGCAGATGATTCAGGCGGTCTTGAACGTGGCCCGCAACGCGGTACAGGCCATGAGCGAAGCCGACACGCCGTCCCCCACGCTGACCCTGCGCACCCGTGCCCGCCGCCAATTCACCCTGGGGGCCGAGCGTCATCGGCTGGTCAGCGAGGTGGGTGTCATCGATAACGGCCCCGGCATTCCCGATGCGCTTCGCGAAACGCTCTTCTACCCCATGGTGTCAGGTCGCGCGGAAGGTAGCGGCCTGGGACTGTCGATTGCTCAGTCAATTTTGCACCAACATCAAGGATTGATCGAATGCGATTCCCGACCCGGACACACCGAATTTCGTTTACTGATTCCATTGGTTATTAATTTACCGGAGATGCGTCATGACTGAGGCGACACGTACCGATGTTGCACGGGTGGTTATCGTCGATGATGACCGCGCTATCCGCTGGGTGCTGGAGCGCGCGCTGGCGCAACCCGACCTGGATGTAGAGTGTATCGAGCGGGCGGATACGGCGCTGGCTCGGCTGCTGGAAAACCCGCCGGACGTGCTGGTCACCGATATTCGCATGCCAGGCATCGACGGTTTGGACCTGATGTCCCGCGTGCGTGCCGCCCATCCCGATTTACCCGTCATTGTCATGACCGCCCACTCGGATCTGGATAGCGCGGTGGCTTCTTACCAAGGGGGCGCTTTCGAGTACCTGCCCAAGCCCTTTGATGTCGACGAAGCGCTGGCGCTGGTGCGGCGCGCGGTGGCCCATGCCCGCGAGCGGCAGCGGCCGGTCAGCGTACCGGAAGGGCTGAGCGCCGAGATCATCGGCGAAGCGCCTGCCATGCAGGAGGTGTTTCGCGCCATCGGGCGCTTGTCGCACTCTCATATCACGGTCTTGATCAATGGGGAGTCGGGCACCGGTAAAGAGCGGGTGGCCCAGGCGCTGCATCAGCACAGCCCGCGTTCCGGCAAGCCGTTCATTGCCCTCAATATGGCGGCGATTCCTCGTGACCTGATCGAATCGGAGCTGTTTGGCCATGAGAAAGGCGCGTTTACCGGCGCCGCCCAGCAGCGCCAGGGGCGTTTCGAGCAGGCCAACGGCGGTACGCTGTTTCTGGATGAAATTGGCGACATGCCCGCCGAGACGCAAACGCGCCTGCTGCGGGTACTGGCCGATGGCGAGTTTTACCGAGTCGGCGGCCATACGCCGGTCAAGGTGGATGTGCGCATCATTGCTGCCACCCACCAGAACCTGGAATCCCTGGTGGATGAAGGGCGTTTTCGTGAGGATCTGTTCCACCGTCTGAACGTGATTCGGGTGCACCTGCCGCGCCTGGCCGAGCGCCGTGAAGACATCCCCCGCCTGACTCGCCATTTCTTGGCGGAGGCGGCCAAGGAGCTATCCACCGACATCAAGGTACTGACCACCGAGGCAGAGGCCCATCTGACTCGGCTGCCGTGGCCGGGCAACGTTCGCCAGCTGGAAAATATCTGCCGTTGGCTCACCGTGATGGCGTCTGGCAGGGAGATCCTGATCGAGGACCTGCCGCCTGAGCTGCGCTCGGTCAGCGCGCCGGAAGGGGGCGCTTACGGTGATTGGCGTTCGGCCTTCCGGGATTGGGCCGACCACGCCCTGGCCGAAGGGCATACGCACCTGCTGGAAGAAGCAGTGCCGGACTTCGAGCGCATCCTGATCGAAACCGCCCTGAAGCACACCGGGGGGCGCAAGGGGGAAGCGGCCGAGCTGCTGGGCTGGGGGCGCAATACCTTGACGCGCAAGCTCAAGACGCTGCTGCCTGCGCTTGCCGACGAATAGGCAGTTGATCGCCGTAGGCTCGGCGATCCCGGCTCGGAACCACTAAAAAGCCCGCTGACACGGTCAGCGGGCTTTTTCATGCCATCCTGTTCACGGCATGCGGGGCAGTTTAGTCGTCTGCGCCCGGTACGCCGCCCAACTCTTCGATCAGCGCCTTGTAGCTTTCGGTCTGCTCGGTGAGGGTCTGGGTGACGTCTTCTTCCGACAGGTACACCACCGGCATCAGAATGCGCTCTTCGGTGATCTCGATGAAGCGCTCATCCTGGGTAGCGGCTTCCAGTGCTTCTGCCAGGCGCTCTACGTGGGCATCCGGAGTGTTGTTGGGCACCATGACCACGCGAATTTCAGCCGGGTTGATGTCATAACCGGCTTCCTGCAGGCTGGGCGCATCCGGGAAGGCTACCAGACGGTCTTCTGCCAGGCTCAGCAGTACCGGCATTTCACCCGTTTCTGCGTAGCCGGAGTGGGTGCCACCGCTGTAGGCGAAGTCGACGTCGCCAGAAAGAATCAGCGGTGCCATGCCAGCGCCGCCCGCTGTGGGCACGATGCGCAGGTCAAGACCTTCCTGCTGGGCAATGTACTCGATGATCATGCGATCCAGGGCGGTCTGCGTGGCATAGCTGGTGCCGGGGTTTTCACGGGCATACTCCACCAGCGACTCCCAGCTGTCACCAAAGGGGCGGTTCTCGCCGGTCACGATGGCCGACTGGCCCAGCGTCACGCCCGCCACGTAGCGGAAGTCGTCCAGCTGGTAGGCGGTTTCCGTGGCCAACGGGCCGTAGGTGATGGTCATGGAGGTGCCAAAGGCAAAGGTGTAGCCTTCGTCGTTATTGTTGGCCAGGCGAGTCAAGGCCACGCCACCGCCAGCACCCGGCTGGTTGACCACGTTCACCGGCTGGCCCAGCTCTTCTTCCAGTACGTTGGCCAGCACGCGGGCTTGAATGTCGGTGCTGCCGCCTGCGCCAAAGCCGACGACCATGGTCAGCGGCTTGCTGGGGAAGTCATTGGCCTGGGCGGTGCCAGCGGCTAGGGTCAGCGCTGCCGAAACGATGGCGGTGGTCAGAAGATGCTTTTTCATGGTGGTTTCCTCGATGGTTTTTTCTTGGTAGTGAAGGTTGCTCGGTATTAGCCGTGTTGCCGACGCAGCCGGTACTGGCGATAGCTGCTCCACAGCAGGTGCAGTACCAGCAGGCCAGTGGCGACCACAAACGTCAGCGCGATGGGGCGCTGCATGAGAATGCCGATGTCGCCCCCGGAAAGAATGACCGACTGGCGCAGGTTCATCTCCAGCATGGGCGTGACGATGAAAGCGACCAGAAAGGTCACGAAGGAGTAGTCATGCTTCTTCAGGAAATAGCCGAAGATCGCGAAACCAAACACGGTCAGCAGGCCAAACGTGCCGTAGCCCTGCACTTGAATGCCGGCCAGGCAGAGAAAGATCACCACGGGGATGACGATGTTCTGCGGCACATCCGTGACGCGGGCAAAGATACGCAGCCCGTACCAGCCTACGGCCAGCATGATCAGGCTAGCGACCACCATGCCGGCAAAAATGGTGAACAGCATCTGGGGGTGGTCGCGCAGCATCAGCGGGCCGACCTGAATACCGTGGATCATGAAAGCACCCACCAGTAGCGCTGCCGACACGCTGCCGGGAATACCCAGCCCGAACAGCGGAATGTAGCTGGCGGGAATGACGGCGTTGTCGGCGGCCTCGGCGGCGGCAATGCCATTGGGGTTGCCCTTGCCGAAGCTATCCGGGTCTTTGGCGCCGCGTTTGGCGAGCCCGTACGCCATGAACGAGCCTACCGATGGCCCCAGACCCGGCAGCGCGCCCACGAAAGCCCCGACGCCGGTGCTTTTAAAGATGGTCGGCAAGGTGCTTTTAAACTCTTTAAAGGAGAGGTCGTCTTCGGGGTTATGGCCAAGCTTGACGGAGCTGGCGCCTTTATTACGCCGATAAGCTTCCAGTTGTACGAACATTTCGGAGAGGGCCAGAGTTCCGATGACCAAAGGGAGAATGGGCACGCCTTCCATCAGCTCCGCGTAGCCAAACGTAAAGCGCATGGCGCCGGTTTCCGGGTCTAACCCGACGGTTCCTAAAATAACGCCCATGCCTCCGGCGGCCATGCCCTTTAAAAAAGAGCCTCCGGCCATCCCGGCAATGAAGACCAGTGCAAAAATGAGAATGGCAGCCAGTTCATAAGGGCCAAACTTGAGAGCAATCGAGGCAAAGGGAATGACCACGACGATCAGCAGCAGTGTCGAAAGCAGGTCGCCGACCACCGATGCCAAGAGCCCTACCTTGAGCGCCTTGCGCGGCTGGCCATTGCTGGCCATGGGGTAGCCATCCAGGCAGGTGGCTGCAGAAGAGGGCTCGCCTGGGGTGTTGAGCAAAATGGCAGAGACGGCGCTGCCCGCCGCCGTGCCCTTTGAAAGGCCAATCAAAAAGGCGATGGCGGCATAGGCCGACATGTAGAAAGTGAGCGGTATGGCAATGGCAATGGCGACCGAACGGTTCAAGCCAGGAATGACGCCCACGATATAGCCCAGTAAAACGCCCCCTAGAATGACACTGATGGAGTGCAGTGTTAAGGCATCGCCAAAGGCACTGGTAATGGCACTGAGTTCTGGCATGTTAAACAATTCCTATGCGCATGAGTTGCACGGTCAGTAAATAAAGCGCAGCCGTAGGAATCGCGGCGGAAAGTGCAATGACATACCAGCGCCGTTCACCCAATAGTGCAACGAGAAAGCCGATGATAAAAGGCGCAAGCCACGTTAAAGGAATAAAGTTGGCCAATATGATAAAAAGTAATACATATAAGAAAGGCCAAACTTGATGCCACAAGTCAATAAGTGATAAACGGTTGAAGAGAGGGGCGTGTTGTTGTTTCAAGCGAATAAGACTGATGACCATGAGCGTGGCGGCACACAGCAGCATGACCCAGGCGCCCAGCGTCGCCAAACGCTGTGGATGCATGCCAAACGCCATGCCCGAGCCACCGTAGCGTGGAATCAACCAGACCAGCAGCCAGCAGGCAACCAGGGTCACTCCGAGTCCAGACCACACGTTTCTTCGCTGTAATTGAGAGTCAGGTGTCATGGGGCGGTATCGGCAGATGAAGAAGCGTTCTACCGTATGAGCGGCCGTCATTGTAATCAATTGGTAATACAGGTCTGATTAAACGGGACAGTCAACGCTTTTATGAGTAAGGAATGGTAAGCGGGAAGAGCAAGCGGGGAGAGTAAGCGCGCAGCATGATATCGAAGCGCTGCGTGATCGTGAATCGAGATATAAAGGGTCATGGCAGCGGCAACAAGTTTAAATGCTATTAGTTAGCTAATAAACGTTATGAGCGTGATGTGTGTTGAGTCACGGGCCGTTAGCTGCCGGTGATGATGTGGTCAACGGGGTGGGCACAATGAAGATCGCATCGCTCAAGGTGGGGTCGGGAAGCGCGCACTCCTCCAGCTCCCAGGGCAAGAGACTGAGCGTATCTTGAATGCCCAGTCCTTCCAATTGGTGCGCTACGCCATGGCCATGCACGACATGCCCAAGGCCCATCAGGCCTACGGCCAGAGTGCTCTCTTGGGTAGCGTCTGCCAGCCCCTGCGCCATGGCAATGTCCCAACTGAGCTGCGCTCGAATGAAGCGTTCCAGCATGTCGGGGTTGTCTTGCCCCATGGCATGCTGGTCGAAGACCTCCTCCAGGTAAGTCTGGTAGGCGTCATTGGCAGGTCGCGGGGCAGGTATACCGTAACGCTGCTCTGGTGGAATGTGGCCGCTCTCTTCGCTGGTCAGCCGCTGGCGTAAGGCAGGAGTAATGTTGAGCGCCTTCAGTGGAATGCGGTTCAAGCGTGCAAAGTGAAGGATGGGCCAGTAAAGCTCAGGATCGAACCCCCAGGCTTCCTGCCACTCGCTCTGCTCCAGAAACTCCTCTTCGGATAGCTCTCCCGCCACCCAGCGCTCCAGTACCGGCTGCGCTTCTCTGGGCAGCATCTCCAGGCCAATCACCATGTCGCTCTCATGGGCGTACAGGCCTGCCAGGGTGTGCAATTGCCAGCGGTGGTGTTCCATGGCGTCGTGCCGTTCCCCGAGCAGCACGACTGACCGCTGCGCTGCCAAGCCGAGTACCTCATTGGGCGTCGCGGGCTGACCCGATTGCCACCAGCGACCCTGAAGCTGGCATGCTTCTGTTGCCTGTGCCTGTGCCTGTGCCTGTGCCTGTGTCTGTGCCGCTATGCCCAAGGCCAGCATCAGGCAGCTCGCGCCCTTTGGCAAACGACCCACGGGTTAGTGGCCTTCTGCCTTCAAACGGTTGATCTCTTCCAAAAGCGCTTCGGCTTCGGCGGTCAGGGTGGCATTGGCACGCATGTCGCCGTTGCGCGACGCCTGCATGGCCTCGGTGAGCTTGCGTTCGTAGGCCTGTTGAAGTTTCTTCTTGGGGTCGCGCTTGAAGAGTCCGAACATGAGCTGCCTCCTATCGTGTGTATATTATTTGTATAGGTTTTGGGGGCTCATGTCGAGGTTTTGACAAGCAAAGCATTTAACAAGCAGAACAATAGGAGAGGATGCATCACGCTGCACACGTGGCCAGAAACCGCGTGAAATCCGCCAAGATGACATCCAGGCTTTGGTGCAGCCGATGGTCGTCATCCACCATGCGCAGCGAGAGCCGCTGGCGCTGGGCGTGCTCGATGACCGGGCCTGGCAGCACCACGTCGTCCTGCCAACCATGGATCACATGGGTGTGTCGGGCCTGAATGAAAGGGGAGGTTTCCGGGTAGCGGGGCATGCCGAGTGCGGGAGCCAACAGGAAGCAGCCCAGCATGGGCGTCTCGGCACTCAGTGCCGCACTGATCCAGCCGCCCAGGCTAGACCCTGCCAGAATGCATCGGGATGGGTCGTCGCCTCGGGCATTCAGCGTCTCACGCAGGTGGCTCAAGCGTGCCGCCGGCTCGCTCATGCCGCGATAATCCATGACCACGGGCTCGCAGTCATCCACGTGTTCCGCGACGCCTTTCAGCGCTTGTATCTTCAGGGCGCCTGGGCCGCTCTCCAAGCCGTGGGAAAGAAAGACCGTCATCATCATGGGGTTATTCCGCCGAGCGCTGAATGGCGGCGCCACCCCGCTCGATATCCTGACCCATGCCACGAACCGTATTACATCCGCTGATGACCAGCAGGGTCGACATCAAGAGTATGCCAAGCAGCATGGAGCGTTTCATGAGCGTGTCCTCAGTGGGGCCCATCCCCGAGAGTGGGGCATTCGATGTATAACATAAGCGTTAACGAGAGGGCTCGCCACTGGTCGTTCTGACTGTGTGACACAAACGGCGTTGGCAGGCTAAAAATGCGCTAGACGCATTTGTCTCATGTGTCAGTTTTATACAGGTTTCGAGTCGTCGGTGGGCTGGATTGGCATAGCAGGGTGGTTTATTTATTTTCATATGTATTTGTTTTTTGTTTACTTTTCTATTTTTTAAAAGTTTTGGCCTGGCTGATGCATTATCATGGTCAGTAGCATGAACTGCCTCGGGTTCACAGGGAGTGACCCCTTTCTTTATCGACAGTGTGGGCAGGCTAACAGGCAGTCAAGGAGGGCAGGACGCCCAGAAAGCATCAAGGACGTGTAGGGACATCGAGCCTGCTCACTCTTGCCAGCACCTGGATGTGCTGGCCATCAAGGCCAAGGATCGGCAGCGATGCAAAACAGCCATCTCGCGTTTGTGGGATGGTTTTTTTGCGTTATTTTTGTTTTCTCAAGTAACTGATTTTAGATAATTTTACAAATCCATCCCTGCGTCTGTACAGTAATGGTACAGATGGGCGCAGTGTTTTGGTCTATCCTGTCGTGTAGACCAAATTTCAGCGGTGAGAAGACGTCAACGCAACGGCCGCACACTGACAGGGACACGCGTTATGGCGATGGTATTGATGTTATGCATGTTCGTGCTCTTCTTGGGGTTTTCGGGGGTAGGCCTGTATATGGCGTTCAAGACGTCATTTTCAGGGGGCCTGGAAGAGCGTGACGACATGCCACCTGATATGTAAGTCCTCCCTTGCAAGACATCCGTCCCAATGCAAAACGCCCGCTATTGCGGGCGTTTTGCTATCCGATGTTTACTTGCCTTGCCATCGACCCTTGCCATCGACCCTTGCCACGGTCGGGCACCATCCTGCCAAAGTAGAGCAATCCGAATGCCAGCCAACCGACGGTCAGTATGGCGGTCAATCCCAGCACGGCGGGTGCGCCAAACTGGGCAATCAGCGGTAACGCGGCGGCGGTGAACAGGCCGCCCCCCACCACGGGTTCGAACATCAGCTGTTTGTAGCCAAAACTCTCCAGTGCGCCGGACTTGTTCTTGGGGTCTGCCATGCGCATCAGCAACAGCCCGGTGACGGTCACCCCCATGGATTGGCCGAAGTCACCAATACCGCGTTCGAACCAGTTCTCGGGGATCACGCGAGGGGCGATCACGATCAGCACGAACAAGCCCCAGGCAATCCCGGCCAGTGCCAGCAGCAGGAACGGGATGAAGTAATCACCCAGCGTGGTCAGCGAAAGCGTCGCGAGGGCGGCCACGATGGTGAAATCCAGCGCGGTGCCCGCAATACGTGACATGGTGCGGGTGGATACGTGCCGTTCCAGCCTAAAGCGCATGACACATAGCTGTACGATCACCCCGCCAATCATGGCAATGGGAAACAGCGGCACGTGGGCGAGTATTTCCAGCCCGCCGTCGCGTGCCCAGGTCATCTGCTCTACCCACTGCAGGCCTGTCAGCAGCAGCCAGCCAATCACGATGGCGATGCCCACCAGCCCGATATGCAGGCTCAATGGGTCGGTGGTGCCTGCTTCTTGTGCCAGATCCTTCTTGAATTCGCTGAACTCTTCTGTAGAGGGGCGTTCGTCTTCACGCAGGCTTTCATCCGGCTGGTCTTCTTCACGGGTGGGTTTGACCACGCCTCTGCGTGCCGCGATGTTGATCATCACCGTGCCGATCAACACCCCCGAAACGATGCCGACGGTGGCCAGGCCCAGCGCCAGGTCGGCGCCTTCCTCAAAGCCGAGGTCGGCGAAGGTGTCGGCCATGCCTGCGGCGGTGCCGTGCCCGCCTTCGAAACCGATTTCAATCAGTGCCCCCACCATGGGGTTCATGTTGAACATGGGAACCAGTACCAGCAAAGCAAGGCTGAGACCTACCACATACTGGCCCCACGCCATGGTCTGGCCCACCACGACCTGCGGCCCTGCACGTAACCAGATGGTGCGCAGCCCAGGGATGGCCTTGCCGATGAACAGGGCAGCAAAGACGACGTTGATCAGCAGCCCAGGCAGCGCCGACCAGCTCTCCTGGACGTAAGCGGGGAACAACCCGGGGCTTTCTTCGAACAGTGTGGGCATGAAGCGCCCGATGACATCGGGGCCAAGCAACAGCAGGAGCAGCCCGCCAATCACCGAACTGGGAAGAAACAGGCGGCGCAGCCAGGGTAGCCAAAGGCGCAGCGCATTGCTGACCAGCAGCACCAGCGCAATGAGCACCAGCGCGATAAACAGTTCACCTACGGTCATGGTCATCTCATCGCTCCTTGATGATCCGAAAAGGGTAATGAGATAAACGTAGTGCCAATCAAATGAAAGCGCTATGGCGTTCAGGCGTCGAACAGCGCCTAGCCCATCCAGTAAAGGCTCAGTAACGCAAACCCGTAGCCCATGGCAGCACCGGCCAACACGTCACTGGCATAGTGCAGGCCCAGGCCTACTCTTGAAATCGAGATGATCAAGGCAAGCGGTAACACGATCGGTAGCAGCCAGGGCGTGTGGCTGGCCACCAGGACGCTGAACATCACGGCATGCATGGTATGACCACTGGGAAAACTGTAGCGGTCTCGGGCAGGTTCGCCGCAGTGGACGCCCCCCAGGTAGGTGATGAAAGGGCGTTCGCGACACAGCCGAGTTTTCACCAGCTTATAGACCAGAATCGCCAGCAGCGCGATCAGTGAGTATTGCCACATGCGCCATAGGCCGTCCGCTTGCAGCCACGGCTGAGCTGCAATCAGTAGTACCCAAACGGGCCAATCACCCAGTTTGCTGGCCGTCTGGAGCGTCAGACGCCAGGGGCGGTAAAGCGAGAGATGCGTCACGCGCTGGCAAAAGCGCCACTCCCACAGGTCAAGACGATCGAATACGACAAGCGGGCGAGCTCGCATGGCGGGCCTCCTGGGCATGGTGCAGGTAACGTAGAAATTGCTCGGCAATGCCCGACCAGCTCTGTTCCAGTGCGCGCAGGCGGGCGACTCTTCCTAGTCGTGCGTAATCGGCAGGGTGCTGGCACAGCGTGACCGCTGCGTGTTGAAAGCCCAGCGCATCGTCGGTCGCCACGGTGATGCCGTTATGACCACTGTGAATCAGTTCTGCGCTGGCTGCGTGGCGAAACGCCACGACTGCCAGGCCGCTGGCCATGGCTTCGGTCACTACGTTGCCCCAGGTTTCGGACAGCGAGGGAAACACGAACATGTCGGCGCTGGCGTAGTGGCGGGCCAGCGAGTGCTTGTCCACAAATCCGGTGAAGTGGGCTTCTGGCAAGGCTTTTTGCAGCTGGCTGCGGGCCGGGCCGTCGCCCACGATGACCTGCGCCATATCGGGGCGAGCGCTGCGCATGGCTTGCAGCGTTTCCTGCAGGAGCGAAAGGTTCTTCTCGGGTGCCAGGCGCCCCACGTACAGGGCCACCGGTTGATGCTCGCTGACCCCCCACTGCTGACGCAGCGCGAGGTCGCGGTGGGCAGGGGAGAAGCGCTCGCCGTCGATGCCCCGGGAAAGCACCTGCACGTCTTTGATGCCATCCTGGCGCAGCGCCACGGCTTGCTGCTGGGTAGGCACCAGGGTGAGGGCGCAGCCATTGTGGAAATAGCGCAAATAGCGTCGTGTCGCTTTGGCCAGCCAGGCAACGCCATAATCTTGGCAGTAATGGTCGAAGTTGGTATGCCAACCGGCCACCAGCGTCAATTCCAGGCGCTGGGCTGCCTGGCGGGCCGCCCAGCCCAAGGGGCCCTGGGTTGCCAGATAGACGACGTCCGGGCGGTATTGCTGCCAAAAGCGCTGAAGCTTCCCAGGGCGGGCAAAGCCTACCTGAACGTCGGTATAGTTAGGCAGTGCAAACCGCTTGACCTGAAGTTCCTGGGTGGCGCACGCAGCGCTACCAGGTTGACGCGGCGCCGGGCGTATCACGTCCACTGTGATGCCCAGCAACAGCAGTTCACGACACAGCCGGTTCAGCGTGTGCGCGACGCCGTTGATTTCCGGTGACCATGTTTCGCTGACGATACAGAGTCGCATGAGCGATTCATCCCTTTATCACGTTTAGCGCCATGGTGAGGCCCAACAGTGACACCGAGGCGACAGCCAGGTGAACAAGCGATGACACGCAATGTGCCCTGTCTTGTGCCGCAGGAAGCAAGTATCGTTACATATACCAGGAAAGTGACTTGACCCTGACGAAAGGAACCCAGTCCATGACCTCACGACACTTTGTTACTCCATGCGCCATTGCGGGTGCACTCATGATCTCGTCATCGGCCGTGATGGCCGACGAGACCTTTACCCTGACGATCTATCACACCAACGACCTGCATGGCCGCACGGATGCTTACCCGGCCCTGGTGGCCACCTTGAACGAGGCCCGGGAGGCCTATGGCGAGGGGTTGCTGCTGGATGCGGGGGATATCTTCTCCGGGACGCTCTACTTCAACGAATTTCAGGGCCAGGACGCGCTGACCTTCATGAACCTGATGGGCTACGACGCGTTCGTGCCGGGGAATCATGAGTTCGACCTGGGTGACCCTGAGACCGGTCATCAGGCGTTGGCGGCGTTCTTTGCAGGGGCAGACTTCCCCATTTTAGGCGCCAACCTGGACTTTTCGGCGTCTCCCGAGTTTGCCGAGCGCCTCGGGGAGAGCATCACGGCCGACCCCCAGGCGGGGTATCTCTATGACGGCATGATCCTCGAACATCAGGGGGAGCGTATCGGGATCTTCGGATTGAGCACCCAGGATAGCGACGCCATCTCCAGCCCGGGCCAGGTCACCATTGGTGAGTACCGTCAGGCGGCCGAAGCGATGGTCGAGGCGCTCGAAGCGCAGGGAGTCAACAAGATCATCGCGCTCACGCATCTGGGCTACGACAGCGACCCCCGCGTCGGTAACGACCTGCTGCTGGCAGAGCAGGTCGAGGGGATCGACGTCATCATCGGGGGTCATAGCCATACGCGGGTCGCCCCGCCTGCGCTGCTGACCGAGCACTGGCCAGCGCCCACCGCGGTAGGGCAGGCAGGTGAGTATGGCCAGCACCTGGGAGTCATGCAGGTGACCTTCGATGCCGATGGCGTGGTCCAGGAGGTCAGCGGTGAGCTGCTGGCCACCGACGAGCGCACGCCGGATGCGGCTGCGCTGGCGCGCTTGGCGCCCTATACCGAGGCCATCGAAGCACTGCGTGACGAACAGGTAGGTGCGAAGGCGATTCTGGCGCTGCCCAACCCTCGTCATGGCCAGGGCGATGCGCTGAGCGTACGCGCCAACGAAACGGCGCTGGGCAACCTGATTGCCGACGGTCAGCTCCATGCAGCGCGCAAGGTGGTACCGGACACCCTCATGGCGCTACAGAACAGCGGCGGTATTCGTGCAGCGCTGCCACAAGGGGATATCACCGTGGGTGACCTGATCGCCGTGCAGCCGTTCGGTAACCGTTTGACGCTGCTGGAAGTCACTGGTGCCGAGCTGCTGGAAACCTTCGAAATTGCGCTGACCAATGCGCCGGACGAAAGCGGTGGCTTCCTGCAGGTGTCCGAAGGCACGCGGCTCACCTACGACAGCCGTCAGCCCGCAGGCGAGCGTCTCATCAGCCTAGAGGTGAACCGCGAAGGTGCCATGCAGGCGATCGATCCGGACAAGACCTATACCGTGGCCACCAACAACTTCACAGCGGCTGGTGGCGATGGTCACACGGCACTGGGGGCGGCCCACGACGATGGCCGCCATACCATCGTGGGCCATACCGATTGGGAGATGTTGCGTGATCATGTGGTGTCTCGTGGCGAGGTGTTCTATCAGCCCGAGGGTCGCATTGTGGATATTGCCCAGGACGAATAGTCACTTCATCGCCCTGGGCAAGCGGCAGGCTCAGCCGGTGCGCTGCCCGGTGGTGGCATTGAACGGGTGCAGAGCACCGGCGGTGACGTACAGATTGAGCGTCTCGCCCTCCTGAACGGGGGGCTGGCCTGCGGTCTTCAGTACCGTAGGCTGTTGGCGGTCGGCCAGATGCACGTAGAGGTGGCTTTCGGCCCCGGCTGCTTCGTACAGCATCAGCGTGGCTCGTAGCGCGATATGCGGCTCGGCAGGCGGTGTCAGCAGCATGTCATCCGGGCGAATACCCAGGGTGTCCGTGCCTTCCGGCAGCTGGCTCAGTATCCCTTCATGATCCTGGGGGGCCAGATACGCCAGCGGCAGGATGTTCATGGCAGGGGAGCCGATGAACTGGGCCACGAACAGCGTGGCAGGGCGCGTGTAAATCTCCATGGGCGTGCCTACCTGCTCGATATTGCCTGCGTTCAGCACCACCAGGCGGTCGCCCAGGGTCATCGCTTCGAGCTGGTCGTGGGTGACGTACAGGCTGGTGGTCTTTAGGCGACGCTGCAGCTGCTTGATCTCGACGCGCATCTGCACCCGCAGCTTGGCATCCAGGTTGGAGAGCGGCTCGTCGAACAGGAAGGCCGAGGGCTCGCGTACCAGTGCGCGTCCCATGGCCACGCGCTGGCGCTGGCCACCTGAAAGCTTGCGCGGTTTGCGCTCCAGGTACTCCTCGATTTCCAGCATTTTGGCGGCAGCGCGCACGCGCTGGTCGATGTCATGCTTCTTGAAACCGCGGTTCTTCAGGCCGTAGGCCAGGTTGTTGTAGACCGTCATGTGAGGGTAGAGCGCATAGTTCTGGAACACCATGGCGATGTCCCGTTCGGCTGGCTCCAGCCGATTGACCACCCGCTCGCCGATCTTCAACGTGCCTTCGGTAATGGTTTCCAGCCCGGCCACCATGCGCAGCAGGGTCGATTTACCGCAGCCGGAAGGCCCCACCAGAACCACGAATTCACCATCTTCGATGTGCAGGTCGATGCCTTTGACGGCTGCCACGTTACCGGCGTAGGTTTTCTTCAGCCCTTCCAGGGTAATGCTGGCCATGGTTACTTCTCCGTCTCGGTCAGGCCTTTCACGAACAGGCGTTGCATAAACAGGATCACCAGCACCGGCGGCAGGGCCGCCATCACGACGGCCGCCATGATCAAGTGCCATTGGGGATTTTCATCGGAGGTCATGCGCTGAATGCCCATCACGATGGTGTAGTAATCCGGGTTGGTGGTGATCAGCAGCGGCCACAGGTACTGGTTCCAGCCGTAGATGAACATGATCACGAACAGCGCCGCGATATTGGTGATCGAGAGCGGCATCAGAATGTCCTTGAAGAACTTCAGCGGCCCCGCGCCGTCCACCCTGGCGGCTTCCAGCATCTCTTCAGGGATGGTCATGAAGAACTGGCGAAAGAGAAAGGTAGCGGTGGCCGAAGCAATCAGCGGAATCGACAGCCCGGCAAAACTGTTGAGCATCTTCAGGTCGGCCACCACCTGGAAGGTGGGGATGATGCGCACCTCCACCGGCAGCATCAAGGTGATGAAGATCAGCCAGAAGAACAGCATCCGAAAGCGGAAACGGAAATAGACGATGGCAAACGCGGACAGCAGCGAGATGGACAGTTTGCCCAGCGTAATGGCCATGGCCATCACGAAGCTGTTCCACAGCATGGTGCCTGCCGGTGGCGCGCCCGCGTTGGAAACGCCGGACTGCCACATGCGCGTGTAGTTTTCCAGGCCGTGGCTGCCGGGCAGCATGGGCAGCGTTCCGCGCAGCAAGTCGCCGGGGGCCTGGGTCGAGGCCACCAGCGCCACGTACACCGGAAATACCACCACGGCAACGCCCAGGATCAGCGTCAGATGGGCCAGGAGGTTGGCCCAGGGGCGGTTTTCAACCATAACGAAACTCCTCACAATCCGCCTGGATCAGTAGTTGACCCGGCGCTCGATGAAGCGGAACTGAACGATGGTCAGGGCGATCACGATGGCCATCAGAATGACCGACTGCGCCGCCGAAGAGCCCAGGTTCAAGCCTACGAAGCCATCGGCATACACCTTGTACACCAGGGTGTTGGTGGCCTGTGCGGGGCCGCCCTGGGTCGTGGCGTGGATAATGCCGAAGGTATCGAACATCGCGTACACCACGTTGACCACCATCAGGAAAAACGTGGTGGGGGAAAGGAGCGGAAAGACGATGGTCCAGAAGCGCTTCATGGGGCTGGCCCCGTCGATGGCGGCGGCTTCGATCAACGACTGCGGGATGGACTGCAAGCCCGCTAGAAAAAACAGAAAGTTGTAGGAAATCTGCTTCCAGGCGGCGGCAAAGATCACCAGCAGCATGGCGTCGCTTCCCGACGTGCGGTGGTTCCAGCGGTAGCCCACCATGTCGAGCATGTAAGGCACGATGCCGATGGAAGGATTGAAAATGAACCACCACAGCACTCCGGCAATGGCGGGCGCAATGGCATAAGGCCATACCAGCAGGGTGGTATAGGCGCTGCGCGAACGGATCATGCGATTCACCGTGCAGGCCAGCAACAGCGCCACCGACATGGAGAGCAGCGTGGTGCCGATGGCAAAGGTGGCCGTGACCGAAAGCGCATTGAGGTAGTTGCCATCGCTGAACAGGCGAGTGAAGTTCTCCAGGCCGACGAAGGTCGTGCGCAGGCCGAAGGCATCTTCGCGCAGCAGCGATTGATACAGCGCCTTGCCCGCCGGCCAGATGAAAAAGATCAGCGTAATGACGATTTGCGGGGCCAGCAGCGCATAAGGCAGAAAGCGCCCCGGAAAGGTCATGCGTTTGGTTTGCATAAGCAGGTTTCCGCGAGAACGGGTAGCACGTAAGGCGAGGGGTACGCGGGTCGAGGAGTACCGATGCCGAGCGATACTTGAAACGACTTCGCCGCCTGGCGTTGGTCAGGCGGCGAAGCAAGCGCTTACTTACTGATTGGCGGACTGGAAGTCACGCAGCAGGCGGTTACCCCGCTCAACGGCTGCATCGGCAGCGGCCTGACCAGATTTGTTGCCAGTCATGACGGCTTCCATCTCTTCGGAAATGATGTCGCGAATCTGCACGAAGTTGCCGAAGCGTAGGCCCTTGGAGTTTTCGGTGGGCTCGTTCAGCGTCATCTGCTTGAGCGAGATATCCGCGCCTGGGTTCTCGTCGTAATAGCCCTGCTCGGTGCTCAAGTCCCATGCCGCCTGAGTGATCGGCAGGTAGCCGGTTTGCTGGTGCCACTTGGCCTGCACTTCGGGCTCTGAAAGGTACTCGAAGAAGGCAGCAACGGCTTCGTACTCTTCATCGCTATGGCCTTGCAGTGCCCACAGCGTGGCACCCCCGATAATCGAGTTCTGCGGCGCGCCGTCGACATCGGCATAGTAGGGCTGCATGCCGAAGCCTACTTCGAAGTCGGCGTTGGCTGCCACATCTGCCCGTGAGGCCGATGAGCCGAAGAAGATCGCGCACTCCTGGGAGTAGAACATGGGTTCGGCATCAGGGCCTGAACCGGGGCCGCCCCATTTGTAGGCACCTGCGTCCTGCCAGGCTTTCAGGTTGTCCCAGTGGCGAGCCACCAGGTCGTTATTGAAGTTCAGCTCGGTGTCCAGGCCACCAAAGCCGTTCTCCAGAGTGCCCAACGGCGAGTTGTGCATGGCGGAGAAGTTCTCCAGCATCACCCAGCTTGGCCATGAAGAGGTGAAGCCACAGCGTGCGGCACCCGACTCGGTGATTTGGGTGGCCTGTTCGGCCAGTTCTTCCCAGGTCTGTGGCGGCTGTTCCGGGTCCAGGCCAGCGGCTTCGAACACATCCCGGTTGTAGTACATGATGGGCGTCGAGGAGTTGAACGGGAACGACAGCATGTTGCCGTTGGTGTCCGTGTAGTAGCCCACCACGGCGGGCAGGAAGGCATCCGGGTCGAAGGCACGGCCGTGTGCTTCCATCAGCTCGTAGACCGGGTAGATCGCACCGTCGGCATTCATCATGGTGCCGGTACCGACTTCGAACACTTGCAGGATGTGGGGCTGTTCGCCTGCACGGAAGGCCGCGATCGCGCCAGTCATCGTTTCGGTGTAGTTGCCCCGATAGCTGGGGATGACGCGGTAATCGTCCTGGGAAGCATTGAAGTCTTCGGTCATCTCTTCCAGCAGGTTACCGAGCTGACCTCCCATGGCGTGCCACCACTGAATGTTGGTCGTAGCCTGGGCCGACAGGCTGAAAGTGGCCGTCGCCACACCGAGGGCAAGAGCATGCAACGTGAAACGAGACATAACGACTCCTTGTAGGTCATGCGCAGTACGTTTGTTGAATTTTTTGGGTGCACTGCACAGTAGAAAGTGTAGATGACGCTTTCATGAACGCACGGTGAAGTTGTCGTGACGGTCAGCATTTCCAAATGCCCATGGCGGTGCTAGGGTGGCCAAAAGCCTGCACAGCGAGAGCACTATGAGCGATGTCACCACGTTACTGACCAGACTGGTCGCCTTCGATACCACCTCCAGCGCGTCCAATCTGGCCCTGATCGAATTTGTCGAAGCGTACCTGACCAAGGCTGGCGTCGCTTCCGAGCGGGTGATGAGCCCCTGTGGCACCAAAGCCAACCTGATTGCGCGCATCGGCCCTGATGCGCCCGGCGGGGTGATGCTTTCCGGGCATACGGATGTGGTGCCCGTCGTAGGGCAGCCGTGGAGCAGCGACCCGTTCACCCTGCGTGATGGGGGCGATGGTCGGTTGTATGGGCGAGGTACCTGCGACATGAAAGGCTTCATCGCCTGCGCGCTGGCCATGGTGCCCGAGTGGGTCAAGGCGCCTTTGCAGCAGCCGGTCTACCTGGGCTTTTCCTATGACGAAGAGATCGGCTGTGTCGGGGCGCCGAGCCTGATCAAGCGCTTTTATGAGCACTACTCCACCACGGCACGAGTCATCGTCGGCGAGCCGACCAGCATGCAGCCAGTGGTTGCCCAGAAAGGCGCCACCAACCTGCGCACTACCGTAGTGGGGCGCGAGGCCCACAGTAGCCAGGTGAACCAGGGCACCTCGGCGATTCATGTGGCGGCCAGGCTGGTCACTTTCATCGAGGACACCATGGCCACGCTGGTCGCAGAAGGACGCGTGGACGAGGCGTTCAACGTGCCGCATACCAGCCTGCACGTGGGCAAGATCAAGGGGGGCACGGCCATCAATATCATGGCGCGGGAGTGCCAGTTCGAGTGGGAGATACGCCACCTGCCCACGGAAACCTTCGAAGAGGTGTATGCCCGCTTCAGCGACTACTGCGCCACGCTGAGTGAGGCCCTGGCGGCTCAGGGGAAAACCGTCGACATCACCACAGAGCCCTTGAACGTGACGGTGCCCGGGTTGGCAAACCGTGACAACCAGCAGGTGCTGCAACTGGCAGAAGCGCACCTTCCGGCAGGCTGTTGCCAGCATGCCGTGGCCTACGCCACCGAGGCTGGCCAGTTTCAGGGGCAGGGGCTGCAGACGATCATTCTGGGGCCGGGCAGCATTGCCCAGGCGCACCAGCCGGATGAGTATATCGAGATCTCACAGCTCGAGGCATGTCAGCAGTTCATGCAGCGCTTGGGTGGCTCCCTGCAATCGGCCTATCAAGCCGATGACCATGCCTGAAGTCGAGCGCTCACGCCCATAAAAAAACATCCGCCCGGTGACGCGGCGGATGTTTTCATGATGCTTTAGAGCGATCAATGCTGAGGGTAATGCTCTTCATAAAGCTCGGCTTTCGCATGGCGCATGACATCTTCGCAGGCCTGCTGGCGAGCCAGTTGGGTCAACAGCTTCTGGGTGACTTCAAAGCCTTTGCCCAGGCAGTGGTCGACTTCGTCTCGGCTAACCGTGGGCGACACGTCATAGTCGATTTTCACCGTACGCCCTTTGCCTTCCAGGCGGTCTGCCACGGCTCTAAGCCGCCACGCGATTCGCTCTTTCCAGTTTGCTGATTCTTCCGCGCCTTCGTTTACGCTAAACGTGCACTGCCATTCCGGTCTGTAAACCTTCATAGGAGAACCTCCACTGCGTTTGGAAAGAATGATCGATCGTGTTGTCGTACTCCGTCTGTCTGAAGATCTTGCTCTGCTACTATACCTGACTCGGGCCCTATTACCGAAACAAAACGTCTACAGCCTTTATTCATTGCACAAGCCAGAGTCACCGTTATGACCCACCCCATGCCGGAAAGTTGCCCCTGTGGCAGCACGTTGCCACTGGTAGCCTGCTGCCAACCGTTTCATCAGGGCCAGGCCGTTCCAGAAACCCCGGAAGCCCTGATGCGTTCACGATACACCGCCTTTGCGTTGAATGAGCGTGACTATTTGCTGGCCACCTGGCACGCCACCACGCGCCCAGCCACACTGCCACCCGACCCCACGACGCAGTGGCAATCGCTGGTCATCGTGTCGGCACCGCAGCCTTCCCGCGATGAAGGGCACGTGCACTTCAAGGCAACGTTCAGGGAATCAGGCCGTTGGCATGTGCTGGAAGAAGCCTCGCGGTTCGTATGGGAAGAGCAGCGGTGGTGGTACGTCGATGGAAAGCCCACCGTGATACGCCTGAAGCCGGGCCGTAACGATGCCTGCCCTTGTGGAAGCGGACGCAAATTCAAGGTATGTTGCCAGCTATAAGACTAAGTAGCATGAGGCACCCCCGATGAACACGAAGCAAACCGAACGGCGACGGCAGCGTGGTTTATGGTCTTCATCGAGTGGCTGGGGGGCCATCGTGCTGTTGGGGTGGCTAAGCCTTTTCGTGGGCGCTTCTGCCCATGGCCAGACGCAAGCGGAGCCTTACCCTGCCACGGACATGACGCTGGTGCTGCCCTACGGGGAAGGCGGCGCAACGGACGTCTTGTTCAGAGCCATTGCCGAGCGTGCCCAGGTTGCGCTACAGGCCCCCATCGTCGTCGTGAACATGCCCGGCAGCGGGGCCACGCTGGGGGCGCAGTTCGTCAAGGAATCCCCGCCCGATGGTTACACCGTACTGGGCAGCCATCAAACCATCGACCTCGCCTACCTGTCGGGGCTTTCCAACTTTTCGCATGAGGCATTCGCCCCCATTGCCCTGCTGACCCGCACCGTGAACATTCCGGCCACCTATGCAGGTCACTCGGTCAGCAGTGCTTCCCAGATTGCCGAAAAGGTGCGCGAACAGCCGGGCAAGCTGCTGTTCGGGGTGATTCCCAACTCAACGGACCACTTTTTTTGGCTACACTTCTTCGCGCAGGCCGGTATCGATGCCAGCGATGTACAGTTCGTCCAATATCCTGATACCGGTGCCCAGGTCGTGGCCTTGTTAGGCAGAGAGCTTGATTTTGCCATGCTCAACCTGCCGTCGGCAGGTGCCCTGTTTGCGTCGGGTGCCCTGGTGCCTCTGGGCGCTGCCAGCGAGCAGCGTCTTGCGGCGCTACCGTCCGTGCCGACGCTTCTGGAGCAGGGCATCACGCTGGTCAATACCACGGACCGCGGTTTGTTTGCTCCCTTGAACACGCCTCCTGAGCGTCTTGACGTCATTGCCACCGCCTTCCGTCAGGCGCTGGAAGCGCCTGACCTGGCACGTCGCTTGATGGACACCCACGGCTCTCTGGTGGACTTTCGCCCGCTGGAGGCCTATGGGCAGTATCTGGATGAGCAGTATCAACAGTTGGAAAGCCTGACCCAGCGGTTAGCGTTCGAGCGCTAGCCAGACCATCGACCGGAGCCACCACGTCTAATGCCCTTGAATACTCGTGATTTAGCCGCCGAGACGCTACTGCTGCTGGTCTCGGCGACGCTCCTGTGCATGGGAGCGACCAGCCTGTTGGTGGGGCTGGTGCTGCCACAAGTGGTATTCGGCCCGATGCTGGTGCCGGATGCCGCGCTGGCGACGCTGCTGATCGGCGTCAGCCTGCTGGCCACGCTGTGCCGATGGCGCGTGCTGAGGCTGGCAAGTGCCGGAGGCTTGACGGCGCTGCTGCTGTACACCTTGCTGCACAACCTGATGGCGCAGGGCGTCAGCGAATCGTGGGTCACTGGGCAACCGCGCATGACCAGTTTGGCGGCGGTGGTGTTGCTGATGATCAATGTCTGCCTATGGCGTGGTGTGGAAGGGGCGGCAAAAAAGCGCTGGTGGCGCGCGGCAGGAATAGGTTTGCTGCTGTTTGGCGGCGTGGTGGTGCTCCAGCTATGGCGTCCTCAGGCAAACCAGGCGACGCTCTTTACCTCCTCGCCTCTGGCGGTGCTGGTGTTCATCGTGCTGTTGGGGGCTGCGCTGTTGGTGGCCGGCTGGCGGCAGCGTCATGAGCGGCTCAGCCCGGGCCGCTTGACCGTGGTGGTCGGGTTGGCAGGTGTGTTGGCCAGTAGTCTGGCGTGGTTGCTGCTGAGCATGCATCAGCGCTCCTCGGCCGAGTTGCAGGCCAGTTACCTGCTGGATAATGTGCAGCTCAACGCCGAACAGGCCATGTCGGAACGGCTAAAGCTGATGCAGCGCATGGCTGAGCGCCTGGACGGGGTGACAGGCGCGCAGCGTGAGCGGTTGCTGGCACAAGATGCCCAGAACTATTTTCGCGATACGCTCAGCCTGCATGCCATGGCACTGAGGGAGGAGACGGGGGCGCTGCGGTGGTCGCAAGGGCGCAGGCAACGCAGTGATGGCTGGCTGCTGGAGCAGCTGGCCATGCCTGCGGTACAGGCCTGGATGAACATTCCGTTCGAACGCCCTCGGTTACTGATCCCGGACAGCCGTCAGCCCAGCCAGATATTGATGGCCGTACCCATTCCTGGCCAGCCCGAGCAGCTGCTGGCCTCGTTGCATCTGGGCGAGCTGCTGGGCAACGAGCTGCGGCTGGCGCTGGGGCCTTTTCATGTGGACGTCAGCCGGGCGGACCAACGGCTGATTCGGCTGCACCCTTCCGGGTTCACGGTCGATGATGGCGAAGCCTCCACGCTGATGCTGGCATCTCGGCATATGGGGTTGCCGGGGGGGATCAACCTCATGCTGAGCGCCTATCCCGGCCAACACTACAACTGGGCACTGTTGGGCGTGATGCCGCTGAGCGTCACGCTGGGTGGGCTGGTGATGAGCTGGCTGCTGGCGTTCAGCGTGGGGCTGATGAGGGCAAGCGTCACCCGGGCCAAAGAGCTGGCCGAAGCGCGCCACTCCCTGGCCGACAGCGAGCAGCGCTATCGTTCGCTGTTTGCGCACCACCCCGATGCCATTTTTGCCGTGGATCCCGAAGGGCGTTTCATCGAAGCGAACGCAACCTGCGGGCGTGTGACCGGCATTCCTCGGGAAGAGGTCTTGCAGCGTCACTTTGCCAACTTTATCGACCCTGACGACGTCACGCATGTGGCGCAACAGTTTCAGCAGGTGCTGGGCGGTGAAATCGCGCGCTTCGAAGTCTCGCTGCGCCACCGTGATGGCCAGCAGCGCTTGCTGGATGTGATCGGTATTCCGATCACGGTCAATGGTCGAGTCGACGGAGTGTACGGCATTGCACAGGACGTCACCGCAAGCCGCGCCCAGCAGACTCGTCTGCGCATTCTGGAGCGCAGCGTGGAAGCCAGCGTGAACGGCGTGCTGATTGCCGATGCCCGCGCACCGGATTTGCCGATCATCTACGCCAATCGTGCGTTTAGCGTGATGACCGGCTACTCGCTGGAAGACGTCATTGGTCGGAACTGTCGTTTTCTGCAAGGGCCGGAGAGCGACCCGGACATGGTGGAGGCGCTGCGCTGCGGCCTCCAGAACCAGCGAGAGACCCACGTCACGCTGTGCAATTATCGCAAGGATGGTACGCCGTTCTGGAACGACCTCTACGTCGCACCGGTGCGGGGCCAGGATGGCGGGGTGACCCATTTCGTCGGCGTTCAGCACGATATTTCCAAGCACAAGGCCTACGAAGCTCGCCTGGCCTATCATGCCACCCATGACGACCTGACTCGCTTGCCTAACCGCATGCATTTCGAAGAAGCCCTGCAGGCACAGTTTGCCCAGGCACAGCTGGGGGGGCACGCCATCAGCGTGCTGTTCGTGGATCTGGACGATTTCAAGCCGATCAACGACAGCCTGGGGCATGCCGTGGGTGATCAGGTATTGATCGAAGTAGGCCAGCGGCTGAAGGCGGCACTGCGCCAGGAAGATACGGTGGCCCGCTTGGGCGGTGACGAGTTCGTGCTGCTGATTTCGTCGGTCAGTGACGAAAAGCAGGTGATCGACATCGTCGAGCGCCTGTTGCCCGCCTTGGCTCGCCCTTACTGCATCGATGGCCACGAGCTGTACCTGACGGCCAGTGTCGGCATCGCCATCAGTGGGCCGACCACACCCCAGCCACAAAGCTTGATTCAGCAGGCAGACATGGCGATGTACAAGGCCAAGCAGCAAGGGCGCAATGCGTATGCCTGGTTCAGTAACGACATCAACGAACTGGCCAGCGAGCGCGTCATCCTGCGCAACGATTTGCAGGAAGCCATCGATCATCAAAACTTCGAGCTGCACTATCAGCCACTGTTCGACGGCGCCGGCAACATCGTCAGCGTAGAAGCCCTGGTACGTTGGCGGCACCCCGTGAAAGGCTATATTTCTCCGGCGCGTTTCATTCCGCTGGCCGAGGCAACGGGGCAGATCGTGCCCATCAGCGAGTGGGTCCTGCAGCGTGCCTGTACCGACATGCTGAGCCTGCAGCAAAAGGGGTTGGGAAGCCTG
The DNA here is from genome assembly GCF_014651775.1 of Vreelandella hamiltonii. GTDB lineage: Bacteria > Pseudomonadota > Gammaproteobacteria > Pseudomonadales > Halomonadaceae > Vreelandella > Vreelandella hamiltonii. The sequence continues at coordinate 188,676 of NZ_BMXN01000004.1, forward strand.
AAGGTGGCGGTCAATCTCTCGCCTTTGCAGTTTCATCGCGCAAGCTTTCTGGCGACGCTGCGCCAGACGCTCTCATCGACCGGTCTTCCTGCCGAGCAGCTGACGCTGGAACTGACCGAAGGCATCCTGATGAACAACACCGAGGCGGCGATTGGCATTCTGCATGCGCTGCGCAGCATGCAGGTGAGCGTCGCCATTGATGACTTCGGCACCGGCTACTCGAGCTTGAGCTATCTGAAACACCTGCCCATCAGCACCATCAAGATCGATCGCAGCTTCATCAACGAGCTGATTCACAGCGATGACGATGCCGCCATCGTGCAGGGCATCATTTCCATGGCCCACCATTTGGGGCTTGGCGTGGTGGCCGAAGGGGTCGAGAATGACGCCCAGCACCAACGTTTGATGACTTACCGCTGTGACATGTTCCAGGGCTTCGGGTTGGCCAAACCCATGCCGCTGGCGGAGCTCGAAAACATCATGGCGGCATTCACGGCTTCGACCACCTCTGGCTGACGAGAAAACATGGCGTTGACCACCACGACCTGGTACCTGTATCTGCTGGAGTGTCGCCGAGGCACCTATGTGGGCATCACGAATGATTTGACGAAGCGCTACCAGGCCCACCGAACCGGCAAGGGCGCGCGCTATACCCGTGCGCACCCGCCCACGGCGCTCTTGGGGGCGCAGCCGTTTCCTGATCGCGCCACGGCCAGCCAGGCCGAGTACCGCTTGAAACAGCGCACCCCGGATCAAAAGCGCCACTGGGCCCGCCAATGGCCGGTCGAAGGGTGGCACCCGGAAAGCGAGTAAACACACCATGGCAACAGGAGCCTTCATGCGTACGTTTTTTTCCGAGGATAGTCGTCTGCGTCAGGCGCGCAGTGAACTGCACGATGGCACGTTGGTCAGCCCCTTCGAGTGCCCGGAGCGCATGGATCTCGTGCTGGCGGCGCTGGCGCAGGCCAATATCGAGGTGCAGGCACCGCAGGCCTATGGGCTCGACCCCGTGCTGGCGGTGCACGATGCAGACTACGTGGCGTTCCTGGAAGGCTGCTGGCAGGCATGGCAGGCCGCCGGTCATGAAGGCGAGGCCATTCCCAATATCTGGCCAGCGCGGACCCTGCGCGGCGACCGCATACCGAGTTCGGTGAGCGGCCAACTGGGCTACTATGCGCTGGCCGCCGAAACCTCGATCAGCGAGGGGACGTTTGCGGCGGCCATGGCCAGCAAGGACACTGCGCTGGCTGCCGTGGAGCATACGCTGGCCACCGGCGAGCCCAGCTTTGGGCTGTGCCGCCCGCCTGGCCATCATGCAGCCTTCGATCAGTTCGGTGGCTACTGCTTCTTCAACAATGCCGCCATTGCTGCCCAGCGGGCCCTGGCCAGCGGCATGCATCGCGTGGCCGTGCTGGACGTGGACTTTCATCACGGCAACGGTACCCAGCAGATTTTCTACCAGCGTGACGATGTGCTGTTCGCTTCCCTGCATGGCGACCCCGACGTGACCTTTCCCTACTTTTCCGGCTATGCCGACGAAACGGGGGAAGGCAAGGGCGAGGGCTACACGCTGAACTACCCGCTGCCGCCCGGTACGTCGGTGGCGCGGTGGATGGCGGCGTTGGACGATGCCTTGACCCGGATTGCCCAGGCCGAGTGTGAGCTGGTGGTTGTGTCGCTGGGCGTGGACATCTTCGAAGGCGACCCGATCAGCGCTTTTACCTTCCAGCACGCCGACTTTACGGCCCTTGGCCAGCGGCTGGCCCAGTGTGGTTTGTCCTGCGTCTTTTTACTGGAAGGGGGCTATGCAGTGGGAGATATCGGTGTCAATGTGGTGAATGTCTTGCAGGGCTTTGGTGCGGGTGCGAGATGACAACGGCACCAAATTCGGGCAGTCTTACGCCTTTTAGCCTATCGATGATGGCGGGAGCGTGTCGTGGCAGTCTACGGCGGAATACAGGCACATGAAGTGGAGCGTTGGCTGAATGCCCTCACCAACGCGGCCTATGACCGACGCTGCCCGCTCTCCCAAGTGCATGGCGGCAATGCCCGTGCACGCATTGCGCGTCAGGACCTCATTTATTTGGCCACCTCGTTTCGCAGCGGTGAACGCACTCGCGACGCCGTCGCCGATGGTTTGAGCCGCTGGTGCCAGCACTACCTCAGCGAAGCAGAGTGGTACGTGCTGGTGGGCGGTCGCAAGCCGCCCTCCTCGAACGTTACCAGCACTGCACCTCTCGCGGGTCAGCCCCGTGATGCCCTGACCGGTAGCGAGCCTGCCGCCCCTTCCATAGATGATGCCTCCTTGGAAGATCCCTTCGTGGACGACGCGCTAGACGCGCTTTATCAACACCGGGTGGGTTAACCCACGCCATCCAGCGCTGTTACAATGGATGCATGAACAGTGCTCATGCCGTTTCGGCCACCGCCTCCCTCGATGACCCTTTTTACTACCTGGCGAACTTCCGCTTCGTGGTCGATTGGGTGCAGTCGCGTCACGGCGATTTGCTGAGTGCCGAGGAGCATCACGCCCTCCAGCAATGGTCACAGCTGCCGCGCGCTGCTCAAGCGCTGCTGGTACGCATGGTGATGCGCAAAGGCGAGCTGTTCCGCATCGATAAGCTCAGCTACCCCGAGATTGGCGACACCCGGCAGGCACTGGCCCCGCTACTGGCCCAGGGGTGGGTCGACGAGACGCCGTCGTTGAGCATCGAGGCGCTATTTCGGCTGCTGCGCCTCAGCGAGCTGCGCGACGCCCTGCAACCGATGATCCTTGAGCTGGGCATCGCCCCCAGGGCGACCAAACGCGAACTTCAGGCGGCACTGACACCAGAGCTTGCCGAGGCACGCCCGCTGCAGCAGTGGTGGCCAGAGGCCACCACGAACATCGTGCGCCTCGACATCATGGCGCTATGCGACCGCCTGCGGCTGATGTTCTTTGGCAACCTGCGCCAGGACTGGGCCGAATTCGTGCTCACCGAGCTTGGCTTGCAGCGTTTCGAACAGCTTCCGCTCTCTTCGGATTCGCGTGCATTTCAGCGCCGCGAAGAGGTCGATACCTATCTCACGCTGCACCGCCTGCGCGAGCGCCTGGAGAGCGGAGAGGCGCCGGGAGTGCTCGCCACGGACGTGCCCGCTGCCTTCGGCAACCGCTGGCTGGACGCCCGCCGCTCGCGGCTGCTGCTGACCCTGGGGCACACGGCAGAGCGCAGCGGTGAGGCGGCCCTGGCCCTGGCGCTGTATGCCGAGTCCAGCAACAGCGAAGCGCGCATTCGTCGACTGCGAGTGCTGGAGCGCCTGGGCCGCTATCAGGAGGCTTACGCACTTGCCGAGGCGTCGCTCGATCAGGCAGGCGAGAGCGAAGCCCAGGCGCTGGGACGCCTGCTGCCACGCCTGACGCGCAAGTTGAATTTGCCCGCCCCACCGGCCGCCAAAGCCGTCGATGCCCCCACTTACGTGCTGGAGCTGCCCGGGCCGCAGCCGGTGGAGCGCGCCGTTGCCGAGCACTTATCCACCGCCAGTGCGCCGGTCTTCTATGTGGAAAACGGCCTGATCACGGGGCTGTTCGGCCTGCTGCTCTGGCCAGTCATTTTCAAGCCGCTGCCGGGAGCGTTCTTTCACCCGTTCCACAGCGGGCCTGCGGACCTCTATCGCGAAGACTTCGTGGGCCAGCGCCAGGCAGAGATCGACGCCTGCCTGGCGCAGCTGGAGGATGGCCGCTACCGCGCGACGATTCTGGCCACCTGGCAGGACAAGCAGGGGCTTGCTTCCCCCTTCGTGCATTGGGGAGTGCTGAGCGAACCGCTGGTCACCATGGCGCTTGACTGCCTGCCCGCTGCGCACCTGCGCGGCTGTTTTACCCGCCTGCTGGGGGACCTCAAGCACAATCGCGCAGGCCTGCCGGACCTCATTCAGCTGATGCCGGAAGCAGCAGATGGCGAGCCGCGCTATCGGATGATCGAGGTCAAAGGGCCGGGGGATCGTCTGCAGGATAACCAGCGTCGCTGGATCGACTTCTTCTGCCGCCAGGGAATGCCCGTCGAGGTTTGCCACGTGCGCTGGCAGCCCGACCCATGAGCCGCTATCGCGTGGCGGTGCGTACCCTGTGTGACTTCACCGCCCGCCAGGGTGACCTGGACCACCGCTTTACGCCCGCACCCAGTGCTCAGGAGGGCATCGAGGGGCACGCTCTGGTGGCCAAGCGGCGGGAAAAGATCCCCGGTTATCTCGCCGAACTGCCGCTCTCCGGTGAGTATCAGGGGCTGCGCGTGTCTGGCCGCGCCGATGGTTTCGATGTGGCGGGCAACTGTGTCGAAGAGGTCAAGACCCATCGCGGTAGCCTGGCGCGCATGGCGGATAACCAACGGGCGCTGCACTGGGCGCAGGTGAAAGTGTACGGCGCGCTGCTCTGTGCCGAACGGGGCCTTGCGCATATCACGCTGGCGCTGGTGTACCTGGAGATTGCCAGCGGTCAGGAAACCCGGCTGACCTGCGAGGCCCGCGCCGATGAGCTGGAAACGTTTTTTGCCCACCAGTGCCAGCGCTTTCTGGCCTGGGCCGACCAGGAGGCGGCCCACCGCGAGCGCCGCGATGCATGGCTCGCCACGCTGAGCTTTCCCCATGCGGATTTCCGCCCCGGCCAGCGGGCACTGGCCGAGGATGTCTTCAAGGCGGCCAGCACCGGCCGCTGCCTGCTGGCCCAGGCGCCTACCGGTATCGGCAAGACCCTGGGCACGCTGTTTCCCATGCTCTCCGCGATGCCCCGCCAGCGGCTCGACCGCATCGCCTTTCTGACCATGAAAACCCCCGGCCGCCGCCTGGCGCTGGATGCCCTCACCAGCCTGCAGGCCCCCGCACAGCCGCTGCGGGTGCTGGAGCTGGTGGCGCGTGACAAGGCCTGCGAGCACCCCGGTACGGCGTGCCAGGGCGATGCCTGCCCGCTGGCAAAAGGCTTTTACGATCGCTTGCCCGCGGCCCGCCAGGCGGCGGTGGAATATGGCTGGCTAGACCGCGAGGCCCTGCGCGAGGTGGCGCTGGCGCATCAGGTGTGCCCTTACTACCTGGGCCAGGAGCTGGCCCGCTGGGCCGATGTGGCCGTAGGGGATGTCAATCACTGGTTCGATAGCCACGCGCTTTTGCACGGCCTGGCCCAGGCCAACGACTGGCGGGTGGGCCTGCTGGTGGATGAAGCCCACAACCTGGTCGAGCGTGCCCGTGGCATGTATAGCGCTGCGCTCTCCCAGCAGCGTCTGAGCTACCTGCGGCGCCACTCCCCACCGGCGCTGGCCAAGCCCTTGGCGCGCGTTGGCAGGCAGTGGCAGGCCCTCAACAAGGCGGTGCAAGACCAGGCGCCGGAGCGTCGTTATCACCTGCTGGATGCGCTACCCACCAAATTGTTGGGTGCACTGCATACCTTGGCCGGGGCGATCACGGATTATCTGGTGGAGCATCCTGACGGGGCGAGCCAGGCGCTTCAGGAACTGCTGTTCGAGGCGCTGGCGTTCTGTCGCCTGGCAGAGCAGTTTGGCGATCATTCGCTGTGCGACCTGGACGTCGCGGGGAAGGGCAGTGCCGTCCTCGGCCTGCGTAATGTGATCCCGGCGGATTTTCTTGGCCCGCGCTTCAAGCGTGCCCACTGCGCGGTGCTGTTCTCCGCCACGCTGTCGCCCTTTCACTACTATCGTGACCTGCTGGGGCTGCCGGAGCACAGCGTGTGGCGCGAGGTGGCGTCTCCCTTCGTGGCGCAGCAGCTGGAAGTGCAGCTGCGCACGGATATCTCCACCCGTTACCATCACCGCGGGGCCTCGGTGGCGCCCATCGTGGCTACCCTGGCGGCGCAGTACCAGCGCCACCCGGGGCATTACCTGGCGTTCTTCAGCAGCTTTGCCTACCTGGAACAGGTGCTGGCTGCGTTTGCCCAGGCCCACCCGGACATTCCCGTGTTTGCCCAGACGCGCAGCATGCAGGAGGCCGAGCGCGACGCTTTTCTGGCACGTTTTACGCCCGGCGGCTGCGGCATCGGTTTTGCAGTGCTTGGGGGTGCTTTCGCGGAGGGGATCGACCTGCCCGGCGAGCGGTTGATCGGTGCCTTTGTGGCCACGCTGGGCTTGCCGCCCTTCAACGACTTCAACGAAGCGCTGAAGGCTCGGCTACAGGCGCGCTTTGGGCGCGGAGACGACTATACCTACCGTGTGCCGGGCATGGTCAAGGTCGTGCAGGCAGCGGGCCGGGTGATCCGTGGCCCCGAGGACCGTGGGGTTGTGGTATTAATGGATGACCGCTTTTCCCAGGCGCGTATACGGGCGCTGCTGCCACGCTGGTGGCAGCTGGATACCCCTTGACGCTGAGTCACGTCCCCTAACCTATAACCACAAGGACCGCATTGCACCATGGCCGATCTACTCTGGTACCAGTACGTACTCATTGGGCTGATCTTTGCCTGGAGTGGCTTCGTGCGCACCAGTTTGGGCTTTGGTGGCGCCGTGCTGGCGCTGCCGTTTTTGCTGCTGGTCAGCAACGAGCCGCTGGTCTTTCTGCCCATCATTGCCATTCATCTGCTGATCTTCTCCAGCTGGATTGCCTGGAACGGGCACCGGCAGGTGCGGCAGGCGGGCAATGGAGCCGCGGTGCAAAGCAATATCGATTGGGGGTATCTGGTCAAGGCGCTGAAGATCATGATCATCCCCAAGCTGGTCGGGGTGGTGGGCCTGCTGACCCTGCCCAACCATGTCATGACCAGCATCATCTTTGGCATCGTGATCATCTACGCCATTGGCTATGTCTTGAACAAGCCGTTCCAAAGCAAGCACCGCTACGTGGATTACCTGCTGCTGGGGCTGGGCGGCTATGTCAGCGGCACCTCGCTGATTGGCGCGCCGCTGATCGTGGCGGTGTTTGCCGCCCATGTGGCCAAGGAGCAGCTGCGCGATACCATGTTCGTGCTGTGGTTCATCCTCGTGGTCATCAAGATGGTGTCGTTCGTGGTGGCGGGGGTCGACCTGCAGCTGGTGCATCAGCTATGGCTGTTGCCGTGCGCTTTCATTGGCCACCTGCTGGGCGAAAAGGCGCACCGTTACCTGCTCCATGCCGATACCGGGCTGTTCTTTCGGGTGCTGGGGGCGGTGCTGATTCTGGTCAGCGTGGTGGGCTTGCTGAGCATGCCAGGCTGAATAACCTTTCAAGAGGAGCGTTGGTCGCATGAGATTCATCGACGCGCTGGCCAACCTGCAACGCGCAGGCCAGCTGCACAGATCCCTTCGGCGAGCGACCCACTGCATCGTGTGGCTCGTGCTGCCACTGGCGTTGCCTGCCATGGCCAGCTGCCCGGCAGCGTCCACCACGGACCTGGCGCACATCAAAGGCATTGGCGAGCAGTCTGCCCTCGCCGAAGGCCAGCGTGTGACCATCGATGGCGTCGTGACCGGGGAGTTTCTGGGGCGCGAGCACCTCAGCGGGTTCTACCTGCAGCAAACCACCGAGCAGGGCCCGGTAGGCATATTCGTGTATGCGCCGGAGCTGGCCGAGCACAAGGCTGCGCAGGTAGTGGCGGGCCAGCATCTTCAGCTACAGGCGCGTACAGGAAGCTTTCGCGGCAACCCCCAGCTGCAGCGTGTCACTCAGCTGGTGACCTGTGACATCGCAGGCGAGCTGCCCGAGCCCATTGCGTTATCCTGGCCCAAGGACGCGGCCTCGCTGGACGCCATGGAGGCGCTATTGGTCACTTTCCCTGAGCCGCTGACGGTCACCGATAACCATGATCTGGGCCGTTACGGCACGCTGGCGCTGGCCAGCGAGCGACGCTTTCGGCCGACCCATAGTGCCGCTCAGGCAGCTCCTTCGCCTGCGCCACTGCTGCTGGACGATGGCAGCTACCGCACGAACCCCGACCCCGTGCCCTATCTGAACGAGCAGGGGACGCGCCGCGTAGGCAGCACCCTCGACGGGCTGACCGGGGTGCTCACCCACGCCTTTGGCGACTACCGTCTGCACCCCACGCAAGCGGTCACGTTCACCGACAGCAACCCTCGCCCTGGCCCGCTGGAAGCACCGGGGGATGCCCTGCGGGTGGCTACCTTCAACGTCGAGAACTACTTCATCACCCTGGGGGAGCGTGGCGCCGCCAATGCGCCCGCGCTGGAGCGCCAGCGCGGCAAGCTGGCAGCGGCCATCGCGGGGCTGGAGGCGGATATCCTGGCGCTGATCGAAATAGAGAACCGCCCCGACGCGTTGACCGATCTGGTCGAGCAGTTGCACCAGCGCACGGGGATTCGCTACCACCCGGTGGGCGAGCCCGAGCGTCATGGAACGGACGCCATTCGGGTGGCGTTGCTCTATCGGCCGGACCGCGTGGAGGCTCTGGGAGCCCTGCATATCGACCGTGCCGATGCCCACGACCGACCGCCGCTGGCCGGCTTCTTCCGCAGTGTGCGAGGAGGGCCAGAGGTAGGGGTGGTGACCGCGCACTTCAAGGCCAAATCCGGCTGCCCTGCGCAGGGGGATATCGACCGTGGCCAAGGCTGCTGGAACGAGCGGCGTGTTGCTCAGGCGCAGGCCACCCAGCGCTTTCTACACCTTGCGCGAGGAAGCGGGCCATGAGCGTTTGCTGCTACTGGGGGACCTCAATGCCTACGGTGCCGAAGATCCGATCCGCACTTTGGTACATGCAGGCATGACCGACCTGATCGCGCGTCATCTCCCCGCCGAGCGCCGTTACACCTACGTGTTTCGCGGTGAGTCCGGGTATCTCGACCACGCCCTGGCCAGCGCTGAACTGGCCGAGGCCGTGCAGCAGGTGCATACCTGGCCCATCAACGCCGACGAGCCGCGTTTTTTGAGCTACGACCAACAGCCGGACGACACCCCGCCCAACCCGTTTCGCTCGTCAGACCACGACCCCATCGCGGTGGACCTGGTATGGCCATGAAACGTGGCGGGCGCTGATGAGGGGCGCAAAAACAAAAACGGCCACTTGCTCTAAGAGCTAAGTGGCCGTTTTCGTTGAATTCTTGGTCGGAATAGCAGGATTCGAACCTACGACCTCTGCCTCCCGAAGGCAGCGCTCTACCAAGCTGAGCTATATTCCGAGGGTTGCCAAGGCGTGCTTAACAACGGGACGCATCATACGTAGTTCAGGGGCTTTTTTCAAGCCCCTTTTGCGCTTGTCGGGCGCCGGTCAGGCCTGACGCTCCACGGCGAGGCGGGCCAGCTGGGCCATGCTGTCGCGGAAGGGGCTTTCGGGCAGCGCGTTCAGCTCGGCCAGGGCCTTGTCGGCCATCTCGACGGCGCGGTCGCGGGTGTAGGTGAGAGCGCCGGTGGCGTGAATGATCTCCAGCACTTCGTCCAGTTGCTCCAGGCCGCCTTTGCGAATCACCTGGCGGATCAGCTTGGCCTGTTCGGGGGTGCCGCGCTCCATGGCGTGGATCAGCGGCAGGGTCGGTTTGCCCTCGGCCAGATCGTCGCCTACGTTCTTGCCCATGGCGTCGGCGTCGCCCTGGTAGTCCAGCAGGTCGTCGATGAGCTGGAAGGCCAGGCCGAGATAGCGGCCGTAGTACTGCAGCGCGCGCTCCTGCTCTGGGGTGGCATCGGCCAGCACCGCGCCGCTGTGGGAAGCGGCTTCGAACAGCATGGCGGTTTTGCCCTGAATGGTCTCGAAGTAGTCGGCTTCCGAGATGCTCGGGTTGCCGATGTTGGTCAACTGGAGGACTTCGCCTTCTGCGATGACACAGGTCGCGCCGGAGAGGATCGCCATGATGCGCATGGAGCCGACATCGACCATCATCTGGAACGAGCGGGAGTAGAGGAAATCGCCTACCAGCACCGAGGGCGCATTGCCCCAGGCGTCGTTGGCGGTTTTCTTGCCACGGCGCATGTGCGACTCGTCCACCACGTCGTCATGCAGCAGGGTCGAGGTGTGCATGAACTCGATCAGCGTGGCGAGGGTGATGTGCTTGTCGCCCTCGTAGCCCAGCGAGCGCGCTGCCAGCAGTACCAGCAGCGGGCGCAGGCGTTTGCCGCCGCTTTCGATGATGTACTGGCCGATGGTTTCCACCAGCGGCACGCGAGAATTCAACTGCGTCACAATGGTGCGGTTGACGGCCTCAAAATCGTCGGCCACCACGGCGTGCAGCGGTGAAGGCGAAGGGCTGGCAGGCGGGGTTGAGGAGACGTTGGCTGTCATGGGTTCCGTTCATCGCGGCAGGTAAGAGAGTGGGGGTCATGCTATGGGGCTGCCTGTGAGGCGTCAAGGCATAGCGGCGCCGGGCGGGCGGCGGGGTGATTGACAAGCCCCGGTGGCCTTGTGGTAAAGCGCGATAGTCGTTATAATCCGCGACCCACTCATCATGCTCCCTGTCAGATGGCTGCCAAAAGAGGCGCCACTCGCAGCAGGTCGATAAGAGCGGAAGGCGATGAGCGTTGGTTACGCGGGGCGTAACTGGCATTAACGACAAGTCCGGAGAGCGACATGTACGCAGTTATCAAAAGCGGTGGCAAACAGTACCGCGTTCAAGAAGGTCAGACCCTCAAGCTCGAAAAAATCGAAGTCGCGACCGGCGAAACGATTGAATTCGATGAAGTGCTGCTGGTTGCAGACGGCGACGACGTGAACATTGGCGCACCTTTCATCAGCGGTGCCAAAGTTTCCGCCGAAATCGTTTCCCACGGCCGTGGCGACAAAGTCACCATCATCAAGTTCCGCCGCCGGAAGCACCACATGAAGCGTCAGGGCCACCGCCAGTGGTTCACTGAAGTCAAAATTACCGGAATTTCTGCGTAAGCAGCCAATTCCCTTTAGGAGGATTTTGCAATGGCACATAAAAAGGCAGCCGGCTCCACGCGTAACGGTCGCGATTCCGAATCCAAACGCCTTGGTGTGAAACTGTACGGTGGCCAAGCGGCAACCGCTGGTAACATCATCGTTCGTCAGCGCGGCACGCGTTTCCACGCCGGCACTGGCGTGGGCGTTGGTCGTGACTACACGCTGTTCGCACTGAACGATGGCGTCGTGAAGTTCGAGACCAAAGGTCCGAAGAACCGTAAATTCGTCAGCATCGTTTCTGCCTAAGCAACTTAGGTTGCGCAGTGCGAAGATGACGAAAGAAAAGCCCCGCCATGGCGGGGCTTTTTTGTCTTTTCAAGCCCTTTTGCCCGTACCGGGAACAGGGTGATGCAGTCAGGGCGGCGGAAGCGGCCGGGAGAATCCAATGCAGTTCGTCGATGAAGCCTCGATCATTGTTGAGGCAGGTAAAGGCGGCAATGGCTGTCTGAGCTTTCGCCGCGAGAAATATGTGCCCAAGGGTGGCCCGGACGGTGGTGATGGTGGCCACGGGGGCAGCGTTTATCTGATTGGTGACGATTCGCTGAATACCTTGATCGATTTCAAGTTTCAGCGCTTCTACAAGGCCGAGAACGGCCAGGGCGGCATGGGTCGCCAGATGAGCGGCAAGGCTGGTGAAGACCTGCACGTCAAGGTGCCGGTGGGCACCACAGTGATCGACGAGGACACCCTCGAAGTGATCGCCGATGTGACCGAGATCGGGCAGGTCGTGCTGGTGGCGGCCGGTGGTCGTCGTGGCCTGGGTAACATCCACTTCAAATCCTCCACCAACCGCGCACCGCGCCGCACCACGCCGGGTACCGAAGGCGACCGCCGCAATTTGCGCCTGGAAATGAAGGTGATGGCGGATGTGGGCCTGCTGGGCATGCCCAATGCTGGCAAGTCGACGCTGATTCGTTCGGTGTCGGCGGCCAAGCCGAAGGTGGCCAACTACCCCTTCACCACCCTGGTGCCGAACCTGGGCGTGGTGAAGCTGGGCATGCACGAGCACTTCGTGATGGCCGATGTACCGGGGCTGATCGAAGGCGCCTCTGACGGCGCAGGCCTGGGGCTGCGTTTTCTGAAGCACCTGACCCGTACGCGGCTGCTGTTCCACGTGGTCGATGTGGCGCCGTTCGACGAGTCCGATCCGGTCGACGCTGCCCAGGCCATCGTGCACGAGCTGGGCCAGTTCTCACCGGCGCTCTCCGAGCGGCCGCGCTGGCTGGTGCTGAACAAGTTCGACCTGCTGCCGGAAGAGGAGCGCGAAGCGCGGGCCCAGGCGATCATCGATGCGTTGAACTGGGAAGGCCCGGTGTTCCGTATTTCGGCGATCAGCAGCGAAGGCACCGACAAGCTGGTGCAGGCGGCGTACCGCTGGCTCACCGAGCAGCAGCGTCTGGAAAACGAAGACGAAGAGGCCCATGCCCGCGAGCAGGAGATGCGTCGCCGCATGGAAGAGGAGTCGGTGGCCCGTACCGAAGCGCGCCTTGGCCGTCGCCGCAAGCGCGATGACGAAGAAGACGATGACGATTTCGACGACGATGATTACGATGTCGAAGTAGAGTACGCCCCGTAAACGGCAGGCGTGCCGACCAGGATGAATCGCGTGAGCGCAATGGCGTGGGAGAGTCGCGACGTGGAACACAACGAGCAGTTGCCGGGCCGTGAGGCGCTGAGTAGCGCCCGCCGGATAGTGGTCAAGATTGGCAGCGCGCTGCTCACCAACGATGGTCGCGGGCTGGATGAAGCGGCCATTGGCGGCTGGGTGGATCAAATTGCTGCCCTGCACCAGCAGGGTATCGAAGTGGTGCTGGTCTCTTCGGGAGCCGTGGCGGCAGGCATGGTACGCCTGGGGTGGCAGGCACGCCCCAGCGCCGTGCATGAACTGCAGGCAGCGGCGGCCGTGGGGCAGAACGGGCTCACCCAGTGTTACGAGCAGCACTTTGCTCGCCACGGCATGCTCACCGCGCAAATTCTGCTCACCCACGACGACCTCTCCAACCGCAAGCGCTACCTGAACGCACTGTCGGCGCTGCGCACCCTGGTCGAGATGCGCGTAGTGCCGGTGATCAACGAAAACGATACCGTCGTCACCGACGAGATCCGCTTTGGCGATAACGACACCCTGGGCGCGCTGGTGGCCAACCTGCTCGAAGCCGATGCGCTGCTGCTGCTCACCGATCAGGAGGGCCTGTTCGATGCCGACCCGCGCCATCATCCTGACGCTCGATTGATTGCCGAAGGCCGTGCCGATGACCCACGGCTGGCCGCCGTGGCAGGCAGCGGCGGCGCGCTGGGCCGAGGGGGCATGAGCACCAAGGTGCGTGCCGCGCAGCTGGCGGCGCGTTCCGGCGCGGTAACGGTGATCGCCAGCGGCCGTCAGCCTGAGGTGATCACCCGTATCGTGCAGGGCGAACCGCTGGGCACGCTGCTGCGCCCGAACCAGGCGCCCATGGCGGCCCGCAAGCGCTGGCTGGCAGGGCAGCTACAGGTACGCGGTACGCTGGTGCTGGATGCCGGTGCGGTCAACGTGCTGCGCGGCAAAGGCTCCAGCCTGCTGGCCGTGGGCGTGCGGGACGTACAGGGCAGCTTCAGACGCGGCGACATGGTGCTGTGTGTGGACGAACAGGGCGCGCGGGTCGCCAAGGGGCTGGTCAACTACGGTGCCGATGAGGCACGCCAGCTGGCGGGCCAGCCCAGCCACCAGATCGAGGCCATCCTTGGCTATGTGGAGTCCCACGAGCTGATTCATCGCGATAATCTGGTGGTGGTGTAAGGCGGCAGCGGTATTTGCTGTGGCCAGCCGTCCGGCACGATCATCACCCGCAACGGGGGGTGAGCCGGGTGGCTGAGCATCACCTGCTGAGGCCCGTAGCGGTCGATCAGCGGCATCACGCTGGCCGTTTGTAGCGCCAGTGCATCGAAGGCTTCCGGCAGCGGCGGCGCCAGCCAGTGAGGCTTTTCCAGCCAGGCCATGCTGGGTGCGTCGGCGTAGCTCTCTGCCAGTGCTGGCCAATCCTTCCTGTAGCACCACAGCCCGCGCCGGTGGTCAGGCGTTGCCCCGTCCGGCGGTGGCAGCGTTGCGTGCCACGGGTAGAACAAGACGCCGGGCATGGCCACTCGGGGCTGCAAGGCGGGCAGGGTTTCGCCGCTGTCGCGGGGGGCGAGCCAGTGGCGCAGCAAGTGTCGCGCAGGTGGCGTACACGACAGCGGCAGCTGATGCTGGCGCAGGTGCTGGCACTTCAGCGCCAGACTATCCAACCCTCCGGGGCCGACCCAACGGCTCTGGCTCGTCTGCTCTCCAGGCCCTTCGGGCAACCCCAGATAAAACTTGATGGCCACCTCCAGGTGCATGGGCGCCGGGTTCTGCCGAGTACGGTAGAGAATATCCAGCTCGCCCAGCGTCAGGCGGCGCTGGGTAATGCGTACGTTGTGGCCCAGCAGGCGAGTGCTGGGCGCGCTGTCCAGCAGCAGATGCCACAGCCGTTCATGGTAATGCCCCATGCGCTGAGGCGGTACACGACGTGTCGGTCGAGCAGCCGTCTGTCGAGGCACGGCTGAAGACTCATCCTGCCGAAAATGGTCCGCATGGCGGGCCAGCCAGGCGTGACGCTGTGCGGCGCTGGCCAGGCCCAGCTCGGCGGGGGTGGGGCGGCCAGCCAGATGCTCGGCCAGCGTCACCAGGTCCGGGGTTGCCAGCAGCCACAGCATGTCGCGCAGCAGCCGCTGCGGCGAGTGGGGCCAGACGCCTTCCAGGCAGCCGTCGCTCATGCCATCAACGTAGCCAGAGGGCCAGCAGCGTCAGGGCAATCAACACGACCAGCGTGGCAGTGCCCAGGTGGCGGGCGTAGTGGTGCAGCATGCGAACCTCTCTCAGACGATGTCGAAGCGATCGGAAAAAATGTGCGTCGGCGGGATGCCGTGGGCAATCAGCCCGCGTTCGGCGCTATCCATCATCGGGTCTGGGCCGCAAATGTAACAGTCGATCCGCGGGTCCAGGTCCGGCAAGACACGTTTGATCAGCGCCTCATCCACATAGCCGGTTTCGCCCTGCCACCCTTCGTGCGGGTCGGACAGCACGTGAACCACTGTCAGGGGCAGCGCTTTGCTGAGCGTTTCCAGGTGCTCACGGAAGGTGGCTTCCTGCCAGGTCGGGTTGGCATAGATCAGCCAGATAGGGGGCGACTTGCCTGTATCACGAAAGCTGCGCAGCATGCTGATGAACGGGGTGATACCGATACCGCCCGCCAGCATCACGATGCCATGGGGATTGTCGGGATTGGGAATGAAGGCGCCGTATGGCCCTTCGATGAACGCTCGTGTGTTGGCCTTGACCTTGGGCAGCGTACGGGTGAAGTCCCCCAGCCGCTTGGCACTGAAAGCCACCCTGCCCGGCTGTGATGCGCTGGAAACGATGGAAAAAGGGTGCTGCTGCAAGGCAAAAGGGGTGTTGCCCAAGGTGATCCAGAAAAACTGCCCGGGCTGGAAGTCCAGCTGGTGCTGGCCATCTGCCTCCAGCGTCAGCGTCGTGGTATCGCCTCGCTCCAGCTGGTTATCCACCACGCGCCAGGGCTGGCGGCGCAGCCGCCACGGGCGCAGCAGGCGAGTTTCCACCAGCAGCCCTAGCGGCAGCAGGAGCAGCAGGGCAAAGACGCCCGAGGTGACGACGCCTTGGGTGTAGCGCTGAGCCATCAGCGCATGCCCCAGCCCGCCCATGACCACGAAAGCGGTCAGGCCGCCATGCAGCAGTCGCCATGTCTCGTAACTCAACCCCAGCCGCTTGCGCCATAGCGAGGTGACCACCAGGGTCAGGCTGGCCAGCAGCAGGGCCATCAGGGCCAGGGCGCGGAGGGTGTCCTCGCGGGGGTCGAGATAGTGCAGCAGGCTGGGCTCGGCGATGAATGTCAGCGTGGGATGCGCCAGTACCAGCAGCAGGGCACCGATCCCCAGCTGGCGATGAAACTGCAGCACGTTGTCGAACCCTGCGCGATTGCCAAAGCCGTGACGGCCTGAAATCAGCGCTTGCAGCGCCATGATGCTCAGCGCCAGCGCGCCCAGCAATACGCCTGCCTCGGCCAAGGCGCTGCGTGGAGCTGGCGGCGACACCAGCAGCCAGCTCACCGGCAGTAATGCCAGTACCATGTAGAGAGTGACCCAAAGCAGCGCTTGGCGGATGACGTGGTTCACGAATGCTTCTCCTTGTGCGTCCTTGCGAATGGCGAGTATTGCCCCGTCTTCCTGTGGGTAGCTTGTCCAAGTGTGGGAAAAACCGGGCATTTCGCAAGTCTGGCCGCCAACGCGGCAGGAGCTGCTACGCTGACTGAAGTGGCCATCGAGAGTCAGTATGGCCGATAGCGCCAGCATTCACCCGACAGGAGCAGCATGATGGGCAAAGGAAAATCGAAGAAACGCCAGCCGAGCAAGTCCGACTCTACAGCGTCCTCGGCGGCTGCCAAGGCGCCACAGCAGCTGACCCCCGATACCGGGGCTGCCCTGTTTGAAGATGCCCGTTCGCGGCTGGTGGCCGTGTTCGAGGCGCTGAAGATTCACCCGGATGCCCAGGCGCGATTGATGCAACCCAGCCTCTCCTTGCAGGTCAGCGTGCCGGTGCGGATGGATGATGGCAGCCTGAAGGCGTTTCCTGCCTGGCGCGTGCAGTACGACACCAGCCTGGGGCCTGCCAAGGGCGGGGTTCGCTTCCACCCGGACGTGAACCAGCATGAAGTCACCACGCTGAGCTTCTGGATGGCGGTGAAGTGCGCGGTGGTCAACCTGCCTTACGGCGGCGGCAAGGGCGGCGTTCAGGTGGATGCCAAGTCGCTGTCGTCGCTGGAGCGAGAGCGGCTGGCGCGAGGCTATATCCGCGCCATCGCCGACATCATGGGGCCAGACCGCGACATACCCGCACCGGACGTGAATACCGATGCCACGGTGATGGGCTGGATGATCGATGAGTACGAGCACATCCTGCGCGCCCAGGCGCCAGCCGCCATCACGGGCAAACCGCTGCCGCTAGGAGGCTCGCCAGGCCGGGTGGAAGCCACTGGCCGTGGCGCGCTCAAGGTGCTCGACCTGTGGGCGGCGCAGCGCGAGCGGGCGCCGGAAGAGACCACCGTGGCGGTGCAGGGCTTCGGCAACGCCGCGTACCACTTTGCCCGCTTGGCCCGTGCCGAAGGGTACCGCGTGGTCGCGGTTTCCGACTCCAGCGGAGGCCGCTATGCGGCGGACGGTCTGGACATCGAAGCGCTGAAAAAGGACAAGCAGTCCCACGGCAAGCTGTCGAAGAGTCAGCAGGGGAAAGCCCTGAGTGGCGAGCAGCTGCTGGCGCTGGAGGTGGATGTGCTGGCCCTGGCCGCGCTGGAGAATCAGGTGCATGGCGACAACGTGGCCGAGGTGCAGGCAGGCGCCATCCTGGAGATCGCCAACGGCCCGCTGACCAGTGACGCCGACCGGGCACTCGAAAAGCGCGACGTGGACGTGCTGCCCGACGTACTGGTCAATACCGGCGGAGTCGTGGTCAGCTACTTCGAGTGGTTGCAGAATCGTGCCGGTGAAAAGTGGAGTGAAGAGCAGGTCAACGAGCGGCTGAATACCCTGCTGGAGCGCGAGGCAAGCCAGGTACTGAAGCGGGCCGAGCAAGAGCAGGTGTCGTTTCGTCACGCGGCGTACTGTCAGGGCATCGAGCGGATTGCCGAGGCGATCATGGCCCGCGGCAACTGCCAGGACTGCCGCTAGTCCACGGTGTCGATGGCATCATGACGCCATGACGATGGCATGAAAAAGGCGGGCCACCAGGGCCCGCCATGCAAGGTTGCTCGCGCGTATCAGTCGCGGTCGATCTCGGTGATCTGGAACGAACCCTGACGCATCTTGATGTCCAGTTCGCGGCCATTCTGGTCGCGCCCTTCGATGTCGATGCTGCCGCTCTTGTTGATCTCGATCTCCTCGAACTCCGTCATGCCTTCTTGGCTGGCGATATTGAGCGCCTGACGTACATCGTCTTCGGTCATGCCCCAGGCACCGGTGATCAGACGCTTGCGCTCTTCTTTCAGGGTATCGCCGTTATCCAGCGAGAACTCGATATCGGCATACCACTCATCGTCCAGCCAGCCTTCGACTTCGGCGCGCCCACGGCTCTTGACGCTGATCTCTTCATAGTGCGTAAAACCATAATCGCTGGCGTAGGTCAGAATGTCGTCGATGCGATCCACCGGCTGGGTGTCGGCATACACGGTGCTAGCGGCTGCGCTCAGCAGCAGGGCAGAGGCAGGAATCATCAGCATTTTTTTCATGGCGTTCATCACAAGCTCCTTTTTTCACGATATGTCAGTTGAAGCGACGAGACAGTTATAGCAGCCGGGGTCTTACCGGAAGCTGACAAAGTCGTTCATCTACCGTTCATGTTGACTTTGGCATGCTGGCATCATGAAAACCATGACCGCTTTCCTACGCTCCTTACGCACCTGGCCCCGCCTTCGGGTGATGGCCTGCGCGTTGGCGCTTGTCTGGATGGGTAACGCCATTGGCGACCAGCCCTGGCAAGCGCTGCACGGTGAAGTGGGGCGCGGCGATGTGGTCCCGCTGGAAACGATACTCGACTGGCTCGAAGAGCGTTACATTGGCGATATTCTGGAAATCGAGATCGACCGGGACGACGGGCTGGTGGAGTATGAGATCAAGATGCTGGGGCCCCAGGGGCAGGTGGTCGAATTCGAATTCGATGGTCACAGTGGCCAGTTGATGAAGATCGAAGGTGTCCGCATTCGCGAGATGCAGCGTAACCCATGAAAGGATAGCGTGATGAAGTGTTTGCTGGTAGAGGATGACCAGGCGCTTGCCCGTGAGCTGAGCCAGGCCCTGCGTGAAGGCGATTGGATCGTCGAGCGAGCCGAGAATGGTCAGGAAGCCGACTTTCTGGTGCGTACGGAAGCCTACGATACGGTGATCCTGGACATTGGCCTGCCGGATGGCGATGGCACCCGCTGGCTCTCCTCCTGGCGGGAGGATGGCATCGACCTGCCGGTGCTGATCTTGACCGCTCGCGAGCGTTGGGCCGACAAGGCCGCGGGGTTTACTGCCGGGGCCGACGACTACGTGACCAAACCCTTCGAGCCCGCCGAAGTGCTGTTTCGGCTGCGCGCCCTGGCGCGACGCACCCATGGCCACGCCCACCCGGTGCTACGGGTAGGCGAGCTGAGCCTGGATACCCACACCCAGCACGTTACCCTGGCAGGCAGGCCCGTCAGCCTGACCGCCCAGGAAACCCGTCTGCTGAGTTATCTCATGCATGCCGCGCCGCGGGTAGTAAGCCGCAGTGAGCTCTCGGAGCACGTCTATGACCGTGACCACGAGCCCGACTCCAACGTCATCGACGTGCAGGTCAGCCGCCTGCGGCGCAAGCTGGGTGCCTGGCGTATCGCCACCCTGCGCGGCCAGGGGTATCGCCTGCTGGCCGATGAGCCCGACACGCCATGAGCGCTGCCGGGCCGCATTGGCGTCAACGCTGGGCCAGCCGCTCCATCCACCTGCGCTTGCTGCTGGCAGCGCTGCTGATCGTGCTATTGGCCCTGCCGGTGGCGGGTGGGCTGCTGGCCCATCATTATCGTAGCGCCGCCGTGAACGCGTTCGACGAGCGTCTCGAAGCGACGCTCAACGTGATCATTGCCGGTGTTGCCTACGACCCACTGAGCCAACAGCTGCGCTATGAACGTGCCTTGGGCGACCCCCGCTTCGAATACGTGTTTTCAGGCTGGTATTGGCAGATCACCGACAGCGAGCAGCACACGGTGGCGTCGCGCTCGCTATGGGATCAGCGGCTGCCCGTGACCCACAGCGAACAGGTGTCTGCACGGACCTTGCCAGGGCCTAGAGGGCAGCAGTTGCGAGTGGTGGAGCGGGATATCTATCTGGCGCCTTTGGAATCGCCGCTGCACGTCAGCGTGGCCGCCCGTGACGATGCCCTGGTGGCTGAAATCCAGGCCTTCCAGCGCATGCTGTGGCTAGGCCTGCTGGGGCTTGGCGCGGTGTTGCTGGGGGTGCTGGCGCTCCAGGTACGTTGGGGGTTGGCGCCGTTACGGCGCATGAATGCCAACCTGCGCGACGTGGAGCAGGGCCGTGCCGAGCAATTGGATACCCGACTGCCGCAAGAGCTGGCCACCCTGGCCAGCTCCATGAACGCCGTATTGGCGCGCGACCAGCGGTTGATCGAGCGCGGACGCTATACGGCGGGTAATCTGGCCCACGCCCTCAAGACGCCGCTCAGCGTCATGCGTCTGCTGGTGAAGCAGCTGCCCAGCGACAGCCGAGCCACCTGGGACGTAGAGCTTTCGCGTATCGACAATGCGGTGCGTCACCACCTGGCCCGGGCCTCGGCGGCCGGGGACAGCGGGCGCTTCGCCGCCATTGACCTGCAGGCCACCCTGGCGCCGCTGATGAGCGGATTGGCGCGTCTTGCCCAGCGGCGGCACATCACCCTGACGCAGACCGTGGATAGCCAGATGCGGGTACACCTGGACGACCAGGACCTGCAGGAGATGGTGGGCAATTTGCTCGATAATGCCCTGCGCTGGGCCAGCCAGACGGTGCATGTGAGCTTTCAGGCGCAGCAAGGCGTATTGAGGCTCACGGTGAGCGATGACGGCCCCGGCATGACCGCCGAGGAGTGCCAGGAGGCCGTGCAGCGCGGCAAACGCTTGGATGAGCAGCGTTCCGGGAGTGGTCTGGGGCTGGCCATCGTGGCCGATCTGGTGGCCCTGTATGGTGGGCAGATGCGCCTGCAGCGCGCCGAACAGGGCGGGCTGGAGGTGGTGATCGAACTACCCGTGCTGGCCGCGCGGGCCTGAAGGAGCAACGATGATCGACGTCACCGAAACACTGCCTGACGTACTGGTGGGGCCGCTGCTGCGTCGCTTGTCGCCGTCACGCCTGGTGATGTGGCTGGTGGCCACGCGACCGCTGGCTCTCCAGCTGGTTCTGTTTCCGGACACCCCCGACCAGCAAACCTACCCACTGTCTCGCCAGGATCACCAATGCGTGGCCATCGGCGAGCGGGCCTACCTGTACTGCATCGACCTGAGCTTGCCCAGGGCACTGCCCACCGATACACGCATCGCCTACGACCTGCAGGTACAGAGCCGCCAGAGCGCATGGCAGCGCCTTCCCGAGTGGGCACCGTGGTTATGTCACGCCGGGCAGGCCTACCCGGCCTTTGTGCTGGCATCGCGTCACCACCGCCTGATGCACGGCTCCTGCCGCAAGCCCCACCACGACAGCCCCGATGGTCTGGTGCGTGCCGATGCCTGGCTGGCCGAGCGCCAGGAAGCCCCTGGCGAGTGGCCAGCCTGGCTATTGATGACCGGTGACCAGGTCTACGTGGATGACGTGGCAGGCCCCACCCTGCGCGCCGTGCATGCACTCATCGCCCGGCTGGGGCTGGCCGATGAACAGTTGGAAGGCGCCACGGTGAACGATAGTCAGGCGCTCTATGCGGCTCCCGAAACCTATTATCATCGCGAGTCGCTGCTGCCGGATGTCACCAGCAACGCGGCCCTGCGCGAGCGTTTCTTCGGCGGGGTGAAAAAGCCGGTGTTCACCTCGGCGCACGCCCAGAACCACCTGATGACCCTTGCCGAAATGCTGGCCATGTATTGCCTGGTCTGGTCGCCGACTCCCTGGCAGATCATTGCGCCCACGCCGCCCGAGCTGGCCGAGCAGGAGGCCGAAGCGTACCGTACCGAACAGGCGGTCATCGATGCCTTCGTGGCAGGGCTGCCCCAGTGCGCGCGGTTGATGGCCCACGTGCCCAGTCTGATGATCTTCGACGATCACGACGTCACCGATGACTGGAACCTGACCGCCGATTGGGAGCGCTGTGCTTATGGGCATCCGTTCTCCAAGCGCATCATTGGCAACGCGCTGGTGGCCTACCTGCTTTGCCAAGGGTGGGGCAATGCCCCGGACAAACTCAACCCGCTGCTGCATCAGGTCGGCACGTTGTTCGATGGGTCGGGCACCTTGAACCCCCAGGCCCAGGACAGCGTGATCGAGCGGCTTCTGCGCTTTCAAGGGTGGGAGTTTCAGGTGCCAGGGGCCCCCGCGCTGATCGTGCTCGATACCCGTACGCGCCGCTGGCGCAGTGAGCGCAACCCCAAACGGCCCTCCGGGCTGATGGACTGGGAGGCGCTCATGGAGATGCAGCAGGCGCTGTTGGGCACCCCCAGCGCGGTGATCGTCTCGCCTGCCCCGATGTTCGGGGTCAAGCTGATCGAGGGCATTCAAAAGCTGTTTACCCTGGCTGGCAAGCCGTTGATGGTGGATGCCGAAAACTGGATGGCCCATCGCGGTGCCGCCAGCGTGCTGCTGCACATCTGGCGGCACTCCAAGACACCCGGCAACTACGTGATCCTGTCGGGGGACGTGCACTACTCCTTTGCCTACGACATCGTCGTACGCGGGCAGGAGCAGGCCCCGCATCTGTGGCAGATCACTTCCAGCGGCGTGAAAAACACCTTCCCTCGGCGGCTGCTGGATACCTTCGACCGGCTCAATCGTTGGCTATACGCGCCGCTGTCGCCGCTCAACTGGTTTACCCAGCGGCGTAAGCTCAGCATCTACCCTCGGGACCCCGAGCAGGCCAGCGCTGGCGAGCGGCTGTGGAATGCCAGCGGGATAGGCCTGGTCAGTCTCGACGAGAACGGTCGTCCCACCGATATTCGTCAGTTGGATGCCCGCGGTGGCGACGCGGTGTTTCCGCCGCCAGACATCCCCGGCATGAAGGCGCCCACCGGTGGTTCGTCATGAAAATGTCATGTAAATGACGCACGCTTGCTGCCCTGGCACCTTCCTGATGGAGTTGACAAGTCATAGGGATCGTTGACGTTTGACAGGGCAGCAGGCACATGACCGCACAAGAAACCCAGTGGCTTCACCAGATTATCGCGGCAGAAGAGCTGCACGTACTTTTTCAGCCCATTGTCGATGCCAATCAGCAGGCCATTTATGGCTACGAAGCGCTGATCCGTGGCCCCAGCACCTCTCCGTTGCATTCACCGCTAAGGCTGTTCGACGTGGCGACCCAGGCTGGTCTGCTGGTGGAGCTGGATCTGCTTTGCCGACGGCTCGCCATTCGCCGTTTTGCCGAACTCGCACTCCCTGGGCTGCTGTTCCTCAACGTCATGCCGCTGACCATCGTCGAGCGTGATTTCCGCGAGGGGCTGACGCTGGGCTTCATTCAGGAGAGTGGCCTGCCGCCGGAGCGGGTGGTGATCGAGCTGACCGAGCACGTGCCCATCCACGATTACGACCTGATGCGCCAGGCGGTGGCCCACTACCGCGACATGGGGTTTCAGGTGGCCCTGGATGACCTGGGGGCCGGTCACTCCAGCCTGCGCCACTGGGCGGAGCTGCGCCCGGATTTCGTCAAGCTGGACCGCCATTTCATTTCCGGCATCGATCAGGAACCCGCCAAGCGGGAGTTCCTGCGCTCGATACTGGACGTCGCCAAAAGCCTCGACTGCCAGCTCATCGCAGAAGGGGTCGAAACCGCGGCAGAGCACCTGTGCCTGTGGGAGCTGGACCGTGGATTGGCGCTGTTGCAGGGGTTCTACTTCGCACGTCCCAGCGTTCAGCCGCCTGTTCAGCTCAATACGCTGCTGCCCGCCACCACGCAATTGAAAACTCCCGCCGGGCGTACGGCGCATACCATCCTGCGCAGCGTGGAGGCCGTAGCGCCCAGTGTGTCAGTGCCCACGTTGGCGGAACGGTTTCGTGAAACGCCGCATCTGCGCTGCGTGGCCGTGATCGAACAGGGCGTGCCCATTGCCGTGGTGCGGCGCAACGGGTTCCTGACGCTGTTCACCAACCCTTATAGCCATTCGCTGTACGCCAAGCGCTGCGTGCTGGACATCGCCGATCGCAAGATGCTGGTGGCCGCCGCCGACATGCCCCTGGAAACGCTGAGCCAGCAGCTGACCGACAGCCGCGACATCGAACAGGAGGACTTCGTCATCGTCGATGGCGAAGGGCAGTATCTGGGTATGGGCAATATCGTCGATTTGCTGCGCGAGATTACCGCCATCCAGGTGCGTCAGGCGCGCCATGCCAATCCGCTCACCGGGCTGCCCGGTAACATCCTGATCAATGAAACCCTCACGGCCTATCTGAGCCAGGGCAATGGCTTTGCCGCTGCCTACGTGGATCTGGATCACTTCAAGGCGTTCAACGATGCCTACGGTTATGCCCGCGGAGACCATGTGATCATCTCGCTGTCGCGGCTGTTGCAGGCTCAGGTGGAAAGCGCGGGGGGCTTCATCGGGCATATCGGTGGCGACGACTTCATGATGCTGTTACCGCTGGAGCACTGGGAGAGCGTGTGCCAGCAGATTCTGGCCTCCTTCGAGGTCATGGCCCCGAGTTTCTACGAGGAAGAGGACCGCCAGAGAGGCGGGCTTTCCATCGAAAGCCGTCAGGGAGGCGTCAGCTTTTTTCCTTTCGTCAGCGTGTCGGTAGCCGTCAAGCCCATCAGTGACCCGGGCCACTGCAAGGCCCTGGACATTGCCAGCCAACTCTCCGAACTCAAGCACCAGGCGAAGAAGATTGCCGGGAACAGCCTGTTCGTGGAACGGCGTGGCTGTTGCGTGGAGCAGTGAGCCGACAAAGCGGCAGGTCGTTCATACGGGTGTCATGTAGACGTCACGAAGTTGTCACCCGCCAGACCCGCCGCTGTCATCTTGGGGCGTCAGGATACATCCACCTCTTACTACCCCGTTAGGTGATCCATGCAATCCTCTCGTCTCTCTACCGTGTCACTCTCGCGCACTCTGATCAGTGCTGCCGTTGCCAGTGCCTTCGCTTTCAGTGCGATGAATGCGGCTGCCGACCTCTCCTCACGCTACGTGGACAACGATGGCGACATGGTGGCCGATATCCCCAGCGATGAGTCTCGGTTGGTCGATCCGGACACGCTGGTCTTTGCTTACACGCCGGTTGAAGACCCGGCGGTCTACGCCGACGTATGGGCGGGTTTCCTGGATCACCTGAGCGAAGCGACGGGTAAACGCGTTCAGTTCTTCCCGGTGCAGTCGAATGCTGCCCAGCAGGAAGCGCTGCGCGCTGGCCGTCTGCACGTGGCGGGCTTCAACACCGGTGGCGTACCGGTAGCGGTCAACTGTGGCGGCTTCCGTCCCTTCGCCATCATGGCGGCCGAAGATGGCAGCTACGGTTACGAAATGGAGATCATCACCTACCCCGGTAGCGGTATCGACGGCATGGAAGACCTGCAGGGTCGTCAGTTGGCCTTCACTTCCGAAACGTCCAACTCGGGCTTCCGCGCACCGTCCGCGCTGCTGCGCTCCGAGTACGGTCTGGAAGCCGGTGATGACTTCGAGACTGCTTTCTCCGGCTCCCACGACAACTCCATCCTGGGCGTCATCAACAAGGATTACGATGCGGCGGCCATTGCCAACTCCGTTGCCCATCGCATGCTGTCACGGGGTGTCATCAACGAGGGTGACTACGAGGTGATCTACACCTCCGAAACCTTCCCCACCACGGCATACGGCACCGCCCACAACCTGACGCCCGAACTGCAGCAGCAGATCCAGGATGCGTTCTTCAGCTACGACTGGGAAGGCACCGCCCTGCAGGCGGAGTTCGAGAACTCAGGCGAAGCGCAGTTCATCCCCATCACCTATGAAGAGCACTGGTCGGTCATCCGCACCATTGCCGATGCCAATGGCGTCACTTACGACTGCGATTGATTCCAGCGCTGCGTGACCCTGTCGGCCAGGAGGGCAACCTTCTGGCCGACGCGTTATGGGGTCGAGTCAGTTGAACGTTTTGAGCGACAAGCAAACGAGGCATTCCCCATGTTGACACTCACTGGCGTTGGCAAGCGTTACCCGACGGGCGACCGCGCGCTGACCGATATTCACCTATCGCTGCCCAAAGGCCAGGTGATGGCGCTGATTGGGCCATCGGGTGCAGGCAAAAGTACCCTGATCCGCTGCGTCAATCGTCTGGTGGAACCCAGCCAGGGCAGTATCCGCCTGGAAGAGAGCGAGCTGACCAAACTGTCGGGCAGCCGCCTGCGTCACGCACGTCGTTCCATGGGCATGATTTTTCAGGAATACGCCCTGGTGGACCGGCTGACCGTCATGGAAAACGTGCTGTCGGGCCAACTGGGCTATGTCGGCTTCTGGCGCAGCTTCTTGCGCCGCTACCCCCAGGAAGCCGTTGCTGAAGCATTTCGCCTGTTGGAGCGGGTGGGCTTGCCCCATGCCATCGACAAGCGCGCCGACGCGCTGTCGGGTGGCCAGCGCCAGCGTGTCGGCATCGCCCGCGCACTGCTGCAAAGCCCCAAGTTATTGCTGGTGGATGAACCCACCGCCAGCCTGGACCCCAAAACCTCGCGCCAGATCATGCGTCTGATTCGCGAGCTGTGCGCCGAGCGCGAGCTGGCGGCCATCATCAACATTCATGACGTGGCTCTGGCGCAGCAGTTTGCCGACCGCATCGTGGGCCTGCGTGCCGGACAAATCGTCTTCGACGGCAAGCCCAGCGAACTCACCAGCGAGATCCTCACCACCATCTATGGGGAAGAGGACTGGGACACCACGCCCGAGCCCGCCGACGAAGAAGATGAGCCATCGCAGGTAGCCCTTGCGCCCACATCGGCAGCGCCCACGTCGGCAGCCAAAGCACACCATGACGCGCGGCCGCTCACCCAGGTTGCCAGTGGAGGCGCGCTATGAGCACGGCAGACGCCACGGCGCGCCAGCAAGCTGCGCGCCAGGGTCAGTGGCGGCGTTTGCCGCTGATCGAAAACCCACGGCTGCGCTGGGGCCTGGCCATCGGTGTGGTGGTGTATCTGGTGCTGGCGCTGTCGTCGGTGCAGGTCAACTGGGCGCGGGTGGCGGAAGGCTCCGGCCGAGCGCTCAACTTTCTAGGGGCCTTTTTGCAGCCTGATTTCCTCAGCCGCCAGAACGACATCATCGCCGGGTTGATGGAAAGCCTGACCATGACGCTGACTTCCACCGTGATCGGCGTCTTGCTGGCGATTCCGGTAGGGCTGGGCGCGGCACGCAACATTGCTCCGCTGCCCATCTATACCCTGTGCCGCGCCATCATTGCCATCTCGCGGACGTTTCAGGAGATCATCATCGCCATTCTGTTCGTGGTGATGTTCGGCTTCGGTCCGTTTGCGGGCATGCTGACGCTGGCCTTCGCCACCATCGGTTTCATGGCCAAGCTGTTGGCAGAAGATATCGAGGACCTGGACTGGAAACAGGTCGAAGCCGTGCGTGCCACGGGGGCAAGCTGGTGGCAAACCATGAACCATGCGGTGCAGCCGCAGGTGATGCCGCGCTTGATCGGGCTCTCCATGTACCGTCTGGACATCAATTTCCGTGAATCGTCGGTGATCGGCATCGTCGGCGCGGGGGGCATTGGCGCCACGCTGAACACCTCGCTGAGCCGTTACGAATACGGCACGTCGGCAGCGATCCTGCTGATCATCATTGCCATCGTGCTGATGAGTGAATACGCCTCCAGCCATGTGCGCCGCTGGACCCAGTAGCGCTGCGATGCCTTAACCCGTAAAGGAAATTTCCATGCCCGTTTCGAGTTCCCCCCAAGGCGTGCCGCAGTGGCAGCGGCGCACCACCCGTGCCCAGTGGCTCCAGTATGTGGCCTGGCTGGCAGGTATCTGCCTTTTCCTGCTCTGCTGGAAAGTGATCTCCGACAACACCATGTGGGTGTTCGTGGAAGATGCTGGCCGCCAGGGCAGTGACCTGATCAACCGCATGATGCCGCCCCGGTGGGAGTATGCCAGCGTCCTCTGGAAGCCCATGTGGGACACCCTCAACATCGCCACGCTAGGCACCGCGTTGGGCATCGTCATGGCGTTTCCGGTGGCTTTTCTGGCGGCTCGCAACACGACGCCTCACCCGCTGGTGCGCAGCCTGGCGTTGACCATCATCGTTTCGTCACGCTCCATCAACTCGCTGATCTGGGCGATGCTGCTGGTGACCATTCTCGGCCCCGGCGTGCTGGCGGGCATCATTGCCATTGCGCTACGCTCCATTGGGTTCGTGGGCAAGCTGCTTTATGAAGCCATCGAAGAGATCCACCCCACGCCCGTCGAGGCCATCAGCGCCACCGGGGCCAGCCGCCTGCAGGTCATGAACTACGGCGTGTTGCCCCAGGTGATGCCCGCGTTCGCCGGTATCAGCGTGTACCGCTGGGATATCAACATTCGTGAGTCCACGGTGCTGGGGCTGGTGGGCGCAGGCGGCATCGGGCTGCAGCTCAACGCCTCGATCAACAGCCTGGCCTGGAATCAGGTCAGCGTCATCTTCGTGCTGATCTTTGCCACCGTGCTGGTGTCCGAGTGGGTCTCTGCCCGCGTGCGCCACGCCATCATCTGACCGGGAGATACCATGCGCTTTCCTGATGCTGACATCATGACCATCGACCTGATGCGCCACGGTGAGCCACTGGGTGGCCGCATGCTGCGCGGCAGCACCGACCACCCCCTCAGCGAAACCGGTTGGCAGCAGGCCACGGCGGCCGTGATGCGTCACACGGTCGATGGCAGGCCGCCGTTCGATGCCATCGTCAGTTCCCCCCTGGCGCGCTGCCATGAGTTTGCCTTGTGGTTGGGGGAGGAGTTCGACCTGCCCGTGCAGGTGGACGATGACCTGGCCGAGCTCTATCTGGGACGCTGGGAAGGCAAGACCCATGACCAGGTGTTTGCCGAGGAGGGGCACGCGCTGATGAACGCCTTCTGGCACGATCCCACCACGGCAGCGCCGCCGGAAGGGGAAAGCCTGGCGGCGCTGGATGCCCGGGTGAGTGAAGCGTGGCAGCGCCTGCTGAGCCGCCCGCCGGGCAAGCACGTGCTGGTGGTGGCGCATCTGTTCGTCTGCAATGCGCTGCTGCGTCAGGTGATTGCCCAGCCGCTGACCCACGGGCTGGTGATGGACCTGCCTTACGCCGCCATGAGTCGACTACGCCACGAGCGCCATGCGCTGGGCGAAACGACCTTCGTGGAGTGGATCGGGCGCTGAGATGCGTTGCCTGATAAGCCCTTTCGGATGCTCTCCCGTATAGGCGGCTAGCGGGCACGCGTGACCTGAGCCATGATAGAGACACCCTATCGAGGCTTCTCAGGAGTGCCCCATGCCGTTTGCCCGCGTTTATTCCCTCCTGTCTCTGGCCCTGCTGTTAGTACTGGCCGGTTGTGCCAGCAAGGACGTGGCTCCCCCTGCAAAGCCTCCCGTGCAAGGGGGCATGTCACTGGAGCGTGCGCTGATTCTCTCTTATGCCCAGCAATCCATCGGCATTCCTTACCGCTTTGGCGGCAACTCACCGGATGGTCTGGACTGCTCTGGCCTGGTCGAAATGACCTACCGCGCTGCCGGGCTGCGTGTGCCCCGCACGGCGGACGGCCAGTACCGCGCTCTGCCTCGTGTCGATGCCCCCCGCCCAGGCGATCTGCTGTTCTTTGGCGAGGGCAGCAAGGCCACCCACGTGGGCATTTATGGCGGTAATCGCCAGATGATCCATGCCCCGGGCAGTGGCCGTGCCGTGGTCAGCGTTCCGCTGGATATCGACTACTGGCAGCAGCGTTTTCTGGGCGCGGCCTCCTTGGCGCCCTAGCAGCAACCGAAAAGGCTCCGGGATTCACACGCTGCCTTTGCGGATGCCGACACGCGCGTTGATAGAGCGCTGTTGCCGCCAGGAACATAGCGGGCAAGACGGTGTTAATATGGCGAAAAGTCATTAAATTAACGCTGTTTAGACGAGGAGAGCAGAGACGCATGTGCCCGCCCTTGAATGACCCAAAGGAGCAGTCTTTGCCTCACACCGCTACGTCTGCCCATGCGCAAGCCTCGGCGTGGCGCGTGGCAATGTCCACGCTGGATACACAAGACACTGCCTCGCCCAGCGAGTCGGCATTTCGCTATGCCAATGAAGCCATTATCATCACCAATGCCGATAACCGCGTGATGGAGGTGAACCCTGCGTTCAGTGAGCTCACGGGGTTGGCGCTGGACGATGTGCGGGGCAAGACCCCGGAAACGTTCAGTATCCTGCCGCTGGACGACCACCGCAGCGTACGTTTGATGCGTGAAGAGCTGCAGCTACGTGATCGCAGCAAAAGCCAGGTCAGCTACCGCAGCCATGATGGTCAGTTTTATCCCGGCATGATGTCGGTCAATCGCGTCCGCGACACCCAGGGTCGGGTGGATCACCATGTCATGGTGCTGGCCGACCTGTCGGCCATCCCTGCCCATGCGCGGCACCTCAACCGCGAAGTCTATTTCGATGCCTTGACCGGTTTGCCCAACCTGCAGCTGTTGACGCAACTGATTCAGGAGTCGATTCAGCACGCGGAAAACCAGCAGCAGACGCTGGCGGTATGCTCACTGGATATCGACCACTTTCAACTCATCAACGAGCGTCTTGGTCTTCCGGTGGGGGACGAGCTGCTGTCGGCATTTGCGCAGCGCCTCAGCCACTTGCTGTTCGGTGATGACGTGCTGGCCCGCATTGGGGGCGACGAGTTCGTCTTGCTGCTGCATCATGGGGTCGATGACGTGTTTTTCGAGAAGCTGCTGGCCTCCATTCGTCAGCCGCTGATGATCGAAGGGCAAACCGTTTACTTGACCGCGAGCCTGGGCATCACCCGTTACCCCCATGATCATGTGCAGGGGGATGTGCTGTTGCGCCACGCCAACCAGGCCATGTATCGCGCCAAGCAGCGCGGGCGCGATACCTATCACTTTTTCGACCCTCATCACGACCGTTTGCTGCAAGTCCGCCATGAGCAGCGCCAGCGTTTTATGGATGCCCTGACCCACGATGAGCTGCGACTGCACTATCAGCCCCAGGTGGACATGCGCAGTGGTCAGGTCGTCGGCGTGGAGGCATTGATCCGCTGGCAACATCCCGAACGCGGGCTGCTGTCGCCGGGGCAGTTCCTGCCCGCCATCGATGCTACACCGCTGGAAATCGACCTGGGTGAATGGGTGATCGAGCAGGCACTGCGCCAGTTGGCGAGCTGGCAAGTGGCCAACATCGTCCTGCCCATCAACGTCAACATCAGCCCCGCACACCTGCTGACCAGCCAGTTCAGCCAGCGTCTGGCAGCGCTGTTGGCACGCTATCCTTCCGTCTCGCCTGCGTTGCTGAAGCTCGAAGTGCTGGAAAGCGCGGCCATGCATGATGTGACCGCCGCGCTGAAAACCATGGCACACTGCCAAGCACTGGGCGTCAGCTTTGCGATCGATGATTTTGGCACCGGATTCTCATCGCTGACGCATCTGCGTCAACTGCCGGTCAACTTGATCAAGATCGATCAGAGTTTCGTGCGTGACATGCTGGTGGATCACGATGATATGGCGATCGTCGAAAGCGTCATCTACATGGCCAACCGCTTCCAGCGGCCGATGCTGGCCGAGGGGGTCGAAACCCTCGAACATGCCAGGGCGCTGATGGTATTGGGCTGCGAGCTGGCCCAGGGCTATGGTATCGCTCGG
Source organism: Vreelandella hamiltonii (assembly GCF_014651775.1). Lineage (GTDB taxonomy): Bacteria > Pseudomonadota > Gammaproteobacteria > Pseudomonadales > Halomonadaceae > Vreelandella > Vreelandella hamiltonii. Next base: position 220,032 of record NZ_BMXN01000004.1, read on the forward strand.
CCGATGCCGCCCGAAGCGCTGCCGGGCTGGCTTGAGCAGTGGCCGCTACGCGATGACTGGCATGGTTTGAGCCGCCTGCAGTGAGGCAGGTGGCTCAGGCGGCCTGCTCGGAGGATGGGGGCATGGGCTCGGTCGGATCACTGGGCTCGCCCCCTCGGGCCTGGTTCATCTCGCTTTGCTCTCGGGCAGCTTCAAGGCGGGCTTCCAGCAGGTACTGACGCGCTTGGGCGGCCACCTGCAGGTCCTTGGGTGAGGGGTCGGCGGGGGCAAGGGCTGCGGCAATCACGGTCTGCATTTTTTCGATGGTGGCCTGGGGGTCCCCAGGCACCGGGCCATAGTCGATGGACACTTCACCCGCGACCGCATAGCGCTGCCCATCAGGGCCGATTTCGTACTCGTAGGTGGCGCCTCCCGTATAAGGCCCGCCAACGGTTTGGTGCGCCATTTCGTGCTGGCGCACCGCGCGATCGGTCTGTTTGAGCTGCTCCAGCTGCTGGATCTCTTCGGGTTCCAGTGGGGTGCCGTCGGGGCGGGTGGGGCCCGCCGTTGCCGAGGCCGTTTCATCGCTGGCAGCTTCCTCGTCGGCATCGCCTGTGCGCTGGGCTTGGGGTTCGGCAGTGACCCGTGCGTTGGGCAGGGTCGGCGAAGGCCAGAGCGTTGCGCTGTAGGAAGCGCCGAGTGATGAAAGATCCATGAGCAGTTACCGATATGATGATCGTATCCAGTATGATGCAGTATCAGCGACACTACTCGATTACGCAACGCCATGCCTTCCATTGACGTGATGATCCATTTGACGGCAGCCGAATGCCTAGCCCATTACGAAGGGCAGTACGACAACGTGCGCGCGCGCAGCGTGGATGGCCGCTGGGTGATCTTCCCGGCCACTGCATTGCGCCGCGTAGTGGGACGTGACGGCGTGAATGGCGTGTTTCGACTGTTCTTTACCGATCAGGGTAAATTCCACGATATTGTGCCTTTGGCACCGCATGCCTAGCTGTGCCCGTGGGGTTTTCTCTCTATAATGTAGCCGTGTGCTTCAGGCGTACCCACCTGAATGCCTGCAACCCGCCTACCCGGCAGTGGTTGCCTACTTATCAGGAGATCACCCATGTCTACCTCACCTGTCACCTTGATGGTGGCGCGTCGCGTGGCCAATGGCCGCTATCAGGACTTCATCCGTTGGCTCAACGAAGGCCGTGAGCTGGCTGCCGACTTTCCGGGCTATCTGGGCTCAGGGGTGCTGGCACCGCCCCAGGACGATGACGAATATCAGATCATTTTCCGTTTCGAAAGCGCAGAGCGACTCGCTTCCTGGGAGCACTCCGCTTCGCGCCATGCCTGGCTGCAGCGCGGCAAAGGGCTCTACGATGCACCTCACGAGCACCGCGCTACCGGTCTGGATAGCTGGTTCAACGTGGCCCCCAATGGCGCTGCGCCCCCGCGTTGGAAACAAGCCGTCGCCGTCTGGCTGGCATTTTTTCCTGTCTCATTGCTGTTTCACTGGCTGTTTGGTGGCCTGCTGGCCGAGTGGGCGCTGATTCCACGCGTGTTGCTCAGTACGCTGGTGCTGACGCCCGTGATGGTATTTGTCTTTATTCCGCTTTCAACGCGGTTGCTGGCGCCTTGGCTGCAGGGAAAATGGTCACCGATGGATGTGATTCACCGTATGTGGCAACAGTACAGGACATGACTCGTGGCGATTCTTGTGACCACTGTTTTTAGTGATTTATTATAATTAAAAACAGGTGATTAAGTTTTTTCTAAAATGCGCTGAAAGACGCTTTTCGCAAAGACGTGCTAAATATTCTCAGTGCTCCGATGTCTCGATGGGGTTCAACGCTGCAATAGTGCTAAGCTGAAATCATCAAGCTAACGCGTGCAGTCAATGGATGCTGGCACCAGCCTAAACGCTGAGTACCAAATCGCCTTATGGAGTAGTCATGATCCGCGTACATCACCTGGAAAAATCACGTTCTCACCGAATTTTGTGGCTGTTGGAGGCTCTCGAGCTGGAGTATGACATCGAGGTCTATCAGCGCGACCCGAAAACACAGCAAGCCCCTGACGCTCTTAAAAAAGTGCACCCGTTGGGCAAGTCACCCGTGATTACCGATGGCGAACTGACCGTCGCCGAGTCGGGGGCAATCATCGATTATCTGGTCAACCGATACGGAAAAGAACGTTTCCAGCCCTCGGCGGAGAACAGTAACGAGTGGGTTAATTATCGTTACTGGATGCATTATGCCGAAGGCTCTTTAATGCCGCTGTTGGTGATGGGATTGGTATTTAGTCAAATTCCTAAACAATCGCCGTGGTTCGTCAGGCCCATTGCCCAGGGTATTAGCGGCACTGTTCAAAAACGCTTCCTGCAACCACAGTTGAAACAACATCTTGGCATGATCGAGTCGCACTTGAAGGCCCACGGCAATTTTGCCGGTGAGTTCCCGAGCGGTGCGGACGTTCAAATGAGCTTTCCCATGCAGGCCGTGGCCGCCACCCAATCGCTGGATGCCTTTCCGGCGATTACCGCCTTCGTGGCACGTATTCAGCAGGACCCGGCCTGGCAACGGGTCGTGGAACGCGCAGGGCCACTGACCATGCCCGGTGAGTGACCGCTGCCATGCTGCGCAACGTCGATGGGCGTGCTAGACAGGCCGTTTACCAAGGTTTTCTGATGGTGGTGCTGTTCGGTATGGCATCTCCAGCGGTGGCCGCAGAAATGCTGCGTGTCGGGGTTTATCACAACCCGCCTAAACTGTTTACGGACGACCAGGGGCAATTGCGTGGTGTGCTGGGTGAGCTGCTCTCGGCAATGGCCTTGAAAGAGCAGTGGCAGCTGGAAAGCGTCCCGTGTGATTTTCAACAGTGCCTGACGCTGCTGGAGCAGGATGCCATCGACCTGTTGCCGGACTTGGCGTGGAGCGAAGAGCGTGCCCAGCGCTTCGCCTTTCATGCCGAGCCCGTCATGCACAGTTGGTCACAGCTCTATCAGCCCAGCGACAGCCGCGTCGAGGCCATTCTTGACCTCGAACAACAGCGTGTTGCGGTGGTGGAGGGCTCCATCCAGCAGAGCTATCTGTTGACCGTGACGCAGCGCTTCGACATCGACGTCATGTGGCTGCCGGTGGATAGTTTCGCGGCGGGTTTTCAGGCAGTGGCGCTGGGGGATGCCGATCTGGTGGCCTCCAATCATCTGTTTGGCGACTGGCGAGCCAATGACTATGGTTTGCGTGAAACGCCGATCATTTTCCAGCCTTCACGGCTCTTTTATGCCGCCTCGCCTAGCCTGGACAGCCACATTCTCGAGCGCATCGACGCCACCCTGGTGGAGTGGAAAAACGACGCTGCGTCGACGTACTACGAGACGCTGAGCGCTTGGCGCGCCCACAGCCTGCCTGCACCCTTGGCGCCACGTTGGCTATGGTGGCTGGGTGGCGTGTTGATCGTGGTATTGGTGATAGCGCTGGCGGGCAATGTCCTGCTGCGGCGACGGGAGAGCCTCAACCGGCAGCAGCTCTCTACTCACGAGCATATGCTGACCAGTATTCTGGATAGCGTGGATGCCTATATCTACATCAAGACTCCTGACCTCAAATACCGCTATGTGAACCATCAGATCTGTGACCTGTTTGCTCGGCCGGTCGATCAGATCATCGGCCAGGGGGACGATGCCTTTTTCGATGCGGCCAGCGCTGCAGAAATGGCCGAGGTAGACCGTCGGGTGCTGGCAACAGGCAAGAAAACGACGGTCGAAGAGCATAACGTGCTCCAGGGGGAAGAGCGGGTGCGTACCTTCCTGTCGGTCAAAATGCCGCTGGTCATGTCTCCGGGAGAAGCGCCCAGCCTGTGCGGTATTTCCACCGAGCTGACCGATTACCTGGAGATGCAGTCGCGTACCCACCATCTGGCGTTTTATGATGCCTTGACCGGTTTGCCCAACCGTCGCCTGCTGCTCGAATCACTGGCCGAAGCCACTCACAGCACCTCTGGGGGCTACAGCGCCCTGCTGATCGTGGACCTCGACAATTTCCGTCTGGTCAATGACATACAGGGCCACGACAGCGGCGACCAGCTGCTCGTCAACGTGGCAGAAAACCTGCAGCAGCGGTTGACTCAGGATGCGATCTTGGCACGCTTCAGCAGCGATGAGTTCGTGATTCTGATCAATCGGCTTGGCGAGCAGCAGCATGAGGCTGCTTCCTACGTCGAGCGCGTGGCTCGGCAGTTGCTGGACACCATTTCGCAGTTGCGCAATGACCGAGCGCTACCGATCACGGCCAGCGTGGGGATCGCCCTCTTCGATGGCGCTGGCAACCCCATGAACGGGGTGTTGCAACAGGCCGACATGGCGCTGCAGCAGGCCAAATCATCCGGGGGCAATACGCTGCGTTTCTTCAATGTGGACATGCAGACCAGCGTATTGGAGCGAGCGAGCCTGGAAGGTGATCTGCACCAGGCGTTGCAGCGTCAGGAACTGGCGCTGCATTATCAGGTACAGGTGGATCATCAGGGAGTGACGACCGGCGTGGAAGCGCTGTTGCGCTGGTACCATCCCCAGCGCGGCTGGGTGTCGCCAGGCACGTTCATTCCGCTGGCTGAAGAAAACGGCTTGATCGTGCCCATTGGCTACTGGGTCTTGCGATGTGCATGCGAGCAGTTGGCCAAGTGGTCGAATCAGCCTTCCTACGCGTCGCTGACCGTCTCTGTGAACGTCAGCTCGGTGCAGTTCCAGCAGCCGGAGTTCGTGCGCAACGTGGAAGCCCTGCTGGCCGAAACCCAGGCGCCGCCGGGGCGGCTGGTGCTGGAAGTAACGGAAAGCCTGCTGATGCGAGAGCCCACGCGAGTGCGCAACACCATGCTCAAATTGAGGGCCCAGGGGATTCGCTTTGCGCTGGATGATTTCGGCACCGGCTACTCCTCCCTGAGCTACTTGAAACGTCTGCCTCTGGATGAGCTGAAGATCGATCAGTCTTTCATTCGTGAGCTGTTGACCGACAAGACCGATGCCGCCATCGTCGATACCACGATCCTTCTGGCGGTCAGCCTCGGGCTGACCGTGGTCGCCGAAGGTGTGGAGAAAAAGGAGCAGCTGGACTGGCTGAAAGGGCACGGCTGCTACCGTTATCAAGGCTACCTGTTTGGTCGTCCTACACCGATCGAGTATCTGTTCGAGTCCTACTAGCCGAGCGCGCGCAAGCCTTCGTCTCAAAACGCCTACCCCAGTGAAACGCCCACCACAGCAAAACGCCCACCCCATGGAGGGGTGGGCGTTGCCAGAACGGTGGTCAGGCCGTCAGTGCTCAGCCGTATACCGAAAAGCTGCCTGCGTTGAGCCACAGGTGCACGATGATGCTGGCAATGTAGCCCAGCAAGATGACCGGCGCCCAGCGCAGGTGCCCCATGAAGGTATAGTAGCCGCGTGCCTGGCCCATGACGGCCACGCCCGCCGCCGAGCCAATCGACAGCAGGCTACCCCCGACCCCGGCGGTCAGCGTGATCAACAGCCAGTGCCCGTGGGACATGTCCGGCTGCATGGTCAGTACCGCGAACATCACCGGAATGTTATCCACCACGGCTGACACGACACCCAGCGCAATATTGGCCCAGGTAGCGTCCCAGTTGGTGTACAGCGCGTCCGAGAGTAGCCCCAGGTAACCCATGAAGCCCAAGCCGCCCACGCACATGACCACCCCGTAGAAGAACAGCAGCGTATCCCACTCGGCGCGGGCCACGCGGTTGAAGACGTCGAAGGGCACCACGCCGCCCAGTTGCTCAAGCTTTTTGTTGTCGCCCAGGCGGCTGTAGCGTTCGCGCTTGCGCTCCAGCGAACGGGGCAGGCTTTGGCGCAGGTAGTAGCCAAAGAACTGCAGATAGCCCAAGCCCGTCATCATGCCCAGTACCGGGGGCAGGTGCAGCAGCGTATGGCAGGCGACGGCGGTGGTGATGGTCAGCAGGAACAGCGCAATGATGCGGCGTGCACCGCGCTTGAGCTGCACGTCCTCATAGACACTGTTGGGTTTCTGGTTCTTGATGAACATGCTCATGATGACGGCAGGGATCAGGAAGTTGACCAGCGACGGAATGAACAGGATGAAAAATTCCTGAAACTGGATCAAGCCGGCCTGCCAGACCATGAGTGTCGTGATATCGCCAAAAGGACTAAAAGCACCGCCCGCATTGGCAGCCACCACGATATTGATACACGCGAGATTGATAAAGCGTTTATCGCCTTCTGCCACTTTAGTAATAACGGCACACATCAAAAGTGCCGTGGTCAAGTTGTCGGCAATCGGGGAAAGCATAAAAGCCAAACCCCCGGTCAACCAGAATAGCGTGCGGTAATTGAAGCCTTTACGCAGCATCCATGAACGCAGTGCATCAAAGACTCGACGCTCTTCCATGGCGTTGATATAGGTCATGGCGACCAGCAGGAACAGCATTAGCTCGGTGAACTCCAGCAGCGTCACCCGAAACGCATATTCCGACGTTTCCGACATGCCGTTCTGGACGTACACCCAGCCAATGAGTCCCCATATCACCCCCGCTGCCACCAGCACGGGCTTGGACTTGCGCATGTGGATCTTCTCTTCGGCCATGACCAGCGCGTAGGCCAGCACGAAGATGGCCACGGCAAAAAAGCCAATGGCAGAACTGGTCAAGTCGATCTCGCCCGTGACCGCAAAGGCGGCCGGGCTTGCCAGCAGTAGTAAAGCCGCTAACAAAAAAAGCCAGCCACGAGTCCATCGAGGCTGGCCAGGGTCATGATGCAACGTCAACATGGCGTGTTTATCCTTATAATGATGAGAAGAAAGGGGTTAATAAGCCACGCCAGTTTAACAACCTATATTGCATTGCAATACGGAATAAAACCGAATGAAAAGCGACATGACGTAAGCGATTACGTCTTTTTTTTGAAATTATCCGTTTCGCTAATAGTAAAGTACTCATAACAGTGTCATGAGTAACGGCTGTTGGGTCCCGCCCACTGCTTTAGTCGCCAATGAGCGGGAAAACGCTCGCTAGCGGGTCGCCATGGCCTCTTCCAGCCACCCCAGCTTCATTTGCGGCACCGACGCCAGCAGCGTCTGGGTGTAGTCGTCGAAGGGCGGGGCAAGTACCTCATCACGCTGTCCATAGCGGACGACCTTGCCCTGGTGCATCACCGCGATACTGTCGGCGATGGCTTTTACGGTGGCCAGGTCGTGGGTGATGAACAGATACGCCACGTTCTCTCTTTCCTGCAGACGCAGCAGCAGCTTCAGAATGCCGTCGGCCACCAGCGGGTCGAGCGCACTGGTCACTTCGTCGCAGATGATCAGCTTGGGCTTGGCCGCCAGGGCGCGGGCAATACAGACCCGCTGTTTCTGCCCCCCGGACAGCTCGGCGGGGTAGCGGTCGATGAAGCTTTCTCCCAGTTCGATCTCATCGAGCAGTTCGATGACCCGTTGGCGTCGCGCCTTGCCTTTCAGGCCGAAATAGAACGTCAGCGGGCGGCCGATGATGGTTTCCACCGTGTGGCGTGGGTTCATGGCCACATCGGCCATCTGGTAGATCATCTGCAGTTCACGCAGCGTCTCCTTGCCGCGCTCGCCCAGGGTGTTGGGCAGGGCCCGGGACTGGAAGCTGACCTGCCCCTGGTTGGGCGGCAGCAGGCCGGTGATCACCCGAGCCAGGGTCGATTTGCCCGACCCGGACTCCCCGACGATGGCCAGCGTCTGGCCAGGGCTGACCGCCATGCTGACCTCGTGAAGCACGTTGCCTGCACTGTTGCTGTAGGCGGCGCTGACCTGCTCGATGGCCAGAACCGGCGTGTCTTCCGGCGTCTTGGCCGCATGATCGATAGAGCGCACCGAGACCAGCGCTTGGGTGTAGGGCTCTTGAGGGGCCTCGATGATCTGTCGCGTCGGGCCGTACTCCACCATGGCGCCGTGACGCAGCACCATGATGTCGTCCGCCACTTGGGCCACCACGGCCAGGTCGTGGGTGATATACAGCGCGCCCACTCCCGTCTTGCTGATGGCATGCTTGATGGCGGCCAGAACGTCGATCTGGGTCGTCACATCCAGTGCAGTGGTCGGCTCATCGAAAATGATCAGGTCGGGCTCGGGGCACAGCGCCATGGCCGTCATGGCCCGCTGCAGCTGGCCGCCGGAGACCTGATGCGGGTAGCGGCTGCCAAAGTGTTCCGGGTCAGGAAGGCCCAGCTGGCGGAACAGCTCCACGGCGCGCGCTTCGGCTTCCTTACGGCTGGCCAGGCCGTGGAGCAGGGTGGTCTCGATGACCTGTTCCATCAGCGTATGGGCAGGGTTGAACGCGGCGGCGGCCGACTGGGCCACGTAGCACACCTCTTTGCCGCGCAGCTGGCGCAGCGCCTTGGGCGAGCCGTCGAGAATGTTGCGGCCGTTGACCCAGACTTCGCCGCCCAGGCGTATGCCGCCCCGGCCATAGCCAGCCGGCGAGAGTCCGATGGTGGACTTGCCTGCCCCGGATTCGCCGATCAGCCCCAGCACCTTGCCGCGCTCCAGCGTCAGGTCGACCCCTTTGACGATGTTGATCTCCTGGGGCGGCTCGCCGGGAGGGTAGGCCGTGGCATCGATGGTCAGGTTGCGAATCGTTAACAGCGTATCAGCCACTGCGGCCTCCTTTCAGATCAGTGGTGTGGCGCAGGATCCAGTCGGCCACCAGATTGACCGAAATCGCCAGCACGGCAATGGCGGCGGCGGGAATCAGGGCGGCGGGAACGCCGAACACGATGCCCTGTCGGTTTTCGCGCACCATACTGCCCCAGTCGGCTTCCGGAGGCTGTACCCCCAGGCCCAGAAACGACAGCGACGACAAGAACAGCACGGCAAAAATGAACCGCAGGCCCAGCTCGGCCACCAGTGGCGTCAGCGCATTGGGCAGAATTTCGCGAAAGATGATCCAGCGTTTGCCTTCACCGCGTAGCCGTGCGGCTTCCACGTAATCCATCACGTTGATATTGACCGCCACGGCGCGGGAGATACGAAACACGCGCGTGGAGTCCAGCACCCCCATGATCAGAATCAACATGAGAAGGGTGCTGGGCATGACCGATAGGATCACCAGCGCAAAGATCAGTGTGGGAATCGACATCACGATATCGACCCCTCGGGAAATCAGCTGGTCTATCCAGCCGCCATAGACGGCCGCCAGAATGCCCAGCACCGAGCCAATCGAAAAGGCCAGCGCCGTGGCCAGGGCGGCAATGGTAATGGTCGTACGGGCACCGTAGATCAGCCGCGAGAGTAAGTCGCGGCCCAGGTTGTCGGTGCCCAGCAAAAACTCGGCAGACGGGCCCATCCACATGTCGCCGACGCTCTCGGACATGCTGTAGGGCGCCAGCCAAGGGGCGAAGATCGCCATGATCAAGAAGCTGAAGGTCAGCAGCAGCCCGACCAGCGCGGTCACGGGCATACGCTTCAGCAGCGTTAAGGGTTTCGACATGGTGTTACGTTCCTGTCTGGTCACTGTGGCCTGGCAAGCAGCCGGTCATTTGGGATGACGCAGGCGTGGGTTGGTCAAGATGGCAATGATGTCGGCCAGCATATTGAGCCCGATGTACACCGCCGCAAAGATCAGCCCCACCGCCTGGACCACCGGGACATCGCGCTTCGAGACGTGGTCGATCAAGTACTGCCCCATGCCTGGGTAGACAAAAATCACCTCGACCACCACCACGCCGACGATCAGGAAGGCGAGGTTCAGCATCACCACATTGACCACCGGCGCGATGGCATTGGGAAACGCGTGGCGGGCAATGATGCGGAACGAGCCCAGCCCCTTGAGCTCGGCGGTTTCGATATAGGGGGACTGCATGACGTTGAGAATGGCGGCCCGAGTCATGCGCATCATGTGGGCTAGAATCACCAGCGTTAACGTGGCCGCAGGCAGTGCGATGGCGTGCAGACGTTCACCCAGGCTCATGCCGCCATGCACCGTGGAGACGCTGGGAAACCAGTTGAGCTGGACGGCGAACAGATAGATCAGCAGGTAGCCGATAAAGAATTCCGGCAGGGAAATAGCGGTCAGCGTGGAGCCGGAAATCACCCGGTCCGGCCAGCGGCTCTGGTAGCGCACGGCGACCAGCCCCAGCAGGATGGCCAGCGGCACTGCAACGATCGCTGTCCAGAAGGCTAGAAACAGCGTGTTGCCTGCGCGGCCCCAAAGAGACTGGGCGATATCCTGACGGTTGGACAGGGCAGTGCCTAGATCGCCTTGCAGAATGCCGCCCAGCCAGTCGATGTAGCGTGACCAAGCCGGCTGGTCGAGGCCCAGTTCCCTGCGCAGGTTGTCGACGGCCTGGGGCGTGGCGCTTTGCCCCAGAATCGACTGGGCCACGTCGCCGGGCAGCATCTCGGTGCCCGCGAAAATCAGCACCGACACGGCCAGCAGGAGCAAGAGGCCCAGCGCCAAGCGCTGGGCAATCAGTTTAAGGACAAAAGAGTTCATGGCAGCCTTCCGGGTTATGACGTCAACCAGCACTTCGAAAGCGCAAAGCCTGCCATCATTTCGCCCATCGGGTTGGCTGACCAGCCCCCCACGTTGTCCAGGGTGGCCTCGATGTAGTCATTGAACATGGGCAGGATCAATCCGCCTTCATCGCGGACGATCATGGCCATGTCGTGGTACAGCTCGCTGCGGCGGTCTGTATCCAGCTCGCCGCGTGCTTCGCGGGCCAGGGCATCGAAATCCTCGCGGAAAAAGCGGGTGTCGTTCCAGTCGGCGCTGGAAATGTACGCCGTGGAGTACATCTGGTCCTGGGTGGGGCGACCGCTCCAGTAGGAGGCGCAGAAGGGCTGCTTGTTCCACACTTCCGACCAGTAGCCGTCGCTGGGCTCGCGGCGGACTTCCATGTTGATACCCGCCTGGGCGCAGCTCTGCTGAAACAGCTGTGCGGCATCCACGGCACCGGGAAAGGCCACGTCGGAGGTGCGCAGCACGATGGGGCTGTCGTGGCCGGATTTCTTGTAGTGATAGCTGGCCCGCTCGGGGTCGAATTCCCGTTGGGGAATGCTGTCGGGAAACAGCGGGTAAGCGGCGTTGATGGGGAAATCGTTACCCACGCTGCCATACCCGCGCAGGATACGCTCGACCATGTCTTCGCGGTTGATGGCGTACTTCAGGGCCAGTCGCAGGTCGTTGTTATCGAACGGTGCCGTATCGCAGTGCATGGGGAAGACATACTGAGCACGCCCGGAAGTGTTGTTGATCACGATGTTGGGCAGGCGCTGCACCATGTCCACCACCCGCGGCTCGACCCGGTTGATCATGTGCACCTGACCGCTCTGCAGCGCCGAGATGCGTGCTGTCGGGTCGTTGATGATGGTGATCTCGATCTGGTCGGCGAAGCCGTACTCGTCCGGGTTCCAGTAACCATTGAAACGCTCGGCGATCTGGCGCACGCCGGGCTGGAACTCCACCACTTTGTAGGGGCCGGTGCCGATGCCTGCGGCTGGGTCCTGCTTGCCACCGCCCGGCTGAATCATCAGGTGGTAATCGGAAAGCAAAAACGGCAGGTCGGCATTGGGTTCCAGCGTGACGATGGTGACTTCGTGGGTGTCCGTGGCGCGAATCGACTCGATGCCGCGCATGATGCCCAGCGCACCCGACTGCGAACTCTCGTCCGAATGGCGCTCCAGCGTGGCCACGACGTCGTCGGCGGTCATCTCCTGGCCATCGTGGAACAGCACGCCGCGGCGCAGCTTGAAGACCCAGGTCTTGGCATCCGAAGAAGAGTCAATGCTTTCCGCAAGGCGGGGTACCAGCTCGCCTTCTGGTGAAACATTGGTCAAGGCTTCCCCCCAGGACTGCCCGAAGGAGTGCTGTACCTGGCTGGTCCAGCTGGCCGGGTCAAGGCTGTCGGTCGACTCCCCTCCTTGCATGCCGGCGCGCAGAATACCGCCGCGTTGAGGAGTGCCCGTGCTGGCCAATACCTGGCTGGAGAGCAGCGAGCCAGCAAAGGGCGCGGCAATGCCCAGAGCCATGGCGCGACGCATGAAGTCGCGGCGCGACAGCTGGCCGCGTTTTGCTTGCTGGGTGAGAGACTCGAGTGTTGGATGCATGGTGTGTTCCCTTGATGGATTAATGATGAGGCCGTGCGATAGTCAACTCGTCATAGTCACGAATCACGTGATCCGCGTGGGTAAGGTGGGAGCCGTCCAAGTGAGGAGCGGCGCAGATACCGATACCGGCCAACAGACCGGCGGCTTGACCCATGGCCATGTCGCCATTGGAGTCGCCGATGATCAGCGTACGTTGCGGTGCCGTGCCCAGCTGTTCGCAGGCGAGTAGCGCCATCTCCGGGTAGGGCTTGCCGCGCGACACTTGATCATGCCCCAACACGACAGAGAACGCATCGGCCAGCGAGAGCAGCTTTAAATGCAAATGCGCGTTGTGGGCGTCATCGGAGGTGACCACGGCCAGAGAAATGCCTGCCTGCCGGGCCTGCTGCACGAAGTTCACCAGGCCCTTCACGGGAGTCACGCAGCTGGGCCAGTCCAGCGTGTCGGCCAGGCGGGCGATGGCATCGTGGGAAAGCTGGGTAGCGTCGTTCCAGGCGATTCCCGACTCGAACAGGCTAAGCGAGACGATGGTGGCAATCTCGTCCAATGAGCCAATGGTCAACGGGCCGGTGGGGTCCCACAGGCGCTGCTCAGGATCGATGCCTACCTTGGGGTAGAGCGCTCGGTGCGATAGTGCTTGTGCCTCGGGAAGGCCTTGGTTAAGGGTCGTGACCAGTTGGTCGAACCAGCCAATCCAGAGGTCGCCGAAATTGAGCAGCGTGCCATCCTTGTCGAACAAAATGGCATCGATGTCGTAGGCGGTGCCTTGCAAGGTGAGTTGGGGCATAGAGTGTCAGGGCTGTTGTGTAGCCATCTCATGAAGGTGGCAATGGCACATAGGTTACACGGGTTTCATGACACTATCCGTGTCAGGCACCGTGAAAATCATCCAAACCATTACCTGGGATTTTTTTTGAACGTTCAATTGAGAATAAAAATTTATCCTGAGCATTCCTACCGTTGATGTCAAGTTGAAGGGCGCTCGCAGGGGGTGGCCAGTCACGTCTACAATGCGCCTATAAAAACGAGGCCTGACAAGGCACCCCAGACCTGCCAAGGAACTTTCATGCGCGCTCATCTTTGCCCTCTCTCTCGTCTGGCTGGCCTGGCGTTCGCGGCTGTCGCGCTGTTATCTTCCACTGCGTTGGCCGAGCCCCCTGTTCGAGTCACCTACAAATCTGCCCTCGCGGGTACCGCTTACCATCAGATGGGCGGAGAGCTGGCGCAGGCCATACAAGCAGGCAGCGCTGGTGCGCTGCTACTGAGCTCCGAAGAGAGCCAGGGGTCGGTGCAAAACATCATGGAGGTCATGCACCGCCAAGGGCTGTATGTGTTTACCGCACCGCCTGCCCTGATAGCAGAGGCGCTGGAAGGGCAAGGCCCCTTTGCAGGCCGCGACCCGGAACACTTTGCGGCCATCCGGGGCCTGTTTCCGGTGCCCCCGTTGACCATGCACTTCGTGATGGCCGGTGACCGAGGCACGGCACCCATCGAAGCCCTGGAGGGCAAACACGTGCTGTTGGGGCGCGGCACCTTCAGCTCGGGCGAAGCAGCGCGCTACTTCGAACTGTTTGGCCTGGCGGGCAAGGTGCGCCTGGCCGATGCTTCGATCACCAATGCGTCCGAGGCCCTGCGGGATGGACGTATCGATGCCTACGTCACGGCCAGTTCGTTTCCTACTCCCAACGTGATGGATACGGCCTCGCTGGTGCCCATCACGCTGATCAGTTTGACCGATGAACAGGTCGAGCGCACAGGGGCCGTACGCCAGATCATTCCCGGCGGTACTTACCCAGGCATCGACAAGCGGGTAGTGACCACGTCGTCGCCAGTCTTCGCGCTTGCCACGGTGCACATGGACGAAGACGTGGCCTACCGGTTGACCAAGACATTCTGGGAGCAGCAGGCCGCGTTGACGGAGACATCACCCTGGTGGGGCAGCGTGACCGCTGAACTGCTGGCCCATCTGCCGGTGGACCTGCACCCCGGTGCGCTGCGCTACTATGACGAAGCCGACGTCGAACTACCGGAAGCGTTGCGTTAGAAGACCGTGAAGCTCAGGGCAATATAAGCGCCATATCCCGCCAGCAGCGCCGCCCCTTCCCCGCGTGAAAGGCGCATGCCGGTATACAGGAACAGCAGCAGGCTTGCCGAACCCAGCATGACCCACTGGTCGAACTGACCGACGCGCGCGGCGATGGGCAGGGGTTGCAGCAGGGCGGAAATGCCCAGTATGCCCAGCACGTTAAAGATATTGCTGCCCAGGATGTTGCCAACGGCAACGTCGGCATGGCGGCGCAGGGCTGCAATGACCGATACCGCCATTTCCGGTAGTGAGGTGCCCACCGCGACAATGGTCAAGCCAATCACCGCCTGCGAAATGCCCACGGCCTGCGCCAGCCCGATGGCGCCGTATAGCAGCAGCTGCGAGCCACCAATCAGCATGCCTAGCCCGACGACCAGCGCCGTGATGATCATGCCGGTAGACGTGGGGACCGCCGACACTTCTTCGGCTTCAGCGCTGTGCATTTCACCGGCAGGTTGCGGCACGCTGCGCTCGGTACGATAGGCCCACACCAGGTAAGCGGCCAGTGAGGTCAGCAGCAGCAAGGCCTGCCATACCCCCAAGGCTCCCCCCCATGAGAGCACGATGAACAGCACGCTGGCCGCCACGACGACCACGCCATCCCGGCGCAGTGCCAATGGTTGTACGGTCATGGGGCAGATGGCAGCACACAAGCCCAGAATCAGCAAGATGTTGCCGATGTTGCTGCCCACGATATTGCCCACGGCAATATCCGGCTGTTGACGAAGCGCTGCGTCCACCGACACCACCAGCTCGGGCGCGGAGGTACCAAACCCCACCACTACCAGCCCGGTCAATAACGGAGAGACGCCCATGCGCTGTGCGCTGGCGACGGCTCCACGGATGAGCGCTTCACCGCCCAGAAACAGTAATCCAATCCCTGCCAGCAGGCTCAGCCCATACAGCATGGTGTCGCTTCCTTGTTCAATGGCCTGACCTGGTATCGGGCCTCATGTTGTCAACATAGCGGGGTTGAGGCGCGCTGCAAAGTCCTGGCCGAGCGCCTCAATCCTTCACAGGAAAGGTGGGGTAAGCCTCCAGCAAAAGTTCTAATTCGTTGCAGACGAAGCGTGGCTCGATCCATTGGCCTAAATGCTCATGCACGTAGTGTAGAAAGCGCTGAGCAGTGGGGGGCAAGCGCTGGTCGTTGCGCACGATGAACTGCCAATGGCTTTCGATGGGCAAGCCAGCGATGGAAAGTACGGCCAGTTCAGAGTGCTCGTTGGGCAGCACGTGCTCCGACAATACCGCTACCCCCATGTCGGCGGCCACGCCCACGCGAATGGCTTCGTTACTGGCCATTTGCAGGGTCTTGCGCATGGTCAGGCCATGCTCCTGTAGCCAGCTTTCCAGCAGCATGCGCGATGCCGAGCCAGGCTCGCGGAGCAGCAGGCGCTCGCCGAGCAGTTGCTCCATGGTCACGTTTGGCTGGCTGGCCAGCGGATGATGGGCGGCAGCAATGGCCACCAGCGGGTTGCGCATGAAGCGGGCCGCCACGGCGTGGGCCAGGGCCGGGGGGTGGCTGAAGATATACAAGTCGTCTTCGCGCCGCTCGAAGCGAGCCAGGACCTGCCGCCGATTGCCGATATTGACGGTGACGTCCACATCGGGGAACGCGTGGCTGAACGGGCCCAGCAGGCGCGGCAGCACGTATTGCGCCGTGTTCACCAAGGCAATGCTGAAGCGCCCCTTGCTGCCATATTGCAAATCGCTGAGCTGATCCGCGAAATCATCGAAGCGCCCCAATACGTCACGGCTGGCCTGATAAAGCGCCTGGCCCGTGGCGGTCATGGTCAGCCCTTGAGCGTGGTGTTCCAGCAGCGGGCTGCCAATGGCCTCGCTCAGCCGCTTCAACTGCTGCGACACGGTGGGTTGTGTCAGGTGCAGCTGCCGGGCGGCCTCGCTGATCGAGCCATGGCGCACCACGGCGACATACACTTGCAACAGACGAAAGGTTAAATGGCGGATATTCACGAAGGCAGCCTTTATACGAAGGTCAAATTCAGGATATAGATAATCATCTATGCCGAGCATTCAATATATGATTAGTTGTCTTGCCGTGTACATCGCAAAATGCGGCCACTTTCATCCGATGGAGCAGCGGCGATGCCCGATATAGTGGTCATGTTTTTTCTACTTGGACTGTTGGCTGGCGCGGTCAAGTCCGACCTTCAGGTTCCCAAGGCCACCTACGATACGCTGAGCCTGTTGCTGATGCTGACCATTGGCCTCAAGGGGGGCATGGCGCTGCATGGCAACCTGCACTGGGGGCTGGTGCCCGAACTGATGGGCGTAGCGCTGCTGTCTGCGGTCATTCCCTTGATGTTGATGCCCGTACTCAGGCGGTTGGTACGCCTATCTCCGGCGGACAGTGCCAGCATTGCCGCCCACTACGGTTCGGTGAGCGCAGGTACCTTCGCCGTGGCACTGGCGTACGTGGAGGCGCGCCAGTTGGCCGTGGGCAGCGAGGTCACCCTCTATCTGGTGGCCATGGAGCTACCCGCCATCATGATCGCCATTGCCCTGTACCGGCGCTACCAGGGCGCAGCCGTCAAGGAAAGTACCAGCAAACTGTGGCATGAAACGCTCACTAACCGTGGAGTCATCCTGCTGGCGGGCGGTGTCGTCATCGGTGCGCTTTACGGCCCCTTCCAGGGCGAAGAGGTCACCAATCTGTTTACCGGTGCCTTCAAGGGCGTGTTGGCCCTGTTCCTGCTCGAGATGGGTCTGACTGCTGCCCAAACGCTGCGGCCAATGCCCTGGCATCACTGGCGGTTGGTGACCTTTGCGCTGGTCACGCCCATGGTGTTGTCGCTGATGGGGATTGCCGTGGGAGCGCTGGTTGGCCTGCCGATTGGTTCGGTGGTGATTCTCGCGGCCCTGGCCGCCAGCGCCTCGTACATCGCGGCCCCGGCCGCCATGCGGGCCGCCATCCCTGAAGCCAACATCGGCCTCGCCATGCTGGCCTCGCTGGGCATCACGTTCCCGCTCAACGTGATGCTGGGCATCCCGGTCTACCACCGGCTGATCGAGTGGCTGCTGGTGTCGTAACGCCATGGTTTCTGGGCGCTTTCACCGCGCCCAGAAACGAAAAAAGCACCCGAGGGTGCTTGATTCGAAGGGGTGTCTGGTGGAGGCGGCGGGAATTGAACCCGCGTCCGCCAGCACGCGCCCATTGGCTCTACATGCTTAGATTTCGTCATTTGCTTTAACGTGTCTGACTCCGACGATCAGGATTCAGCTACGCGAGCCTTCTAAAGTTTGACGGTTGGCGAGAAGACACCACCAACCGCGGTCCTATCAGCTTTAGCTCATATCCCCGCTGCGATGAATAGGCACATCACTTTGGGGCCAGACAAGAAGCTAGCAGGGTTTAAGCTGCCAGCGCGCCTTGAGCGTAGTTTTCGTCGTTTGCGACTATTTTTCGTGATGTGGTATTTACGAGATACATCACGCTCTCGGCATGCACCGCAGGGTTTGTCACCGGCGTCGAAACCATGTCGCCCCCTTGTTCAGAGCCGCATTCTAACGTGCTCGTGCCCAATTGACCAGTTATGCCTTGTTATGTTCCCGCATAATTCGGCCTTTCTGGCGATTCCAGTCGCGGTCCTTCTCGGTGGCGCGCTTGTCATGGATCTTCTTGCCCGTCACCAGCGCCAGCTCGCACTTCACCTTGTTGCGCTTCCAGTACAGCTTGAGCGGTACACAGGTGTGGCCCTTGTCCTGCGTGACCGAAAAGATCTTGGCGATCTCCTTGCGGTGCAACAGCAGTTTCCGGGTGCGGGTGGGGTCGGCTATTTCATGGGTGCTGGCCGTGTTCAGTGGCGTGATATGGCTGCCCAGCAGGTATGCTTCGCCGTTGCGAATCAAAATATAGGTGTCGGTGAGCTGCGCTTTTCCGGCGCGCATGCTTTTGACTTCCCAGCCTGCCAGTGCCAGGCCCGCTTCGAAGGTTTCGTCGATATGGTACTCAAACCGCGCCTTCTTGTTCTGGGCTATCACGCTGCTGCCGGGGCCCTTGCTGTTACCTTTCTTAGTGGCCATGGAACCTCATCGTTGATCTGTCGTTCGCACCCCCTTCGTTATGCGGGGAGGCGTGATACCATTCAAGGTCTGTAACTATGTTTCCCATGATACGCTTTGGGCACTGTGAAGTCAGCGGAGAGGTCAATGCCAACCGTCAATCGTACCGCTTTGGTGCGCCATACCCCCCAGCAAATGTTCGATCTGGTCAATGACTTCGAACGCTATCCCGAGTTCCTGCCGGGATGCCGCCGCGCGCGTCTGCTGGAAAAGGACGATCAGCACCTGGTCGGAGAAATGACTCTGGGTCGTGCGGGGGTCGAGCAAACCATCACTACGCGCAACGACCTGCACGCACCAGAGCGGATCGAGCTTTCGCTGGTCAAAGGGCCCTTCAAGCAGCTCAAAGGCCGCTGGCTGTTCATCCCCATGGGGGATGATGCTTGCAAGGTCAGTCTGGAAATGGAGTTCGTTTTCGCCAATCGGTTGCTGAGCATGGCGTTTGGCAAGTTATTCCAGCAGATTGCCGGGCAACTGGTCGATGCCTTCACCAAGCGCGCCAACGAACTGTATGGCCGTTGATGACATTGCTGTCGAGGTAGCCTTCGCGCTGCCTCACAAGCAGCGTATCGTCGCGCTGAAGGTACCCAGCGGCACCACTGCCAGAGCAGCCGTTGCCATGGCCGACCTGCCCAGCCTGTTTCAGGAACTGCCCGCCGAGACCTTCGAGCAGGCGCCGCTGGGCATCTTCGGCAAGGCGTTGCGCCACCCCGATAAGGAGCCGCTGCGCGAAGGCGACCGGGTAGAAGTCTACCGGCCGCTGCAGATCGACCCCAAAGCGGCCCGCCTGGAGCGGGCCAAACGTCAGGCCAGCGGCCAGTGACCGCTATTGGCTGATGGGCACCGGCTGAGGTTCTGGCGCGGTCTCAGGGGTGGGAGCCTGTTGGGTCGGCAGCGTTCTGTCCATGGGCTCGGTGCCCTCTACGGCAGGGCCCATGCCACGGTCGGAGCTGATCGGCAGGTCGCCGGACAGATCACCTTGCTGCTCGACGTTCACCAGGCGGCCTGAATTATCGAACGTGAGCGTGACGCGGCGCTGTTCGACACCCCCGTATGCCTTGTCCAGGCGGTACACGTAGTCCCACTGGCGGGCGTCGAAGGGCGCTTCCAGCAGCGGCCTGCCCATCACGTAGGTAACCTGTTCCTGGGTCATGCCCGGCTGGAGCTGGCTGACCATCTCCTGGGTGACCAGGTTGCCCTGGGGGATGTCGCGCTTGTACACGCCGACGTAACTGCAGCCGCTAACGACGGTCAGGGCAACGGAAAGAGTAATGATACGAGTCAATTTTTGCATTTGAGCCTGTTCTTCACTATCGTGGTTTCGGTCGATGATACCCGACCTAACCTGTTACTGCGAAGAGCAACCATGGCCGATCAGAACCATGAACTACGCAAAGCCGGGCTGAAAGTGACCCTGCCGCGCGTCAAGATCCTGCAGATTCTCGAAAATGCTTCGGGCCAACACCACCTTAGCGCAGAAGAAGTGTATAAAACACTGATTGATGCGGGCGAGGATGTTGGTCTGGCGACCGTCTACCGCGTGCTGACTCAGTTCGAGTCGGCAGGCCTTGTGATTCGTCACAATTTCGACGGTGGCCATGCGGTCTTCGAGATGACCCAAGAAGACCACCATGACCACATGGTGTGTCTGGAAAGCGGTGAAATCATCGAGTTCGTCGATGACATCATCGAGCGTCGCCAGCAAGAGATCGCCGAAGAGCACGGCTACGAGCTAGTGGACCACGCTCTGGTGCTGTACGTACGCCCCCGTGGGTCGGACGTCACGCGCCAGGACAGTGGCCCCACGAACCGCAAGTAGTCCGCTGCCACATGAAAACGCCCTTGGGGTGCCAGAGCAGTTCATCTGGCGCCTCAGGGGCGTTTTTGTAGGTCGCGTGATGGCCGAGCGCTGCCTTCGCCCGGCGAAGGGCAAAGGCTTGGCGTGGGTTTGGTTGAGTTTGGTTGAGCTTAGTGAGGAGGGCGCTGGCTGGCGTGCAGCATCTCGCGGGCATGGGCCAGGGTCTGGTCGGAAAGCGTAACCCCGCCCAGCATGCGGGCCAGCTCGCTGATGCGGCCTCGCTCGTCCAGTAGTGCCATGTGGGTCAAGGTGGTATCGCGTTTGGCGCGTTTTTCGATATGCAGATGCTGATGCGCCTGGGCGGCCACCTGCGGCAGGTGGGTCACGGTCATCACCTGGCCGTTTTCGCCCAGCTTGCGCAGCAGCTGGCCGACGATTTCGGCCGTCGCACCGGAAATACCCACGTCCACTTCATCGAAGACCAGGCTGGGAATGGTGGAGTGCGAGGCCGCCACGACCTGAATGGCCAAACTGATACGCGACAGTTCACCGCCGGATGCCACTTTCGCCAGCGGGCGCGCAGGCTGGCCAGGGTTGGCACTGATCAGGAACTGTACGTGATCCAGCCCTTCTGGGGTGGGTGTGTCGCGAGGTGTAACGTCGACATCGAAACGCGCCTTGCCCATGGCCAGAAAGGCCAGCTGCTGCTGGACTTCCTTGCCTAGCCGCACCGCTGCCTTTTGGCGAGCGTCACTGAGCAGCTTGGCATCGCTGCGGTAGCGCTCGCGGTAGTCGGCCACCTGGCTGCTCAGGGCCTCCAGGTCATCATCGCTGGCTTCCAGCTGGGCCACTTCCTGGCGTAGCTGAGCATGCAGAGCGCAGATTTCCTCCGGGGCGACATGGTGCTTGCGCGCAATGCGGTGCACGTCGCCCATGCGCTCCTCGACCCAGGCCAGGCGCTCGGGGTCCAGTTCGGTGGTGCTGGCCAGACGCTGAAGCTCGCTGGCGGCTTCTTCTACCTGAATGCGCGCATCGCTGAGCATGGCCAGGGTGTTGGCCAGCGTACCCTTGTCGCTGCCGGGCAGGGCGCTCAAGTGTGCGTAGGCCTGATTCAGCAACGACAGCGCACCGCCCTCATCGCTTTCACAGCAGTCGGCGGCAAACTGGGTTTCTCGCAGGGTCTCTTCCGCGTGGGCCAGCGTGTGCTGCTCTTCTTCCAGGGTTTGCAGTTCGCCTTCGGCGAGGCCCAGCTGGTCGAGCTCTTCCACCTGATAGCGCAACAGCTGGCGCTTGGCCTCTACCTCGCTGCCCTCTTCACTGAGCTTTTTCAACCGACGACGGGCATTGCGCCATTCACGGTAAGTCTCGGCCAGCTGCTGGCTGCGCTCGCGAAGCCCGGCGTAGTCATCCAGCAGCGCCAAGTGGGTTTCTTCGCGCATGAGCGCCTGGTGGGCGTGCTGGCCATGGATTTGAATCAGCTGTTCGCCCAGCGATTTCAGGTCGGCAATGGTGGCCGGGTGGCCGTTGATCCATGCTTTGGAGCGCCCGCTGGCGGTAACGACGCGGCGTAACAGGCACTCGTCGGTAGGCAGTTCCCGGGCCTGCAGCCACTCGATGGCGGCAGGCAGGTGTTGAATGTCGAAGCGGGCGGAAAGGTCGGTGCGCTCGCAGCCGTGGCGCACGCTGCCTGCGTCGGCACGCTCGCCCAGGCAGAGCCCCAGCGCGCCCAGCAAGATGGATTTACCCGCCCCGGTTTCCCCCGTGATAGCGGTCATGCCACGGCTGAGGTCGAGTTCAAGGCGGTCAACAATCGCGTAATCCTGGATCGCTAGCTGTGTCAGCATGAGGCCTCCTGAGGCGGTGCATCCCGAATGCTGGATGCTTATCCAATAATTGTTGTTTTATACAGTAGTCGATAACTCACTTCAATGCCCCTCTTGAGATGGCTTTGATGGCCCCCATATAGCTTTTATCCGTGGTCTAAATCCCGCGAATCAACTCAGGTGGCCGCCAACGGCACCGCTACGTATTTCAGGAGCAAGGCATGGCTAAAGAACCGCAAACCCCGTTGGATGAAGAGCTGGCGCGTCAGGAGCAGGAAGCCGAAGTCACGGAGCCAACGGCAGAAGAACGCCTGGTAGAAGGCGAGCTGGAAGGGCTGATCGAAGACGAAGCAGTGCTCGATGGCAGCGTAGGCAACCCTGAAGCCGATGTGCTGGCCGCCCAGGTAGAAGAGCTGGAGCAGAGCCTGGCCCAGGCCAAGGACCAGGCCCTGCGCGCCGCCGCTGAAGCACAGAACGTGCGCCGTCGCGCCGAGCAAGAGGCCGAAAAGGCGCGCAAGTTTGCGCTGGAGAAGTTCGTCAAGGAACTGCTGCCCGTCGTGGACAGCCTGGAGAAAGCCCTGGAAAGCATGCAGGAAGACGCTTCCGACGTGCATCGTGAAGGCGTCTCCATGACTCTGAAGATGCAGCTGGGCGTGCTGGCCAAGTTTGGCGTCGAAAGCATCGAGCCCCAGGGCGAACCCTTCGACCCGCAGATGCATGAAGCCATGGCCATGGTGCCCAATCCCGAGCTGGAGCCCAACACGGTAATGGACGTCATGCAGAAGGGTTACTCCCTGAATGGCCGTCTGGTGCGTCCCGCGATGGTGGTGGTCAGCCAGAAAGCCGGTTGATGGGATGACGCATTGCAGAAAAAAAGCCCTTGAAATGCGCCAGGCGGCCCCCAAATAAAGGGCAACTCGCGAGAATGCTCGCAAACGCCTTAAACAGTTTTGACGGCGTAAACCACTAGTTTTTTGTTTCAACCGAATTCGAGGTTTTTGCTATGGGACGCATTATTGGTATCGACCTGGGCACCACTAACTCTTGTGTGGCCGTGCTCGATGGTGACAGCGCTAAAGTCATTGAAAACGCCGAAGGCGGTCGTACCACGCCTTCCATCATTGCCTACACCGATGACGGCGAAACGCTGGTAGGTCAGGCGGCCAAGCGTCAGGCCGTGACCAACCCGGAAAACACCCTTTACGCCATCAAGCGTCTGATCGGTCGTCGTTTCAAGGACGACGTCGTTCAAAAAGACATCAAGATGGTGCCGTACAAGATTGCCGAAGCCGACAACGGTGACGCGTGGGTAGAAGTCAAAGGCAAGAAGATGGCTCCCCCGCAGGTCAGCGCCGAAGTGCTGAAGAAGATGAAGAAGACCGCCGAAGACTACCTCGGCGAGCCGGTGACCGAAGCGGTCATCACCGTTCCGGCCTACTTCAACGACAGCCAGCGTCAGGCCACCAAAGATGCGGGCCGTATTGCCGGTCTGGACGTCAAGCGCATCATCAACGAGCCGACTGCCGCAGCGCTTGCCTACGGCATGGACAAGTCTCGTGGTGACAAGACCATCGCGGTCTACGACCTGGGCGGCGGTACCTTCGATATCTCCATCATCGAAGTCGCCGATGTCGACGGTGAAACCCAGTTCGAAGTACTGGCCACCAACGGTGACACCTTCCTGGGCGGTGAAGATTTCGACCTGGCGCTGATCAACTATCTGGTCGACCAGTTCAAAACCGACAGCGGCATCAACCTGTCGGGCGACAACCTGGCCATGCAGCGTCTGAAGGAAGCCGCCGAGAAAGCCAAGATCGAGCTTTCCAGCGCTCAGCAGACCGACGTCAACCTGCCGTACATCACGGCAGACAACACAGGCCCGAAACACCTGAACGTCAAGGTGACCCGTGCCAAGCTGGAGTCGCTGGTAGAAGACCTGGTGCAGCGCTCTCTCGAGCCATGCAAAACGGCTCTGAAAGATGCTGGCCTGTCCGCGTCTGAAATCGACGAAGTGATCCTGGTCGGCGGCCAGACCCGCATGCCGATGGTTCAGAAGAAAGCGGCAGACTTCTTCGGTAAAGAAGCCCGTAAAGACGTCAACCCCGATGAAGCCGTCGCCGTAGGTGCCGCGATTCAGGGTGGCGTACTGGGCGGCGACGTGAAAGACGTTCTGCTGCTGGACGTGACGCCGCTGACCCTGGGTATCGAAACCATGGGTGGCGTCATGACGCCGCTGATCGACAAGAACACCACCATCCCCACCAAGAAGACTCAAACCTTCTCGACGGCGGATGACAACCAGACGGCGGTGACCATTCACGTCGTGCAGGGCGAGCGCAAACAAGTGTCGCAGAACAAGTCGCTGGGTCGTTTCGACCTCTCCGACATTCCGCCGGCACCGCGTGGCGTACCGCAAATCGAAGTGGCCTTCGATCTGGATGCCAACGGTATCCTGAACGTATCGGCCAAGGACAAGGCGACGGGCAAAGAGCAGTCCATCGTGATCAAGGCGTCCAGCGGCCTGACGGACGAAGAGATCGAGCAGATGGTTCGCGACGCCGAAGCCCACGCCGACGAAGACAAGAAGTTCGAAGCGCTGGTGCAACTGCGCAACCAGGCGGACGGCATGATTCACGCCACTCGCAAGACCGTGCAGGAAGCGGGCGACAAGGCCACCGATGACGAGAAACAAGCCATCGAGACGGCCATCGCCGAACTGGAAGAAGCGGTCAAGACCGATGACCAGGACAACATCCAGAAGAAACTGGATGCGCTGACCGAAGCCTCCGGCCAACTGGCGCAGAAGATGTACGCCGAGCAGGCAGACGCTGCCCAGCAGGCAGGCGCAGAAGGCGCGGAAAGCACCAACGCCAAGCAGGACGACGACGTGGTTGACGCCGAGTACGAAGAAGTCAACGACGAGCAGAAGAAGCAGTAACCCACCTCTTTCTGCCAAGGAAAGCGGTGACGCGGGAGGCAACTCCCGCGTTGCTGTTTCCGCGGCCGAGACGCCAATAGTGCGTAGCTAACCAGGAGGCGTAGGACCCATGTCCAAGCGCGATTATTACGAAGTCCTGGGTGTCGAAAAAGGGGCCGATCAGAAAGAGATCAAAAAGGCCTATCGCCGTCTGGCGCAAAAATTCCACCCTGATCGAAACCCGGACGATAACACCGCAGCGGAAAAATTCCGTGAGGTGTCTGAAGCCTACGAAGTCTTGAGCGACGGCGAAAAGCGCGCCGCCTATGACCAGTTTGGTCATGCCGGTGTGGATGGCCAGGGCGGTGGCTTTGGTGGCGGCGGCTTCGGCGGCGGAGCCGGTGATTTTGGCGATATTTTTGGCGATGTGTTCGGCGACATCTTCGGGGGTGGCGGTGGCCGTCGGCGGGGCCCCAATGCGCCCGCGCGAGGGTCCGACCTGCGCTACAACCTGGAGCTGGACCTCGAAAGCGCCGTGGCCGGTACCACGGTGGATATTCGCGTTCCGCGCCATATCGAATGTGACCGCTGTGACGGTGGCGGTGCCGAGCCAGGCTCCTCCAAGGAAACCTGCCCCACGTGTCACGGCCATGGCCAGGTACGCATGCAGCAGGGCTTCTTTGCGGTTCAGCAGACCTGCCCCACATGCCATGGTAGCGGCCAGCACATCAAAGTGCCGTGCCACAAATGTAATGGCGAAGGGCGTGTACGCGAAACCCGTACTCTCTCGGTGAAAATTCCGCCGGGTGTCGATACCGGTGATCGCATTCGCCTCAATGGCGAAGGCGAAAGCGGCGTGAATGGCGGCCCAGCGGGCGACCTGTACGTACAGGTGTCCATCAAGCCTCACCATATCTTCCGCCGCGACGGCAAACACCTTCAGTGCGACGTGCCGATCAATTTCGTGGACGCCGCGCTGGGAGGCGAGCTAGAAGTGCCGACGCTGGATGGGCGCGTGAAGCTGAAGATCCCGCCGGAAACCCAGACCGGCAAGCTCTTCCGCCTGCGCGGCAAAGGCGTGAAGCCCGTTCGTGGCGGCGCCCCCGGCGACCTGCTGTGCAAGGTAGTGCTGGAAACGCCCGTCAACCTCAACGACGAGCAGAAAGACCTGCTTCGCCAGCTGCAAGAGAGCTTCGATGGCAGCAACAGCCACAGCCACTCGCCGAAGAAGACCGGCTTCTTCGATAGCGTGAAGAAGTTCTTCGAAGAGATGAAGCCGTAAAGGTTACGGCCTGACGACCAAGGACGCCCCGGCACGGTAACGTGCCGGGGCGTCTTTGTATCTGCCTCTGGTTTCGGAAGCGTTCGCTCTGGCTCTTTTGCATGCCCTGAGCACGCGGTGTTTTTATTAGGCAGCTAATGGTGGGTTGGGTCAGAATGGCTCAAACGAAGATATTTGCCGCCAGCCTAACGAAAAAGGAATGTAGCCGGATGACCACGGAGGCCATGGATCGCCCTGGTTTGGGGATCGTGTTGCGGGTGCTGTCGGGGGTGCTGTTCACCGGCATGCTGGTGTGTATCAAGGCCGTCAGTGATGCGGTGCCCGTGGGGCAGTCGGTGTTTTTTCGCTCGCTGTTTGCGTTGCTGCCCATCGTGGTGTTTCTGGTGCTGCGCCAAGAGTTTCCGCACGGGCTGGCGACGCGGCGGCCGTTGGGGCACGCGCTGCGCTCAGGGCTGGGGGCGGCGGCCATGTTTGCTTCGTTTGCCACGGTGGCGCTGCTGCCGGTGGCGGAAACCACACTGCTGGCGCAATTGACGCCGGTCTTCATGGCGTTGGGGGGAGTGCTGCTGCTGGGGGAGCGCTTTTCGTTCTATCGTGCTGGGGCGTTTGGTCTGGCGCTTTGCGGGGTGGGCGTGCTGGTAATGCCCCAGGTGCTGGGGAGTAGTGGGCAGGGCTCGCTGTTGGGGTATGGGCTGGGGGCGCTGAGCGCGCTGCTGACGGCGGGGGCTCTGCTCACGGTACGGCGTATTTCCCGCACGGAAACGGCGGCGTCCATCGCGTTCTATTTTATCGTGGTCTCGGCGCTGGCCGGGCTGCTGACCCTGCCGCTGGGGTGGGCGGCGCTGGATACACGGCAGTTCGGGCTGCTGGTGCTTTCCGGTTTGTTCGGCGGCGCGGCGCATATCGCCATGACGCTGGCGTTGCGTTACGCCGAAGTGTCGCGGCTGGCCCCGTTCGAATACATCGCGCTGGCCTGGCCGGTGCTGGCCGATGCGTGGCTGTTCGGGCTGCCCGTGTCCAGCGGCTTCCTGATGGCCTTGCCCTTTTTGCTGGGCGGCGTGGGCCTGGCCACACTGGAGGGGCGCCGAGGGGCGAAGCGTTGGCAGCGTTAGGCGGCAGCGCTTGCAGGAAAGCGAACGTATCGTTGCAGTAAATTCTCATTGGTCACTTGGCGGTTGGCAGGGCGGGCTTTAGGCTTGGGAGCTGAGCCGTCATCGAACAGGAGTAGGGCGTATGCCGTTATCTCGCGCCGAGATTGCCACCCCGTCTGGGGCAAGATTGATCAACCGGTTGTGCAAGCACTGGGCCCACAAGCTGGAGGTGGAGCAGGGCGAGCAGCATGCCAAAATCGTGTTTGCCAGCGGCACCTGCCTGATGCACGCGGAGCCCGAGCGCCTGGTCGTCTCCATCGAAACCCTCGAAGAAGAGCATCTGGACCAGCTGGAAGGCGTGGTGGAAAGCCATCTGGTGCGCATGGCGAAAGATGAGCCGCTGGAGATCGTCTGGGAGAACTGAGCGCCATCCGCCGTGCTTCCGTCAGCACCGCATCCCGTCAGGTGGTCTGCTATAATCGCGGCCACCTTTTTTGTTTCTCGCTGATGCCGAACGGCACACGCACAGGAGTTCCCATGACCCGAATTGCCATTGTGGGCGTAGCTGGCCGTATGGGCCGCACCTTAGTCAACGCCATAGAACAGGATGCCGGTGCCCAGCTGGCCGGGGGAATCGTCGAGCCGGGCAGTTCGCTGGCGGGGGCGGATATCGGCGAGCTGGCAGGCGTAGGCAAGCGGGGAGTGGTGGCGGTGGACTCGTTGGCGGCCATCGTGGACGACTTCGACGTGCTGATCGACTTCACGGCGCCCAAGGTGACGCTGGCGAACCTGGCGTTTTGTGCCGAGCACGGCAAGCGCATCGTGATCGGTACGACCGGCATGAACGATGACGAGCTGGCCGAGCTGGACAGCTACCGCGACCGCGTAGCGATGGTATTTGCACCCAACATGAGCGTCGGCGTGAACCTGACCCTGAAACTGCTGGAAACGGCGGCCAAGGCGTTGGGCGACGAAGGCTACGACATCGAAGTGATCGAGTCTCACCACCGCCATAAGGTCGATGCGCCGTCCGGAACGGCCATCAAGATGGGCGAAGTGGTGGCGGAGAGCCTGGGGCGCACCTTGAAGGAGCACGGCGTTTTCGAGCGCGTGGGGCAGTGCGGCCCGCGTACCGATAAAGAGATCGGTTTTGCTACCGTGCGGGCAGGCGATATCGTCGGTGAGCACACGGTGATGTTCGCCACCGAAGGCGAGCGCATCGAAATTACCCACAAGGCGTCCAGCCGCATGACCTTCGCCAAAGGGGCCGTGCGGGCGGCACGCTGGGTCTCTGATAAAAATAACGACTGTTATGATATGCAGGATGTGTTGAGTCTTAATTAGTAGCTTACATGAGAGTGAATTATGAAATCTTTGAGTCTTGATGACGTTGCAGATTATGTTTCGGAAAATATTGGGTCATTTCATAAAAAGAGGATTGATCGTCTTGCGCGTCTCAAGCTTAAAGGTGTGTTAAAAAGGAAGAACCCTTATCTTTTTAGAGCAAAAAATGCTCAAACAGCTGAGCAAATTGTGAGGGGGATTTTGGAGGCGCATATTTCATCAAATGAAGAAACCCTGTTTGGTGATTGGCTGGAAGGGTTGGCTATATTTATTAATGGACAGACATACGGTGGCTGGAAATCAGGTATACCTGGTGTGGATCTTGAGTTTGATCATGATGGTCGGCGTTACATTGTTGCAATAAAGTCAGGGCCTAACTGGGCGAATAGTTCACAAATAGGTCAGATGAAGTCAAATTTTAGAACCGCGCAACGAACATTGAGAACTAGCCAGTCTGGTCTTAATATCATTGCTGTTAACGGCTGTTGTTATGGGAGAGATAATAATCCTGATAAGGGTGATTATGTTAAGTATTGTGGCCAGCGATTTTGGGAGTTTATCTCCGGTGATGCTGATTTATATGTTGAGCTGATAGAGCCTCTTGGTCATAAAGCGCGCGAGCGAAATGATGAATTTCAAGAAGCTTATAGTCGAATGGTAAATAAGTTCACGCAAGAATTTATTGCTGATTTTTGTTTGGAAAGTGGTGATATTGACTGGGCGCGGCTAATAAAATTAAATTCCTCTTTGGCGGGGTGATTCATTTTTATGGGGGGGCTCCCCCCCCCCCCCACTTTTTTTCTTCATTCCTGAATCCGTGAGACCGGCCCCCGGAAGCACTTCTAACCCACTGACCTGCATGGCAATATAGCCATTATCGCCATTCACCCAGACAGTGCCATGCCCAACATA